>NZ_JABBGA010000020.1 GCF_012927165.1 Zoogloea dura
GGCCAACGGCTGGAGCACGGCGGATAGCGGTGTGAGCTACACCAAGGCCGGCACCTACGGTACGGCCACCTTCACGGTGGCGAGCGGCGAGGTGGCTTACGCCCTGGACGACGCCGACAGCGACACCCAGGCCCTGGCGGCCGGGGCCAGCGTGACGGACAGCTTCAGCGTGCAGGTGAGCGACGGCAGCGCCACGGCCTCCGTGGCAGCGGTGTTCCAGATCAGCGGCAGCAACGACACCCCGACGGTGACGGCCGGCACGCCGACTGCCACCCTGGTGGAAGCCGGTGGCGTGTCCAACGGCACGGCGGGCACCGCATCGAGCACGATCAGCCTGAGCAAGGGCGACCTGGACGGCACGGCCGAGTGGGACAGCGCCTGGCTGCTGGCCAACGGCTGGAGCACGGCGGATAGCGGTGTGAGCTACACCAAGGCCGGCACCTACGGCACGGCCACCTTCACAGTGGCGAGTGGGCAAGTCGCTTACGCCCTGGACGACGCCGACAGCGACACCCAGGCCCTGGCGGCCGGGGCCAGCGTGACGGACAGCTTCAGCGTGCAGGTGAGCGACGGCAGCGCCACGGCCTCCGTGGCAGCGGTGTTCCAGATCAGCGGCAGCAACGACACCCCGACGGTGACGGCCGGCACGCCGACCGCCACCCTGGTGGAAGCCGGCGGCGTGTCCAACGGCACGGCGGGCACCGCATCGAGCACGATCAGCCTGAGCAAGGGCGACCTGGACGGCACGGCCGAGTGGGACAGCGCCTGGCTGCTGGCCAACGGCTGGAGCACGGCGGACGCCGGCCTCACCTACACCAAGGCCGGCACCTACGGCACGGCCACCTTCACAGTGGCGAGCGGGCAAGTCGTTTACGCCCTGGGCGACGCCGACAGCGACACCCAGGCCCTGGCGGCCGGGGCCAGCGTGACGGACAGCTTCAGCGTGCAGGTGAGCGACGGCAGCGCCACGGCCTCCGTGGCGGCAGTGTTCCAGATCAGCGGCCGCAATGATGCGCCGCTGCCTGCGGACGACTCCGCCTCAGTGACCGCAGGTGCTGCTGATGCGACGGGCAATGTGCTCGGCAACGATGCCGATCATGACTCCGGCGATACCCGGGCGGTGTCGGCGATTCTGGCCGGCGCTGCGGGTACCCCGGCCCCTGTGGCTGGCGGTAGCACCAGCGAGAGCGCCGCGACCACTGTGACGGGCCTGTATGGTCAGTTGCTGATCGGTGCGGACGGCAGCTACCGCTACGTGCTGGATGGCAACAACGCGGCGGTGAAGGCGCTGACGGCCGGCGGCGCCACCCTGAGCGACGTGTTTACCTACACGGTCAGCGACGGGCAGGGCGCGACGGCGGAGGCCGTCCTCACCGTCACCATCCATGGCGACGATGATGCACCGACGGTGGGGGGCGAAGTGGCACCCCAGGCTGCCAGCCAGGATGTGCCGTTCAGCTTTACCGTTCCGGAAGCGACCTTCATCGATCCGGATGGTGGCGACACGCTGATCTACCGGGCCACCCTGGACGACGGCAGTCCCCTGCCGGCATGGTTGCTCTTCGATCCCCTCACCCGGACCTTCAGCGGTACGCCGGGCAACGGTGACGTGGGAGTCCTGCAGATCCGCCTGACCGCCACCGACGGAGGTGGCGCAGAGGCGGCCACCCGCTTCGGCCTGAGCGTCGCCAACGTGGACGACGCGCCGACCGGCGAGGTGAGTGTTGCCGGCGGCCTGCAGCCTGGAGCGATCCTTACCGCCTCCAACACCCTGGCCGACCCCGATGGCCTGGGCGAGGTGGGCTATCAATGGCAGGTGAGTGACGGCCAGGGCGGCTGGACCAATATTCCGGGCGCCAGCGGCGTCACGCTGTCCGTGGGTGGAGACCTGATCGGTCAGCAGGTGCGCGTGGTGGCCAGCTACACAGACGGGCGTGGCACGGCCACAGCGGTTGCCAGTGCGGCGAGCGGCACGATCGTGCCCCTGCCGCCGGTGCTCCCGCCGGTGCTTCCGCCGCTGCCTCCAGCACCTCCGCTCGCACCGCCGAGCCAAGCCTTGCCGGGCGCCGGGGATACGCCGACGCCGGTGACGGGTGGCCAATCCACCTTCCTGTCCGCCTCGGGCGAATCCTCCCTGGGAGGGGGCGTCGGTGGCTTCGGCGGCGCCGGAAGCTCAGCCGGCGGTGGCCTGGGTGGCAGCGCGGGTGGCAGCGCGGGTGGCGGCTTCGGCGGCGGTCTTGGCGGCGGCTTCGGTGGCGGTCTTGGCGGTGCCGGCGGCAGTGGCGGCAGTGGCGGCCTTGGCGGTACGGGAAGCGGATCCAGCGGTGCCGAGCGTGGCCTCGGCACGGGCGGCTTGCCGCCGGAAACCACCGGTGGCAGCGGCTTCCACATTGCCGTGATGGCAGGGGGCAGTTCCAGCAGTGATGGCCTGGCACTGGGCCGCGGGATCGGCAACGCGGATGTCCGGGTTGGCACGAGCACCAGCCTTGGCATTCCGGTGGATGCATTCGTGCATACCGATCCGACCGCCCAGGTGAGCTTGAGTGCGACGCTTGTCAATGGCCAGGCGCTCCCGGGATGGGTGCGTTTCGACGCGCGCGCCGGGACTTTCACGGTGGCGCCGCCGCCGGGGCAGGATAGGGATCTGGTGATCCGCGTCGTGGCCCGCGACAACCAGGGGCGGGAAGTCACCTCCGTGTTCACCATCCGGGTCGGCAAGGCGGCGCCACGTGCAATGCTGGAAGGGCGCCCCGGCCTGTCGGAGCAGTTGCGCATGGCAGGGCGCCCGCTGGGGCTGGCGGAGCGGCTGGTGACGCTGGCCCGTGATGTCCAGGCCGCCCAGCGGTCCCGCTCATGACGGATCTGGCGACGCCGGCCCAGGCGGCCAGCCCGCTGCTGCTGTTGCTCGACCTCGCCCATCGGGCCCGGGATGCCTCGGGTCCCGATGAGCTGGCCTTCATGCTGATGAACGACAGCCGCGTGCTGGCGCCCTACCGGCAGGCCGCCCTGTGGTTCGAGGCGAGCGGCATCCGGGCCTTGTCGGGGGTGATGCAGCCGGAAGCCAATGCCCCTTACGCCCTGTGGCTCGAGCAGGTGTGCCGGGCGCTGGCCAAGGCACCCGACAGTGCGCTGCCGCGCCGGCTGACGGCGGACGACCTGCCCGCCGGGTTGGCGCTCGAATGGCAGGAGTGGCTGCCTGCCGAAGCCTTGTGGGTGCCGTTTGCCGCAAGTCCTTCCCATCCTGGGAGCAGCGTCGGCGGCTTCCTGGTGGCGGGCGAGGCGCCTTTCTCCGACGATGCCATCGCCTTGTTCGCCGAGTGGGGCCAGATCTGGCGTCACGCCTGGCTGGCCTGTTTCCGTCCTTCCCTGTGGTCGCCGGGGCAGTGGCGCCAGGCGCTGCAGTCCTGGCGCCAGCGCAATGCCCGGCTGCCCTGGTGGAAACGCCGGCCGAACCAGCTGGCCCTCGCCCTGGCCCTGCTCCTGCTCGTGCCGGTGCGCCTGACGGTGCTGGCCCAGGGCGAACTCGTGCCGGCCCGTCCGGCCGTCATCCGGGCGCCGCTCGACGGGGTGATCGGCCAGTTCCAGGTGCGTCCGAACGAGCTGGTGAAGGCCGGCCAGGTCTTGTTCAGCTTTGACGATGCGCCCATTTCCAGCCGCCTCGAGGTGGCGCGCCAGGCCCTCGCGACGGCGGAGGTCGAGTACCGTCAGTTTGCGCAGATGGCGCTCTCCGATGTCCGCTCCAAGGGGCAGCTGGCCGTGCTCCTGGGCAAGATCGGCGAGAAGCGTGCCGAGGCCGAGTTCCTGGCGAGCCAGTTCGAGCGTTCCAGGGTGCTGGCGCCCCGCGACGGCGTGGTGCTCTTCGACGACCCCTCCGAGTGGATCGGCCGCCCGGTGCAGACCGGCGAGCGGGTGATGCGGGTGGCCGATCCTCAGGACGTGGAGATCGAGGCCTGGATCCCCATCGGCGACGCCATTCCCCTGGCCGAGGGCGCCGCGGTGAGCCTCTACCTGGCGGCCAATCCCTTCTCGGCGGTGCCCGGCACGCTGCGCTACCTCAACCATGACGCGACCCTCCGGCCCGACGGCAGCTATGCCTACCGGGCCCGCGCCGCCCTCCAGGCACCGGCCGGGCAGCGTGTGGGCCTCAAGGGCACGGCCAAGCTGCATGGCGACTGGGTGCCGCTCGGCTACTGGATCCTGCGTCGTCCGCTGGCCAGCATCCGGCAATACCTGGCGATCTGATGAGCGCCATCCGCCTGCCCGCGTTGCGCGAGGAGCTCGCCCTGCTGCCCGGTCCGCGCCTGCCCGACGGGCAGCCGACGTGGACGCTGCACGATCCGGTGCGCAACCTGTTCTTCCAGATCGACTGGCCGAGCTTCGAGATCCTGCGCCGCTGGCTGTGGGGCGAGCCGGCGGCGATCGTCGGCGACATCGAGGCGGAGACCACCCTGCAGGTCGGGCCGCAGGATGTGGAGGCCATGCTGCAGTTCCTGCAGCACAACCAGTTGCTTCAGGTGCAGCCGGGCACGGCCCCGCAGCTGGCCGAGGCGCTGCGCCGGCGGCGCGGCGGGCTGGGGCGCTGGCTGCTCCACAACTACCTGTTCTTCCGCATTCCGCTGGTCCGTCCGGATCGCTGGCTCGGGCGCTGGGCCGGGCGCCTGGACTTCCTGTTCGGCAGGGCCTTCCTGCAGCTGAGCGTGCTCGCCGGGGTGTTCGGGCTGGTCAATGTCTATCGGGCCTGGGATCAATTCTCGGCGACGCTGGTGGACATGCTGAGCTGGGACGGCATGCTGGCCTACGGTGCCACCCTGTTGGTGGTGAAGACCCTCCACGAGCTGGGGCATGGCTTCACCGCCAAGCGCTTCGGCTGCCGGGTGCCGACCATGGGCATGGCCTTCCTGGTGCTGTGGCCGGTGGCCTACACGGATACCAACGAGGTCTGGAAGCTGACCCGGCGTGATCAGCGCCTGAAGGTCGCCGGCGCGGGCATCGCCACCGAGCTGATCATCGCCGCCTGGGCCACCCTGGCCTGGGCCTGGCTGCCGGAGGGCATCCCCAAGTCGGTGGCCTTCATGCTGTCCACCACCACCTGGGTGTCCACGGTGCTCATCAACGCCAGCCCCTTCATGCGCTTCGACGGCTACTTCCTGCTGGCCGATGCGCTGCAGATGCCCAACCTGCATGCCCGCGCCTTTGCCATGGCGCGCTGGGACCTGCGCGAGCGCCTGTTCGCCCTGGGCGAGGCGCCGCCGGAGCACCTGGCCCGGCCGCGGGCGCTCGGCCTGATCGTGTTCGCCTGGCTCACCTGGTTGTACCGCCTGTCGGTGTTTCTCGGCATTGCGGTGCTGGTGTATCACTTCTTCATCAAGGCGGTGGGGATATTCCTGTTCATGGTGGAGATCGTCTGGTTCGTGACCTTGCCTGTATTGAGTGAATTCCGGGCCTGGCGGGAGCGTGCCGCGGCCATCCGCAGCAGTCGGCGGGCGCGCCGCAGCCTGGGCATCCTGGTGCTCCTGCTGATGCTCTTCGTGCTGCCCTGGCCGGGGCGGGTGAGCAGCAGCGGCCTGCTCCAGCCCCGCGAGCAACTGCCCATCTATGCGCCGGAGCATGCGCGCGTGGCGGCCCTCCACTTCGCCAACGGTGCCCGGGTGCCGGCCGGCGCCGTGCTGATGGCCCTCGAGTCGCCCCAGCTGGCGGCCCGCCAGGAGGAGAGCGGGGCCCGTCGCGAGCGCCTGTCCTGGCAGTCGGCGGCGGCGGGGTTCGATCCGGAGACGCGCAAGGACTGGCAGGTGCTCGACCAGCAGCTCGGCACGGCCCGCGCCGAGCGCGACACCATCGCCGCCGATGCCGCCCGCTATGCCCCCGTGGCGCCCTACGACGGCGTGTTGCGGGACGTGGACCCCGACCTCCGGGTGGGCGACTGGGTGGCCCATCGGGAGCTGCTCGGCCGCCTGGTGCGCGTCGGCCCCCAGCAGGTGGTGACCTATGTGGACGACGAGGATGTGCAGCGCATCGCCGTGGGCAACCGGGCCGTGCTCAGCCTCGATGGCGGCGACGGGGGGATGCTGAGCCTCAAGGTGGCGAGCATCGACCAGGATGCCTCGCGCACGCTGCAGGAGCCCGAGCTGGCGAGCCAGTTCGGCGGGCACCTGCTGGTCCGTGAGAAGGCCGGCGTGCTCTATCCCGAGCGGGCGGTGTATCGCGTGGTGCTGGACGTGAGCGATGACAAGGGCAGCGACCAGCACGCCTGGCGTGGCCATCTCAGCATCGCCGCCCGCTGGGAGGCCCCCGGCCTGCGCTTCCTGCGCACGGCGCTGAGCGTCTTCTGGCGGGAGATGGGCTTCTAGCTCCCGAACTACTTCCGAAGGAGGAGGGACAGGGCGGGAGGCCCGGGCTAAGCTCCGCCAACACCCAACGGAGCGCCTCCGCCATGCCCTACCTGTTCCTTGCCCTTGCCATCGTCTGCGAAGTCTTCGCCACCTCAGCCCTGAAGGCGTGTGACGGCTTCACCCGCCTCGCGCCGAGCATCATGGTGGTGTGCGGCTACGCCGCGGCCTTCTTCTTCCTGTCCCTGGCGCTGCGCCATGTCTCCATCGGCGTGGCCTACGCCATCTGGTCCGGCGCGGGCATCGTGCTGATCAGCCTGGCGGCGTGGCTGGTCTACGGCCAGCGCCTGGATGTGCCGGCCATGCTCGGCATGGGCATGATCGTCGCCGGGGTGGCGGTGATCCAGCTGTTCTCCCGCGCCACGCAGGCCTGAGCGGAGCGTGGATGGCTCATCACGGATGCGGGTGATGATCGTCCGGCAAGCCCACCCTTGGCGCCGACTCCGTACGGCCACCGCGCCGAACACTGTGCTGCGTTACGGGCAGAGTCCGCTGTTGCTCTTGTAATGGTCTTGCTGGGCTTTACTGGGGGGCTTTCCTTTTTTCCGCCTTGAATTGGCCGGGAATTTCCCACGGCCGGGTTTGCACACCCGGCCGGCTACGGCGGCGCGGAGCAGTGCTCCGCGAAACCCCGCCTCCGCCCCCGGCGGGCGACCTTCTTTCTTGCTTCGCCAAGAAAGAAGGCAAAGAAGGCGACCCGCCTCCCCGGTCATTCGCTTGCGCGAATGACTGCCCTGCGCTGCTCACGGCAGGCGGCCGGCGCGGAACTCGCCCTGCGGGCTCAGACAGCCGCGCCGGACTACCCCGCCTGCCGTTCCGCTGCTCGGCGGGTCGGAACGGGCTTTTCGCAAACACCGCGCGTTTGCTGAAGCAGGGCGTGATGATCAACGCACAAGCAAAGCCCCAGCGTCTAGCATCCACCGGATTTTCCCAGAGGCTCGGTGCTTGTTGAAAGCCCGTTCTGACCCGCCGAGCAGCGCAGCAGCGGGCGGGGAAGTCCGGCGCGGCTGTCTGAGGAGGCGCAGCCGACGAGTTCCGCGCCGGCCGCCCGATGCGAGCAGCGCAGGGGAGTCGTCCGCTACGCGGACGACCGGGGAAGCCGGGTCGCCTTTCTTTCCCCCTTTCTTTGGCGACGCAAAGAAAGGGGTCGCCCGCCGGGGCGAACTCCCGGCCAACTCAACGCGGAACAACGGAAAGCCGCCCAGTAAAAAGCTCAAGCACAAGAACACTGACCGAGCCCCTCCCATACCATCAGCCGCCGCGCCGATGCCACAGGCAGCCGCGCCGATGCCATCCGCTGCTGCCGCTTCAACACAGCTGGCCGGAATCGTGTTGATTTCCCCGCAGCGCATGCCATCAGCCACCCCGCCAAAGCCATGAACACGGCTTCCTGAGCCTGGCGCGGGTCTTGCATTGACACACGTATCCGTGCGCTTGCTCACGCCATTCATGCGAATTGCGGAAATTGGTGTCCACTTTCGGTGCATCCCGGCCGTTGAGAGTGAAAACCCGCCGCGCCATGCACAGCATGCGAAGCCCCAACGGGAAACCCCTGAATCGACAGAGAGTGCGTAAGCAACCCGACCATGTGCCAGCTCCTCGGTCTCAACAGCAATCTGCCCACTGACATCTGCGCGTCGTTTTCCGGCTTCCGGGCACGCGGCGGGCGTACCGACGAGCACGCCGATGGCTGGGGCATCGCCTTCTTCGAGGACGGCGGGCTGCGCATCCTCAATGAACCCCATCCGTCGTGCCAGTCGCAGCTGGCCGGAATGGTGGCGGAGCATCCCTTCCAGGCCACCAACATCGTGGCGCACATCCGCAAGGCCACGGTGGGCACGGTGCGCCTGGAGAACACCCATCCCTTCTCGCGCACGCTGTGGGGCCGCCCCTGGGTGTTTGCCCACAACGGCACCCTGGTGGACTTCGTCCCGCGCCTGGAGGGGGATTTCCGGCCCCGGGGCTGCACCGACAGCGAGCGGGCCTTCTGCTGGCTGATGGACGGCCTGCAGAGCCGCTTTGGCGATGTGCGCCCGGACTTCGACACCCTCTTCGCGTGGCTGCGCGAGGCGGCGGTGACCCTCAGCCACTATGGGGTGATCAACTTCCTGCTGTCGGACGGCGAGCTGATGCTGGCCCACTGCTCGACGCGGCTCAGCCACGTGCTGCGCCAGGCGCCGTTCAGCCGGCGCGTGCGGCTGGTGGATACCGACGAGGACTGCGACCTCGGCCAGGGCGTGGACCCGGCCACCCGCAGCGTGGTGCTCACCACCGTTCCCCTGACCCACGACGAAGCCTGGGTCGGCATGCCGGCAGGCAGCCTGTGGGGCTTCCGCGACGGCCGCGTGCTGGCCACCGTGCCCACGGTGGCCGGGCAGGTGAGGCAGCCGGCCGAAGCCTGCGCCTGAGCCGGGCCGGCTCTACTTTCCTTCACCAAACCTGGCATCCGCCGCCTTGGCATCGGCGGCGATCCTGTCGTTGATCTCCCGGGCCGCCTGGGCTTCGCCGTTGATGTACTGGCTGATCAGCTGGCTGGTGGCCTGGATGTCGGCGTTGCCCTCCTTCTGCAGGCAGTCGAGCCAGGCGCGCTGGGCCTGGCGGTAGCCGTTGACGGCGCCGACGCTCTTGTTGAAGGCGTCGGCGTTCTTCAGCTCGAGGTTCACCGTGGCGGGCCGCGGGCCGCAGGCGTGGCTCCAGACGCCGTTGTCCACCTTGCCGGCGTGGGCGGGCAGGGTGGCGCTCAGGGTGAGGAGGATGGGCAGCAGGGATTTCATGGGGGTGGGCTCCTGGGGTCAGCCCTTGCGGGCGGGCGGGGTGTCGGGGGCGGTGTCGTTGCTGGCGGCCCTGGCCGGGCCGGAGGGTTTGCCGCCGGGCGCGTCCTTGCCTTTCTTGTCGGGCAGGGCCTTGGGGTTGACGGTCTCGCCGTCGGCGAGCAGATCGGAGGGGCTGCTGACCAGCACCTCGCCGGCTTCCAGGCCGGCCAGCACCTCGATGTCGCGGCCGAGGTCGCGGCCCAGGGTGATCTTGCGGAAGCTGAGCGTGTTGTCCTTGCCCACCACCACCACCTGGTTGCCGTTCTGGCCGGTGACCAGCACATTGGTGGGCACCAGCAAGGCCTTGGCGCTGCTCGACAGCTTGAAGCTGACCTCGCCATAGGTGCCGGGCAGCAGCTTGCCGTCCGGGTTGGGCAGCTCCAGCTCGACCTGGCGGGTGCGGGTGACGGGGTCGAGGGCGCCGGCGGCGTGGGCCACCCGGGCGCTGAGCTTCTTGCCCGGGTTTTCGGGGATGCGCAGGCTCACCTCCTGGCCCTGGCTGATCTCGCTGGCATACACCTGGGGAATCCACAGGGTCAGGCGCAGGGGGTCGGTCTGGGCGAGGGCGAAGAGCTCCTTGCCGTTGGCGGCGATCAGGTCGCCCACCTCCACGCTGCGCCGGGTGATGACCCCGTCGAAGGGCGCGTGGATGCGTCGGAACTGCTTGAGCTGCTCGAGGCGGCGCACGTTGGCCTCCACGGCGGCCAGGTCGGCGCGGGCCTGAACGGCGGCGCTGCGCTTCTCATCCAGATCCTGGCGGGCCACGCTGTCGAGGCTGGCCAGGTGTTCCCAGCGCTTGAGGGTGGCGCGGCTCAGCTCGAGGCGGGCCCGCACCTGCTCGCGGGCGGCGCGGGCCTGTTCCAGCTCCTGGTCCTGCTCGGGGGCTTCGATGGTGGCGAGCAGCTCGCCCTTCTTCACGCGCTGGCCGATGGTCTTGTGCCAGGCCGCCAGGTAGCCGCCGCTGCGCGCCAGCAGGGTGATCTCGCTGCGGCCCTGCAGGGTGGCGGGCAGGGTGACGCTGCGCTGGCCGTCGCCGGGGCGGGCCACCACGGTGGATACATTGCGGGTCAGGCTGGCGGCGGTGCGCTGCTCGAGGGCGCGGGCCTCCTGGTGCTGCAGGGCGAGGCGCAGGCCGCCGCCGGCAAGCAGCAGGCCGATCAGGCTGAAGCCGGCGACGCGGGCATAGCGCAGGGTCCGGCCGCCGGTGTGGGCGGTGAGCGGTGGGGAGCAGTGGTCGGACATGATGGTGTTCCGTGTGGGTCAGGCGAGGGCCGCTTGGTGGCGGAGCCCGCGGTGCGCCAGCCGCAGGTGTACCGCGGCGAAGACGAGGGGGACGAAGAGCAGGGTGGAGGCGGTGGCGAAGGCCAGGCCGCCGATCACGGCGCGGCCCAGGGGGGCGTTCTGCTCGGCGCCCTCGCCCACGCCCAGGGCCATCGGCAGCATGCCGGCGATCATCGCGAAGGCAGTCATCAGTACCGGCCGCAGGCGGGTGGAGGCGGCTTCCAGCGCGGCGCTGACGGGGGGCACACCGTCGGCCAGCCGGCCACGGGCGAAGGACACCAGCAAGATCGAGTTGGCGGTGGCCACCCCCATGGTCATGATGGTGCCGGTGAGGGCCGGCACGCTGAGGGGGGTGCCGCTGAGGAAGAGCAGCCAGGCGATGCCGGCCAGGGCGGCGGGCAGGGCGCTGATGATGATCAGCGGGTCGAGCCAGGACTGGAAGTTGATCACCAGCAGCAGGTACACCAGCAGGATGGCCACCGCCAGGCCGAGGGCCAGGCCGGCGAAGGCGCTGTGCAGGGTCTCCACCTGGCCGCGCAGCACCAGGTCCACGCCACGGGGCAGCTTCGGGCGGATCCCGTCGAGCAGCGCGTCGATGTCGCGGCTGACGCTGCCGAGATCGCGGCCTTCCACGTTGGCATAGACGTTGAAGATGAGGTTGGTGTTGTAGCTGGTGACCATGGGCGCCATGGCCTGGCGCGACAGGGACACCACGTTGCCGAGGAGCTGCGGGCCGTCCTCGTTGGCGCCCACCGGAGTGCGCAGCAGGGCGTCCAGGTCTTCAAGGGCTGTCTCCGGGCTGCGCACGCCGATGGTGTAGGTGTTGCCATTGGCGGGGTTGAGCCAGTAGGCCGGCGAGGCCTGCATGCTGCCGGACAGGGAGATCATCACGTTCTGGGCCACGTCCCTGGCGGCCAGGCCGAGCTGCTGCAGGCGCACCCGGTCCATGTCGAGGGCCAGGGCCGGCTTGCTCCAGCGTTGATACACATGGGCATCGACCACGCCGGGGATGGCCCGCAATTTGTTGTTGAGCTCCACCGCCAGCGGGATCACCTCGCTGGCCTTGCCGCCGATGAACTGGATGTCGATGGGCGCCGGGGTGCCGAAGTTGAGGGTCTGGCTGACCTGGTCGGCGGGCTGGAAGAAAAACTCCACGCCCGGGAAGCGCTCCGGCAGCAGCGCCCGCAGCCGGGTGATGTAGGTGCTGCTGGAGGCGTGGCCGGGCTTCAGGGAGACCATGATCTCGGTGTCGGCGGTCTCGGTGGTGCCGGAGTTGCCGAACAAGGTGTTGCGGGTGGAGTAGGGGCCGCCGACGATGTCCAGGATGTCGCCCAGCTCGGCCGCCGGGATGGTTTCGCGGATGGCCGCTTCGACCCGGTCGGCGAGCTTGGGCATCTCCTCCAGGCGGGTGCCGGAGGGGGCGCGCAGGTGCAGGCGGATCTGCCCGGCGTCCACCGCCGGAAAGAGGTCCTGCCCAAGCAGCGGCACCAGGCCCAGGGACAGCAGGCCGAGGCCCAGGAAGGCCGCGCCGAAGCGCCGGCGTTGGCGCAGCAGGGCGGCCAGCAGCACGGTGTAGTGTTCCCGCAGCCGCTGGAAGCCGGCCTCGAAGCCGAGATGCAGCCGGTGGAAGGCGGCGGCCAGGCCTGCTGCCGGCGCCGGCCGGTGAGCGCCGTGCTGCGAGGCCAGCATGTACATCACCAGGGTCGGCACCAGGGTGCGCGACAGCAGGTAGGAGGCCAGCATGGCGAACACCACCGCCTCGGCCAGCGGCACGAACAGCGAGCGCGCCACCCCGCTGAGGAAGAACATCGGCACGAAGACGATGCAGATGCACAGGGTGGACACGAAGGCCGGCACGGCGATCTCCTGCGCCCCGTCGAGGATGGCCTGGTGGGGATTCTTGCCGAGGGCCATCTGGCGTTCGATGTTCTCGATCTCGACGGTGGCGTCGTCCACCAGGATGCCCACCGCCAGGGCCAGGCCGCCGAGGGTCATCAGGTTGAGGGTCTCGCCGAGCAGGTAGAGGGCGATCAGCGAGCAGCAGATCGACAGCGGGATGGACACCGCGATGATGCAGGTGGACCGCCAGTTGCCCAGGAACAGCAGGATCATCGCGGCGGTCAGCGAGGCGGCGATGAGGGCCTCGTGGAGCACGTTGCCGATGGCCGCGCGGACGAATAGCGACTGGTCGAACATCAGCTTGACGGTCATGTCCTCGGGCAGCCTGTCCATGATGCGTGGCAGCTCGCTGCGCACCTGGTCCACCACCTCCAGGGTGGACACGCCGCCCACCTTGAACACCGAGGTCAGGATGCCGCGCTCGCCGTTCTGCCGCACGATGGTCGTGAGCGGCCCGGCGCCGTCGCGCACGCTGGCCACGTCGCGCACGTGGACGGTCTTGCCATTGACGGTCCTGATCGGGATGTCGCCGATCTTGGCAATCGTGGCCACCGAGCCGTTGAGGGCCACGTCGTATTCCTGGCTGCCGATCTTGATGATGCCGGTGGGTAGGGTCAGGGTCTGGTTGCCGATGGCGTTGGTCACGTCGGCGGGGGTGATGCCGCGGGCGAGCAGGGCGGCGGTGTCGATGTCCACCGAGATCTGCCGGTTGCGGGCGCCGAAGGGCGCGGTGAGCTCCACGCCCTTCTTCATGCGCAGGGTGTTGCGCACCACGTCGTTGGTCAGCTCGCCCACCTCGGTCTCCGGCACGGTGGCGCTGGACACGCCGACCTGCAGCAGCGGCAGGTCGGTGGCCGAGTACTGCACCACCTGCGGCGGGGCAATGCCGGCCGGCATCGAGCGATAGGCAGCGTTGGCGCCGGACTGCACCTGGGCCAGGGCGGTGCCGACGTCGGTGCCGGGCTGGAAGAAGACCTTCACCACCGCGCCGCCCGCCACCGAGATGGATTCGGTGTGCTCGATGTTGTCCACCGACTGGGTCATCGAGCGCTCGGCGCTGCGGGTGATGCGGCTATACACCTCCGGGGCCGGCAGGCCGCTGTAGTTGTAGAGCATGGCCACCACCGGGATGTCGATGGACGGGAAGATGTCCACGGACATCTTCCGCAGCACATAGGGCATGGACAGCAGGATGAGCAGCGCCATCACCACGAAGGTGTAGGGGCGGCGCAGGGCGATATTGACGATCCACATGGAGGCGGGGGCAGGCGCACCAGGGCGGCCCGCCGGGAGCAAGCAAACCCTTTCCCCGGGCAAATTCCGTTCCACGCGGGCCAGGCCTTGCCGGATGCGGCTTGGCGTCTGGCGGGCGGCGGGGCGGGTGTTGGCTGGGCAGCAGCTTTGCTGCGCTGCGGTTGAGTGCGCAGCAGTGGCGGTGGTGTCCGGGCCGTCAAACCCCGGTCGGAGGGGGGATTTGGGGTGGTACGGTCTGTGCGTCTACTCGTCTTTTTGAGAGGGGGTGCCTTTGTTGGTCGGCTTTCCGTTGTTTTGAGTTGGATTGGCCGGGATTTCGCCCCGGCGGGCGACCTCCTTTCTTGCTTCGCCAAGAAAGGAGGCAAAGAAGGCGACCCGCCTCCCCGGTCATTCGCTGCGCGAATGACTGCCCTGCGCTGCTCACGCCAGGCGGCCGGCGCGGAACTCGCCCTTCGGGCTCAAACAGCCGCGCCGGACTTCCCCGCCTGCCGTTCCGCTGCTCGGCGGGTCGGAACGGGCTTTCGCCAAGCACCGAGCCTCTACGGAAAATCCGGCGGATGCGAGGCGCTGGGGTTTTGCCTTTGCGTCGAACATCGTCCCCTGCTTCAGCAAACGCGCGGTGTTTGCGAAAAGCCCGTTCTGACCCGCCGAGCAGCGGAGTATCGGGCGGGGCTTTCCGGCGCGGCTGTCTGAGGAGGCGTAGCCGACGAGTTCCGCGCCGGCCGCCCGATGCGAGCAGCGCAGGGGAGTCGTTCGCTACGCGAACGACCGGGGAAGCCGGGTCGCCTTTCTTTCCCCCTTTCTTTGGCGACGCAAAGAAAGGGGTCGCCCGCCGGGGCGAATTCCCGGCCAATTCAACGCTAAACAAAGGAAAACCGCCCAGTAAAGGCCCCCGCTCGAGCAGCTGAAGTCGTGCCTGCGCGGGCCCAGCAAGGCTTCCACTCCTCCTTACCTTTGCCCGAGAGACCCTTCCGCATGAGATCCAAGACCCTCCCCCTGGCCATCGCCCTGGCCCTGGCCTCCATCGCCGCCCAGGCCCAGCAGGCGGCCCAGGTCCTGCCGCGTCCGCCCGAGCCCTTTGCCGGCCGGATCGCGCCGGACAAGGCTCAATCCACCCCCGCCTGGCCGAAGCAGGTGAAGGCCGCCGAGGGCGCGCCCAACGTGGTGGTGGTGCTCCTCGACGACGTGGGCTTCGCCCAGTCGTCCACCTTCGGCGGGGTGGCCGAGACGCCGGCGCTGGAGGCGCTGGCGCAGAACGGCCTGTCCTACAACCAGTTCCACGTGGCGGCCCTGTGCTCGCCGACCCGCGCCGCCATCCTCACCGGCCGCAACCACCACGAGGCCGGCTTCGGCAACGTGGCCGGCGCCTCGGCGGGCTTTCCCGGCTACAACTCGGTGTGGGCCAAGGACACCGTGTCGCTGGCCGAGGTGCTGCGCCAGAACGGCTACAGCACCGCAGCCTTCGGCAAGTGGCACAACACGCCGGAGTGGGAGATCACCCCGGTGGGGCCCTTCGACCACTGGCCCACCAGCCTGGGCTTCGAGTTCTTCTACGGCTTCCACGGCGGCGCCGACAACCAGTGGGAGCCGCGCCTGTTCCGCAACACCACGGCCATCGAACCGAAGGCGACGCCGCAGCAGGGCTACCACCTGACCGCCGACATGACCGACGAGGCCACCCGCTGGTTGCGCAACGTGGATGCGGTGTACCCGGACAAGCCCTTCTTCGTGTGGTTCGCCCCCGGCGGCACCCACTGGCCGCACCATGTGCCGAAGGACTGGATCGACCGCTACAAGGGGCGCTTCGACAAGGGCTGGGATGCCCTGCGGGAGGAGATCTTCGCGCGCCAGAAGGCCAAGGGCGTGGTCCCCGCCAATGCGGTGCTGACGCCGCGCCCGCCCGAGCTGCCGGCCTGGGACTCGCTGCCCGCCGAACAGCGCCGCCTGCTGGCCCGCGAGGCCGAGGTGACGGCCGCCTACCTGGCCTACACCGACTATCAGGTGGGCCGCCTGCTGGCCGAGATCCGGGCCCAGGGCAAGGGCGACAACACGATCGTCTTCTACATCGTCGGCGACAACGGTGCCGAGGCCAACACCGCCCTGCTGGGCCGCGACCTGGTGAGCCCGGATGGCACCCCGGCTACCGTCGCGGAGCGGGTCAGGCGCATCGAGGAGCTGGGCGGCCCGGCCTTCGACAACCAGGTGGGCTCCGCCTGGGCATGGGCCGACAACACGCCCTTCCAGTACGGCAAGGGCATCCCCGCCTACCTGGGCGGCACCCGCAACCCGCTGGTGGTGTCGTGGCCCAAGGGCATCAAGGACAGGGGTACGGTGCGCAGCCAGTTCAGCCACGCCACCGACATCGCGCCGACCATCTACGAGCTGGCGGGCATCCGCTTCCCGCAGAAGGTGGAGGGCGTCGATCAGGTGCCCCTGTCGGGCAAGAGCCTGGGCTACAGCTTCGATGAGCCGCGCGCCACTTCCCGCCGCAGCCTGCAGTACTTCGAGATCCGCGGCACCCGCGGCATCTACAAGGATGGTTGGTGGGCCGGCTCGCGGCTGGTGACCCAGGGCGCCAACTCGGCCCTCAACCAGGCTCCCTTCGGCACCCGCAAATGGGAGCTGTACAACCTGGACGAGGACTTCACCCAGTCCCGCAACCTGGCCGAGCAGAACCCCGGAAAGCTGGCCGAGCTGGTGGCCGCCTTCGACAAGGAGGCGTGGGCCAATGACGTTTATCCGCTGGCGCCGGACGCGGGCGTCGGCCGCCCCAGCCTTACGGCCGGCCGCAAGCTGTTCACTTACCGCGCCGGGGTGGGGCGCATCCCCAGCCGCAACGGCCCTGACGTGACCCGCCGGGCCCACAGCATCCGCGCCGGGCTGGACCTGTCGGGCCAGGGCGGGGACGGTGTGATCATCGCCGATGGGGGCCGCTGGGGCGGCTTCAGCCTGTTCGTGAAGGACGGCCGCCTGAGCTACGAGGCCAACGCCCACGGGCATCGCAGTGGCTACATCGTCGCTTCGGAACGCCTGCCGCGGGGCAAGGTGCAGGTGGAGTTCCGCTTCGAGCCGGATGGCCCTGTATCCTCCGCATCCGCCGCGCCCGCCGCGGCCGGCCCCGGTCAGCCGCAGCCCGCGGTGCCGGGCACCGGCCGCCTGTACGTGAATGGCAAGCAGGTGGGCGAAGGCCGCATCAGCAAGATCGCCTATGGCAGCTACGACACCCTGGACATCGGCGCCGACCTGGGCACCCCGGTCAGCGGCGAATACAAGGTGCCTTTCAGCTTCAGCGGCAGCCTGGATACGGTGCAGGTGGAGCTGCTCTAGGGCGCTGCGCGACGCTGCTGCTCCTCAGGCAGCAGCAGCGTTGCGATCGCAACAGCTTGCGGGCTGGGCAACAGCCCGCAGCGCCGTTCGACCCCGCCATCGCAAGGGGTATTCAGCGTCCCGCCCGGCGGCATTTCTCCCGATAAATCAAATGAATGAAGCAGGGGGACGGAATGAGACCAGCCTCCGCGCGGCAACTGGCACGTTGAGTGCACTGGGTCTGGCCATGGGCCGCTGCTGCCGCCCGCCTTCCACCCCTTGCCACTGACCCGTGCCATCGACCATAGCCATGAAACTCAAAGCTCCCACCCAAGCCCTGCGTACTTCGATCGCCTCGCTCGCCGTGCTGGCCGCAGCGGGTTCCGCCCTGGCCCAGGAGATCACCCCGGCGATTGCCGGCGTGGTCAATGCTGGTACGAAGATCGAGCTGATCAAGGACGGCTTCAAGGGCACCGAAGGCCCGATCGCCGCGCCCGACGGTGGTCTGCTGTTCACCGAGAACCAGAACGACAAGATCATCCGCGTCGCGCCGGATGGTTCGACCTCGGTCTATCTGTCCGGCGCCAACGGCTCCAATGCCCTGGCCTTTGCGCCCAACGGTGACCTGGTGACCGTGCAGACCCTCGACCCGAAGGTCGGGGTGATCCAGCCCCAGGGTAATGCCCGCAGCCTGGTCGGCAAGGTGGACGGCGGCCTCAACCTGGGCCGCCCGAATGACCTGGTGGTGGACCGCAAGGGCTTTGTGTATTTCACCGATTCCGGCGTGAATGCCAACGCCAACCCCAAGCCTGATCTGAGCAAGACGGCCAAGCCGGCGGTGTATCGCATCTCGCCGGAATACCTGCTTGAGCGCATCGCCAACGACATCACGCGGCCCAATGGCATCCAGCTGAGCCCGGACGAGAAGACCCTCTACGTGGCCAACACCGCTGGCGAGCATGTGCTTGCCTTCGACATCGCCGCCAACGGCAAGGTCGGCCCGAAGCGAGAGTTCGCCAAGCTGGAAGGCTTCCGTCAGACCGAGAACGGCCCGACCAGCGGCGCCGACGGTCTGGCGGTGGATGCGGAGGGGCGCCTCTACGTGGCCTCCAATGCCGGGGTGCAGGTTTTCAACAGCAAGGGCGAGGCGCTGGGAACCATCGCCCTGCCCAAGCGTCCCCAGAACCTGGCCTTCGCTGGGCCGGACAAGAAGCAGCTCTACGTGGTTGGCAGCGGTTCCGTGTGGCGTGTGCCGGTTCTTACCGCCGGCTACACTGGCCGCGCCAAGTAAGGCCCTCGCGCCATCCCGACACGACACCCCAGGAGACTCACATCATGACCCGCAAGACCGTTGCCGATTTTGATCCGGAAGTCCTCAAGCTCTTCGACAAGTACGTCCATGGCCTCATCCCGCGCCGCGAGTTCCTGAAGAGCGCTGGCAAGTACGCCGTGGCCGGGGTGAGCGCCGAGGGCCTGCTGGCCGCCCTGAGCCCCAACTTCGCCCAGGCCCAGGAGGTCCAGCCGACGGATGCCCGCATCAAGGGCAGCTTCGTGGAGATTCCGTCGCCCGCCGGCTACGGCACCCTGCGCGGCTACCTGGTGGTGCCGGCCAATGCCAGCGGCAAGCTGCCCACCGTGCTGGTGGTGCATGAGAACCGGGGCCTCAACCCGCATATCGAGGACATCGCCCGGCGCCTTGCGCTGGACGGCTTCATCGCCTTTGCGCCGGATGCGCTGTTCCCCCTGGGAGGCTATCCGGGTGACGAGGACAAGGCCCGCGAGCTCTTCCCGAAGCTGGACCAGAACAAGACCCGCGAGGACTTCGTTGCCGCCGCGGCCTACCTGAAGAAGCTGCCCCAGGGCAACGGCAAGGTTGGTGTCACCGGCTTCTGCTATGGCGGCGGGGTGGCCAACTTCCTGGCCACCCGCATCCCCGACCTGGCCGCCTCGGTGCCCTTCTATGGCGGTCAGCCGCCCGCCGAGGAGGCCGCCAGGATCAAGGCCCCGCTGCTGATCCATTACGCCGAGAACGACGAGCGCATCAACGCCGGCTGGCCCAAGTACGAAGAGGCGCTGAAGGCCGCCGGGGTGAAGTACGAGGCGTATTTCTACCCGGGCACCCAGCACGGTTTCAACAACAACACCACACCGCGTTTCGATGCCAAGGCCGCCCAGCTGGCCTGGCAGCGCAGCGTGGCGTTCTTCAGGACGCACCTCAAGACCTGAGGGCGACCGTCCAACGCAATACCAACCTGAACCATCCGGAGAAACAATGAAGAAGCTCGTCAAACCCCTGCTCGCCATCCTGCTCGTCTCCGCCGCCTCGTCGGCGGCCATCGCCCAGCAGGCACCCAAGCCCGAGCAGGTGATCAAGTGGCGCCAGTCGGTGTACCAGACCCTCGCCTGGTACAACGGCCGCATCAAGGCCAGCGTGGATGGCACCTACAACAAGGATGATGTGATCCGCGCCGCCAATGGCATCGCCGCCATCGCCAACTCCGGCCTGGGCGCCCTGTACCCGGCCGGCACCGAAACCGGCAAGGGCTGGCGCGAGACCTCGGTGAAGCCGGAACTGTTCACCGATGGCGCCAAGGCCGGCGAAGCCGCCCGCAAGTTCATCAGCGAAGCCAATGAACTGGCCAAGGTGGCCAACACGGGCGACGCCGCCGCGGTGAAAGTCCAGTTCGGCAAGCTCGGCGCCACCTGCAAGGGCTGCCACGACGACTTCCGCAAGAAGGATTGACGGGGCAGGGGCTGAGGCCCCGATCCGGGCTGCTTGCCGGAGCGCGTGCGCTCCGGCGGAGGCTTGATCTCAGAGCGCCTCCTTGCGGCTCCTGATGGTGTGACTCAGGTTCATGCGGTCGATGTCCTCGACCGACATGATGGGGGCGTACATCAGGTCCGCAGGATCCCCATTGCGCTTCCAGCCCATCCGCATCTCGCCGACGATGCGCATGAGCATCTTGGTGACCCGGCTGACCACCAGGTCCACCGGCGCCGGCGTGCCGTCGATCTGGTAGCGCAGGCGCGCCACCGACAGCACCGAGGTGTTGGTCATGGGGCTGTGGTACGAGTACTGGAAGCGGAAATTGCGGCTGCGCGCGTTGATGTCGCGGGTGGTCAGCACGATGAAATAGGTGCGCGGCGACACGTCGCGCAGCACCCGGGACAGCCGCTGCGGGATGGGGAAGAAATCCTCTGCGGCGTACTGGTTGGTGCCGGCGAAGGGCTCCAGGCCGTCGACCGGCGTCCACAGGGTGGACTTGATCCACAGGCCGCTCTCGCTGCTCAGCGCGCGGGCGATGCTGCCGGCGGTCTCTTCCGAGATGTCGTCGGTGGGGACGATATAGACATGCACGGCATCCACCGGGCTGGCCAGCGGCAGGGGCCGGTTCTGGGCGTGGGCGGCCCAGGCGAAGGGGAGGGCGAGCAGGAAGCGGCGGCGGTGCATCGGGTGTCCTTGCTGATTGGCTGGAGGTATGGGAGGGCAGATGCTCCCATCATCGTTCCAATCCGTCCGTAACCGGAATGGACTCTGCCACTGTGGCCGGGTGAATCAATGCCCTGCCGGTGGTGCGCTCAGATCAGCGCCTCCCTGCGCAGCTCGTTCTTGATCCAGGCATACACCACCGGGGCGATGGCCACGCCGCCGAAGCCGAAGAGGGCTTCCATCAGCACCATGGCGATGAGGATCTCCCAGGCCTTGGCGTTGATCTCGCCGCCGACGATGCGGGCGTTGAGGAAGTATTCGGCCTTGTGCAGCAGCACCAGGAAGAGCAGCGACAGCAACGCGGCCTGGGGTGACACCGAGAAGCTGATCATGACGATGATGGAGTTGGAGATCAGGTTGCCGACCACCGGTAACAGGCCCACCAGGGCGGTGATGAGCACCATGGTCTTGCTGAAGGGCAGGTGGTAGCCGACGGCGGGCAGGATGCCCAGCAGGTAGATGCCGGTGAAGAAGGCATTGATCGCGGCGATCTTGCCCTGGGCCACGAAGACCCGCCGGAAGGCGTTGTAAAAGGCGCCGATGCGTTCCAGCAGGGCGCGGGCCAGCGGGCGGTGCTGCTCGCTGGCGGCCAGCTCCTGCACCGCCACCATGGCGCCGATGACCATGCCAAGCAGGATGTGGGCGGCGGCCAGGCCGGCCTCCTTGCCAAGCAGGCGCAGCTCCGGCGCGTGTTCGCGCAGCCAGTGCGAGGCCTCGGCCTTGAGTTCGGGGCCGCTGCTGGGCAGACGGCCGAGCAGCCAGGGGGGGATCACGTCATTGGCGCCGTCGAGGGTTTCAGCCATCCTGGCCCAGATCGCGTCGAGGTCTCCATGTCCGTGCAGGATGTCGCCAATCCACAGGCCCAGGCCGACCACCGCGGCGATCACCAGCATGGCCAGCACTGCAGTGGCCAGCTGGCGGCCGCGCAGGCCGGTGACGTGGCGGCCGAGCAGGGGCTGGGCCAGGTGGATCAGCATGAAGACCAGCATGCCGGCAAAGAGGGCCTGCAGCAGGTGCAGGTTGAGGATGGCCAGAATGCCTGCGCCGGCCAGGGCGTAGGACACCTGTTGAACTCCGTATCGACGTGCTTCCATGCGCGGTGGATTCCCTGTTGTCCGGTCCGGGCGCCATTCTACGCCCGGCCAGTGCGCCGTCAGGGCTGAGCACGCCAGCGCCGGGGTGGCCTTAGTTGGCCGCGGCGCGCGGCGCCGGCGCGGTGATGCGGGCGACCTTGCCGCCCTGGTCCTCGTAGTCCAGGGAGCCGGCCGCACCGGCGATCTTGTAGCCCTTGGCGGTCAGCTTGTCGCCGATGTCGCCGGCCCGGTGGGCGCGGTTGGACACGGTGATGATGCTGCGGTCCTTGGGGATGTAGGCCAGGTACTTCTCCACCTCGCCGAACTGGATGCTCAGGAAGACCGGAAAGCTGCCGCGGGTGATGAGTTCGTCGGGGCGGCGCACGTCGAGCACCAGCACTTCACCGGGCTTGGCCAGCAGGGCGTCGACCTCGGCGCGGTTGAGCTGCTTGGTCTTGTAGGTCCACGGCGGCGCCACGTAGGGCTTGGCCGGAGCTGCCTGCTGCGCCGGGGCGGCGGTCTGGGCGAAGGCGCTGGTGGTGCCGGCGGCAAGCAGGGCGGCGAGGAAGATGGCGGTTTTCATGATGTCTTTCTTGGCTGAAGAGGGGTTGACCGGGGGCGCCCGTCAAGGCGCCCGCCCGCTCGGAATAGCAACAATCGCGCCGTCTTTCCGGTGGCTGGACGCTTCTGCCAAAGGGTTGATATAAAAACGCTTTTCCGCTTCGCGTGAGGGTGGCCGGAAGGCGCGCTGCTGGGGAATCACCAGGCGTGCTGGCGGCGCTGTTGCGGGGCGTGCAGCAACGCGGGGAGAGGTCAACACGAGAAAGAGCTTGCCAGAGGAAGGATTCCTGGCTGCAGGCAAAGGAGAGGTGGTGAATGTGGAAGAAAGCGCAGAGCGTCCGTGCTTCGACAAAATGTCATTTCGGTGGAGCGATCACGCGGTTTGACGCGATGACGTGCGTGAAGTGGCTGGTTTTCAAAAAAAACTATCCAAAGTGCACCGCTAGATATTACGATTGGTAACGATTTATTGTTGAACTTGTTTGGGGGAGAAATGCAAAGTCTGAAGAAGTGGGGCGCAGCCCTGGGTTTCATCGTCGTGGCGACTTCGTCGGCGCATGCAGCGCAGATGTGTGTGGGTGGTTCCGGAAGCTTCGGCTCGGTGACGGTAACGCGCTCGGGCACTTGTAGCGATTTTGGGGGCACCATCAGCGGTGTCTCGAACGGTTTTATTGTGAGCGCGGTCAGCACTTGTTCGTTCGCCTTCAGTCCGGCTGTCCCCGCGTCGCAGTTGAGTGTCAAGGTTGTTGATGTAAATGACTTTGACCAAGTCGGATTCAACCTCAATGGCGCGAGTTACACCCTGGTGGCCGGCGATATCGACACCACCCTCACGCCGCCGAGCAGTCCTGGCCGCCTGAGCCTGGTCTCCAATCAGGTCACTGGCTTGGCAGCTCAGGCTGCAGGTGAAGGCTCGATCTCGTTCACCAACTCTGCACCTGCAACCGTGTCCTCGCTGGACGTCGTAAAGACCGGGTCGGGTGGTGTGATCGGTGTCGTGTGTTTCGACGCGCCGGCTACGCCTGTTCCGACCCTGAACCAGTGGGGCACGATCATCATGGCCATGATGCTCGGATTGGCTGGTTTCGGCGCGATGCGCCGCCGTCAATAAGGGTCGAGGCCTGAGCTTTGCGGGCCTATCCAGGGCCCGTAGTTGAAGCAAGCCTGGAGGAAAGCCTCACGGTGATCGTGAGGCTTTTTTTTGCTTAGCCACGGGAGCCCATTGGGGGGCCGCTGAGTCTTCTGCCGCCCAGGGCGGCGGCCTGCCTACCTCGCCTTGGCCACCGACTGTGAAGCCGGGGTCGGCGTCGCTGCCGGTGTGGGGGCCAGCACCGCAGCATCGGCGACGATGCGCGCGGTTTCTTCGAGGAGGAAGTCCTTGCGGTCCTTGAAGGCCTTTTCGGAGGCGAGTTCGGCCTTGAGGCTGCGCTCGCCGGATTGCAGGCCGTCGTCGCGCAGGGCTTCGGCGTCCTTGCCGTTGCGGGCCTTGAGGCGGGCTTCGCGGGCTTCCTTCTCCTGCTTGCGCTCGGCCTCGACCAGGGACAGGCTGCGCATCTCCTTGATGCGGATGACCTCGGCGACGTCCTCCTGGAGTTCGCGGAAGGACTTGTCATCCTTGCTGCGGGCTTCGTGGCGGCGCTGCAGTTCGGGCAGGATGTCCTGCAGGGTGCCGGCGGGTTGATACGACGCCGGGGTGATCTCGCGCCAGGGCAGGGCGTTGTCGAAGCCGGTCTCGCCGAACTCGTCGGCCTCGAAGGCGGAGGGGAAGCGGATGTCGGGGGTGACGCCCTTGAGCTGGGTGGTGCCGCCATTGACCCGGAAGAACTGGGCGATGGTCATCTTGATCTCGCCAAGCACGGGCTTTTCGTTGTTGGCCACCCGGTCCAGGTCCACCAGGGTCTGCACGGTGCCCTTGCCGAAACTGGGCTCGCCGATGATCAGGGCGCGGCCGTAGTCCTGCAGGGCGGCGGCGAGGATCTCGGAGGCCGAGGCCGAACCGCGGTTGATCATCACGGCGAGGGGGCCGTTCCATACCACGCCGGCCTTGAGGTCGCTTTCGACGGCGATCTTGCCGTCGGCGCCGCGCTGCTGCACGACCGGGCCGGTGTCGATGAACAGGCCGGTCAGCTCCACCGCCTCGCGCAGGGAACCGCCGCCGTTGTTGCGCAGGTCGAGGATCAGCCCGCTGACGCCTTCCTTCTTCAGTTCCTCGGCCAGCCGGGCCACGTCGCGGCTGGCGCTGCGGAAGTCCTTGTCGCCGCGGCGACGGCCCTCGAAGTCTTCGTAGAAGGCGGGCAGGGTGATCACGCCGATGCGCTTGCCGGCGCTGCCGGGGATCACCGACTTGCGGGCGGCCTGCTCCTCGAGCTTGATTTTGTCGCGCACCAGGGTGACGTTCTTGTGCTGGGCGTCGGGGCCGCTGCCGGCGGGCAGGATGTCGAGCACGACGCGGGTGTCCTTGGTGCCGCGGATCATCTTGACCACTTCGTCCACCCGGGCGCCGACCACGTCGACCACCGGGCTGCCGTCGCCCTGACCGACACCGACGATGCGGTCGCCCGCGGCCAGCTTGCCGGAGCGCGCGGCGGGGCCGCCGGGGCTCAGCTCGCGGATGGTGATGTATTCGTCACGCTCCTGCAGGACGGCACCGATGCCGACCAGCGAGAGGCGCATGGAGATGTCGAAGGAGTCGGCGGCGCCGCGTCCCAGGTAGCTGGTGTGGGGTTCGATGGAGCCCGCGTAGGCGTTCATGAAGGTCTGGAAAACATCGTCGCTGCGGGTCCGCCGGCTGCGCGCGAGGGCGTTGTCGTAGCGCTTCGAGAGGGTGTCGCGGATCGCCTGGCTGTCCTTGCCGGCCAGCTTGAGGCGCAGCCAGTCGTTCTTGACCCGCTTGCGCCACAGGTCGCGGGCCTCGTCGTCGTCCTTGGGCCAGGGGGCCTTGCTGCGGTCGAGGGGGTAGCTCTCGGCCACGCTGAAGTCGAAATCCTGCTGCAACAGCTTGCGGGCGTCGGCGAAGCGCTCGGCCACCCGCTCGTCGAAGCGCTGGAAGAGGGCGAAGGGAGCCTGCAGGTCGCTCTGCAGGATGGCGTCGTCGAGGCGCGTGCGCAGGTCGGCAAAGCCGTCGATGTCGGCCTGGGTGAAGTACAACCGTTCCGGGTCGAGGCTCTTCAGGTAGCGGTCGAAGATCTCGCTGGAGAGGGCGTCGTCGAGGGGCCGTACGGCGTAGTGGTAGCGGCTCAGGAACATCGAGCCGAGGTAGGCGGCCTGGGCTTGTTCGACGGTCGGGGCGAGGCGCGGGGCATCGGCGTGGGCGGTGGTGCCGAGGGCGATGGCCAGCAGGGCTCCGAGCAGGCGCTTCTTCATGGGCGATGTTCCTGTGGGGTATGGGGGCGGGTGGCCGGGAGGATGTTGTCTGGGACTTCCCGGCGTGGCACTAAGTTCTCTTACCAGCCCGGTGAGGCGGCCGCCGGCTGGGCGGCAGCGGGCGGCGGGGGCGGCAGCAGTCCGCCGGCCGCGGCCCAGGTGGCGGCGCCGGCGATCAGCACCGAGACGATGAAGGCCACCAGGCCGCCGCCACGCCGCTGGCCGGAGGCGGCGGGGCTGGACGGGGTGGCCTCGGTCCAGCCGGTGATCATCGGCTTGACCAGGTTCTCCTTCTTGACGCGGGCGTAGAAGACGATCGCCGCCACGTGCACCGCCACCAGCGCCAGCAGGCCGTTCTGCAGCCAGGCATGCCAGCTGTGGAAGCGGTCGGAGAGGTCTTTGCCGATCCAGTCGGCAAAGGGGCCCTGGAAGGCGATGTCGTCGTTGGTGAACAGCCCGGTGGCGGCCTGGGCGCCGACCAGGGCGAGCAGGCCCAGCACCGACAGGGCGCCCAGCGGGTTGTGGCCGATGCCGCGCCATTCGCCGCGCAGGTAGGCGGCGATGGCGGCCGGGCCGCGCACGAAGGTGGTGAAGCGGGCGGTGGGCGTGCCGACCAGGCCCCACACGATGCGGAACACCACCAGGCCGAGGATCAGGAAGCCGGCGCGGGCGTGCCAGTCGATGAGGTTGCCGCCGAGCTGGCCGGACACGTAGGCGAAGACGATGCTGGCGACGAGCAGCCAGTGGAAGAGGCGGATGGGAAGATCCCAGACCCGTTGGCGTTGCATGGTGGCTCCTGGAGCTGAAAGGGGATTCATGGACAGGGGATGGCGCGCCGTCATGGCTGATCTCCGCCGATGGCCTTGAACAGCGCCACGCTGCCGGTCAGGCGGCGGACCATGATGTCGAGGCGGGCGCGTTCGGCATTGAGGGCCACGGTTTGCGCGTTGGTCACGTTGAGGTAGCTGACGGTTCCCGCGAGGTACTGATTGTTGACCAGTTCGAGGGATTCGGTGGCGGCGGCGAGGGCCTCGGCCTGGGCCCGGGCCTCGGCATCGAGGATCTGCAGGGCGGCGAGATTGTCCTCCACTTCCTGGAAGGCGGTGAGTACCGTCTGCCGGTAGCTGGCCACGCTCTCGTCCCAGGCGGCCACGGCCTGGTCCTTGCGGGCGCTGCGCGCGCCGCCGTCGAACAGGGCGAGGGCCAGGTTGGGGCCGAGGGACCAGAAGCTGTTGGGCAGTGACAGCACGCGGGCCAGGGCGCTGCTCTGGGTGCCGCCGGTGGCGCCGAGGGTGAGGGTCGGGAAGAAGGCGGCCTGGGCCACGCCGATCTGGGCGTTGGCGGCGGCCACCCGGCGTTCGGCGGCGCCGACGTCGGGGCGGCGCTCGAGCAGGGTGGAGGGCAGCAGCCCGGGTACCCGGGGCAGCTCCGGCAGGCTGCTCGACGGGGCCAGGCTGAGCTCTGCCGGGGCCTTGCCGGTGAGCACGGCGATGGCGTGCTCAAGCTGACGACGCTGGATCCCCAGGTCGATCAGCTGGGCCTGGGCGGTCTTCAGCTGGGCCTGGGCCTGGGTCACGTCGGCCCGCGCGGCCACGCCGGCATCGAAGCGATGGCGGGTGATCTCGGCGGAGCGGGTGTAGGCCGCCACGGTGCGTTCGAGCAGGGCGTGCTGGGCATCGTTGACGCGCAGCTGCAGGTAGGCCTGGCTGACCGCCGCGCGGGCCGACAGGCGGGCCGCCCGCAGGTCGGCGGCCACCGCCGCGGCGCTGGCGCCGGCGGCTTCGCTGCCGCGGGCGATGCGTCCCCACAGGTCGGGCTCCCAGCTGGCGGTGAGGCTCAGCCGGCTGGTGTTGCGGATCGGCGCGCCTACAGCAGCCGTGGTGCCGCCGGTGGTGGTGGTGCTGACGCCCTGGCTGCGCGTCACCCCAGCGGCGGCATTGAGGGTCGGCAGGGCCTGGGCCTGGGCGGCATCGAGCAGGGCGGTGGCCTGGCGATAGCGGGCCTCGGCGATGCGGATGCTCTGATTGGAGAGGTCCACCTGCTCCACCAGCTGATCCAGTTGCGGGTCGTTGAAGTGCTTCCACCAGGCCTTGGCGATGGGAGCATCGGCGGGCCCGGCGAGCTTCCAGCCGTCCGCCGCACGGAACTGGGCGGGGACAGGGGCATCGGGGCGGCGGTAGTCGGGGCCGACGGCGCAGCCGGCGAGGAGCAGGGCGGCGGCCAGCAGGGGCAGGCGGAGTGTCATTGCGGGAAGGGCGGTACGGTTCATGGATGCGTTGCTGGGGCCGGAGCCTGGCGGCCAA
Source organism: Zoogloea dura (assembly GCF_012927165.1). Classification (GTDB taxonomy): domain Bacteria; phylum Pseudomonadota; class Gammaproteobacteria; order Burkholderiales; family Rhodocyclaceae; genus Zoogloea; species Zoogloea dura. The sequence continues at coordinate 27,730 of NZ_JABBGA010000020.1, forward strand.
GGAGGCGGCGCAGGGCCAGGCGCAGGCGGTCGAGCTGGAGGTAGACCACCGGGGTGGTGTAGAGGGTGAGGATCTGGCTGAGGATCAGGCCGCCGACGATGGTGATGCCCAGCGGCTGGCGCAGCTCGGCGCCGTCACCCACCCCGAAGGCCAGGGGCAGGGCGCCGAAGAGGGCCGCCAGGGTGGTCATCATGATCGGGCGGAAGCGCAGCAGGCAGGCCTCGAAGATGGCATCCCGGGGCGACAGCCCCCGGTCCCGCTCGGCGGTGATGGCGAAGTCGATCATCATGATGGCGTTCTTCTTGACGATGCCGATGAGCAGGATCACGCCGATCAGCGAGATCACCCCGAACTCGGTCTTGAAGGCGAGCAGGGCCAGGATGGCCCCGACGCCCGCCGAGGGCAGGGTGGACAGGATGGTGATCGGGTGGGTGAGGTTCTCGTAGAGCATGCCGAGGATCAGGTACACCGCCACGATGGCGGCCAGGATCAGCAGCGGCTGGCTCTTCAGGGAGGCCTGGAAGGCCTTGGCGTTGCCTTCGAAGCTGCCATGCACCGAGTTGGGCACGCCGATGCGGGCCATCTCCTGGCGGACGACCTCGGTGGCTTCGGAGAGGGATACGCCGACCGGCAGGTTGAAGGAGATGGTGCTCGCCACGCTGCCGCCCTGGTGATTCACCGCCAGCGGCATGGTGCCGGCCTGCCAGTGCGAGAAGGCGGCCAGCGGCACCCGGTTGCCATCGGGCCCGACCACGAACAGGTCGTTGAGGATCTCGGGGCTCTGCAGGTAGCGCTGCTCCGCCTCGAGCACCACCCGGTACTGGTTGAGGGGGCCGTAGATGGTGGACACCAGGCGCTGCCCGAAGAGGTCGTTGAGGGTGGCATTCACCAGGCGCTGGTTGAGGCCCAGGCGGGCCAGGGCATCCCGGTCCACCTCCAGGTAGGTCTGCTCGCCCTTGTCCTGGCGGTCGGAGCTGACGTCCTCCAGCTGGGGCAGCTTGCGCATGGCCTCGCGGATGCGTGGTTCCCACTGGCGCAACGCCTGCAGGGAGTCGGACTGGAGGGTGAATTCGTATTGGGCGCCGGACATCCGCCCGCCGATGCGGATGTCCTGGGCCGCCACCAGGAACAGGCTGGCCCCCGGCTCGCGGGACAGCTTGCCGCGCAGGCGGCCGATCACCTGGTCGGCGGTCACGTCACGTTCGGCCAGGGGCTTGAGGGTCACGAACATCATCCCGCCGCTGCCGCCCCGCGGGCCGCCGCCACCGGCACCGCCGGCGTAGCCGACCACGTTGTCCACCGCCGGGTCCTGCTCCACGATGGACACGAAGCGGCTCAGCTTGCCCTGCATCGACTGGAAGGACGTGCGCTGGTCGGCATCGATGAAACCCATGATGCGGCCGGTGTCCTGCTGCGGGAAGAAGCCCTTCGGCACGATGCCGTAGAGATACACATTGAAGCCGATGGTGGCGAAGAGCAGCGCCAGGGTGATCCACGGATGGCGCAGCACCACCGCCAGGGAGCGCCCGTAGCCGCCCAGCAGGGCATCCTGAAGGCGCGCGGCCAGGGCCGGGCGGGTGCCGGCGGGCTTCGGCGCGTGGGGCTTGAGGAGGCGCGCGCACATCATCGGGGTGAGGGTCAGGGACACCACCAGGGACACCAGGATGGCCGCAGAGAGGGTTACCGCGAATTCGCGGAACAGCCGCCCGACCACGCCGCCCATCAGCAGGATGGGGATGAACACGGCGATCAGCGAGAGGCTCATGGAGAGCACCGTGAAGCCCACCTCGCGCGCACCCCGCAGGGCCGCATCGAAGGGCGTCATGCCGGCCTCGATGTGGCGCGAAATGTTCTCCAGCACCACCACCGCGTCATCCACCACGAAGCCGGTGACGATGACCAGGGCCATCAGCGAGATGTTGTTGAGGGAGTAGCCGCACAGGTACATCACCGCGAAGGTGCCGAGCAGGGACACCGGCACCGCCACGCTGGGGATCAGCGCCGCCCGGGCGTTGCGCAGGAACAGGAAGACCACCATGATCACCAGCCCGATGGACAGCAGCAGGGTGTGCTGGACCTCGCGCAGGGAGGCGCGGATGGTCACGGTGCGGTCGGCCACCACCTCGAGCCTGACCCCAGGGGGCAGCTCGGCGCGCAGTTGCGGCAGGATGGCCAGGGCCCGCTCGACGGTCTCGATCACGTTGGCGTCGGGCTGGCGGTTGATCAGCAGGATGACCGCCGGCTTGCCGTTGGCGAGGCCCATGTTGCGGGTGTCCTGCTCGCCGTCGAAGACCCGCGCCACATCGCCCAGGCGCAGGGCCGCGCCGCTCTTCCAGGAAACGATGGTGGGCAGGTAGTCGGCGGCCTTGGTCGCCTGGTCGCTGGCACCCAGCTGCCAGTGACGCTCGCCGTTCTCCAGGCTGCCCTTGGGGCGGGTCACGTTGGCGGCATCGATGGTCTGGCGCAGGCTCTCGACGCCGACGCCCGCCGCGGCCAGCCCGCTCGGATCCACCTCGACCCGCACTGCGGGCAGGGAGCCGCCGCCCATGTTCACCTGACCGACGCCCTTCACCTGGGCCAGGCGCTGGGCCAGCACGGTGGACGCAAAGTCGTACATGGCGGCCCGCGAGACCGAGTCGGAGGTCATCGACAGGATCAGCACCGGCGCGTCGGAGGGGTTGATCTTGCGGTAGCTGGGGTTGCCGGACATGCCGCTGGGCAGCTGGGCACGGGTCGCGTTGATGGCGGCCTGCACACTCTTGGCGGCGGTCTCGATGTTCTGGTCGAGGTCCAGCTGCAGGGTGATGCGGGTGTTGCCGAGGGAACTCGACGAGGTCAGCTCGGTGACCCCGGCGATGGTGCCGAGGGCCCGCTCCAGGGGCGTGGCCACGGTGGCCGCCATGGTTTCGGGGCTGGCACCGGGCAGGTTGGCCGACACGGTGAGGGTGGGGAAGTCCACCTGGGGCAGGGCCGCCACCGGCTGCAGCCGGTAGGCAACCAGGCCGACCAGGGCGATGGCGAGGGCCAGCAGCGAGGTCGCCACCGGCCGGCGGATGAACATGGCGGAGAGGTTCACGGTGCGGTGTCCAGTGCTTCGGCCGGGGCGTTTTGCCCTTTTTGCCCCTTTTCGCCTTTGAGGCGGCGGGCGAGGCGGTCGAAGGCCAGGTAGATCACCGGGGTGGTGAAGATGGTCAGGATCTGGCTGACCAGCAGGCCGCCGACCATGGTGATGCCCAGGGGCTGGCGCAGCTCGGAGCCGACGCCGTCGCCGAGCATCAGCGGCAGGGCGCCGAGGAGGGCCGCCAGGGTGGTCATCAGGATCGGCCGGAAGCGCAGCAGGCAGGCTTCGTAGATGGCCTCGCGGGGCGTCCGGCCCTGCTCGCGCTCCGCCTCGAGGGCGAAGTCGATCATCATGATGGCGTTCTTCTTGACGATGCCGATCAGCAGGATGATCCCGATGATGCCGATCATGCCCAGCTCATGGCCCGACACCAGCAGGGCCAGCAGGGCGCCGACGCCGGCCGAGGGCAGGGTGGACAAGATGGTGACCGGGTGGATGGTGCTCTCGTAGAGCACCCCGAGCACGATGTACATGGTCACCACGGCGGCCAGGATCAGCAGCAGGGTGTTGTCCAGGGAGGCCTGGAAGGCCAGCGCGGCCCCCTGGAAACTGCTGCGGATGCCGCGGGGGACTTCCAGCTCGGCCTCGGCGCTGCGGATCGCCGCCACGGCATCGCCGAGGGCCACGCCCGGGGCCAGGTTGAAGGACAGGGTCACCGCCGGGAACTGGCCGATGTGGTTGATCGCCAGCATGGTGCGGCGCTCGCTGATGCGCGCCACCGACGACAGGGGCACGCTGCGTCCGCCGGCGGCGGGCACGTGGATGTGCTCCAGCGCGGCGGGGCTCTGCTGGAAGTCCGGGGCCACCTCCAGCACCACCCGGTAGAGGGCCGACTGGGTGAAGATGTTGGACACCTGGCGTTGGCCGAAGGCGCTGTAGAGGGCGTTGTCGATGGCCGCCGGAGTCACCCCCAGCCGGCCGGCGCTGTCCCGGTCGATATCCACGTAGGCCATGGCCCCCTGATCCTGCAGGTCGCTGGCCACGTCGGCCAGCTGGGGCAGGCTGCGCAGCTTTTCGGTCAGGCGGCTGGCCCACTGGGCCAGTTGCACCTCGTTCGACCCTTCCACGCTGAACTGGTACTGGGTGCGGCTGGCCCGGTCCTCGATGGTGAGGTCCTGCACCGGCTGCATGTACAGGCGGGTGTCCACCCGGCGCAGTTCGAGGCGCTCCTGCAGGCGGCGGATCACCTCTTCGGCGCTGAGGGTGCGTTCTTCCTTGGGCTTGAGCTTGATCAGCATGCGCCCGCTGTTGAGGGTGGTGTTGGTGCCGTCCACCCCGATGAAGGAGGACAGGCTGTCCACCGCCGGGTCTTCCAGAACGATGCCGGCGAGGGTCTGCTGGCGTTCGGCCATGGCCGGGAAGGAGATGTCCTGGGGGGCGTCCGAGATGGCCTGGATCAGCCCGGTGTCCTGCACGGGGAAGAAGCCCTTGGGGATGAACAGGTAGAGCAGCACGGTGAGGGCCAGGGTGCCGAAGGCGGCCAGCAGGGTCAGGCCCTGGCGGTCGAGCACCCACTCGAGCATCACCGCGTAGCGGTCCACGATGGCCTGGAAGAAGGCGCCGTTGCGGTCGTGGTGCTGGCCGGTGGGGCGCAGCAGGCGCGCCGACATCATCGGGGTGAGGGTCAGGGACACCACCGCCGAGATCAGGATGGACACCGCCAGGGTGATCGCGAACTCGCGGAACAGGCGGCCGACCACGTCGCCCATGAAGATCAGCGGGATCAGCACGGCGATCAGCGACACGGTGAGGGACAGGATGGTGAAGCCGATCTGCTTGGCGCCCTTGAGGGCGGCCTTGAGGGGCGACTCGCCGTCTTCCACGTGGCGGCTGATGTTCTCGATCATCACGATGGCGTCGTCCACCACGAAGCCGGTGGCGATGGTGAGGGCCATCAGGGTGAGGTTGTTGATGCTGAAGCCGGCGGCGTACATCACCGCGAAGGTGCCCACCAGGGACAGGGGCACCGCCACCGCCGGGATCAGGGTGGCGGTGAAGCTGCGCAGGAACAGGAAGATCACGCCCACCACCAGGGCCACCGCCAGGACCAGCTCGAACTGCACATCGGCCACCGAGGCGCGGATGGAGGTGGTGCGGTCGGTGAGCAGGCGCAGGTCCACCGAGGTGGGCAGGTCGTCGGCCAGCTGCGGCAGCAGGGCGCGCACCCGGTCGGCGGTGTCGATGACATTGGCGCCAGGCTGGCGGTGGATGTTGATGATCACCGCCGGGCTCTTGTCGGCCCAGGCGGCGAGGCGGGTGTTCTCCACCCCCTCGACCGTGGCGGCCACGTCGCCGAGGCGGATCGGCGCGCCGTTGCGCCAGGCGAGGGTGAGCTTGCGGTAGTCCTCGGCGGACTTGAGCTGGTCGTTGGCGTCCAGGGTGGTGGCCTTGACCGGGCCATCGAAGCTGCCCTTGGCCATGTTGACGTTGGCATTGGCGATGGCCGTGCGCACGTCTTCCAGGCTGAGGCCGGCCGAGGCCAGGGCCTGGGGATTGACCTGCACGCGCACGGCGGGGCGCAGGCCGCCGCCGATGGTCACCAGGCCGACCCCCGGCAGCTGGGAGATCTTCATGGCGACGCGGGTATCCACCAGGTCGGCCAGGCGGGCCAGGGGCAGACTGGAGGAGCTGACCGCGAGGGTCAGGATGGGCGCGTCGGCCGGGTTGATCTTGCTGTACACCGGCGGCATCGGCAGATCCTGGGGCAGGAAGCTGCCGGCGGTGGAGATGGCCGCCTGGACCTGCTGCTCGGCCACGTCCATGGCCAGCGACAGGTCGAACTGCAGGGTGATCACCGAGATGCCCTCGCCGCTGGTGGACGACATGCGCTTGAGGCCGGGCATCTGGCCGAACTGGCGCTCCAGCGGGGCAGTGATGGCCGAGGTGGTGACCTCGGGGCTGGCCCCGGGGTAGCGGGTGGCGATCTGGATGGTGGGGTACTCGACCTCGGGCAGGGCCGAGACCGGCAGCAGGCGCATGGCGATCAGGCCCACCAGCAGGAGGGCCAGCATCAGCAGGGAGGTGGCGACCGGCCGGAGGATGAAGGGGCGGGAGAGGTTCATGCCGGCTTCTTGCGCTCGCGGCGTTCACCGTTGGGCCCGCCCGGCCCGCCATGTCCCTCGCCGCGTTGGCGGGATTCGGGCGAGGCGAGTTCGACCTGGGCGCCGTCGCGCAGGCGGTCCACCCCTTCGATGACGATCTTCTCGCCGGAGGACAGGCCGGACTCGATCGCCACCGTGTCGCTGGTGGCCGGGCCGAGGACCACCGGGCGCATGCTGGCGGTCTTGTCCTTTTCGTTGATGACGTACACGAAGCTGCCCTGGGCACCCTTGAGGATCGCCGCGGAGGGCACCAGGACCGCGTCCTGGCGCGAGTCCACGCGCAGGCGGGCGCTGACGAACTGGTTGGGGAAGAGGGCGCCGTCGGCGTTGTCGAACTGGGCCTTGAGCTTCACCGTGCCGGTGCTGGTGTCGATCAGGTTGTCGGTGCTGATCAGGCGGCCGCCGGCCAGGCGCCGCCGCCCGTCCCGGTCCCAGGCCTCCACGCCGAGGCCCTTGCCGGCCTGGGCCTGGATGGCCGGCAGGTGGGTGGCGGGGATTGAGAACAGCACGGTGATCGGCCGCGTCTGGGTGAGGATCACCAGGCCGCTGGCATCGCTCGCCCGCACCATGTTGCCGGCGTCCACCTGACGCAGGCCGAGGGTGCCGGGCACCGGCGCGGTGACCCGGGTGAAGCCGAGGTTGAGGCGGGCGGTGTCCACCAGGGCCTTGTCGGTCTGCACCGTACCTTCCAGCTGGCGCACCTGGGCCTCTTGGGCGTCCACCTGCTGGCGGGCGATGGAGTCCTTGGCGAGCAGGCCCTTGTAGCGCTCCAGGTCGAGGCGGGCGTTGGCCAGCAGGGCTTCGTCGCGCTTGAGCTGGCCGCTGGCCTGTTCGAGGGCGGCGGCGAAGGGGCGGGGGTCGATCTCGGCGAGCAGGTCGCCGGCCTTGACGGTCTGGCCGTCACGGAATATGACACGCTGGAGCTGGCCGTCCACCCGCGGCCGGATGGTGACGGTGTTGAGGGCCGTGACGGTACCGATGGCGTTGAGCGTGATATCGATGTTGCCGCTGCGGCTGGCGGCGGTGAGTACCGGTACCGGCCGGTTGGCAAAGTCGCGGCGGCCCCCCTTGCCGCGCTGGGAGGCGTCGCCACGGGGGGCGCTGTCGGCGGCCTTGGCTTCGGGAGCGGGGCTGCCCCGGTAATAAATCGCACCGCCGGCGGTGGCGGCCGCGAGCAGGGCAATGGAGGTCCAGATATGGCTCTTCTTCATGGGATTTGAATGACTCGAAAAGGCGCGGCGCAGGGCCATGCGGGGCGAGACGGAAGAGTCGCCCTCTTTGCCCCGGATATCGCAGGTTTCGTGCCTCTTTTAATTCATTGATCCGAATAAGCGGCGCTGTTTTTCGAATAAGGAATCAAGGAATTGAATTGAAAAAGGATTTACGCTGCGCCCGGCCGGCGGGACGAATGACGTGGGGGATCGACCGGGTAAGGGAGCCGGCGCGATGTGCGTGCAGCCAGCGGCAGAGGGTTGATTTCCCAGCACCGTTGTTGTCGCCCTGTTGGCGTATCAGCAGCGCGTGAGGGAGGGAGGCTGCGGCCGGGGTGACGATGTTTTGCAAAATGCATGAACTGACCGGCAGCGTGTTGGCGTAGGCTCGGCGCCCTGTCTGGAGAGTGTTCCAGCATCTTTCGTGGAGAACATCATGAAGAAATTCAGCGCCGAATTCCTCGGCACTTTCTGGCTCGTCCTGGGGGGCTGCGGCAGCGCAGTGCTTGCCGCGGCATTTCCGCAGGTGGGTATCGGCCTGCACGGCGTGTCCCTGGCCTTCGGCCTGACGGTGCTGACCATGGCCTTCGCCATCGGTCACATCTCGGGTTGCCACCTCAATCCGGCGGTGTCCATCGGTCTGTGGCTGGGTGGGCGTTTTCCGGCATCGAGCCTGCTGCCCTACATCGTGGCCCAGGTGTTTGGCGCCATCGCAGCGGGGGCGGTGCTCTACGTGATCGCCAGCGGCGCACCGGGCTTTGACGTGACCAAGGGCTTTGCTTCCAATGGCTTCGGCCTGCATTCCCCCGGCGGCTATTCCATGGTGGCGGCCCTCGTCACCGAAGTGGTGATGACCATGTTCTTCCTGATCGTCATCCTGGGGGCCACCGACAAGCGGGCGCCGGCCGGCTTTGCGCCGATCGCCATCGGCCTGGCCCTGACGCTGATCCACCTGGTGAGCATTCCGGTGACCAATACCTCGGTCAATCCGGCGCGCAGCACGGGCGTGGCGATCTTTGCGGGCGGCTGGGCGCTTGAGCAGCTGTGGCTGTTCTGGCTGGCGCCGATTGTCGGTGCGGCCCTCGGCGCGCTGGCCTATCGCTTCATCAGCGACGAGCGCTGATGGCTCTCCGGCCGGTCTGTCACTCTTCCGGCCGGAAGCTCCAGCGCGGGCTGAGCAGCAGGACGGCCAGGGAGGCCAGGCTGGCCGCGATGGCGACCCACAGGATGGCGCGGTTCTCGGCGATCCTTTCCGGGTAGATGCTGCTTGCGGCGGCCAGCCCGATGCCATTGCCGCCGGCGACCAGCACCGCCGCCGCCAGGTCGTGGAAGCGTCGGGCCTGGTTGGCGCGGGCCGACCAGCGGGGGTCCGTGTTGTAGCTGGGCAGGCCGTGTACATCGCGTTCGAGACGTTCCAGGGTGGTGAGGAACTGGCGCAGGTTGGTGATCGCCCGCTCGGCCTTGTAGTTGAGGAAGGCCAGGCAGGTGGAGGCCACCGGAAAGCCCAGCAGCAGCCATTCCACCGGCACATGCCCGGCGCCTGCGCCGGGCTTGAGTGCCACCAGGGCGGCCAGGATGCTGACCACCAGGGTCACGTAGAGGGCCAGCGCCTGCTGGCGCTGGGCGATGCGGGCGTTGACTTCCTGATAGGCCGCGATGAAACGGTAGTTGGCGTCGACCCAGGGTTTTCCGGCCATGGTTTGAATATCTGTTTGAGGGTGGGGCAGTGTAGGGGGGGCTTCAGAGGGTGTTGTAAAACTCTGCGGTCTTGCCGGGGCTGATGTTGTTCAGGTTGTGTTGGTTATTCTGAGTCTGGGGCTTTTGTCTGGGGGGCTGCTCGTTAGTGGGCGGCTTTCCGTTGTTTGGCGTTGAATTGGCCGGGATTTCGCCCCGGCGGGCGACCCCTTTCTTTGCGTCGCCAAAGAAAGGGGAAAAGAAAGGCGACCCGGCTTCCCCGGTCGTTCGCTGCGCGAACGACTCCCCTGCGCTGCTCGCATCGGGCGGCCGGCGCGGAACTCGTCGGCTGCGCCTCCTCAGACAGCCGCGCCGGAAGGCCCCGCCCGATACTCCGCTGCTCGGCGGGTCAGAACGGGCTTTTCGCAAACACCGCGCGTTTGCTGAAGCCGAGGCTGGCTTCCAACGAGAAAAGCAAAACCCCAGCGCTTCGCATTCACCGGATTTTCCGCAGAGGCTCGGTGCCCGGTAAAAGCCCGTTCCGACCCGCCGGGGCGAACTCCCGGCCAATCCAATGTAAAACAACGGAAAGCCGCCCAGCAAAGGCACACCAGCTTCGAACACAAAGTGCTGACAGCCACCTCCCACAGGCTTGGACCCGCGGATTTTGCGACACCCTCTTCCGCCGCCCGCAATCCGCTGAACACCCACAATCCCCGTTGATTGAAGCCCGCCGGCGCCTAAACCCGCCTCCGCATTCAGTCGATCAGCTTCATGCGCTTGAGATGGGTGCGCAGCACATTGCGCGAAATGCCGAGCAGGCGCGCAGTGCGGACCTGGTTGAGGTGCTCCCACTGGTAGGCGGCGTGGATGGTCTGGTCCACGATGTGGTCGAAGATGCCTTCGCGGCCTTCCTCGAACAGGCTTTTCAGGTGGCGCGTGAAGCAGTCCTGCAGGTCGGCCGGTGATGCCGGCTGTTCGCGGGCCGGCTTGTCGATCTGGGTGGGCAGCAGGTGCAGGTCCTCCACGTCGATCTGCTTGCCATGGAAGACCAGCAGGGCGCGGTGCAATACGTTTTCGAGTTCGCGGATATTGCCCGGCCAGGGGTAGTCGAGCAGGGCCTTTTCGGCCTGCGGTGAGAGGCCCGGCTCGATGATGTCCAGGCGATGGGCGTATTTGCTGATGAAATGGCGGGCCAGCGGGACGATGTCGCGGGGGCGCTCGCGCAGGATCGGCAATTCCAGCGCCACCACCTTGAGGCGGTAATACAGATCCTCGCGGAAACGCCCTTCGGCGACGGCTTTTTCCAGGTCGACGTTGGTGGCGGCAATCAGACGCACGTCCACCTTGACCGGCTTGCGGGCGCCGATGCGCACCACTTCGCCTTCCTGCAGCACGCGCAGGAGCTTGACCTGCATCGGCAGGGGCAGGTCGCCGATTTCATCCAGAAAGAGGGTGCCGCCATTGGCGGCTTCGAACCAGCCCGCCTTGGAATTCATCGCGCCGGTGAAGGCGCCCTTTTCGAAACCGAACAGCTCGCTCTCGAACAGGGTTTCGGAAAAGGCGCCGCAATTGATCGCGAGAAATGGTTGGGCTGCCCGCAGGCTTGAGAGATGGACCTGGCGGGCGACCAGTTCCTTGCCGGTGCCGGTTTCTCCAATGATCAGGATATTGGCGTTGCTGGGCGCCACCCGGTCGATCAGTGACAGCAGCTGCAGGGATTTCGGGTCCGCGAAAACCACCGCGCTGGCCCGGATGGACAGGGATACGGAACGCGGGTCCGGGAATGTAATGATGTGCGGTGAATAGTTCATTTTTTCGCGAGACCTGATGGGGTGAGCCAATTGTAAGAATCCGGTTCCCCATCTGAAACAAAGAATTTCTGCTATCTATATCTCGGGTGCTTCTGCTTATTCGTCAGCAGCTCTGCTGGGATATCAGCAGCAATTGTGCATGAGCGTCAGCAGAATGGGTGTTGGTTTCTCGGGGAGGAATGGCAAGAGTCTGAATAGTCATTGCTTTTTGTTCTGGCACGGGCTGTGCAATGGGCTTGGTGTGAATGTTTCGCCTTTTCGCCTTTCTGCTTATCTGTCCGGAGAATTAGCATGTTCAATTTTGATATAAACCGCGGTCGTTCCCGTATTTCGGCCTTGCTGGCCTCGGGGCTGATCGCCCTTTCCGGGGCGACATTCGCCGGCGCTGCACTGGCCCAGTCGCAGCCGGCGCCCGCGGTGAGCGCCGCGGCCGAGGCTGCTCCGGCGCCGGTGGCTGCTGCAGAGGGTGCCGGCGCCAAGGCCGGGGGCACCGCCATTGTCGACAACCCCTATGGCATCGAGGCCTTGTGGAAGGGCAGTGATGCGGTGGCCAAGACCGTGCTGCTGCTCCTGCTGGTCATGAGTGTCGGCAGCTGGTACGTGATCATCGTGAAGCTGCTGGAGCAGACCAAGATCGGCCGCCAGGCCAAGAAGACCACCAGCCAGTTCTGGAACGCCGGCTCCGTGCAGCAGGGGGCCGAGAACCTGGAAGGCTCCAGCCCCTTCCGCTTCATCGCCGAAGCCGGCATCGAAGCCACCAAGAAGCATGACGGCCTGCTCCAGCATGTGGGTTTCAACGAGTGGGTGACCCTGTCGATCCAGCGCGCCATCGAGCGCATCCAGAGCCGCCTGCAGGGTGGCCTGGCCTTCCTGGCGACGGTCGGCTCGACCGCGCCCTTCGTCGGCCTGTTCGGTACCGTGTGGGGCATCTACCACGCTCTGACCGCCATCGGCGTGGCCGGCCAGGCGTCCATCGACAAGGTGGCCGGCCCGGTGGGCGAGGCGCTGATCATGACCGCCATCGGCCTGGCCGTCGCGGTGCCGGCGGTGCTGGGCTACAACTGGCTGGTCCGCCGCAACAAGAGCGTGCTGGACGACGTCCGCGCCTTCGGCAGCGACCTGCACTCGGTCATCCTGGCCTCGGCCAGCAAGGCCTGATCGGCGGGGCACGCAGTCATGGCCATCAGTGCAGCTCCCGCCGAGGGAGACGACGAAGTCATCGCGGCGATCAACACCACGCCGCTGGTGGATGTGATGCTGGTGCTGCTGATCATCTTCCTGATCACCATCCCGGTCGTCACCACCTCGGTGCCGGTGGAATTGCCCAAGGAAACCGTCGAGGTGCGGGAATCCAAGCCGGAGAACCTGGTGATCTCGGTGGACAGCAGCAACGCCATCTACATCCAGGATTCGAAGGTGGCGAGCACCCGGGCGCTGGTGGAACACCTGAAGAAGGTCTCCGTGCAGCAGCCCCAGCCCGAGGTACAGATCCGCGGTGATCTGACGGCGCAGTACGAGGGCGTCGGCAAGATCCTCTACGCCTGCCAGCTGGCCGGTATCGGCAAGGTGGCCTTCATTACCGAACCGCCCGCCCGGGGCGGTTGAGGAGGACCGGAACATGGCAATGAACGTGGGAAGCAGCAGCGCCAGCGGCGATCCCGAGGTGATGATGGACATCAACACCACGCCCTTGATCGACGTGATGCTGGTCCTGCTGGTGATGCTGATCATCACCATCCCGATCCAGCTCCACGCAGTCAACCTCAACCTGCCCGTCGGCACGCCGCCCCCCAGCGACGTGAAGCCGGAGGTGGTGAAGATCGACGTGGATGCGAAGAGCGTGGTGCATTGGCAGGGTGTGGCAGTGGGCAGCGGGGCCGAGCTGGAGCAGAAGATGAAGGATGTCTCCCTGCTGCCGGTCCAGCCCGAGGTGCACCTGCGCCCCGACCGGCATGCCCGTTATGAAGTGGTGGCGAGCATCCTGGCGGCGACGAAGCGCTCGGGGCTCACCAAGATTGGCGTCATTGGCAGCGAGCAATTCATAGAATGAGCACGATTACCGCAAACTACCATTTTCAGCCCAAGGACCCGTCCCGCAGCGCCACCGGGCTGGTCGTGGTCGTGGGGCTGCACGTCGTTCTCGGCTATGCGCTGGTGTCAGGCCTGGCCCGGGATATCGTCAAGGTCATCAAGAAGCCGCTGGATGCGGCGGTGATCCAGGAGGTGAAGCTGCCTCCGCCGCCGCCCCCGCCGCCGAAGGTGGTGAAGCTGGAGGCGCCGAAGCTGAAGACTCCGCCGCCGCCGGCCTACGTGCCGCCGCCCGAGGTGACACCGGCAGTGACGCCACCACCGGTCATCGCGGCGGCATCACCGACGCCGCCACCGGCCCCGGTGATCGCGCCGCCCGCTCCGCCTGCCCCGGCGCCGGTCGCGGCGCCCAAGCCGGTGAAGGCCGACATGGCGGCCAGCTGCCCGACCCAGGTGCGTCCCGAAGTGCCCCGCGGCGCAGAGGGGGTCAGCGGGGTGATCCGGGCCCAGGCGATCATCCGTGATGGTGCGGTGAAGGAGGTGACCATCCTGTCCGGTCCCAAGGTCTTCCACCAGGCGGTGCGCAGCGCGATGCTGCAATACCGCTGCGTGTCGGGTGACGCCGAGATCGTCGCCACCCAGCAGTTCGTCTTCGAGTCGGGCTGATGGATGGAGGGGTATGCACGGGCGCGCCCTTGCATACCCCTGCTTCCTTCTATTTCAGAATTCCTGCGATGCATATCAGCGCCGCCCTGCAAGGCTTCTGAAATCTTCTTGGTTCGCCTCCTGAGGGCCCCTCGTTAATGTTCTCCCATCGACCGCACCCGCAGGGGGTTGCGGCCCATATCGTCCGGGAGAACTTCATGCTCGATTCCAGCCTCGATTCGTCGGTCAGTGCCGACTCCACGCCGCCGGGCGCCGGCAGCGCCGATATTGCCGAAACCCTTCTTTCCCAGGCCCGCGAGCGCGCCCGCAGTGATGGCCTGCCCTATGCCGGCGGAGTGTTCCCCGCCGACGCCTGGAAGCTGGTCACCGCCGGCCGCGCCGTGCTGGTGGACGTGCGCACCGCCGAGGAGCGCAAGTTCGTCGGCCATGTGCCCGAGGGCCTGCATGTGGCCTGGGCCACCGGTACCTCCATGAACCGCAACCCGCGCTTCGTCAAGGAGCTGGAAGCCAAGGTCGGGAAGGACAGCGTGGTGGTCTTCCTCTGTCGCAGCGGCAAGCGCTCGGCGGCCGCAGCCGAGGCGGCGGCCAAGGCGGGCTTCACCAGTGCGTTCAACATCCTTGAAGGCTTCGAGGGCGAACTCGATTCCCAGCAGCGCCGCGGCGGCATTGGCGGCTGGCGCTTCCACGGCCTGCCGTGGGTCCAGGATTGAGTCGGTCGATGGCTTCCCCGTCAGATCCTGCCGACACCCTGGCAGACCGCTTCGGGACCCTCGTGCGCCAGCTCCGGGAATCCCGCGGCTGGTCGCAGGAGGAGCTCGCCGAGCACGCCGAGCTGAACCGCGGCTACGTGGGCGAGATCGAGCGCGGCGGGGCGATGCCGTCGCTGACCACCATCGACAAGCTGGCGCTCGCCTTCCGCCTCAGCCCCTCGGTCCTGATCGCCCGCATCGAGTCTTCCGCGTCCTTCTGAACCCGCCGGCATGTCGACAGCCTGCTATAGCCGGTTGAAGCATGACCGGCCAGGCAGGACACTCGCCTAATCAATTTTATTCATAACGTTTCCACTTTTTCAGATAAGGAGCTTCCATGGCTGAGCATCACGACGCCCCGACTGCCCTCGGCGATAACGCCGCCCGGCAACTGGCGAATGCCACCAAGACCGTCCCCCAGCTGTCGACCATCTCGCCGCGCTGGCTGGTGCATCTGCTCCAGTGGCTGCCGGTCGAGGCGGGTATCTACCGCCTGAACAAGGTCAAGAACCCCCGCGACGTGCGCGTCGCCTGCTCCCAGCGCGACGAGTCCGAGCTGCCGCAGACCTTCGTGGACTACGACGAGGCGCCCCGCGAGTATTTCCTCAACGCGGTGACCACCATCCTGGACGTGCACACCCGTGTCTCCGACCTGTACAGCAGCCCGCATGACCAGATCAAGGAACAGCTGCGCCTGACCGTCGAGACCATCAAGGAGCGTCAGGAAAGCGAACTGATCAACAACCCGGACTACGGCCTGCTGGCCAACGTCCATGACGATCAGCGCATCTCCACCCTGACCGGCGCCCCGACCCCGGACGACCTGGACGACCTGCTCACCAAGGTGTGGAAGGAGCCCGGTTTCTTCCTGACCCACCCGCTGGCCATCGCCGCCTTCGGCCGTGAATGCACCCGTCGTGGCGTGCCGCCTCCGACCGTCAGCCTGTTCGGTGCCCAGTTCCTGACCTGGCGCGGCATTCCGCTGATCCCGTCGGACAAGGTGCCGGTCGAGGACGGCAAGACCAAGATCATCCTGCTGCGCACCGGCGAGAAGCGCCAGGGCGTGGTCGGCCTGTTCCAGCCGGGTCTTGCCGGCGAACAGACCCCGGGCCTGTCGGTGCGCTTCATGGGCATCAACCGCAACGCCATCTCGTCCTACCTGATTTCCCTGTATTGCTCGCTGGCCGTGCTGACCGACGATGCCCTGGCTGTCCTCGAAGACGTGGAGATCGGCAAGTACCATGACTATCCCGACACTTACAAGTGACCCCCAGGGCTGGGCTGTGCCCAGCCCGCCCCCCACGGGGGGGCAGGAAACCGCGGGCGGCCCGGTGTTTCCTGGTGAGGGCCTCGCCGGCCTGGCCGGCGCGGTTCCTGCAGGCGTGCCGGATGAGGTGACGTTGGCGCGGCTGGCCGGCGAGTTCTTCGCCGCGCTGCCGACGGGCCTGGCCGGCCCGCTGGCGTCGAAGCTGTCCGCTGGGGGGGCTGCGGCCAGCGCCCCGGCGCCGGAGATCGTCCCTACCGGCAACGTCGGCCCGACCCTGACCGCCGCCGCGCCGGTGGCGCCGGTACGGGCGGAGTCGGTTCCGATCGACCACGCCGCGGCCGCAGGCCGGCCCGGTGCGCCGGTGTTCGGTGTGCCGGAGGCCTACGCCGCCGCCCTGCCGACCTTCAGTCCGCCGGCCTCACCGCCGCCGCTGGCGCCGTCCATGCCCTATTACTTCCTGGGCGAGGCGGGTGCATTCCAGTCCGCCGGGCAGGCTCCCGGCGCCGCACCAGCGGTGGAGAACCGCGTCGTGCCCCAGGCCTTCGGGCTGCCGGGTGAAGCGGAACTGCACCAGATCCTCGCCGAACTGGGGAGTGACCGTCGTGGTGCTGCAGCAGCCCACCCTGCCGGCGCGCCGGGGCATTTCTACTTCCTCGATACGGCGGGGGTGCAGAACCGGGAGGCCAGCGTGCCGGCCACGGCGTCACCGGCCCATCCGGCCTTCGACGTGCAGGCGGTACGCCGCGACTTCCCGATCCTGCAGGAGCGCGTCAACGGCCGGCAACTGATCTGGCTGGACAACGCGGCTACGACCCATAAGCCGCAGGCGGTGATCGACCGGCTGGCGTATTTCTACCAGCACGAGAACTCCAACATCCACCGGGCCGCCCATGAACTCGCCGCCCGGGCGACGGATGCCTACGAAGGTGCGCGCAGCAAGGTGGCGCGCTTCCTGGGGGCCTCGTCCACGGAGGAGATCATCTTCGTGCGCGGCGCCACCGAAGGCATCAACCTGATCGCCAAGACCTGGGGCTGGCAGAACGTGGGCGAGGGCGACGAGATCATCGTCTCCAACCTCGAACACCACGCCAACATCGTGCCCTGGCAGCAGCTTGCCGCGGCCAAGGGGGCGAAGCTCAAGGTGATTCCGGTGGATGACACCGGCCAGGTGCTGCTCGACGAGTACCGCAAGCTGCTCACCAGCCGCACGAAGATCGTGTCGGTGACCCAGGTCTCCAACGCCCTCGGCACCGTGGTGCCGGTCAAGGAGATCGTTGCCATGGCCCACCAGGCCGGTGCGCTGGCAGTGGTGGACGGTGCCCAGTCGGTATCACACATGCGGGTCAACGTGCAGGAGATCGACGCGGACTTCTTCGTCTTCTCCGGCCACAAGGTGTTCGCCCCGACCGGCATCGGCGCGGTGTATGGCAAGCGGGCCATCCTCGAGGACATGCCGCCCTGGCAGGGCGGTGGCAACATGATTGCCGACGTGACCTTCGAGAAGACCATTTACCACGGTCCTCCGACCCGTTTCGAGGCCGGCACCGGCAACATCGCCGATGCGGTGGGCCTGGGCGCGGCGATCGACTACGTGGAGCGGCTCGGCATGGAGAACATCGCCCGCTATGAGCACGACCTGCTGGTGTACACCACCCGCGGCCTGCTCACGGTGCCGGGTCTCAAGCTGATCGGCACCGCCCGCGAGAAGGCGAGTGTCAGCTCCTTCGTGCTCGACGGCTATCGTCCCGACGAGGTCGGCAAGGCCCTCAACGAGGAGGGCATCGCGGTGCGCTCCGGCCACCACTGCGCCCAGCCCATCCTGCGCCGTTTCGGGCAGGAAGCCACGGTGAGGCCGTCGCTGGCCTTCTACAACACCTGCGAGGAGATCGATACCCTCGTCGCGGTGCTGCACCGGCTGGCACGGGGCAAGGGGCGGATCGGCCGCTGAACGGTCAGTCTGCCGGATGCCTGCAAGGCGGCCTCTCCCGTTCGGGGGAGGCCGCCTTGTTGCATTGGGCGGGACTCAGGTGCCTGACCTGTCGCGCAGCTCCCCCGGCGATGCGCCGAAGGCGCCGCGAAAGGCGGCGATGAAGGCGGAGGTGGAGTTGTAGCCGTGGGCCAGGGCCACCCGGGTCACGCTTTCGCCGGCCTCGAGGGCGTCGAGGGACAGCAGCAGGCGCAGCCGCTGACGCCATTCGCCGAAACCCAGGCCGGTTTCCTTAATGAACAGGCGGGCCAGGGTGCGGGCCGAGGCACCGGCATTGGCGGCCCATTCGGTGAGGGTGCGGTCGTCGTCGGGGGCCTGTTCGAGGGCGCTGCAGATCGCCACCAGGCGGCGGTCGGAGGGCAGGGGCAAGCCGAAGGGCGCGCGCCGGGCGGCGGCCAGTTCATCCACCAGCACCGCCACCAGGCGGCCGGGGGGGCCGTCCTCGTCGTATTCGACCGGCAGTTCGCCGATGCGCCGGATCAGTTCGCGGATCAGCGGGCTGATCTCGAGGATGCAGCTTTCGGCAGGCAGCCCGGCCGCGGCTTCGCGCGACAGGTACAGGCTGCGCATCTCCGCCTCGCGGCGATTGACCACCTGGTGGGGCACGTCGGGCGGGATCCACACGGCATGATGGGGTGGTGCGGCGTGGTCGAAGCTGGGGGTGCGCACGCCCAGCACGCCCCGCGCGGCATACGAGAGCTGGCACCAGGGATGGCTGTGTTCCTCGGTCCACGAGCCCGGCGCGAGGGTTTCGTGACGGTTGTAGAGGGGCCGCGGCAGGCCTGGCAGGCGCGGGATGCTGCGTTTGTGGGTGGTCTGCATGGCCTTGTCCGTTTCTCGCTATTCCATGACCCGATGCCGTTAGAGCGTCGAAGGGGCCTGGCCTAGAGTCCGGTTTCCTACATTTGCGGTGATGCGTTCATGGAAAGCACCTCTTCCCCCTTGCAGCGATTGTGCCTGCGTCTGAAGTCCGAGTGGTTCCTGCTGGCGCTGGTGGGCGCGGTGGTGGTGGCCAGCTTCTTTCCCGGGCTGGGCCGTACCGGCGGCGTGCTGCATGGTGAAGTGGTGGCCAGTGTGGGGATCGCCATCGTGTTCTTCCTGCACGGACTCGGCCTGTCGGTGGCGAGCCTGGTGCAGGGCATGCGCGGCTGGAAGGTGCATGCGGTGGTGCAGCTCACCACTTTTGCGATCTTTCCGCTGATCTGGTGGGGCGTGGATGCGCTGGCCGGCCCGCATCTGCCGCGGGATCTGGCGCTGGGCTTCTGCTACCTGTGTGCGCTGCCGTCGACCATCTCGTCGTCGGTGGCGCTGACCGGGCTGGCCCGGGGCAATGTGCCGGTGGCGATCTTCAACGCGACCCTGTCGAGCCTGCTGGGCATCGTGCTGACCCCGCTGATTGTCGGCTTCTTTGCCCACGCGGACGGGCGTGGCCTGCCATTCATGGATACGGTGCTGGGCATCTTCCGGCTGCTCGTGCTGCCGCTGGCGGCGGGCATGCTGCTGCGCCCGCTGTTGCATGCCTGGCATGTGCGTCATCGCCACATGACCCACCTGCTCGACCGCTGGGTGATCGTGATGCTGGTGTTCACCGCCTTCTGTGACGGCGTTGCGGCAGGCCTGTGGCGGGACAACGGGGTGGATGTGCTGCTGATCGCGGCCCTCGGCGCGGCAGGCCTGCTGGTGGTCGTGCTGGCCCTGACCACCTGGACGGCTCGGCGGCTCGGCATGGCCACCGCGGACGAGATCGCCACGGTGTTCTGTGCTTCCAAGAAGACCCTGGCGTCCGGCGTGCCGATGGCCAAGCTGCTGTTCGGCGCCAGCCCGTCCATCGGGCTGGTCCTGTTGCCGATCATGTTCTATCACCAGATCCAGCTGATCATCTGCTCGATGCTGGCCAACCGCTACGCCAAGCGTCTTCAGACGCAGGCCTGAAGGGGGTGGCGGCCGGCGTAGTCGCTGGCGAACTGGCGGGCGATGCGGCCGGAGCGGGCGCCGCGGGAGAGGGCCCACTGCAGGGCCTCCTGGCGTGCCGCATCGATGGTCGCCGCGTCGTAGTGGTAATGCCCCAGCCACTGGGCCACCACCGCCAGGTACTCATCCTGGGAGAAGGAGTAGAAGTGGGTCCATAGCCCGAAGCGCTCGGACAGGGAGGTCTTCTCCTCCACCGTGTCGCCCGGGTGCAGTTCGCCGGAATCGTCGCGGTAGTGGCTGAGGTTGTCGGCGGCGCGTTCGGTGACCAGGTGGCGGCGGTTCGAGGTGGCGTAGATCAGCACGTTGGCCGAGGGGCCGGCGATGGAGCCGTCGAGCACCGTCTTGAGCCCTTTGTAGCCGGTCTCGCCATCCTCGAAGGACAGGTCGTCGCAGAAGATGATGAAGCGCTCGGGGCGGCGGCGGACCCGGTCGACGATCTCCGGCAGGTCGTCCAGATGCTGCTTTTCCACCTCGATCAGGCGCAGGCCGTCTTTGTGGAAGGCGTCCAGGCAGGCCCGTACCAGGGAGGACTTGCCAGTGCCGCGGGCGCCGGTCATCAGCACGTTGTTGGCGGGCAGGCCCTGCACGAACTGGCGGGTGTTGCGTTCCACCAGGCTGCGCGGGCCGTCGATGTTGCGCAGCTGGTCGAAGCGTACGAACAGCGGGTCGCGCACCGGCACCAGGTGGGCGGCGCCGCCCCAGCCGCGGTCGCGCCGCCACAGGAAGGCCACCGCTTCGTCGAGCCGGTCCGCGGGCGGGCCGGCAGGCGGGGTGTGGCGTTCGAGCAGGTCGGCGATGCGGTCGAGGCGGGCGATCAGGTCAGGCAGCATGGTCTCAGGCATGGGTGTGGGCGAGGGCGCGTACTTCGGCGATCTCGGGGAAGTGCTGGCGCAGGCGCACGCTGATGAATTCGGTCAGGGTCAGGTCGGCGCTGCCACAGCCGTGGCAGCTGCCACCGAACTTGAGCAGGGCGGTGTCGCCGTTCTCGACGGCATGCAGCACGATGGAGCCCTGGTGCTCGGCCAGCTGGGGGTTGATGTCGGTCTCCAGGAAATGGCTGATCCGGCGTTCCAGCGGCGCATCGGCCGGCGGCGCGATGCTCTCCTTGATATGCGGAGCCACCAGCTTCAGGCGCTGGCCGGTTTCGGTCTTCTGACAGCTCACGCGGAGATCCCGCAGGAAGTCCACGTGGGCCGGGTTGTAGAAGACCTGCAGGCCGGCCACATCCATCGGCACCTCGTCCGGATGTTCGCCTTCCCGGGCGTAGCCCAGGCCCGCATGGGCCAGGGAGGTGCCGGGGTGGAGCACATAGACGCGGACACCGAGGCAGCCGGCCGGCTGCTTCGCGACGATCGGCCGGAGGTAGTCGAGGGCGGCCGGCTCGAGGGTGATGGCGGCGTGAAGCGGGTGGCTCATGGCTTTGCTCCCGGTCGGGTCAGTCGGCTTCGGCCAGGAAGTCCTGGACCAGCTTGATGAAGCGGGCGCCGTGCTCGATCTGCGTCCAGTGGCCGCAACGGCCGAAGACGTGGAGCTGGGACCGGTCGATCTTGGCGGCGAGCTTGAGGGACACGTCCAGCGGGACGACCCGGTCGTCC
Organism: Zoogloea dura; assembly: GCF_012927165.1. GTDB lineage: Bacteria > Pseudomonadota > Gammaproteobacteria > Burkholderiales > Rhodocyclaceae > Zoogloea > Zoogloea dura. The sequence continues at coordinate 48,914 of NZ_JABBGA010000020.1, forward strand.
CGGCCGTGGATGATCAGCACTTCATTCTGCAGCTTGGCCAGATCGGCGTCGGACATGATCTGGGCGTCGCACCAGCGCTGGCGCGGCGGCGGGAAGACCTTCTCGAAGCGCTCCTGCACGCCGGGGCGGGCGGTGGCGCGGTAGCGCAGCTCAGCCAGCTCGTCGGTCACGATGGAGCGGTCGAAGGCCATGATGTCCAGGATCTTCTTCATGTTCTCGATGGACGGGGTGTAGCCCCACAGGGCGTCCAGCTCGGGCGTGAAGGGGAAGGGCTGGCCGCCGCTGCCCATCAGCACGATGCGGCGGATGCGCTCCGGGTGGCGGATCGCCAGGGCCAGGCTGAGGGTGCCGCCGAAGGAGTTGCCGACCAGGTCGGTGCGCTCGATCTTGAGTGCGTCGAGCAGGCCGATGATCTGGTCCACCCAGGTATCCATGAGCGTGTATTCGAGGTCGGCCGGTGCTTCGGTGTAGCCGAAGCCGACCAGGTCGGGGGCGATCACGCGGCGCTGGGCGGCGAGCACCGGGATGGCGCCTCGCCAGTTGGCCCAGGCGGTCACGCCGGCGCCGGAGCCGTGCAGCAGGGTGACGGGGAAGCCCGTGCCCTGGTCGTGGTAGTTGGTGGTGATGTTGCCAACGGTGAGCTGCTGGGCGATTTCGGGGTTCTGGTTCATGGGGAGGGGCTCCTGGGGGAAGGGATCGTCGATAGCGCACAGGCAAGGCGCGTGCGATGGCAAAGGTTATGGCTCCATCAAGTTTGATGTCAACATAAAATCAACTAAAAGTTAATTGAAAAAAGCTTTTAATATTGCTGTTGTTTTGATTGATTGTTCGTCGTGCGCTAAGATGCCGCATGGCAGGAAACAGTTTCGGCACGCTCTTCCGTGTCACCTCCTTCGGTGAAAGCCACGGGCCCGCAATCGGTTGCGTGGTGGAGGGGTGCCCACCCGGTCTCGCCATCGACACGCCCCTGATCCAGGCGGCCCTCGAGCGGCGGCGGCCACGGCTGGCGGGTGCCCTCAGTCAGCGCAGCGAGCCCGACCAGGTGGAGATCCTGTCGGGCGTGTTCGACGGCCGGTCTACGGGCCAGCCCATCGCCCTGCTGATCCGCAACCAGGACGTGCGCCTGATCGATTACAGCCGCCTCGACCGGCTGTTCCGCCCGGGGCACGCGGAATACACCTACTGGCACAAGTACGGGATCAACGATCACCGGGGTGGTGGCCGCGCCTCCGCCCGCGAGACGGCTGCCCGGGTGGCTGCCGGGGCGGTGGCCCGGCACTGGCTGGAACAGCGTTATGGCATTGCCCTGAGCGCCTGGGTGGCCTGCATCGGCGAGCTCCAGCTGCCATTCCGCGACGCGGCCGAGCTGGCGCGTAGTCCGCGCTTCGTGGCCGACGCCAGCCGCGAGGAGGAGGTCGAGGCGATGCTGGCCCGCCACCGTGCCGACGGCGATTCGGTGGGGGCGAGGATCGAACTGCTCGTCCGCCTGCCGGAGCCCTTCGACAGGCCGGGAGACGCCTGGCTGGACACCCTGGGACGGGCCCTGATGGGGGTCAATGCGGTGAAGGCGGTGGAGTTTGATGAGGCGCCGGGGGAACTGCGGGCCTGGATTGCAGTCAAGCCCACTCCGAGCGTGCATCTGCCCCGCCGGACGATCGACAAGGCCGGCCGCCCGGCCCTGCTGATGACCCGGGGCAAGCGGGACCCCTGCGTGGGTATCCGCGCGGTTCCTGTACTCGAGGCAATGGCCTGGCTGGCCCTGGCCGACCGGGTGCTGCGGGAACGGGCGTCCGGGGCCTGTTGACCAAGGGAAGCGCGCGCAACTTGCTTCCACAGCCCGCCGGCAAGTCGCTAACATTCGCCGGCGCATCGCGCACTCACCAAAGTCTGCAAGTTAGGGAACTACACTAGAATGAATACAAAATGGATCCCCGGTCAGGAGCCCACCATTGCCAGCGAAGGTGCCGCAGTAACCGGATGGCATCTCGCCCATACGTCCCTGGAGGCCGCCGCCACCGAACTCGAATGGGCTCTGCTGCGCTGGCACGAGGCCTTTGACCGCTACAATCGCCAGGCCCTCAACATGCTGGGCCTGACCACGGTAAGCATCCAGGAAATGACCGTCCTGCATATAGTCGGGTTGCATGACCGGGCCAAACCGGCCAGCATGATCGCCAACCTGCTCAACCGGGATGACGTGCAGAACATCCAGTACAGCCTGCGCAAGCTGATGGGGCTGGAACTGGTGCGCAAGGCCCGGGATGGCGCCGGCAAGAACACCAATGTCGAGGTCACCGAAAAGGGACGCCAGGTGTGTGACGAGGTGGCCAACATCCGCCGCCAGCTGTTGATCCGCCAGATCGGCGAGCTGGAGAACGGCGAGGCGCGCCTGCTCTTTTCGGCCAGGACGGTGAGCATGCTGATCGGTCTCTACGACGAGGCCGGCCGGGCCTCGACGGGTTACATGGCGCTGGATACGTCCTCCGACGAATAGGCTTTCACTGGAACATTGCTCCGGGCTTCCGGAGCATCGACCCCTACAAGATGACGCAAGAAAAACGCAGTACCGCCAAAGAGAAGGCGCAGGCAGTCCCCGCAAGGGCCTGGCACCTCGGCACGCCGCACCACGAAGCGGTCACCACCGAGTTCGAGTGGTCCATCCTTCGTTTCTTCCAGGCTTTCGAGCGCTACTGCATGCAGATCGCGCACATCTCGGGGCTGGCCGACCTGTCGTTTTCCGAACTGATCCTGCTGCACGTGATCGGGCTGCAGGACACCCCCAAGACGGTCGGCCTGCTGGCCCGCCAGACCAATACCGACTCGGTCACCAACGTCCAGTACAGCCTGCGCAAGCTGGTGGCCTACGAGCTGGTGGTGAAGATCCGCGAAGGCAAGAGCAAGGTGTTCACCTACGATGTGACGGACAAGGGCCGAGAGCTGATCAACCAGTACGCCCAGTTCCGCCAGCGTGTGCTGACCGAGCAGACCAAGTCCATCGAGTCCATCGACCGCAAGCTCTCCGAGGCGGCCCGCCTGATCAGCATGCTGAGCGGCGTGTATGACGAAGCGGTGCGGGTGTCGGCCACCTACAATCCCTACGTCAGCCAGGATGTGCCGAGCCCTGCAGCGAAGACCAGGAAGAAGTGAGTTTCCGGCTCCACCGCGAGGTGGAGCCGGACGGCGCGTGATGCTGTATCTCTGCTTGATCTCTCCTTATACGGTGCTGGTCTCGCCGGCCAGGGCGGCATAGCGCCCCTGGTGGAAGAGCAGGGGCGGGCGCTCCGCAGGCCCCTGATCCAGGCGCAGCACGCGGCCCACCAGGATCAGGTGGTCGCCGCCCGCGTAGCGATGCTCGGTGGAGCACTCGAACACCGCTGCGCAGTTGCCCAGCAGCGGCACGCCCCCCAGGCCCTCACGGGTCGCCAGTCCCTCGAACTTGGCGCTGGACGCCCGCGCGAAACGGTTCGACAGATCCCGCTGGTCATCTCCCAGCACATGCACGGCAAAGTGGCTGGCCGCCTCGAAAATCGGGTGGCTGAAGGCGTTCCTGCCCAGGCTCCACAGGATCAGCGGCGGGTCCAGGGACACCGCGTTGAAGCTGCTGGCGGTGACGCCGACGGCTTCGCCGGAGGTGCTGCGGGTGGTGATGATGGTCACCCCGGTGGCGAAGCGCCCGAGGGCGCTGCGGAGTTCCGCTGCATCGATCATGAGTCTGCCCTCCCGCTCAGAAGCGCATGCCGTAGCTGACCGACAGCCAGTCCTGGCCCATGTACAGGTCGGTCAGGCCGTCAGGCGGAGTGCCGGTGCCCTGGGTGGTGCCCTTGATCGAGCGGGCGTAGGCCAGCGACAGCTCGCCGTCGCGGCTCACCTGGTAGCTTGCGCCGACGGTCACGTGGCGGCGGTTGGCGGACGGAGCGAGCACGCCCAGGTAGGTGTCCCGCGGGTTGAGCAGGCGGGTGCCCTGGTTGTAGCCGGCCCGCAGGGTCAGGGCCTCGCTCAGGGCGTGGTCCACACCCACCCGCCATACCGATTGGTTGCGCCAGCCGAAGCCGGGGCCGTTGGCGCTGCCCGGCGGCCCGCCGGCGTTGGTGACGCCCGGGTTGGCCAGGGAGCGGACTTCGCCCCATTCGATGCGCATGACGTCGGCTGCCAGGGTGGTGGCGCCCAGCCGGTAGGCCGCGCCAAGGCCGTAGTTGGCGGGGACATCCATGTCACCGCCCTCGGCCAGCAGGCCCTTGAAGCGATCCATCTTGCCCATGTCCACCTTGCTGGCGTAGGTCGCCCCGATCGTCAGCTCGGGCGTCAATTGGCCACTCCAGCCCACCCGGATGCCGGCGCCGTAGGACGAGTCGTGGCCTTCCGGCAGTCCGATGCTGGACGGCCCGCGGATGGTCAGGGCCTGGCGCGCCAGGACCAGCCCGGCGCCGACGGAATGGACTTCGCCCAGCTTGCGCGCATAGGAGAAGGTGGCAACCATCTGCTGCAGTTGGGAGCGGGGCCCCTGCATGCCGCCCACGTTGGCACTGCGGCTGTAGGCTGTGCCCACGCCGTTGCCGACCACCGACACGCCGATGGAGCTGTCGGCGTCGATCATGTAGTTCGCGCCCAGCTGGGGAATGATGTACAGCCCTTTGTTCTCGGTGGCGTCGTAGGTGGTGCCGGCGAAGCGCGAGCCGTTGTCCACCGACAGGAAGGCGGCGCCCACATCGAAGCGGCTGCCCACCCGGACCATGCCGGCCGGGTTGGTGGCGCCGGCCAGGCCGTCCTGGGCGAGGGCGATGCCGACGCCGCCCATGCCTTCGGATTTCACGCCGTAGCCATGCGGGAAGGTGCCCTGGGTGGCCAGGGCGGGGAGGGTGGCGAGGGTGCAGGTGGCGGCAAGGACGGCGAGGGGCAGGCGTCGCAGCCGGGAGGAGAAGTGCGTGTTCATGGCAGGCCTCCTCAGGCGGGGACGGCGAAGGATTCGATGAAGCGGTCGGCTTCCACCGGGTCGTAGTACCAGGGGGCGAGGCCCTTGGGGTCGTCGAAGGCGTTGGCCACCCGGGCGGCCAGCGCCGGATTCTGGCCACAGGCGCCGAAGACCTTCATCACCTGCGGCGGCGGGGGCAGCAGGTGGGTGTTGGTGAAGCGCGCGACCCACTGGGCGTAGTCCCAGTAGCGCTCGAAGGTGTCCTGCATCCAGGCCGTGTCGAAGGCGGCGTCGCCGTGCTCGAGGATGGACTTCATGTAGACGTTCACACACTTGGCGGCGTTGTTGGACCCCTGGCCGGTGATCGGGTCGTTGAGCACCAGCACGTCGGCCATGCCCAGCACCTGGCGGCCCGAGGGGAGGACGCCGACCGGCTTGCGCACGGTGGGGGTGACGCGGCCGACCAGGATGCCGTTGTCGTCGGTGAGGCGCAGGTTCTCGCAGCGGGGGGCTTCCCAGGGGAAGAACTCGCGGATCAGCTCCACCGTGAGGGCGAGGTGATCGGCCGGCGTCTTCGCCTCGCTCCAGCGGTCCATCGGGCCGCCTTCGATGCATTCCAGGTTGATGATGTCGCAGGGGCCGGTGTGGGTCATGGCCGGGAAGTTCACGTACTCGCCGATGCCCGGGTTGATGCTGATGTTGAGCGCCGAGAAGTCGTCGCGGGCCTTCATGCCGTGCACGTAGGTGAGGGCGATGGTGCGCATCGGCCGGTCGAACACGGAGCGTTCCGCGTCCCGCTCGAAGAGCTTGCCCAGCTCGCCCTTGCCGGTGGCGACCAGCACCAGGTCGCTGTCCTTGGCGTACTCCTCGGTCTCCAGGATGCCGGCCTCCTGGATCACCAGCTTGCCGCCGCGGCGCTGGAATTCGTCCATCCAGCGGGGCATCTTGATGCGCTGGTCCACCGACTGGCCGTTGGCGCCCATGCGGGAGCGCCAGTCTATCAACTTGGTGCCGTCGCTGAGGCCGGCGCGCATGTGCACGCCCTCGATCGGCGGACAGACGTCGTCCCACATGGACAGGCCGAGTTCCCGTTCGTAGCCGATCGCCATGTCGTACATGGACTGGCTCGACATGACCTTGCCGTTGGCGATCTGCTCTCCGGTCCGGTTGGATACCACGGTGACGTCGAAGCCCTTGGAGACCAGGCCGATGCCCAGATGCAGGCCGGCCTGGCCGGCGCCGATGATGGTGATCTTGCGCATGTTGTGTCGCTCCGCTTTGCGTTGTTGGGGGGATCCCCTTCCGGAGAAGTGGATGGACGCAATGTGCGGGAAGCGGCGGGTACGGACTATGCCGCCACTGCAGGGGGTGTTCAGTTACTGCAGAAAAATGAAACCGGTGTGAATTCTTGCTGAAGCCGCCCCTACGCGGCGCGGCGCAGGGTGTCACCGGGGCACTCGCCGTAGCGCTTGCGGTACTCGGTGGCGAAGCGGCCGAGCTGGAAGAAGCCCCAGCGGGTGGCCAGTTCGGTGACGCTGCGCGGCTGGGATGGGTCCAGCAGGTCGCTGCGCACCCGTTCCATGCGCACGTCGCGCAGGTAGCGCATGGGGCTGACACCCCGGAACTTCTGGAAGCCGCTGTACAGGGTGCGCCCGCTGACGCCGGCCAGTTCGGTGAGCTGCTCGATCGAGATCGGCTGCTCCGGATGGGCCCGGATGTAGTCCTCGACCAGGCGCACATGACGCGGCAGCACCTCGCGGGTATCGCGCTGCAGAGAGGCGCTGACGCTGCCCGGCTGCCATTCCAGCAGGGTGGTCATCAGGAGCTGCTCGAACTGGGCGCAGATCAGCGGCGAAGCGAGCAGGGCCGGCGATGCCCGTAGCTCGTCGAGCACATGGCGTGCGGTGCGGATCCAGGCCTGCCCGGCGCCCTGGCGGGCGTCCATCACCGGCTGGAACTTCAGGCCGCCCGGCCTGGCGGGGGTGCCGGTCATGCTCTGGGCATGGCGCTCGAGCGTGTCCCGGTCGAAGCGAACCACCATCTTGCGGCAGTCTTTGCTCCAGTGCATGCCCAGGCTGTCATCGGGCGAATGCACGGAGGCGTGGTTGGCATCGCTGTGCAGGCTGTCCTTGCCGATGCGGATCAGGTCATGCCCCTCCAGCGGCATCTGCACCAGGAAGAAGGATTTCAGCGGGCCGGGCGTGATGTCCACCTCCGCGCCATAGCTCATCACGCTGAAGCCGATCCGTCCGATCTGGCCGTGCAGGTGCACGTAGTCGAGCGGCTCGCGGCGGACGAGGTCGAGGCGGTGATCGCAGAACACCCCGGCGACGAGCGCCCGGGTTTGGTCCAGGTCGGTCGAGCGCAGCAGGTCGAAGCTGGCCGGAGGACGGGATGGCGATGTTTCCACGAGGCTTCTCCTTGGATCAGGGAGGGCGCAGGGGCGCTCTTGTTGCTTGAATGGTTGATTGAAGTTCTATCGATCACCTAGTAAGTATTAATTTCACATCCTCGTCAAGTCCTTCTTTTCGCAGAAAAAATTTTTTCTGATGCCATCTGGATGAAGGCTTTTTGCAAGCCTTCATCCCCCTCGCTTCCACGCACCGGAACAGGGATTCCCAACCCCTTTTGCAGCGCAGCATGGAGCCCTCCGGCACCACCCTGGACATTCCCGGGCCCTCAATTGGTGCCTGGTTTTTCTCGATTTATTGACTGATATTGCACTGCATTACGACAAAAAACCTTTAGAAAATTGATTGACTTTCAATTTAACGTCGACGATATTTTGTCTCACGAACTCGCTCAACAGCGCAGGACGAAAGCAGCCCAGGTGGTGGGATGGATCACTGAACCGAACTCACGGAGTCAATCGAATGGACATGAAACGGACGGTCAAGAAGGCCAACAACGATGCAGCCCGGCGTCTCTACGCTCCCTACGCCGAAGCGGAGTGGGGCTTTCTGAACCATTGGTATCCGGCCCGCTTTGCCGGCGAAGTGCCGGAAGGCTCGGCGGTCGGGGTGCAGATCTGTGGCGTGCCCATCGTGCTGCGCCGCTCCAAGGGCAAGGTCTATGCGCTGAAGGACCAGTGCCTGCACCGCGGCGTCAAGCTGTCGGCCAAGCCCATGTGCCTGACCGAAGACACCATCACCTGCTGGTACCACGGCTTCACCTTCAGCATCGAGACCGGCGAGCTGGTCTCCATCGTGGCCGCACCTGATGACGAGATCATCGGCACCACCGGCATCCCGACCTACCCGGTGGAGGAGGTGAACGGCATCGTCTTCGTCTTCGTCAAGAGCGACGACTGGGAAGACGAGATCCCCCCGCTGGCCCAGGATCTGCCGATCCGCTTCCCCGACAACAACGAGCGCTTCCCGCACCCGTTCTGGCCGGACACCCCGAGCATGCTCGACAAGGATGCCGTGGCCCTGGGCGTGCACCGCACCGGCTACGCCAACTGGCGCCTGGCCTGCGAGAACGGCTTCGACGCCGGCCACCTGCTGATCCACAAGGACTGCACCATCGTCCAGGCCAAGGACTGGGCCGTGCCCCTGGGCATCAAGCCGCTGACCGACCAGGCCACCCAGCTGATCGAGGATGAAGACGGCCCGAAGGGCTTCATCAACATGTACTTCACCGACAACTACGAGCCGGTGCTGGTCAACGAGCGGCTCAACGTGAAGGCCTCCGGCAGCGTGCCCAAGTACTTCCGCACCTCCATGTTCCTGCCCGGCGTGCTGATGGTGGAGAACTGGCCGGAAGAGAACGTCGTGCAGTACGAGTGGTATGTGCCCATCACCGACGACACCTACGAGTACTGGGAAGTGCTGGTCAAGCGCTGCCCGACCGAGGAAGACGTGAAGGGCTTCGAATACCGCTTCAAGAACTTCTACGAGCCGATGGCCCTGCACGGCTTCAACGACTGTGACCTGTTCGCCCGCGACGCCATGCAGAACTTCTATGCAGACGGCGCCGGCTGGGCCGACGAGCAGCTCGGCGACATGGACTACTCGATCATCACCTGGCGCAAGGTCGCCTCCCGCTACAACCGCGGCATCGCCAAGAAGCCGCGCGGCGTATCCGGCGTGGTGAAGGGGGCCAGCAACGTGCTGGCCGAGATCCGCGGTCCGGGCTGCGGCCACTACCGGGACAAGAAGGGCGAGTAAGAGGCCCATGCCGGGGCGCCGCCGGTGCCCCGGCCCGTGGAGAACGATGCGATGACGATCCTAGAAAAGATGCCCGCCGAGGCAAGCCAGACCTGCTCCGCCACCGTCCGTTTCAGCGACGGCGTGGAGCGGGCCTTCCCGGTCCGTAACGGCCAGACCATCCTGGCTGCGGCCAAGGAGAACGATGTCCGCCTGGTCCACCAGTGCCTCACCGGCAGCTGCGGCACCTGCGTGACCCGGGTCGAATCCGGCGAGGTGCGCATGAACACCGCGCGGGGTACCTCCCTGCTGCCCAGCGAGGCGGCCGAAGGCTTCCGCCTGACCTGCACCTCCTTCTGTGACAGCGACGCGGTGATGCACTTCGACTACCCGAGCAGCCTGCTCGACGAGCCCGGCCCCGAGCGTTGCACGGCCGTGGTCGGCGAGGCGAGCTGGGTGGCCAGCAACGTGGTGCGGCTGTGCCTGCGCCTGCCCGATGACGCCGGCCTGGAGTTCCGCAGCGGCCAGTATGTGCGGGTGAGGGTGCCCGGCACTGAAGAGTGGCGCTCCTACTCCATGGCCTCGACGATGGGCGATCTGCCCGAGCTGGTCCTGCTGCTGCGGGTGCTCGACGCCGGGGTGATGTCCGACTACCTCCGCTCGCGGGTCAAGGTGGGTGACGAGATGGAGCTGGAAGGCCCCTTCGGCCTGTTCTACCTGCGCGACTCCAAGGCCCAGCAGATCATGATCGCCGGCGGCACCGGCCTGGCGCCGATGCTCGGCATGCTCGAGGACATCCGCCTCAAGTCCGGCCGCAAGCCGAAGGTCCTGCTCAGCTTCGGCTGCGCCAGCGAGGACAACCTGTTCTACCAGGACGAGCTGGAGACCCGTGCCGCCTGGCTGCCCGGCCTCAAGGTCAAGGTGGCGGTGGCCAACCCCGGCCCTGGCTACACCGGCCTGGTGGGCAATCCGGTGGAGGTCATCGGTGCTGCCGACCTGGTGGACCCGCCCAGCGCCGTGGCCTACCTGTGTGGCCCGCCGCCGATGATCGAGTCGGCCCGCCGGCATCTCGAGGCCCTCGGCCTCGACCCCGAGAACATCCACGCCGAGCACTTCTCGGCCAGCGCGGCCTGACGGCCCCGCCAATCACCCAATCCAACTTCCAGGACGGTAAAGACGATGATCAATGTGACTCAGCTGGGCTATGCGGGTGTCAATGTGGTGGAGCTGGACTCCCTGCAACACGTGCTGGACAAGGTCTGCGGCGCCGAGGTGCGGCGTGACGGCGAGCGCCTGTATGCACGGGTGGACGAGCGCCACCACCGCCTGGCCTTCTACAAGGCAGATGCCATGTCGCTGGCCTACATGGGGCTGGAGGTGGAATCCCTCGATGCCCTGCGGGCCGCCGAGAACGAGCTGCGCGGCAAGGGCCTGGAAGTGACCCGCGCCACTGCCGCCGAACGGGAGGAGCGGGCGGTGCTGGACATGATCCATCTGCGTGGCCCCGACGGGGTGCGGATCGAACTCTTCTTCGGCGCCGTGCTGGAGAAGCTGCCCCTCAAGCCGGGCCGCGCCATCTCCGGCTTCGTCACCGGCGATCTGGGCCTCGGCCACGTGGTGCTGGCCTGCGCCGACCGGGACGCGGCAACCCGCTTCTACACCGAGCACTTCAGCTTCCGCCTGACCGACTACATCTTCTGGTCCGAGGCCGAGGCGACCTTCCTGCACTGCAACCCGCGCCACCACACCCTGGCCCTGATGAACCCCTGTTTCGGCATGGTGCCCGGCCAGTTCAACCACCTGATGCTGCAGGTCAAGTCCATCGACGACGTGGGTCGCGCCTACGACATCGTGCTTGAAGAGGGCATCCCGATGGTGATGAACCTGGGCCGCCACACCAACGACCAGATGACCTCCTTCTACGTCAAGACCGAGTCCGGCTTCGCCATCGAATACGGCTACGGCGGGGTGGAAGTGGATGACCACGACTGGGATGTCAAGGTGTTCAACGCGCCGGCCCTGTGGGGCCACGCCCTGCAGGCCTGACCCCGTTTTTCGAGCTCTCCTCCGCGGCCCGGCCTCCCCGGCGGGTCGTTGGCGCAGCCGCCTGGCGGCTGCGCAATTTATTCGCGTCATCCGGGGGCCGGTCACGGCGGCCGGCCCTGCGGAATGCTGCTGCAGTCGAGATGGAGTTGTGATGGACAGGAACAATGAACTGCTGAATCTGAACACGGCCGCCGCCCGGGCCATCCCTTTGCCGGAGGCCAGGCCCGCCGGCGGACGGCTGCTCAAGGTGACGACCTCCCTGGTGCCCTGGGCCATCATCGGCGGGCTGCTGTGGGCCGGCCTCTTCATCAAGCCGGCGGCAGTCGGCAGCACCGTGCAACCGCCGGTGCTCGAGCATCGCGACCACTACTACGGCGCCGCCCTGCCCGGTGACGGCCGGGTGTGGTTTGCCGGTTCCAACGGCAAGATCGTCTCGATGGCGGCGGACGGCAGCCTGAGCCTGCTGGCCAGCGGCACCGAGCGGACCCTCCAGGACATCGCCGCCTGGGATGCGCAGCGGGGCATCGCCGTCGGCAACGACGGCGTCATCATCACCACCGCCGACGGCGGCAAAACCTGGCAGCAGGCACGCGAAGTGCCCCGCTCGGCGGTGGCCAACAAGCTCACCCGGGTGCGCGTCGCCGAGGGCGGGCGGGCCGTGGTGGTGGGCGAGATGGGCGCGCTGCTCGCCAGCGACGACTTCGGCCACAGCTGGCGCCGCCTGCGCGACGAGGAGGACGTGGCCTGGAACGACGCGGCCCTCGTCGGCAAGGACGAGATCCGGGTGGTGGGCGAGTTCGGCCGCGTGCTGCTGAGCCGTGACGCCGGCGCCACCTGGCATGAGCGCGAGGCCCCGGTCCCCACTTCCCTGATGTCCGTGGCCTTCCGCGACGCCCGCCATGGCGTGGCGGTCGGCCTCGACGGTGTGGTGCTGGTCAGCGAGGACGGCGGCGAGAACTGGCGCCAGGCCGACACCGGCATCCACGACCACCTCCTCGACATCGCCTGGGACGAGGCCGGCCAGCGCTGGCTCGGCGCCGGTGTGCTCGGGCGCTGGGTCAGCGCCCCTGCCGATGCCGCCAAGTGGAGCGTCGGCCGCGTCGATGAACGCGACCTGTCATGGCACACCCGCGTGCTGCCGGCCGGTGGCCAGGCCTGGTTCGCCGGCGCCGGCGTAGGCCGCTGGGACGGCAAGCGCTGGCAGCCCCTGGGCAGTTGAGCGCCCGGCTTCGCACCCCTTACACAGAGAGACGACAAAAATGATCGAACGCATCGCGGAGTTATGCATCCATCGCCGCAAAGCGGTGGTGGCCGTGCTGGCGGCACTGACCCTGGTGCTGAGCTGGTTTGCCCTGCGCATCGAAGTGCGCACCGTGTTCGAGGACATGCTTCCCTCGCAGCACGAGTACGTCAAAACCCACGAACGCTTCAAGGACACCTTCGGCGGCTCGAACATGGTCACCATCATGTTCGAGGTGAAGGAGGGCGACATCTTCCAGAAGGCCTTCCTCGACAAGGTGCGCACCGTCACCCTCGGCCTGCGTGAAGTGTCGGCGGTCAATCCTTACCAGATCACCTCCCTGGCTTCCAAGAAGCTCAAGGAGGTGCAGGCCTCCACCGACGGCATCGCCACCACGCCCCTGATGTGGCCCGACCTGCCGGCCAATGCCGAGCAGATGGCGGCCCTCAAGGAGGCCGTGCTGCGCAACCCGCTGGTGTATGGCCCCTACGTGTCCCGCGACCTGCAGGCCACCCTGATCACGGTGGACTTCATCGACCGGGATGTGGATTACACCAAGGTCTTTGAAGAAGTGCGGGCCCTGGTGGCCAAGGTGGACGACGACTCGGTGCGCATCCGCATCGTCGGCGATCCGATCCTGTACGGTTGGGTCAATCACTACGTGCCGGAGACCATCAACCTGGTGGCCGCCGCGCTGGCGGTGACCCTGAGCATGCTCTTCGTGCTGCTGCGCACCTGGCGCGGCGTGCTGCTGCCCCTGCTGGCCGGGGTGGTCAGCGCGATCTGGGCGCTCGGCATCTGTCACCTGCTGGGCATCCACTTCGAGCCGCTTGTGATCGTGGTGGCGATGCTCATCACCTCGCGGGCGGTGTCCCACTCGGTGCAGATCGTCAACCGCTTCGACGACGAACTGGAGAACATCGCCAAGGGCGCCGAAAGCGCCCGGCATGCGGCCAAGGTGGCCCTGGCCGACCTGTTCCGGCCGGGCATGCTCGGGGTGATCGCCGACGCGGCCTGCATGGCGGTGGTGGCCCTCAGCCCCATCCCGATGCTGCAGAAGCTCACCGTGCTGTCGGTGGTGTGGGTGTCCACCCTGACCATCAGCGCGGTGATCCTCACCCCGGTGATGCTGTCCTTCATCCGCAAGCCCCACGGCACCGTGCATGGGGTCGATCTGGCCCCGCTGCTGCGCAAGGTGCTCGACTTTGCCGTGTGGATGGCCACCTCGCGCTTCCGCTTTGCGGTGATCGGCTGCAGCGTGGTGGTGATGGCGGTGTCCGGCTGGTACGCCTTCAACCTCAAGATCGGTGATGCCAATCCGGGCTCGCCCATCCTGTGGCCCGAGGCGGCCTACAACGAGGACTCGGCCGCCATCAATGCCCGCTTCCAGGGCGCCGACCGGATGTTCGTGGTGGTGGGTGCAGACGGCCAGCAGGACTTCGTGAAGAAGAGCGAGGTGCTCACCGCCATGAACCGTTTCCAGCGCTTCCTGGAGGCCCAGCCGGAGATCGGCGGTTCCGTGTCGATCGCCGACGTGCTGCCGGTGGTCAGCCGCACCCTGCGTGAGGGCAACCCGCGCTACCAGGAGCTCGGCGACAGCCAGGCCACCAACGGCAGCCTGATGGCGGTGCTCGACTCGGTATCCGAACCCGGCGACATGGACCGCTTCGTGGACAGCACCTATGCCAACGGCGCCGTCACCCTGATGTTCCGCGACCGCAAGGGCGAGACCATCCGCACCGCGGTGGCGCGGGTCAAGGAGTTCATCGCCGCCAACCCCCTCGAGACCGGCTCCTGGCAGCTTGCCGGCGGCCTCATCGGGGTGATGGCGGCGGTCAATGAGGTGATCCTGTCCGGCCAGATCGAAGCCGTGGCCCTGGCCCTGCTGGTGCTGGTGGTGATCTGCACGGTGGTGTACCGCTCCACCGTGGCCGGCATGCTCTTCATGGTGCCGGTGATCATCTCCAACACCCTGACCTTCAGCTTCATGGCCTGGAAGGGCATCGGCATGAACATCAACACCGTGCCGGTGGCCGCCCTCGGCATCGGCCTCGGCGTGGATTACGCCTTCTACATCGCCGACCGGGTGAAGGAAGAGATCGCCGCCGGCAGCTCCCCCGAGAAGGCCATCTACATGGCCCTGCACTCCGCCGGAATGGGCGTGGTGGTGACGGCCAGCGTGCTGATCGTCAGCACCCTGCTGTGGTGGGCCTCGTCCCTCCGCTTCCAGGCCGAGATGGGCTTGTTGATGGCGATCTGGCTGGGCATCTCCGCCATGTCGGCTCTCTTCGTGATGCCCTCGGTCATCTACGTGTTCCGCCCCGAATTCATCTTCGGAAAAAAAGAGCGCCCGGTTCTGGCCGGCGCCACGCCTGGCCTTCAGGCCGACTGATCAAGCCGTGCATGCATGAGCAAACCTCCGGGCGGAGGGCCTTACAGGGAGGACTCCGCCCGCTTCCAGCACCCAATCGTCGGACCTTCGGGGACGGCACAAACCACAGAGAAGGAGTCGGTATGAACAAAGGCAAGCGGTCGAGCGTACCTTCCAGGGTACTTGCGATGGCGGCAGCACTGGCCGCCATCACCCCGGCGGTACAGGCCGAAGAAAGCAGCCTCAAGGTGGACGGCTACCTGCGCCAGGAGCTGTCGTGGAACCTCCTCAACTGGGCCGACACCCCGGGCTATGACGACCGGCGCAAGCTGTCCATGTTCCGTACCACCGTCCGGGTCAACAGCGAGTGGAAGGCCACCGACGATATCACCGTGGTGGGCAAGTTCAGGGCCACGCGGGAGACCAAGACCGACTTCCTGCGTCACCTGGAGAAGATGGGCGCCAACAACTACGGTTCTGCCAACGGCCGCGGCGACATCATGGACCTCTACAACGAGGCCGAGATCCGCGAGCTGTATGTGGATTTCCCGCTCGGTGACCGCACCAAGGTGCGCTTCGGCAAGCAGCAGGTGGCCTGGGGCGAGACCGACTTCTTCGCCGCCAACGACCTGGTGCACGGCTTCAACCTGACCTGGCGCTCCTTCCTCGAGCCGGCCAACGAAGAGCTGCGCAAGCCCAACATCATGGCCAAGATCAACGTGGACGTGCCCGAGCTGGACGGCGGTGTCGAAGTGCTGATCCGCCCGGGCTGGGACCGCACCAAGGACATCGGTACCGAGATCGACATCTACGGCGGCCGCTGGTCCAGCCAGCCCTATGCCGGCGTCGACTTCCGCAACATCGACCCCTACGACTACAAGAACAAGGAAGGCAACTACCGCAAGGTCACCGGCGGGGTGCGCTGGAGCGGCGTGGCCAAGGACATCAACTACTCCCTGTCCTACCTCAACACCTTCTACCCCAGCCCCATCCTCAACGCCTCCAGCACCCTCGGCCTGTTCGGCATGCCCACCACGCCGTCGGGCGCCACCACCGTGGGGCGCAGCAACACCAATGGCGTTGCCGGCGACATCATCTACCCGATCGTCGATGTCTTCGGCCTGACTGCCAGCGGCTATTCCAACCTGGCCGACGCGGTGTTCAGCACCGAGATCGCCGTCATCAAGGACGCGCCGTACCAGATCCTCGCCGCCACCCCCACGCCGATCTCCCAGGCCGTGGCACCGGGCTTCGACGGCATCAAGCGCAAGGACGTGCTGGCCTGGATGCTGCGGATCGACAAGAACATCGCCGCCACCCAGACCTTGCTCGGCACCGAGAAGCCGCTGTTCTTCTCGATGCAGCTCTTCGACAAATGGATCCAGGACTACAAGCGCGAGGACGGCCTGCTCAACTCGGTGGGCTGGGGCGGCCGCACCAAGGAGCACTCCTTCCTGCTGACCGGCATCTTCAGTGCGAGCTATGCCAACGGGCGGATCCGCCCCGAGTTCGTGATCGGCCGCGACATCACCTACGGCGGCGGCTTCGCCGTGCCCTCGGTGACCATGGAACTGAGCAAGAGCCTGCGCTGGAAGGTGGAGTACGACAAGTTCTGGTCCGACAAGTGGCGTGACGGCACCCAGTGCACCTATCCCAATGCCGCCAGCTGCGACAACTCCGGCCTGTTTGGCTACTTCCACAAGCGCGACCAGCTGTACACCAGCCTGACCTATCTCTTCTGACAACCCCGGCTCCGGAGAACACACAATGAAAGTCCAACGCAAGGCCCTTGCCCCATCCCTGTCCCTGTCGCTGTCCCTGGTCCTGTCCGGCATGGCGTGCCAGCTGCACGCCGCCGAACTGCCGGAAGGCACGGTGATCTCTGCCGAGAACATCAACCAGATCAAGAACGACACCTTCGAAGGCAAGACCATCGCCAGCCTCCTCACCGAGAAGATGGAATGGCGGATCAAGACCAACGGCTGGAAGATCCCCCTCTACAAGTCGAAGGAAGTGCCCCTCGATCCGAAGTGGGTCAAGGCCTCCCAGGCCAACGCCGGCAAGACCAGGATCAACGCCGAGAGCTGTCAGGTGGACGGCTGGAAGGCCGGCGAGCCCTTTCCCAACATCGACATGAAGGACAGCCAGGCCGCCGAGAAGGTGATCTGGAACTGGCACCTCGGCCAGCTCACCGGCGACGTGGCGCAAGTGCCCTTCTACACCCAGGTGCTGATCGACGGCGCCAAGGGCGTGCACGCCGAGCCGGTGGCCGAATTCACCCGCTACTCCATGAAGGGCCGCCTCAACGGCGAAGCCACCGAAGGCGACGGCAGCGAGCGCGGCCGCCAGCTGCTCTACTTCAAGTCCCCGGCCGACATGAAGGGCCTCGGCACCTACACCGTCCAGTACGACTCCACCAAGTTCAACGACGTGTGGGCCTACATCCCCGCCGTGCGCCGGGTGCGTCGCCTGTCCGGTGGTGCCTGGATGGACCCGGTGGGTTCCTCCGACCAGCTGCAGGACGACCTGGAGATCTTCAACGCCCGCCCGTGCTGGTATCCCAGCTACAAGATGGTCGGCAAGCGCTGGGTGCTGGCGGTGGCCAACGGCAAGACCCAGCTGTGGAACCGCAACGGCAGCAGCTTCGAGGAGAAGTACCCGGCCCTCGAGAACAAGCCGCCGTTCTGGAACATGAACAACGACCGCTTCGAGCCGCGCGAGGTGTACGTGATCGAGGCCATCACCCCGTCCGAGCACCCCTACAGCAAGAAGGTCCTGTACGTGGATACCAAGTACCCGCGCATCTATTACGGTGAGACCTACAACCGCAAGGGTGAATTCTGGAAGTTCATGGAATTCCACTCCTATGTCGGCAAGGCCGAGGACGGCTTCCGCGACGTGCGCACCACCGGCGGCGCGGTGATCGACTTCCAGCGTAACCACGCCACCGTGTCGCTGATCGATACGGCCACCTGGAAGACCAACGCTCCGGGCGTCAGCTCCAAGGACTTCTCGCTGCAGACCCTGCAGTCGGCTGGCCGCTGAGCCACCGCCACCCGCCACCCGGCCGGGTGGCGGGTTTCTCCATTTTCCCAATCCAAGCCTGGTGAGCCCCATGAAAGCCGTACGCATCGATGCCTTCTGCGCTGCCGACTCCGTGCGCGTGAGCGACGCCCCCAAACCCGAGCCGGCGCCCGGCGAGGTGCGCCTGCGCATCGCCTACGCCGGCGTCAATCCCGTGGACTGGAAGATCTGCCAGGGCGCGATGGCTGCGGTGTTCCCGCACCAGTTTCCCCTGACCCTCGGCTGGGACGCCGCCGGCGAGATCGACCAGGTGGGGGAGGGCGTCAGCCGCCTTGCCCCGGGCCAGCGGGTGATGGGCTACTGCCGCCAGTACGGCACCCCGGTGGAGCGCGGCACCTACGCCGAGTACATCTGCGTGCCCGAGTCCCTGCTCGTGCCGATTCCCGATTCACTGGCCCTGATGAGCGCCGCAGCGCTGCCATTGCCCTTCCTCACCGCCTGGCAGGCCCTGGTCCAGGCCGGCGGGCTGCAGGCCGGCGAGACGGTGGCCATCGTCGGTGCCGCCGGTGGCGTCGGCTCGATGGCGGTGCAGCTGGCCCGCTTGCAGGGCGCGCGGGTGATCGCCTATTCGCGGCCCGCCAACCATTCTTATGTCAAAGGCCTGGGCGCGGAGATCGCCCTCGACTACCAGGCCTTGTTCGACCCCTCGCCGGTGCTCGAGACGCGCCCCGACCTGCTCCTCGACTGCAGCGGCGGCGAGGCCCTGGCGGCCGGGCTGGAGCGGGTGCGCACCGGCGGCCGCCTGGTCAGCATCGCCGGCCAGCCCGATGCGGGGCGGGCCGAGGCCTTGGGCGTGCGGGCCCAGCGCATCGTCGCCAAGGCCGACCAGGCCCAGCTGGAGCACCTGGCCAGGCTGTGCGCCGAGGGCCGCCTGCAGCTGCCCGAGATCGACGTGATGCCGCTGGCGTCTGTCGCCGAGGCCCTGGGCAGGAGCCGCCAGGGCACGGTGCGTGGCAAGCTGGTGCTCGAAGTGGCCCGGCTGTGCTGGCAGGACCAAGTGATCGTCTGAACGAGAAGAGAACCCCCATGAACAATCAGAACCTCTACCTCATGCTCAAGGCCGGCTTTCCGGCCGCCCCCGATGCCCCGGCGCTGGAGACCGCCGAAGGTCGTCGCTACCCCTATGCCGAACTGGATGCCGCCAGCGGCCGCATCGCCAGCCTGATCGTCCGCCTCGGCCTCAAGCCCGGCGACCGGGTGGCGGTGCAGGTGGAAAAGTCGCCCGAAGCGCTGTTCCTCTACCTGGCCTGCCTGCGCGCCGGGGTGGTCTTCGTGCCCCTCAACACCGCCTACCAGCGCAGCGAGCTGGCCTACTTCCTGGGCGACGCCCAGCCCAGCCTGGTGGTGTGCCGGCCCCAGGGCGAAGCCCTGCTCAAGGAACTGGCCGCCGACGCGGGCGTGGCCCATGTGCTGACCCTCGGCGAGGCCGGCGAGGGCAGCCTGCCGGAACAGGCCGCTACCTGTGCGGCGAGCTTCGAGACGGTGGCCCGCAGCGGCGACGACCTGGCCGCCATTCTGTATACCTCGGGCACCACCGGGCGCTCCAAGGGAGCCATGCTGACCCACGCCAACCTCGCCTCCAACGCCCGCACCCTGCATTCCTACTGGGGCTTCCGGCCCGGTGACGTGCTGCTCCACACCCTGCCCATCTTCCATGCCCACGGCCTCTTCGTGGCCTGCCACTGCGCTCTGCTCAACGGCAGCCTGATGCTGTGGCTGCCGCGCTTCGACGTGGACACCGCCCTGCGCCTGCTGCCCCGCGCCACCGTTTTCATGGGGGTACCGACCTTCTACACCCGGCTGCTCGAACAGCCGGGCTTCGGCCGCGACAGCGGGCCCAACATGCGCCTCTACATCTCCGGCTCGGCGCCGCTGCTGGCCGAGACCCACAAGGAGTTCGAGGCCCGCACCGGCCAGGCCATCCTCGAGCGCTACGGCATGACCGAGACGGTGATGCTCACCTCCAACCCCCTCGAAGGGGCCCGCCGCGCCGGCACGGTGGGCTACCCGCTGCCGGGCGTCGAGGTGCGCATCGCCGGCAATGAAGGCCAGGCCCTGCCCCAGGGCGAGATCGGCCACGTGCAGGTGCGCGGCCCCAACGTCTTCCCGGGTTACTGGCGCATGCCCGAGAAGACCCGCGAGGAGTTCACCGCCGACGGCTTTTTCCGCACTGGCGACCTGGGCATGATCGACGCCCAGGGCTATGTGGTGCTGGTGGGGCGCTCCAAGGACCTGATCATCACGGGCGGCTACAACGTCTACCCGAAGGAGATCGAGTCCTACATCGACGAGATGGCCGGGGTGAAGGAGTCCGCGGTGATCGGCCTGCCCCACAAGGACTTCGGCGAAGCCGTTGCGGCCGTGGTGGTGGCCGAGGCGGGCGCGGCCCTGAGCGAGGCCGACGTGATCGGCAGCCTGAAGGGCGCGGTGGCCAACTTCAAGGTGCCCAAGCGGGTCTTCTTTGTGGATGACCTGCCTCGCAACACCATGGGCAAGGTGCAGAAGAACCTGCTGCGCGACCGCTTCGCGGCGGAGGCCCCGTGACGGTGGCGTCCGCCTCACCCGCGGCGGCCTGCCTGAGCATCACCCGGCAGGCCGCCCAGCAGGCCGTGGTGGCCGCCATGGAGGAGGCGGAACGCCTCGGTGTCGCGGTCAACGTGGCGGTGGTGGACCGCTCCGGCGTGCTGATGGCCTTCCTGCGCATGCCGGAGTCGTCCCTGCATTCCATGGACACCGCCATCGACAAGGCCTACACCGCGGCCAGCTTCCGCTTTCCCACCGCCCAGTGGAGCGAACTGCTGGCCGGCTTCTCCGAGCCGGTGCAGAAGGGCATCCTGCTGCGCCCGCGGCTGGTGGTCTTCGGCGGCGGGATTCCCATCGAATGGCAAGGGCAGGTCATCGGCGCCATCGGCGTCTCGGGGGCCAGCGAGGCCGAGGACGAGCGCTGCGCCCTTGCTGGCTGCGAGGCCGTGGGCGGCATGTAGCCCACGCCAGGGCTAGAGCAGGCCCTGGCTGAACAGGAACTGGTAGCGCAGCAGCCACACCTCGTTGCTCGTCGGGCCGGTGCGCTCCCGGTGCCATTCGGCAGCCAGGCGGTGGCCGCCCGCCGGGCGCCATTGCAGCACCGCGCCAAGGCTGCGCAGGGGCTGATGCGAGTCGGCGATGCCCGACTGGGTGGCCACCAGGGCCGCGTTGGCGCCGGCCAGGTCATGGCGGGCGACGGCCCGCTCCACCCTGCCGATGGCTTCCCAGCCCGGGGCAAAGCGCCAGCCGGCATCCAGCCACCCGCCATTCAGCTTGCCCGTGTAGTCCGGTGTGCCGTTGATGCTGTCCAGACGGCCTTCCTCGCGTTTCGCCCACCACTCCGCGCCGACCCACCAGGGGCTGTCGGGCCTCTGCCAGCGCGCGGCCAGCACGGCCATCCGGGCGGTGCCGAAGAAGCACACCCGGTCGGTGGCGATGCGGGTGCAACTGGGCACGCTGTGGGTATGCCCGGCCAGGCCGGTGGTGAGCAGGGCACGGCCGTCGGCATTGACGTTGGCATAGCCGGCTTCGATGCGGAGGCTGTCACTCTGCCAGCCGACGCGGCCGGTGATCAGCTTGAAGCCGCCCGCATCGGCGCCGGGGAAGCCCTGGTTGCGCCAGGCACCCAGGCCGGCGGACCAGCCTGCCGGGTGGGTCCAGTCGGCGCGCAGGCCGTCGGCCCGCCAGCTCTCGTTGATGATGCCGCGCAGGGCCAGCGGTGCGATGCCGAAGTCCCAGGCGTGCATGTGCACCGGGTTGAGCAGCCCCAGGGGCAGCAGCTGGCGCCCGCCCTTCACCGCCAGGCGATGGTCGTGGAGGGGTTCCGCACGGCCTTCCAGCCACGCCTCTTCGGTCTCGTTGCGGGCATCCCGGCCACCATGGTGGGCCATCTTGAACATCCCCCGCCATTGTTCGCTGAAGCGGGCCCGCAGGGCTATTTCGGCGTAATCCAGGCCATCCCGGCGCTCGTCGGCGCGGGGGCTGCCTGCCTCGAGGACGCCGGGCAGGCGGGCAATGGGGTAGGCATCATCGGCATGCAGGGACATCAGGCCGAAGCCGGCACTGATGGACAGGCGGTCCTCGATGGGCGGCTGGGGCATCTCGTGGGCGTGGGTAGCCGCCGAGGCCGCCAGGACGGTGCCGGCCAGGATGCCGAGGCGGAATCTATTTGAACGGATTGGCATAGCGGGGCGAGGTAAGCAGGGTTTCGTCGGTGAGCGTCCTGAGGAAGGCGATCAGGTCGGCCTTGTTGTCGGCGCTCAGCTGGATGCGGTCGAGGCGCGGGTCCTTGTGGGGGTTGCGGCTGCCGTCTCCGGCACGGGGGCCGTCGCGAAGCGTCCGGCCGTGGGCGGCGTAATGGTCGAGCGCGGCTTCCAGGGTGGGCACGCTGCCGTCATGCATGTATGGGGCGGTGAGCGCCACGTTGCGCAGGCTCTGGGTGCGGAAGGCTCCCATGTCGGCATCCTTGCCGGAGAGTTCGAGGATGCCCCGGTTGCCGTCCGGATAGCCGCCCTTGCCGTCCAGGTTGTAGAGGCCGGTGTTGTGATAGGGCGTGCGTACCTCGCGGCTGGAGACGTCGGCATATTGGTCGCTGAAGGTGGGGCCGCTGTGGCAGTTGCCGCACTGGGCCTGTTCCGAGAAGAACAGGCTGCGGCCCCGTTCCTCGGCTTCAGTGAGCTTTTCCTGGCCGGCCAGATAGCGGTCGTAGCGGGCGTCGGCGGACACCACGCCACGCTGGAACACCGCGATCGCCTTGATCAGGTTCGAGAAGCTGATGGCCTCCTGGCCAGGGCCGAAGGCGCGGGCAAAGCGGGCGCGGTAGTCGGGATCGTCGCGGAAGCGCTTGAGTACCGTGTTGCGGGTGCTGTCATCGATGCCCAGTTCGACGGGGTTCTCGCCGAACATGGGCACCAGCATGTGGCGCTCCAGATCGAGGATGGAGTAGTTGGCCCAGGTGAGGGTCGGATTCCAGGCGGTATTGGCGATGCTGGGGGCACTGCGGGCGGTGAGCTCCCCGGTGGAGCCGGTGGACATGGCCTTGCCGTCGGTGAAGGCGAGGTGCTGGAAATGGCAGCTGGCACAGGCCTGGGTGCCATTGCCGGACAGACGGGTGTCGTAGAAGAGGCGCCGGCCCAGCTGGAACTTCTCCTCCGTCATGGGGTTGTCCGCCGGGATGCGGGGCGGTTTGAAGGACGCTGGCAGACTCCAGGTCCATGCGGGGGCGGGCTTCAGTTGATGCACGGCGGCCAGCCCGGCCAGGGCCGAGAGGCCCAGGGCGAGGCTGGCGACGAGGCTGGCATGACGCATGGTGGCGATGACCTTTACTTGAACGGATTGGAGAAGCGGCTGCTGGTCAGCAGGGTCTCGTCTGTCAGGGTCTTGAGGAAGGCCACCAGGTCGGCTTTTTCTTGAGCGCTGAGGTCGATGCGCGAGATCAGGTCGCTCTTGTAGGGATTGGCCCTGCCGTCGCCGGCATGGGCGCCGCTGGTGATGTTGCGGCCGCCGGCTGCGTAGAAATCCAGCACCTCTTCGAGGGTGGCGATGCTGCCGTCGTGCATGTAGGGGGCGGTGACGGCGACATTGCGCAGGCTCTGGGCCCGGAAGGCACCCATGTCCCCGGCCTTGCCGTTGAGCTCGAAGATGCCCCGGTTGGGGGCAGGAAAGCCTCCCTTGCCGTCGATGTTGTAGAGGCCGGTGTTGTGGAAGGGGGTTTCCACCAGGCGCGATCCGGCATGCTTCAACTGGTCATTGAAGTTGAAGCTGCCGTGGCAGTGGAAGCACTCGGCCTTTTCGGTGAAGAAGAGGTTGCGTCCCCGCTCTTCCGTGTCGCTGAGGCTGGCCTGACCCTTCTGGTAGCGGTCGTACTTCGAGTCGCCGGAGAGCATGCCCCGCTCGAAGGTGGCGATGGCCTTGATGATGTTGGTGAAGCTGACTGGTGCGGATTCCCCGGGGAAGGCGCGGCCGAAGCGGGCCACGTAGTCGGCGTCATCCTGGAAGCGCTTGAGCACGCCGGCCTTGTTGCTCTCGTTGATACCCAGTTCTACTGGATTGGTGCCGTAGAGCGGGGTCTCCATCTGCTTCTCGAGGGAGGTCAGGGTGGAGTTCGCCCAGGTCAGGGTGGGGTGGTAAGCCGAATTGGCGATGGGCATCGCGCTGCGCGCCGTGAGCTCGCCGGTGGAGCCGGTGGACACCGCCTTGCCGTCGGTGAAGGCCAGGTTCTGGAAATGGCAGGAGGCACAGGACTGGGTGCCATTGCCGGACAGGCGGGTGTCGTGGAACAGCCGGCGGCCGAGCTGGAACTTCTCCTCGGACATCGGGTTGTCGTCAGGTATCGCCGGGGTGGCGAAGTTGACCGGCAGGTTCCAGCTCCAGGAGCTGTCGGTATTGACGGACTGGCTGGTATCGGTGGTGGACGTGCCGCCGCCGCCACAGCCGGCCAGCACCAGGCTGACCAGGGTGGCGGCGGCGAACGCCCCGGGGAAGGGGCTGCGCTTCATGGTTGTGGGGCTCTCTCCGGTCGTCCTTACTTCGCCTTCACGGCGAAGACCTTCTGTGCCGCGCCGCCGTTGATCGGCAGGCCGCTGGCCAGGTCGATCTGCAGGGCCTGGAAGATGCCCGGGCATTCCGGGTCGGTGGTGCCGGACATGCAGCCCGCTGCACCGCCGCCGTCGTAGGACAGGTCGGAGTTCTTGAAGAGCTCCGCGAGGTCGAGGACGATCTTCTGGGTGCTGGCGTTGAAGGCAGCAAAGGAGAAGTCCATCCGGTTCGGGTTGGTACACGCGGTGACTATGCCCTTGGTGGGGTCGCCCTTGCAGCCGGTGGAGCCCAGGTGCACGTTCCAGGTGGTGGTGGTCCCGGTGGGGCGGGTGATCGGGGTGTCCGGTACGAATTCGATCTTGCTGAACTTGCGGCCGGACTGCCAGGACCAGGCCATGGCGCTGCTGGTGAGCAGGGCCGGGGTGGTGGCGGCGGTGGTGTCGCTGTGGTTGAGGGAGGCCTTGTCGGCGTCGGCCGACTTGACCGGCACGCCGAGCGTCATGGCAATGCCCACGTAGTTGCCCGGCACCACCTTGCCGGTGAGGGTGGTGTAGGTGGTGGCCGTGCCGGTGCTGGTCGGGCACTTGCCGGTGGCATCCTCGAAGTCGATCAAGGCCACGTCGCGGGCCTGGTTGGCGTTGTCGTCCAGCTTCAGCGCCACCTGGTTGCCCTGGGCGTCGATCAGCAGCACGTTGGTGATGTAGAAGCGCAGATCCTTGACCTGGCCGCTGGTGGCCTTGGTGCCGAGGCCGGCGAGGGGCAGGCCGCAGCCGACGGCCTGGCCGCCTGCGACTACGCCGAAGTCGATGCTCACCGATTGGGTGGCGCTGGCCCAGCCATTCTTTTCGTAGGCCAGGATCTTCTTCAGGGTGTTCGGGCTGTCGGCGGCCACCACGCCAGTGGTGGAGAAGGTCGGGCTGGTCGTGTCGGTGGAGGTGGCCTTCTGCACCGTCAGGGCATCTTCAGCCTGGGCCAGCAGCACCTTCTGCACGGCTTTGGCGTTGCTGTCGGACTTGAGGCTGTCATAGCCGGCCTGCAGCGACGCGGCGACGACCTTGCCGGCCTCGTGGGCGCGGGCGTAACGGCCGGCCGTGGTGGCGTCGGTCTGAGTGGCGGAGCCCTGGGCGGCGATGTAGTCGGAGAACAGGCTGACCGATGTGTCGGTGATGCCAAGCAGCGCCTTGACCGCGCTCTCGGCGGCCTCCAGGCTGGCGCCGGCGGCCAGCTTCTGCTGGATGAGGGTCGTCACCGGGCTGATGAAGCCGCCCTTGCCGGCCGGGCTCGACAGGAAGTAGGCCTTGCCCACGCTGCCGGTCGGGTTGTCGCTGTCGACGGCGCCTGCCGGCACGTTGACCACCACGGCGTATTTCGTGTCGTCGCCGGCGTTGATGTCGGAGAGGGTGTACTTGCCGCCGTCGCCGGTGGTGGCGGAGGGCTCGCCGGTGTCACAGGCCGCGTTGCCGTTGATGTCCAGGCAGACCGTGGCGCCCCTCAGGTAGCCGTCGGCCACGGTGCCGGACAGGCTGGTCTTGGTGCTGCCGCCACCGCCGCTGCCTCCGCAGGCAGTCAGGATTGCCGACGCGAGCGTCGTGAGAAGGAAGAGCTGGGAGTGCTTGGGCATGAGAAATCCTCGGGCTGAAATGGTCGCCGCGGATTCTCAAGGGGCATAGGTGGTGCCCACAATGTGGCATGGTGCCGCGCTGCCGGGGAATCGGCAGGCAGCCGCACGCGCTGCGGCGTCATGCCGCAGCGAGGTGAAGGCGGGTTGAGGGGCTGGCCGGTGCCGGGAGGGCACCTCCGCAGGTGTGCCGGCTAGTGGGCGGGTACCCGCATCTGGCTTTCCACGTAGCGGGCCATGCTGAAGGCGAGCTCCTGCTCGGCCACGAAGACCTCGCCGAGTTTGTCCTTGCGCAGCAGCACCGCACCTTCTTCGGATTCGGCGCGCAGCACGGTGGCGATGTCGGGGTTGAGCTTGCGCGCGATATCCACCATCTTGCGGCAGGCCACTGGATCGGGAATCGTCACCACCAGCATGGCCGCCTTGGTGATGTGGGCCTGGACCAGCACGATCGGATCGGAGGCGTCGCCGGTCACCGCGGCCTTGCCGCGTTTGCGCAGGGCTTCCACCACTTCCCGGTTGCTGTCCGCCACCACGTAGTGGATGCGCTCCCGGTCGAGGGTCGCTGCCACATGCCGGCCCACCCGGCCATAGCCCACCAGCACGACCTGGTTGGAGAGGATCTTGCGGTCGGTGGTCATCGGCAGGGCGGCCAGCGGGTCGTCCCGCAGGTCCAGCTTGCGCGCCCACGCGGAGCGGGCCCGGGCCCAGGCCTGGGCCGGGCCGATGGTGGCGAAGAGGGCGGAATTGAGGGCGATGGAGATCAGCGCACCGGCGAGGATCAGGTTCTGCCCCTCCATGCTCATCAGGCCGAGCCCCATCCCCAGGCTGGCCAGGATGAAGGAGAACTCGCCGATCTGGGCCAGGCTGGCGCCCACCGTCAGGGCGGTGTTGAGGGGGTAGCGGAAGGCCAGCACCAGGGCGATCGCCGCCACCGTCTTGCCGACCAGGATGATGCCCACCACGGCCACCACCTTGAAGGGCTCCTCCATCAGCACACGGGGGTCGAAGAGCATGCCCACCGAGACGAAGAACAGCACCGAAAAGGCGTCACGCAGGGGCAGGGAGTCTTCCGCCGCGCGGTGGCTGAACTCCGACTCGCGCATCATCATGCCGGCGAAGAAGGCCCCCAGCGCGAAGGACACGTCGAACAGCACCGCCGAGGCATAGGCCACGCCGACCGCGGCGGAGATCACGCACAGGGTGAACAGCTCCCGCGAGCCGGTGCGGGCCACCAGCCACAGGATGCGCGGAAAGGCCCGGCGCCCGACCACCAGCATCAGGGCGATGAAGGCCGAGACCTTGGCCAGGGTCAGGCCGATGGTGAGGGCCAGCGCCTGGAAGTCCGCCGCCGGCTGCGCATCGCCACCGCCCATCAGGGGGGCAAGGGCGGGCAGCAGGACCAGCACGAGGACCATGGCGAGGTCTTCCACCACCAGCCACCCCACCGCGATGCGGCCGTTGGTGGAGTCGAGCAGGCCCTTGGCCTCGAGGGCGCGCAGCAGCACCACCGTGCTGGCCACCGACAGGGCCAGGCCGAACACCACCGCCTCACCCAGCGGCCAGCCCCACCACACGGCGGTGCCGGCACCCAGCAGGGTGGCCACGGTAATCTGCACCACGGCGCCGGGCACCGCGATCTTGCGCACGGCCAGCAGGTCGCCCAGAGAGAAATGCAGCCCCACCCCGAACATCAGCAGCATGACGCCTATCTCGGCCAGCTGGCCCGCCAGGGCCACGTCAGCGACAAAGCCGGGAGTGCCGGGGCCGATGGCCACGCCGGCCAGCAGGTAACCCACCAGCGGGGGCATGCGCAGGCGCGAGGCGATCACGCCGAGGACCATGGCAAGGCCGAAGCCGGCGGCGATGAGGGCGATCAGGGAAACGTTGTGATGCATGAGGGAGGCATTCGGTCAGGTTTATTCAGCAGGTTCGACGCGGCTGGCCGGGGTGGGTTCGGCCGAGTATGAAATTTTATGGGTTCTAGCAGCCCAGGAGCGCTGAAAAGGCCTCAAAAGGCTGGGGCGGAGCTCAAAAAGCCCCCATCGCCAGCCCTGCGGCGAAGGCTGCGCCGAGTTCCGTGCCCCGGGCGAGTTCATCCGGCGTCACCACCTTGGGCGCCAGGATGGCTTCGGGGGTCTGGGCGTGGGTACAGACAATGAGCGGCGGTGCGATCTCGCGCAGGCGCCAGCCGGTGGCGATGCGGGCGATCTGGCGGGCGGCGTTGCTGCCGTCGCTGCCGGCGCAGACCAGCGCGGCATAGGGGCGGCCGTTGATCTGGTCGAGGGCGCCGTAATAACTGCGGTCGAAGAAATCCTTCATCAGGCCGGCGATGGCGGCCAGGTTTTCCGGGGTGGCGAACACATAGCCGTCGGCCGCCAGCAGGTCTGCCGCGCTGGCTTCGGTGGCGCGCAACAGGCGCACGTCGACCTCATCCCCGGCGCGGGCCGCCGCGGCCACGGCGCTGGCCATCTGCTCGGTGGCGCCGGTGGTGGATTGGTGGACGATCAGCAGGGTCTTGCGGCTGGGGGCGGGCATGGCGGGGCCTGCTTTTTGCGGGAACGGGCTTCGAGCCTAGGGGCCTGTCGGCGGCGGGTCAATCAGGGCATACCGAAATCCACGGCAGGCCTTGCTAAGATGCCGCCGTAATGTACCGGAGAGCGAGCGTGCGCAAGACCTTCCCATTCTTCCTGTTTCCCGGCTGCGGCCCCCTTTGCCTGCCCCCTTTTTGCCTGGCCCTGTGCAGCGTGATGCCCCTGTCCGCCGGCGCGGCCAGCCCGTCGCAAGTCGACGAGGGCGAGGCGGCATTGCGCGCCTGGGTGCAGCAGCAGGGCCGCCAGGTGCTGAGCTTTGTCGGCTATTCGGGGGCCGGCTATGAGGATCCCGAAGCCATGCTGGCGATCGCCGGGCGGGTGCTGGACGGCGTGGACCCGGCCCGCACGGTGGTCGCTGCCGGCGCCACCGCCGAGGGGATCGGCGCGGTCTATGCGCTGGCCCGCCGGCGCGGTTTTGTCACCCTTGGCGTTGTCTCGTCGCTGGCGCGGGACGAAGCCGTGCCCCTGTCGCCCTGCGTGGACCGGGTGTTTTACATTCCCGACACCACCTGGGGTGGGCGCCTCCCGGAGGGGGGGCTGGCGCCCACTTCGGCGGCCCTGGTGGGGGTGAGCGACAGCCTGGTCGGCATCGGCGGTGGAGAGATTGCCCGCGATGAACTGCTGGCGGCCCGTGCGGCCGGCAAGGCGGTGAGCTTCTTTCAGGCCGACATGCAGCACCAGGCCGCCCGCGACAAGGCCGCCGCCCGCGGGCAGCCGGCGCCACAGGATTTCCGCGGCGCCGCCCACCCGGCCCTGCTGCCCGGGCGCTGACCGGCCCGGGAGGCCCATGGCGCGTGGGTTTGCGCCAGATCAACGGAGGAATGTGCAGGGCGGACTTACCATGCAGCCTGATGCTGCGCCGCAGCGACCCGTGTCAACAAGCGGGACTGGCGGGCCACGCAGACAGAATCTTCCTGCAGGGAGTCGCGATGCCTCGCTACCTCAACCTCGACGGCAACGAAGCCGCCGCCCGCATGGCCTACCTCGGTGCCGAGGTGATCGCCATCTACCCCATCACCCCCTCGTCCAGCATGGGCGAGTGGGCTGACGAATGGGCTGCCCAGGGCAAGCCCAACCTGTGGGGTGCGGTACCGCACATCATCGAGATGCAGTCCGAGGCCGGCGCGGCCGGGGCCCTGCACGGCGCCCTCACCGCCGGCGCCCTGGGCACCAGCTTCACCGCCAGCCAGGGCCTGCTGCTGTTCATCCCCAACCTCTACAAGATGGCCGGCGAGCTGACGCCCTTCGTGCTGCACGTGGCGGCGCGGGCGGTGGCCACCCACGCCCTGTCCATCTTCGGCGACCATTCCGACGTGATGGCCTGCCGGGCCACCGGCTGCGCGCTGCTGGCCAGCAATTCGGTGCAGGAGAGCCAGGACATGGCCCTGGTCGCCCAGGCCGCGACCCTGGCCGGACGCATCCCGGTGATCCATTTCTTCGACGGTTTCCGCACTTCCCACGAGGTCGCCAAGATCGAGGCGGTGGAGACCGACACCGTGCGGGCCATGATCGACGACCGCCTGGTGGATGCCCACCGCCGCCGCGCCCTGTCGCCCGAGCACCCGGTGCTGCGCGGTACTGCCCAGAACCCCGACGTGTTCTTCCAGGGCCGCGAGCGGGCCAATCCCTTCCACGATGCTTTTGCCGGCCATGTGCAGGCGGCCATGGACCGCTTCGGCGAGCTCACCGGCCGCCATTACCGGCTGGCCGACTACGTGGGGGCGCCGGACGCGGAGCGGGTCATCGTGGTGATGGGCTCGGCCGCCGGCACGGTGGAGGAGACCGTCGAGCACCTGCTGGGCCGCGGCGAGAAGGTCGGTCTGCTCAAGCTGCGCCTGTTCCGCCCATGGCCGCGGGAGGCCCTGCTGCAGGCCCTGCCGGCCAGCGTCCGCGGCGTGGCGGTGCTCGACCGCTGCAAGGAGCCCGGCGCCGACGGCGAGCCGCTCTACAAGGACGTGCTGGCGACCCTGGCCGAGGCCGCCGCCGATGGCCTGCGCCCGCTGCCGCGGGTGATCGGCGGCCGCTTCGGCCTGGCCAGCAAGGAGTTCACCCCGGGCATGGTCAAGGCGGTGTTCGACGAGCTGGCCGCCGCTGCTCCGCGGCGCCGCTTCACGGTGGGCATCCACGACGACGTGACCCACCTGTCGCTGGAATGGGACAGCCATTTCCGCACCGATGCCTCGCGCCGCCTGCAGCATGCGGTGTTCTGGGGGCTGGGGGCGGATGGCACGGTGTCGGCGAACAAGAACTCGATCAAGATCGTCGGCGAATCCACCGCCCTGCAGGCCCAGGGCTATTTCGTCTACGACTCGAAGAAGTCTGGTGCGGTGACGGTCTCCCACCTGCGTTTCGGGCCGGACAGCATCCGCTCCGCCTACCTGGTGGAGGAGGGGATGGCCGGCTTCGTGGCCTGCCACCAGACGGTGTTCACCGAGCGCTACGACCTGCTGGCCCATGCCGCGCCGGGCGGCGTCTTCCTGCTCAACACGCCGCAGCCGGCCGGGGAGGTGTGGGCCAGCCTGCCCTTCGGGATGCGTGCCGGCATCCTGTCGCGGGGGCTGCGCCTGTGGGTCATCGATGCCTACGCGGTGGCGGCCAGCGCCGGCATGGGGCGGCGCATCAACACCATCATGCAGACCTGCTTCTTCGCCATCTCCGGCATCCTGCCGCGGGACGAGGCCCTGGCCGCGATCAAGCAGGCGGTGGACAAGACCTACGGCAAGAAGAGCAAGCGCCTCGCGGACCTGAACCACAAGGCCATCGACCTGACCCTGGCCAGCCTGCAGGAGCTGGAAATCCCCGGTCTCTTCGATGATGCCGGCCCGGCTGCGGCCGCTGCCGTGGAGGCCGCCGTGCCGGACTTCGTGCGCGACTTCACCCTGCCGGTGTTCCGTGGCGAAGGCGACCGCCTGCCGGTGTCGGCGATGCCGCCGGACGGTAGTTTTGTCACCGGCACCGCCCGCTTCGAGAAACGCAACATCGCCCTGGAGATCCCGGTGTGGGAGGCCGACCTGTGCACCCAGTGCGGCAAGTGCGTGTTCGTCTGCCCCCATGCGGCGATCCGCGCGCGGGCCTTCGACGCCGCAGTGGCCGGGGCTGCGCCGCCGACCTTCAAGCACGTGGCGGCGAAGAGCAAGGACTATCCGGCCGGCACCCGCATCAGCTACCAGGTGGCGCCCGAGGACTGCACCGGCTGCGGCGACTGCGTCGAAGCCTGCCCGATCCACGACAAGTCCAACCTGTCGCGGCGGGCGGTGAACATGGCGCCGGTGGGCCCGCTGCGCGACGCCGAGCGGGACAACTTCGCCTTCTTCCTGCAACTGCCTGAGTTCGACCGCAGCCTGCTCAAGCAGGGCACCCTGCCCGGCGCGATGCTGCTCGACCCGCTCTTCGAGTTCTCCGGCGCCTGTGCCGGCTGCGGCGAAACGCCCTACATCCGCCTCGCCACTCAGCTCTTCGGCGATCGCATGCTGGTGGCCAATGCCACCGGCTGCTCGTCGATCTACGGCGCCAACCTGCCGAGCACGCCTTACACCGTGAATGGGGCAGGGCGCGGGCCGGCCTGGTCGAATTCCCTGTTCGAGGACAACGCCGAGTTCGGCCTGGGCATGCGCCTGGCGTCGGACCAGCTGATGAGCCAGGCCCAAGGCTTGGTGCGCGAGCTGGCCGGCGAGGTCGGTAGCGACCTGGCCCAGGCCCTGGTGGAGGCCGACCAGCGTCAGGAGACGGGGATTCGTGCCCAGCGCGAACGGGTGGCCCTGCTGCGCGACATGCTGGCGATCAGCGAGCACCCCCGCGCCGCCGAGCTGGAGGCCCTCGCCGAATGGCTGATCCGCCGCTCGGTGTGGATCATCGGCGGTGACGGCTGGGCCTACGACATCGGCTACGGCGGCCTCGACCACGTGCTGGCCCTGGACCACGACGTGAATATCCTGGTGCTGGACACCGAGGTGTATTCCAACACGGGCGGCCAGACTTCCAAGGCCACGCCGCTGGGCGCGGTGGCCAAGTTCTCGGCCGGCGGCAAGGCCACCGCCAAGAAGGACCTGGCCCGCCTGGCGGCCGACTACGGCCACGTGTATGTGGCCACCGTGGCCTACGGTGCCAAGGACGTGCATACCCTCAAGGTCTTCCACGAAGCCGAGGCGCATCCGGGCCCGTCGCTGATCATCGCCTACAGCCCGTGCATCGCCCACGGCGTGGACATGCTCTACAACCAGCGCCAGCAGGAGCTGGCGGTGAAGACCGGGCACTGGCCGCTGCTGCGCCACGACCCGCGCCAGGCCGCGGGGGGGGCCAACCCCTTCCGCCTGGATTCGGCTCCGCCGAGCCTGCCGATCCGCCAGTTCATGGACAGCGAGACGCGCTTCGCCATGCTGGCCCGCAGTCATCCGGAAGCCGCCGCCCGCCTTGCCACCGCCGCCCAGGAAGGGGCCGACCGGCGCTTCCGCGACTACCAGGCCCGCGCCGCGGTGCCCGCCAGCCCGAAACAGGAGTAGCCCGCCATGATCGACCTGTCCACCGACTACCTCGGCCTGCGCCTCAAGAACCCGCTGGTGCCCTCATCCACACCCCTGTCGAAGGATCTGGATTCCCTGCTGCGCCTGGAAGAGGCCGGTGCCTCGGCCGTGGTGCTGCACTCCCTCTACGAGGAAGAGCTGATCGCCGAAGACGCGATGACCGAGCGTTTCCTGATCCACTCGGACGTCCACGACGGCGAGGCCGCCGGCTTCCTGCCCGACCACGGGGCCTACCGTGGCGCCCTGGAGCGCTACCTGGAGCACCTGCAGCGCGCCCGCGCACGGCTTGGCATCCCGGTGATCGCCAGCCTCAACGGGGTGACGCCCGCCGGCTGGGTGGACCTGGGGCGGGAAGTGCAGCAGGCCGGCGCCTGTGCGCTGGAACTCAACGTCTACCACGTGGCCGCCGACCCGCTGGAGAGCGGCGAGGCGGTGGAGGCCCGCTACCTGGCCCTGCTCACCGAGCTGCGCCGGGTGGTGGACATCCCGGTGGTGATGAAGCTGTCGCCCTTCTTCTCGTCGCTGCCCCATTTCGTCAAGCGCCTGGAGGCCGCCGGCGCCGCCGGGGTGGCCTTGTTCAACCGCTTCTACCAGCCCGACATCGATCTGGAAAACCTCGGCCTGGACGACCGCCTGCATCTGTCCACCCCCGAGGAGGCCCTGCTGCGCATCCGCTGGATCGCCATCCTGCGCGGCTAC
Organism: Zoogloea dura; assembly: GCF_012927165.1. GTDB lineage: Bacteria > Pseudomonadota > Gammaproteobacteria > Burkholderiales > Rhodocyclaceae > Zoogloea > Zoogloea dura. Next base: position 82,704 of record NZ_JABBGA010000020.1, read on the forward strand.
ACCAGCATGAGCCTTGCCGCCACCGGCGGCGTGCACAGCCATGCGGAGGCGCTCAAGCTGCTGCTCGCCGGGGCCGACGTGGTGCACCTCGCCTCCTGCCTGTTGGAGCACGGCCCGGCGCGCCTCACGGCGATCCTGCAGGGCATGCGCGAATGGATGATCGAGCGTGAGTACAGCTCCGTCGCCCAGCTCAAGGGCAGCATGAGCCAGGCCCGGCTCCCCGACCCCGCCGCCCTGGCCCGGCCGTCCTACATCCGGGTGCTGGACAGCTATACGCCGCGGCCAGGGGTGTGGCGCTAGGAGGCCAGTCCGGGGATTCTGTCCCGCTTGAATGCATCGGCCTGCTGCATGCACAACGTGCCGGGAGCAGGTGTCCGCGATCCGGCTGGATCACCCCTTGCAGATCAGAAAATCTATATCGATTTGCTTCCATATTTCAATTATTATTGAAATATGGAAACGCTAAACGCCGCTGAGCTTCTCGCCGCCCTGGGCCATGAGTCCCGACTGAGCATCTTCCGCCTGCTGGTGGAGGCCGGCCCGGACGGAGTCATTGCCAGTGTGATCGGAGAGCAACTGGGTCTGCCTTCGACGACCCTGTCTTTCCACCTTGCCCACCTGAGCCGGGTCGGGCTGATCCGTGGCCAGAAGGAAGGTCGCTTCATCCGTTACTCCGCCGAGTATCCAACCATGGACGAGCTGATTGCCTTCCTGACCCGCAACTGCTGCCACGGCAAAGCCTGCCTGCCCAAAACGGCGACCTGCGACACCACGGCGAAGCGCCGCGAACTCGCGACGGGTGCCGCAGCGACCGAGAAGCTCATCACGAACCCTGCGGAGTGAGCTGACGGCCATCGGCGAACTGCGCAACAAGAGCGAACGACCCTGCTTTAGCGAGAAACAGAGCATGTCTCAACTCAAGACCGTACTGGTGCTGTGCACCGGCAACTCCTGCCGCTCCCAGATGGGCGAAGCCATCCTCAACCACGAGCTGGCCGGGCTCGTGCGCGGCATCTCGGCCGGCACCGCGCCCCAGCCCAAGGTGGCCGACGGCGCCATCGAGGCCCTCAAGCTCGCCGGCCTGCCCACCGCCGGGCTGTACCCCAAAACGGTCGACGACGTCATGGACCAGGACATCGACCTGGTGGTCAGCGTCTGCGATAACGCGAGGGAAAGCTGCCCGATCTTCCCGCGCCCGGTGACGCGCATCCACGTGGGCTTTCACGACCCCCACGGCGAGCCGTTGGACAGCTTCCTTGCCGTGCGCGACGACATCCGCGCCCGCCTGGTGCCGGCCGTCCGCGAAGCCCTTGGGCTGTAGGGAGGCGTCATCATGTCCGCTGTTCAATGTGAAGTGACCGCCAAGGTGGCTGCCAGCGCCCCCATGAGCGTCTTCGAGCGCTACCTGAGCCTGTGGGTCCTCCTGTGCATCATCGCGGGTATCGCGCTGGGCCAGCTGGCACCCGGGGCGTTCCAGGTCATCGGCCGGATGGAAGTCGCCCAGGTCAATCTGCCGGTGGGCCTGTTGATCTGGGTGATGATCATCCCCATGCTGGTGAAAGTGGATTTTGCGGCCCTGCATGAAGTGCGGCAGCACGTGCGCGGCATCGGCGTGACGCTCTTCGTCAACTGGCTGGTCAAGCCCTTCTCGATGGCCTTTCTGGCCTGGCTGTTCGTGCGTACCCTGTTTGCCCCCCTGCTGCCGGCGGACCAGATCGACAGCTATGTGGCCGGGCTCATCCTGCTGGCCGCCGCACCGTGTACGGCCATGGTGTTCGTGTGGAGCCGGCTGACCGGGGGTGATCCGCTGTTCACCCTGTCCCAGGTCGCCCTCAACGACGCCATCATGGTGTTTGCCTTTGCCCCCCTGGTGGGCCTGCTGCTGGGTATGTCGGCCATCGTCGTGCCCTGGGACACCCTGTTCACCTCGGTGCTGCTCTACATCGTCATCCCGGTAGCCCTGGCCCAGCTGTGGCGCAGGGCCCTGATGGGCCGTGGGCAGGCCGCCTTCGACGCCGCAATGGAACGCATTGGCCCCTGGTCCATCTCGGCCCTGCTGGCCACGCTGGTGCTGCTCTTCGCCTTCCAGGGCAAGGCCATTCTGGAACAGCCGCTGGTCATCGCCCTGCTGGCGGTGCCCATCCTGATCCAGGTGTTCTTCAACTCGGCCCTGGCCTACTGGCTCAACCGCCGGGTGGGCGAGAAGCACGCCGTGGCCTGTCCGTCGGCCCTGATCGGCGCGTCCAACTTCTTCGAACTGGCCGTGGCCGCCGCCATCAGCCTGTTCGGCTTCGAGTCGGGCGCCGCTCTCGCCACGGTGGTGGGGGTACTGATCGAGGTGCCGGTGATGTTGCTGGTGGTAAAGGTCGTCAATGCATCAAAGGACTGGTATGAACATGCGTGAATCCCGCATCAGGCGAGCCTCTTCGGAAGACTTCGAGGCGGTATGTCGCCTGCTGACCGATAGTGCCCTGCCAGCCGGCGACCTGACGCCCCAAAGCCTCGAGAGCTTCTATGTCACAACCGACGAGGGGCGCATTGTCGGTGTGGCGGGATTGGAGGTGGCGGGTGACTTTGCACTGCTGCGCTCGGTCACCGTGCAGCCCAAGCTGCGCCGAACGGGTCTCGGCGAGGAGTTGGTGGGCACCTGTCTTTCTCACGCCCATCACCTGCATTTGAAGGCCCTCTACCTGATTCCAAACGATGAAGAAGCCGGCGTTTTTTTTGCCAATCTCGGCTTCTCTCCGGTCAGACGTGAGGCCGTTCCTGCCGCGATCTGCGGACTCGCGGAGTTCACCCACCTCTGCCCACAAACGCACCCCTGCATGCATCGGGTGCTTGATCCTGGATTTTCCGAGGAGACTCTCATGAAAAAGCTTGAAGTGTTCGACCCGGCCATGTGCTGCTCGACCGGCGTGTGCGGTGTGGACGTGGACCCGGTGCTGGCCCAGTTTGCGGCCGATCTGAAGTGGGTGGAGGCGCACGGCGTGACGGTGAGCCGCCACAACCTCGGGCAGGAGCCCCAGGCCTTCGCCGCCAATCCCGCGGTGGTGAAGGAGATGGAGGCCGGCATGGACCGGCTGCCCATCCTGGCGGTGGACGGACACATCGTATCCACCGGCATGTACCCGTCGCGCCAACAGTTGGTGCAGAAGCTCGGCATCGTGCTGACGACCGAGGAGAAGCCGCGTATCAAGATCGGTGCGGCCGGTGGCTGCTGCGACCCGAAGTCGGGTTGCTGCTGACCCAGGGAGACAGACCATGGCCCTCCCGAACACCAACACGCGTTACCTGTTCTTCACCGGCAAGGGCGGGGTCGGCAAGACCTCCCTGTCCTGCGCCACCGGTCTGGCGCTGGCCGAGGCCGGCAGGCAGGTGCTGATCGTGAGCACCGATCCGGCCTCCAACCTGGATGAGGTGCTGGGTGTGACGCTGGGCCAGGCGCCCACCGCGGTGCCGGGCGCGCCGGGGCTGTCGGCCCTCAATATCGACCCGGAAGCGGCGGCCCACGCCTACCGGGAGCGGATGGTGGCTCCCTACCGCGGCATCCTGCCGGCGGCGGCCATCCAGAGCATGGAAGAGCAGTTCTCCGGCGCTTGCACCGTGGAGATCGCTGCCTTCGACGAGTTCTCCAAACTGCTGGGTGACCCGGCCGCCACCGCAGCCTTCGACCATGTCATCTTCGACACGGCCCCCACCGGCCATACCCTGCGCCTGCTGACCCTGCCCTCGGCCTGGGACGAATTCATTTCGTCCTCGACCGGCGGAGCCTCCTGCCTCGGCCCGCTGGCTGGTCTCGAGAAGCAGAAGGCCTTGTACGCGGCGAGCGTGGCGCGCCTGTCCAATTCCGCCGAGACCACGGTGATCCTGGTCAGCCGGCCGGAAACCTCGGCCCTGCGGGAAGCCGAACGTACCCGGGGAGAACTGGCGGAGCTGGGCATTTGCAACCAGATGCTGGCCATCAACGGCCTGTTTGCCGTGGCCCAGAGCAAGGACCGTATCGCCACTGCCATGTCGCAGCGTGCGCGGGATGCCCTGGCCGGCATGCCCTCCAAGCTGGCCGAACTGCCGGCCTGCACCATCCCTTTCCTGCCCAGGGGGACCGTCGGATTGGAGGCGCTGCGCCTGATGATCCATCCGGAAACGGCCAGTCCTACCCTGTCGAACAGCATGCCATCCACCCCGCTGCCGCCCGGTCTGGCCGGCCTGGTGGATGAGATCGCCGGTGCCGGCCATGGTGTCGTGATGACGATGGGCAAGGGCGGTGTGGGCAAGACCTCGGTGGCCGCGGCGATTGCCGTGGCCCTCGCGCGGCGCGGCGGCAAGGTCGTGCTGTCCACCACCGACCCGGCCGCCCATGTGGCGGCCACGCTGGATGGTGCCGTCCCGGGCCTGAGCGTGACACGCATCGACCCGCGCAAGGAGGTTGCCGACTACACCGCGGAAGTCCTCGCCAAGGCCGGCAAGAGTCTCGACGCGGGTGGCCTGGCGATGCTGGAGGAAGACCTGCGCTCGCCCTGCACCGAGGAGATCGCCGTGTTCCGCGCCTTCGCCCGCACCGTGGAGGAGGGCAGGGACGGTTTCGTCGTACTCGATACCGCACCGACCGGCCACACCATCCTGCTGCTCGATGCCGCCGAGGCCTACCACCGGGAGGTCATGCGTACCCAGGGCGACATGCCGGAGTCCGTGCGCCAGCTGCTGCCGCGCCTGCGTGATCCGGCCTTCACCCACGTGCTGATCGTGACCCTGCCCGAAGCCACCCCCGTGCATGAGGCCGAACGCCTGCAGGGCGACCTGGCCCGGGCTGGCATCACACCCTACGCCTGGGTCATCAACCAGTCCCTGCTCGCCAGCGGCACCACCGACCCGCTGCTATGCCAGCGCGGCAGCTACGAAGTGCCTTTCATCCGGCGGGTGGCCGATGACCTGGCGCGCCGCTGCGCCCTGCTTCCCTGGCTGGCCGAGGCACCGGTCGGCGTGGCAGGGCTCGTCCCGATGGTGCGTTGAAGCGTTCAACGCGCCTGTCGCACCCTAACCGGCCGGGGGCTCAGGAGTATCCGTAATGGGCTGCATCGCCTCGGTTTCCGGTGCGTCCGGCGTGTGCGGCCCGGTGGACAGCCAGTGCAGCATCACCGAGAACAGCACCTCCGGGTCCACCGGCTTGGTGATGAAGTCGTTCATGCCCGCCTCCAGGCAGTTGTGACGGTCTTCGGCGAAGGCGTTGGCGGTCATGGCGATGATGGGCAGCGTGGCGTAGCCCGGCAGCTGGCGGATCGCCCGGGTGGCGCTCAGCCCGTCCATCACCGGCATCTGCATGTCGGTGAGGATCAGGTCGAAGGTCTGCTCGCGGGCCCGCTCCAGCCCCTGCTGGCCGTTGTCGGCGAGGGTCACGGCAAAACCTGCTTCCTCGAGGAACTCCTGGGCCACCATCTGGTTGATCTCTTCGTCTTCCATGACCAGGATGCGTGCGCCCGGGAAGCAGCGGGTGAGGCTGGCCCGGGGCGTTTCCTGAGCCCTCTCGAGCGCGCCCTGGGTGGTCTGGAAGTGGCGCTGCAGGACGTTCTCGAACATTTTCCGGCTGGCCGGCTTGAGCAGCACGGCTGCGTAACCGGCGTCGAGGGCGCTGGCCGAGATGTCGGAGTCGTCGGTGGCGGTCACCAGGATGCAGACGGGCTGTTGCGCCAGCGCCCGCTGCCGGATCGCCCTGAGGGTGGCGGTGCCGTCCATGTCCGGCATGTTCAGGTCGATGAAGATGATGTCGAAGGGTTCGCCGATGGCTTCGGCGGCCTCCACGGCGGCAAGCGCGGCCTCGCCGGAGCTGGCGATGGAGGGGCGCAGGCCGAGCTGCCGCAGCACCTGGGAGTGGACCATCTGGGTCATCGGCACGTCATCCACCACCAGCGCGCGCAGATGGCTGAAGGTGTCGCTCCGGGCCGGATGGGCCCGGCCCACCCGGCCCAGGCGGGCGGTGAGCCAGAAGGTGCTGCCCTGGCCGGGCTGACTGCTGACGCCGACCGCGCCGCCCATCAGCTCGGCCAGGTGTTTGTTGATCGCCAGGCCGAGCCCTGTCCCGCCGTACTGGCGGGTGGTGGATGAATCCGCCTGGGTGAAGGCCTGGAACAGCAGGGCCAGCTGCTCCGGCGGAATGCCGATGCCGCTGTCTTCCACCTCGAAGCGCAGCATGATCTGCTGCTGGTCGTCCTCGATCAGCCGCCCGCGCAGGATGATGGTGCCGTGCTCGGTGAACTTGATGGCATTGCTCAGGTAGTTGATCAGGGCCTGGCCCAGGCGGGTCGGGTCGCCGTTGAGGCGGCTGGGCAGGCCGGCCGCGTCGACGATGAACTCGATGTTCTTTTCCCGGGCGCGCGGGGCGATGATCGACGAGATGCGGTTGAGCAGGTTGTCCAGGTCGAAGTCGATCTGCTCCAGTTCGACCTTGCCCGCCTCGATCTTGGAGATGTCCAGGATGTCGTTGATGACCGCCAGCAGGTGGTCGGCCGCGTGGGCGATGAGGCCCAGCTTCTCGGTGTGCGAGCGGGTGTTCGCTTCGCGGCGCAGGATGTGGGTCAGCCCCATGATGGCGTTCATCGGGGTGCGGATCTCGTGGCTCATGTTGGCCAGGAAGATGCTCTTGGCGCGGGTCGCGTCCTCGGCCTGCTCCTTGGCGGCCACGGCCTGGGCCTGGGCTTCCTTCTGGGCGGTCACGTCGAGCAGGGTCTCCACCGCACCGATGACCATGCCGTGCTCGTCGAGCAGCGGCGCGGCGGTGATGTGCAGCCACTTGCCGAGGGAGTCGTAGTAGCCCTCGTACTGGAAGCCGCCTTCGGCGATCTCCGAGGCGGTCACCGGATTGGGGTACCAGGCCTGGATGTCCGGTACGCCCTGCACGATGAGGTCGGCCATGGTCGGCCGCTGCTGGTCATAAAAGGCCCGCCATTGATCGCGGGTGCCAACGATCCGGGCCGCGGAGAGGCCGAAGAATTTCTCGCAGGCTGCATTCCAGTGGGTGCAGATGCCCTCCGTGTCGACCACCATGATGGGTGCCGGATTGCCGTTGAGGATGGCCTCCAGCTTCTTCTGGATGGCCAGCAGGTCGCTGCTGCGGTCCTGGATGATGCGGGTGGCCTGCTGCAGCTCGGCCACCTTGGATTCGAGTTCCGCATTGCTGCGGGTGATCGACTGCTCGAAGTGGAGGTGGGTCTTGAGGTCCACCACCGAGGCTAGGAAGAAGGTATTGCCGGGAATCTCGATGCGGACCAGGCCCAGCTGCACGGGCACCGTGCCGCCGTCCCGGTGGCGGGCCCAGATGGGACGCTCCTGGCCGAGGATGGTGGATTCCTGGGTGAAGTTCATCCGCCACATCCGATGCTCGGCAGCCATGGATTGGGGGATCAGGATCTCGACGGGTTCGCCGACCAGTCCGCCCGATTCGTAGCCGAACAGCTCCGCCGCCGCCTGATTGACCTGCAGGATGCGTCCGTCCTTGTCCACCAGCAGGATGCCGCACAGCAGCTTGTCCACGATGACGCGGAGGGTCTCCATGTGGGCCATCGAGCTTCTGTGGCGTGCGCTGAGCCGGAAGATCGCCAGGCTGGCCAGCGCGCCGATCACCACCAGGCCGCCGAGCAGCCCGCCGATGAGCTGGGGGGCGATGGCGGCCGCGCCGTTGCGGGCCAGGTAGTGATAGCCCGCCAGCCCTGCGATGACGAGGGCCAGGCTGGCTACCGCCAGGATGGCTAGGACGTCCTTGTGGCTGACGCCATGGGGGCGGTTGGAGGAGGACATGCTGGTTCTGATCGGAATGGCGGCAAAGAGTGCCCGGGTCGCAGGATTGGCTTATTACGTCCGCGCCGGCGGTGGCTTGAGCCTTCCCCTTGTGGCGCCGCCTGGCGGTGGCTGTTCGCGGCGCGGGGGGCTTGGCCTACAAAGCCGACAAAGCCGCTGGAGGGTTTCCGACAGAGGCCCCGCCGGCAGGCCCGAAGAATGATTCAAGTGCTTGTTGTTGAATAAGTTTCTGCTTAGTGGCAGAAGCTGGTCCGGAATCTGCATGGGGAGCTTACCCAACCCTTTGTCTGGAGATTCCGATGGATGCCCGCGTATCGGCAAAGATCCAGTCCGTCTTTGAAGAGCCGGCCTGTGAGCACAACCAGAACAAGGACGAGAAAGCCCGCAAGAAGGGCTGTACCAAACAACTCTCGCCCGGTGCCGCCGCCGGGGGCTGTGCCTTCGACGGGGCCAAGATCGCCCTGCAGCCCATCGCCGATGTGGCCCACCTGGTGCACGGCCCGATCGCCTGCGAGGGCAATTCCTGGGACAACCGCAATTCTTCCACCAGCGGCCCGCAGCTCTACCGCACCGGCTTCACCACCGACATCGGCGAGCTGGATGTGATCTACGGGGGCGAGAAGCGCCTCTTCAAGTCGATCCGGGAAATCATCGAGAAGTACGACCCGCCGGCGGTCTTTGTGTACCAGACCTGCGTCACCGCGCTGATCGGCGACGACATCGAGGCGGTGTGCAAGCGCGCCGCCGAGAAGTTCGGCAAGCCGGTGGTGCCCGTGAATGCGCCGGGCTTCGTGGGCCCCAAGAACCTGGGCAACAAGCTGGGCGCCGAGGCGCTGCTCGACTACGTGGTCGGCACCCAGGAGCCGGAAGTCTCCACCGCCTACGACATCAACATCATCGGCGAGTACAACCTGGCCGGCGAGCTGTGGCAGGTGCGTCCGCTGCTCGACGCCCTGGGCATCCGCATCCTGTCGTGCATCTCCGGCGATGGACGCTACAACGAGGTGGCCCAGAGCCACCGGGCCCGCGCAGCCATGATGGTGTGCTCCAAGTCGATGATCAACGTGGCCCGCAAGATGGAGGATCGCTATGGCATCCCCTTCTTCGAGGGCTCGTTCTACGGCATCGAGGACATGAGCGACACCCTGCGCCAGCTGGCCGGCCTGCTGATCCAGCGCGGTGCCCCGGCCGAGCTGATGGACCGCACCGAGGCCCTCATCGCCGTGGAGGAGAAGCGCGCCTGGGACCGCATCGCCGCCTACCGGCCGCGCCTCGAGGGCAAGAAGGTGCTGCTCATCACCGGCGGCGTGAAGAGCTGGTCGGTGGTGGCGGCCCTGCAGGAGGCCGGCCTCGAAGTGGTGGGCACCAGCGTCAAGAAGTCCACCAAGGAAGACAAGGAGAAGATCAAGGAGATCATGGGCGAGGACGCCCACATGATCGACGACATGACGCCCCGCGAGATGTTCAAGATGCTCCGCGAGGCCCGCGCCGACATCATGCTGTCGGGCGGCCGCAGCCAGTTCGTGGCCCTCAAGGCCAAGATGCCGTGGCTCGACATCAACCAGGAGCGCCACTACGCCTATGCCGGCTACGAAGGCATGGTCGACCTGGTCCGCGAGATCTCCAAGACCCTCTTCAACCCCGTATGGGAACAGGTGCGTGCGCCGGCCCCGTGGGACGACGTGGCCGTGCTCGACCTGAGCGATGCCGTGGCGGAGGTGGCCTGAAATGAAACAACCCCCACGCTCACTGCGTTCGCTGCCCCCCAGGGGGGCGTCAGTACGCTCGAAGCGGTTCGGAGCGTACTGACATGGCAAGCGTCCGCGAAAGCAAGAAGGCCTGTGCGGTCAATCCGCTCAAGATGAGCCAGCCCCTCGGGGCCTGCTACGCCTTCCTCGGCCTGCACAACACCATGCCGATGATGCATGGCTCCCAGGGCTGCACCTCCTTCGGCCTGGTGCTGCTGGTGCGCCACTTCAAGGAAGCCATCCCGATGCAGACCACCGCCATGAACGAGGTCAGCACCATCCTCGGCGGCATGGACAACATCGAACAGGCCCTGCTCAACATCAAGAAGCGCGCCAACCCGGCCCTCATCGCCATCGCCTCCACCGGCCTCACCGAGACCAAGGGTGACGACGTGGATGGCTACCTGCGCCTGATCCGCGCCAAGCATGGAGAAACCCTGGCCGGCACCGAGGTGGTGTACGTGTCCACCCCGGACTACGTCGGCGCCTTCCAGGATGGCTGGGCGGCGGCGGTGAAGGCTGTCGTCGATGCCTTCTCCGAGCCGGTGACGCAACGGGTGGCCGGCCGCGTCGGCGTGCTGCCCGGCGCCCACCTGACCCCGGCCGACCTGGAAGAGCTGCGCGAGCTGATCGAAGCCTTCGGGCTGCAGGCGGTGATGGTGCCGGACATCTCCCGCTCCCTCGACGGCCACATCCCCGAGGACTTCACCCCCACCACCCTGGGTGGGGCGACGCTGGACGACATCCGCAGCCTGGCCGCCTGCCAGCACGTGATCGCGGTGGGCGAGCAGATGCGCCCGGCGCTGGACAGCCTGGCCGCCCGCAGCGGCGTGCCGGTGACCCTGTTCGAGCGGCTCAGCGGCCTCACCGCCGTGGATGCCCTGGTGGCGCTGCTGATGCGCCTGTCCGGCAAGCCCGCGCCGGCCCGCCTCAAGCGCCAGCGCGGCCAGCTGCAGGACGCCATGCTGGACGGCCACTTCCACCTGGGCGGCAAGCGCGTGGCGATCGGCGCCGAGCCCGACCTGCTGTTCGCCCTGGCCTCGGTGACCAGTGAGATGGGCGCCGATGTGGTCGCCGCGGTGACCACCACCCACTCGCCGGTGCTGGAGAAGGTGCCCGCCGTCGAGGTGCTGATCGGCGACCTGGAAGACCTGGAGCTGGGGGCGGTGGGCTGCGACCTGCTGCTGACCCACGCCCACGGCCGCCAGTCCGCCACACGCCTCGGAATCCCCCTGTTCCGGGTCGGCATTCCGCAGTTCGACCGGATCGGCGCGGCCCACCAGCTGAGCATCGGCTATCGCGGCACCCGCGACCTGATTTTCCAGCTGGCCAACACCTTCATCGCCAACATGCATGCCCATGGCCCCGAAGACTGGCCGCTGCCCGCCGAGGCCATTGCCGCCGCCCGCGGTGGCACGGCAGGGGCCTGCAATTCCGGTGGCAGCTGCAGTTGCAGCGGCGTGACCGAAGACATCGTCGTTCCCATCATTCCCGCGCGCTGAGGAGCCCACCATGAAAATCGCATTCGCCACCCAGGACAAGGAGCGCGTGGACGCGCACTTCGGCTGGGCCAAGTACATCGCCATCTACGAGATCAATGCCGAGGGCTACCGCTATCTCGAGACCCACGACTTCGGCGGCGAGCTGGCCGAGGACGGCAACGAGGACAAGCTGGCGCCCAAGCTGGAGGTCATCATGGACTGCGCCATCGTCTATGTGGCGGCCATCGGCGGTTCCGCGGCTGCCCGCGTGGTCGCCTGCAAGATCCATCCGGTCAAGGTGGCCGGGCCGGAACCCATCCTCGACATCCTCGACAAGCTGCAGGACGTGCTCAAGGGCACCCCGCCGCCGTGGCTGCGCAAGGCCCTCGCCAAGGGCGAGGAACGGACTTACGACTTTGAAGAAGAGGCCTGAAAAATGACTGATGTAGCTGAAGCCCCCAACGACGTGATGCAGGACCCGTTCATCCGCGAACTGGTCAAGCAATGGCGCGCCCAGGACACCCACGGCGCCTGGGAAGGCAAGACCGACGCGATGCTCCTCGACCCCTACGTGCTCGACGCCGAGAAGCGCAAGGAGCTGCCCATGATGGCGGACCCGGACCCCGAGACCCTGTGGCGCATGGAGCTGTTCTACAACGCCATCGCCCTCTCCATCGAGCGCGAGACCAAGGTGATGGTCAGCCCCATGCTCAAGATGCACCACGAGGGCTTCGGCCGCCAGGTGCTCATCGCCGGCCGCTTGATCGTCTTCAACAAGCAGGTCCGCGACGCCCACCGCTTCGGCTTCAACAGCCTCGAAAAGCTGTCCGCCGCCGGCACCAAGGCGGTGACCGAAGCCGTCGAGATGATCCGCAAGTTCCCTGAAGTCGCCAACTATTCCTGACCGGAGCCCGACCATGGAAGACCTCGACGCCCTCAAGGCCCGTGCGAAGAAACTCAACGCCCAGGCCACCCAGGCCAAGATGGACCTGCACGACTTGTCCGAAGAGCTGCCGACCAACTGGGAACAGATCCTGGAAGTCGCCCAGCGTGCCTACGATGCCCACAAGAACCTGATGGCCGCCCGCAAGGAACTGGCCGCCGCGAGCGCTTGAACGGCGCCGCCCCTTACCCCTTTACCCCTGGAGAGCTGAAATGGCTTCTTTTTCCGTGACCCTGCCGAGCGGCGAGATCTGGACGCCCAAGTTCGTCGCCGACCTCAACCAGGAAAAGTGCATCGGCTGCGCCCGCTGCGTGCGGGTGTGTGCCCGTGACGTGCTGGCCCTGGTCGGCGTCACCGAGGATGGCGAGCTGCTGGCCATCGATCCGGATGAGGACGAAGACGAAGAGTACGAAAAGAAGGTCATGACCATCGCCCACAAGGAGAACTGCGTGGGCTGCGAGGCCTGTTCCAAGGTGTGCCCCAAGAAGTGCTACACCCACGAGACCGCTGACGTCTGAGTGTTCCCGCTCCGGCCCGGATCCCGGGCCGGCAGGCGGCATGATCCGGAGAGTGCGATGAACGACCTGTCCCATGCCTGGCTGGCGGCCCGCGCCGCCATGCCGCCCTCGCGCCTGCTGCCGGCCTGGCTGGCCACCGCCCTGGAAACGGAGTTCGGGCCCCAGTCCGGCACCATCGCCGCCCTGTGGAGCGCCCGCCACCCCCACGTGCTGCGGGAGGATGGCTCCACCGGCGTCGACGCCCGCCACGAGGAATACGCCGACATCTTCGAGCTGCTCCTCGAGCACGCGCCGGCCGGCGACATCCACAGCATCTCGATCGCCCGCTGGATCGCCCTGTCGTGCTGCGGCCAGGACCACCTGTGGGAAGACCTCGGCCTGCCCGAGCGCCCGGCCCTCGGTGCCCTGCTGGCCCGCCGCTTCCCGGCCCTGCACGCCAGGAACGTGCACAACCTGCGCTGGAAGAAGTTCTTCTACAAGCAGCTCTGCGACCGCGCCGAGGTCAAGGCCTGCCGGGCGCCCAGCTGCACGGTGTGCTCGGAATACGCCGGCTGCTTTGAAGGGAGTGCCTGAGAGGAAGGCCCGGACGCCCTCAGCCGCCGCTTCGCGCCTTCACCCAGACGTACCAGCCGCCGCCCCGGGCGTGGGAGTAATCCACCTCTTCAACGATGACGCGGGTTCCCACCCGCGCCACCGAGAGGATGGGGGCGTTGGCGTGCTGGCCGGGCTGGCTGTCTGCCCGCCAGTAGGTGTCGTCGCGGATGGTCAGCGTACTTCCCTTGCCCAGCGCAGGCTCCGCAGGAGCGATGGTGGCGGGTGAGCCGGGCGCCCACTGGTCCTTCTGCTCGCTGACCTTGCCAAGAAAGAGCCAGCCCCGGTCCGACACGGAGGAGGGGGCCACCGCCTCGACGATGGATTGCTGGGTCAGCAGGCTGCGCTTGACCACCTTGTCGGCCGCGGCCAGCTCGTTCTGGGACGAACGAGCGTCGCTACCGAGACTGGCCAGGGATGCCTTGATCTCAGGTTCCCGAACCCGGCTTTCCAGTTCTGTCAGGCGTTCGATCAGCAGCTTGTAGTCATCGCCGGCCTTCGATACGGCTTCGCCCACCTCCTTGGTCTGCTCGGCGGACTTCTTGAGTTGCCCTTCCCATTCCATGCCGGCGATGTTTCCCTTGGTGAAGCCGGCGGCGACCAGTTTCTCCTTCATGGTGACTGGGGTGAACAGGAGCAGCAGGAAGAGGAGAAACAGGGTTCCGTCGCGCAGGGCGGAGACGAGATCCTTCAGCAGGGCGACCGCTCGCTCGAACCGGCTGCTTTCGGCATTGGCAGGCATGGGGCTCTCCAGTTGCTTTGAGGGGCTTACACGCTGCGGCTCAGGGCCACCAGGCTGGCGTCGTCCAGCCGCCCGCTCACCGGGAGGGCGTTGTCCTTCTGGAACTGAATCAAGGCCTTCTGGGTGTTTTCGCCGAACCAGCCGTCCACCCCGCCCGCGTTGTAGCCCCGGTACATCAGGAAAAGCTGGGCGGTGCGCACCTCCAGGCTGGGCAGGGGCCCCATGCCGAAGCGGGTGGCGGCGGTGCGGAGCTTTTCGTCGTACTTGTTCTTCTGGAATTCCGGGCCGTTGTAGCCCTGGGCGAAGGCTGCCCAGTCCCCGCTCTTCAGATGCCGGGCGAGCCTGGCGTCACGGATGAAGCCGACCATGCCGAGCAGCTGAGCGTCTTCCGACTGGCACATGGCGGTGACCATGGATTCGGCATCCGGGTAGCCCGCCGCTACCGCATTGAAGCCCATCACCTGGCCGAGGCCCCAGGAGGTGCTCTCCAGCGCGGCAGTGCGGTCGAGGGCGATGGCACGCATGAGCCGGTCGTACTGGTTGGCTCCGCCCTTGCCGTAGCCGCCGGCCGTCCTGCTGCTGATGTCCGGTTCGCTTGCGTCGAAGCGCCCGCCGGTCCTGCGGTGAAAGATGTGGCGCTCGAACAGGATCAGCGGCCGCCGGTCGGCCAGGAAGCCGCAGCCTTTGGTCTCCACCGTCATCACCGCCCACAGGGCCGGCAGCGCCACCCCCAGGCCGCTGGCCGCCTGCTCCAGGCCTTCCTGGCTGAGGGGGTTGCCGCGGCCGCTGAAGGGCAGGGTGGCCGGGGCGGGGGCGGCGGCAGCCTTGGTTGCAGAACGGGCCGGCGCCCGGCTGCGGGCGGGTGCCGCAGCGGCCGGAGCGAAGTCATAGACCAGCTCGCACATGCCGGGGCGGGCTGCGAGCGGAGTACAGCCGTCGATGCGGAAGCCGAGGGCTGTCAGGCGTGCGCCCTCGCGGTCGCAGTCCTCGCAGGGAATGACGAGTTTCATGGTGTGTCTCCTTGGGTGGATCGGAACTCAGCCGCCGCTGGCCGCGTTAGCCAGCCTGCACACCGCGTTGCGGTGCAGGTCGAGCAGTTTGGTGTAGTCCTTCGAGTCGGCGACCAGGACCGCCATGTGGTCGGTGTAAGCCTTGCGCTGTGCCGCCGGGGAGGTGCCTGTGGCGCGCAGCCGGGGCCACACCGCCGGCCCCCGGTCGGTGAAGATGCCCAAGGCCTCCGCGTTGTTCCACACCTGGCCGAGCTGGGGGTCGGGGACTTGGGCAAGGCAGGCCACGGTGTCGAGGGCGATGCGCCCCTGGGCGGCTTCGTTGAGGCGGTAGGTCTGGACATCGGTCAGGGCGCTGGTGGCCCTCTCACGCAGGATGCGGACGACCTCCGGGTCCCGCGCGAGGTTCTCTGCGGCAAGCCCGGTGGCGAAGAACTGGGTCAATTGCAGGGGGCCGGGGCCGGTCAGTGAGGGGGTGGCGCCAGCCGTGCCGCCGCTGTCGGCCGCTGCTCCGCCCCGTGTGTCCACGCTCGCCAGCACGGAAGGCTGGCGCTGTGCATCCACCGGGATGATGGAAGCCTCCTTGCGCTTGTAGCCGAACGTGAAGGACTCGGGGATGGGCACGGACGCGCTGGCGGCGGCCTGGAAGGCCATCTTCAGGCCGAGGGTGGTGCTGGTGGCGAAGAACAGTATCGGCCTGTCGTCACTCGCTCCCGGCGCGGGCGTGAGGGGCGGCGGGCAACTCAATACAGGGCTGCCCTTGGGCAGGGTGACCAGCTGCGCCGCGCAGCCGCCGGCGTAGGTCTGGCGCACGTAGCGGAAAAGGATGCCGCCGTCGGTCTCGAGGAGGCCGAACACCGGATACACGCTGCCATCGGGAAGGCGCGGCCCCAGATAGCCCTCCGCCCTGTCATAGGCGATGCTGACGCTGGCCGGTGTGCTCTCCGCGTCGATGACGCTCAGCGACGTGCGGGTGGCGAAGATGGCGTTGTCGCGGGGAGAGGCGCAGCCGCCCAGGGCCAGGACGGCCAGGGTGATGGTGGCGACGGTGGAGGCATGGCGGGGGAGCATGGTTTCACTCCTGGTTGGGGGGCGCGGCGGCCGTGCCCAGGCCATCTGGCAGCAGCGCCTCCACCGCGACCAGGGCGTTGTTGCGCACCAGGGCGTGGGTCGCATCGCTGTAGCCGATCACCAGGGCGTGGCTCTCCGCGCCGTGGTTGAGGGTGATTCCCACCGAGCGCACCCGCAGAGCTTCACCGCCCCAGGGGGGCGGCGAGGCGGGGGGAATCGACAGGTGGACGAGGCCGATCACATGACGGGTGCCGGCCGCATCCACATAGGTGTGGGCGCAGGCGG
This sequence comes from Zoogloea dura, assembly GCF_012927165.1. Taxonomy (GTDB): domain Bacteria; phylum Pseudomonadota; class Gammaproteobacteria; order Burkholderiales; family Rhodocyclaceae; genus Zoogloea; species Zoogloea dura. Next base: position 98,878 of record NZ_JABBGA010000020.1, read on the forward strand.
ATGGCAGCAGCAGGAGGCAGGGCAGCACGGCCCGGATAGGCTGGAGGGCGCGGACGACGTGACGGAGGAGGGCGCGCGCAGATGGCACGCCATGCCGGTTGTGCATCGAGTCGGTCTCCCTGTGCGCGCTGCGCGCCCCACTTGTGGTCGAGGAGCTTCTATCCGGCATATGCCGTCGCGTGATGTCTCAGGTATAGATCACCGATGGGCAGGCGCAAGGGCAGGGCTCAGGGGGATGCCCGCCCCCGCAGTGGGAGCTGCCGCCCTGCACCTCGCATCCGTGGCGGTCGTTGAGGTCGTTGGGGGGGAAGTACCTAGACGCGGCGCAGGCTTCCGGCGCTGTCCGTGGACTATGTCGCAGCGCTCGTTTTGGGGCTCTCTAAACTGGCGCCGTGGTTGTCGCCGTCGGCGGGGCCACCCCGAAACGGAGCCGGACCATGTACGACACCTTCACAGAAATCCCCCTGTCCGAGCGCATCCAGCGCCTCCACGACGCCTCGCCCCTGTTGATCGGGGTGTTCGACGAGCACGACATGCTGCGCTACGCCAATCCCGCCTTTCGTCGGGCGCTCGGCCTGCGGCCCGACGCCTTCATGACCTGGCAGGATCTGATGCGCCTCAATCATAAGCAGAAGGTGGGCACCCGCATCGACTCCCCCGACTTCGAGGCCTGGCTGGCCTCGGCCCGCTCCCGGCGCGGCAAGCTGCCTTACCGGGGCTTCGAGGTGGACCGCACCGACGGGCGCTGGCATTTCATGACCGAGAGCCTGGCGCCGGATGGCTGGATGCTCTGCGTAGCGGTGGACATCACCGATGTGCGCGCCGACGAGCGCAGCCTGCGGGCCGACCGTGACGGCGCCTGGAAGGCCGCCCGCACCGACGCCCTGACCGGGGTGAGCAACCGCATGCACATCCTGCAGCTGCTCGACGAACAGATCGCGCAGCTGCGCAGCGGCGGCCAGCCCTGCGGCATTGCGCTGATCGATCTGGACCACTTCAAGTCGGTCAATGACCGCTACGGCCACTACGGGGGCGACCTGGTACTGCGCGATTTCGCCCATGTCGCGGCTTCCACCCTGCGCCGGGTCGACGGCTTCGGGCGCCTCGGCGGGGAGGAGTTCCTGGCCGTGCTGCCCGGTGTGGACCGGGCCGAACTGGCCGCGGTGGTGAACCGCCTCCACGAAGCCGTCCGCCGCTCCACGCCCCTGCCCGACTATCCGGGCTTCCACTACAGCTTCTCCGCTGGGGCAGGGATGCTGGAAGGCGGGGAAGACGCCCTCACCAACATCCGCCGGGTGGACCACGCCCTTTACGAAGCCAAGGGATCGGGCCGCGACCGCTGCGTCATGTTGACCTGAGGTGCTCTGCAGGCTGCGGCTCAGGGGCAGCAGGCTGGCGTCGTCCAGCCGCCTGCTCACCGGGAGAGCGTTGTCTTCCTGGAATCGGGTAACTCCATCTGCGCCAGCATCAGCGGCACCAGCGTTTCCGGCAGCATCGTGACCCTGTCCTTCTGCCCCTTGCCATCGCGGACCAGGATCTCCCTTCGTGATGTATCCACATCCTTCACGCGCAGACGCAAGCACTCAAGAAGCCGGAGCCCAGCGCCATACAGCAAGCGTGAGGGAAGAGTGACATCCGGGTCATCAATCGCCCCTAGCAAAGTAGAGACCTCGGCCCGGGTCAAGACCGAGGGCAAGCGCCTGGGCTTCTTTGCACGCACCAGGTCATCCAGCCACGGCAATTCGACGCCGAGCACCTCCCGGTACAGGAAGAGTAAAGCCGACAGTGCCTGGGTTTGCGTGGCTGCACTCACGCTTCGTTCCACTGCCAACGCGCTCAGAAACGCTTCCACCTCCACCTTGCCCATGTCCCGCGGGTGCCGCTTGTCATGGAAGAGGATGTAGCGTTTAATCCATCCCACATAAGCCTGCTCGGTTCTCAAGCTGTAGTGCTTGACCCGGATACGCTCCCGAACCTGATCCAGCAAGCGGGGCGACGAGGGCGGCACTGCCAGAAGGGTAGACGACATCATGACGCGATACTCCGCTAAAACTGTATTTATATACATCAATTTAGCATGTCCCAGCAGCTTAGGCGACAGTCGTGTAAGGCGCCAGGCGCGTCAGATGTCGTCTACATCACGTTAGACAGCACGATGCTCTTCACTGTCACGGCCACGTTCTCTGACTTCACGACAGCCTACGAGCAGTACGAGGTCGCTTCGCCAGCAGAGGCACTTGACGCATTCATCTTGAATGCCGAGTCGCTCGGCGCTTTCGATCCGAAGTTGCGGGCTTTAGCAGTCGGAGCGGAAGGACACAAGATCGTTCATGTGGCAGGTGGCAGGCAAGGTTTGTGGACGTGGCATTTGACGGCACAACTTGAACAAGACGAGGTTGCACTCTATGGAGGCTGCATTGTTCAAACCGACCGAACTGGCCCCGTTCGTCCCCATGGCGCTGTCTAACCCGCTGTTGCAGCGGACGCCTGACGGCGCCGCTGAACGCAAACGTTAGGCCTTATGCGTTCCGTCGAAGCAGAAGCTCTCGCACTCGTTCTTGAAGCAGGCGCCGTGTCTGTCGCTGACGTTCGATCGTGGGCTGATCAATATGTGATTTCAGAGCCACAACCGGATGGAAGAATCTTGCAACTTTGCACAGAGGCAAATGCAGCAAGTGCCCTTTCCTTGTTGCACGAATTGTCCGAACACCGCGACATAAGGACTTCCACAACTTTGGCGCTTCGCCATCTTCGGCGCGCATGGCTTGCAGGTTCAGTTTCGCTGCGTGGCGCTGCAGGGCTCTTAAGCCGTATGGCAAACCTCGGCTTCACTCCGAATGAAGAAGCAGAGCATCAAATGTCTTGGTTCGCTGAAAATTTGGCGCTCATTGATGTCAAGGAATTTGCGCCCGAGCTTGAAGCAAAAATCAAAGGTGAGTTTGATGCGTTTCTCGCGAAGTACTCGGTCTAACACTGCAGTCGAGAGGGACAGCCAACAAGCTGGGCTTGTTGGTTCCCTCCGTGCTTCGCACTCCAGCTGCCCCTCACTTCCACGTTAGGCGCCAGCACCTTGTCTGAATCTCATCAAGAAGGGAGTAAAGCATGTCATCTGAAATGGCTGTGATATTTCAAGGAATTTCAGCAGGGGCTGCAATTGTCAATGCTGTTAAATCGGCACTAGACATAAGAAAACTCTCACGAGAAGAGGTGCTAGAAATTGCGTCACAAGCCGATCAAGAGTCCAAGTCTAAAGGGTTGGCTGCCGCAGATGCGGGAAATGAAATAGAAGGGCTTGATCCAGAAATGGAAAAAGCGCTTCAAGATAAAGTGGAATGTGCAAGAAAGGAATGGGTCAAAAGAATTTCTGACCCTAATAGCGATTCCGCAGACTATGCGGCAGCAACAGACACTTACAGGTCAATGCAGTGCGCTTTGATGAGGTCCATCAAACAAATATGTGGCGGAACTCTTCCCCGTCGTTGGTATAAACTTTGGGCCGATTTGCAATGTGGTTAGATTCTCGAGCCACGTGCCAGTAATACATTAAACCATTCATACTGCGCCTAACACTTTCTAAGGACTTCCCCGTCAAGCACCATTTTCCAATGACCGGCCGCCAGGCCGGTTTTCCTTTCCTGCCTACCTGCTTTTGTTTCCTGACGCCTGCACACACGCGGCGGATCGGACAGACAGACTGCCTCTCTCTAATCGTCCTTGATCGGGTCTCGCCCGGGGCCATGCGACTAACCGCACTAGCAGGCCTCAATCATTCGTCGGCGGGATCAGGGAAACAGGGATCAGTCGTTTCTCTTTTTGATCCGCCATCAGGTTAGCCAGGCTCTCTGCTGGTCGGTCTGACCTGTTCGTCTATCGCTGATGTGCAGTTGCCATTGCTCGGTTGTGCTCAGCCCCGTTGCCAGGCCTGTGGATTGTAGGGCTCGCCCTTGGCCAGCACCGCCCACAGTTGCCGGGCGTGCTTGTTGGCGATGGCGACCAAGGTCTTGTGGTAGCCGATCCGCCCGTTGAGCACGACGATCCACTGCTGCAGACGAGTCAGCTTTTCAGGAGATTCCCGCCGCTGCTTTCGGAGCGTCGCCGCCAAGACGCTACGCGCACCTTGCACAAGCAGAGTGCGCGAGTAGTCGTCCCCTCGCCGCGTGATCCGACCAAGCTTCATCTTTCCCCCGCTGCCCGACTGACTGGGCGTGAGACCGAGCCACGCAGCAAACTGGCGTCCGTTCCTGAACATGGATGCGTCACCCACTGTCACCGACCGGCACATTGGAGCCAGTTGATGATCGGCACAATGGAGCCACCTTGTGACCGGCACATTGGAGCCACTCCGTGATCGGCGTAATGGAGCCACCCACGGATCGGCACATAGGCGCCAGCGCCGGATCGGCGTAATGGAGCCAGTCTCACTCTGACGGACGTCTCGACCTTGAGCGGTCCATCGCTACCCTGCCGGGTTTGGCAGGAGAAAGCCGGTGGCCCGCAGGAGTATCGAGATGCACGAGTACCGCCAGGCCCTGATGCGTTTGCGTCAGGGCGACTCGGAGC
>NZ_JABBGA010000021.1 GCF_012927165.1 Zoogloea dura
GCGGGGGTCAGGTCGATCATCAGCACGCCCAGTTCATTGAGCTTGCGGCTGTTCTCGGCGTGCACGTAGGCGCTGGTGGCGTCGAAGGCGATCTGCACGCCGTCGGCCAGCACATGGGGCAAGAGCCCGTCCACGCCCTCGGCGGTGGTCTTGAGGCCCATCTCGCGGGCCCGCTTGAGGCCGTCCGATTCCGGGTCGATGCCCACCATCCACACCGGCTCCAGCACCGGGCTGCGCTGCAGTTTGGCCAGCAGGTCGGTGCCGATGTTGCCCGGGCCGATCAGGGCGCATTTGATCTTTTTCGTCATGGCTCTCTCTGGGTTGTGGGATGCAGGACGCGCGACGAAGCGGGGAGGGAGGGGACCAGGAGAGGATCCCCCGACTTCGTCGCGCGACTGCAATCTTTGTTGGTGTTTTGAGTTGAATTTAGTCTAAAAGTAAATTGACTTTAAATCAAACGAGAAGGAAACTTCAATCGCCAAACGAGCTTTGACTCGGGGCGAGGTCGGCGGAAATGTCCATCTGCAACAGGCTGGACGTGCCGCCTTCCCGGCCGGACAGACCCCTTCCCGGTGAGGCCCAGGGCCGCACCCAACCCGTAACAGGAGAGTGATTGCAGATGGACAATCTGGTCAGCATCAGCGCGTCGGAAGCAGCCCGGCGCATTGCCAAGGGAGCGCTCAGCTCGGTCCGCTATACCGAGGCCCTGCTTGCCCGCATCGCCGAACGCGAAGCCGCCGTCGGTGCCTGGATCCATCTGGATCCGTCGGCCGCCCTGGCCCAGGCGCGCGCCGCGGATGCGCGGCCGCCGGTCGGCCCCCTGCACGGCGTGGCAGTCGGCTTGAAGGACATCATCGACACCGCCGACATGCCCACCGCCTATGGCTCGCCGATCTACGCCGGGCACCGGCCGGGCAAGGACGCACCTTCCGTGGCCCAGCTGCGGGCTGCCGGGGCGGTGATCCTGGGCAAGACGGTGACCGCCGAATTTGCCACCTACCACCCGGGCAAGACCGCCAACCCCCACAACCTGGCCCATACGCCGGGCGGCTCTTCCAGCGGTTCGGCGGCTGCGGTGGCCGACTATCACGTGGCCCTGAGCCTCGGCACCCAGACGGCCGGCTCCATCATCCGGCCAGCCAGCTTCAACGGGATCATCGGCTACAAGCCGACCTTCGACGATTTCAACTATGGCGGCCTGCACGCCCTGGCGCCGTCCCTCGACACCCTGGGCGTGTTCGTGCGCCATTTCGAGGACTTGTCCCTGTCCCGCCAGGTGATGTCGCGCAGCCAGCCGGTCCGGGCACCCTCCGCGCCGATGGCCGCCGCTCCTCGCATCGGGGTGTGCCGCACGCCGATGTGGGACAAGGCCGACGCCGACATGCAGGAGGCCTTCCTGCGCACCGTGGACCGCCTCGGCAAGGCGGGCGCGGCCCTGGTGGAGATCGAGCTGCCCCCGTCCTTCACCGCCCTGATCGAAGCCCAGACCCTGATCTTCATGGCCGAGGGCGCCCGCCACCTGGAGCGGGAATGGCGTGAACAGCCGGCGCTGCTGAGCCCGGAGCTGCGTGCCCTGCTGGAAAAGGGCCGCGCCTGTTCCGACGCCGCGGTGGCCGAAGCCCAGGCCCTGGCCGTGCGTTGCCGCGCCGAGCTGGCCGACATCCTGCGCGAGGTGGATGCCCTGATCGCGCCGGCGGCCATCGGTGAGGCTCCCCAGGGGCTGGCCGCCACCGGCGACCCCTTGTTCAGCCGTATCTGGACCTTCCTGCACGTGCCCTGCATCAGCTATCCGGTGGGCCGCGGCGACCAGGGCTTGCCCCTCGGTGTGCAGGCCATCGGCGCCCACGCTGACGATGACCGGCTGATCGGCACCGCCTGGTGGATGGCCGAGCAGTCGGCCGAATGGACTCCGGTTTCCTGAGCACCTGACCTCGAAAGGATATGAACATGGCTACCCCCCACAAGGAATTCGACGCCCGGCAGAAGGCCTGGTACGAGGCCGCCTGTGCCCGCATCGACGCGGCCCGCCTGCAGCAGCTCAACATGCAGCTGGTGGACATCCACAGCCCTACCGGCGCAGAGCGCCCGGCCAGCGAATTCATGGCCGACTACATGAGCCGCATGGGGCTCAAGGCGACCTATCAGCCGGTCAATCCGATCACCGGCAATGCCTACGGCCGGCTGGCCGGCGACGGCAGCGGCCCGGCCCTGATGCTCTACGCGCCCATCGACACCCACATCGAGGCCATCCCCGAGCACGACATCCCCTGGGTCGGCCCCGAACTGCGCGACGACATGCTGCCCAAGGCCCAGGCCCGCGGCGAGACCGTGATCGGCCTCGGCGCCTCCAACCCGAAGGGGATGGTCGCCGCCCTCACCGAGGCCGTGCACGCGGTGCGCGACGCCGGCATTCCCCTCAAGGGTGACCTGGTGCTGGCCTTTGCCGGCGGCGGCATGCCGGTGGTGGTGCCCGAGCGCAGCCACTACGGGCTGTCCAGCGGCGTCAGCCACATGATGATGAACGGCGTCACCGCCGACTTCGGGATCATCCTCAAGCCGTGGAACGAGGTCTACTACGAGCACCCGGGCATGTGCTGGTTCAAGGTCACGGTGAAGGGTTCGCTGGGCTATTCCGGCATTCCACGCGGTACCCCGGGCTTCCGCAGCTCCATCGTGCCGGCCGCCCGCTTGATCCTCGAGCTGGAGGCCTGGCTGCCCGAATACACCCGTCGCCACACTTCCGACCAGATCGCTCCGGAAGGCTGGATCGCCGCCGTGCGTTCGGGCTGGCCGGAGCGTCCGGCCTTTCCGTCGGCGGCCACCGAGATCTACCTGGACATGCGCACCAACCCCCAGCAGAGCACCGCTTCGGTGGAGGCGGAGTTTGGTGCCGTGATGCGCGACATCATCAGCCGCTACCCGGAGATCGACGCCGAGTGGGAGATGACCGCCGCCGTGCCGGGCTCCCGCACCGATCCTTCCAACTGGATCATCCGCAGCGCGGAGCGGGCCTGGAGCGAGACCCACGGCGGCCAGCCCTACCCGGGCGCGCCCAAGCTCTCCGGCCAGACCGACGCCGCTGCCATCTGCAAGCTCGGCCTGCCCCTGGTGCGGGTCGGCTACCCGTGGATCGGCGACAAGGACATGCCGGAGGAGTTCACCGACGGCCTGGGCGGCATGGGCGTCAGCCACATCCCCGACCTGATCGAGCCGATCAAGGCCTTGATCTATTCCATCATCGACACCTGCACCCGCAGCCGGGAGGAGGTGGGCCTGGGCTGAGGCTCCGCGCCTAGCGCTCCGCCACCACCATCAGGTTGCGGGGCGTCAGGCTGCGTTCGCAGAAGGTGCCGAGGCGGGCCTGGAAGCCGGCTTCTTCCAGGCCCAGCGCCACGTCCAGGGCGAGCCAGATCTCCAGCGGGCGGCGGAAGGCGTGGCGGACCAGTTCCAGGCGGCGGACTTCGCCACGGCGCTGTTCGCCGGTGGCGAGCCAGTGGGCTCCGTCGATCCCGGCGCCCACTGCCAGCCCTTCGCGCTCGGCCAGGCGCAGGCAGTATTGCGTGAAATCGCCCGACAGCCAGCTGGCGGGCACCGGCTTGAAGGGGCGGATGGCCTCGCCCAGCATGGCGTTGCGCAGGGCCACGAAGCCGAGCTTCCAGGCCTGGTCGCGGGCCAGCCGTTCACGGATTCGGCGCACGGCGGTAACGGTTTCGGTGACGGCCAGGCGCAGGGTATTGCCGTCGAGTGACAGATCGGCGTCCCGGTTGAGGGGGCGGTAGCCGTCCTGGGCGCCACGGTAATAGCAGCAGGGGGCGAGGCGGTAGGCGTGGGCTTCGTCCTCGGCGGCGTTGCGCACCAGGGTCCGGTGCAGTTCGCCACAGGCGTGCAGGGCCAGCACGCTGCGGCCCCGCAGCAGCGGGCGGGAGGCGGGGGCCAGGGCGTCGGCGCACACCACGGCCTGCTCGATGCCGGCCCGCCGGGCCAGGTGGAGTGCATCCTCGCAGAGGGTCGCGTCGATTTCCAGAGAGCTCACCGCTTGCTGGTCGCTGAAGGCCAGGCGCCGGCCCAGGTGCCCCTTGCCGGCACACCATTCCAGCAGCGGCGCCGACGAGGCTGGGGCGTGCCTGGCGAAGGCCTCGATCTGCAGGCGTTTGCGCTGGGGGATGCCCCAGTCGAACTGCGCGCAGGTGGGGGCCAGTTCGCGGGCGGGCAGGGCCGGCAACTTGCACAGCGCGGCGAGCCGCGCGGCATCCGGGAAATGGCGGGCCAGCCAGTCATACAGGGCTTCCGGGCTGTCGGCGAGGCTGGCCAGCGTGGCGTCGTCCAGCTGCAGGGCTGCTTCGGCCAGGCCCGGCCACTGCTCGCACCAGGCCGGCCGGCGCAGGTAGAAGGGGGAGGCCTGCCAGAGGTCCTGGTGAGTCTGCAGGCAGTCCTGCAGGTCGAGAAAGTGTTCGCGCAGAGTCATGGCCGTCGCCCCAGGGCGGGGTCGTCAGGGTTGATGTCGGCGAGGCGGCGCAGGGTCGTCTCGGCCGCGGTGGTGTCGCCGGCCTGGCGCTGGTAGCCGGCGAGCGCCAGCAGCAGATCCCGTTCGCCGCGCTCGCGGGCGGCGTTCTCGAGGACCTGGATGGCTTCGTTCCGGCGTCCTGCATCGGCCAGCAGCGCGGCATGCAGATAGGCCGTGCGGCCGCTGGCCGACGGCAGGGGGGCGGCCCTGGTCAGCAGGGCCAGGGCGTCGGCCTTGCGTTGCTGGCGGATCAGGCCGAGGGCCAGAGCCTCGTGCAGGGCGGCCTCCTGGGGGAGGCGTTTGAGACCGTCGCGGAGCAAGGCTTCGGCGTCGCTCTCCCGCCCCTGGCGGCGCAGCAGATCGGCCAGGTTGATGATGCCGGCCAGGTAGGCCGGATCGAGCCGGAGGGCCTGGCGCAGGGCCTGTTCGGCGCCACCGATGTCGCCCGTGGCTTCCAGCAGGGGCGCCAGGCCCAGCCAGGATTGCGGGAAGTCGGCGTTCTCCCGGGCTGCAGCCTCGGCCTCCCGGCGGGCCGCCAGCCAGGCTTCGCGCCGGGCCGGGGCCAGCTGGGGAAGGGCCGGGGCGAGGGCGCGGGCGGCTTCGATGCGCACGGCGCGCAGCGGGTCGGCGAGCAGTGGCTGCACCTCGCGCAGCGCCTCCCGCGGGGCGAGGGCCGCCACCGCGTGGATCGCGGCGATGCGCAGCCTGCCATCCGGGTCGGCCAGGGCGGCAAGCGCCAGGCGGGCCGCAGCGGGGCCGGGGTAGGCGGCCAGTTCTTCCAGGGCTTCGGCCCTCACGATGGGCGGCTGGGCGGCGTCGCCGGCGATCCGCTGCAGCCCGGCCGCGGCGCCGGGGCGCATGCCGCGGGCGGCGGCGAAGGCCTGGCCGTAGTGGTATTCGGCGCGGCGGCCGTCGCCATACCAGCGCGCCACCGCCGCCGCGGCCCAGGCCGGGTCCTTGTCGGTGTGGCACAGGTTGCAGGCGTTGGGCGAGGCGGTCTCGGCCGACAGATCCGGGCGGGGGATGCGGAAGGCGTGGTCGAGCCGCGGGTCGACGCCCATGTAGCTGCGCTTGGGGGCGTGGCAGTCGACGCAGCTCACCGGCGTGTCGTGATGGTGGTGGGCCGGGCTGTCGTAGTCCTTGCGCTGCAGGCCGCGGGTGTCCACGTGGGGGCCGGCGGCGGGGCCGACCGGGTTGTGGCAGCCGGTGCACAGGGCGTTGCCGGCGGCCCGGGTCTTGCCCGAGTGGGCGTCGTGGCAGTCGGTACACACCAGCCCCCTGGCGTGCATGCGGCTCTGCTGCCAGGAGCCGAGGTTGAAGACTTCGTCGCGCTGCTGGCCATCATTGAAATAGCGCCCGGCGGGCAGCCCGACCGGCAGGGCGTGGTCGAGCAGGGGCTGGCCGACCGGGTAGGCGGAGGTCAGGGTGGCGCGCAGCACGTGGCAGTAGCCGCAGGCCTCGGTCTGGACCTGCCCGTTGCCGGCCCGCAGGTCGGCGGCGAAGCCCTTGTGGGGCGGGGCTTCGCCGCTGCGGCGGCCGCGGGCCCAGGCCAGGTGCCCGCCGGCGGGGCCGTGGCAGGCCTGGCAGGTCACGCCCTGGGCGGCGTAGGTGGTGGCGTAGCGGCCGCTGACCGGGTCGTAGTTCTTGCGCAGCCCGGTGCTGTGGCAGGCGGCGCACATGGCGTTCCAGTTCTGGGGCGGGCGGCTCCAGTGCAGCACGTCCCGGTAGTCGATGCGCTCGTCCGGGTGCAGGCTGTACCAGCGTTTGCCCTTGACGTCCCAGGCCGTGGTGAGGGCCTGCAGGCGTCCGCCGGGCAGGGCCACCAGGTATTGCTGCAGGGGTTCCAGGCCGAAGGTGTGGTGAACCTCGAAATCACGCCGGCGGCCGTCCGGTCCGTCGGTGTTAACAAAGAAGCGGCCGCCACGTCGGAAGAAGCGGGTGAGCTGGCCGTCCTGGCGGAAGCTGCCGCCATCGAACAAGCCCTTCACCGTGGCCGCCGTGGCGCTCTGCATGGCGCGGGCATGCTGGGAGCCGGCGTGGCTGCGCTGCTGGGCGGCGTGGCAGGCGGCGCAGCCGGCCTCATCCACCAGGCTGTGCTGCGCGGCGGGGGCCGGCACGGCGGACAGGATGTTCACGAACAGCGCGATGAGCAGGATGGCAAGAAAACGGCAGGCGGGCATGGCTTCGATCCGGGAGCGTGCCGCGCATCCTACATGCGGCCACGCGGCAAGGGCAGGGGGCTTGCCGCCCGGGGGCGATCGGCATGGGCGGATCGGCGTCGGTGGGGGCGGCAGGGTGTCCGGATGTCCTATTCGTAATGCGTAAAAGTCGGTGGCCGGGTGCCGTCGGGGATGTGCATTTGGGTTAAAATCGGTTAAATAAAATAACAGTCATGTCGTTATGGTTATTTCGCACTCTTGCAGGAAAGGCGGAGATCGCTGAAATGAGCAGGGTGTCCGCGAAATTGGCCGTTGTGCTGGGCGTTGCCGCCGCCGTGGTGCTCGCCTGCCTGTGGTGGCTGGCCGGGAGCGGCCCGGGCCGCCAGGGGCCCGGTGCGCCGGTCGAGCGCGCCGCGGCGCCTGTGCCGGTGGCCGAAGCGCGGCAGCTGCGGCTGGGGCTCAACATCGCGGCCGGGAGCGCCCTGCATGCCGCGGCGGAGCTCTTCGCCGAGCGCGTGGCCGAGCGCAGCAATGGCCGCCTGAAGATCACCGTGCACCCCGACCAGCAGCTCGGCAGTGACGACCAGATGCTGGAGATGGCGCGCAACGGCAGCCTCGACCTGGTGCTGACGCCGACGGCCAAGCTCAGTTCGGCCGTGCCGGCGATGCAGTACGCCGATCTGCCCTTCTACTTCTCCAGCCGTGAAGAGCTCTACGCCATGCTGGATGGCGAGCCCGGCGAGCTGCTGCTGTCCAAGCTCGGCCGTATCGACCTGGTGGGCCTGACCTTCTGGGAGAACGGCTTCAAGCAGTTCACCGCCAATATGCCGATCCGCCGCCCGGAGGACTTCGCCCGGCTGCGCATCCGCACCATGAAGAGCCCACTGATCGCCGACCAGTTCGCGTCCCTGGGGGCCACGCCCATCCCGATCGACTTCCACGCCACCTACCAGGCCCTCAAGGACGGTGCGGTGGATGGCCAGGAGAACCCGCTGGTGGCCATCGTGGGCATGCGCTTCCACGAGGTCCAGAAGCACCTCACCCTGTCCAACCACGCCTATCTGGCCTATGTCTTCTCGGTGAGCCGCAAGGTTTACGAGACCCTGTCGCCGGAAATGCGCGAGCTGATCCGCCAGACGGCGCGTGAACTGACCCTCTGGGAGCGGCAGGAGACCGCCCGGCGGGAGGCCGACTTCATTGCCCGGATCCGTGAGGCCGGTGTCGAGATCCACACCCTCTCGGTGGACGAGCGGCGGCGCTTTGCCCAGGTCATGGCGCCGGTCGCCGACAAGTTCGGCTTCGAGGTGGGCTACGACCTGCTCGCCAAGACCGAGGAGCTGCGCTTCGCCCTGGCGGCCCGCGGCGGCGAGGCGAAAGGCCGGCAGCCCTGGGTGCTGGCTCTCGACGCCGACCTGTCGGCGCGCGGTGCGCAGGCAGGCGGGGCGATCTACCGGGGCGCCCAGATGGCCATCGACGACATCAACCGCAAGGGCGGCCTGCTCGGCGCGCCGCTGCGCCTGCTGGCCCGCGACCATGCCGCCAACCCCATGGCGGGGCGGCACAACCTCGAGCTCTTTGCGGCCATTCCGTCCGTGCTGGCGGTGATGGGGGGCATGCACAGCACCGTGGTGACCGAGGAACTCGACGACATCCACCGCCTGAAGATGCCTTATCTCGTGCCGTGGGCGGCGGCCCAGGGCATCACGCTGCATGAGCTTCGGCCGAGCTACACCTTCCGGGTCTCCATCAACGATACGCAGGTGGCGCCCTTCCTGCTGGAGCGGGCGCTGCGCAAGCACTCGCGGCTAGCCGTGCTCATCGAACAGTCGCCGTGGGGGCGCAGCAACGAAGCCGCGCTGCGGCCGCTCATCGAACGCCTGCCGGCTGGCAGCGTGGAGCTGGTGTGGTTCCAGGACGGCGACACGGGGGTCGATGCCATCGTGGACGGGCTGGTCCGGGCCGGCCGCCAGGCCATCGTGTTCGTCGGCAACGGCATCGAGGCCGGCGTTGTCGTGCGGGCTCTGGCCCGCCAGGACAAGCCGATCCCGATGTTCGCCCACTGGGCCCTGGTCGGCGGCGATTTCTGGGGCGCCAACCAGGCCCGTCTCGAGAAGGTGGATCTGCGCTTCATCCAGTCGGTGGTGGAGGACGACGCGGCGCGGAACCGCGCCTTCGCCGCCTTCCTCGCCAGCTACCGGCAGCGCTACGGCCTGGGCGCCGGTGCGCCGGTGCCCTCGCTGATGGGCAGCGCCCATGCCTACGACGCGGTGCACCTGCTGGCCCAGGCGGTGCGGCGCGCCAACTCGCCAGACCGTGGGGCGATCCGCAGTGCGCTGGAGTCGGGACTCAGCCATGCCGGCGTGATGCGGGACTACCGCCCGGCCTTCACCCCGCAGCGCCATGACGCGCTGGATCGCAGCCAGCTGAGGCTGGCCCGTTTCGACGGGCGGGGCCGCATCGTGCCGGCGGACTGAAGCATGTTCCGGCTCGACTACTTCACCCACAGCCTGAAGCGCCGCATCACCTGGGTGTTCGGGGGCTTCGTGGCGATCGCCATGCTCACCGTGGCCAGCACGGTGGCGCTGCGCCTGCATGCCACCATCACCGACAACCTCACCGGCGAGCTCGAACAGCGCGGCCGCCAGGGGAGCGAGATGTTCCTGCAGCGCATCGAGTACCTCCTCGAGAGCGCCACGGTGCTGGTCAAGAACCCCCTGGTGATCAACGGCCTGAACGACGCCCAGGGGCGTCTCACCTACCTGCCCGAGCTGGTCAAGAACTTCAGCGAAGGGCGGGACGTGCGCGCCGTGGCCCTGCTGGGCTTCGACGGCAAGCCGGTCTATTCCAGCCTCGAGACCCTGCCCACCTACCTCGATTCGGCCGCCCTGCGCAGCACCCTGGCCAACGCGGTGGTGAGCTACATGATCGATCCGCAGCGCAGGCAATGGGTGGTCTTCGTGCCGGTGGTGTATTACCAGACCACCCAGGGCGCGCTGGTGGTGGTCTTCGACCTGAACGCCGTGACCCAGCGCGTGCTGCCCCGCGATGGACTGCTCGGTTACCGCCTGCGCAGTGGCGGCACCACCCTCTACGAGCAGGCGCCCGGCAGCGCCGGCGACACCCTGGTGGCGACCCGGCCGATCGCCCGCGACGGGGCCGGCTTCTTCTCCGACATCGGCCTCGAGCTGGACGTGATAGCGCCGCGGGAGCACTACCTGCAGCCGGCCAACAAGGCGGTCCGCGACGTGGCCCTGGTCGGCCTGCTGTTCACCCTGGCGGCGATCGCCATCGCCTACTGGATCAGCGCCAGCGTGTCGCGCCCCATCCTGCTGCTGCGCCAGCGGGTCAAGGAGGCGGACGGGAGCGCCGAGCGGCAGTGCGCGCCGCTGGGCACCAACGATGAGCTCGAAGAGCTGGCTCAGAACTTCGACCAGCGCACCCGCGCCCTGCGCGACATCCAGCTCCACCTGGAGGATCTGGTCAGCCAGCGCACCAGTGAGCTGGCGGTGGCCAAGGAGGTGGCCGAGGAGGCCAGCCGCTCCAAGAGCACCTTCCTGGCCAACATGAGCCACGAGATCCGCACCCCGATGAACGCCATCATCGGGCTGACCCACCTGCTGCGCCGCGACGTGGCCGACGTGCAGAGTGTGCAGCGCCTCGACAAGGTGGCCCAGGCGGCGCAGCACCTGCTGGGCATCATCAACGACATCCTCGACTTCTCGAAGATCGAGGCCGGCAAGCTCTCCATCGAGGTCGACGATTTCGACCTGGAGCGCGTCTTCCGCAGCCTCAATGACCTGATCGCCGCGCGGGCCGTGGAGAAGGGGCTGGAGCTCATCAACTGCATCGATCCGGCGTTGCCGCCCGTGCTGCGCGGGGACCGGATGCGGCTCTACCAGGTGCTGCTCAATTTCGCCAGCAATGCCCTCAAGTTCACCGACGAGGGGAGCGTGATCGTGCGTGCGCTGCTGCGGGATCGCGAGGGCGAGCGGTTGCGGGTGCGTTTCGAGGTGATCGACAGCGGCATCGGGCTTAGTGACGAGCAGCAGCAGCGGCTGTTCCAGGCCTTCGAGCAGGCCGACGTGTCCACCTCCCGGCGTTTCGGCGGCACCGGTCTGGGGCTCGCCATCAGCGAGCGGCTGGTGCACCTGATGGGCGGCGAGCTCGGCGTGTCCAGCCGTCTCGGCGAGGGCAGCACCTTCTGGTTCGAGCTGCCGCTGGAGTTGGGGCAGCGGGCCGATCCTGTGCTGCGGCCGATGCCCCTGCCTGCCGGTACGCGGATCCTCGTGGTGGATGACATCGCCGATGCGCGCGAGGCGCTGGGCGGCATGCTGGAAGCCTTCGTGTCAAGGGTGGGCGAGGCTGCCTCGGGGCAGGAGGCGGTCACCGAGGTCGCCCTCGCGGCAGCCCGCGGCGAACCCTACGACCTGGTCCTGATGGACTGGGCCATGCCGGAGATGGACGGCCTTGAGGCCAGCCGGCGGATCCAGATGCTGGGCTGCCGGCCGGCCCCGCGCATCGTGCTGGTGTCGGCCTTCGGCAGGGACTGGCCGGCCAGCCTGCTGCAGGAACACGCCATCAGCGGCCGCCTCTACAAGCCGGTGACACCGTCGACACTCCACGATGCATTGCTGGAGACCCTTTCTGCCGGCTGTCGTCCACCGCAGCAGAGCAAACCGCCTGAGGCGCCAGGCGTCGATCTGGCACTCCTGCGTGGCCGGCGCGTGCTGATCGCCGAGGACAACCCGATCAACCAGGAAGTGGCCCTGGATCTGCTCAGGGAGGCCGGCCTGCAGGTGGATGTGGCCAACGACGGCATCCAGGCCCTGACCAAGGCCACCACCCAGGATTACGACCTTATCCTGATGGATGTGCAGATGCCCAACATGGACGGCCTCGCCGCCACCCGGGCGATCCGCCGGCTGCCCGAGCGCAATGCCGTGCCCATTCTGGCGATGACCGCCAATGCCTTCGAGGAAGACCGGCAGGCCTGCCTGGCGGCGGGCATGAACGACCACGTGGCCAAGCCGGTCGACCCCGACCGGCTGTATGCCACGCTGCTCCGCTGGATCTCCGGCGCCGCGTCGCCGGGAGAGGCCGGGCCGCTGCAGGGGCCGGCCGAGGCCGCGCTGGAGTTGCCCGAGCGCTGATCTTTCGGATCTGTGTCTATCGGATATCCGACAGCCTGAATCTGTTTCCATATGTGCCCCGGTGTTCTACTCCATGCCAGGAGGAACACCGCGATGAACGCACCTGCACCCGTCAATAAAGTCCGCGAAGCCAAGCTCGAGCTCTACCGCAAGAAAGGCAAGATCCACGCCCGGGAGGTGCGTGGCCGCTTCAACACCCTGCGCTGGGCCGTGGTGTGGGTCACCCAACTGATCTTCTTCGGCAGCTGCTGGCTGCAATGGAACGGCCAACAGGCGGTGCATTTCGACATCGCCCACGAAAAGCTCCGCCTCTTCGGGCTGGTGCTGTGGCCGCAGGATGCGCTGCTGCTGGCGATCGCCCTGATCCTGGCGGCCACCGGGCTGTTTCTCGTCACCGCGGTGGCGGGGCGGCTGTTCTGCGGGTTTGCCTGTCCGCAGACGGTCTATACCTCGATCTTCATGTGGATCGAGACCCGCGTCGAGGGCGACCACCTGGCCCGCCTCAAGCTCGACCAGTCTCCCGCCTCGCCGCGCAAGCTGCTCCTGCGCGGCACCAAGCACCTGCTGTGGGGGCTCTTCGCGGTGTGGACGGCGATCACCTTCGTCGGCTACTTCACCCCGGTGCGCGAGCTGCTGCCCGCCGTCGCCGGCTTGGAGCTGGGCCCCTGGGAGATCTTCTGGCTGATCTTCTACGCCGTGTTCACCTATGTGCAGGCCGGCCTGGCCCGCGAGGCGGTGTGTCAGCACATGTGTCCGTATTCGCGCTTCCAGGGGGTGATGTTCGACAGCAACACCCGTACCGTGAGCTACGACGTGCAGCGCGGGGAACCCCGCAGCCGCCAGGCCAGGGCCGCCGCCACCGCCGCGAATGGCGCGAACGCGGTCAAGGGCGACTGCGTCGATTGCAGCATCTGCGTGCAGGTCTGTCCCACCGGCATCGACATCCGCGACGGCCTGCAATACCAGTGCATCAACTGCGGCCTGTGCGTGGATGCCTGTGACGACGTGATGACCCGCGTCGGCAAGCCGGTCGGCCTGATCCGCTTCGCCTCCGAGCAGGAGCTGGCCGGCAAGCCGGCCCGCGGCGGCAGGCCGCGCCTGGCCGTGTATGGCGGCCTGATCGCGGTCTTCGTCGCCCTGGGGGCCTGGACCGCCACCCAGCGCTCCCTGCTGCTGGTGGACATCCTGCGCGACCGGGGCAGCCTGGCCCGGGAAGCCGCCGATGGCCGCATCGAGAACGCCTACACCCTGAAGCTGATGAATCTGGTCGAGGAGGCCCGCGACTTCGAGGTGTCGGTGAACGGCCTGCCCGGCATCGAGCTGGTCGGGGCCAGCCGCTTCGCCGGCGTGCCCGGCGGCATCCGCGAAGTGCATGCGACGGTGGCGGTGCCCGCCGATGCCGGCCCCGCCGGGGCCCACCGCATCAACTTCGAGATCCGCGCCGTGCAGGACCCGGCCACCCGCATCAGCGAGAAGAGCACCTTCGTGCTGCCCTGATCGACCGCGACAGAACCCCTCGGAGAGAACCCCTATGTACCGCTACAACGAGACCGACCAGCGGCTGGTGGACGAACGCGTCCTGCAGTTCCGCGACCAGATGCGGCGCTTTCTCGACGGCAGCCTGGGAGAGGACGAGTTCCGCCCCCTGCGCCTGCAGAACGGCCTCTACATCCAGCGCCACGCTCCCATGCTGCGGGTCGCCATCCCCTACGGCACCCTGGCCAGCCACCAGCTGCGCAAGCTCGCTGACATCGCCCGCCGCTACGATCGGGGTTACGGCCATTTCACCACCCGCTGCAACATCCAGTACAACTGGGTGCGCCTGGAGGAGGCGCCGGACATCCTCGCCGAGCTGGCCGGCGTACAGATGCATGCCATCCAGACCTCCGGCAACTGCGTGCGCAACATCACCACTGACCCCTTCGCCGGCGTCGCCGCCGACGAGGTGCTGGACTCACGCCCCTACTGCGAGATCCTGCGCCAGTGGTCCACCCTGGCCCCGGAATTCCTCTACCTGCCGCGCAAGTTCAAGATCGCCCTGTCGGGGGGCGGCGAAGACCGGGCCGCCGTGCGCTTCCATGACATCGGCGCGGTGGCGCGGCATGGCGAGGATGGCCGCATCGGCTTCCAGGTGCTGGTGGGCGGCGGCCTCGGCCGCACCCCCATGGTCGGCAAGGTGTTGTGCGACTTCCTGCCCCGCGAGGAGCTCCTCAACTACTTCGACGCCATCCTGCGGGTCTATAACCGCCACGGCCGGCGCGACAACAAGTACAAGGCGCGCATCAAGATCCTGGTGAAGGACCTGGGCCTCGAGGCCTTCGCCCGCGAGGTGGATGACGAATGGGCGTGGAGCCGGGGTGGCCCGGGCTGCATTGCCGACTCGGCCTTCCGCGAGATGGAGGCCTTCTTCACCCGTGACAGCGCGGCGCTCCCCGATGATGGCGTGGCTGCCCTGGGTGCCCTGGTCGATAGCAACAAGCCCTTCGCCCGCTGGGTGGAACGCAACGTGGCGCCGCACCGGGTGCCCGGACGGGCCATCGTCACCGTCTCCCTGAAGAAGACCGGCGTGCCCCCCGGCGACGCCACCGCCGAGCAGATGGACGGCATCGCCGACCTGGCCGAGCGCTTCAGCGCCGGCGAGATCCGGGTCAGCCACGAGCAGAACCTGGTCCTGCCCCACGTGGCCCGCCGCGATCTCTTCGCCCTGTGGGAAGGACTGCGTGCCCTCGGCCTCGCCACCCCCAACATCGGCCTCATCAGCGACCTGGTGTGCTGCCCCGGCGGCGATTTCTGCTCCCTCGCCAATGCCCGATCCATCCCGGTGGCGGAGGCGATCCAGCGGCATTTCGACGATCTCGACTACCAGTTCGACCTGGGGCCACTGGAGCTCAACATGTCTGGCTGCGTCAACGCCTGCGGCCACCACCACATCGGCCACATCGGCATCCTCGGCGTGGATAAGAACAACGAGGAGTGGTACCAGGTCACCCTCGGCGGCCGCGAAGGCAACCGCGCCGCGCTGGGCCGGGTGATCGGCCCGTCCTTTGCCGCGCAGCAGATCCCCGGGGTCATCCAGCGCCTGCTGGAGGTGTACGTGGCGCTGCGCCATGAAGGCGAGATCTTCATCGACGCCGTCGAACGGCTCGGCCTCGAGCCCTTCAAGGCCCGTGTTTACGGAGGTGTGACGGCATGAGCGTACTGATCAGGGATGGACGGGTTGTCGACAACCTGTGGCCCCTGCTGCCGGAGGAGGAGGGTGCCGCGGCGCCCCTGCCGGCCGCAGGACGCATCCTGCTGCACCTCCCGCGCTGGCTCGAGGAAAGCCGAAATCCGCAGCGGGCCGCCTGCGGCGTGTGGCTGCAGCCCCATGAAGACCCGGAGCTGCTCGTGCCGGATCTGCCGACGCTGCCGGTGATCGCCTTGAGCTTTCCGGTGTTCACCGACGGCCGGGCCTATTCCCAGGCCCGCCTGCTGCGCCAGCGCCACGGCTTCCAGGGCGAGCTGCGGGCAGTGGGCGATGTGTTGCGCGACCAGCTATCCGCCATGGCGCGCTGCGGTTTCGACGCCTTCCTGCTGCGCGCTGATCAGTCGCCCGAGGCGGCCTTGGCCGCGTTGGGCGGAGGGCCCCGTCCGCCGTGGCCCCGCTGGCCTTGATCAGGATGGCTAGGAAGCCTGCAGGGTGGTGTCGCTGCTGACAACCCGGTTGCGGCCGCTGCTCTTGGCGGCATAGAGGCGCTCGTCGGCCCGCGAGATCACACCGTGGATGGTCGGGTCGCCCGGCAGGCATTGCTCCACCCCGAAGCTGGCCGTGATGTGCAGCTCGCCGCCTTCCGGCAGGGGGATGCGCATGGCCTCGATGTGGCGGCGCAGGCGGTCTGCCTGCAGCGCGCCGTCCTCGAGGGTGCAGTAGGGCATCAGCACCAGGAACTCCTCGCCGCCATAGCGGGCCACCACGTCGCCGCTGCGCGAGTGCTGGCAGCACAGGGCCGCCACCTCGACCAGAACGCTGTCGCCGACGGTGTGGCCGTGGGTGTCGTTGATCTGCTTGAAGTGGTCGAGGTCGAAGATGGCCAGCGTCACCGGGTGGCCGTGGCGATGCATGGTGGTCAGGTCGTGCTCGGCCAGCTCGAAGAAGCCGCGCCGGTTGGGCAGCCCGGTGAGGAAGTCGGTGTTCGACTGGTCGCGCAGCTGGTCGACGAGGCGCTGCCGCTCCTCCTCCAGCACCAGGCGCGCCTCGCTGTGCTGGCGCAGCACGGCAATGGCTTCGAGCACCTCTGCCAGCTCGTCGCGGTATTTGGGCCGGGGCACGTCGAGGTCCAGCCGGCCCTGGGCGATGGCGGAGATGAGCTGGGCGGTGCGGCCGAGGGGGCGTACCACGCGGCGGTGGATCATCCACAGGGTGAGGGCCAGCAGGGCGATGGTGGCCAGCCCGCCGCCGGCCATCCAGCGCGCCTTGGTGTGGATCTTGTCCAGGCCGGCCTGGGCGTCGACCAGGGCCTCGTTGATCAGCACGTCGCGCAGGCTGACGATGGCGTCCATGTCGGGCACGTAGCGGGCGGCGAAGCCGGCGGTGTCCACGTCGTAGTGGCCGCTGTGCAGGCCCGTGGCCGTCTGCGCCTCGACAAAGGGGATGGCGGAGGCGAAGTAGTGGTCCTGCATGCTGGCCATGGCGGCCTGCACCGCCGCCCGGTCGCTGTTGGTGGCGGTGCGCTCGAGCAGCTGTTTGCGCAGTAGCTCGACCCGTCCGCGCAGTCGCTCGATGGCCACCCTCTCGGCCGCGCCCAGGGGCTGGCGGGTCGTCAGCGCCACGGTGAATTGCGATCCGAGCTGGCCGGCGTATTCGCGCAGGTCGGCGGCCAGGCGGGCCGCGATCAGGGCGTTTGCGGCGCTCGGGTAGGTGGTCTGGGCTTCGTTGGTGAGGGTGATGATGGCCGGGCCCAGGGTGTCGATCACCCCGAACATCTGCGACACCGCGCCGCGAATCTCGTCGGCGCCGCGAGCGCTGCGTGGCCGGCTGGCGGTCAGGTCGATGGCGGCCCGCGCGCGGATCAGCTGGGCCAGGGCCTGGCTCACCGGGCGGCTGGCACCCGGCTGCGGCATCGAGGCGCGATCCAGCGCGCCCTGCAGGGTGGAAAAGGCCTTGTCGGTGCGGTCGCGCGCCGTCTTGAGGCGGGCCCGCTTGGCCGGATCGCCCGGCAGGTCGTCGCCCAGCACGCCATTGGCCGGCCCGCGTTCACGCGAGGCCATCTCGGCCGCCACCAGCAGCACCTGGAGATGCTCGATCGCCTCGAGGCTGCCCCGCGCCTTGCTGACGTCGTCCCAGGCACCCCGCACGCTGCCCGCCGTCATGGATATCACGGTAAGCGACAGCAGCAGGCTGATGAGGAAAAAAAGGTGTTGGAGTCGCACGTGCCCACGTATCCCGAGAGTGCAGCCGCACCGGGCATGCCCGGCGAGCGCCATCGAACCGGCGACTTCCCCTTTTGTCACCGCTCCCGCCGTGAAATCGCCCTGGGCCGAGTATACCGATGCGGGCCGTGCCCGCCATGCGGTCTACCACAGGAGCTGCAAACCTTATCGATCCGTGCGGGTGGTTCGGGGGGGCGTTGGGAGAGGCGGATGATGCGGGGGAGGGAAGGCCGGAGCCGGCCGGTGCGCCATCGGGTAACATCGCCCCATGCTGAAGCCTGAACACATCAAAGCCATCTCGCTTGACCTGGACGACACCCTGTGGCCCGTCTGGCCTACCATCGATCGCGCCGAGCGGCTCCTACACGACTGGTTTGCCACCCACGCCCCGCGCACCGCCGCCCTCTACCCGGGCCCGCAGGCCCTGCGCGGGATCCGCGATGCGGTGGAGCGGCAGCGGCCCGATCTGGCCCATGACATGAGCGCGCTGCGCCGCGAGTCGATCCGCCTGGCCTTGTCCCACGCCGGGGATGATCCGCAACTGGCCGGCCCGGCCTTCGACGTCTTCCTCGCCGAGCGCCACAACGTGAGCTTCTTTCCCGACGCCCTTCCGGCCCTCGAAGCCCTGGCCAGCCGCTACCCGCTGGTGAGCCTGAGCAACGGCAACGCCGAGATCTCCCGGGTCGGCCTCGCCCCCTACTTCGTCGGCAGCGTCGCGGCGCTCCAGGCCGGCTTCTCCAAGCCCGACCCCCGCATCTTCCAGCTCGCCGCCGACGCCGCCGGCGTACAGCCCCACGAAGTGCTGCACGTGGGTGACGACGCCCACCTCGACGCCCTCGCCGCCCTCCAGGCCGGTATGCAGGCGGCCTGGGTCAATCGCACCCAGGCCGCGTGGCCCCATGCCGAGCGGCCGCAGCTTGAAGTGGCGCATCTGGGGGAGCTGGTGGAAATCCTCTCTGCCTGATGCTCGCCATGAGCCGTGCGCAGAACAAGCCCTGAATAGTCGGCGTAAGCTGTTATTGAATGCTAGGCTGGCTGATCGGATGCGGGAGGCAGAAGATAGATTGACTTTGCGCGCCTGATGCCGGGAACGTGGAGGCGTGATGAAAAACCCATCCTTGAAATGGATCCTGCCAGCCCTGTTCACGCTCCTGCTGGCCGGACTTGCATTCATTCAAGGCACGTCATGGCGCAGCAGCAGCGATGTGCATGCACTCCTGGAGCTGTCGTCCTCGCTGGTCGCCGTCACTGCGGGCGTGATGGTCCTGGTCCACTTCTTCACGACAGGGCGCTGGTTTTATTTGCTGGTGTCGATCGGCTTCATCCAGGTCGGGGCCGAGGAGCTGATCCACTCGGTCTTTTCGTTCGACCGGATCTGGGACGTTGTGTCCCAGCAGAACCGCTGGGCCATTTCATCCACCTGGCTGGCTGGCAGGGCCACGCTGGTGACCTGTGTGCTGGTCGGAGTCTTGTTCCGCGACAGGGTCATCACGCCTGAACGCCGGATCAGCAAGGCATTCACGCTGAATGCCGCGGGCTTCCTGACCTCCGCCACCCTCGCCCTCGCGATCTTTTCATCCGACACGCTGCCGGGCTTCGTGCGAGTCGGCACGACCAGCAAGCAGCTGATCGAAATAGGCCTCGGATCACTCTACCTGCTGGCTGCCTGGCTGATCTTCAGGATCCACCGGAGGGCCGGTGGCGGGCCGCTCTTGCTGAGCCTGCTGCTCTGCTTCATCAGCGAGGCCTTTGTCCATTTCTATGTCTTCAATGCCGCGTATTTCTACGATGCACACTGGGATGCGGCACATCTCCTGAAGCTGATCGGCTACTTCTTCCCGATATTCGGCGTGTGGGGAGAGACCATAAAGATATACAGGAAATCCCGGCGGCAGCTTGTGACCGTTGAAAACGAGGTGGCGCAGCGGATAAGGATGGAGTCCGAGCTGAAGAGGCACAGGGAGATCCTGGAAGAGGCCATAACGAAGAGAACGCAACAGTTGGCGGACGCCCGTGATCAAGCCAATAGTGCCAACGCTGCAAAGGGTGAATTCCTGGCAAACATGAGCCACGAAATCAGAACACCCATGAATGCGATCATCGGGATGACGGATCTGGCGCTGCGTGGAGAGCTCGCCCCCAAGCAAAGGGCCTATCTGGAAAAGAGCAGTACGGCGGCCAGGGGCCTGCTCGTGATCATCAACGATATCCTGGACTTCTCGAGGATAGATGCGGGCAAGCTGAACCTGGAGAGCAGCGAGTTCTCCCTCGAGGAGGTGCTCAAGGATGTCGCCGACCTGTGCCTCATGCGGACCCAGGAAAAATGTCTTGAATTGCTGTTCGATATGGATCCCGAGATTTCAAGACTGGTCCTGCGGGGCGATCGTGTCAGGCTCGGCCAGGTCATCCTGAATCTGGTCTATAACGCGATCAAGTTCACCGATCGGGGGGAGGTCTATCTGGGGATATCCCGGGCTGCGTCCCAGGGGAGCGAGATCACCCTTCAGTTCGAGGTGCGTGACACGGGCATCGGAATGACGGCGGACCAATGCCGCCAGGTCTTCCTGGCCTTCACCCAGGCCGACACATCGACAACCCGGCGCTTTGGTGGAAGCGGATTGGGGCTGGCGATCTCGACCCGCCTGGTCGAGCTCATGGGCGGCAAGATCTGGGTTCAAAGTGCCCCTGGCCTGGGAAGCCAGTTCTTCTTCACCGCCCGCTTCGGCGTTCAGGGAGTGGGGGGGCGCATCAAGCCGGACCCCGTTGTGCTGCCGGATCCGCTCCGCGTGCTGGCGGTCGATGATAACCACACGGCTCTCGAGATCATCAAGGAGTCCCTCCACGGCATGCAGTGTGAGGTATCCACTGCCCTGGATGTGCCATCTGCCATCGACATGCTGGTGTCCGCACAGATCAGGGGCCAGGCCTTTCATGTAGTCCTGATGGACTGGCAGATGCCCGGGACGAGCGGCCTGGATGGATTGCGGGAGATCAGGGGGAACAGCAATATTTCAAAGACCCTGCTGCTCGTGATGATGACGGGGTACAGCCGGGATGCCCTGAAGGAGGCGGCAAAGGATGTCATGTACGACGGCATCGTCGAGAAGCCCATCCTGCCATCAAGCCTCCACGGCGCAATCGTCCAGCTGTTCGGAGAGGCCGGAAAGGCCTTCGACCCCATTGCGAAGAGGAATGATCGCGGGGAGGCCGGGTTGAAGTGGGAGGGGGTCAGGGTGCTCCTTGTGGAAGACAACTTCTTCAACCAGGAACTGGCGAAGGAGCTACTCCAGGAGGCCGGAATCCAGGTCACCTTGGCCGGTGACGGACGGGCTGCCATTGAAAAGCTCGATCAGGAGGAGTTCGATCTTGTCCTGATGGACTGGCAGATGCCCGTGATGGATGGCTTTGAAGCCACGAGACGCATCCGTGAGGAGCCACGCTTCCGCAACCTGCCCATTCTGGCCATGACGGCGAACGCCATGATCGGCGATCGGGAGAAATGCCTCGCCGCAGGCATGAACGATCACATCCCCAAGCCTATCGATGGGCATCACCTATTGAAAATGCTGGAGAAGTACCTGGGGCCCCGTGTGCCCATATAGGGGCGGCTTCACAGGCCTGTGAGAAGGATTGCAGGTGCTGTGGGAAGGATTCAAAGCCCTGCGCGAAGCATCCGCAGCCCTGTGTGAAACGCTGCGCCGGGGTGATGGGATGGCTTGATTGCTGCGGCGCACAAAGGCATCATCGCGATCCCTCCCCTAGCGAACGATCGGAGTGGGCGCCTATAAGCCTGCCCGGTGTTCTCCCTGTAAAAACATGAACATGCACCACGCCCTGATCGCCGAGTTGGGCGATGAACTGTTGGCGGCCCTGCAGGAAGGCCGCAGTATTGCGCCGCTCACCGAGCGCCACCCCGAGCTGGGTGTTGACGACGCCTACCGTATCTCCCGCTATGTGATGGCCCGGCGCGAGGCGCTGGGCGAGAAGGTGGTGGGCAAGAAGGTGGGGGCCACCAGCGCGGTCGTGCAGCAGATGCTCGACGTGCATGCGCCGGACTTCGGTTTTCTCACCGATGCCATGCAGCACCCCGACGATGCGGCCATCTCCCTGTCCCGCTGCGGGCTGATCCAGCCGCGGGTCGAGGGCGAGATCGTCTTCAAGCTCAAGGCCGACCTGGTCGGCCCCGGGGTGACCCGCGAGGCGGTGATGGCGGCCACCGAGTGGGTGGCGCCGGGCTTTGAGATCGTCGATTCGCGCATCGACGACTGGCAGATCCGGATGGCCGATACGGTGGCCGACAACGCGTCCTGTGGCCTCTTCATCGTGGGGCAGCGCCAGACCCGGCCCGATGACCTGGACCTGGCGTCGCTGCGCATGGAGCTGTGCCGCAACGGCGAGCCGGCCGGCAGCGGCCTCGGAGCGGCCATCCAGGGCCACCCGGCCGAGGCGGTGGCCTGGCTGGCCAATACCCTGGCTGGTCTGGGTATTCCGCTGCGGGCGGGGGAGCTGGTGTTGTCCGGTTCGATGGGCCACCTCACACCGGTGCGGGTCGGTGACCGGCTGGCGCTGGAGATCGACATCCTGGGCGGCTGTTCGGTGCGCTTCGTGCGCTGAGCCTGGGCGGGTGGCGGGCTCAGCCGTGGCGGCTGGCGAGGTCTTTCTCGAAGGCCGCGATCACCGCTTCGTCGCGGCTGGCGTAGGACTCGCCGGGATGTTGCTGCCAGTTCTGGTCGGTCAGTGGGGCGAGGTCGGCCTCATCGGCGAAAGCGTGGATGAAGCGCTCGCCGGGCGTCTTGTAAACCGTGAACAAGGCGTTGGAATAGACCACCGGCAGGGGCATGCTGAGGGCCCCGATCTCCACATCGTAGAGTTCGCAGGCAGCGTTCAGCGCGTTGTCGTAGCTGTCTTCAAACGGGCAGTCGTGGTAGTTGTCGGCGTTGATCTCGACGCCGGCCGCCTCGTATACGTAGCCATTGGCCTGGGGCACGTGCCAGATGGCGAAGTCGATGTGCTCGAATACCTTGGTGACGCTGTCGTTCATTGTTCTTCCTTGAAGTCTGGCCGCCATTGTAATGGCCTTTTGTAATGGCCTCTTGCGCGTGCCCCGGCGGGGGCATGGCGTGGTACAGGTGCCCTGATTTGAAACACTGTGCCGTGGCGGGTGGCCTGCAGTTGTCCACCCTCGTGACATGGTGCAACACGGCATGAACCGCCATGCCCGCGGCGCGGCGCGGCCTATCCCGCGCCGGGCCCCGCCGCGGGCCTGCCTGCACGCCGCTGGCATGGGGCTTGCCCATCTCTCCGCCATCCCCGCTGCCCTGGCGGGGGCGCTTTTCCTGTGCTAGATGGGAGGTGGGAGATGGGTATGGCAGACGCAATGGGCTTGTGGCGGCAGTTGCTGCAGATCCAGGAGCCGTGGACGGTGCGCGAGTGCCGCGCCGACGAGTTCAACCGCTGCATGGAGATCTGTGTCGGGGTGGAGGCGCCGCGCGGCTGGTTCCGCCTGGGGCGGGCGACAGCCGCCGGCGAGGAGTTCGTGTGGCGGCATACCGGCTTTGGTGACTGGCGGGTGCGCCTGCGCGTCATCGTGCCGCAGGGCAGCGAGCCGCCGCGCCATGCCTGGGCCGGCGAGGCCGGCATGCCCTTCACCCGTGCCCTGGATCGCCAGGTGCTGGCGCTGCTGGGCGAGGGCGTGGGCATGACCGGGGTGTGTTCCCTGCTGGACATCCCCATGTCGGAGCTGTGGCGCTACCGCCATGCCCTCGACAGCGGCAAGCACGGGGTGTCGGTGGACGCTTACGCGGCGAGCACGGCGGTGCCGGCGCCGGCCGCCAACGAGCCGGCCGGCAATATCTCGTCGCGGGTCCCCGACGCGGCCGACCCGGTGTGGCAGCGCCTGGTGGATGGCAGCCTGGACATTGATGTGCGGGTGCTCGGCCTGCAGATGCTGCTGTCGCGCCTGCGCAGCCAGGCCGCCCTGATCGCCGACGAGCAGGTGCTGGCGGTCAAGCTGCGCGAGCTGCACCGCTACTTTGTGCGGCATGAACGCATGCTGGCCCACGAACTGGGCCAGATGTGCCTGGCGGAGGCGGCATGAGCGCCGCCCGGCCGCCCGAAGGCGCTCGCACCGCAGCCCGCCTGGGCGTAGGTAAGCTTATGAGCGCCGCCCGGCCGCCCGAAGGCGCTCGCATCGCAGCCCGAAGGACGGAGGTAATCTTATGAGTAGAGGAACGATGATCAACCGCCTGATGACGCCGGACGAGGCCGCCGGCCTGATCCGTGAAGGGCGCCTTCTGATGCTGGCCGGTGACGAGGCGGCCCTGCGCCGGTTGCCGGCAGGCAACTGGATAGGCGGCACCATCCCGTACTTCATGGACGACACGGGTGGGGTGAGCAGCCGCGAGCGCCTCTTCGTGACCGAGGTGCCGGTGACGGCCGGTGCGCCGCAGCTGCGCTTCTACGATGTGGCAGGGCTCGACCAGCTGTGCGTGGACGGGCCGGACAATGGCTACAGCTTGATCATCATTCCGGCCTTCTCGGCGGTGCATTCCCTGTATGCGCGGCGTGCGCCGGCCTTCGAGGACATGTTCATCAAGCCGGTCGCCGGCTGGGTGGCGGGCTGCCACCTGGACGATCTGGGGCGGGCCACGCCGCAGGTGGTGCTGGGCAGCGGCCCGCACTTCGACTCCGAGCGGGCGGTGGTGATGCACGTGCCCCTGCCTGACGAGGCCTATGCCCGTATCGACATCCTCAATGCCATGACGCAGGGCGGCGAGGACAGCCTGCGCTTTGCCGAGACGGGGTTTTCGGCGTCGGCCTGCACGGTGAATGGCGAGCCGCGCAACCTGGCGGAGTACCTGCTGGCCCGTGGGGCGGACACGCGCCTGCCGCTGGTGGCGGACTACGGCGGCGCGTCGGTGAATGTGTCGATCAAGGCGATCGACGGGGCTGCCGGCCGGGTGGATTTCTATGCCCCGGTGTTCGATGACGTGGAATATCGCCTGGCTGCGCCGGTGGACTTCTCGGTTCCGCCGGTGGAGGAGGGGATGGAGCCGGCCTTGTGGTCGTGCAACTGCATCCTCAACTATGCCTACTGGGGCCTGGAGGGGCGCAGCACCGGCACGCCGCCCGGGCCGATGAGCTTTGGCGAGATCGCCTACCTACTGCTCAACCAGACCCAGGTGTGTCTGCGTATTGGCCGAGACTGAGGTACGGAACTGAGGGGCGGGACTGAGCGGGCAGGGCCGGGGCGCGACCCCGGCCTTCAGTGGATGCGCGGGGCGGGGACGCCCAGGTGGAAGCCCTGGGCGTAGTCCACCCCCATCTCCCGCAGGGAGGTGAGGATCTCTTCGGATTCGACGAACTCGGCGATGGTGAGGATGCCGAGCTCCTGGCACAGGCGGGTGAGGTTGCGTACCAGGATGGTGTCCACCTTGGAGCGCACGATGTTCTTCACGAAGGCGCCGTCGATCTTCACATAGTCGAAACTCAGCTCGCGTAGGTAGTGGAAGGAGTTGTAGCCGCTGCCGAAGTCGTCCAGCGCAAACAGGAAGCCCTTCTTGCGCAGGTCGCTGAGGAATTTGCGCATGTGGGTCATGTCGCCGATGGCGTCCCGCTCGAGGATCTCGAAGACGATGACGCTGGGCGGAATGCTCAGCTCGGTGCACAGCTGCTCGGCGTAGCCGAGGATGCCGCGGCCCTGGATCTCCTGCGCCGACAGGTTGATGAAGAGGCGGAAGGGGGCCTGGCCGGAGTCGAGCCGGGCGCGGGCGGCGCGCAGGGCCTGCTCGATGATGGTGCGGTCGAGATCCCGCCCGAGGCCGTATTTCTCGATGGTCTCGATGAACATGCCGGCCGACAGGGTGCGCCCGTCGGGCTCGATGATGCGGGCCAGGGTTTCGCAGGCGATGGGCTCGCCGGTGCGCACGTCGATGATGCGCTGGTAGAAGGGGACCACGCGGCCTTCGCGCAAGGACAGGCGCAGCTTCTCGGCGTAGTCGCGGGTGAGGCGGCTGGCCTGGATGCGGTCTTCCACCGACTCCAGGGTGCCGATGCCGTCCTTGCCCAGCTCCTTGGCGCGGTACAGGCCGAGGTCCACCCCGGCCATCAGGTCGGAGAGGCTGCGGGCGTCGTTGGGATAGGTCACCACGCCGATCGAGGTGGTGACGTGGAAGCGCCGCCCTTCCTCGCTCTCGAAGGTCATCTGGCGCAGCTCGGTGCGCAGTTTTTCGGCCACGATCATGGCGCCGTCGGCGCCGGTCTCCACCAGGATGATGGCGAACTCGTCGCCGCCGATGCGGGTGGCCAGGTCGCCGTTGCGCATGATCGAGCGCATGCGCTCGGCCACCTGCTGCAGGACCCGGTCGCCGCAGGGGTGGCCGTAGGTGTCGTTGACGTCCTTGAAGTCGTCGAGGTCAAGCATCAGGATCGAGAACTGGTGCTTGTGGCGCTCCGAGCGGCCGACTTCGTAGCCGAGGATCTCGTTGAAGTAGCGCCGGTTGTGCAGGCCGGTGAGGGGGTCGTGGGTGGAGTAGTACTCGAGCTCCGAGAGGGTCCGGTTGAGGGCCTTGGAGGAGCCCACCACCATTACCATGACCGCCAGGATGGAGTGGATGACGCTGCTCTCCTGGGGCGTCAGCTCGTCCATGGAGGCGTAGGCGATGCCGAGCAGGCCGGCCAGGTTGGAAGCTTCGATGTCCTGCACCGGCACGGTGATCATGCGGATGTTGTCGATGCTGCCGACGTCCCGCCCTTTGCGCCCGGGCACCTGGAACTCCTCGATGTCCAGGGCCACGTCGGGCGGCAGCTTGAGGTGGGACACCATGTCGCGCGACAGGTTGTTGCGGGCGGCGTCCTTCACCTCCTGCGGAAACGTCCCCATGTAGTAGATGTACAGCGACAGGGCGTTCTCTTCCGCGAAGGCGATGAAGAACAGGTCGAAGGGGAAGTAGTCGTGGAAGCCCAGCAGCACCTCCTGCACGAAGGCCTTCCACTGGGTGACCTTCTCGTGCGACAGCACGATGGTCTCGAGGACCTGGCTCTGGCGCTCCAGGAGGTCCTTCTCCAGCAGGGTGCCGGCCAGGCTGCGCGAGGTGCGGTCGAACTCGAGCATCGCCTGCTGCAGGTCGAGGGCGTTCTGCTGCCATTTGCGCCGGCGCTCGTCGAGGAGCAGGTTGAGGGTGCGGTCCAGGCGCTCGCAGCGAGCCACCGAGCGGGCCAGCCCGGAGGTGATGGCGGCGCGTTCCTCCGCATCGAGGTTGAGCTTGCCGATCTGGTCGATGGCGGTGCGCAACCCCTCCAACAGCTCGATGTGGGTGCTCTGCGTCATTTCGGTGACGCTGGAGGCGAAGCGGCGGTTGCGGGTCTGGTTCTCGAAGAGGGCCGCGAAGTTCTCGAGGACGCGCTGGCGCATCGCCTCCTGGCCTTCGGGCAGTAGCGGGACGATGGAACTCATGCGTTGTCGATCCCCCGGAAGCGGCCGGCCGCTTCCATCAGGTCCACACCGCATTCGAGGTGCTGGAACCACTCCAGGAAGGCCGGCACCGCGGCGCCGCGGTAAACGGGGCCGTGCTGCGGCGCGATCATGTCGATGGGCAGCTTCGACACCATGTCCACCCACAGGCGGGTCGCCCGGTTGGACGCCATGTAGCGGCGGTGGAAGCCTTCGATGTACGGCAGGTGGGCCTGGAAGTCGTCCACATAGGGCGTGTCCACCCCGTCGGGCATCATGGCGGCGCCGATGTCGCCGGTGAAGAGGATGCGCGAAACCGGGTCGTACACGTTGATCTGCCCTTCCGAATGCAGGAAGTGGGCAGGCAGCAGGTCCAGGTGGAAACCGGGCGTGATCTCGCAGTGCATGCCCTCGTCGGGCACCCCGACGAAGCGCTCCATGGAGGGCAGGCCGTAGTGCGGCAGGAAGCGCAGCCAGATGCGCGACACATACACCGGGGCATTGCTGATCTCCAGCCAGGTGCCAAGGCCGCCGACGATGTCCGGGTCCTGGTGGGAGAGCATGATGGCCTTGAGCGCATCGGGGCCGATGTAGCGCAGCATTTCCGACAGGACGCGCGGCATCACGCCGAAGCCGCCCGGGTCGAGGAGCACGCCGTGCTCCCCGTTGACGATCAGGTACTGGTTGGAGCGGATGCCGTCTTCTTCACCGGGTTCGCTTTCGTTCAGCAGGATGAAGCGGTGGTTCTCCGTGCTGAACAGGGGGATGTTGCGCATGCAGTTGTTTCCTAAAATATTACACTTCTGTTAATCAGTGTATCGTGAATCCTTCGATCAGGGCTTTGAGGCGGCCTGAAGTGTGAAGGAGTTCCTGGGCGGCCCGGGTGGCGCAGCGCGCGGCTTCCTGGTTGTCCTCGATACGCTGGGTGATGCGTTCCATGCTGCGCGCCACGTCCTCGCTGGCCTGGGTCTGTTCCACCGTGGCGCTGGAGATCTGGCGCGACCTCTCGGTCACTTCGTCGGCCGCGCCGGTGACGTTGCCCAGGTCGCCGGCGCCTTGCTGCAGGTGGCTGATGGTGGCCTCCACTTCGCGCCGGGCCGATTCCATGGCCTCCACCGCCAGCCCCGACATGGCCTGGATCTGGTCCACCGTGGTGGTGATCTCGCGGGTGCTCGAGGCGGTGCGTTCGGCCAGGGTGCGCACTTCGTCGGCCACCACCGCGAAGCCGCGCCCCTGCTCGCCGGCACGGGCGGCCTCGATGGCGGCATTGAGGGCCAGCAGGTTGGTCTGGCTGGCCAGCGCCGAGATGACGCCGGTGATGTTGCCGATCTGCTGGATTGCTTCGGAGAGGGCGGTCACGGTGGCGCCGGACTGGGCCATGGCATCGACCACCTGACGGGTCATCGACATGGTCTGGCCGATGCGCTGGTTGCCGGTCTCGATCAGGGACTGGACCCGGTTGGCCGCGTCGGAGGTGTCGGTGGCATTGCTGGCCACCTCGCGCACCGACACGCTCAGCTGTTCGGTGGCGGCGGTGACGCTCTGGGCATCGTCGAACTGGTGCGCGGACTGTTCGCTGACCTGGGCG
Organism: Zoogloea dura; assembly: GCF_012927165.1. Lineage (GTDB taxonomy): Bacteria > Pseudomonadota > Gammaproteobacteria > Burkholderiales > Rhodocyclaceae > Zoogloea > Zoogloea dura. The sequence goes on from NZ_JABBGA010000021.1 coordinate 28,262, forward strand.
ATCTGCTGCTCCAGGTCGCGGCTGCGGGCTTCGATGGTGTCGGCCGTCGTGGCGATGTCGTCGAGCATGGCCAGCAGGTTCACCTGCATGCCGGCAAGCTGGCAGAACAGCAGGCCGGTTTCGTCCCGGCTGGTGACGTCCACCTCGTTGGTCAGCTTGCCCTCGGCGACCCGGTTGAAGAAGTCGACGGCGCGGCTCAGCGGGCGGTCGATCTTGATCGTGAAGTAGATGCCGATGGTGATGGCAGCGAGGCTGTTGAGCAGGGCCGCGGCACCCACCACCGGCAGCATGTCGGCATTGAGCAGGCCGGCCAGGGCCGGCACGGCGAGGCCTGCGGAGAGCAGGGAGATCCCCCCCATGATGGCCCACAGGCGGGTGCTGAAGGACAGGCGGCCGAGCAGGCCGGGGCGCACCACCGGAAAGTCGGCGCGCTTCTCGCGCACCTGCTGGTACAGCGCCTCGGCCTGGCGCACCTGCTCGCGGCCGGGTTCGGTGCGCACCGACATGTAGCCGACGACCTGCCCGTCCTTGCGGATCGGCACCACCGCCGCCTTGACCCAGTAGAAGTCACCGTTCTTGCAGCGGTTCTTGACCAGGCCATGCCAGGGCAGGCCGCTCTTCAGGGTGCCCCACAGATCAGCAAAGGCGGCGGGTGGCATGTCGGGGTGACGGACCACGTTGTGGTGCTGCCCGATCAACTCCGCCCGGCTGAATCCGCTGATCTCGATGAAGGCCTCGTTGGCATAGGTGATCACGCCCCGGGTATCGGTCTTGGACACCAGGTAGCGCCCCGGAGGGAAGGAGATTTCGCGCTGGCTGACAGGCTGGTTGATCTTCATGGGGGTCCCTCTCTGGCGTGGGGGGCCGACTCGAATGAAGTCGGACTAGGTGTTGATCCGGGGCGCGCTACACACAATGGGTCAATCTACTTGTCTCGTTCAAACGATATCAGTCCGGGGGACAGCTGTATGTCAGGATTTCCTGAATCGAGAGAGGGGTAATGCAAGGCGGGGGTAGGGGGCGTGTAGGGGCGGCTGAAGCCGCCCCTACACATAACTACACACCTACATGCCCCTGCCCGATCCGCTCAGTCGCCTGTCAGGCCGTGGCGGATGGCGTAGCGGAGCAGGTCGGCGTTGTTGTCGATGCCGAGCTTTTCCATCAGGCGCATCTTGTGGGTGCTGACCGTCTTGGGGCTGAGATGCAGGCGCTCGGCGATGTCGCCGAGGGCCTGCCCGGCGGCGATGCCCGCCAGGACCTGGTTCTCCCTGTCGGACAGAGCCAGGTGCGGCGCCGCGCCAGGCTCCGCGTGTGCCACGGCGTGGGGCCGGCACTGCAGGGCCGGGTCCACGAAGCGCCGTCCCCCGGCCACCAGGCGGATACCGTCGAGCAGCACCTCGGGCTCGCTGCCCTTGGTGACATAGCCGTTGGCGCCGGCCCTGAGGGCGCGGTCGATGATCTGCCCTTCGTTGTGCATGGACAGGACCAGGATGGGCAGGGTGATGCCGCCATCGCGCAGGCTGCGGATCAGGGCTACGCCGGAGAGGCCGGGCATGGCCATGTCGAGTAGCAGGACGTCGGCCGACACGGCCTTGAGCTGGCCTGCGATCTCCTCGCCCCGGGTGGCTTCGCCGGCCACCGTGATGTCGAGGGTGGTGGCGATGATCTGCGTCAGCCCACTGCGGACGATGGCGTGATCATCGGCGATCAGGACCCGGATCATGTCGGAGCCGCGTCCAGCAGGGGGATGAAGATCGACAGGCTGACGCCTGCGCCCGGGGCGCTGTCCAGGCGCAGGTTGCCCCCCAGGGCGCGAACCCGCTCTTCCATGCTGAGCAGGCCGAAGCCGCGCGACGGGGAGGGGGTCTTGGGGTTGAAGCCGCGGCCGTTGTCCTGGATGTGCAAGCTGAGGTGCGTCTCCGCGCTGCGCAGGGCGATCTCCACCTCGCTGGCCTCGGCGTGACGGACCACGTTGGTGAGGGATTCCTGCACCACCCGGAACACGACGGTGGCCCGGTCTTCGTCGAGCTCGATGTCTTCGTTGCCGATGTCGAGACGGCAGCAGATGCCGGAGCGGAGCTCCAGGTCTTCGGCCAGCCACTCGAGGGCGGCCGCCAGGCCCAGGTCGAGGGCCGCGGGGCGCAGGTTGCTGGAGATGCGCCGCACCGTCTCCATGGTGTCGTCGAGCAGCCCGCCCATGCTTTCGGCCAGGCGCAGCAGCTCCGGGTTGTGGCCGAAGCCCAGGCGCAGCAGCGAGATGTCCAGCTTGAGGGCGGTCAGGCGCTGGCCCAGGTCGTCGTGGATCTCCCGGGCGATGTGCGTCCGTTCGTCTTCGATGAGTTTCTTCTGGTGGGCAGAGAGGGTGCGCAGGTCGTGTTCGACCCGCTTCTGGTAGTCGATGTTGAGCATCTGTCCCAGGGTGCTGGTGACCCGGCCGTCCTTGTCCAGTACCGGGCTGACCACCATCAGCGCCCACACCACCTGCCCGTCCTTGCGGATGTAGCGCTTCTCTTGCTGGAAGCGGTGCTCGTCCTGCCCCAGCACGCGGGCCCGGCCGCGCAGGTTCTCGTCGAGGTCGTCCGGGTGGGTGATGTCCTGGTAGCAGCGCTTGAGCAGCTCTGCCTCGCTGTAGCCGGTGAAGTCGCACATCGCCTGGTTGACCCGGATGTAGCGGCCCGCCGGGTCAGCCACGGCCATGCCGATCGAGGCACCGTCGAAGGTCTCGCGCAGCAGCTCCCGGTCGGCGTGCCAGGCGGCGCGGGTGCGCAGCAGCAGGGCCAGCAGGGCCGTGGCGGCGAGGCTGGCGAGGAGGGCGAAGGCGAGGGGCGCGGAGGGGTTCATGGGGGCTGATGTGATTTTCGGCGCATTCTGCTGTGAAGAAGGGTTCCGCGGGAATAAATCGAGGGCCGACCCGTGCGTTCGTCACGCTCCCGGCGGGGGCGTGCCTGCATCATCCGTGCCGAACCCGACCCCTGCATGAAGCCGCCCCTTGAACATATCCTCCATGTCCCAGTTGCTTTCCTCCTGCCTGCGCCGCCTGTCCCTTGCCGCGACCCTGGCGCTTGCCGCCGCGGGCAGCCAGGCCGGCATGCGTGATGCGGGCGTGGGCGAGGCTCCGGAGTGGAGCGACGAGCCGCCGGCCCTGGCGCGCCTGCTGGAGAACGGCTTCCGTGCCGAGCTGAACCGGCAGCCCGGCCAGGCCGCGGCCAGCTACTGCGCCGCGGCCCGGGACGGTAGCGTGGAGGGGCAGTACCGCCTGGGGCGGATGTACCTGAATGGCCAGGGCGTGGCCCGCGATGTACAGATCGGCGCAACCCTGATGTCCATCGCGGCCCAGCGTGGCCATGAGAAGGCCCAGACCGAGGCGACGCCGCTGGCCTCCGCCGAGAAGCTGCCGGACTGCCTGATCACCGGCAAGGCGCCGGAGGTGATGCTGGCCGACAACGGTGAGCCGGTGCCCCATGAGGTGGTGGAGCGTTTCGTCAAGGCCCTGCCGGCCGACAAACGCCGCAACGCCCAGCTGGTGCAGAAGCTGGCCGTGCGCTTCAACGTGGATCCGCGCCTGGCCCTGGCCATCGTGCGGACCGAGTCCAACTTCGACGCGGGTGCCCGCTCGCCGAAGAACGCCATGGGCCTGATGCAGCTGATCCCCGACACCGCCGAGCGCTTCGGTGTGCGTGATGCGCTGGACCCCGAGCAGAACGTGCGCGGCGGCCTGGCCTACCTGCGCTGGTTGCTGCAGCAGTTCAAGGGCGACGTGGCCCTGGCTGCGGCCGCCTACAACGCAGGGGAAGGCAATGTGGCGCGTTACAAGGGCGTGCCGCCCTTCGCCGAGACCCAGGAGTACGTGCGCCGCGTCCTCGCCTTCTATCGTTCGCCGCGCCACCCCGAGGTGCTGCGCGGCTGATTTCTGCCGGGCCCCTTCACCGGGCCTGTGCCTTTCCTGTACTTTCTCTCCGCATCCATAACAACAGGGTACGGAGAACATGCACCTTCAACAGTTTTACATTGGCGGCCAATGGGTCGCCCCGAGCGGCACTGCGCGCCTCGACGTGATCAACCCGGCCACCGAAGAGGCCGTGGCGAGCATCGCCGCAGGTGGCCCGACCGATGTGGAGCGCGCCGTGGCAGCTGCCCGCGCGGCCTTCCCGGCCTATGCCGCCACCTCGCGGGAAGAGCGCCTGGCACTCTTCGAACGCATCGCCGTAGCCTACAAAAAGCGCTTCGACGACATGGCCAAGGCCATCTCGGCCGAGATGGGCGCGCCATACAAGCATCTGGCCAGCAGCGCCCAGAGCGGCTCCGGCCTGAACCACTTCAAGGCGGCCGCCCGCGCCCTGGCGGAATTCGAGTTCGAGTACAGCCAGGGTGACACCCGCATCCTGCGCGAGGCCGCCGGCGTGTGCGCGCTCATCACCCCGTGGAACTGGCCGGCCAACCAGATGGCCTGCAAGGTCGCCCCGGCCCTGGCGGCGGGCTGCACCATGGTGCTCAAGCCCTCCGAGCTGGCGCCCCTGTCGGCCATCGTGCTGGCCGAGATCCTCGACGATGCCGGCGTGCCGGCCGGCGTGTTCAACCTGGTCAATGGCGACGGCGCCGGCGTGGGCGCCGTCCTGTCGGCCCATCCGGACGTGGACATGGTGTCCTTCACCGGCTCGACCCGGGCCGGGCGCGCGGTGATGAAGGCCGCCGCCGATACCATCAAGAAGGTCTCCCTCGAGCTGGGCGGCAAGTCGGCCAACATCCTGCTCGACGACGCGGACTTTCCGCGGGCGGTGAAGCAGGGCGTGCTGACCCTGATGACCAACAGCGGCCAGAACTGCAACGCACCCTCGCGCATGCTGGTCCCGCGCGAGCGCCTGGCCGAGGTGGAAGCCCTGGCCGCGGCGGCTGCCGCCAAGGTGGTGGTGGGGGATCCGCAGGTGGAGACGACGACCATGGGGCCGGTGGCCAACCGGGCCCAGTTCGAGCGGGTCCAGGCCTTCATCTCCGGTGCCGTCGCGGAAGGTGCGCGGCTGGTGACCGGCGGCCCCGGGCTGCCGGAGGGGCTGGAGAAGGGCTTCTTCGTGCGCCCGACGATCTTCAGCGGCGTGACGCCGGCGATGACCATCGCCCGGGAGGAGGTCTTCGGGCCAGTGCTGGCCATCCTGCCCTACGCCGACGAGGAGGAGGCCGTGCGCATCGCCAACGACACGGTATATGGCCTGTCGGGCTATGTGTCCTCCGGTGACCCGGCCCGCGCCCGCGCGGTGGCGCGCCGCCTGCGTACCGGCAACGTCCATCTCAACGGCGCGCCGCTGGACAGCAACGGCCCCTTCGGCGGCTACAAGCAGTCCGGCCTGGGCCGCGAGTGGGGGGGCTGGGGGCTCGAGGAGTTCCTCGAGGTCAAGGCCATCCTCGGCTTCGGCGAGGCTTGAGGCCGCTCGCCCATGCTGCTGGTCGCCCTTGTCTGCCTCGGCCTGCTGGTGCTCACCACGGTGATCCACTACGAGGTCCTGCGTGGCTTGTCGAATGTGCTGCCGGGGCTCGAGATCCGGCCGCGGGCCAAGCTGATCGTGGTGATCGTGGCGGCCTTCGTGGCCCATGTCATCGAGATCGTCCTGTATGCGGCGGCGATCTGGATCTTGGTGCGCTTTCCGGCGCTGGGTTCCCTGGGCGATTCGGCCCGTTTCGGCTTTGACGTCTCCCTGTATTTCTCGGCGGAGACCTTCACCTCCCTGGGCTACGGCGATGTGGTGCCGGGAGGTGACCTGCGACTGCTGGCGGGGGCCGAGGCCCTCAATGGACTGCTCCTGATCGGTTGGTCGGCGTCTTATGCTTACATCGCCATGGAGCGCTTCTGGAACGGTGGCCCGGCTGTCGGGCCGGAGCGCTGAAAGGGGAACTGCAGCATGCGTCTGCAGGTGGTGGAGGACGACCTGGTCAGGGGCGACACTGCATCGACTGATGTGACAAAAAAACCCGCCGTGCTTGCGCAGGGCGGGTTTTTTTCGCTTGTCCGGGTGACGCCCGGGGGGCGTCACCGGCAAGAAGGGTTTGCCTGATCAGGCAGCCTTCTTGGTGGACTTGGCGGGGGTGGAGGCGCTGACGGCCTTGACGGTGGCGCTGGTGGCAGCGGCAACGTTGGCTTCGGCGATCTCGGCGACTTGCTTGGCGGCCTTGGTCACGCTGTCGTAGGCGGAGTTGGCGGCGGCGATGGCGGACTTCACGGCAGCCACGGCAACGTCGGAACCGGCGGGAGCGGACTTGGCGGCCTTGTCCAGAGCGGCGGCGAAGGTCTTGTTGGCTTCAGCCACTTGAGCTTCGAACAGCTTGGAGACTTCTTCCTGGGTCTGGGAGGCGATTTCGTAGATGCTGCGGGAGTAGGCAACAGCCTTCTCGACCACCGGCTGGGCCAGGGCGGTTTGCAGGGACACGAACTCTTGCACGTCCTTGGCGCCGAGCAGGGCCTTGGCGGAGGCAACGCTGTCTTCGAGGACGGCGCGGGCGGTGTTCAGGTTCAGGGCGGCGATGCGCTCGGCGCTGGCGAAGGCGGTGTTGGCCAGGGTCAGCAGGGTTTCAACATTGGCCTTGTTGGCGGCGACGATTTGCTCGGGGGTGGTGGTCATGACAATCTCCTTGAGTGAATGGGCGAATTACAGTCCAGGTTTGCAATGCCCCGGTTTGGTGCGCTGCAACATGGTGTTCATTATATGCACACAAGAAGGGCTGTCAACATCTTTTTGTTGCGACGCACAAAAGCTTTTTCTGCTCTTAATATGCTTGAAAACAAAAAGCTTTTTCGTTTTTTTTCGATCGGCCGGAGCATGCGGTGGAGATCAAGGCTGCATGCGGGTTTCCAGCCGGTCGAGGGGGGCTGGCCGGTGCTCAGGGGGTGCTGTCGCCTTCCTTTTTCTTCGGCTGGATGGTGACCTGGACGCGACCTTGCTGGCTGGGCACGGTGGTGGCGTTGGGGCCGTTGGTGACCACGTAGGTTTCGGTGACGCCGTTGAACTGGATGTACTGGCCGCGGACTTCGTCGGTGCCGCTCTTGACGTGGGCGCGCTGGAAGAACTGGGAGAGTTCGCTGCGGGCGTCGTGCTCGATGCGCTCGCCTTCGCCTTCGACCCATTCGTTCTTGCCTTCGCGCTTCTGGCGGAAGCGGGCCAGGCCGCCTTCGCCGCCGGTGGCGACGCCGCGCTGGTAGCCCTCGACGTCCTGGGTGACGACCAGCTTGTCGCTGCGGATGGTGAGGGTGCCCTGGGTGAGGACGACGTGACCCGTGAAGATGTGGATCTTGTTCTTGTCGTCCACCGTGACCTTGTCGGCTTCGATGCCGACCGGCTTGGAGCGGTCGGCCTTCTCGGCGTGGGCGGAGAAGGGGACGGCCGCGAGGAGGGCGAGGAGGGCGATCTGCCGGAGTGCTGTTTTCATGGTTTCGGCACGAGAAGGTTTCGGTAGAGGATGCCGCGCACCTTGCCCTGGAGGCGAACCTCGCCGACGAGGTTGTCGCTTTCCATGCGTTCGGCGTCGATCACGGTGGTGCCCTGGGTGAGGGTGACGGGCGCTTCGGTGCGCATCTTTTCGTCGTCGGGCCACACGGTCATGCGCTGGGTGCGCAGCGTGGATTCGGGTTTGCCGGGCGTCGCGGCGCGTCGCAGGAAGACCTTGTCGGTCATGACGACCGTTTCGCCGTCCTTGCTGACGGTGGCGAACTCGGATTCCATGCGTACCGGCTCGGGCCGGTTGAGGTAGTCGAGGCGCGGACGGACGAGTTCGGTGCTTTCGTCGTCGCCATAGTGGACCATGCGGTCGGCGACGAGTACGTACTGGGTCTTGCCGTGGATGTCGAAGCGCCGCACGGTGAGCTTGTCGGCGGTGAAGTCGGGCTCATGGCGGGTCTTGTCGGTTTTGACGACGGGTTCCTGCTGGGTGACCCGGTCGAGCCACACGCTGACCCCGGCCAGCAAGGTCAGGACGAGGACGGGAAAGAGGCTGAGGCCGCGGTTGGTCATGGGCTGGGCTCAGATTACCTTGGCGCGCATCAGGTCGTGGTGGTTGAGGGCGCCGACCAGCTTGCCGTCGGGCCCGGCGACGAGCAGCTCGCTGATGCGCAGGCGTTCCATCATCTCGGCGGCTTCCACTGCCAGGGCGCCGGCGTGGATGGTCTTGGGCTTGCGGCTCATTACGTCGGCGATTCGGGCGGTGCTGAAGTTGCAGCCGCTGGCCAGGGAGCGGCGCAGGTCGCCGTCGGTGTAGATGCCGACGATGTGTTCGTGGGCGTCGACGATGGCGGTCATGCCGAGCCCGGCGCGGGTCATCTCCATGAGGGCGTCGGCGAGCAGGGCTTCTTCGGCCACCCGGGGGACGTCACCGCCGCTGCGCATGACGTCGGAGACGTGGGTGAGCAGGCGCCGGCCAAGGGCGCCGCCCGGGTGCGAGCGGGCGAAGTCGTCGGGACCGAAGCCGCGGGCGTCGAGCAGGGCCACGGCAAGGGCGTCGCTGAGGGCGAGGGCGGCCGTGGTGCTGGCGGTGGGTGCCAGGTTGAGCGGACAGGCCTCTTCGCGGACGGCGCCGTTGAGGTGCACGTCGGCCTCGCGCGCCAGCGGGGAGTCGGGGTTGCCGGTGAGGGCGATGAGGTGGGCGCCCTGGCGCTTGACCAGGGGCACGATCTTGAGCAGCTCTTCGCTGCTGCCGGAATACGAGATGGCCACCAGCACGTCGTCGGCGGTGATCATGCCGAGGTCGCCGTGGGCGGCTTCGGCGGCGTGCACGAAGTAGGCGGGGGTGCCGGTGCTGGCCAGGGTGGCGGCGAACTTGCGGCCGATGTGGCCGGTTTTACCGATGCCGGACACGATGACCCGGCCGGGGGAGGCGAGGATCAGGTCGACGGCGCGGGTGAAGGTTTCGTCCAGTTGCCCGGCCAGGGCCTGCACGGCCTCGGCTTCGATGCTGAGGACGCGGCGGGCGAGGTCGAGCACGCGGGCATGCGCAGCGGCGAGAGGGGCTGAGCTCATGGGCGACGTGGGTATAATCGGGCGAAGAAGTATATCAGAACGACTATTCGGCCCGACCCGGGGCCCTTCCCTGCCTATGCATACGTTTGAGCTGGTGCTCGCCCTGCTCGCCGGCTCCGTGCTGGTGGTGGGGATCTTTCGTTCCCTGAATCTGCCGCCGGTGCTCGGCTATCTGATGGTGGGAGCGGCCGTAGGGCCCCACGCCATGAACCTGATGCCGGATACGGGCGGCGCGCGTGCGCTGGCGGAGTTCGGGGTGGTGTTCCTGATGTTCACCATCGGGCTGGAGTTCTCGCTGCCGCGCCTCTACAGCATGAAACGCATCGTGTTCGGCCTGGGCGCCATGCAGGTGGTGGCCTGCATGGTGGTGGTGATGCTGGCGGGGGCGGTGCTGGGCCTGGGCTGGGGGGCGAGCTTCGCGCTGGGCGGGACGCTGGCAATGTCGTCCACCGCCATCCTGTCCAAGCTGCTGTCCGACCGGCTGGAGCTGGATTCAAAGCACGGGCGCGAGGCGATCGGGGTGCTGCTGTTCCAGGATCTGGCGGTGGTGCCTCTGCTGATCCTGATCCCGGCCTTGTCGCGGCCGGCGGATCAGTTGATGACTACCCTCGCGCTGGCTACCGTGAAGGCAGTGGTGATGCTGTCGCTGGTGCTGTTCCTGGGCCAGAAGCTGATGCGCCGGTGGTTCTTCCTGGTGGCGCGGCGGCGCTCGGCCGAGCTGTTCATGCTGAATGTGCTGTTCATCACCCTGGGGTTGGCATGGCTGACGGAAATCGTGGGCCTGTCGATGGCGCTGGGGGCCTTTCTGGCCGGCATGCTGATTTCCGAGACCGAGTACCGCTACCACGTGGAGGAGGACATCAAGCCTTTCCGTGATGTGCTGCTGGGTCTGTTCTTTGTGACGGTGGGGATGTTCCTGGATGTGGGGCAGATCATCGTCAGCCTGCCGGCGGTGCTGGCCATGCTGGCGGCACTGCTGCTGGTGAAGTTCATGGTGGCCGGCGGCGCCTCGCGCCTGATGGGCAGCCCCCAGGGCACGGCGGCGCGTACCGGCTTGTGGTTGTGCGCGGGCGGTGAGTTCGGTTTCGTGCTGCTGAGCCAGATCGACGAGGCCCGGCTGTTGCCGCCGGCCTTGTCCCAGGTGGTGGTGGCGGCCCTGGTGCTGTCCATGCTGCTGGCGCCGCTGGTGGTGCAGTACAGCGAGAAGATCGTGCTGCGCCTGGTACCGTCGGAGTGGATGAGCCGCTCGCTGCAACTGACCAATATTGCGACCCAGTCGATGTTCGTGGACAAGCACGCCATCCTGTGCGGCTTTGGCCGTAACGGGCAATACCTTGGCCGCCTGCTGGAGCAGGAGGGGATCACCTATATCGCGCTGGACCTCGACCCGGAGCGGGTGCGGGAGGCGGCTGCGGCGGGCGAGACGGTGGTGTTTGGCGATGCGGCCAAGCGCGAGACGCTGGTGGCCGCGGGGATCTCGCGGGCTTCGGTGGTGGTGGTGACCTATGCCGACACCGATGCGGCCCTGCGTGCCATGGCCCAGATCCGCGCAGTGCGGCCGGATGTGCCGGTGGTGGTGCGCACGGCCGACGAGGTGGACCTGGAGAAGCTCAGGCTTGCAGGTGCCGCCGAGGTGGTGCCGGAGGCGGTGGAGTCGTCGTTGATGCTGGCCTCCCACGCGCTGGCCCTGCTGGGGGTGCCGTTGCCGCGCATCCTCAAGCGCATCCGGGAGATCCGCGCCGAGCGCTACCACCTGCTGCGGGGGATCTACAGGGGCGGCGAGCATCTCCACGAGGAGGCCCTGGAGGAGCGCCAGCAGAACCGCCTGCATTCGGTGGTGATGGCGGCGGGGGCCCATGCCATCGGCCATTCACTGGCCGAACTGCACCTGGGAGAGACCGGGGTGGAAGTCAGCGCCGTGCGCCGCCAGCGGGTACGCATGGTGGACCCGCTCCCCGAAACCCGCCTGGAACTGGACGACGTGCTGGTGCTCCTCGGCACCCCGTCCCAACTGGCCCTCGCCGAAGCCAGGCTGTTCAAGGGCATGTAGGTGCAGGGGCGGCTTCAGCCGCCCGCGGACTTCGTTCAACGGCCTGCGCTTGATCTGCGCACGGCGGGCGGCTGAAGCCGCCCCTACATGCCCCCTGCATCAAAACGATGTACACACCGTGTATTGCGCGCTGTCCGTCAGTTCTGCCGGGAGCACCGCATTGCCGCTGGCGACGCTGCCGGCGAGCAGGCGGACGCTGCCGCTGTTGGGCTGACCGTCGTCCATGGTGGTGTCGATCTGGCGGGCGAAGTTGCCGTTGAGGTTGTCCTGGCAGACGAAGAAGCTGCCGGCCCAGCCGCTGATCGGAGTCTGGCCGGTGATGCCGATGCGGCCGCCCATGGCATTGCGGGGCAGCCAGTCGAGCAGGACGATGCCTTCGGCGGCGGGGTTGCGGCTGTCACCGGTGGCCAGGTTGGCCAGGCGGACGTGCTGCCAGAACAGAACCGCCTCGTCGCTGGCGACGCTGGAGTTCCAGGGGCCGTCGATGCGCCCGTTGCCGACGCTGCCACCGGTGCTGGCCTTGATGGCGCCGCCGAGCCGGTTGGTCACCCCGGGGTCGTCGCCCGGCATGGCCCGGAAGCGGTCCTGGTAGGCATAGACGTGGGTGGCGGTGGAGCGGAAGTCGCTGACCATGCTCTTGACCTTGGCACTGTTGATCAGCTCCTGGCCCTTCAGGACGCCACCCAGCAGCAGCCCGATGATGACCAGTACGACGGCGATTTCGACCAGCGTGAAGCCCGCATTTGTCCTGTGCATGGTGTCTCCCCTTTTTTCCTTGCCGGCCGGATGGCCAGGCAGGTGTTGGTTTGGACTGCCATGTTAATGCCATTGGAATTATTTGGCGCGGGCTGTTGGGTGGCGTTATGAAGAGTTAACAGAGTTTTTGAATATGGAGGCCGGGTTCAGGGTGCAGGGAGCTTGCCGGCGCTGCTCAGGTGGTAGGCGATCAGATTGGGTGAGAGCCAGGTGAGGCGGTCGTCGAAGGCGCCGCCGGGCGCGTCGGGGTTTTCGGAGAGGGGCCGGCTGTAGAAGCGCTTGCCATCGGTGGCGGCATTGCGGGCTTCGTCGCTGTTCGTGATGGGGGGCGACAGCACGCTGCCATCGGCGTGGGTGGCGCCGAGGCCGTTGGCCCCGTGGGACAGAATGACGGCGGGCGACTGGCCGGTGGTGGTGGTGAGGCTCAGCTCGGCGCCGTCGAGGTTGCGGGTGAAGACTTCGAGCTTGCCGTCTTCGAGTTTGGTCAGGGGTTTGTCGGCGTAGGTCGGGGTGACGACGTAGCGCAGGCGCCGGGACCAGCCGTCCTCACCGCGGATGCCAAGGGTGGCCCAGGGCAGCAGGCCGTTGTACTGGGTGCACAGCGTGCCGCTGAGGGCCTCCGCGCCGTCGGCAGGCCCTTTGGCCGGGCAGGGCAAGCGGTTGTAGCGGACAAGGTGGCCGAGCAGGGCGTCCCGGGCTTCGGCCAGCGCTTCGTCGGTGCGTTGTTCGGCCTGGCGGGCGATGCGGGCGGTGAGCCCGGCGGTAAGGGGGCCGGCGAGCAGGGCCAGGATGAGCAGCACGACGGCCAGCTCGACGAGGGTGAAGCCGGCGGGGTGGCGGGCGGAGTGTTGGGGCATGGGTTCAGGCGGGGTCAGGGCAGGCAGAGTGCGACGTCTGTGGAGGCCGGGCTGAGGCGGGCGCTGAAGGGCAGGTTGATGCGATCGCTCAGCGGGGCGAGGGTGCCGGCGCCAAGGGCGGCCAGGGTGGTGTCTTCCAGGTAGGCGCCCGGGTAGGCCGGGTCGGTGGGGGGGAGGCGCGGCTGGCTGGCCAGGCGCTCACCGCCGAAGATGAGGGCGCCCCGGCAGCGGGTGAGCAGGCGTCCGGCCAGGCAGTCGCTGCCGTCAGCGCAGCGGGCATAGCGCATGAGGCCGGCCCAGTTGGCCACCGGGTCGCGCAGGGTGTCGCCGCGGCACGGGCCGCTCAGCCCGTTGAGGGCGGGCAGTCGGCCGATCCGGACAGGGCCCAGGAGCTGGTTGCCGGCCGGAGCCGGCAGGCCGCTATGGAGCAGGCAGTCGGCCGTTGCCTGGAGGACGCCCTGGAGGTAGCCGGCATAGTTGCCGCGGCTCTTGAGGGGCAGGTAAAGGTCGGTGATGGTGATGACGGCGATGCGGTCGTTGCTGTCAGGGGAGGCGGCCTGCAGATCTGTGGTGCCGCTGGCGGCCGGTGTGCCAATGGCTTCGACATAGGCGCTGAGCTTGGCCGCGTCCGGGTCGCCGCCGCAGCGGCCGGGCCCGGCCTGGCGTTGTTGTGAGGGAAGCGGCGGGCCGGGGGCGATGATGACGGCGGCGGCCAGACCGAGCGGGTCGCCGGGCAGCGCAACGGTGCCGCCGGATTGATCGACGAGGCGGAAGCTGCCGGTGCTGTCCCAATTGAGGGCGGTGGGCTTGGGATTGTTCTTGACGTTGCCGGAGACGGCGTACCACAGGCATTCGCCGGCGCCGTCGCGGAGGTCGGGCAGGTTGAGGGTGAGCCAGGGCAGGCGACCGATGACGGCCCGGCCCTGGTTGCCGCAGGTCTCGGCGGAGCCGTCGCCGTCGAGGTCGGGGCAGGGCAGGTAGCCGTAGTCGGCGTTGGGGTGACCTTGTTCGCGGTAGGTGGCGGCGAATCCGATGAGGGCCTGGCGGGCGCTGGCGAGGGCGCGGGTGCTGCGGATCTCGGCGGCGAGCCGGCGGGCGGCTTGGTCGGCGGGCGTGTTGTGGTGGGCCAGCAGCCAGCCCAGACCACCAAGACCGAGCAGGACGATCAGGGCCGGCAGGATCATGCCGCGCTGGGGGCTGGCTGCGCCGGGCATCAGGGAGGGCTGGCCGGCGGGGTGCCGACGCGCAGGCGGTGCGTGCGTCCGTCGGCGGTGGTGATGAGGGCGCTGCTGTCGCGCAGGCGGATCCGGGATGCCTCGCCGGGCGTGGCCTTGCCGTCGAGGAAGAGGGTGGGCGGCCCTTCGCTGCGGGTGATGATGCCGTCCAGGCGGGGCGGCGGCGAGGGGGGCTCGGCCCTGCTGAGGGGCTGCTCCATGCGGGCGCGCTCGGCCGGGGTGAAGAAGAGGCGCCCAAGAGGTTCTGCCCGCACGCCGGGGCCGGCGACGAGAAGGGTGATGGGCAGGAGTATGCGTATCGATGTGTATGGCATGTCGATACGAATTTAGCATAAAGCCGGCGCGGGGCCGGCTTTTTGCTCTGTACTGCCGGCCCGGGTGGGCACCCGATGCTGTCAGGGGGCGGAGATGACCCGGTTCTTGCCGGAGCGCTTGGCGATGTACATGGCCTTGTCGGCCCGGTCGATGGCGGATTCGGGGGTTTCCTCGGGGCGCATCTGGACGACCCCGGCGCTGAAGGTGATCAGCAGCTTCTGCTGGCGGGCCAGGAAGAAGCGCTTGGTGAGGGCGCGCTGCAGGCGGACCAGGGTGCTCACCGCGCTGTCGAGCTGGGTGTCGGGCAGCAGGATGACGAATTCCTCGCCGCCGTAGCGGGCAACGGAGTCCTGTGGGCGGACGTTTTCGCGGACGACTTCGGCGAGGTGCTGGAGGGCCTCGTCGCCGGTCTGGTGGCCGTGCTGGTCGTTGATGAGCTTGAAGTTGTCCACGTCGAGCAGGCCGATGCACAGCGCCGAGCCGCGGCGCTGGGCCAGGGCGGTCTCGCGGGCCAGAGCTTCATCAAGGCCCTTGCGGTTGAGCACGCCGGTGAGGGGGTCGTGACGGATCAGCTCGCTGGTTTGTTCGAGTTCGATCTGCAGGCGGGTTATTTCGCCATTGGCGTGGTTGACGCGGGAGCGCAACTCATCGAGTTCCTGGCGGGAGCGGCGGGTGGATTCCTGCACCGTCCGGGTTTCGCGCATGACCTCGTCGATGACGTCGGTGAGCTCGCTGATGTCGGCGGCCCCGGCAATGCGCTCGGCGCACTTTTCGATCTTGTCGTGGTAGTCGCCGGTGGATTCGGAGAAGTCGCTGAGGCGATCGACAAAGCGGGCCAGCATCTCCTTGAGCCGGGCCTGGGCTTCGCTGAGCTCGTTCTTGAGGGCGCCCTGGCGGTTGATGACATCACGCAGGCGGGTTTCGAGTTCGCCGAGGATGCGGATGTCCAGCGGGTGGTCGAACATTTCGCCCATCAGGGCGAGCTGGCCCTGCAGCCAGCGATCGTCCACGACCAGCTGGCTGATGTTGTCGAGGATGAGGTGGAGGACGCGTTGCAGGGCGTCGCGCAGGGCGTGCTGGTCTTCGGCGGTCCAGTCCAGGCTGGCGCGCAGGCGGTCGAGGCGCTCGCGCAGGGATTGGGGGGCGGAGGTGCCGCGGATGGCGCTGGAGAGTGCTTCGGCCTCGCTGGCCAGGTCGGGGTCGGCTGGGCGGACCTGGCTGGCCAGGCTGGCCAGCAGGGTGGCCAGCATGTCGGCAAAGGCCTGATCGCTGCCGCCAGCCGGGGGCGTCGGGGCGAGTTCCATGACCGGAGCCGTCGCCGGTGCTGCGGCCGGGGCCGTGGCAGCAGGGGCGGCGGCGGTTGCATTGCCGTTGCCGGGGAGTTCTTCATCGCCATTGCGGGACCACGAGCGCAGCAGGCCTTGCAGGCGTTCGTGGAGTTTTTCGGGGTTGTTGCCGGAGGCATTGAGCACCCGGTCGAGCATTTCGCGCTTGCGGGCCTGGGTCAGGCCGGCCTGGCGGCGGTCCCATTCGGCGATGAGGTCGCGCAGCAGGCTGCCCCAGTTGAGGTCGAGCTGCTCGCTGCGGGTGAAGCCCTCGATGAGCACGCTGCGCATGGCGGCCCAGTCGGACTGGGCGACCGAGGCTTCAAATTCGCGCACCAGGCGCAGGGATTCGTGGTTGTTGCGGGGCAGGGCTGCGGCAATGAGCTTGAGGGCGCGCTCCGGGAAGACATCCTCGGCGATCGAGCCGGCGATCTCGTGGTACAGCGAGCGGTAGTTGTCCGGAGTCGGGGCGATGCGCCGCAGGGCGAGCTGGCGCAGGGTTTCACGGGCAACGTCAGACGGCTGACTGGTGTCGGTCATTTTGGCTCGGCGAGGGAAGGAGGGGCGTTGGTTCATCCTGCGGCCTGCGGGTTTGCCATGCCATTCGTATGGCATGGGGCTGGGTCGCTAATCTTATCGGATAACGGCTCATCCCCAGCGGCCTTGAGGACAGGAATCGAAGATCCTGAGCTGTCGGGATGCCAGGAGTGTCGTTTTTTTTACTCCGCCAGACCGTGCTTGAGGCCGTAGTGGGTGAGCTCGGCGTTGTTGCGGAGGTTCATCTTCTCGAGCAGACGGGCGCGGTACACGCTGACGGTCTTGACGCTGAGGTTGAGGGCTTCGGCGATCTCGGTGGGGGTCTTGCCAGAGGCGATCATGCAGAGGGTCTGGTATTCCCGGTCGGACAGCTTTTCGTGGGCGGGCCGGTCTGAGTCCTCGCCGATGGCGTTGGCCAGCTCTTCGGCCAGGGAGGGGCTGACGTATTTCTTGCCGCTGGCCACCTGGCGGATGGCGGTGACCAGCAGGTCGGGGGCGCTCTGCTTGGTGAGGTAGCCGGCCGCGCCGGCCTTGAGGGCACGGATGGCGTATTGCTCCTCCGGGTACATGCTGAGGATGAGGATGGGCAGGCGGGGGAATTCCTTCTTGATGAGCTTGAGCGCATCGATGCCGTTGCGGTCGGGCATGGAGACGTCCATCAGGATCACGTCCCATTCGCCGCTGCGCACCATCTGAACCGCCTGGACGCCGTTCTCGGCTTCGCCGGTGACGGTGAGGTCGGGCGTGTCGGAGAGGATCTGGCGCAGGCCCTGGCGGACGATGGCGTGGTCGTCGGCGATCAGGACTCGGATGGGCTTGCTCATGCTGGGGTGCTCCGGGTGGTGGGCTGGGTTTCCTCGGGGGGGCCGGGCCGCAGCGGGGCGCGCAGGACGAGGCGCGTGCCGTGAGGCTGGACGGGGCTGAGCCCGAGGGTGCCGCCCAGGCTGCTCATGCGCTCGCGGATTCCGCGCAGGCCGAAGGAGCGGGGTTTCTGGAGGTCGGTGGCGGCGAGGCCGCAACCATCGTCGGTGATCTCGAGGACGGCTTCGTCTCCTTCCTGCATGAGCCGGATGTCCACCTGGGTGCCGCGGGCGTGCTTGCTGACGTTGGTGAGCGCCTCCTGGAAAATGCGGAAGAAGGCCAGGGCGGTATCGTAGTCCGGGTCGAGGTCGTGGTCGGTACAGAGAATGTTACAAGTGATGCCGGTGCGCTGGGCAAAGTCTTCGCCCTGGGATTCGATGGCCGCGGCGAGGCCGAAATCCTGGAGGATGCCGGGACGCAGCTCGCGGGTGACGCGGCCGACGGTGGCGATGGCGTCGTCCACCATGCGACCGACGTTGCGCGCACGTTCGCGAGCCTGGGCCGGTTGTGCCTCGAGCTTGGCTTCGAGCAGGGACATCTCGAACTTCATGGCGACCAGGGTGCCGCCCAGCACGTCATGCACGTCCCGCGCGATCCGCTCCCGCTCGTCTTCCTTGATGCGTTGCAGGTGGTTGGACAGGGCGGCGAGCTGGCTGCGGGATTCCCGCAGGTCAGCCTCGACGTGCTTGCTGTGGGTGATGTTCCACATCACACCCTCCCACACCACCTCGCCGGAGTCCGAGAGCCGGGGCGAGCTGCGCAGGTTGATCCATTTCTGTTCGCCGGACGGGAGCTGGATGCGGCCTTCCCAGTTGAGGGTGGCCAGGCTGGTCGCCGAATCGGCTGCCGCCTTGACGAAGCGCGGCAGGTCTTCGTCGAGCAGCCAGGTCATCCAGCCGCCGGAGCCGCCGATCAGCTCTTCGGCGGGGGCGCCGAAGAGCATCGCCGCGGCCTCGCTGAGATACTGGAAGCCGAGGGTGCCGTTGGCGGAGTAGCCCATCTGGAAGACCACCCCCGGGATGTTGTCGGTGAGTGCCCGCAGGCGCGCTTCGCTGCGCCGCAGGGTGAGTTCTGCCAGCCGCTTCTCGTGCCGGTTGGCGACTTCCCGCAGTTCCCGCTCGACGGCGGGGATGAGACGGTCGAGCTTGTTCTTGCTGAGGTAGTCGTGGGCGCCGGCGCGCATCGCGGCGATGGCCTCGTCCTCCTGCATGACGCCGGAGACAATGATGAAGGGCACGTCGAGGGCCAGCTTCTGGGTCAGCCACAGGGCCCCCCGCGCGCTGAAGCCGGGCAGGTTGTGGTCGCACAGGATCAGGTCCCAGCGCTCGTCGCGGAGGGCTTCGCGCATCTCGTTCTCGGAGGTGACCTGGCAGTAGACCGGGTTGTAGCCCGCCTTGCGGAAATGGTGCAGCAGGAGCAGGACGTCGTTCTCCGAATCCTCGATGAACATCAGGCGGAGCGTCTTGCGGGACGGGGCTTCCAGGGGGTTGGAAGGGACGTCAACCTTGGTGGCGGTGGGCATGCGTGAGTCTGGCGGCTGCGTGAATGAGGCGGTTTGTTTATAATCCGGCCCTCGACAGGGTCTGAGCCTCCTCGAAGCATAGTGCAGCCCGGCCTTTTCCGTCCATGTGCGCGCCTTGCCGGAGGGTGTCACCGGCCTCGTCAGAGCCCCCTTAGTTAAGTGGTATAACAGTTGACTTGTAATCATCAGTTGGCGGTTCGATTCCGTCAGGGGGCACCAGAATAATCAGGCACTTGGGCCGATCCGCGAGGGTCGGCCCTTGTTCTTTGCGGGGCCGGCGGGCACCCGGTGGCCATACTGTGCCACCAGGGCTTCCGCCTTGCCTTGCGATGCGACAGGATGGAGTGGCGATGAGGACAAATCTGCAGGTTCCGTTTGCGGAGAAGGATGAAGCCAAGGCGCTGGGGGCCCGCTGGGATCCGGGTCGGCGTACCTGGTATGTGCAGAACGTGGCCGATCTGGCCCCGTTTGCCCGCTGGATGTCGGCCGGGGCGGAAGCGGCCGCGGCGCCGTCCGGCGCTGTGCCGGCGCGCAAGATGTCCCAGGCATCGGTGGTCAAGACCGGGGCTGCGTTCATCGAGCTGGCCTGCGACTGCCTGCCGTGGGAGGGATGTGCCCGGTGCCGCGAGCTTCTGCTGGCGCGGGGCTGGCTGGTGCGCTGAGCTGCCTGCCCGGGATTCGCGGTTATTTTTGCTTCACTGCAAAAAAAAGCTTGGTGTTTTTGATTCGGGGGCTTACTATTCGCCCCCTCCAGACGCGGGGTGGAGCAGTCTGGCAGCTCGTCGGGCTCATAACCCGAAGGTCGCAGGTTCAAATCCTGCCCCCGCAACCAGATTCAAGCAAAACGGCCCGATCATTCATTTGATCGGGCCGTTTTGTTTTCTGGGGCCGGATCCGGCCCTGGTGCGATGCTCAGCGCGGGCGGCGCCCCGGGCCTTGACCGGGTTGCTGCGGAGCCTCGGCTTCCCGGTTGCGCAGGCGGCTGCGCTGTTCGGGGGTCAGCACTGCCGACACTTCACGCACGGTCGCGGCGCGTTCGCGGAGCAGGGCAGCATAGGCTTCGGCTTCGCGGGCGATGAGTTCGTCGCCCTTTGCGGCGTCGTAGTTGTCGGAGAGCTGCAGGGTTTCACGTTCGGCCCGCAGTCTGGCGAGTGCCCGGCCGGCTTTCCATTGGGCCGGTGCGTGGGCGTGGCGGATCTTGAAGATGGATTCCCGCTGCTCTTCGCTGAGGGACGGATCCCGCAGCAGGGGAGGGCCGCCCATCTCGTGGTCGAAGTGGTGATGGCCGGGGAAGCGTCCCGCTTCGCAGGCCTGGGGCTTGTCGCCGCCATGGCGCGGTGCCGCGAAGGACGGGGACGACAGGGCGATGCCTGCCGTGACGATGCTGGCCAGCAGGGTGGGGCCGAGTAGTTTCATGTTTGTCTCCAGTGTCGGGAAGTCGGATCGGGCGGTCAGGCGGACGGTATTGCCGTTCCTGATGGGAGGATGATCCCGCGCCCCGGCGTTAAGAGGCGTTACCCGTCGGTAAATTCCAGTTAAGCGGCAGGCCGCCGGCGCAGCGTAAAGCTGGGTAAATGGCGGCGGAGAGGCTCCCGCCGGGGGCGCCCCAGGCCGTAAGATCTTCCACTGGATGGATTGGGGGTGACCCGGAATGAGCAAGGTATTGCTGGTGGACGACGATGTGGAACTGTCGTCCATGCTGAAGGAATATTTGGTCCAGGAGGGCTTCGAGGCGGACACCGTGCATGACGGTGAAGCTGGCATTGCCGCCGCGCTGTCGGGTGAATATGCCCTCGTGGTGCTGGACGTGATGATGCCGAAGGTGGGCGGGATCGAGGCCCTCGGCCGCATCCGCGCGCGCAGCAGCATCCCGGTGCTGATGCTGACGGCGCGGGGCGACGACGTGGACCGGATCGTCGGCCTCGAGCTCGGTGCCGACGATTATGTGCCCAAGCCGTGTACGCCCCGTGAGCTGGTGGCGCGGATCAGGGCCATTCTCCGGCGTGTCCCAGAGGGCGGGATGCCGGATGCCCAGGCAATCAGTCCGGGCAGTCCATTGCTGGTGGGGCAGTTGTCCATCTGGCCGTCGATGCGGCGCGCCCAGTGGAAGGGCGGGCCCCTCGAGCTGACGAGCACCGAATTCAATCTGCTGGAGATCCTGGCCCGTTGTGCCGGGCGGGTGGTCAGCAAGGCGGAGTTGTCCGAGCAGGGCCTTGGCCGGCCATTGGCCCGCTTTGACCGGAGCATCGATGTGCATCTTTCCAGCATCCGCCACAAGCTGGGTTTGCGCCCTGATGGTCGTTCCTGGATCGAGACCGTGCGTGGGCTCGGTTATCAGCTGGTTTGCGAATGAGGCCGGGGCGTCTTTTCTGGAAGTTCTTCTTTGCCTTCTGGCTGGCCTTGCTGGTGGCGAGTGCCGCCGTCGGCACGGCTGTCTGGCTGCATCGCGAGGCCCTTGAGCGGGAGCGTGCGGATGTCGGGCGCCTGCTGGGCGTGGCGGAAGGGCCGCGGGCCGACATGGCGGTGGCTGCGGCGGCGTCGGTGCTGGCCCATGGCGGTGAAGAAGCCCTGCGCCGCCTGCTGGCCGAATGGTCGGGCGAGCGTGCCCCCCGTGTGCTGGTGGTGGATGACGCCGGGCATGATCTGCTCGGTCGCGAGGTGGCCTCCGCGGCGCTTGCCGAGGCGCGTGCCTGGCGCGATGACGACGGGCATCGCCAGCCGGTCAGGCAGGTGAGCGGGCTGGATGGTCGCCACTGGGTCTTGTTCATCCCCGCCAGGGCGGAAGACGGGGCCTGGGAGCGGCATCTCCGCCCCGGAGGCGGTCGACCGCCGCCGCCTCCGGGGCGGCATGGTCCGACTCCGCCCAATCCCTGGATTCCGATTGGTAGTGGTCTGCTGGCCAGCGTGCTGTTCAGCGCGCTGCTGGCCTGGCATCTGTCCAAGCCGATACGCAGTCTGCGCTGGGCATTGGGCTCGGTGGCGGCGGGCAATCTGGAAACCCGCGTGCGTCCCCTGATGGGGGCCCGCCGGGACGAGATCGCCGATCTGGGTGAGGATTTCGATCGGATGGCGCGCCAGCTGCAGAGCCTCATCGTGTCCCAGCGTCGCCTGCTCCACGATGTGTCTCACGAACTGCGCTCTCCCCTGGCGCGCCTGCAGGCGGCCATCGGTCTGCTGCGCCAGGACCCGGCGCGGCTGGCTGCCTCGATCGAGCGGATCGAGCGGGAGGCGGGGCGGCTGGATGATCTGGTCGGGCAGTTGCTGACCATGGCGCGCCTGGAGGCCGGTGTGCGCGATGCACCAAAGGCACGGATCGAATTGTTCGATCTGGCCGCGTCGATTGCTGAAGATGCGCGTTTCGAGGCGCAAAGCCTGGGGCGCGACCTGCTGTTCCACGGGGACGGCGAGGCCGAGGCCACACTGCGCGTCGAGTTGATCCAGCGGGCCTTCGAGAACGTGATGCGCAATGCGGTGAAATACACGGCGGAGGGGAGTTGCGTTCAGGTTGCGGCGGTGCAGGAGGGGGATGTCTTCGTGCTGCGCGTCGATGATGCCGGCCCTGGCGTGCCGGCGGCCGATCTGGAGGCCATCTTCGAGCCCTTCTATCGTTGCGGTGCAGGGCAAGGGGCCGACGGCTTCGGCCTGGGCCTGGCGATCGCGCGTCGCGCGGTGGATCTTCATGGAGGTAGGCTGCGCGCGGAAAACCGGCCAGAAGGGGGGCTTCGGATTGAGATTCGGCTGCCTCTTGGTGGCACCGCACAAAAGGAATAGGCGCGGCCGGGTTCAAGCTGCTAGAATGCCGGCCGTGGCGGGTCTCCCCGCATTGCAGCGCGGTGAACCTGGTCAGGGCCGGAAGGCAGCAGCCACAGCCGTTCCCTGCAAGTGCCGGGGGTCAGGCTCGCCACCCCGAATTCATCGAGAAAGGCGTCCCCAGGGGCGCCTTTCTCATTTTCAGCCGCGTCAGGCTGAAAACCCGACCCCTCGGGGGGGCAGCGACCCGCGCAGCGGCGGGGCTGTTAGAATCCCGCCCATGGCTTACCAAGTACTTGCCCGCAAGTGGCGCCCCCGCAGCTTTGAGACACTCGTCGGGCAGGAGCACGTGGTCCGTGCGCTGACCCATGCCCTGCAGACCGGGCGCCTGCATCACGCCTATCTGTTCACTGGTACCCGGGGGGTCGGCAAGACCACCATCTCGCGGATTCTGGCCAAGGCCCTCAACTGCGAAACCGGGGTGACGGCCACGCCGTGCAACCAGTGCGCGGCCTGCACGGCCATCGATGCCGACCGTTTTCCCGACTACGTGGAGATGGACGCCGCCTCCAACCGGGGCGTGGACGACATGGCCGCGCTGCTCGACCAGGCGGTGTATGCGCCGGTGCAGGGGCGCTACAAGGTCTACATGATCGACGAAGTCCACATGCTCACCGGGCATGCCTTCAATGCGATGCTGAAGACCCTCGAGGAGCCGCCCGAGCACGTCAAGTTCATCATCGCCACCACCGATCCGCAGAAGATCCCGGTCACGGTGCTGTCCCGCTGCCTGCAGTTCAACCTCAAGCAGATGCCGCCCGGCCATATCGTCGGGCATCTGACCCGCCTGCTCGAAGCCGAGGCCGTGCCCTTCGAGCCTGGTGCCCTGCGCCATATCGCCAAGGCCGCCAGCGGTTCCATGCGCGACTCCCTGTCCCTGCTCGACCAGGCCATTGCCCACGGTGCCGGCAAAGTGGAGGAGCAGGCCGTCCAGGACATGCTGGGCACGGTGGGGGACGACCACCTGCACGTGCTGCTCGGCGCCTTGGCTGCCGGTGATGTGCAGGCCCTGCTGGGTGCCGTCGACGCGATGGAGGCGCGCAGCCTCTCCTTCGATTCCGCCCTGCAGTCCCTGGCCAGCCTGTTGCACCGCATCGCCCTGGCCCAGATGGCGCCGGCGGCCATCACCGACGAGTTCGAGGCGGCCCGCCTGCGTCCCTATGTCGAGGCCTTCGACCCGGAATTCCTGCAACTGGCCTACCAGATCGCCATTCACGGCCGGGACGAACTGGCCCTGGCGCCGGATGAGACCACCGGTTTCTCGATGAGCCTGCTGCGCCTGTTTGCCTTCCGGCCGGAACAGCCCGCCGGCCTGGGCGGCGTGCTGGCGTCGGGGGGCGGCCAGGGGCAGGCGCGGAGCCTGCCTGCCGGTGTGCCGCCGGGCACCGCTCCATCCGGTGCGGCGCCGACCGCTGCTCCGCGGCCGCAAGCCGCCGCGGCCCCGGTCGTGTCCGCTCCGGCGGTGGGGGCGGTCGCGCCGCGTGCCGCCGAAGCAGCGCCTGTGCCGCCGATGCCGGCCGCACAGCCCGTGGCTCCGGAGCCGCTGCACCAGCCTGAGCCTGTGGCTGTCGCACCCGTGGCGCCGCCGGCGCCTGCCGTCGCGGTGGTGCCGGCTGTACCTGTTCCGCCGCCTGCGCCGGCTGTGCGCG
Source organism: Zoogloea dura (assembly GCF_012927165.1). GTDB lineage: Bacteria > Pseudomonadota > Gammaproteobacteria > Burkholderiales > Rhodocyclaceae > Zoogloea > Zoogloea dura. The sequence goes on from NZ_JABBGA010000021.1 coordinate 52,175, forward strand.
GCGAACCGGGTCATGGCAGCAGCGTGCCCCCCTGGGAAGATCTGCCGCCCGAGGCGGATGCCTATTTTCAGGCGCCGCCTGCCCCGGCGATGGCGGCTCCGACCGTCGTGCAGCGGGAGGTGCCGCCGGCGCCCGCCGTGCAGGCCGTGGCCGAGCCCCGGCCGGTGCCGGCAGCCGCGCTCGTCGAGCCTGTCGCAGTCGCAGTCGTTGAGGCCCCCGGCGCTCCCGCGATCGCCCCCTCCGGCGCCCCTGCAGGCGAGCCCTCCGCGGCCCCGGCGCAGCCCGCCGGCCCGCTGCCCGGCAACATCGACTGGCATGCCCTGCAGGATGGCCTGGGGCTTGGTGGCTTGAATTTGCAGCTGGCCCAGCACAGTGAGCTGATCGAGGTCGCCAACGACCTCTTCCGGCTGCGCCTGGCCAGCGACCAGAAGCACCTGCTGCAGATCAACCGCAGTGGCGTGGAGCGCCTGCAGGAGGCCTTGACCACCCATTTCGGCCGGCCGCTGAAGGTGCATGTGGAAGTGGGTGATATCGCCACCGAGACGCCCGCCCAGCGCAACCAGGCAGAAAAGGCCGAGCGTCACGCCGCGGCCGTGGCGGCGCTGCAGCAGGATCCGTTTGTCCGCGAATTGATTGAGCGTTTTGGTGCCACGCTGGAAACCGCGTCGGTCAAACCGCTTTGAATCCGTTCGCCCCCGTTGGTCTCTTTTGTCCCTTTTATCCCTTTTGTTTCTTTGACCCCTTGAACCCCCTTCGGAGAATCCCATCATGATGAAAGGCGGCATCGCCGGCCTGATGAAGCAGGCCCAGCAAATGCAGGACAACATGAAGAAAATGCAGGACAGCCTCGGCGGCATTGAAGTCGAAGGCCAGTCCGGCGCCGGCATGGTGAAGATCACCATGACCTGCAAGTACGACGTCCGCCGGGTCAACATTGATCCGTCCGTGATGGACGACAAGGAAATGCTCGAGGACCTGATCGCCGCGGCGGTGAATGATGCGGTGCGCCGTGTCGAGTCCACCACCCAGGAGAAGATGTCCGGCTTCACCGCCGGCCTCAACTTGCCTCCCGGCTTCAAGCTGCCTTTCTGAGCGGCGGCTGACCTCGACCCGTGAGCGCGCCCTCCAGTCTCGACATCCTGATCGAAGCCCTGCGTTGCCTGCCGGGGGTGGGCCCCAAGTCCGCCCAGCGGATGGCCTTCCATCTGCTGCAGCGGGATCAGCGGGGGGCCGCCAAGCTGGCCACCGCCCTGGGGCATGCCCTCGAGGTGCTGCGTCACTGCGCCCGCTGCAACACCTTCTGCGAGGACGAGATCTGCTCCCGCTGCGCCAACCCGCAGCGCGACGGCTCCCAGCTGTGCGTGGTGGAGATGCCGGCCGACCTGGCCATGCTCGAGCAGACGCACAGCTACCACGGTCTGTATTACGTGCTGATGGGGCGCTTGTCCCCCCTCGACGGCATCGGCCCGCGGGAGCTGGGGCTGGAGAAGCTGTTGGCCCGGGCCGGCGACGGCGTGGTCCAGGAGGTCATCCTGGCCACCAATTTCACCAACGAGGGCGAAGCCACCGCCCACATGGTGGCCGAGTTGCTGCGCAATCGCGGCATCCGCGTCAGCCGCATCGCCCGGGGCATTCCGGTGGGTGGCGAGCTGGAACACACGGATTCCGGCACCATCGCCCAGGCCTTGGTGGAGCGTCGGGCGCTTTGATCGTGCTGCCCCGGCGTGCTTGGCCGGTGGTGGTCCCGCGACTTTCGACTGCATGAGTCTATCCGGATGGAATCGACAGGCATGAAGCCCCTGCAAGGGGTCAAGGTGCTCGAGCTGGGCACCCTGATCGCCGGACCTTTCTGTACCCGCATCCTCGCCGAGTTCGGCGCCGAGGTGATCAAGATCGAGTCGCCGCAGGGCGGGGACCCGCTGCGCCAGTGGCGCAAGCTGCACCAGGGCACGTCCTTGTGGTGGTCGGTGCAGGCCCGCAACAAGAAGTCGGTGACGATCAATCTGAAGCATCCCGAGGGGCTCGAGATCGTCCGCCGGCTGGCGGCGGAGGCGGACATCGTGGTCGAGAACTTCCGCCCCGGCGTGCTTGAAAAGCTCGGCCTGGGTTGGGATGTGCTGTCGGCCGCCAATCCCGGCCTGGTGATGGTCCGCCTGTCGGGTTTCGGGCAGACCGGCCCCTATAAGGATCGGCCGGGCTTCGGGGCGATCGGCGAGTCGATGGGCGGGCTGCGCTACATCACCGGCTTTGCCGACCGTCCGCCGGTGCGTACCGGCATTTCCATCGGCGATTCGATTGCGGCCCTGTGGGCGGCCATCGGCGCCCTGATGGCCCTGCGCCACCGGGAGGTGAATGGTGGCGCCGGCCAGGTCGTCGATGTGGCGCTCTACGAGGCGGTATTCGCGATGATGGAGAGCATGGTCCCGGAGTTCGATGTGGCCGGCTTCATCCGCGAACGCACGGGCAACATCATGCCCGGCATCACTCCGTCCAACACCCACACCACCCGCGACGGGCGGCACATCATCGTCGGCGGCAACGGAGATGCGATCTTCCGGCGCCTGATGCTCGCGCTCGGGCGTCCCGACCTGGCGGATGACCCGGAGCTGGCCAGCAATGCCGGGCGGGATCGGCGGGCGGTGGAGATCTACGGGGTCATCGACGCCTGGGTCGCGGCACGGGATGGCGACGCGGTGCTGGCGGCGATGGAGGCGGCCGAAGTCCCCGCGAGCCCGGTGTTTTCGGTGGAGGACATGTTCCGCGATGCACAGTTCGCCGCCCGCGGCATGATCGAGGAGGCAACCCTGGCCGACGGTACGTCCATCCGAATTCCCGGCGTGGTGCCCCGTCTGGCGGATACGCCTGGCTCCACCGAATGGCTGGGGCCTGGGCTGGGCGAGCACACTGATGCGATTCTCACCAGCCTGGGTTATGCGGCCGATCAGATCACGCGCCTGCGGGCCGACGGAGCGATCTGACCCGGCTTGTCCCGGGGATGTCGCGCAGTCGCGTTATCATCGGGCTTATTCCTTTTTCATCCGGAAGTGTCATGTCCACCATTCTCGTGACCGGCGGTGCCGGCTACATCGGTTCCCACACCTGCGTCGAATTGCTGGCGGCAGGCTACGACGTTGTCGTCGTGGACAATTTCTGCAACAGCAAGCCCGAGGCCCTGCGCCGTGTCGAGGCCATTGCCGGGCGGCGTCTGGCTGCCGTCATCAATGCCGACATCCGTGACAAGGCGGCCCTGCGTGTCGTGTTTGCCGGGCACCGCATTGACGCGGTGATCCACTTCGCGGCCCTCAAGGCGGTCGGCGAGTCGGTGGCCAAGCCGCTGATGTACTACGACAACAACATCGCCGGTACGGTGGCGCTGGCCGAGGTGATGGCCGAGGCGGGCGTCAAGTCGCTGGTCTTCAGCTCTTCCGCCACCGTGTATGGCGACCCGGCCAGCGTGCCGATCCGCGAGGATTTCCCGACCGGGCCGACCAATCCCTATGGTCGTACCAAGTGGATGATGGAGTACGTGCTTTCCGACCTGGCGGCGGCGGATCCTGAGTGGCGGGTGGCGCTGCTGCGCTACTTCAACCCGGTGGGGGCTCACGCCAGCGGGCGTATCGGCGAGGATCCGAACGGCCTGCCCAACAACCTGATGCCCTTCGTGAGCCAGGTGGCGGTGGGGCGCTTGCCGCAGCTCCGTGTGTTTGGCGGCGACTATGCGACGCCGGACGGCACGGGGGTGCGTGATTACATCCATGTGGTGGATCTGGCTGTCGGCCATGTGGCGGCGGTGCGTCGCCTGGCGGAACGTCCGGGTGTGCTGACGGTCAACCTTGGCACGGGGCGTGGCTACAGCGTGCTCGAAGTCATCAAGGCCTTCGAGGTGGCGAGCGGCCGCAAGGTCCCCTACGAAATCGTCGCGCGACGTCCGGGTGATGTGGCCCAGTGCTATGCCGAGCCTGGGCTGGCCGAGGCCGAGCTGGGCTGGCGGGCGAGCCGCGGTATTGACGAGATGTGCGCCGATTCCTGGCGCTGGCAGAGTTCCAATCCCCAGGGGTATCCCGATTGAGCACTGAAGACCTGCCTGTAAGCGACGCCCTCAACGTGCTGGGAGGGCAGTTGCTGGCCTGTAGTTATGCGCCATTGACCGGCTGGATGCGCACCGGCTGCTGTGAGGCCGATCCGGACGATCTGGGGCGCCACCATGTGTGCGTTAAGGTGAACGAGGAGTTCCTGGCCTTCAGCGCCATGCGCGGCAACGATTTGTCCACGCCGCGCCCCGAATTCCGCTTCGCGGGCCTGCGGCCGGGCGATCGCTGGTGCCTCTGCGCCCTGCGTTGGCGGGAGGCCTGGGAGGCCGGGGTGCCACCCCCGGTGGTGCTGGCGGCCACCCACATGGCCGCCCTCGAGGTGATTCCCCTTGAGGCGCTCAAGCGTTACGCCGTGGATCGCTGAACGAGCCCGATCGTCACAGGCCTGCTACCCACTCCAGCAGGGCGTCCTGAACCTCGCGCCCGGCGCCGGCATTGGGGTGGTTGATCAGCAGGACCACGATGTAGCGATGTCCGCTGGCGCCCTGCACATAGCCGGCCAGGCTGCGCACGCCATCCAGCGTGCCGGTCTTGATGTGGGCTGAGCCAGCGGCGGGACTGTTGGCGACCCGCCGCCGGGCGGTGCCGTCCCGGCCGGCGATCGGCAGCGAGGCGATCAGCTCCGGCATGCTGCGGCTGCGCCAGGCGGCCATCAGGAGGCGGCCCACGGTGTCGGCGCTGACCCGCTCGCTGCGGGACAGGCCGGCACCGTTTTCGATCACCAGTTTGTCGGTGGGAATGCCTGCTGCGGCGAGTGCGCGTTCCACTACCCGGCTGCCTGCCGCGGCCGAGTCGCGGCCAGGCTCGCTTTCTGCGCCGAGGGTGGCGAGCAGGTGGCGGGCAATCACGTTGTTCGACCACTTGTTCATGTCGCGGAGCACCTCCGGCAGTGTCGGTGAGGTGCTCTCCGCCAATGGTCGGGCGTTGGCCGGGGCCGGGCCGTTGACGAAGCGGCCGTCGATTTCACCACCGAGTTCCCGCCACAAGGTCCGGAACTGCCCTTCGAACAGCCGGGTAGGCGTCAGCGGGGCGAGGTTCCAGTCGAAGGCCGGGGGGCATGCAGGAGGCAGGCTGCCCTCCAGGGTCAGCACGCTGTTGCCGTTCGAGTCCTCCCGGCTGTCGGCGGTGAGCAGGGCAGACGGATCGTTGCACGGCCCTGTTCCGGCACGACGTATCCGGTTGTCCAGGCCGAGCCCGGCGGGGAGCGGGTCGATGCTCACCTCGGCCCCTGTCGCGCTTGGCACGAGCCGCAGGGGCAGGGCGCCGTAGTCGATGTTGAGGGCGTCGGCAGGGGCGTTGTAGGGGCGCAGCGGGCGCTGGTCGAAGGCGCCCGGGTCGTGGGGAGGGAGCTGGAAGAAGCGTCTGTCGGTGACCACGTTCCCTTCGATGTGGCGAATGTCGCGGCTGCGCAGTTCCCGCAGCAGCAACCACAGCCGTTCCCGTGACAGGCGCGGGTCGCCACCGCCGATCACGTACAGGTCACCCTGGAGGACGCCGTTGCGGATGGGGGCCTCGGTCACGATGCGGGTTTTCCAGGTGTAGGTCGGGCCGAGCTGGTCGAGGGCCGCATAGGTGGTCACCAGCTTCATGACGGAGGCCGGGTTCATCGCCTCGCCAGTCCGATGGGCCAGGAGAGGCGTGGCTGCGTCCACATCCTGGACCAGTACGGCGATGGCCGTGCGAGGGATCGCGGTGCGTGCCAGGCTGCTCTCCAGGGCAGGAGGCCAGGCCGGGGCCGCAGGGGCCGCCGGTGCCAGCGCGACGAGGCTCAGCAGTGTGGCCAGGTGGATCGACGGAGGGGCGGAGAAGGGGGGCGGCATGGCGTACACGTAGGGAGTATTCGGGGCAGAACGACGGAACAATTATGCCCTTACGCTGCGTGAAGTCGCTGCTGCGCCGCACAAAGCAAGCGGATTATTACGCCATCGGGGAGTGTCCGGAAGGGTCTCTGGATGCTGTTGATTGCCATAATTCCCAATGCTGGCGCGGGTTTAGCGCTATAGCCCTTTTTTTGGGTACGGGTTTTCGCTATACTCCGCAAGTTTTCCGTATTGCGATCTTCGAAGTCTCTTTTATTGAGGTTAGTGGGCCATGAGCGTGGATCAGAAAGTGGATGCGGGTCGGCGCCAGCTGTTGCTGGTGACGTCGGCGGCAGGGGGCGTGGGCGCAGTCGCCGCGGCCGTGCCGTTCGTCGCGAGCCTGACGCCGTCGGAGCGTGCAAAGGCAGCCGGTGCGCCGGTTGAAGTGGATATCAGCAAGCTGGGCCCGGGTCAGATGATGACCGTCGAGTGGCGCGGCAAGCCGGTCTGGATCATCAATCGCACCAAGGAAATGCTGGAGTCGCTCAAGAAGACCGATGGTGAGGTCAGCGATCCCAATTCCGACAAGCCGATGCAGCCGGAGTACGCCAAGAACGAAACCCGTTCCATCAAGCCGGAAATCCTGGTGGCGGTGGGTATCTGCACCCACTTGGGCTGTTCTCCGTCCGACAAGTTCAAGACGGGTGCCGAAAGCGGTGTGAGCCCCGACTGGGCCGGTGGTTTCCTGTGCCCCTGTCACGGTTCCACCTTCGACCTGGCTGGCCGCGTCTACAAGAGCAAGCCCGCGCCGGACAATCTTGAAATTCCGCCGCACAAGTACCTGGCCGACACCAAGATCCTGATCGGCGAAGACGGAAAGGCCTAAACGATGACGACGAAATCTCAAGCTGTTCTCGACTGGATCGACGCGCGCTTCCCGCTGACGTCGACCATCAAAGGGCACCTCACCGAGTATTACGCTCCCAAGAACTTCAACTTCTGGTACTTCTTCGGTTCCCTGGCGCTGCTGGTGCTGGTGATCCAGATCGTCACCGGCATCTTCCTGGTGATGCACTACAAGCCCGATGCGTCCCTCAACGCGTCCGGCGTGCCGGTGGCTTTCGCCTCCGTCGAATACATCATGCGTGACGTGCCGGGTGGCTGGATCATCCGCTACATGCACTCCACCGGTGCTTCGGCGTTCTTCATCGTCGTTTACCTGCACATGTTCCGCGGCCTGCTCTACGGTTCCTACCGCAAGCCCCGCGAACTGATCTGGATCTTCGGCACCCTGATTTTCCTGGCGCTGATGGCCGAGGCCTTCATGGGCTACCTGCTGCCCTGGGGCCAGATGTCGTTCTGGGGCGCACAGGTGATCGTGAACCTGTTCTCCGCGATTCCCGTGATCGGTCCGGACCTGTCCGTGGTCATCCGTGGTGACTTCGTGGTGTCCGACGCGACCCTCAACCGCTTCTTCTCCTTCCACGTCATCGCCGTGCCGCTGATCCTCATCGGCCTGGTTGCCGCCCACATCGTCGCCCTGCACGAAGTCGGCTCCAACAACCCGGATGGTGTCGAGATCAAGAAGAAGAAGGGCGCCGACGGTCATCCGCTGGACGGCATCCCCTTCCATCCCTACTACACCGTCAAGGACATCGTGGGCGTGGTGGGCTTCCTGATCGTCTTCTCCTTCATCGTGTTCTTCGCACCCGAAGGTGGCGGCTACTTCCTGGAGTTCAACAACTTCATCCCGGCCGACCCGCTGAAGACCCCGCCGCACATTGCGCCGGTGTGGTACTTCACCCCGTTCTACTCGATCCTGCGTGCGGTGACCTATCCGCTGCTGGGCATCGACGCGAAGTTCTGGGGTGTGGTGGCCATGGGCGCAGCCGTGGTGATCATTGCCTTCCTGCCCTGGCTGGACCGCAGCCCGGTGAAGTCGATCCGCTACAAGGGCGGTCTGTTCAAGGCCATCCTGGCTGTTTTCGTCGTTTGCTTCTTCATCCTCGGCTATCTCGGCGTGCTGCCTCCCACTCCGGGTCGCACCCTGGTGTCGCAGATCTGCTCGGTGATCTATTTCGGCTTCTTCCTGCTGATGCCCTGGTACTCGAAGATCGACAAGTGCAAGCCCGAACCTGATCGGGTGACCGGTTAATAGAGAATGAAAGCCATGAAAAAACTTTTGTCAGCTCTCTTGTTCGCACCGCTGCTTGCGCTTGCCAGCGGTCCCGAACTGCACCTCGACAAGGCGCCGGTATCCACCGATCCGGCTGCCCTGCAGAATGGCGCCAAGATCTTCGTCAATTACTGCCTGAACTGCCACGGCGCCAGCTACATGCGCTACAACCGGCTGCAGGAAATCGGTCTGTCCGAGCAGATGATCAAGGACAACCTGATGTTCACTGCCGACAAGATCGGCGAGCCGATGCGCATCGCCATGCAGCGTGACGAGGCCAAGGTCTTCTTCGGTGCCGCGCCTCCGGACCTGACCGTGATCTCCCGTTCCCGTGCCTCCGAGTTCGGTAGCGGCGCCGACTGGCTGTACACCTACCTGCGCAGCTTCTACCGTGACGAAAGCCGTCCGACCGGCTGGAACAACGTGATCTTCGAAAACGTCGGCATGCCGCACGTTCTCTACGAGCTCCAGGGCCAGCAGGTTGCCAAGGTCGAGCAGAAGGACGATGGTCACGGTAACAAGGTCAAGGAGATCTCCCTTGAGCCGGGCACGCCGGGCAAGCTGTCCAAGGAGGAGTACGACAAGGCGACCGCCGACCTCGTCTCCTACCTGGTGTGGATGGGTGAGCCGATGGCCGAGAAGCGCAAGAGCATCGGTACCGGGGTGATCGCTTTCCTGGGCCTGCTGTTCGTCCTGTCCTACCTGCTCAAGAAGAACTTCTGGAAGGACATCCACTAATACTCGGCGGCGGGTTTGCCGATGCAGTCCCTTGCTGTCGCCGAGCAAGACGCACCGCGCGCCATCCGGCGCGTGGTGCGTGATTCAGAGTATCCGTGGGGTAACACAACGATGATGAATTTGTATTCCGGAACGACAGATCCTTTCAGTCACCGGTGCCGTATCGTGCTCTTTGAAAAGGGCATGGATTTCCAGGTGATTGATGTCGATCTCTTCAACAAGCCGGAAGACATCGCCGTCATCAACCCGTACAACCGGGTTCCTGTGCTGGTTGATCGTGACCTCGTGCTCTACGAGTCCAACATCATCAACGAGTACATCGACGAGCGTTTCCCGCATCCCCAGCTGATGCCGCCCGACCCGATCATGCGTGCCCGGGCCCGGCAGCTGCTGCACACCTTCGAGCTGGAGCTGTTCTCCCATATCGATGCCCTGGAGAAGAATCCCAAGGGCGCCGACAAGGAGCGTGCCCATGTTCGTGACCAGCTGACCCAGCTGGCGCCCATGTTCACCAAGCAGAAATTCCTGCTGGGTGACGAGTTCTCCATGCTCGACGTGGCCATTGCGCCGCTGTTGTGGCGTCTGGACCACTACGGCATCGAACTGCCCCGTTCGGCCGCACCGCTGATGAAGTACGCCGAGCGGATCTTCAGCCGCCAGGGTTTCATCGATGCCATGACCCCGTCCGAAAAGGTCATGCGCCGCTGATGCATTCCGGGGCTGCGTTCCGACGCAGCCCCGTTTCCTTTCCTTTTCCTGTTTCTGCGGCCTGTTCCGGGCCCGCACGCCGGAGGCCACCCGGTCATGAGTGAAGTTTCCACCAAGCCCTACCTGATCCGCGCCATTCATGAGTGGTGTGTGGATCAGGGGCTGACGCCCTACCTCGCGGTTGCTGTCGATCGCCGTACCCTGGTGCCACGCAGTTTCGTGCAGGATGGCCAGATCGTCCTGAACATCAGCCCCGATGCGACCCAGAGCCTGGTGATGGGCAATGAGATGATCGCCTTCCAGGCGCGTTTCGGCGGAGTGGCCCAGAACATTTCCGTTCCTGTCGAGAATGTTTCGGCGATCTATGCCAGGGAGAACGGGCATGGCATGGCCTTTGAGCCGGCAAGCCTGGCTGATGGCGAGTCGTCCGTCGACGAGGCTGAGCTGGCCGAGGAGCCGATGGATGCACTGGCCGAGGACATCACGCCCCCGGAGCCACCCAAGGGTGGTGGCCTGCGTGCCCATCTGAAGCTGGTCAAGTAAGCCCTCTTTTTGAGCCAGGGTCTGTGCGATTGATCTGGCTCAGGGTGTGCCCGGGTGTCTGGGCGCTAGAGTAGCAAGCATCTTCTTTTTTCGAGGTTTCCCGACATGGCAGCGATGGAATGGACTGAAAAGCTCACCTTGGGCCTGGGCGTGATGGATCAGACCCACCAGGAGTTCGTCGAGGCCTACAACCGCATGCTCGCGGCTGAGGGTGATGCACTGCTGGTTGAGATGGATGCCTTCCTGGCGCATACGATCGAGCATTTCGACCAGGAGAATCGCTGGATGGAGAAGATCGGCTTTCCGGGTTGTCACAAGGCCGAGCACGACCGCGTGATCGCCGTCTGTCGCGATGTGCGCAAGCGTGTCGAACGTGGCGACGCGGCCCTTGGGCGCCAGCTTCTCCAGGAATTGCCGATCTGGTTCGACAACCATGTGGAATCCATGGACGCGGCCTTGGCCGCCTATATCGAATCCATCGGCTTTGATACCGAAACCGGAGAAATCCGCAATCCGCCCAGCCAGGATTGCGAGGACGGTTCCCCGGCCTGTTGTACGCCGCCGGCCGCAGTGCCTGCTGTCGAGCAGCAGCCGGCCTGATCTGCTCCCATTTCACCGCGGTGCCGCGGTGACGGGGCTGCTCGGCCGGCGTGCCGGCGAGCGCTCCATGGCCGGCCTTGAGCCGGTTTTTTCTTTTCTTCCAAAGTCTTTCCGGCGGTCGCCTCCCGCCCTGGCGGCCTGAGTTCGAATGCTCGAGCTAAAGTCGTCGCCTGCCGTGACGATATGCCTTCCAATCAGGTTTCGACGGGTGGGGAAGATGTCTTTTGTGCGGATCAGCAATGGCGAGGTTGAGGTCGGGCGTCCCGTGCTCTGGCCTCTTTACGACGACAAGAAGCAGCTCCTGCTTGCCCGCGGTGTGGTCGTCGAAACCGAATCCCAGAAAAAGGCCCTGATGGAGCGTGGCCTCTTCCGCAAGCTGCAGGTCAGTGAAACCCGTGCCAATCCTGAGAGCGGGGAGAAGCCTGCGGGTGACAACTGCAGCTTCGACGAGATCAAGCTGGATATTGGCGACACCCTCCAGCTGCAGACCCAGAGTGATACTGGCCAGGCGCGTTATTACGTCAAGCTGATCGGCTATCTCAAGGGCAAGAGCGTGCTGGTGACCACGCCGACCCAGGATGGCAAGGTTCTGTTGATGCGCGAGGGGCAGGCTTTCGTTGTCCGCCTGTTTTCGGGGAAGAGCGTGTTTGCCTTCGGCGCGACCATCCATAAAGTTGCGAACGTGCCCTTTCCCCATCTTCACCTGACTTATCCGTCCCAGGTCCGTGGGCTGGTTGTGCGGCGCGGGGCGCGGGCGCGGGTCAACCTGATTGCTGCTGTCTCGTCTCCGGATGGGCGCTCCCATGCGGCGACGATCGTGGATCTGAGCACAGGTGGTGCGATGCTGGTTGCCAAATCGCCGATGGGCATCAAGGACGACCGGATCTCCATCAAGTTCCGGGTGGTCGTGAGTGAGGTGGAGCAGTACCTCACGATCCCGGCGGTGTTGCGGTCGGTGCATGCCACCACGGCTCAGGATGGCGAGCCTCCGCAGGTGCACCATGGTGTCCAGTTTGACGATCTGCCCCATGCAGAGCAGGTCGTTTTGTCGGCCTTTGTCTATCGCATCCTCTTCGAGGAAACCGCCGAGGGTTGATCAGCCCCTGCGGAAAGGAAAATCCGGCTCCGGTCGTCTGTCTTCGAGGATGTCGGTGATCGCTTTTGCCGAGCCGCAGGCGAGGGTCCAGCCCAGAGTGCCATGTCCGGTGTTTACATAGAGATTGTCGATCAGGGTGCGGCCGATCTGCGGCAGGTTACTCGGAGTGGCCGGGCGCAGGCCACACCAGTGTTCTGCCTGGCTCAGGTCGGCTGCCCCTGGCAGATGGCTCTCCAGCCACCTGACGATGGCGGCGCTGCGTGCCGGGTTTGGTGACAGATCAAAACCGTTCAGCTCCGCGGTCCCGGCTACTCTAAGACGGTCACCCAGGCGCGAGCAGACGATCCGCCGGGACTCGTCGGTAAGGCTGTGGCGCGGGGCCAGCGATTCATCGATGATCGGGACGGTCACAGAGTAGCCCTTCACCGGATAGATCGGCAGCTTCACGCCAAAGCGTTTGAGCAGGCCCGGACTGTAGCTGCCCGCGGCCACGACGACCGCGTCGGCCTTGAACACGCCGGCGCGGAGATCGCCGTCCAGCACCCGGGCGCCGCGGATCCTGCCTTTCACGATGTCGAATTCGTACAGCCTGCTGTCGAAGGAGAAGCGGACCCCGGCCGCTGCGGCCTTGGCTGCCAGGGCCTGGCAGAACAGGTGGGCGTCGCCGCTTTCGTCATCCAGGCCGTGCAGTGCCCCCGCCAGTTGCGGGCGCACTTTTTTCAGGGCGGGCTCGAGGTCGACCGCTTCGTCCGCACTCAGCAGCCGGGTATGGATGCCCAGGGATTCGAGTTCCTGCTGGCGTGCCGGAATGCCGCTGAATTCACGCCGGTTCTGGAACAGGTGCAGGATGCCGGCTTCGCTCGCGTCGTATTCAAGGCCCAGGCTTTCGCGCAGGGATTTGAGCTCGCTCCGGCTGTAGAGCGCCAGGTTGGCGATGGCGCGGGTGTTGTAGGCTGTCCGGCCGGGCAGGCACTCCCGCAGGAAGGCTGCGGCCCAGCGCCATTGGGCCGGATCGGCGCGCAGCCGGAACAGGAGGGGCGCATCCTTGCGGCCCAGCCAGCGCAGGATGGTGGCCGGCGCTGTGGGGTTGGCCCAGGGTTCGGGATGGCTGACCGAGATCTGTCCGCCGTTGGCGAAGCTCGTTTCCATCCCCGGGCCGGGCCGGCGATCGACGACGGTGACGGAATGACCTGCCTGGTTGAGATACCAGGCGCTCGTGACGCCGGCTAGGCCGGCGCCGATGATCAGAACTTCCATGATGCCTTGTGAGGAGAGTGCTTCGGGAGGGGGCGGGCTGCCCCTTGCGAAATTCAGTGCCTAATCATAAACGACGGATGGGGCCGATCCGGGCGATAATCCGCACTTTTAGCGCTTATCCCGGAGAAACGAGCCATGCGGCGAGTCACGCTTACCCAATTTCTGATCGAACAGCAGCGTAAAGGCCTGATGAGTGCCGATCTACGCCTGCTTATGGAGGTGGTGGCCCGGGCGGTCAAAGCCATCGCCGTGAATGTCTCCAAGGGCGCCCTGGCCGGCGTGCTGGGTGAAGCCGGCAGCGACAACGTGCAGGGCGAAGCCCAGAAGAAGCTGGATGTGATCGCCAATGACATCCTGATCCAGGCCAACGAATGGGGTGGCCACCTGGCCGCGATGGCCTCCGAAGAGGTCGAGGAGATCCGCCCGATTCCCGGTGAATACCCGAAGGGTGCTTACCTGCTGTTGTTCGATCCGCTGGATGGCTCTTCCAATATCGATGTGAACATTTCCGTCGGCACCATCTTCTCGGTGCTGCGCTGCCCTGAAGGCGTCAGCACGCCGACCGAGGCCGACTTCATGCAGCCCGGCACTGCCCAAGTGGCGGCCGGCTATTCGGTGTATGGCCCCTCCACCCAGCTGATCCTGACCGTGGGCAGCGGTGTGCATGGCTTTACCCTCGACCGGGAAATGGGCAGCTTCATCTACACCCACCCGGACATGACGATCCCGGCTGATACCAAGGAGTACGCCATCAACGGGTCCAACGAGCGCTTCTGGGAAGCGCCGGTGCAGCGTTACATCAGTGAGCTCCAGGCCGGCGCCGAAGGTCCGCGGGGGCGCGATTTCAACACCCGCTGGGTGGCCTCGATGGTCGCCGATGTGCATCGCATCCTGACCCGTGGCGGCATTTTCATGTACCCGCTGGACAGCAAGATGAAGGACAAGGGCGGCAAGCTGCGCCTGATGTACGAAGCCAACCCGATGGCGATGATCGTCGAAGCGGCAGGCGGCGCGGCTTCCACCGGGCGCGAGCGCATCCTCGATGTCAAGCCGGTGAAGTTGCACCAGCGGGTGCCGGTCATCCTCGGTTCGCGCAATGAGGTGGAGCGCGTCGTCTCCTATCACCAGGAGTCCTGAGCACGCCTGAGCGGTTCAGCCGGATGGCAGCTGCATCCGGTTGAATCGTTTGCAGTTGTGATGGTCGAATTGGACATCGGCGACAGCCAGACCCAGCCAGGTGATGTCGTATGTCCAATCCGTCCGCATCCGCAGCCCGCGATCCCGTCCGCTCGCAAGACCCGGTAGCCTCACGGCTTGCCGAATTGCGGCAGGCCGTGGTGGCCACGACCCGGCTTCCCGAGGCGGAGTGCATCCTCCCGCTGATTGAGCAGGCGCGGCCGGCCGAGGGGCAGGGGCCCCTGATCCACCAGCTGGCCCTGGATCTGGCCACCGAGGTCCGCCAGCGGCGACGGCGTGCGGGTGGTGTCGATGCGCTGATGAATGAGTTCGCCCTCGACAGCAGCGAGGGCGTCGCCCTGATGTGCCTCGCCGAGGCCTTGTTGCGCATTCCCGACAGGGAAGGGCGCTTGCGCCTGATCCGGGACAAACTCCTGGCCCGCGACTGGTTCGGTCACCTCGGCCACAGTCCTTCACTCTTCGTCAATGCCGCCGCCTGGAGTCTGTCGCTCACCGGGCGTCTGCTCGAGCCGCGGGATGCCGCGCGTCTGCCTGGCGTGCTGTCCCGGATGGCCAATCGGGGAGGGGAGTTGCTGGTCCGCGAGGCGATGGATTTCGCCATGCGCCTGGTGGGGCATCAGTTCATCCTCGGCGAGACGATGGAGGAAGCGCTGGAGCGTGCCTCGGGCGGCCCCTGGACGGACTATCTCTACTCTTTCGACATGCTGGGTGAGGCGGCCCTCACGTCCGAGGAGGCGGCCCACTACCTGTCTGCCTATGCGTCGGCGATCCGCCTGATCGGGGCTGCCGACAGGGGGCGTGGCGTCGTCGCCGGCAATGGCATCTCGATCAAGCTGTCGGCGCTGCATCCCCGCTACACGTGGTTGCAGCGCCGGCGGGTCATGGGCGAACTGGTGCCGCGAGTGCGGCAGTTGTGCTTGCTGGCCCGCCGGTACGACATCGGGCTGACCATCGACGCGGAGGAGTCCGAGCGGCTCGAGTTGTCGCTGGAGGTGCTGGAGGTGCTGGTACGCGACCCCATGCTTGCCGGCTGGAATGGGCTCGGCTTCGTTGTCCAGGCCTACCAGAAGCGCGCGCCTGCGGTGATCGAGTGGATGATTGAGCTGGCCCGCCAGCATCGTCGACGCCTGATGGTGCGCCTGGTCAAGGGCGCCTACTGGGATGCGGAGATCAAGCGGGCCCAGCAGGAGGGCCTCTCCGACTATCCCGTTTACACCCGCAAGCAGCATACGGATGTGGCCTACCTGGCCTGCGCCCGCCGCCTGCTGGCGGCGCCGGATGCGATCTTCCCGCTGTTCGCTACGCATAACGCGCATACCGTGGCGGCCCTGATTCATGAGGGAGGCGTGTTCCGCCATGGTGACTACGAATTCCAGTGTCTCCACGGCATGGGCGACAGCCTGTTCCGGCAGATCGTGGCTGCGGACGATCCCGCCCTGCGGCGCCCCGTCCGGGTGTATGCCCCGGTAGGGCCCCATCGCTCGCTGCTGGCCTACCTAGTGAGGAGGTTGCTGGAGAACGGTGCGAATTCGAGCTTCGTCAATCGCATTGTGGACGCCAGGGTGGCGCTGTCCGATCTGCTCCGGGACCCGGCGGATGCGGCGGCTGCCCTTGGAGGGCGGCCTCATCCCGCCATTCCGCTGCCTGTGGACCTGTATGCAGGGCGGCCCAACAGCCGGGGCTTTGACCTTGCCTCGCCCGCCGTGCGGCGGGCCTTTGCGGCGGCCCTGGCAAGCAGCCGGGAGGTGCAGGTCCACGTCTTCCCCAGAGTGCCCGGGGTGGAGGAGGGGGAGGGGAAGGACGTTGACGGCCTGCTTCCAGTCCGCAATCCGGCCCGGCCGGAGGAGGTGGTTGGGTGGGCGCGCTTCGCCACGCCGGACGAACTCGAGACAGCCCTGCAGCTGGCCGGCGAGGCGGCGCCGCAGTGGGGGGCGACATCCCCCGCGGAACGGGCCTTGTGCCTGGAGCGGACCGCCCAGGCCCTGGAGGCGCGCACCCACGCCCTGGTGGCGCTGCTGGTCCGGGAGGCCGGCAAGACGATCGCCGCGGGCCTGGGTGAAGTCCGGGAGGCGGCCGACTTCTGCCGTTACTACGCGGAGCGGCTGCGCGCGGGTGATCTGGAGGGGGCCCGGCC
Organism: Zoogloea dura; assembly: GCF_012927165.1. GTDB lineage: Bacteria > Pseudomonadota > Gammaproteobacteria > Burkholderiales > Rhodocyclaceae > Zoogloea > Zoogloea dura. The sequence continues at coordinate 68,514 of NZ_JABBGA010000021.1, forward strand.
GCTGGGGCCGGTGCTGGCCATCAGCCCCTGGAATTTCCCCTTGGCGATCTTTGTCGGGCAGATCGCTGCCGCCCTGGCCGCCGGCAATCCGGTGCTGGCAAAACCAGCAGAGCAAACGCCCCTGGTGGCCGATCAGGCGGTGGCCTTGTTCCATGCCGCAGGTGTTCCCCGGCGCGTCCTGCAGTGTCTGCCGGGGCCCGGTGAGACGATCGGGCGCCGCTTGGTGGCCGATGAGCGCATCTGCGGCGTGTTGTTCACCGGCTCGACACAGGTCGCCCGGAGCATCCACCAGACCCTGGCGGCCCGGGGAGATGTGCCCTTGGTGGCGGAGACCGGCGGAATCAACGCGATGATCGTGGATTCGACGGCCTTGCCCGAGCAGGTCGTCGCCGATGTCATGGTGTCGGCCTTCGACTCCGCGGGGCAGCGCTGTTCGGCCCTGCGCCTGCTGTGCGTGCAGGAGGAGATCGCCGAGCGGGTCCTGTCCCTGCTCGACGGGGCCCTGGCTGAATTGCGCCTGGGGCCGCCCGACGATTTCTCGACCGACGTAGGGCCGTTGATCGACAGCGACGCCCGTCTGCGTATCCAGGCTTACGTGGACGCCCGGCGGGCCGATCGCTGCCCGGTGCTATGGCGCAGCCTGCCCGACGCCTGCGATACCGGTTATTTCATGGCCCCGACCCTGGTCGAACTGGCTTCGCCGGAGGCGCTGCGCCAGGAGGTGTTCGGGCCGGTGCTGCATGTGCTGCGCTATGCGGCCCGGGATCTCGACGACCTGCTCGGGGTGATCCAGGCCACCGGCTACGGGCTGACCCTCGGTATCCAGTCGCGGCTTGATGGCTGTGTCCGGCGTATTGTCGGACAGGCCAGGGTGGGCAATATCTATGTCAATCGCAGCATGATCGGCGCGGTGGTCGGTGTGCAGCCCTTTGGTGGCGAGGGGCTGTCGGGAACCGGCCCGAAGGCCGGGGGGCCTTTGAGCCTGCGGCGGCTGGTCCGCGGGGCGCCAGACCCGCTTCCGACGCTGGCCCGGCCCGCATGCCCGGACCTTGGGCTGCTGATCGACTGGCTGCGTGGCCATGTTTTTGCGGACGAGGCCCTGCGGGAGCGGCTGCTGCAGGCGGCCGCACATTACGGCGGCGTATCGCTGGCGGGCCTTTCCCTGGTGCTGCCCGGGCCGACCGGCGAGAGCAACACCCTGGGCTTCCATCCGCGGGGCGCGGTGCTGGGGCTGGCGGACAGTGAGGGGGGCTGGCTACATCAGCTGGCTGCCGTGCTCGCAACCGGAAATCGCTTGCTCCTGCCTGCGGGCGGAGCCGGTGAGGCGTGGTGCCGAAGCCTGCCGGAGACTCTGCAAGGACGGGTCTCCGTTGATCCCCAGGGCCTGGCAGCGCCCTTTGCCGCCGCACTCCTCGACTTGCCGGAGGCGGCCCGCTGGCGCGACATGCTGGCCCGTCGGGAAGGCGCCATCCTCCCCTGCCTCGAGCCTATGCCCTACTACCCGGTGGAATGGCTGGTGGTGGAGCGTTGCGTGACGGTCAACACCGCGGCCACCGGTGGCAACACCGCGCTGATGGGACTTTCAGGCGACTGCTAGAATGCGCGCGTGCCGCGCCATTCCATTGTGCTTCGCCTGCTGATCCTTGCCCTTGCCCTGTGTGGGGCGGTGGCTGCCCATGCCGTGGAGAGGGTCCGCCTGGAGCTTGCCGACGATGCCTTGCGCGCACTCCTCGACAAGTACCTCGACTTCCCCGAGGCGGCGCCAGGAGAGTCGCAGCAGGGCGATGAGGTTGTGCTGATGCGCCGTGCCCGCAAGGAGATCGGTGACATTCTGGCCACCGAGGGCTATTTCAGTCCGGCCATCGAACGGCAGGACAAGGGTGATGGCGTGCTCCACATCCTGGTGCAGCCTGGGCGGCGCACCCTGGTTTCGCGTGTCGAACTGCGCTTCTCCGGTGCGCTGACGGAGCCCGGGCAGGCCGAGAGGCTCGCCGTACTGCGGGGGAACTGGGCCCTGCCCGAGGGGAATGCGTTCAGGCAGGCCGCCTGGGACGAGGCCAAGCAGCGCTTGCTGGATGCGCTGACCGCCCGGGATTTTGCCGCGGCGGCAATCACCGACAGCCGGGCCGTGATCGATCCTGAAAGTGCCACGGCCACCCTCGAAGTGGAGGTCGATAGCGGGGCCGCCTTTCGCTTCGGCCCGCTCGAGGTGAGCGGCCTCTCCGACTACGACGAGGGCCTGATCCGGCGCTACCGCCCGCCCGAGCCTGGCGAGGCCTACTCGCAGGAGCGCCTGCTGCGCTTCCAGACAGCGCTGCAGAACACCAGCTATTTTGCTTCCGTGCTGGTGGATATCGATCGTGGTGCGGCCACGCCCGACGCGGCGCCGGTGCGGGTCCAGCTCGTGGAAGCCCAGCCGCGGCGCATCGGCTTCGGCGGGGGTGTCAGCAGCAATACGGGCTACCGGGTCGAGGCGAGTTACCGGGACGCGCATTTCCTTGGCCAACCCTGGAATCTGGTCAGCGGTGTCCGGATGGAGCAGCGCCGGCAGCTGGGCTATGCAGACGTCTTCCTGCCGCCATCACTCGACGCCCATCTGGATAGCGTCGGTGTGCTGGCCGAACGTACCGACATTTCGGGTCTGAAGACGCAGCGCCAGTCGGTGGGGGTGGTGCGCACCATTCCCCGCGGCAACACCGAGAACCGGATTGCCATCAACTACCAGCACGAAATCCTCACCCCCGACGGGAGTGTGCGTTCCGCCCGCTCGGCCTTGGCGGCGAACTGGTCATGGACCTATCGGGCGGTGGACAGCATCCTCGACCCGCATCGTGGCTATGTGCTCAATCTGCAGGTCGGCGGTGCGTCCCGGGCCCTGCTGTCAGACCGCAACTTCGTGCGGATGTATGGCCGCTACCAGCTCTTTGTGCCGGTTGCTGAGCGGGATGTGCTGATCCTGCGGGCCGAAGGCGGCATGACGGTCGCCGCGTCCAGCGATGGAGTACCGCAGGATTTCCTGTTCCGCACCGGTGGTGCGCAGACGGTCCGCGGCTATGCCTACCAGAGCCTCGGGGTTACCGAGGGCAGCGCCACGGTGGGTGGCCGCTACATGGCGGTGACCAGTGCCGAATACGTGCATTGGTATAAGGGCAGTGACTGGGGCGTAGCCACCTTCATCGACGCGGGCAATGCCAACGATGAGCGGAAGCTGTTCAAAATGAACCTGGGGTATGGCTTCGGCCCCCGCTGGCGCAGTCCGGCGGGGCCCATTGCGGTGGATCTCGCCTATGGCCAGAGCGATCACCGGGTGCGTCTGCAGTTCGCTGTCGCGATCGCCTTCTGAGGCTCAGTGGCGGAGCCGGTCGACCCTCGGGTCAACGGGAAGTGCGGCCCTTGCGTTGAACCGCTGCGTCGTCATGTCGCGTGACCGCTCCTTCGGAGCACTACCGCGAGAATTGGCAAAGCAGCCGGGGAAGTTTAGACTGCCTCGACATTTTTCCAGTCACACAAACCAAGAGGACCACAATGAAGAAGCTCGTTGCTGTCGCCGCCATCGCCGGCCTGATGGGTTCCACCGCAGCCTTTGCCGATGCGGGCGCTGATCTGGCCAAGGCCAAGAACTGTCTTGCCTGCCATGCAGTGGACAAGAAGCTTGTCGGTCCGGCTTACAAGGAAGTCGCTGCCAAGTACAAGGGTGACAAGACTGCCGAAGCCAAGCTGATCGAGAAAGTTCAGAAGGGTGGCGTGGGTGCTTGGGGCCAGATCCCGATGCCCCCCAATCCGCAAGTCAGCCCTGCCGAGGCCAAGACCTTGGTCGCCTGGGTGCTGTCCCAGAAGTAAGCGCCATCTTTACGGTTCGGAGGCCAGCCAGTCGGGCTGGCCTTTGTTTTTGGGGCGCGCTTGCAGTTGTAATGAAGAACTGCTTGGCGCCTGTTGCGAACTTGCAACACTCCGCCCCTTCCTCGCGTCCAAAAAACAACGCTGTCCTTGCTTAGGCCTTTGCCTCGCACCCACAATGCAGGCCAACTTCTCGTTAGAGAGGTGAAATTGGTCGGCGCCGCTGCAAAGCGGAACGTGCCAGTCTTCAATCAAGAGGAGAAACATATGCAAAAGAAACTGATCGCTCTGGCCGTCGCCGGCCTGGCTTCCACCGGTGCCTTCGCTCAAGCCAACGTGACCGTTTACGGCGTGGCTGACGCTTCCTTCGACGTCGTCAAGATCGCTGGCGATGCCAACAACGAACTCGGCAACACCACCCGCGTTTCCACCAACTCCTCCCTGATCGGTTTCAAGGGTGCCGAGTCCCTGGGCAACGGCCTGACCGCCGTGTTCCAGTTTGAAAGCGGCGTTGGCTTCGACAACACCGGCGGCCTGGGCGCCACCCGTGACAGTTTCGTCGGCCTGGCCGGCGGCTTCGGTACCGTGGTTCTGGGTAACCTGACCGGCCCGACCCGCGCTCTGGGCGGTGCTATTGACGTCAATGCCGGCGCTACCGGCATCGGCTCCAACTCCGGCATCCTCGGCAAGCTGGGCAACAACCTGCTGGGCACCACCGACACCAGCGGCAACTACGGCGGCGGCACCACCTGCGGCCGCAGCACCGTTTGTACTTCCATCTTCGATACCCGTTGGAAGAACGCCATTGCCTACGTGTCCCCGAGCTTCGCTGGCCTGAACGCCACCGTCGCCTACGTGGCCAACGAGAACAAGTCCCTGCACGGTCTGACCTCTGCCAACACCACCGGCTACGACATCGGTCTGAAGTACGCCAATGGCCCCGCCATGGCTGCCGTGACCTACAATGCCGTGTCCACCGGCAACGCTGCTGATCTGAAGATCTCTGACTTCCGTGTTGGTGGTTCCTACGCCTTCGGCCCGGCTTCCGTTCGCGCCATCTTCGATCTGGCCCGTGCTGACAACTTCGGCGGCAACAAGGTCACCCAAGCTGTCTACGGTCTGGGCGCCACCTTCAACGTGACCCCGGCTTCCAAGCTGCTGGGCCAGGTTTACGTTGCTCGTGACCTGAAGGTCAACGGCTCCAGCGCTGACGACACCGGTGCCAAGCTGTTCGAACTGGGCGTCGAGCACAGCCTCTCCAAGCGCACCATGCTGAAGGCTGTCTACGCCATGATGAACAACGACAAGGGCGCGACCTACGACTTCGGCATCAACGCCGCTGGCGTGAACGCCGGTGCTCTGCCGGGTGGCGCGAGCACTGTTGGTGCGACCGTCCAGGGTATCTCCCTCGGCCTGCGTCACACCTTCTAATTCAGACTTCGTCTGAATCAGGAATTGACGGGCACCTTCGGGTGCCCGTTTTTCATGGGGGCTCCCTTTGTTGCAGATGTTTGATTAGGTGTTGAGTGAATGTGTATTGGAAAAATGCATTCCCCAAATGAAACTGGCCACCCGAAGGTGGCCAGTTTCATTTGGGGAGCAGGGTTTCAGCCAATCCGGACCAGATTGTCCCGATGAATCAGTTCGGGCTCCTCGATGAAGCCCAGGACTGCTTCGATCTCACTGGAGGGGCGGCGCAGGATGCGACGGGTGTCGTTGCTGGCGTAGTTCACCAGCCCCCGGGCGATCTCTCTGCCGTCAGGTGTACGGCAGGCCACGACTGCGCCACGGGCAAAATCACCTTCCACCGCGGTGACGCCGATTGGCAGCAGGCTCTTGTCTGCGCGGAGTGCCTCGATCGCACCTTCGTCCAGGGTCAGGCTGCCGGCCAGCAGCAGGTGGTCGGCCAGCCATTGCTTGCGAGCGGCGAGCGGTGTGCTGGTGGCGTAAAGAAGGGTGCCGATATCGTTGCCGCCTGCCACTCGAAGGAGGGCGTCCTGTTCGCGACCGCTGGCTATGCAGGTATGGGCGCCGCTACGGGCTGCGCGCTGGGCGGCGCGTACCTTGGTGATCATGCCGCCCCTGCTGATGCCGCTGCCGGCACCGCCTGCCATGGCCTCCAGCGCGGTGTTCTCGGCGCGCTCCTCCCCGATCAGGGTTGCAGACGGATCCTTGCGAGGGTCGGCGGTGTAGAGGCCTTGCTGGTCCGTCAGGATGATCAGGGCGTCCGCGTCGATCAGGTTGGCAACCAGGGCCCCCAGGGTGTCGTTGTCGCCGAACTTGATCTCGTCGGTGACGACCGTGTCGTTCTCGTTGATGATCGGTACGACACCCAGCTCCAGCAGCGTGACGAGGGTGGATCGGGCGTTCAGGTAGCGCGTGCGGTCGGCCAGGTCGGCGTGGGTCAACAGGATCTGGGCGGTGTGCAGGCTGTTGCGCGCAAAGACGCTCTCATAGGCTTGGGCGAGGCCCATCTGGCCCACGGCTGCCGCGGCCTGCAGCTGGTGCATCTCCTGGGGGCGGCTGGTCCAGCCGAGGCGCTGCATGCCGGCGGCGATGGCGCCGGACGAGACGAGCACCACCTCGCGGCCTTCGGCGCGCAGTGCGGCGATCTGGCGGGCCCAGTCGGCAAGCGCGTCGACGGCAAGGCCTTCGCCGTTGTTGGTGACCAGGGCGCTGCCGACCTTGACGACCAGCCGGCGGGCGTTACGGATTGCTGTTCTCATCGTCGTCTTCGTCTTCGTCTTCTTCGTCGTAGTCTTGCTCAGCGTCGAGGTCTTCGGCGCTGTCTTCGGGCCTGGATGCGGCGGCCAGGGCGGCGGCGGCATCTGCAGCAGCCTGTGCCGCTGCCTTTTCCTCGTCAAGGATGTCCTGGATGGCAAAAACCACTTCCTGGCAGCCGGTGCGGCTGATAGCTGAGATCTGGAAGTGTCGTTCCGCCGGACCGTAGGCTTCGAGGAAGGCGGTAATGCGTTCCTGGCGCTCGTCTTCGTCCGGGATCAGGTCGAGTTTGTTGAGGACCAGCCAGCGGCGCTTGTTGACCAGTTCCTCGTCGTACTTGCGCAGCTCTTCGACAATGGCGTGGGCATCGCGGACCGGGTCGGCCTCGGGGTCGAAGGGGGCGATGTCGACGATGTGCAGCAGGATGTGGGTGCGCTGCAGGTGGCGCAGGAACTGGTGGCCCAGTCCGGCGCCGTCGGCGGCGCCCTCGATCAGGCCGGGGATGTCGGCGATCACGAAACTGCGGTTCTCGGAGGTGCGCACCACGCCCAGGTTGGGGGCGAGGGTGGTGAAGGGGTAGTCGGCCACCTTCGGCTTGGCGGATGAAACGGCCCGGATGAAGGTGGATTTGCCGGCATTGGGCATGCCCAGCAGGCCAACGTCGGCGAGGACCTTGAGCTCCAGGTTGAGGCTCTTGCGCTCGCCTTCCTGGCCCATGGTCTTCTTGCGCGGGGCGCGGTTTGTGCTGGTCTTGAAGTGCAGGTTGCCCAGGCCGCCGCGGCCGCCACGGGCGATCATCACACGCTTGCCGTCATGGTCCAGGTCGGCGATGACCTCGCCGGTTTCTTGCAGCGAGATGATGGTGCCGACCGGCATGCGCAGCTCGACGTCATCGCCGCCCTTGCCATAGCAGTCGGCGCCGCGTCCGTTTTCCCCGCGCTCTGCAAGGAAGGTGCGCTTGAAGCGGAAATCGATCAGGGTGTTGAGGTTGCGGTCGGCAATGGCATAGACGTCGCCGCCCTTGCCGCCGTCACCACCATCCGGGCCGCCCATGGGGATGTATTTTTCGCGGCGGAAAGTGGCGGCGCCGTTACCGCCGTCCCCGGCGATGACTTCAATACGGGCTTCGTCGAAAAATTTCATGGGTGCTTCCGGTTGTGACCTTCGCTCCGTTAATGGGGCGGAGTGTCGGGGGGTGAAGAGAGCGTGGCGAGCGGTTCGAGTCTGCGGCGAAGCGCGCAGCTGTACTTTTGAGTACAGCGAGCACTGCAGTTGCGGAATCGGGCCGCGCAGTAGCCTTATTCGCCCCCCCGAAATGAAAAAAAGCCCTATCTGGGATAGGGCTTTGAATGCTTGCCGGCTGAACTTATTCAGCGGCGGGCACGATGCTCACGGTGCGACGCTTGTTGGCGCCCTTGACGGTGAATTGCACGGTGCCTTCGGTCAGCGCGAACAGGGTGTGATCCTTGCCGATGCCGACGTTTTCGCCCGGGTGGTATTCGGTGCCGCGCTGGCGAACGATGATGTTGCCGGCGAGGACGAACTGGCCGCCGTAGCGCTTGACGCCAAGGCGTTTACTTTCTGAGTCGCGACCGTTACGGGAACTGCCGCCAGCCTTTTTGTGTGCCATGTCGGTTTCTCCTTGCGCTTAGGCCGAAATCGCTTCGATGCGAAGCTCGGTGTAGTTCTGACGGTGACCTTGATGCTTCTGGTAGTGCTTGCGGCGACGCATCTTGAAGATCTTGACCTTGTCGTGACGGCCGTGGGAAACCACGGTGGCCGTGACAGTGGCGCCGGCCACCACGGGGGTGCCGATCTTGACCGACTCGCCTTCGCCGACCATGAAGACCTGGTCGATGGTGATTTGCGAGTCCACGTCAGCCGGTATCTGTTCTACTTTGAGTTTTTCGCCGACGGTGACACGGTACTGCTTGCCGCCGGTTTTTATGACCGCGTACATGGATGTACTCCGATTAAGGGTTTGCAGGAAACCGTCAATGATATGTGGAGAACGCGCCCGTGTCAAACGCGGGGCGCGCTTCCCTTGGGCGGCCCCGTGCCTGGGGCAGGGATGGCTTGCTCGAGGTCTTACTGGCCTATGCGTTCGGCGACGATCAGCCAGCGCTGTTCGTTACGCACGAGATCGAGTGTCTTGATCTCGGAGAGGCGTTGCCCGCCACCGGAGTAGTTCTGGACGAAGCGGGCGCTGGCGCGTTCGCCCTTGATCTTGATCTCGGGGCTGGAAATCCTGATCGAGATGTCGCCGGGGCGTCCGAGGCGTTCCTTGCGTTGTTGCAGCCAGGTGTTGTAGCCCAGCTGGTTGGCCGGTCGGAAGTCCGGGGCGTAGTGGGCCAGATAGGCGCTGACGTCCTTGCTTTCCCAGTCGCGGACCCAGCCTTCGATGTTGCGTGCAACTTCTTCGGCCATGCCGCTGGCGTGCTCTGCGGACTGCGGGGAGGGTGCGGCGGGCGAAGGATTGGACGGGGTTGCCGCCCGGTTGGTCGAGTCTTCCTTCGAGAGCTGGGCGATATCGGCAGGCAGGACGCTTTCGGCGCCTGCTACGAAGTTGGCCTTGGCTTCCGGGCGCAGGGTGTCCGCAGTCACCTCGACCGCCGCCACCTCCGTGCTGCTCGCGGGGACGGGGGGGGCGACCGGGGGCTGGTTTGCCTTCTGGGTCGTGATGTCCGATGAGCTGGGGGTGAGATTGGCAGAGCGCTTCTGGAGGAATGGCAGCCGGCCTTCCGAGCCGAGCTTGGCCACGAAGAGAAGCGAGATCACCAGGAACATCAGCATGACGCCGCCGACGATCCACATGAGTGTTTGTCCCGTGGTGAGGGAGGAGCTTGGATGGTAGTTCTGGGATTGAGTCAGGGATTTCATTGCTGGGCCGCGGCGCATTAGCGATAGCTGCAGATTCTAGGACTCCTAAATGAATGCAAATGCAACTATTCCCGGAACTAACGGAAATTTGCATTGATTCGGCAATTTTCCGCGAAATTGGAGATTTCAGGGGAGTCGAAGCAGGATCCTTAGGCCCGTCGTGGTGTCACTGCGCTCCAGGTAGCCGATGATGTTGGGCGTGTCGGCGAGCCACTGGCGGGCTTCGGCCACACTGCCTGCTTCCTTGGGAGGGCTGGCGCGGCCGGTGAACACAATGCGGGACCAGTAGGCCTGGATCTGGGTTGGATTCTTGCCGGTCAGCTTGGCGTAGAACTCGTCCCGGGTGCTGCCATTGGGCAGGTCGACCAGATTGACCGGCGTTCCGTCGCCGAGGGTCGTGCTGCGGCCGAGGTAGAGCTTCTCGGCCTGCTCGCGGCTGAGTTCGATGGGGCCGCTGCGCATGCTGGTGACCACCACGACTTCAGCCTGTGCTGCGCTGCTGCAGGCCAGGAGGGTGCCGATCAGGAGAACGTGGAGAGCGCGCATTGGCTTAGAAGACGAAGTCGGCCGTGAGGCTGAGGACGTGAACCGGGCCGCCCGGGTTGAGGTTGTCCATGACTGAATTGGACACGAAGATGCCCAGGCCGTCCGGGCCGGGCTGGATGCGTTCGAGCTGGGCCTTGAGCGCCAGGTTGCGTCGCGCATCCCAGCGCATGCCGGCGGCGACACTGGTCTGCGCTTTGTTGCGGACTGCATTGAGCAGTCTCAGGGTGGCATCCAGGGAGGCATTGCCGGTGTTGGCGGCGTTGTCGGTGGCGACCTGGTGCTGGCGTGCGAAGGTGACGAAAGGGGTGACCGGACCAAAGCGGTAGCCGCTGGTCAGGTACCAGCCGATGGCGCTGCTGTTGTAGCGGTCCACCGTGCGCGCGGCATATTCGCCGATCAGCAGGAGGCGGTCGTTGTCGTACTGGAAGCTGGTGGAGAAGAAGGTGGTGGGGCTGCCGGAGCCGGCGATCTGGTCGACGATGTGCCCGTTGCCGGTGGCGATCAACTGGTGGGCGAGGGCTGCATAGATGGGGCCGTTCCAGTATAGGGCCAGGTTGGCTTTGGCGAAGTTGGCTTGCAGGGTCAGCCTGGAGGCGCTGAGCGAGGCCTTGATGCCGCGGATGCTGGTCAGGTTGCCGGTGCTTTCCCTGGCGTCGAGATTGCTCCTGCCGCCGTAGGCGTGCACCTCGAGCTCCATGTCGCTGATCGGCAGGCGGTAGAAGGCGTCCAGTCCATCGAGATCGGCGAAGGGGTTGAGGCTGTAGACCTCGACCGGTGGGCGCACCCAGGGGCTCGCATAGTTGAGATTGAGGGAATCCGAATACATGAAGAACGGTGTCCGCATGCGTCCGGCCCGGATGGTCAGCTCGGGTGTGGCGTGGGCTCGCAGGAAGGCAAAGGTCAGCTTTGGGTCGTAGCTGCCCGAGGAGTCCTTGCGCACGACGGACTGCAGCGTGACATCCAGGGTGTTGCTGAACTTGTAGGAGCCTTGGAGCCCCAGTACCGAGTCCACTGAAAAGTCGAAGTTGGTGCTGGCGCCGCTGTTCTGGGTGATGCTGCTGCGGAACGCGCGGTCGTCCTTGTCGGTACGGACGGTGCCGATCGTGCCGAAGCCCGACAGGCTGAAGGGTGAGGGGGATGTGACCTCCGAGGCCAGGGCGGCGCCTGCGCAGGTCTGGATGGCGATCAGGAGCGTGGCGGCGAGGCGTTTCATGCGAGGCTTCCCTGGGCCGGATTGAGTTGAGCGGCGAGCCATTCCCTGACTTTCTCGGCGGTTTGTGCGGGTGCAAAAAGGTAGCCCTGACCGTAGTCGCAGCCGAGTTCCCGGAGGAGGTCGGCCTGGGCTCTGGTTTCGATGCATTCGGCCACGACGCTCATGCCCAGCTCGTGCGCGAGGTGGATGCTGGTGCCGACGATTGCCCGCAGGCGGGTGTCCTGCTCGATCTCGCGGATGAATGAGCCGTCCAGCTTGATGGTGTCGCAGGGGATGGAGTGCAGGTAGCTGAGGGATGAATAGCCCGTGCCGAAGTCGTCGATGAGGATCTTCAGGCCCTTGGCGCGCAGCTTGCTCAGCTGGCTGGTGGCCAGTTCCTTGCGGGTGACCAGGGTGCCTTCGGTGATCTCGAGCTTCAGCGCGCTGGGTGGCAGGTCGTGGCGTTCGATGCAGTTGACGATCTGGTCTGCCAGGTCGGTCTGGGTGAGCTGGCGGGCGGAGAGATTGACGCTGATCGATACCTGGTTGTCGGCGAGGCCCAGATCCCTCCAGTTGCGGAGTTCCCGGCAGCTCTGCTCGAGCATCTGCATGCCCAGCTCGTGGACCAGGCCCAGGGATTCCGCGAGGGGGATGAAGACATCGGGCCCCACCCGCCGGGCGTTGCCCTGGGGCCAGCGGACCAGCGCCTCGAAGCCGGAGGTGCGCCCCGAGCCGAGGTCGACGATGGGCTGGAAGTGGGCGACCAGCTCGTGCCCCTGCAGCGCTGCGCGGAGCTGGGATTCGAGTTGCAGGTCACGCATGACCTGTTGGTGCATGGCCGACTGGAACACTGTGATGGTGTTCTCGGTACTGCTGCGCGAGCGGTTCATGGCGTTGTCGGCGTCGCGGATGAGGTCCTCGGCATTCTGGAAGCCGCCGCTGCCAAGGGCAACGCCGATGCGGGTCTTCGGATAGAGGTTGTGTCCGTTCAGCTCGGCGTTCTCGGCCAGGCGGGTCTGAAGCTGCTCCGAGAAGCGGATGGCCTCTCCGGTTTCGGCGATGTCGTTGAGCAGCACCGCGAACTGGTCACCGCCGATGCGGCCGACCACGTCGCCGGGCCGGGCCATGGCCTGGATGCGCGCGGCGACCAGGCGCAGCAGATCGTCGCCGGAGGAGTAGCCCAGGCTGTCGTTGACCACGTGGAAGCGCTCGATGTTGATGTGCAGCACGGCAAACAGGCTGCCCGACACCCGGTCGGCATGGCGCAGGGTGTTCTGCAGGTGCTCGACGAAGAGGGCCCGGTTGGCCAGGCCGGTCAGGCCGTCATGGAGGGCGTCGTGGATCAGCTGGTCTTCGGCGCGCTTGCGCAGATGGATGTCGCTGATGGAGCCGGCCATGCGCAGGGCGCGGCCACTGCCGGGGTCGAAGACGGCCATGCCGCAGGTGAGCACCCAGCGGTAGCTGCCGTCGGCGTGGATGATCCGGTGTTCCACCATCAGCTGGGCCGATTCGCGCTTGAGATGGGCGATCAGGCGCAGGCGGAAGGGCTCCCTGTCTTCCGGGTGGAGGTAGTCGATGATGGAGGTCTGGCGCTCCAGCATCTCCTGGGCGGACAGGCCGAGGATCTCGGCAAAGCGCGGTGCGTAGTAGGTCTTGTTGCTGACGATGTCCCAGTCCCACAGGCCGTCATTGGCGGCGCGGGTGGCCAGGGCGTAGCGCTCTTCGCTGAGGGTCAGCTGGCGGGCGGTACTTTCGAGTTCCTGGATGCGCGACTGCAGGGCTTCCGCCATCCGGTTGAAATGCTGGCAGAGCTGGGCCAGTTCGTCCCTGCCCTGGTCGGGGAGGCGATGGGACAGCTGGCCGGCGGCAATCGCCTGGCTGCCGCGCAGCAGGCGGCCCAGGTTGCGGGTCATCAGGTAGCCCACCGCGCCGAGCAGCAGCAGGGTGAGCAGGATCTCCGCGCTGGCGATGGCGATGCCCTGGCTGAGGATGCGCTGGCGGGCCAGGCTGAGGGCCGAGACGGAGACGCCGAACTGGACAAAGCCCACCTGGTTTTTTTCCAGCAGCACCGGGCGCCGGATGTGGATCAGGCTTGGATGCGGGCCGGCCGACAGGTTCAGGGAGGACAGATCGTCGGGCAGCGGAAGGGTGGTCATCTCCGGGAGGCCGGCGCGCACCCGGGTCTTGCCGGTGCTGTCTACGATGCGGACATAGACCAGCCCCTCGTTGGTCTCATTGAGAAGTTCGCCCAGTGCATCCTGAAGATCGGTGTAACGCCCCTGGGGCACGAAGGTGGCGGTCACCACGTTCAGGATGGCCGCGTTCTGTGCGATCAGGGTATTCAGGCTGGCTGTGGTGGCCTCGTTCATCAGCCGGCCGCTGTTGCTGAGCAGCAGTGTCAGCATGACGACCTGGACCACGGTACTGGCCAGCAGGAGGCGGACACGGATCGATAGGTTGCTCAGCATGCAGTGCAATGGCCTGGCGGGGTCTGGGTTGGGTCGGATTGATCCCGCATTCATGCAGGAGAAATCGAACAACGAACGGTTCAGCCATTTGTAATCGGCAAAACCTCCCAAAGCTTAAGCTATCAGGCCATTTCATTGGCATGTGCCGATGCGGTGGCGATCCGGCCACCTGTCATTTTACGGCCCCGCCATCCGGATGATGGCGGGGCCGGGTGGCTTGACGGCCACCCCGGCTGCTTATTTTTTCCAGGCGTCCCGCAGGGTCACTGTGCGGTTGAAAACCGGCGCACCGTCGCGGGTGTCGATGCGGTCGGCCACAAAATAGCCGTGGCGTTCAAACTGGAAGCGGGCCTCGGGCCGAGCCGCGCGCAGGGCCGGTTCCAGCTGGGCGGTGATGACGCGCAGGCTGTCCGGATTGATGTCCTCCACGAAATCCCGCTCCAGGCCTTCAGGGTCGCCCTCGCGGCGGTTGCCCGGGTAGGCGTGGGCAAAGAGGCGGTCGTAGAGGCGCACTTCGGCGGTGTAGGCGTGGGCGACGGAGACCCAGTGGAGGTTGCCCTTGACCTTGTAGGTGTCGGCCCCCGGGGTGCCCGACTTGGAGTCGGGCAGGTATTCGCACAGCACGGCGGTGATGTTGCCGTCGGCATCCTTCTCGCAGCCGGTGCACTTCACCACGAAGCCATAGCGCAGGCGCGCCATGTTGCCCGGGTAGAGGCGGTGATAACCCTTCACCGGGGTTTCCATGAAGTCTTCGCGCTCGATCCACAATTCGCGGCTGAAGGGCATCTCGCGCTTGCCCAGCTCGGGGTGCAGCGGGTGGTTGGGGGCGTGGCAGCGCTCGGTGTGGCCCTCGGGGTAGTTGGTGATGATCAGCTTGAGGGGGTCGAGCACGGCCACCCGGCGCTCGGCTGCTTCGTTGAGGTGCTCGCGCATGCAGTCTTCGAGCACGCTCATGTCGATCCACGAGTCGGCCTTGGAAACGCCGATGCGCTCGGCGAACATGCGGAAGCCCTCGCGCGTGAAGCCCCGGCGGCGGGCACCGATGAGGGTGGGCAGGCGCGGGTCGTCCCAGCCCTCGACGTGTTTTTCCTCGACCAGCTGGATCAGCTTGCGCTTGGAGAGCACCACGTAGGTGAGGTTGAGGCGGGCAAATTCGATCTGGCGCGGCACCGGGCGCTGGAAGAAGCCGCCGTCGGCGAGGGATTCCAGCAGCCATTCGTAGAAGGGGCGCTGGTCTTCGAATTCGAGGGTGCAGATGGAGTGGGTCACGTCCTCCAGCGCATCCTCGATGGGATGGGCGAAGGTGTACATCGGATAGACGCACCAGCGGTCACCGGTGCGGTGGTGGGTAGCGTGGCGGATGCGGTAGATCGCCGGGTCGCGCAGGTTGATGTTGGGCGAGGCCATGTCGATCCGGGCGCGCAGGATGTGCGTGCCGTCGGGGAATTCGCCCGCCTTCATGCGCTGGAACAGTTCCAGGTTCTCGGTCACGCTGCGGTTGCGGTAGGGGCTGTCCTTGCCCGGCGCCGACAGGGTGCCGCGGTAGGCACGCATCTCCTCGGCGGAGAGGGAGTCCACGTAAGCCTTGCCGACGGTGATCAGGTGTTCCGCCATGGCGTACATCTTGTCGAAGTAATCCGACGCGAAGTAGAGGTGCTGCTGCCAGTCGAAACCCAGCCACTGCACCGCCTCGATGATGGCGTCGACGTATTCCTGCTCTTCCTTGGTCGGGTTGGTATCGTCGAAGCGCATGTGGCAGGCGCCACCGTAGGCCTCGGCGAGCCCGAAGTTAAGGCAGATGCTCTTGGCGTGGCCGTAGTGCAGGTAGCCGTTCGGCTCGGGCGGGAAGCGGGTTTCGACGCGGCCGCTCCATTTGCCGAGGCGGCGGTCTTCGTCGATGAGGTTGCGGATGAAGTTGCTGGGGGTCGCTTCTTCAGCGGCGGGTTTGGGAGCGGTCATCTGGGTCCTACCTTGACGGGCGCGGGCGGAGTGGCGCCGGGTACGAAATGCGAAAGCCTGCAATTGTAGCCGATGGTGGCGGTGCCCGAACCCGGCCCGGCGGGAAATGCCTGGTCGGGCGGGAGGCGGTGAAGCAGAGGGCCGCGTGCTGGTGAGAAATGTGGCGTCCGTGCTGTGCTTTGCGTCGCATATCCATGACAATCCGACATCAAGAGCAGGCAGTCGGGGATGGCATGCCTGCCTGTTACCGCAATGCATAGAGAGTTCCAATGAAGAACCGAGTCCAAGCCAGTCTCCTGGTGTCCCTCGTCTTGGGGTGTTCGGCGGCACAGGGTGGGGAGGCGCCGCTGGTTGATCTGACCCTCGAAGAGCTGGCCCGTCTCGACGTGGCGACGGTGTCCCGCAAGGCGCAGAAACTCTCCGATACGCCGGCGGCAGTCACCGTGCTGTCCGCCGAGGAGATCCGCCGCAGCGGCGCGCGCAGTGTTCCGGAGGCCCTGCGTGACGTGCCCGGGGTGACCGTGTCGCAGATCGGCTCGGGGCGCTGGGCGGTGGGGGTGCGTGGCACCGATGGCCGCTTCTCCAACAAGCTGCTGGTCCAGATCGACGGGCGCAGCGTGTACAGCCCGCTGTTTTCCGGTGTGTTCTGGGAGGCGCTGGATGTCATGCTCGAGGACGTCGAGCGCATCGAGGTCATCCGCGGAGCAGGGGCGTCCCTGTGGGGCGCCAACGCGGTCAATGGCGTCATCAACATCGTGACGCGCAAGGCGACCGCCACCCAGGGCGGGCTGGTCTCCGCCGGTATCGACGACCAGGGGCAGCCCACGCTGGCGGCCCGCCAGGGCATCGACCTGGGGGACGCCGGGGCCGGGCGGGTCTTCATCAAGGGGAGTGAGCTGTCGCGCTCGCGTACCGCCAATGGCCGCGAGGACTCCGACAGCAACCGGGGCTGGAGTGGCGGTTTTCGTCTCGATGGTGCCGGCTCGGGGGCGGATGCCTGGTCGGTGATGGGGAATGCCTATCACCGCAACAGCCGCGAGAACATCGTCAGCTCTTCGGTGGCGGGCTTCCAGGGGCTCTACCCCATCGACTTCGAGTTCGAGGGGAGCAGCCTGCAGGGGCGGCGCAACTGGGGCTGGCTGGGGGGCGAGGCGTCCCTGCAGGCCTACGTGGACCACCAGTTTGCCAATGTGGGCTCCTATGGGCGTGGCACGGTTGATACCGTCGATGCCGACTTCCAGCACCGCCTGGCGGCGGAGGGGGCCCATGAGTTGATGTGGGGGCTGGGGGCCCGCTATGTCAGGACCGAGATCATCGCGGTCACCAGCATCCTCGGCCTCGATCCGGCGCGTCGCCATTCACGGGTCCTGAGCGCCTTTGTGCAGGACGAGATCACCCTGGTGCCGAAGACCTGGAAGCTGACCGTCGGCGGCCGCTTCGAGTATTCCAGCCTGAGCCGCTTCGAGCCGCAGCCGACGGTACGCCTGATGTGGACGCCGAGCATGGATGACAGCCTGTGGACCAGCTGGTCGCGGGCCGCCCGGACGCCCTCCATCGGGGAGAGCGATGCCACCATCCTTTACGGCTTCCGCGCGGCGCCGCCCCAGGCACCGTTCCCGGCGGTGGCGACGATCTCCAGCCCCTGGCCGGACTGGAATCGTCGTGCCGAGCGGCTCGACGCTTTCGAGTTCGGCTACCGCCGCAACCTGGGCCGGGCCAGCCTGGAGGCGGTGGCCTTCTACAACGATTACCGCCGTCTGATCGGGACCCACATGGATCCGAACGGCCTCGTCTTTCCGGGCCTGCCCATTCCGATCCCACCGTATTACGCGCCCAGTCAGTCGCTCTACCGAGGCAATTTCGGTGCTGCGCGGAGCCATGGCCTCGAGCTGGGGCTTGATCTACCGGTCACCTCCAGCCTGCGCCTGCAGGCCAGCTACACGGTGATGGACACCCGGGCGAAGTCGAGCAGCGATCCGGCCCTCGAGGCCTATGGCCGCAGCATCGAAACCACCTCGCCTCACCACTGGGCCAGTCTGCGGGCCATGATGAATGCCGGGCGGGGCCACGAGTTTGATCTGGTCCTGCGCCGCATCGGCGCCATCGGCGAGGCCAGCGTGCCGGCCTACACCACGGTTGACCTGCGCTATGGCTGGCGGGTGGGGCCGCTCTTCGACCTGTCCCTCGGCATCCAGAATCTCTTCGACCCGCTGCACCTCGAGTACGTGTCGAACTTCTTCCCGGGTCAGCCCGCCTACCAGCCCCGCCGGGGCTACCTGCAGGGTGTCTGGCGGTACTGAGGATGCAGCCGTGAAACGGGGCCTTTTCCTCATCCCGCTGTTGCGCGCCACGGTTTTTCTCGTGGCGCTGCCGGCGCTCGCCGGACCGCCCTCGGGGGAATACCAGATCAAGGCGGCCTACCTGCTCAACTTCGCGCGCTATGTCGAATGGCCGGCCGGGCGTCTGCCGGCGGGCGCGCCGCTGCGCATCTGCGTGCTGGGGCGCGACCCGTTCGGCGGGGCTCTCGAGGGGCTGGAGGGGCGCCAGGTCCAGGGGCATGAGGTGCGTGTGCGCCAGGTCGACAACCTGGACCAGGCGGGCGACTGCCACCTCGTCTTCATCTCCGGCTCCGAGGAGCGGCGCATGGGGCCGATCCTGCGCGGGCTGGCCGATCGCGCGGTGCTGACCGTCAGCGACATCGACGGTTTCGTCGAGGCGGGCGGAGGGATAGGGCTGGTCATCGAGGATGAGCGGGTGCGCTTCGACATCAACCAGGGGCCGCTGCTGCGCGACAGCCTGCGCGCCAGCTCCCAGCTGCTGCGGCTCGGCCGTCAGGTGTTCGGGGCGGAAAGGGGGGGGCGATGAGAGCCCTGCGGGAACTGCCCATCGGTGCCAAGCTCGGCCTGGTGGTCCGCTTCAGTGTGCTGATCGCCCTGGGAGTGGCGCTGCTGACCATCTTCATCCTCGAGGTACGCGGGGAGTTGCGGCGTGCCGACGAGGATGCCCAGACCCTCTCGGCGATCGTTGCCGACGGGGCGATCTCGCCGCTGCGCTTTGACGATCCGCGGGTCGCCGACTCCCTGCTGGCTTCCCTGCGCTACCACGAGCGGGTGTCGGCCGCCATGTTGCTGCGTCCCGACGGCAAGGTCTTCTCCACCTATCCCGTGGCCCTGCGCGGGCAGGTGGAGCGCATCGAGCGCCTGAAGGCGATCGGGGCCGACAAGACTTCGCGCTGGAGCATGCTCAGCCTGGTTGTGAGCCAGCGGCTGGTCGGCGATGGAGAAGAGCTCGGCTGCCTGCTGCTCGAATTCGATCTGCAACCCATCCTGGGGCGCCTCGCCCTGTGGATCGGCTTCGCCTGCATCGGATTGCTGGTGGCGCTGCTGGCGGCTGCGCTGTTTGTCCGCCGGGTCCAGGGGATGATCGTCGACCCGATCCAGCAGCTGGCCCAGGTGGTCCGCGAGGTGGGCGCCCACAGACGCTATGACCTGCGGGCGCCAGCCGGCTATGCGGACGAGGTGGGCGAGCTCATCGCCGGCTTCAACGGCATGCTCGGCGAGATTGCCAACCGCGACCGGGAGCTGACCCTGCATCGGGAGCACCTGGCCTCGGAGGTGGCCGCGCGCACCGCCGAGCTGCAGGCCGCCAAGGAGCAGGCCGAAGCCGCCAGCCGTGCCAAGTCGCAGTTCCTGGCCAACATGAGCCACGAGATCCGCACCCCCATGAACGGCGTGCTGGGCATGATCGGGCTGCTGCGCCAGACCCCGCTGGCCGGGCGCCAGGCGCGCTTTGTCGACATGCTGGGCGATTCCGCCCACTCGCTGATGGAGATCATCAACGACGTGCTCGATGTGTCGAAGATCGAGGCCGGCCGCCTCGAGCTGGAGGCCTTGCCCTTCTCCCTCCGGGATACCGTCGACCAGGTGGCCACCCTGTTCGCAGTGTCGACCCACGAACGGGGCCTGCGCCTGCGCCTGCACGTGGACCGGCAAGTCCCGGAGAGCGCTGTCGGCGACGGGCTGCGGGTGCGCCAGGTGCTGAACAACCTGCTCTCCAACGCCCAGAAGTTCACCGAGAAGGGCGAGATCGCCATCCGCTTGTTCCCCGTTGCGGGAGCACCTGCGGGGCGCATGCGCCTGCGCGCCGAAGTGCGGGATACCGGCATCGGCGTCCCGCGGGAGGCGGGCGCGCGGCTGTTCCAGTCCTTCTCCCAGGCCGACAACTCCATGGCGCGCCGCTTTGGCGGCACTGGGCTGGGCCTCTCCATCGCCAAGCAGCTGATCGAATTGATGGACGGCAGCATCGGCTACCTCACCGAGCCGGGGCAGGGGTCGTGCTTCTGGGCCGAATTCGAGGTCGGTACCGGCCCGGCCGGCGGCAAGCTCGAGCAGCCCCTGACCGGCACCGCGGCCCTGCTGGCGCTCGGCGACTCCCGCCTGCGTGATGCGCTGGTCGAGCAGCTGGTCTTCCTGGGCTGCCGTACCGAACTGGCCTTCGACATACCGGCGGTGGACGAGATGCTGGGGGTGGATACCGGCTTCGACTGGGTCATCGTCGATGCGGCCTTCGACGGTGGCCAGGGCGTCGCGTGCCTGCGTGCCCTCAACGGGCGTCCCGGCTGCCCGGCCCGGGTCGGGATCTGCGACGCCGGTCGCGACGATGCGCCGGTGCTCGAGGCGGCCGGCGCCACCCACCTGCTGGCCCAGCCCTTCACCGGCCTCGATGTGCGCCGCGTCCTGGGACGCGAGCCCGGGCCCGGGGACAACCCCGGGCTGACCGTCCAGCGAGCGCTGGCGGCCCATGTGCTGGTCGTCGAGGACCACCCGGTCAACCGCGAGGTGGTGACCGCCGTGCTCGAATCCCTGGGCTGCCGGGTCTCGGTCGCCGAGAATGGCCGCAAGGCCCTCGACGCCTGCTGTGCGGCCCGCTTCGACCTGGTCCTGATGGATATCCAGATGCCCGAGATGGACGGCCGCCAGGCCACCCTGGGAATCCGCGCCCACGAGGCGGCCCGGGGCCTGCCGCGCATGCCGGTGGTGGCCCTCACCGCCAACGCCCTCAAGGAAGACCGGGATGCCTGCCTGGCGGCCGGCATGGATGACTACCTGGTCAAGCCGGTGTCTCGCGAGCAACTCTGGGCCGTGTTGAGTCGCTGGCTGAGGGAGGCTCTGCCGTCCGACCCGGACACCTCCTTCCCGCGGATCGTCCCCGATCCGCCGGTGCAGACGGAGCGCGATGCCGAGACGGCGATGGATGTGGAGCTGCTGATGTCCCTGCCAGGGGTCAATGGCAACCGCGCCTCGCCGATGCTGCAGCGCCTCCTGCCGCTTTTCGTGGGTGAAACCGAGCGTAATGTGGCAGGCTTGCGGGCAGCCCTTGCCGAAGGCGATGCCAGGACGGTAAGGACCCTGGCCCACAAGATGAAGTCAGGTTGCCTGGCCGTCGGTGCGGTCAGGCTGGCGGCCCGCGCGCGCAGCCTGGACGAGCGGATCAAGGACGGGCAGGCGCCCACCGCCGCCGACGTGGAGAGGCTGGCCGATGCCTGGGAGGCCTGCAAGGATGTGCTTCTCCGCGAACAACTGGTCAGCATGGAATTACTGGACCGGGCGAGGAGCCCGATGGAATGATGACGCCAAGCGAACATGCTCAAGTCCTGGTCGTGGATGACGACCCCCTGACCCGCATGATGGCCACCGAGGCGCTGCGGGAAGGCGGCTTTGCAACCATCGAGGCGGCGGATGGCTATCAGGCGCTGAGCGCCTTCGACAGCAAGCTGCCGGATCTCGTCCTGCTCGATGTGATGATGCCGGGCCTCAGCGGCTTCGAGGTCTGCCAGCAGTTGCGGGCCCGTCAGAGCGGAGCGCTGGTGCCGATCATCATGCTCACCGGGCTGGACGATAGCGAGTCGGTGCAGCGGGCCTTCGACGCCGGGGCGACCGACTTCATCTCCAAGCCCATCAACTGGACCCTGCTGCGCTTCCGCATCCGCTACGTGCTGCGGTCCGCCCAGGTCATGAAGGAGCTGACCCGCAACAAGGAGAGCCTTTCCAACGCTCAGCGGATTGCCCGGCTGGGCAGCTGGGAGTGGTTCGTTGGTGAAGACCGGGTCCAGCGTTCGGACCAGTATTACCGGCTCTTCGGCCAGTCGCCGCAGGCCTTCGGGGATGGCATGGAAGCGGTGCTCGGGCATGTCTATGCCAGCGACCGGGCGGCGGTGACATCGGCCGTCGAAGGCGCCCGCAGGGGCGTCGGCTACCAGCTCACCTACCGGGTCGTGTGGCCCGACGGCAGCGTGCGCACGGTGCTCGAAACCGCCGAGCCCGGCGACGTGCGCGACGGCCGTGGCCAGCTGGTCATGGAGGGCAGCGCCCAGGACATCAGCGACCACGTGGATGCCCAGCGGCGCATCCGCCAGCTGGCCTATTTCGACCATCTCACCGGCCTGCCCAACCGGGAGTTCTTCCGCGAGAGTCTGCTCGGCGCGGTGGCCCGCGGCCTCCGCAACGACAGCCGCTGCGCCGTGATGGTGGTGGATCTCGACCGCTTCGCCCGCATCAACGACAGCCTCGGGCCTGAGCGGGGCGACCAGGTCTTGCAGGTGATCGGCCACCGCCTGCGCGAATGCATGGGCGACCGGGCGCCGGCCGAGCCCGCCGGGGGGGGCTCCCTGCCACGCCTCCGGGTGGCCCGCCTGGCGGCCGACGAATTCGGTGTGCTGCTCAGCGATGCCGGCAGTCAGGAAGACATCATCGCGGTGGCCGAGACCCTGCTGCAGGCGGTGCGGTCGCCGATCCGGGTGCCCGGCCAGGAGATCACCCTGTCGGCCAGGATAGGCCTGGCCGTGATGCCCGATCACGCGACCGACGCGGATGCCCTGCTCAAGGCGGCGGAGACGGCGCTCAACCGCGCCAAGCGGGTCACCGGCGAGCAGGTCGCCCTGTTCTCCGAGGAGATGAAGGTGGCGGCCTTCCTGCGCTTCACCCTCGAAGGCGATCTGCGCCGTGCGATCGGCGACGACGCGCTGCGGGTGGTCTACCAGCCCATCGTCGACCTGCACCGGCGGGCCGTGGTCAAGGCCGAGGCCCTGGTGCGCTGGCCCCATCTGGCGCGGGGGGCGATCCCGCCGCCGGAGTTCATCTCCCTGGCCGAGGAGACCGGCATGATCGTGCCGCTCAGCCGTTCGGTGATCGAGCGGGTGTGCGCCGACATCGCGGTGATGGAGCCTTACCTGCCGGCTGACTTCCGCTTCTGCATCAACCTGTCCGGCGTCAATTTCATGGACACCCAGCTCATCCCCACGGTCAGTGCGGTGCTGGCCGCCGCTGGCGTGCCGCCCGGGCGGATCGAGTTCGAGCTGACCGAAACCGTGCTGATGCGTGACCTGGACTACGCCACGGTCATCCTCGGCCAGTTGCGCGAGATGGGCGTGCGGGTGGCGGTGGACGATTTCGGCACCGGCTACTCGTCCCTGGCCTACCTGCGCCGGCTGGCCGTGGATACGCTCAAGATCGACCGCTCCTTCGTCAACGAGCTGGACGACGGGCAGGGCATTGCGATCGTCGAGGCGGTGATCGGCCTGGCCCACAGCCTGGGGCTGGAGGTGGTGGCCGAGGGCGTCGAGACGCCGTCGCAGTTGTGCGCGCTGTCGGCCCGCGGCTGCCACCTGATCCAAGGCTACCTGTTTGCCCGGCCGATGCCTGCCGAGTCCCTGCTCGAGGTGCTGGGCCGCGAGGTGTCGATGCCCGGCATGCTGGCCGGCAACACCTCCGTGCGCTGAGCGGGGGGGCCGCCCTCAGGCGGGCTTGTCGGGGCGGATGGCGATAGACAGGCGGATGCCCTCCGAGGCCTCCAGCTCCCGCAACTGGCGGATCAGGCTCTCGTCGAGCACGAAGTCGGCCGCCAGCAGCATGACCCCGTCGCGGGTCACCAGATCCCGCGCCAGCACCATGCCCGGCTTGAGGGACGACGGGTTCAGGTCGTGGCCGCCCTGGCCGGCCGTCTCGGCCGCACCCAGCACTTCGGTCAGGGCGTCCACTGCCTGGGGGCAATAGCGCTTGCCCCGGTTCTGCTGGATGAAGGCGATGGCTTCGTCCGGCTTCATCTTGCGCGGCGACAGGCTGCCGATCTGCAGGCTGTCGAAGTCGTTGGCGACGGCCAGCACCCGCGCGCCGTAGGGAATCGCCAGGCCGGACAGGCGGTCGGGGTAGCCCTGGCCGTCCCAGCGCTCGTGGTGGCCGCGGATGAAGGTGCCCGCCTTGCGCAGGTTGTCGATGCCCATCAGGGCGGCCTGGCCGGTGACGGGGTGCTTGCGCAGCAGGCCCAGCTCGTCGCCGCTCATGTGGGATACCGGCTTGGACAGCAGCTCGTCCGGCAGGCCGATCTTGCCGACATCGTGGAGCAGGCCGGAGAGCATCACGTCCTGCACCTCGGCGGACGGGAAGTTGAGCTTAATGGCGATCTTGCGCGCCAGGTCGGCGACGCGCCGGGAGTGGCCGGAGATCACGCCTTCACGCAGCTCGATGAGGTTCGAGAAGACGCGGATCGAGGTCAGGAACTGCTGCTTCAGCTTCTCATGGGCGGCCTTCAGCTCGGCGGTGCGTGCCTCGACCTTGTCTTCGAGGCTGGCGTTGAGGGCCTTCAGCTCGGCGTTCTGGGCCAGCGTGAGGGCCTCCAGGCGGTTCTTCTCCCGTTCCAGCGCCTTGCGCTCCAGCGCCTCGCGGACGGTCAGCAGCACGTCCTGGTCGTTCCAGGGCTTGGCGATGTAGCGGGCGATCTGGCCGGCGTTGATGGCGGCGATGGTCGAGTCCATGTCGGCGTAGCCGGTCAGCAGCAGGCGCACGGTGTCCGGGTGGCGCTGGCGTGCTTCGGCCAGGAAGGCCGCGCCGTCCATGCCGGGCATGCGCATGTCCGAGATGATCAGGTCCACCGGTTGCTTGTCGAGGATCTCCAGCCCTTCGGCGCCGCCGGTGGCGATCAGCACCGTGTAGCCGTGGGGCCGGAACAGGCGGCGCAGGGAAGACAGGATGTTGGCCTCATCGTCCACGCACAGCAGCGTGAAGGTGGCGTTGTCGGGGGAGGGGGTCATTGCGGGGCTCCGCTGGAGGCCGGGTGGTGAATGGGCAGGGTGATGCGGAAGGTGGTGCCGACGTCGGGCGTGCTGCTCACGCTGATCTTGCCGTGGTGCTTCTGGATGATGCCGTAGGACAGGGACAGGCCCAGCCCGGTGCCCTTGCCGACCGGCTTGGTGGTGAAGAAGGGGTCGAAGATGCGGGCGATGACCTCCGGCGGAATGCCCTTGCCGTCATCGCCCACCTCGATCCACACCTGCCCGCCGGCCACGCCCGTGCGGATCGTGATGAGGCCGCGGCGATCGTCCGGCATGGCCTGGGCCGCATTCACGAAGAGGTTCATGAAGACCTGGTTGAGCTGGGACGGCAGGCACTCGACGAGGGGCAGCTCGCCGTACTCCCGGTGCACATCGGCCCGGTACTTGATCTCGTTGCTGGCGATGTTGAGGGTGCTGTCGAGGCCGTGGTGGAGGTCGGAGGCCTGCCAGTCCTGGCGCGCATCGGAGCGGGAGAAGTCGCGCAGATCCTGGACGATCTTGCGGACCCGCTCGGTGCCTTCCTCCGATTCCCGCAGCAGCTCGTTGATGTCATCCCGGATGTAGTCGAAGTCCGCCGCCTTGCGGATCTGCTGCAGGGTGGCGGCCTCGTCGGGCGGCAGGGCGCTCTCCCGCGCGGCGTAGGCATCGACGACGTTCAGCAACTGATCGATGTAGCCCTTGAGGCTGCGGATGTTGGAATTCACATAGCCGATGGGGTTATTGATCTCGTGGGCCACCCCGGCGGCGAGCTGGCCGATGGAGGCCATCTTCTCGGACTGCACCAGCTGCTCCTGGGCCTCGTGCAGGCGGCAGTTGAGCTCGGTCAGCTCGGTGTAGCGCTTGAGGAGCTCCTCTTCCGCCCTCTCGCGACGCTCGATGTCCTCTTCGAGCCGGGCCTTGGCCTGCTGCAGCTGCTCCGTGCGGATGGCGACCGTGGCCTCCAGGTCGGCCTGCAGCCTGAGCAGCCCGGCCTCGGCGTTCTTGCGTTCGGTGACGTCCTGCAGGGTTTCGATGGCGCCGATGATCTCGCCGAGGGCATTGCGCAGCGGGGCGGCGGTGAAATGCAGCCAGCGGCCCTGGTCGCCCATGTGGGGAAAGAAGTCCTCCGCCTCGTAGGCCCCCTCGATCACCGGCGAACGGCGCAGGTTCTTGGTGCCGTAATGGTCGACGATGGCGTCCATCTCACCCGAGACGATCAGGTCGGCCATGATCGGCCGCTCCGACCGGTAGAACGCCGACCACTGCCGCCGGGTGCCGACCATGCTGCGGGCGGAGATGCCGATGACCTGCTCGCAGGCGTGGTTCCAGTGGGTGACCACATGGCGCGCGTTGATGACCAGGGTGGGCACGGGGTCGCCGTCGATGATCTGGGTCATCAGCTGCTGAGTCTGCTTCTGGGCGGTCTCGGCGTGCTTGCGCTCGGTGATGTCGATGAAGCTGCAGACGAAGGTGTCTTCCCCCTGGATCGATTCGATGGCGATCGACAGCTCGACCCAGCGCTCGTCTCCCGCCGCGGTGAGGATCAGGGTCTCATAGCGGGCCGCATGGCTTTCCCCTGCCAGCCGGGCACGGCCCTGGTCGCGCACCTGCGCCGGAAACAGATCCCAGAAGTCGCGGTCGGCAAGCTCCTGCGGGGTCAGGCCGGTGAGGCGCGACATGGCCGGGTTGGCGAACAGCACGGGGCCGCCGCGATGCAGCAGGATGCCGGTGCCGAAAGACTCGGCCAGCGGAAACAGTCGGCCGGGGATGCGGTAGGGCGAGGCCGGTGGGAGAGGGCGCGGAGTATCGGGTGGCATGGATTCAACCCAGCATCAGACGACAGCTTTCGAAGCGGCTCGCGGTGTCTTCGAGCACGCCGTTCAGTTGTTCCCAGCTCACCCCGAGCCCATCGATGGTGGCCTGGTCGAGGTGAGGCACCTGCCCGTCGGGCTCGCCGTCCAGTTCGAGCGCCCGGGCGATCGCATCGGCGTAGTGGATGATGCCGGCCAGGCTGCCGGGCGGGCATTCGCCCGGCGTGTGGTGCCGGCCGATGGCATCAGCGATGGCGGGGGGAAAGTTCCACAGCGTGGCCAGGCTGGCACCGGCCTCGGCGTGATCGAAGCCGAAGTGGCCGGCTTCCAGCAGGCTCGGCGGCAGGTCTTCCCGGACGGCCTGGTCCTGCATGGCCGCATAGGGCTCCGGATAGAGCGACACCATCGCCAGACGGCCGATGTCGTGGAGCAGGCCGGCAATGAACACCGGCTCGGCGGGACGCTGCAGCACCCGGGCCAGGGCCTGGGCCGCCAGCGCGGTGCCCAGCCCATGCCGCCAGAAGGCGTCCCGGCTGAATCCGCGGGCGCTGCCGCCGGGCAGACAGGTCAGCATCGAGGCGGCCAGGACCAGCGAGCGGACCGCTGCGAGACCCAGCACGACGATGGCGTCGTGGATCGACGCCACCCGCTTCTGCAGCCCGTAGAAGGGGGAGTTGGCCACCCGCAGGACCCGCGCAGCGATGGCCTGGTCCTGGGCGATGCGGCGCGCCAGGCCTTCCACATCCACGTCGCTGTGTTGCAGTGAGCGGATCACCTCGAGGGCGATCAGGGGCATCGCCGGCAATTGCCTGATCTGCCCGGTCAGTTCGGCGAGGGACGGGCGGCTCATCGGCATTGCTCCTGGCGAAACCTGATCACCGCATGCAGCAGGGCATCCGAGCCCGGCTCGCCGGCCGTGTGGCGGAACAGCCGCATGACCCGCTGATGCACCGCCTCGTGCTGGCGGGCAAGCCCGTCGGGAGCGGCCGGGGACGACTCCACGGGGGCTTCCGGGCTGGGCGGGTCGAGGGGGCGGGGCTCACTCATGGTGTGCCTGACAGCCGCTGAAGCTCAGCAGGCAGCTCCGGGGGGCGGTGGCGCCGGGCAGCGGGCGGACGTCCACGTGGAAGCGGCGCGTGCCCAGCTCGACATCGGTGCTGCCCTCGCTCCCCGCTCCACCCTGCGCGATGAGGGTGAGCAGCGCCGCGGGCAGGATGTCGTGGGCGTACTGGCCGAGCAGGGGGGACTGGCCGGCCATCAACTGCTCGGCGGCCAGGTTGCTCAGCGCGATCATGCCGTCGGGGGCCACCCCCAGCACCGCCATCGGCAGCGCGGCGAGGGCGTCCTGGGCCAGGCTGAGGGCGCGCTCGTCGAGGCTCAGGCGCCGCTCCCGCTCGATCACGGTGTCGCGCAGGCGTTCGTTGATGTGCGCCAGCTCCAGGTTGGCGCGCTGCAGTTCGGCCGACAGGCGCAGGTTCTCGTCGGACAAGGCCTTGCGGCGGAAGGCCTCTTCGATGTTGGCCCGCAGCATCGCGTCGTCCCAGGGCTTGGTCAGGAACTTGTAGATGGCTCCTTCGTTGATGGCGTCGGTGACCGACTGCAGGTCGGTGTAGCCCGACAGCACCAGGCGCACGCTCTCCGGGTGCATGTCCTTGGCCTTGCGCAGGAACTCCACGCCGGTCATGCCCGGCATGCGCTGGTCCGAGACGATCACGTCCACCAGGTTGGCAGCCAGGACTTCGAGACCTTCCTGGCCGCTGGCGGCGCTCAGGATGGTGTAGCCATCACGGCGCAGCAGGCGGCGCAGGGACGCCAGGATGTTCTGCTCGTCATCCACCAGCAGCAGGGTCCGCCCGGCGGTCACCGCCTGCTCCAGGCCCCGGCCGGCCGGGCGCGCTTCCGCGAGGCGGGCGGCGAAGTCCTCCAGGCTGCAGGCCTCGCCGGGCTGGGAGCCCTGCAGCGAGTCGCAGCCGCAGGCCTTCATGACGGACTGCACATGGGGCGTGCGCACGCCCTTGGCGTTGACCGTCAGCTTCATGTTGTGGGCCCGGGTGATCAGGGCCCGGATGATGGCCACGCCTTCCGGGGCCGCCGTCACGTCCTGGACCAGGCGGGCCGGCACTTCCAGGCCGTCGAGGGGCATCCGGCGGATCCACGCCTGGTGGGCGCTGATCGGGCTGGCCGCGCTGGTGACGAAGCGGATGCCGCTCTGCCGCAGGTGCTGCAGGGCGGCCAGCTCGGTGTCGGAGATCTCGCCGCGGCCCATCACGATGTTCAGCTCCAGGCAGCAGGGCTCCAGGCGGGTGTCGAGCAGCAGCGCGCCCAGCCGCCCGGGAAAGTCGGCCGTGCACAGAAGCTCCAGCCTGGCGTTGAGGGCCAGCGTCAGGCGCTGGCCGGTGCGGTTCCAGGCGCCCACCCGGGTGCACGCTGCGCGCAGGGCGGCGGATTCGAGCCCGGCGAGGTCACCGAGGGTCACGCTTTGGCTGGTGGCGCCGCGGCAGGCATACAGCTGCGCCGCGACCAGCCCGCCGCTGCGGCAGTCGAAGCGGGGCTGGAGCAGGGGCAGATCCTGCCCTGGTGCAGGGTGGGGAGGGGGGGAGGCGTCGGGACGGTCCATCAGGGTTCCGGTCGATGTTGCCTGTGCTGGCAGGACACTCCGCCGCATCATTAAGGTCGCCCGGGGTATCGGCGCTTGCGTCTCCAGCTTGAGTAATTAAGTCACAGCCGGGCGCCCGCCGCTGGAGCGGATTACCCGTTTTGATGCGCAAACCCGGCGCGCCGGTCCGGGCAGGGTAAAATCCGCGCCAGCTCCGTGCATCCGCGTGCCCGTGTTCTGCCCTGTTTCCAGCCCTGTGTGCATCCCTGTTTCCATCTTTTTCCGCTGCGTTCCCGATGGCCTCTCCGCAAGACCGGCAAGATCCATACTCCCTTCTCGAACAGTGCCTGTCCGTCGACCGGCCGGCCCTGCGCCGTGACCTGCGTCGCCTGCCCAAGCGGCCGCGCAGCCTGGACGAGCTGCCCGAGGCCCTGCGCCTGCGCCTTGCCGACTCGGCGGCCAGGCTGATCGCCCGCGCCAACGCGCTGCCCAAGCCCGACTTCCCGCCCGACCTGCCGGTCAACCAGCGCAAGGACGAGATTGCCGCCGCCATCCGCGACCACCAGGTGGTCATCGTCTGCGGCGAGACCGGCTCCGGCAAAACCACCCAGCTGCCCAAGATCTGCCTGGAGCTGGGGCGGGGCGTCGCCGGCCTGATCGGCCACACCCAGCCGCGGCGGATCGCCGCCCGTGCCACCGCCAGCCGGATCGCCCAGGAACTCAAGAGCGAACTGGGCAGCACGGTGGGCTACAAGATCCGTTTCACCGACCGCATCGGCCCGCAGAGCTACATCAAGCTGATGACCGACGGCATCCTGCTCGCCGAGACCCAGGGCGACCCGCTGCTGTCGGCCTACGACACCTTGATCATAGACGAGGCCCACGAGCGCAGCCTCAACATCGACTTCCTGCTCGGCTACCTGCGCCAGCTGCTGCAGAAGCGGCCGGACATGAAAGTGATCGTCACCTCCGCAACCCTCGACGCCGAACGCTTCGCCCGCCACTTCGGCAAGGGCGACAGGCCGGCGCCGGTGATCGAGGTGTCGGGCCGCCTGTACCCCATCGAGATGCGTTACCGCCCGGTGGAGCGGGACGAGCCCAAACCGGCGCGCCCCGGCGAGCCCGCGCCGCGCCAGGACAGCCGCGGCCCCGACCGGGATCTTTACGATGCCCTGGTGGACGCGGTGGACGAGGCCCACCGCAGCGGCCCCGGCGACGTGCTGGTCTTCCTGCCCGGCGAGCGGGAGATCCGCGAGGCCGCCGAGGCCCTGCGCAAGGCCCACCACGCCGCCGGCACCGAGGTGCTGCCGCTGTTCGCCCGCCAGTCCGCCCAAGAGCAGGCGCGGGTCTTCGCCCCCTCGAAGGGGCGCCGGGTGGTGCTGGCCACCAACGTGGCCGAGACCTCCCTCACCGTGCCGGGCATCCGCTACGTGGTGGATACCGGCCTGGCCCGGGTCAAGCGCTATTCCCACCGCAACAAGGTGGAGCAGCTGCAGATCGAGAAGATCGCCCAGTCGGCGGCACGCCAGCGGGCCGGGCGTTGCGGCCGGGTCAGCGACGGCGTGTGCTTCCGTCTCTACGACGAGGACGACTTCGAGAAGCGCCCGGCCCATACCGATCCGGAGATCCTGCGCTCCTCCCTGGCCGGGGTGATCCTGCGCATGAAGTCGCTGAAGCTCGGCGAAGTGTCCGACTTCCCCTTCATCGACGCGCCCCTGCCGCGCATGGTGGCCGACGGCTACCAGCTGCTGGCCGAGCTGGGTGCGGTGGAGGAGAAGGACGGTGAGGCGGTCATGCACCTCACCCCGATCGGCCGCGAACTCGCCAAGCTGCCGCTGGACCCGAAGATCGGCCGCATGATCCTGGCCGCCCGCGACCGGGGCAGCCTGGCCGAGGTGCTGGTGATCGCCGCGGCCCTGTCCACCCAGGACGTGCGCGAGCGTCCGCCCGAGCGCCAGGCCGCCGCCGACCAGGCCCACGCCCGCTTCCGCGGGCCGGAGCAGGAACAGAAGTCCGAATTCCTGTGGTACTGGAACCTCTGGAAGGCGTGGGAGGAGGTGCAGCGCCACGAGAGCTCCAGCAAGCAGAAGGCCTGGTGCAAGACCCATTTCCTGTCCTGGCTGCGCCTGCGCGAATGGCGCGACGTGTTCACCCAGCTGCACACCCTGTGCACCGAGCACGGCTGGAAGGAGAACGACAAGCCGGCCGGCTTCGAGGCCATCCACAAGGCCCTGCTCAGCGGTCTGCTGGGCCACGTGGGCTGCAAGATCGAAGATGCCTCGGGCCCTGCCGCCGGCAGCTACCTGGGCGCCCGCGGCATCAAGTTCTGGCCGCATCCGGGCTCTGCCATCGCCAAAAAGGCGGGCAAGTGGATCATGGGTGCCGAGCTGGTGGACACCTCGCGCCTGTTCGCCCGCTGCCTGGCCCGCATCGAACCCGAATGGCTGGAAGAAGTCGGCGGCCACCTGCTCAAGCGCCAGGTGTCAGAGCCCCACTGGTCCAAGGCCAGCGGCGCCGTGCGGGCCTGGGAGCGGGGCACCCTGTACGGGCTCACCGTGTATCCCCGGCGCGGCGTGAGCTACCGGGAGATCGACCCGGCCCTGTGCCGCGAGCTGTTCATCCGTGAAGGCCTGGTGCAGGGCGAGATGGCCGAAGGGCCGGCCCGCGGCATGGCCTTCCTGGCCCACAACCGCCGCCTGATGGCCGAGATCGAGCGCCTCGAACACAAGTCCCGGCGGCCCGACGTGCTGGTGGACGAGGAGCTGATCTACGCCTTCTACGACGCCAAGCTGCCGCCGGATGTGCTCGACCTGGCCAGCTTCGAGGCCTGGCGCAAGGACGCCGAGCGCAAGGCCCCCAAGCTGCTGCAGCTGACCCGCGACCAGCTGATGCGCCATGACGCGGAAGGCATCACCACCGACCGCTTCCCCTCCAACCTCGAGGTGCTGGGCCAGAAGCTCAAGCTCGCCTACCTGCACGAGCCCGGCGGGGCCGACGACGGTGTGACCCTGCTGGTGCCGCTGGCCATGCTCAACCAGGTGCCCGCCAACCGCTGCGAGTGGTTGGTGCCCGGCCTGCTCGAAGAAAAGGTGACGGCCCTGCTCAAGACCGTGCCGCAGAAGCACCGCCACCGCTTGCAGCCGATGGCCGACAGCGCCGCGGCCTTCATGGAGCGCTACGAGGCGGGCGAGTTCGACCTGGACGACCCCCTCATCAAGGCCTTGCAGCGCTTCGTCGAGGAGCGGGTGTCCCTCAAGCTGCCGATGGAGAGCTTCCGCCCCGAGAACCTCAACCCCCACTGTTTCATGAACTTCCGGGTGCAGGACGAACATGGCCGGGTGCTCGGCCAGTCCCGCAACCTGGCCGAGCTGCGCACCCGCTTCAAGGACCAGGTGGCGGCGCGCTTCCAGTCGGCGCGCATCGTCCCGGCGGCGGACGCCCCGGCGCCCAAGAAGGGCGAGCCGGTGGCCCCGGCCGCTAGCGCCACCATGGCCACCAAGGCCACCGCCGCGGCCCCCGCCCCGGCCGCCGGGCAGGCCCTGGCCGGCTTCACCGGGTGGACCTTCGGCCCGCTGCCGGAGCTGCTGGAGATCAAGGTGGCCGGCCGCGAGATCGTCGGCTTCCCGGCCCTCCACGATGACGGCGGCAGCGTGTCGCTGCGCCCCTACGACACCCCCGAGGAGGCTGCCAGGGTCCATCGCGGCGGCCTGGCGCGCCTGTTCGCGCTGGAGCTGTCGGCCCAGGTCAAGGCCATCGAAAAGCTCCCGGGCGTGCGCGACCTGGCCCTGCAGTTCATCCCCTATGGCACCGAAGCCGAGCTCAAGGCCCAGCTGGTCACCGCCACCCTGGAGCGCTGCTGCCTGCTCGAGCCGCTGCCCGCCGATGCGGACAGCTTCGCCCGGCGCTGCCAGGAGGCCAAGCCGCGCATCACCCTGGTGGCCCAGGAACTGATGCGCCTGACCGGCCAGCTGATCGTCGAGCACGCCACCCTCACCAAGCGCCTGGCCGGCCTCAAGACCTTCCCCGAGGTGGTGGCTGACATCACCGCCCAGGTCGCCAAGCTGATGCCCAAGAACTTCCTGGTGGCGCTGCCCTACGAGCGCATCGCCCAGGTGCCGCGTTACCTCAAGGGCGCCACCGTGCGCATCGACAAGCTGCGCAACAACACGGCCCGCGACGCCCAGTTCATGGCCGAATGGAAGAGCCTGGCCCAGCCCTGCGAGCGCGAATGGCTGGCCAAGGCCAAGGCCGGTGTCACCGACCCGCAACTGGAGGATTTCCGCTGGATGCTGGAAGAGCTGCGCGTCGGCCTGTTCGCCCAGGAGCTCAAGACCCCCATGCCGGTGTCGGTCAAGCGCCTGCAGAAGATCTGGGACAGCCGGCCGCGCTGAGGGCGGCGCCACACGAGGGGCTTGAATCCTGGCGCGGGAAGCCCGATTCTCCCCATATCAACTTCACCCCCTGCCTGCCATGAGCCACGATTTCGCCCTCGACATCATCGAATCCGAGTTTGATTCCAAGGTCCTCGCCCTGTCCCGCCGGGTGCCTGTGCTGGTGGATTTCTGGGCGCCCTGGTGCGGCCCCTGCAAGACCCTCAAGCCGCTGCTCGAGAAGCTGGCGCGGGAATACGGCGGGCGCTTCGTGCTGGTCAAGATCAACTCCGACGAGGCCCAGGCGGTGGCGGCCCGCTACGCGGTGCGCAGCATCCCGGCGGTGAAGCTGTTCATCGGCGGCGAGGTGGTGGACGAATTCATGGGCGCCCTGCCGGAAGGGCAGGTGCGGGCCTTCCTGGATGCCCACCTGCCCGACGAGGCGGAGCGCCTGCGCCATGCCGCCGCGGCCCAGGCCGAGCCGCTGGCGCGGGTGGAGCTGCTGCGCCAGGCGGCTGAGCTGTCGGGCCGCCGCCTGGCCATCGTGCTGGACCTGGTGGCCGCGCTGATCGACGCCGGCCTGCCTGACGAGGCCCTGGTCGGCCTGGAGTCGGTGGCGGTGCGCGAGCGGGACGACCGCTGGCTCAGGCTCAAGGCCCGCCTCGACCTGGCCGGCGAAGGCGGGATGGAGGATGAAGCCGTCCTGCTGGGGCGGCTGGAGGCCGACCCCAGGGACTTTGAGGCCCGCTTCGGCCTGGCCACCCTGCTGGCCCAGCGCAATGACTGGTCTGCCGCCTTCGGGCAACTGCTCGAGGTGGTGCTGCGCGACAAGGCCGAAGCCCGCGACCGCGCCCGCAGCCGCCTGCTCGAATGGTTCCCCCTGTGCCCCGATATGCGCGCCGTGATGATGGCCCGCCGTGATCTGTCGATGTATTTGAATTAGGGGGGCGGCTTCAGCCGGCTGTGGAGAGCCTTTGCGGGTCGGCTTTCCTTTTTTCCGCGTTGGATTGGCCGGGAATTCGCCCCGGCGGGCGACTCACTTCTTTGCTTCGCCAAAGAAGTAAGCAAGAAAGGCGACCCGCCTCCCCGGTCGTTCGCGTTGCGAACGACTCCCCTGCGCTGCTCGCATCGGGCGGCCGGCGCGGAACTCGTCGGCTACGCCTCCTCAGACAGCCGCGCCGGAAGGCCCCGCCCGCTGCTGCGCTGCTCGGCGGGTCAGAACGGGCTTTTCGCAAACACCGCGCGTTTGCTGAAGCAGGGCGCGATGATCAACGAAAGAGCAAAACCCCAGCGCCTCGCACCCACCGGCCTTTCCGTAGAGGCTCGGTGCCCGGTAAAAGCCCGTTCCGACCCGCCGAGCAGCGC
>NZ_JABBGA010000022.1 GCF_012927165.1 Zoogloea dura
CAGCTGTGCGAGGACTACCCGGGGCAGATCATCAACATCCACCACAGCTTCCTGCCGAGCTTCGTGGGGGCCAAGCCCTACCACCAGGCCCACGCGAAGGGGGTGAAGCTGATCGGTGCGACCTGCCACTACGTGACGAGCGAGCTGGACCAGGGCCCGATCATCGAGCAGGACGTGATCCGGGTGGACCACTCGGATGCGCCGGACGATCTGGTGCGCTACGGCAAGGACATCGAGAAGGCGGTGCTGGCGCGGGGTCTGCGTTACCACCTGGAGGACCGCGTGCTGGTCCATGGCAACAAGACTGTCGTCTTCCGCTGAGCCCCTACGAACCCAACACAGAGACTGAGGAATCACCATGCCCTGGCGTCTCCTGCGCTTCGCGCTCAACAAGAAGCATCCCGAACCGCGGATGTTCAACTTTCACGAAAAGCTCAAGTCGAGCTACGACGTGGTCATCATCGGTGCCGGCGGACACGGCCTGGCGGCGGCCTATTACCTGGCCCGCGACTACGGCATCACCAATGTCTGCGTGCTCGAGAAGGGCTACATCGGCGGTGGCAACACCGGCCGCAACACCACCATCATCCGCTCCAACTACCTCACCCCCGAGGGCGTCAAGTTCTACGACGAGTCGGTCAATCTGTGGCAGGACCTGTCGGATGACTTTGACCTTAACCTGTTCTACGCCAACCGCGGCCACTTCACCCTGGCCCACACGGACTCCGCCCTGCGCACCATGCGCTGGCGTGCCGAGGTGAACAAGCACTACGGGGTGGACTCCGAGGTGGTCGGCCCCGAGGTGGTGAAGGAAGCTGCGCCGATGATCGACATCAGCTGCGGCGGCCACGCCCCCATCCTCGGCGCCCTGTACCACGCGCCGGGCTCGGTGGCCCGCCATGACGCGGTGGCCTGGGGCTACGGCCGCGGCGCCGACCAGCGTGGCGTGGAGATCCACCAGCAGACCGAAGTGCTCGGCATCGACGTGCAGGCCGGCAAGGTCAAGGGCGTCAAGACCTCCCGCGGCTACATCTCTACCAACAAGGTGCTGTGCGCCGTGGCAGGCTCCACCCCGCGCATCCTGAAGATGGTGGACGTCAAGTCGCCGATCTACATCCACCCGCTGCAGGCCATGGTCAGCGAGCCGATCAAGCCCTGGCTCGACCCCATCCTGGTGTCCGGCAGCCTGCACGTCTACATCAGCCAGTCCGCCCGCGGCGAACTGGTGATGGGCGCCTCCCTGGACCCTTACGAACTCCATGGCACCCGCTCCACCCTCGACTTCGTCGAAGGCCTCACCACCCACATGCTGGAGATGTTCCCTTTCCTCTCCAACGTGAAGGTGATGCGCCAGTGGGCCGGCATGGCCGACATGACCCCCGACTTCGCCCCGGTGATGGGCAAGACCCCGGTGGAGGGCTTCTACCTGGATTCCGGCTGGGGTACCTGGGGCTTCAAGGCCACACCGGTGTGCGGCAAGACCATGGCCCACACCGTGGCCACCGACAGCGACCACCCCCTGATCACCGGCTTCTCCCTGGACCGCTTCCGCAACTACGCCCTCACCGGCGAAAAGGGCGCGGCGAGCGTCGGTCACTGAGAGGAAACCCGCAATG
Source organism: Zoogloea dura (assembly GCF_012927165.1). GTDB lineage: Bacteria > Pseudomonadota > Gammaproteobacteria > Burkholderiales > Rhodocyclaceae > Zoogloea > Zoogloea dura. Next base: position 1,617 of record NZ_JABBGA010000022.1, read on the forward strand.
AAGATCCTGAACTGCCCCCTCAACGGCCCCCGCCCGGTCTCCGAGTTCTTCTACTGGGGCGAAGTGCGCCCCATGCCGAACCCCGCCACCGCCAGCGACGAGGTCTGGGCCGACTACGTCTTCAACCGCAACGGCGCGCCCGGCGTGAAGAAGGAGTGGTGGTGCCACACCCCCAGCAACACCTGGTTCATCGCCGAACGTGACACCGAGAAGGATGTCGTTGTGCGCACCTATTTTTACGAGGGAGAAGACTGATGCGTTTGCCCGCCACCAGCGGCGAGTGGATCGACCGCTCCCGCCCCGTCGAATTCAGCTTCGAAGGCCGCAGCTACAAGGGCTACGAAGGTGACACCGTCAGCTCCGCCCTGTGGGGCGCCGATGCGCGCGTCCTCGGCCGCAGCTTCAAGTACCACCGGCCGCGCGGCGTGCTGTCGCTGGCCAACCATGACACCAACGCCCTGCACCAGTGGGGCGGCATCCCCAACATCCGCTCGGACGTGACGCCCCTCGTCGCCGGCATGGCCCTGACCGCGGTGAATACCTTCGGCGGCCTGGAGGCCGACAAGGGCCGCCACCTGGGCAAGATATCCTCCCTGCTGCCGGTCGGCTTCTACTACAAGGCCTTCCACAGCAAGAAGCTCTTCCCCATGTGGGAGCGCATGTTCCGCTTCATGACCGGCCTCGGCCGGGTTGATGTGAACATGCCCCACCGCCGCACCCCCAAGGCCTACGACTTCTGCGACGTGCTGGTCATTGGCGCCGGCCCCTCCGGCCTGTCGGCCGCGCTGGCCGCGGCGGAGCAGGGCGCCGAGGTGGTGGTGGTGGATGAGAACGCCCGCGCCGGCGGCAGCGCCGGCTACCAGCTGGGCAATGACGCCAGCCGCCGTCGCCTGCTCGACAGCCTGCTTGCCCGGGTCGCCGCCGAGCCGCGCATCCGCGTGCTCACCGCCACCTACGCGGCCGGTTACTACAAGGACCACTGGATTCCCCTGGTCAGTGCGGAGCGCATGCTCAAGATGCGCGCCGGCAGCGTGGTGCTGGCCAGTGGCGCCTTCGAGCAGCCCGCGGTCTTCCACAACAACGATCTGCCCGGCGTGATGCTGGCCAGCGCCGCCCAGCGCCTGATGTACCGCTACGGCGTGAAGCCGATTAACAAGGCCGTGGTGCTGGTCGCCAACGCCGACGGCTACCGGGCCGCCCTCGACCTGCAGGCCAACGGCGTCAGCGTGGCGGCGGTGGTCGATCTGCGCGCCGGCAGCGGCAGCGCCGACCCCCTGGCCCGCGTGCTGCAGCAGTCCGGCGTGGAAGTGCTGGTCGGCCACGCGGTGGTGGAAGGCATCGCCGACGCCAAGGGCCTGTGTGCCGGCGCCCGCATCGCCGCCCTGCAGGCCGACGGCACGCCGGCCGCCCAGCGCCGCGACATCGCCTGCGACGGCATCCTGATGAGCACCGGCTGGGCGCCCGCCGCCAACCTGCTGTACCAGGCCGGCACCCGCATGCGCTACGACAAGTCCGTCGAACAATTCGTCCCCGACGTGCTGCCGGAGGGCGTGTTCGCCTGCGGTCGCGTCAATGGGGTGCATGAGCTGTCCCGCCGCGTCGCCGACGGCAGCCGGGCCGGCAGCCATGCCGCCGCGGCCGCCGGTTTCGGCAGCGCCACCGGCGAGGCCCTGCCGCCCGAGCTGGAGAGCCCCAGCCACCCCTGGCCGATCGTCGACCACCCGGCCGGCAAGAACTTCGTCGATTTCGACGAGGACCTGCAGCTCAAGGATTTCCGCAACGCCGTGCAGGAGGGCTTCGACAACATCGAGCTGCTCAAGCGCTTCTCCACCAACGGCATGGGCCCCAGCCAGGGCAAGCACTCCAACATGAACGGGCTGCGCATCCTGGCCCGCCTCACCGGCAAGGAGCCGCAGCAGGTCGGCACCACCACCGCGCGCCCCTTCTACCACCCGGTCCCGATGGCCATCCTGGCCGGCCGCGGCTTCAGCCCGGAGCGCGCCACCCCGCTGGCTAGCCGCCACGACGCCCTGGGCGCCAAGTGGATGCCCGCCGGTGTGTGGCAGCGCCCCGAGTATTACCAGGTGGCGGGCAAGGACCGCCTCGCCTGCATCCGCGAGGAAGCCCATGCGGTGCGCAATGCAGTGGGCCTGATCGACGTGGGCACCCTCGGCAAGCTGGAAGTCATCGGCCCCCAGGCCGCCGAATTCCTCGAGCGGGTCTACACCTCCAACTACGCCAACCTCAAGGTCGGCATGACCCGCTACGCGGTGATGTGCGACGAGTCTGGCGTGGTCATCGACGACGGCGTGGTGGCCCGCCTGGCGGACGACCATTTCTACTTCACCACCACCACCTCCGGCGCCGCCACCATCTACCGCGAGCTGTCGCGCCTCAACACCATGTGGCGGCTGGACTGCGGCATCGTCAATCACACCGGCGCCTTCGCCGCGGTGAACCTGGCCGGGCCGAAGTCCCGCGAGGTGCTGGCCGGCCTCACCGGCATGGACCTGTCGGCGGCCGCCTTCCCCTACCTGGCGGTGCGCGAGGGCGAGGTGGCCGGCATCGCTGCCCGCCTGATGCGGGTCGGCTTCGTCGGCGAGTGGGGCTACGAGATCCACGTGCCGGCCGCCAGCGGCGGCGCCCTGTGGGACGCCCTGATGAAGGCCGGTGCCGGCGGCGGCATCCGCCCCTTCGGCGTGGAGGCCCAGCGTCTGCTGCGCCTGGAGAAGGGCCACATCATCATCAGCCAGGACACCGACGGCCTCACCACGCCGCTGGATGTGGGCATGGAGTGGGCCCTCAAGATGAACAAGCCCTTCTTTGTCGGTCAGCGCAGCCTGTCCGCCGTGGCCAAGCTGCCGCGCAAGCAGAAGCTGGTGGGCATCGCCTTCCCGGCGGGCCACAGCGGCCCGCTGCCCCTGGAATGCAACCTGGTCATCGCCGGCGGCGACATCGCCGGGCGGGTCACCAGCATCGCCTACAGCCCGACCCTCGGCCACGCCATCGGCCTCGCCTTCGTGCGGCCCGATCTGGCGAGCCCGGGCGGCAGCGTGTCCATCCGCCTGTCCGACGGGGCCATGGTGCAGGCCAAGGTCAGCGCCACGCCCTTCTACGACCCGGACAACCAGCGTCAAAAGGACGAACCGCCGGCCGGCCAGGCCAGCCCGCTGGTGTCGGCTAACGGCGGGGCGGTGAGCCCGGTGGCCGAAGGTGTGGCTGCGACCCTGCTGGAGCCGGTCCGCCAGTCCGCCGCGGCCCAGGTGCTGGGGATTGCCGATGTCTCCCGCAGCGCCCGCATCGGCTGCAAGGGCCCCGACGCCACCGCCTGGCTGCAGGCCCTCGGCCTGCCCATCCCGGCCCAGCCCAACAGCTGGCTGCCGCTGGATGGCGGCGGCCTGATCGCCCGCCTGGGCTTCACCGAATTCCTCGTCGAAGGCCCGGATGCGCTGATCGCGCCCCTCGCCGCGGCGCCCCGTGGCCCCGGTGTGTATCCGGTGCTGCGCCAGGACGCCGCCCTGGTGCTCGGCGGCAGCCGTCTCGACGAGCTGCTGCGCCAGACCTGCAACGTGAATTTCCGCCCCCGCGACCCGGCCCAGCGGCCGGTGGTGCTGACCAGCATGGTCGGCGTCGGGGTGACGGTGATCCCCGAAACGCGCAATGGCCGTCCCTTCGTCCGCATCTGGAGCGACGGCACTTACGGACCTTACCTGTGGGAGACCCTGCTCGGGATAGCTATCGAGCTGGGCGGAGGCGCCGTGGCGCCCCACAGCTTCAACTGATCGCCCCAATCGTCTCAATCGCCCGAACCCAAACCATTCTCAGGAGAGCGGCAATGACGCCCACAGAAGCCAAGCAGTTTCTTGCAGACAACGGAGTCAAGTATGTACTTGCCCAGTTTGTCGACATCCACGGCACCGCCAAGACCAAGTCGGTCCCGGCCGCCCATTTCGAAGACATCCTCACCACCGGCGCCGGCTTTGCAGGCTTCGCAGTGTGGGGCCTGGGCATCGAGCCCAACGGCCCGGACTTCATGGCCATCGGCGACTTGTCGACCCTGACCCTGGTGCCCTGGCAGCCCGGCTACGCCCGCATCGCCTGCGACGGCCACGTGAAGGGCGAGCCGTGGCCCCTGGACACCCGCGTGGTGCTCAAGGACCAGGTGAAGCGCCTGGAGGCCAAGGGCTACACCTTCTTCACCGGGCTGGAGCCGGAATTCTCCCTGCTCAAGAAGGATGCCAACGGCAACATCATCCCGACCGACCCGACCGACACGCTGCCGAAGCCCTGCTACGACTACAAGGGCCTGTCGCGCAACCGCGAGTTCCTCGAAACCCTCACCGACAGCCTCCGCGAGGTGGACGTGGACGTCTATCAGATCGACCACGAGGACGCCAACGGCCAGTTCGAGATCAACTACACCTACGCCGACTGCCTGACCTCCGCCGACCATTACCTGCTGTTCAAGATGGCCGCCTCGGAGATCGCCAACGATCTGGGCATGATCTGCTCCTTCATGCCCAAGCCCTTCGCCAACCGGCCGGGCAACGGCATGCACATCCACATGTCGATCGGTGACGGCAAGACCAACCTGTTCGCCGACAAGAGCGACAAGCGCGGCCTCGGCCTGTCCAAGCTGGCCTACCAGTTCCTGGGCGGCATCCTGGCCCACGCCCCGGCCCTGGCGGCGATCTGCGCCCCCACGGTGAACAGCTACAAGCGCCTGGTGGTCGGCCGCTCCCTGACCGGCGCCACCTGGGCCCCGGCCTACATCAGCTACGGCGACAACAACCGCTCGTCGATGGTGCGCATCCCCCACGGCCGTCTCGAGCTGCGCCTGCCGGACGGCGCCTGCAACCCCTACCTGGCCACCGCCGCGGTCATCGCCGCCGGCCTGGACGGCATCGAGCGCGACCTGGACCCGGGCGAACCCCACAACCAGAACCTGTACGCCCTGAGCCCCGAGGAACTGAAGGCCGCCGGCATCGAGATCCTGCCGCAGAACCTCCACGAGGCCCTCGCCGCGCTGGAGAAGGACACCGTGCTGTGCAAGGCCCTCGGCCCCGTCGCCGGCGAGTTCCTGCGCCTCAAGCACATGGAGTGGGTCGAGTACATGCGCCACGTGTCCGACTGGGAAATCAAGAACTACCTGGAATTCTTCTGATGCCCCTGTAGGGGCGGCTGAAGCCGCCCCTACACAAGACCCAAGGCCCAGGCCCGGATCAAACGCAAACGAATCGAAGCATTAACGAAGGAGAAACAAGCATGTGTGGAATCGTCGGATTGCTGGTGAAGACACCGGCCCTGCGGGAAAAGCTCGGCGAACTGATGGTGCCGATGCTCATCGGCATGACCGAGCGTGGCCCCGACTCCGCCGGTCTGGCGGTGTTCGGCAACCCGCTGGCGGAAAATGAACGGAAGATCAGCGTCTATTCCGGCCTCACCGAGGACGGCGCCGACTTCAACTGGCTCGGCCTCGGCCACGCCCTCAAGGAGCACCTGGGCGTCCAGGTCAGCGTCGAACCCAAGGGCAACCACGCCATCCTGAGCTTCGATGTGGCCCCGGCCATCGTCAAGCGCTGGATCGCCGAGCACCACCCCAAGCTGCACATCCTGTCGACGGGGCGCAGCATCGACCTCTACAAGGACATCGGCACCCCGGCCGAGGTGGCGGCCCGCTACGGCTTTGCCGGCCTCACCGGCTCCCACCTGGTCGGCCACACCCGGATGGCCACCGAGTCCGCGGTGACCCCGGACCGGGCCCACCCTTTCACCGCCGGCGAGGACTTCTGCCTGGTGCATAACGGCTCCCTGTCCAACCCCAACGGCATCCGCCGCATGCTCGAGCCGCGGGGCATCCGCTTCGAGACCGACAACGACACCGAGGCCGCCTGCCGCTTCCTGGAATGGCGCCTGCGTGAAGGCGACGACCTGGAGACCGCGCTGCAGAAGGGCTTCGAGGAGCTGGACGGCTTCTTCACCTTCCTGATGGGCACCCCGGACAAGCTCGCCCTGATCCGCGACCCCTTTGCCTGCAAGCCCGCAGTGGTGGCCGAGACCGACGAGTACGTGGCCATTGCCTCCGAATTCCGGTCCCTGGCCCACCTGCCCGGCATCAAGCACGCCACTGTTTTCGAACCCGCGCCCGAGGAGATGTACGTATGGAACGCCTGACCTTCGATCTCGCCACCACCCCCCTGCGCGAGCTCAACACCTTTCTGCACAACGACGCCAAGGCCGGCAAGACCAGCCAGGTGACCGTGCTCAACCCCGACGGCGCCCACAACATTGCCGTCGGCCTGGACTGCCCGATCGCGGTGGACGTGGTCGGCCACGCCGGCTACTACGCCGGCGGCATGAACAAGTCAGCCACCGTCACCATCACCGGCAGCGCCGGCACCGGTGTGGGCGAAAACATGATGAGCGGCAAGGTGCACGTCAAGGGCTTCGCCTCGAACGGCGCCGGGGCTTCCGCCCATGGTGGCCTGCTGGTCATCGAGGGCGATGCCGGCCTGCGCTGCGGCATCTCCCTGAAGGGCGGCGACATCGTCGTCGGCGGCTCGGTGGGCAGCTTCTCCGCCTTCATGGCCCAGGCCGGCCGCATGGTCATCTGCGGCAACGCGGGCGACGCCCTCGGCGACTCCCTGTACGAGGCCGTGCTCTACGTGAAGGGCAGCGTCAAGTCCCTCGGCGCCGACGCCCAGTACGAGCCGATGAGCGAAGCCGACATCGCCGCCGTGGCCAGTCTGCTCGACCAGGCCGGCCTCGACCACGACCCGAAATCCTTCAAGCGCATCGCCTCCAAGCGTTCCCTGTACCACTGGAACGCCGACGCCAACCAGGAATACTGAGCCCGCGGCTCGCGCCCACCCGGACCACCAAGGATACGATCATGGAAACCAAACCCGTGCAATTCAAGAACCTCTCCCGCGAGGAGTCCTACGGCTACGACCGCAAGACCCTCGACTACATCCGCAACGCTGCCGCCCACGGGTTGTACGAGATCCGCGGCATGGGCGCCAAGCGCAAGCTGCCCAACTTCGACGACCTGGTCTTCCTTGGCGCGTCCATGTCCCGTTACCCGCTGGAGGGCTACCGGGAGAAGTGCATCACCAAGACCCTGCTCGGCACCCGCTTCGCCAAGAAGCCGATCGAGCTGGAGATCCCCATCACCATCGCCGGCATGAGCTTCGGCGCCCTGTCGGCCAACGTGAAAGAATCCCTGGGCCTGGCCGCCACCGAGATGGGCACCTCCACCACCACCGGTGACGGCGGCATGACCCAGGAAGAGCGCCGCTCCTCGAAGACCCTGATCTACCAGTGCCTGCCCTCCCGCTACGGCTTCAACCCGGACGACCTGCGCAAGGCCGACGCCATCGAAGTGGTGATCGGCCAGGGCGCCAAGCCGGGCGGCGGCGGCATGCTGCTGGGCCAGAAGGTGAACCCCCGCGTCGCCAAGATGCGTACCCTGCCGGAAGGTGTGGACCAGCGCTCGGCCTGCCGTCACCCGGACTGGACCGGCCCGGATGACCTGGCCATCAAGATCCAGGAGCTGCGCGAGATCACCGACTGGGAAAAGCCCATCTACGTCAAGGTCGGCGCGACCCGCACCTTCAACGACGTCAAGCTGGCCGTCCATTCCGGTGCCGACGTGGTGGTGGTGGATGGCATGCAGGGCGGCACCGCGGCCACCCAGACCTGCTTCATCGAGCACGTCGGCATTCCGACCCTGGCCGCTGTGCGCCAGGCCGTCAATGCCCTGGAAGACCTCGACATGAAGGGCAAGGTCCAGCTCATCGTCTCCGGCGGCATCCGCACCGGCGCCGACGTGGCCAAGGCCCTCGCCATGGGCGCCGACGCGGTGGCCATCGGCCAGGGCGTGCTGGTGGCCCTCGGCTGCAACGGCGAGACCTACTTCCAGAACGGCGCCCACCACGAAGCCATCGCCGACTACAACGCCCTCGGCACCGCGCCGGGCTTCTGCCACCACTGCCACACCGGCAAGTGCCCGGTCGGCATCACCACCCAGGACGCCATCCTGGAGCAGCGCCTGTCGCCGGCGGTGGGGGCCAAGCACCTCAAGAACTACCTCAAGACCCTGAACATGGAGCTCACCACCATCGCCCGGGCCTGCGGCAAGCAGAACGTGCATCACCTGGAGCCGGAAGACCTGGTCGCCCTGACCATCGAAGCCGCCGCCATGGCCGGTGTGCCCCTGGCCGGCACCAACTGGATCCCCGGCCGGGGCTTCTGATCCCGGCCCACCCCAGCAAGTTTCTCCCTCTCGCCTCGCAAGGCGTTTTGCCGGGGCGGCCCTTGGGTCGCCCCGCTTTTTTGCAGGAAATCCGATTCATGACAGCCCGGATCATCGACGGCAAGGCCTTATCGAAACAGTTGCGCGAAGGCTTCAAGACGCGCGTGTCCCAACTGGTGAGCCAGGGCGTGCAGCCCGGGCTGGCGGTGATCCTGGTGGGCGACAACCCGGCGAGCCGGGTGTACGTGGGCAACAAGGTGAAGGCCTGCGAGGAGTGCGGCGTGCGCTCCTTCCACATTGGTCTGCCGGCGGACGCACCGGAAGCCGAGGTGCTGGCGACGATCGCGCGGCTCAACGCGGACCCGGTGGTGCACGGGATCCTGATCCAGCTGCCGCTGCCCGAGCAGGTGGACCCGCGGCGGGTGCTCGAGGCGATCTCGGTGCACAAGGACGTGGATGGCTTCCACCTGTACAACGTGGGCGGGTTGGTGGTGGGCAACACGATCTTCCCGCCGTGCACGCCTTACGGGGTGCAGCTGCTGCTCGACACGACGGGAACGGACGTGGCGGGCAAGAACGTGGTGGTGGTGGGGGCGAGCAACATCGTGGGCAAGCCGATGGCGCTGATGCTGCTGCAGCGCGAGGCGACGGTGACGGTGTGCCACGCGAAGACGCGGGATCTGGCGCAGCACACGATCCTGGCGGACATCCTGATCGTGGCGGCGGGCAAGCCGGGGCTGATCGTGGCGCAGATGGTGAAGCAGGGGGCGATCGTGATCGACGTGGGGATCAACCGTCTGGCCGATGGCAAGATCGTCGGCGACGTGGATTTCGAAGGGGTGAAGGAGAAGGCCAGCTGGATCACCCCGGTGCCGGGCGGGGTGGGCCCGATGACGGTGACGATGCTGATTGAGAACACCCTGCGCTCGGCCGAGCGGACCCTCTCCATGCGTCAGACCGATGACTACCAGGAGTGGGAAGCACCGCTGCTGAAAGGACACTGAGGACCTTATCCATGGACCACGACTGCCTTATCCGCCTCGATGGCCTGTGCCTGCAGGCCTCCATCGGCATCTACGCTCACGAAATCGCTGCGCCGCAGCCCCTCGAGGTCGACCTGCGCCTGGCCATCGACGGCACCCTGGCGGCCCGCAGCGACGACATCCGCCACACAGTGGACTACGACCAGGTCGTGGACGCCCTCGAAGGCCTGCTGGCCGGGCGCCACTTCAACCTGCTCGAACATCTCAGCCAGGCCATGCTCGACCTGCTGGGCCAGCGCTTCCCGCTCAAGCGCGCGGAGATCACCCTGGCCAAGCCCCTCGCCGTGCCCAAGGCCCGCCGGGTTTCGGTGACGCGTTCGGCGGAATGGAAACGGGAGGCGGTCAAGGTCGTCGCGCTCTAGTGACGCTCGACCATGGCGCAGAAATGAAATAGTCCATATGGGAAATTGAGACGTCCAATTGTCCGCCGGCTATTCAGGCTATTGGCATGGAGCAATGAAGCGGCTCCGCCGCCAATTGTCACCCGGCTGGATTCTTTGTATTTCCGGGACTACCATGCCCCCACTTTCCGAAGGTGAATAAGGGTAGCGATGTCCCACACGAACGCCGCGCTGACGCTTCGCAGGCTGCGCCGGGGGTTCCTGCTGGGCGGAGTCCTGTTCTTCGTCGTCGTGGCGACCTGGATCTGGCGTACCTGGCAAGAGTCCCGGGCTTACGAACTGACGCATCTGGCGACGATTGCCGAAATCACCGGCAATTCGCTGGACAATTACTTTTCCGGTCACGAGAACCGGATGCGGGTCTTCGGAAGCAGGCTGAAGTCGGAGGACTTCAAGCCCGGGCACCTCAGCGCTCTTCTGAGAGCGTTCAAGGAGTCAGACCCGGAGTATCTCTTCGTCACCCTGTCCCGCGCCGAGGGTGGGGTCTTTGCCACCGACAAGACCGACAAGCCCGAAGAGATTCCGTATACGCGTGATGTGCCCGGACGCCAGGTCGCATTCGATGAAATTGCCGTGCAGGACCGCCTCAATGTGGGACGTCCGGCCGAAGGGCGGGTCATCAAGGACTGGATCATGCCGCTGCGCCTCGGCATCCGGGATGCGGGCGGGCAGCTGCAATACGTCATGAACGCCACATTGCCCCTGTCCCGGCAGCAGTCCTTCTGGCAGAACCTCGGTCTGCCAGCGGGCTCGGCCCTGGGTCTGCTGCGTGACGATGCCTTCCTGGTCAGTCGCTATCCGGTGCCGCCCAGCGGCGACCTCAAGAAAACCTATGGCACGCCACGGGATGGCGCCCTGGTGCTGCATCTGCGGGAGCAGGGTTTTCCGGCCCGGGGCGTTCTGAGCGGCCACAACAGCGTGACCGGCAAGGAGGCGCTGTTCGCCTTCCGCCGCCTCGAGCACTATCCGCTGACGGTGTTCGTGTCCACTCCGGTGGATGGCGCGATCCAGCGCTGGCGGGGCCAGCTTGGCCTGCCGCTGTTCCTGACCGTGATCGCCCTGGCGGCCGGCATCCTGGTGTATCGGAGCATGGCCCGCTGGATCCAGGCCTCGGAGGCGCTCGGGCAATACCATCGCCACCTGGAGGAAGAGGTGGGCCAGCGCACTGCCCAGCTCGAAGCGGCGAAGCTGGCTGCCGAGGCTGCCAGCCGGGCCAAGAGCACCTTTCTGGCCAACATGAGCCATGAGCTGCGCACGCCGCTCAGCGGCATCGTCGGCATGGTCCGCCTGGCACGTGCCCGGATGGCCGACCCGCAGGGGCGGGACCAGCTGGACAAGGCCAATCTTGCCGCCGACCACCTGCTCTCGGTGATCAACGACATCCTGGACCTCTCCAAGATCGAGGCCGATCAACTGGTCCTCGAGGCGAGCGACTTCCAACTCCAGACCATCCTGGACAGTGTGTCGAGCATTGTCGGGCTCAAGGCCCGCGAGAAGGGGCTGGCGTTCAGCTTGGACCTGCCGCCGGGGCTGGCCGGAGAGCGCTTCCTGGGCGATGCCCTGCGGCTGCGCCAGATCCTGCTCAACCTCACCACCAATTCGGTCAAGTTCACCGAGCAGGGCAGCATCACCCTGCGGGTGAGGGAGCTGGAGCGGAACCTGCAGGAGGCCAGGCTGCGTTTCGAGGTCGCAGACAGCGGCATCGGCATTGGCCTGGCCGACCAGGCACGCCTGTTCTCCGCTTTTGAGCAAGCCGATAACTCGATGACCCGCAAGTACGGTGGGACGGGGCTCGGGCTGGCGATCAGCAAGCGCCTGGTCGCCCTGATGGGCGGGCGGATCGGAGTCGAGAGCAGCCCGGGCTGCGGCAGCCTGTTCTGGTTCGAGACGGCCTTGCCGCTGTCCCGCACGCTGGCCGTCGCGGAGGAGGGGGCGGACGCCGACATCCTGGCCGACGAGATCCGGCATCACCATGCCGGCAGGCGTGTGCTGGTGGCCGAGGATGAGCCGATCAATCAGGAGGTGGCCCGGGTCATGCTGGAGGATGTAGGCCTGCAGGTCGATGTGGCCGATGATGGCGAGCAGGCCGTGCGCCTGGCCGGCGAAACGGACTACGCGCTGATCCTTATGGACATGCAGATGCCGGTGATGAACGGCATCGAAGCCACCCGGGCGATCTGCGCCGGGGGCCGCAACCGGAACACCCCCATCCTCGCCATGACGGCCAACGCCTTCATCGAAGACCGCGAGCGCTGCCTGGCCGCCGGCATGCGGGCGCATATCGCCAAGCCGGTCATTCCGGAAAACCTCTACGGGATGTTGCTGAAGTGGCTGGCCAAATGCTGATGGCTTCCCGCCCCTGGTGATCTCCGCCGGGCATTCTCCCGGCACACCCGATTGGAATGACATCCTGCGGCAGTGCTTGGCGCGCCGCCGCAGGATGTTGTTTACCCATTTTGGGTTATGCTTCGGCTTGCCATACGAATCAGCGTTTCAGGAAATTTTCATGGAATCCGGATGGCGTGCCTGGAAGATGCTTTGGGGGTACGTGCCCGGGGTCTGCCAGCGTTCGCATTCGTTTCGAGGGGGGCGGCATGAACGGGGCGAAGGTGGGGGCACGGCGCGGCATGAGCATTGCGGCCTGGCTCGTCCGCGTGCTGCTGCTCGCCGTCCTGCTGCCGCTGTCTGCGGCGAGGGCAGGCCCGCCGGATCACGGAAAGCTCCTGATCCTGCATTCCCAGCACCGGGGCTTCCTGGTGGACAGCATCTCGGCCGGCATCCTCACCGCGGTGCGTGCCCAGGGGCTCAGCGCCAGCGACGTCTATATCGAATACCTCGACCTGGTGCGCCACCCGGAGCCGGAGGACAAGCGCTTCATGGCGGCGCTGCTGCAGCGCAAGCTGGCCGGCAGGGAGGTCCGCATCATCGTGGTGGAGGGGCGCCCAGCCCTCGACTTCATGACCCACGAGGGGCGGGGCCTGTTCCCCGGGGCAACGATCCTGAGCACCGCGCGCGACCGCGTCGATGCGGCTCAGCTGAGCCCGCGCAAAGTCATCCAGATGCCGGTGCGGGCCGACTACGGGCGGGGCGTCCGTGCCATGCTGGAGGCCATGCCGGCGGTCCGGCGGGTGCTGGTCGTGGCTGGGGCCAGCGCCAGCGACCTGCCCTATGTCAACGATGTGCGCGCCGCTGCCACCCCCTGGGCCGACAAGGTCGTCTTCGAATACACCGATCAGCTCGACCACGATGCCATGCTGGCCCGCGTCGCCCGGGCCGACAAGGACACTGTGATCTTCTGCTACGGCTATTTCGGCGATGTCAGCGGCAAATCCTTCGTGTCGATCGAGGTAGTGGACGAGGTCGTGCGGACGGCGCCGGTGCCGGTGTTCAGTGCATCGGTGGGCTTCCTCGGCAGAGGGATCGTCGGAGGTGTGCTCTTCGACACCGAGGCCTTCGGCCAGCAGCAGGTGGGGCGGGTGGTGATGAACTACCTGGGCGGGCAGCTGGTGCTCGACAAGCCGTTGACCTACATCGACTCGGCGAGCTACCCGATGTACGACTGGGCCCAGCTCCAGCGCTGGCATATCGATACCGACCGTCTGCCGGCCGACAGCACCTTCATCAACCGGCCGCCCAACCTGTGGAAGCACTACCGCTACCAGGTCATCGTGGTGATCGCCATGTTCGCGGCAATGAGCGTCTCGCTGGTGGCCCTCGGCATGCAGAGCCGTCGCCGCCGGTTGGCCGAGATCGCCGCCAGCGAGAGCGAGGAGCGCTTCAGGACGCTGGTCGAGGCCGCGCCGGAGGCCATCTTCGTGTACGACTCGGACCAGAGGCGGGTGGTCAGCGCCAACTCCCGGGCGGCCTTTCTCTTCGGCTGCAGCCTCGAGACCTTCCTCGCCGGGGGGCCGGAGCGTTTCTACCGGGCCGAGCAGCCGGATGGCCGGGATATCAACGAGTCCATGGCCGAACACGACAGCCAGGCCCTGGCCGGCGAGGAGCCGGTTTTCGAGCGGGTCATCATCCGTGGCAACGATGGCGAGGAGGTCTTCTGCGAGGTACGCCTGGCCATGCTGCCCTACCAGGCGAAGCGCCTGCTGCGGGCCACCTGCACGGACGTGACAGAGCGCAAGGCCATCGAATCCGCGCTGTATTTCGTGGCCAGCCAGGGGGCAGGAGCCGAGCAGCGCGCGGGCTTCGTGGCGGATCTCCTGGCCTTCCTGTGTGCCCAGCTCAAGGCCGATTACGCCATCCTGGCCCGCCTCACCGGCAATGACCAGGCCGAGACCCTGGGCTTCCGTACCGATGGCGCCCTGGCGGCCAATTTCGTCTTCGACGTGCCCGGCAGCGCCTGCGAATACCTGGCGCAGAGCCGCAACATCACCCTCTTCGAGCATTCGGTGCAGAGCCGTTTTCCCGACAGCGTCTTCCTCCAGAAAGGGGGGTGCGAGAGCTTTGTCGGCGCCTCCCTGTGGGACTCCCGGGGAGTGGTCATCGGCTTCCTGGCGGTGGCCGGCCGGCGCCCCCTGCAGTACCCGACGCGGGCCAATGCGGTGATGCAGATCGTGGCCCTGCGTGCCGCCCAGGAGCTCGAAGCCCTGCACAACGAGGAAGTGGCGCTGCGCCAGCAGGGTGAGCTGGAGAGCCAGGTCCAGCTGCGTACTGCGGAGCTCGCCCGCGCCAACGATGCGCTGGCCCAGGCCCGGGACGTGGCCGAAGCGGCAACCCGTGCGAAAAGCGAGTTCCTGGCCAACATGAGCCACGAGATCCGCACGCCGATGAATGCCATCCTCGGCATGACCGACCTGGCTCTGCGCACCGGCCTGAGCATCAAGCAGGCCGACTATCTGCACAAGACCCGCAGCGCGGCGGAGTCCCTGCTGGGCCTGATCAACGACATCCTCGACTTCTCCAAGATCGAGGCGGGCAAGCTGGATATGGAGCAGCGGGAGTTCCGGCTCGGCGAGATGCTCGACAAGATGGCCTCGATCATCGCCCTGCGGGCCCAGGAGAAGGGGCTGGAGATGATCATCGACCTGGCCCCGGAGCTGCCACCCAGCCTGGTGGGAGACCCGCTCCGCCTGCACCAGGTGCTGGTCAACCTGTGCGGCAACGCGGTCAAGTTCACCCGCGAGGGGGAGATCGTCGTCACCGTCACGCAGCTGGCGCTGGGCGCCGACGATGTGGTGCTGCACTTCTCGGTCCGCGATTCCGGCATCGGCATGAACGCGGAGCAGGTCGAACTCCTGTTCCAGCCCTTCTCCCAGGTGGATTCCTCCCATGCCCGCAAATATGGCGGCACCGGCCTGGGCCTGGCGATCAGCCGCCAGCTGGTCGGCATGATGGGCGGCGAGATCAGCGTGACGAGCGAGCCGGGGCGGGGCAGCGACTTCCACTTCACGGCCCGTTTCGAGCGGGGGCGGGGCGCGCTCGCGACGCGGGTGGAGCTGCCGCCGCTGCGCATCCTGGTGGTGGATGACAGCGCCCATGCCCGTCGGGCCCTGGCCCACCTGCTGGCCAGCCAGGGGCAGTCCTGTGACCTGGCCGCCACGGTGGCGGAGACGCTCGCCGCGGTGGCTCGCGCGGAGGAGGGCGGCCTGCCTTATGAGCTGGTTCTGCTCGACTGGCGGCTGCCCGATGGGGACGGCGTGGACGCTGCCCGGCAGATCGGCCTCCGGTCGGCGGCGCCGCCGGCGCTGGTCCTGGTCGGCCCGGTCGGTCAGGAGAGCATCGAGGCCGCGGCGCCCGAGCTGCCCCTCGCCGACTCTCTGGCCAAGCCGGTGACGGCTGCCGCGCTGCAGAGCCTGCTGGCCCGCGTGTCGGGTGACGGGACGGCTGCCGGGGCGGACAGCGTGGCAGCCTTCGATGACGGTCCGGCCGAGATCCTCGACAAGCTGCGCGGAGCCCGGGTGCTGCTGGTCGAAGACAACGAGGTGAACCAGCTGGTGGCCGAGGAGTTGCTGAGCAGCGTTGCCGGCGTGCAGGTGACGATAGCCGGAAACGGCCGCGACGCCCTCCTGGTTCTCCAGGAAAGGCCCTTCGATGCGGTGCTGATGGACATCCAGATGCCCGAGATGGATGGCTACGAGGCCACCGCCCGGATCCGCAGCGAGCCCCGCTGGCAGGGGCTGCCGATCATCGCGATGACGGCCCACGCGATGGTCCAGGACCGGGACCGTTGCCTGGCTGCCGGCATGAACGGCTTCGTCACCAAGCCCTTCGAGCTGCGCGAGCTGTGCGAAACCCTGGCCCGCTGGATCGCCCAGCCGGCGGCCGCCCCGATGCCGGAGCTGCCGCCGGTGCCGGGGCCCGAGTCAGTCGCACTGGCCGGGATCGATCAGGCGCGCGGGCTGCGGAACGTGTCGCAGCGGACCGCGCTGTACGACAGGCTGCTGGGGGTCTTCCTGGCGTCGAATGCAGGCCTGCCGACCCGGCTGCGCGAGGCCCGGGCACAGGCTGACGCGCAGACTGCCAGGCGACTCGCCCACACCCTGAAGTCCGAGGCGGCGACCATTGGCGCCATGAACCTGGCCCATGCCGCGGAGCAGCTCGAGCACAGCCTTGAAACGGAAGAGGGGGTCGAGGAGCAGCTCGGCCACGTGGAGCGCGTGCTGGACGACGTCATCGACGGGATCCGCGCCCACCGGGGCCCGCGCGACGGGGCGTGAGGGTGTGCCGGCTTTCAGTCTTTTATCCGGAAATAGCGGGCCGAGCCATTGACCTTCATTTCGAGCTTGCTGTCGGCCTTCAGTGCTTCGGTCAGCGTGGCGTATCCCGAATCCCTGACCGTCCTGCCGAGGGCCTTGAACTGCTGGCCGATGGCGGTGATCGGAGCCCAGCCGTTGGCGGCGGTGGCGAGCAGCACGGCCCGGACCAGGGCTTCCTGGCAGGTCTGTGGCGGAGTGGCCGTGCTGGCAGCGGGCGAATACGCCCTGGCCGGCTCGGCGACGCGCTGGTGGGTGGCGACCGGCAGGGGGAGGGCGTCGTGCAAGGGGCCGTTGGCGGCAGCGACATCCAGCGGCGAGACGATCAGGTCTTCGACGTGGACGAAGCGGTCGCAGGCGCTGATGAAGGTGCCTGGCGCCTGCTTGCGGCCGAAGCCGAAGACCATCAGGCCATCTTCGCGCAGGCGGGTGGCAAGGCGGGTGAAGTCGCTGTTGCCGCTGACAAGGCAGAAGCCATTGAAGCGCCGGGTGTGGAGCAGATCCATCGCGTCGATGATCAGGGCGCTGTCGCTGGTGCTGCGGCCGGTGCTGCTGGCGTACTGCTGGACCGGTTGGATGGCGTGGGCGGCGAGCATGTCCCGCCAGTTGGCGAGCTGCGGCGAGGTGAAGTCGCCGTAGATCCGCCTGACAAGGATGCGGCCCCGCCGGCTGATGTCGGTGAGGATGGGCGCGATGGACTTGAGACTGTCACCGTCCGCATCGATGAGGACAGCGAAGGTAGGTTGGTCGAGCTTCATCGGAGGCAGGCGTATGACGCTTTATGAATACTTTTTGTGCCGCCGATGGTGCCACCCATATGCGCGGGAGTGATAGTGAACTTCGTCACTCTTGTGGTGTGATGTATTTCCGTGTGAGCGGCTTCAGTCCAGGGCCATCAGTTCCCGGGTGAGTTCTTCCGCACCGAGCTCCTTGCAGCCCAGCGTGTTCTGACCGCACCACAGGTGGGTGAAGTCGGTGCGGCCGGCCTTCTCGGCGGCGCTGCGCAGGGGGGCGATGGCCGAGGTGGCGAGGGGGAAGGCGGGGGTGAAGGGGTTGATGGGGCCACGTTCGCGCATGAAGCGATTGACGATGCCGCGGGCCGGGCGGCCGGTGAACAGATTGGTGAGCGCCGTATGGCCGGCCGCAGGGCTCTTCAGGGCGGCCCGGTGGACGGGGCTGGTGGTGGCTTCGGGGCAGAGCAGGTAGGCGCTGCCCACCTGCACGCCTGCGGCCCCAAGGGCCAGGGCGGCCTTTACGCCCTGGCGGTCGGCAATGCCACCGGCGGCGATCACCGGCAGGCGGGTGGCCTGGACGATGCGCGGCAGCAGGGCAAAGGTGCCGGTCTGGGTGCTCAGGTCGTCGCCCAGGAACATGCCCCGGTGCCCGCCGGCCTCCAGGCCCTGGGCGATGATCGCATCGACACCGCGGGCCTCCAGCCACAGGGCTTCCTCGACCGTGGTGGCGGACGACAGGACCTTGGCGCCCCAGCTCTTCACGCGGGCCAGCAGATCCGCGTCGGGCAGGCCGAAGTGGAAGCTCAGCACCGGCGGACGGAAGGCTTCGATCAGGTCGGCGATGTCGGCGCTGAAGGGGGCCCGGCCGGGGCCGGAGGGGATGCCGGCGGGATCGATGGCGAACTCGGCGTAATACGGGGCCAGGGCTTCCCGCCAGGCGGCTTCCTGCGCGGGGTCCGGATTCGGCGGGCGGTGGCAGAAGAAGTTGAGGTTGAAAGGGCGGTCGGTACCGGCGCGGAGGGCATGCAGTTCCTGCTCCAGCTGCGCCGGGCTGAGCATCGCACAGGGCAGGGAACCGAGTCCTCCGGCGCGGCACACGGCCAGGGCCAGGGCGCTGCCCTGGACACCGGCCATCGGAGCCTGGATGAGGGGCAGGGCGATCGAGAAGAGGTCGGCAATGGTCATGACGTTGTGTGGCGCGCTGTTTCCCCACCACCGCTTGGCGATGGGGCCGGCGTGAAATATGAAAAGGTGTTGGATAATGCCGGGTGTTAGCGTGAACTGGCAACGTGGGCCGATCGCCCCGACTTCGGCCCCGGCCCCATGGAATCCGACAAGACCGTTACCTCCCCCTTTACAGAACAGCGCACGCGCAGCCGTGAGGAGCTCCGTCTCGACCCGGTGTCCCGCGAGGGGCACCAGGACAGCCTGCGCCGGCGGCGCGCCTGGGGGGCGCTGATCGGCCTGTGGCTGGCGCTCGGGGTGCTCGGGGTGTGGATCATCGATGACGTGCTGTCGGGCTATCGCGAGGCCGATGCCCGGGTCCGCAGCCAGGCGCTGGTGTATGCCAAGATGGTGGCGTCCCACGACCGTTTCGAGCTGGAGATGGCCGACCAGATCATCAAGAGCCTGCTGGTGCACATGGATGACAGCCTGTTCAACGGGCAGGTCTCCGAGTCGCGCCGGGTGGCCTTCGAGGCCCTGCTGGCGGAGCACCGGGCCCGTCTGCCGGGCATCGCCTCCTTCACCGTGGTGGGCGAGGACGGCATCCGGCGCTTCGGCGTGGTGGGCAAGAATTTCACCGACCTGAGCGAGCGGGGCTACTACAAGGTGCTCAAGGCCGGCCAGGACAGCTTCGTCAGCCCCGCGGAGTCGGGGCTCGCGTCGGGCAAGGCAGGCATCCACGTGGCCCGCGCCTTCCGCCGGGTGGATGGATCCTTCGGCGGGCTGGTGGTGATCAACCTGGCGGTGCAGGACATCTTCCGGCCCTACTATGAGTCCCTCGGGCTCGAGGGCGCGCGGGTCCAGCTCCGTTCGGCGGACCGGGTGCTGATCGCCTATCCGGCCTCCGAGGAGCTGGCGCCGATGACTCCGTTGGCCGATGCGCTGACCCCCTTGCTGGCCGGTGGCAAGGAGCGTGGCATCGTGGATGACGGCGCCTGGGTGTCGGCCTTCGAGCGCCTGCAGTCCTCCTCGGTGTATGCCGAGGCCAGCCTGTCCCGCGAGTTCTTCCGCCATGAACCCGATCGCGCCGCGCTGCTGGCCTTGTCGGCCTTGTTCGCCGCAGTGCTCGCCGGCGCGGCCCTGACCCGCGCCATCGCCGGTGGCCTGCGGGCTCACACCGAGCTGGCTGTGGCCTACATCGACCAGCGCCGGATGACGGTGCGCGACAAGCTCACCGGCCTGCACAACCGCTATTACATCGACGAGCAGTTCGTCGGGACCCGTGATGCGGCCATCGCAAAGGGCCATAGCGTGGCGCTCATCTTCGTTGACCTGGACCGTTTCAAGGCCGTCAACGACGGGCTTGGCCACCGGGCCGGCGATGTGCTGCTGCGCGAGGTGGCCCGCCGCCTGCACCTGGCGGGCGGGGAGGCCAGTACGGTGATCCGGCTGGGGGGCGACGAATTCGTGCTGCTGGTGGACCTGGGGCCTGCCGGCGATGACGAGGCCGTCCGCGTGGGGGCCACCTGCCAGCGCATCCTTGATGCCTTCGGCCCGGTGTTCGACTTGCCCGGCGGCCCCGTGCCGGGGTCGGCCAGCGTGGGGGCGGCGCGCATGCCTGCCGACGGGCTGGAGTGGGACGAACTGGCCCACAAGGCCGACGTTGCCATGTATCACTCCAAGCGCACCGGGCGCAGTCGCTACACCCTTTACCAGCCGGAGCTCGAGGCCTCCCTCGAGATGCCGGCCTGAGCCGGCAAGGCTCAGGCCGGCGCGCTCCACTCCGCCACGAAGACCTCCCGGAACTCCCGCAGCCAGGCCAGGCGTGCCTCGCCCAGGCGACGCGCGGCCGGTGTGTTCATGCTGGCCGGCAGGGTCGCCAGCTTGACCTCGATGTGATCCAGCGACCAGGCCTGGTCGTCCTTCTCCCGGTGCAGGGCGAGGGGGTCGTCCGGATGGGCCAGTGACCAGCCCATCCGTCCGGCGGTATAGAACATCCGCGCCAGCCCCACCGCGCCGAGCGCGTCCATGCGGTCGGCGTCCTGCACGATCCTGGCCTCCAGGGTGGTCGGGGCGATGCCCGCCGAGAAGCTGTGGGCCTCGATGGCATGCGCCACGGCATCCAGCAGCGCTGCCGGAAAGCCCTCGGCCAGCAGCACCTCGCGGGCCTTGGCGGCGGCCAGGCGCGAGGCCTCGGCGCGTTGCGGATGGTTCTTCGGCAGATTCACCAGATCGTGCAGGTAGCAGGCCGCCAGCACCACCAGGGCATCGGCTTCCGGGTGCTCGTCGAGCAGTTGCCGGGCGACGCGCCAGACCCGGTGCAGGTGCTGGAGGTCGTGGGCGCCGTCACCGTCGGCGGCGGCAGTGGCGAGGGCGGCAAGGCGGGCTTGCCAGGTGTTCAGCAGGGTGTTCATGGGGGCAGGGCGATGGGGTCGAGGGCGGCGAGATGATAGCCCTTCGCGGTGATGCAATGCACCATGGCGGAACACGGGTGAGCCCGTGTGCGCTTTCCCGGTGCGCGAACGCACTGATGGAAGATGAGCCGGGCCCGCCGCAACGCGGGGTCGCGGGTTTTTCGCGCGTGGCATGGAACTCGCTATGAAAAAATTGACCATATGGTCAGGTTTTCAGGAGCGAGCCATGGCGTCCCATATCGTTCTCACCTCCCATCCCCGGGGCTCCGGCGGCAAGCAGGTCTCCGCGGTGAACTGGGGAGCCGCCAGTGCTGCGGCGCGGGGGCCGCTGGTGGCAGGGCTGGCCGAGCCGGCCCGGCGTAACGTGATAGGCACCCACTCGGGGTCCTACGCGGTGTACCGGGCCCTGGCCGTGGCCGCCGGCAACCTGCAGCGGGATCACCGCCCCGACCTGACCAACACCGTACCGGCCGCCCATATCGGCCCCCATCCCCAGTGGGGCGAACCAGGGCGCATCGTCTCCCTCGACCCCTGGGGCCACCGGGTGGCCCAGGAGTTCGCCGCCGAGATCGCCGCCGGGATGGACATCCGCCCGACCATCGCGGTCACCACCGCCCACATAAACATGCCGGAGCTGCGCGACGCCATCGAGGCCGGGCGCCTGGTGCCCGACGGCGACATCCTCGAAGCCAGCGGCGACGTGCGGGTGACCAAGGCGGCCATCGACCCGGTGTGGTACCTGCCGGGTGTGGCGGAGCGCTTCGGCATTGCCGAACACGCCCTGAGGCGGGCCCTCTTCGAGCAGACCGGCGGCATGTTCCCCGAGCTGGTGACGCGGCCGGACCTGAAGGTCTTCCTGCCCCCCATCGGTGGCATGACCCTCTATTTCTTCGGTGACGTGAGCCTCCTCGGCCGCCCGGAAACCCGCGTGGCCTGCCGCGTGCATGACGAATGCAACGGCTCCGACGTGTTCGGCTCCGACATCTGCACCTGCCGGCCCTACCTGGCCCACGGCATCGAGGTCTGCGTCGAGATGGCCCAGCAGGGCGGGGTGGGCGTGGTCATCTACAACCGCAAGGAAGGCCGGGCCCTTGGCGAGGTCACCAAGTTCCTCGTCTACAACGCCCGCAAGCGCCAGCGCGGCGGCGACCGGGCCGAGACCTACTTCGAGCGCACCGAATGTGTCGCCGGCGTGCAGGACATGCGCTTCCAGGAGCTGATGCCCGACGTCTTCCACTGGCTCGGCATCACCCGCATCGACCGCTGGGCGTCGATGAGCAACATGAAGCATGGCGCGCTCACCGCCGCCGGCATCCAGGTGGTGGAGCAGGTGGCGATCCCCGACGCGCTGATCCCCGCCGACGCGCGGGTCGAGATGGACGCCAAGGTGGCCGCCGGCTACTTCACCCCGGTGGCGCCCCCCAGCGTCACCGAACTGGCCCTGGCCAAGGGGCGGGGGTTGCATGCATGACCTGTAATTCGGGTTGGCACACCCCCGTCTCCGCCGGCCATCCGGCCGAGGCCCTGCTGCGACGCGACGCGGTGCGCAGCCGCTGCCGCATGGTCATGGCCCGCAGCCTGGCGGGGCTGTCGCCCTTCTTCACCTGGGACGAGAAGGCCCTGCCCGCCTGCGCCGAATACGTCGCCCAGACCATCCGCCTCAACTACCCCGACCTGGCCGTGCCCTACCACAGCCGCTGGCGCCATTTCGAGGCCGGGGGCGTCGATCGCTGGGGCGCCCTGGCCGCCCGCACAGGGCTCGACGGTGACGCGCTGGAGCGGGCCCGGGTCGCCATCGACCTGGTGATACCAAGCGTGCTGCTTGACGCCGGTGCCGGCCCCGAGTGGCATTACCGCGACGCTGCCGGCGGGCAGCGACTGGCCCGCTCGGAAGGCCTCGGCGTGGCCAGCCTGGCACTGTTTGCCGGCGGTGCCCTGTCGGCCGATCCGGCGAAGCCCCTGCGCTGCGATGCGGATGCCCTGGCCGGCCTCGGCAGCGACACCCTCGCCGCGGCCTTCCAGGTCGGACCAGCGAATCCCCTGGTCGGCCTCGACGGGCGCCTCGCCCTGCTGCAACGCCTCGGTGCGGTGATGGCCGCCACGCCCGCCGTCTTCGGCACCCCGGCGCGGGCCGGGCATCTGCTCGACTACCTCCTGGCGCGGGCCCCCGACGGGCGCATCGCCGCCGGCCTGGTGCTGGAGACCCTGCTGCGCGCCCTGGGGCCGGTGTGGCCCGGCCGGCTGCGCCTGCAGGGCGTGTCCCTGGGCGACTGCTGGGCCCACCCGGCCATGGAGGACGGCCTGCTACCCTTCCACAAGCTCACCCAATGGCTCACCTATTCGCTGCTCGAACCGCTGGAATGGGCTGGCCTCACGGTCACCGGGCTGGATGAGCTCACCGGCCTGCCGGAGTACCGCAACGGTGGCCTGCTGCTCGACTTCGCCCTGATCCGTCCGCGCGACCCGGCCTTCTGGAGCCACCGCTGGACGGTGGACGCGCCGGCCATCGTCGAATGGCGGGCCCTCACCGTGATCGGCCTCGACCGCATTGCCGAGGCGGTGCGCGGCGAGCTGGGGCTCGACGAGGCCGCCTTCCCCCTGGCCCGGGTGCTCGAAGGCGGTACCTGGTCGGCCGGGCGCCGCGTGGCCGCCCAGCGCCGCCCGGGTGGTGGGCCGCCGATCAGCCTGGTCAGCGATGGAACCGTTTTTTGACACCCTGGAACCGGAGGCCGCCATGACCGCATCCCCGACCGCATCCCTCAGTGCCGCCATAACCGTCATCGATCATCCGCTGCTGCAGCACAAGCTCTCCATGGCCCGCAGCGCCGACACCACCACCGACAACTTCCGCCGCCTGGTGCGGGAGATCGCCTCGATGCTGGCCTACGAAGTGACCCGCGACCTGCCCACCGAGCTGATCAGCGTCACCACCCCGGTGGCCGACTGCCAGGTGCCGGTGATCAGCGGCAAGAAGCTCTGCCTGGTGTCCATCCTGCGCGCCGGCAACGGCATGCTCGACGGCATGATCGACCTGCTCCCCGGCGCCCGGGTGGGGCACATCGGGCTCTACCGCGACCCGCAGACCCTGGAGGCCGTGGAGTACTACTTCAAGCTGCCGGAGGACGTGGAAGACCGCCTGGTGATCGTGGTGGACCCGATGCTGGCCACCGGCAACTCGGCCAGCGCGGCCCTGTCGCGGCTCAAGGAGGCCGGTGTCACCAGCCTCAAGTTCGTGTGCCTGCTGGCTGCGCCGGAAGGCATCGCCGCGCTGCAGGCGGCCCACCCGGACGTGCCCATCACCACCGGCGCGGTGGACAGCCACCTCAACGACCACGGCTACATCGTGCCCGGCCTCGGCGACGCCGGCGACCGCATCTTCGGGACCCGATGAGCGGGAGCAGGGGGCGGGTGGGGCGCATCCGCCAGCAACACGAAGGCACCATCCTGAAGGCCGCCGAGCACGTCTTCGCACGCTCCGGCTTCCAGGGCGCCACCATGGCCGAGATCGCCCTGCGCGCCGGCATGCCCAAGTCCAACCTGCACTACTACTTCGGCACCAAGGTGGAGGTGTACCGGGCCGTGCTGGCCCACATCCTCGAGCTGTGGCTGGCCGAGACCGACCGCTTCACCCCCGACGCCGACCCCCGCGAGGCCCTCAGCCACTACATCGAGGCCAAGATGCGCCTCACCGCCGAGCGCCCCGATGCCTCCCGCGTTTTTGCCAACGAACTCCTCCACGGCGCCCCCGAGATCGGCGATTATCTGCGCGGCGCGCTGCGTGCCCTGGTGGCCGACAAGTCGGTGGTGATCCGCGGCTGGATCGCCGCCGGCCGCATGGCCGCGGTGGACCCGGAACACCTCTTCTTCAGCCTGTGGGCCCTGACCCAGACCTACGCCGACTTCGAGACCCAGGTCGGCGCCGTGCTGGGGCGGAGCAACCTGGGCCCCGCCGACTACCGGCGCGCCACCGACCACGTACTGAACCTGGTATTGCGCGGCTGCGGCCTGATGCCGCCGGCCGCCATCGAGGAGCCCCCATGTTCGACCTGATCCTGCGCAACTGCACCCTGCCCGATGGCCGCCGCGGCCTCGACATCGGCATCCGCGACGGACACATCGCCGCCGTGGCGGCCGCGCTGCCCGGCCCGGCCGGCGAGGAGATCGACGCCGCCGGCCAGCTGGTGACTCCGCCCTTCGTGGATGCCCACTTCCACATGGACGCCACCCTCTCGTATGGCCTGCCGCGGGTGAACCAGTCCGGCACCTTGCTCGAGGGCATCGCCCTGTGGGGGGAGCTCAAGCCCCTGCTCACCCAGGAAGCCCTGGTCGAACGGGCCCTGGCCTATTGCGACTGGGCCGTGGCCAAGGGCCTGCTGGCGATCCGCTCCCACGTGGACATCTGCGACCCACGCCTGCTCGCGGTGGAAGCCCTGCTGCACGTGAAGGAGAAGGTCCGCCCCTGGCTCGACCTGCAGCTGGTGGCCTTTCCGCAGGACGGTGTGCTGCGCGCCCCGGGGGCCCTCGACAATCTCAAGCGCGCCCTCGACATGGGGGTGGATGTGGTCGGCGGCATCCCGCACTTCGAGCGCACCATGGCCGACGGCGCCGAGTCGGTGCGCATCCTGTGCGAACTGGCGGCCGAGCGCGGCCTGCCGGTGGACATGCACTGCGATGAATCCGACGACCCCCTCTCGCGGCACATCGAGACCCTGGCCTACCATACCCGGCGTCTCGGCCTGCAGGGGCGGGTGGCCGGCTCCCATCTCACCTCCATGCACTCCATGGACAACTACTACGTGTCCAAGCTGCTGCCCCTGATCGCCGAGGCCGGGGTGGCCGCCATTGCCAACCCGCTCATCAACATCACCCTGCAGGGCCGCCACGACACCTATCCCAAGCGCCGCGGCATGACCCGCGTGCCCGAACTGCTGGCCGCCGGCGTACCGGTGGCCTTCGGGCACGACTGCGTGATGGACCCGTGGTATTCGCTGGGCAGCGGCGACATGCTCGAAGTGGCTGCGATGGGCCTGCACGTGGCCCAGATGACCGGCCAGGACGCCATGCGCGCCTGCTTTGCCGCTGTGACGGAGACACCGGCCCGCATCCTCGGGCTGCAAGGCTACGGCCTGGCGCCCGGCTGCCGCGCAGACCTGGTGCTGCTGCAGGCCGGCGACCCGGTGGAAGCCCTGCGCCTGCGCGCCACCCGCCTGCTGGTGCTGCGCGCCGGCCGGGTGATCGCCCGCACGCCACCGGCCGTCGCCACCCTCATGTTGCCTGGCAGGCCGGCGAGCACCAGCTTCCGGCATGTCATGTAGAGCGGGCTGAAGCCGCCCCCGCGGTTTCCTGCTAATGTGCCGGCGTCATTCACCTGGAGCCGCCCATGAAATTCGCCTACACCATCCTCTACGTGGACGACGTGCCGCGCAGCGTCGCCTTCTACGAAGCCGCCTTCGGCCTGACACGCCGCTTTGTGCATGAGAGTGGAGACTTTGGCGAGATGGAGACCGGCGGCACCGCGCTGGCCTTCTCGTCGCGCAAGCTGATTGCCGCGCTGGGCAAGAACCCGGCGCCGGCCGACTACCGGGCGCCTACCTCCGAGATCGCCTTCAGCACCGCCGACGTGGCTGCCGCGGTGGCGCGTGCGGTGCAGGCCGGGGCCACCCTGGTGCAGGCGCCGGAAGCCATGCCCTGGGGGCAGACCGTGGCCTATGTGGCCGACCCGGATGGCTTCCTGGTGGAGCTGTGTACGCCGATGGGCGGCTGATCGGTTGATGGCGCCGCGGCCCCGGCCGGCCTTGCCGGGCGTTCAGTCGTCGTGCTTCGAGACATAGCGCAAGACCCCGTCCGGGCCCGGCTCAAGGCGGTGCACATCCCACTCCTCGGCGGTGCCGCTGCGGCGGGCTTCCAGCTTCTGGGCCAGCACCACGCGCCGGCCGTCGCTGCGCAGGTTGATCAGTCCATACACCGCCACGCTGCGCTCCAGGCGGGCCAGCAGGCTGTCGAGTTCGGCGTCCAGGGCGGCTTTCTGTTCCGCCGTGGTGGCGCTCTGGCGCCTGGTGTAGAGGGCCTTGATCTCGGCCCGCAGGGCCTGGGGCGCGCGGATGTTCTCCCGCGTGGAGCGGGCCAGTTCGGTGCTGAAGATGAGAGGGCGTTCGCCGCGGCTGTACTTGCCGAAGGCGCCGAGGGCGTCGGGGCGGGGATGGGCGTGGGGTTCGTCGTCGCCACTGGAGATCACGGTGGCTGCCGGATTGATGGCGCGGAGATAGAGCGAGCTGAAGTCGGCGCTGCCGTGGTGGCAGGCCTTGGCCACGTCCACCTCGAAGACCCGCCGCGCGGCGGCCACGAAGGCGCTGTCGTCGGTGCCGGCGGCGGGCAGGGGCAGGCCGGTGTGGGCGCGCAGCAGGTGATGTTCCGCCGCGATGTTGAGATCGCCGCCCAACATCACGCGGACCTGGTCATACACGAGCTTGAGCACCACCGAATGTCCGTTCTTGGTCTTGCCCTCGTCGCCGAACCAGCGCAGCAGGGGCTGACCGTCCACGATGTCGCCGCGCGGGCCGAGGATCTCGATGGAGAGGGGCTTGCCGGCCTCGAAGCCCGGCAGGTGGGAGCCCAGCGCACCGGTGCCGAGCAGCGCGTCCACGCGGCCTGATTCGAGGGCCTTGCGGAGCAGGCCGGGATAGAGTTTGCGCCCCGTGAAGGCCGGGTCGGCCACGCGGCGGCGCAGGGTGTCGGTGTCGTCGAGGGTCTCGGCGAGGTAGCGGATGCCGCCGGCCAGGCGGGTCGGCCCCAGGCTGGAGGTGCCGCTGCGCTCGACGATGCCGTTATGCACGATCCGCCGGAAGCGGAACTGGCGCGACTGGACGATGGGGCTGAAGCCCTTGTAGTGGTCCTGGTCGGGGTGGGAGATGACGCCGGTGTCGAAGGTGATGACCCGCTCCGGGGCGCTGCGCAGGTCGAAGCGCCAGCTCAGGAAGCGCATCATGTTGTCGGACTCGCCGGCATCCACCAGCAGGAAGCGGCCGTCGGGCAGCACCAGGAAAGCCCCGTCGCCCTGGCCGATGTCCACGAAGCAGATCTCCAGCAGGCGGGCGGGCTGCAGGTCGGTGCCCTGCATGAAGCCGGTGGCCCCGCGGGAGCGGACCTGCTGCCAGCCCGCTGAGGGCGGTGCAAGGAGGGTTACGTAGTCGCCCCAGATCAACTGCTTGATCTTCTTCTTGCGATTGGGCCCTTCGAAGATGAAGGGGGCAGGGTAGCCCGCAAAGGCATGCTCGCTCATGGCCGTCTCCCTGGCGCGAGGGCGCCGCTGGTGCTGCTACAGGCTCATCATGTCGGCCGTGCACCCGCCGATGTGGCTGGCCTTGAGATTGATCTTCATCTGCAGGGCCTGGCCGTCTTTCTGGATCACCTGGTCGATGCTGGAACGCAGGCTCCTGGCCGACACCGTGTTGTTGATGAACATGTCGGCCGAATTGCCGTCGGGCAGGGTGCAGCTCATCTTCCACGACGCATTGGTGTCAGTGCGCTTGGGGTCGCTGATGGAACACTTGGCGCCCTTCTTCTCCATCTTGTCGCGGTCGATGCCAGGGGTGAGGTAAGGGTCTTTGGCCAGGAACTCCTTGCTCAGGCAGACGCGCGAGGTGTTCTCGCTGACCGTCTTGAAGGGGCCGCTGGCGGTTTCCCGGGCGGTGAGCACGAGCTTCATCTCCCAGCCGCCCGCTTGCATGAGCGGGGAGGCGATGGAGGCCAGGGGCAGGGTGGCCAGCGCGGCGAGCACAAGGCGCTGGAGCAAGGCGGGTGAATACATTGTGGGGGCTCCCGATCCGGAATGTGAGGTGACGTTGGCATGATGCCACGGCCGGCCGTGCAAGGCAGTGAAGCGCTGCATGGGTGGCCGGTGCGGCGGTAGGCCGCAAGGCCCCGGCGGAGCCCGGCGAATCAGGCCGTGCCGGCGTCCCGCAGCGCGCCGTAACGCTGTTCCAGCTCGCGGCGCAGCTCCTTGCGCGCCTGGGCGGCCTGGAAGCGGCGCTTCTCCTCGGGGCTGAAGGGGCGCAGGGGCGGCACGCTCACCGGCTTGCGGTCTTCATCCACCGCCACCATGGTGAAGAAGCAGCTGTTGGCGTGGCGCACCACCTGGGTACGGATCTCTTCGGCGATCACCTTGACGCCGATCTCCATCGACGAATTGCCCGTGTAGTTGACCGACGCCAGGAAGGTCACCAGCTCGCCCACGTGGATGGGCTGGCGGAACATCACCTGGTCCACCGACAGGGTCACCACGTAGCAGCCGGCATAACGGGCCCCGCAGGCGTAGGCCACCTGGTCGAGCAGCTTGAGGATGGCGCCGCCATGCACGTTGCCGGAAAAATTGGCCATGTCGGGCGTCATCAGCACCGTCATGGTGAGCTGGTGAGCGGGGAGATTCATCGGGTGCTCCTGCGAGGGGGTGGGGGAGGGAGAACCCGATGAGAACCCACGGGGCCCAGGCGCGTCAAATGCCGTCACGCTTCTCAGTGCATTCCCCCTGCAGTAGGATGCACTCCCGATGATTGCGGGGTACTCGATGTGGACTCCGCCTGGCATCATGCCGCCCCTCCCGCGGCACAGTGCGGCCAATTCCCCTTGAATATCCCGCACACACCAGACCGATAGCAAAGGCGTTTTATGAGTGCGCAAGACCCTAAAAAATCCATCCTCGAAATCGTCAAGCAGCTGGTCAATCAGCATCCCGACCTGGCCCAGTCCATCGAGCAGCTGGCGCAGGAAGCACAGAAAAAGAACATCTTCGATTCCGATGTGCTGTGGACTCTCAACGCCGATCTCCTGGCCAAGTCCCGCTCGCAGCTGAGGCAGGACCTCTTTGTGCTGTCCGAGCTCGGCTACAAGCGCAACGGCTATTTCGTGGAGTTCGGCGCCACCAATGGCGTGGACCTCAGCAACACCCACCTGCTGGAAAAAGAGTTCGGCTGGAGCGGCCTGCTGGCCGAGCCCGCCAGGCTGTGGCATGCCGACCTGGCGAAGAACCGCTCGGCCAGGATCGACCAGCGCTGCGTGTGGAAGAAGTCCAATGAAAGCCTGGTCTTCAACGAAACCAGCTTTGCCGAGCTGTCCACCCTCGACCAGTACAGCGCCTCCGACATGCACGCCGAAGCCCGCGCCGGCGGCAAGCGCTATTCGGTGAACACCATCACCCTGATGGACCTGTTCGAGGAGCACGGCACCCCCCGCGAGATCGACTACCTGTCGATCGACACCGAAGGCAGCGAATTCGAGATCCTCGAAGTCTTCGACTTCAACAAGTACGACATCCGGGTGATCACCTGCGAGCACAACTTCACCCCCATGCGCGACAAGATCCACGACCTGCTGCGCCGCAACGGCTTCGTGCGCAAGTACGAGAAGCTGTCCCAGTTCGACGACTGGTATGTGAAGCAGCAGAGCAAGCCGATCTGGTCCTCCAGGGTCCCCGGCATCGTCTGAACCCGGCTCGGCAAGACGGCAAGAGGCCTTGTCAGGGCATGCCCGGAGTGATGATCTAGAATCAACAAACCGTCATGACGCACGGACGCAAGGCCTGCCGCAGTCAGCATCCCGGGCCGGCGGGCTCCCCCGTGACGCGGGGCGGAAAGGGAATGACCACACCGCAGCACCTGACGGTCAATGACTATGAGGAGACATCCCATGACGTTCCGTACCTGCAAGCTGTTGCTCGCCGCCCTGCTGGGTTCCGCACTCCTGATCAGCGCGCCCGCCCGCGCCGCCGACACCCCGCCCGACAAGCCCACGGGCCTCAGCGGTGCCGGCGACGCGGTCGGCCTGGTTGATCTTTCCCCCCACAACCTGCCCGGCGCCATCGGCGATTACGACCTGCGCGCCCGCACGATAGGCATCGCCCCAGGCGGCGGCATCAACGCCCACCCCCACGCCGGCCGCCCCGGCATCGCCCGCGTCACCAAGGGCACCCTCATCGAATACCGCGGCAGCACCGAACGCACCCTCAAGGTCGGCGACGTCTGGTTCGAGAACGCCGACACCGTGCACTGGTTCCGCAACCCCAGCAGCACCGAAGCGGCTGAATTGTGGGTGGTTGATCTGGTGCCGAAGAAGAAGTGAAGGCCTGATAGAGGGGAGAGGCTGCAGCGTCGCCGCCAAGGCTTCCTCGCCTGCTGGATGGACATGGCGCCGAGCTGGCGCTGCTCAAGACGACGCCCGCGA
Organism: Zoogloea dura; assembly: GCF_012927165.1. Taxonomy (GTDB): domain Bacteria; phylum Pseudomonadota; class Gammaproteobacteria; order Burkholderiales; family Rhodocyclaceae; genus Zoogloea; species Zoogloea dura. The sequence goes on from NZ_JABBGA010000022.1 coordinate 32,546, forward strand.
AAGCGGGCGTCGTCGTTGAATGCTCAATGGGACTAAAAGCACATAGGTCTCGTCGATCACGACAGGCATGCAATCTGGCGATCAACGCTAAACGCACCTAATAGTATCTTCAGCTTGCTGGCCAACGTCTAAACGAGGAGAGGGCGCCAATCGCCACTCTCTCCTTTAATTCGACGCGTCAGGAGTTCTCATGAGTCAACACGTCAGCGACGGTACCGCGATGGATCAATCCTCATCCGGTGATCGCCAGTCCGGTGCTCAGCATCGGACGCTAACCACATTGTTTGGGAACACTCAGAAGCTTGATGGCGGTGCCATGTTTGGCAACGCACCCCGCAGTCTGTGGCAGCGCTGGTTTCCGGTGGATGAGCAGAATCGCATTCATCTTGGATGCCGTGCCCTTCTCGTTCAGGAAACGGACCGCAATATTCTGGTGGAGGCTGGGATCGGCGCCTTCTTCAGCCCTGAGATGAAAGAGCGCTATGGCGTGGAGGAGGCCCGCCATGTATTGCTCGACCGACTGGCCGAGTTAGGGCTTGGCGATGCGGATATTGACGTCGTTATTCTGACGCATCTGCATTTTGACCATGCGGGTGGCCTGCTCACACCCTGGAAGGATGGTGAGGCGTCGAGCCTGCTGTTTCCGAACGCCCGTTTTGTGACGGGGCTCCGTCAATGGCAGCGCGCACGCCAGCCTCATGCGCGAGATCGGGCCTCCTATATTCCCGAGCTGCTTGATCTGCTGGAGGCGAGCGGCCGGCTTGAACTCATCGGTGATGGCATGGCGTCCGGCCTTCTTGGCGACGACTGGACTTTCCACTTCAGTGATGGTCACACGCCGGGGCAATTGCTGCCGGAGGTTGCCATGCCCAATGGTCCCGTTGTCTTTGGTGGTGATCTCATTCCCGGCGTCCCCTGGGTGCATCTGCCCATCACGATGGGCTATGACCGCTGTGCCGAGGGATTGATCGACGAGAAGACCTCGTTGCTGCTTGATTTGCTGGCACGCAATGGACGTCTGGTTTTTACCCACGACCCACTGATCGGCATCGGTCGGATCAGCCAGGACGGCAAGGGACGCTTCGGCATTTCGGAAGGCGCTCGGGAGGCTGTTGCACTGGCTGAGTAAGGCTGCTGGCAATCAGCGAAGAAATCTGCCTCGGCGGAAATTCTGGGTAAATGTGTATCTGCGGCTGCGCTACATACGTCCAAGAAGATGGGAGGCCGGACGGCCTGCCCATCTTCGAACCAGACATTGAAAGGGAATCAACATGGAACAACTTACTCACCGCGAACGTGAACTGGTAGCGCTGGGGGCTGCACTGGGCTGCAACTGCATCCCTTGCATTGAGCATCACATTCCGGAAGCTCGTAAGTCAGGACTGAGCGACATGCAGATCAAGGAAGCCATTGCACTGGCTGATCAGGTTCGGCAGGTTCCGGCGCGCAACGTGCTCAAGGCGGCCCTACAGCAATTTGATGCCGCAGGCGGCTCCGCCCAGCCTGAAACGACTCAATGTGCCGATCTGAGCAAGAACACCTCCCGGTGTTGCTGAAGCTTGAGTGGCCATGAAACTGCCGACAATCTGCCTCTGTCCGGAGAGTCTCACATGAACCACTCCCGCCGATACAGCCCCACCACAATCCTGCTTTGCGGGGGGGCCATCATCATGCTCTCCTTGGGGATTCGCCACGGCTTCGGGATTTTCCTTCGCCCGATGACGCTCGATTTGCAATGGCCACGGGCCACCTTTGCCTTTGCCATCGCTCTGCAAAATCTGGTGTGGGGCTTCTCGCAGCCGTTTGTCGGCATGGTCGCGGATCGCTTCGGGGCCGGTCGCGTTCTGGCAGTAGGCGGGCTGCTTTACGCTGCCGGCCTGGCCTCTATGGCGCAAGCCACGACCAGTCTTGAACTGGCGCTTTCGACGGGCGTGTTGATTGGTCTGGGGTTGAGTGGCACCTACACCATTGTCTTTGGGGTGGTGAGTCGGGCAGTGCTGCCGGAAAAAAGAAGTCTGGCTCTTGGCCTTCTGAGCGGCCTGGCCTCTTTCGGGCAATTTGCCATGTTGCCCTATGGCCAGGCGCTGATCAGCCATATCGGCTGGTGGTGGGCGCTGATGGTGCTGGCCATCAATGTGTGCTTGATCCTGCCACTGGCCATTCCTTTGGCCAGCGCTCGGGGCGTCAGCACCGGCACCTCGAACGTCCAGCAATCCGTAGCGTCAGCCCTGGCCGAAGCGCGTGCCCATCGCGGCTTCTGGCTGGTCACCCTGGGATTCTTCGTCTGTGGATTCCAGGTGGTTTTTATCGCGACACACCTGCCGGCTTACTTGCTTGACCAAGGTATGTCGGTCGATGTGGGAATGGTAGCTCTCGCCTTGATCGGCTTGGCCAACATACCTGGCTCGTTTCTGGCGGGTTATCTGGGGGGGCGATATCCGAAAAAGCGCCTGCTGACTGGCATCTATACTCTCCGGGCCGTGATCATCGTGGCCTTTCTGATGGCTCCGGTCAGCGAATGGTCGGTCTATCTGTTCGCCATTGCCCTGGGGCTGGTCTGGCTTGGTACGGTACCGCTCACCAGCGGTATCGTTGCACAGATCTTTGGTGTCCAGTACCTCTCAATGCTGTTCGGGATCGTCTATCTCGGCCACCAGATTGGTGCCTTTCTCGGCGGCTGGCTGGGCGGGTATGTCTTCGATGCGACGGGCAGCTATTTACTGGTCTGGATCATTGCGGCCTTGCTCAGCGGTCTGGCGGCACTGGTCAATCTGTTGGCCGACGATCGGGAAGTCGATCGCCGGGTCATGTCGTCTGTACCGGCATAGTGCCCATGAAGTCCAAAAAGTGGTTTTCGATGGCTCGGCAAGTTGGCTTTTCCATTCTGGCTGGTGGGGCCATTTTCGGACTCGTCTGGATAGCAGGCGCCTATCTGCAACCAGGCTTGCGGAAGGCCATCGTTTTTTCCGGCTTCGGACTATGCTGATTCCTCTGGAGATCAAGGTGTCTTGATGAATACACTCAAAACCGGACTTTCGATAGACAGCGCCCTGGCCGAGATAAGCCAGCCTGTTCTGCGTTACCTCGAACGTTACGTGGGCGATCGTACGCTTGCCGAAGACCTTCAGCAGGAGACCTTGCTGCGCATTGCGCGGGGCTTCGATACGTTCGACGGACGCTCGTCGCTCAAGACCTGGTCTTTTTCCATTGCCAACCGTGTTGCGGCTGACTATTTTCGTCAGCCAGAAAGGCGGCGGCAGATTGTCGAACTGGATGAGGCAAATGATGCCATCGATCCCGATCGCGAAATCGGCGAGCGGGTCATCGAAGACGAGATGAATCAGTGTGTTCGACAGGTCATCGACAGCCTGCCGGATAGCTATCGTTCCGCGCTCATCCTTTACGACCTGGAAGAACTGTCCATCGAACACACTGCGGAAGTCTGTCAGTGTTCCATAGCCAACGCCAAAATCAGGATTCACCGGGCCCGTCTTCGCTTGAAGGAGGCGCTGCAGGATCAATGTGCTTTCTACCGTGATGGCGAGGGCGTGTATCGATGCGATCGCAAAGCCTAGTGTGGCTTGGATGACTGCCCCGGCCAAAACTCAGTTCAATCCCCCGCCCTTCACCCGAAATGCGCCGGTGGCATCCCCGCCGTCTGCCCGCCGTCCACGAACAGCTCCGTGCCGGTGATCATCCCCGCCGCATCCGAGGCCAGGAAGACCACCGCGGCGGCGATGTCCGCCGGCTTGGCCAAGCGGCCCAGCGGGACCAGCTTCGACATGGCGGCGATCATGCTGTCGCGGCTGCCGTACAGGTCGGCGATGGGGTCGAGCATTTCGCTATCTACATAGGTGGGATGGATGGCGTTGCAGCGGATGGGGTAGCCCTTGTGGGCGCAGTGGAGGGCGACGGACTTGCTCAGCATGCGCAGGGCGCCCTTGCTGGCGCAGTAGGCGACCAGGTCGGGGGCGGCGCGTTCGGCGGCGATGGAGCCGACGTTGATGATGGCGCCGGGGCGGCCGCTGCCGGCTATGGCGCGGATGGCGTGCTTGCAGCCGAGGAAGGGGCCGGTGGCGTTGACGGCCATCAGTCTGTTCCAGTCGGCCAGGGCGAGGTCTTCGAAATCACCACCGAGGCCGATGCCGGCGACGTTGGCGAGGATGTCGAGGCGGCTCTCGGTGGAGATCACGTAGTCGAGGGCGCGGCACCAGGCGGTTTCGTCGGTGACGTCCAGGTGTACGAAGCCGGCGGCCGTGCCGATGCTGTCGGCGGTTTCCCAGCCGCCGCTTTCGTTGATGTCGGCGACGATGACGCGGGCGCCCTGGGCGGCGAGGGCCTGGGCGGTGGCCCGGCCGATGCCGGAGGCGCCGCCGGTGACGAGGGCGACGCGGCCGCTGAGGTCGAGCAGGGGGAGGGCGGTGGAGTGCATGGTGTGGTTTCCTGTGTGATGGAGCGGGAAGGGCTCAGTGTTCAGCGTGTTGCGGGATGGGGGCGATGGCCGCCGGCTTGGTCGCCGGCAGCAGCAGGCGGGCGAGGGCGGGCAGCAGGACCAGGGCGCCGACCATGTTCCACAGGAACATGAAGGTCAGCAGCAGGCCCATGTCGGCCTGGAACTTGATGGCCGAGCCGATCCAGGTGAGCACGCCCACCGCCAGGGTGAGGCCGGTGAAGGCCACTGCGCGGCCGGTGGTGGAGACGGTGAGCAGGTAGGCCTCGGCCAGCGGATGGCCGCGGTCGAGGTAGGACTGCAGGCGGTTGTAGATGTAGATGCCGTAGTCCACGCCGATGCCGACCCCGAGGGCGATCACCGGCAGGGTGGCGACCTTCACCCCCAGGCCCATCCAGGCCATGATGGCTTCGCCCAGCACCGAGGTGATGTAGAGCGGCAGCACGATGCACAGGGTGACCCGCAGGGAGCGGAACTCGATCAGCAGCAGCAGGGCTACGATGGCATAGACCAGCATCAGCATGGTGTGGTCGGCGTCGCGGATGACCTCGTTGGTGGCGGCCTCGATGCCGGCATTGCCGCCGACCAGGGTGAAGCGCACCTTGTCGGAGTCGTGGCGGGCGGCAAAGTCGCGCACGGTGCCCATCAGGGCCGACAGGGTGGCGGCCTTGTGGTCGTTGAGATAGACCACGAAGGGGGTCATCGCGCAGCCGTTGCCGATGTACTCCTTGGGCGTCTTCTGGAAGGCGCCGCCGAGGGCGTACTTGTTGCGGCTGATGGCGTGCCACTTGAGGTTGCCCTCGTTGTTGGCGGCAAGCACGCGGTAGGCGAAGTCGGACATCGACACCGTGCGCTGCACGCCGGGGATGCGCTCCAGCTCGGCGGCGAGCAGGTCCATGCCGGCCAGCACCTGGTAGTCGCGGCAGCCCTGGGGCGGGGTCTCGGCCATCACCACGAACACGTCGGTGCTGGTGGCGTAGTGCTCCACCAGGTAGGCGGCATCGCGGTTGTAGCGCGAATCGGTGCGCAGCTCGGGGGCGCCGGGGTCGAGGTCGCCGATCTGCAGGTCGCGGGCGCCCCAGTGGCCGAGGGCCAGCAGCGCGGCGGCGGCCAGCGTCACCACCACTGCCGGGCGCGGCTGGGCACAGCGCGCCACTTGTTGCCACAGCCAGGGCAGGTGCGCGCGGCGGCGCCGGGCGTGGCTCACCGCGGCGGGCGACACGCCGGTCCATGACATCAGCACCGGCAGCAGGAACATCTTGCTGAAGATGATCACCGCCACGCCGATGCTGGCCGAGATGGCGAGCTCCTGGATCACCCCGATGCGGATGACGAGCAGGGTGGCAAAGCCCACCGCGTCGCACAGCAGGGCCACCGTGCCGGCCACGAAGAGGGTGCGGAAGGAGCGCTTGGCCGCCTCCACCTTGTCGGCCCCGTCGAGCACCGCGTTGGCGGTGGTGTTGATGTTCTGCACCGCGTGGCTGATGCCGATGGCAAAGGTCAGGAAGGGCACCAGGATGGAATAGGGGTCCAGCCCGTAGCCCATCAGGCGCACGATGCCGAGCTGCCACACCACGGCGATCAGGCAGCAGGCCAGGGTCGTCAGGGTGCTGCGCAGGCAGCGCGAATACCACAGCAGCAGCGCCGCCGTGAGCACCAGGGTGAGCAGGAAGTAGCCGAGGATGGGCAGCGCGCCGTCGATCAGTTCGCCGATGACCTTGGCGAAGCCCACGATGCGGATGCTCACCCCCTCATTCTCGTAGCGGGCGCGGATCTTCTCCTCCAGGTCGGTGGCGAAGCGCCCGTAGTCGAGCCGCTGGCCGGTGTCGGGGTCGCGCTCCATCAGGGGCACCAGCACCAGCGCCGAGCGCAGGTCGTTGGCGACCAGGGTGCCGACCTCGCCGGAGCGGAAGACGTTGCTGCGCAACTGATCGATGGCCCGCGGCGAGCCGTCGTAGCCGTCGGGGATGACCGGCCCGGCCTCGAAGCCCTCGGCGGTCACCTCGCCCCACATCACATTGGGCGTCCACAGCGAGCGCATGCCGGCACGGTCCACGCCCGGGATGTAGAAGACCTCGTCATTGACCTTGCGCAGCACCTCCTGGAAGGCCGGGTCGAAGATGTCGCCCTTGCGGTTCTCGACCACCACCCGAACCACGTTGGAGAGGCCGCGCAGGTTGTCTTCGTGGGTGAGGTAGTTGGCGATGGCCGGGTGGTGGACCGGGATCATCTTCTCGAAGCTGGCGTCCGGGCGCAGGCCGAGCGCCGCCCAGCCCAGCCACAGGGTCAGCAGGGCGAACACGGCGACGGTGGCACCGCGGTGGCGGAACAGCGCGCTCTCGAGCCGGCGTTCGAGGCGTTTCAGCAGGCCGCCGTGGGCTTCCGCCGGCTTGCGTGGGGTCTCACTCATGGCGGGGCGCTCCGGTGGTGTCGGGGGAGGGGGCGTCGGTGCTCAGGCCGCCCCAGCCGGCCAGCACCCAGCCGTGGGTGCCGAGGGCGGCGGCGCTGAGCGTGCGGCCGTCGCCGGTGGGCAGGGCTTCGAAGCGCTTGCCGGCGAGGCGCAGGCGGGTGCCGTTGTTGCCGACCAGCATCAGCTCGCTGCCGGCCTGCGCGGCGCCATACAGGGCGCTGCGGGTGCCGCTGGCCAGGGGCTGCCAGCTGGCGCCCAGGTCGGCGCTGTGAAGCACGGCGCCGTCGAAGCCGAAGGCCAGCACGGCGCTGCCGTCGGGCAGCGCGGCCAGGCCGTACAGCCCGCCCTCGGTGAGGGGCGGCCGGGCCTGCCAGCTGGCCCCGGCGTCGGCCGAGCGCAGCAGCAGGCCGCGCTCGCCCGCGACCAGCAGCACGCCGGGGGCCGGCGAGGCGATGGCGTAGAGGTGCAGGCTCTCCGGATTGGGCAGGCGGTCGGCGAACAGCGTCCATTGCTTGCCGCCGTCGGTGGTGCCGAAGGCCATGCCGAAGGCGCCGACGGCATAACCCTCGCTGGCGTTGCGGAACCACACGCTCATGAAGGGGCGCGAGGGGCCGAAGCTGGCGGACTGCTCGATGCCGGCCAGGCCGTCCTCGGCGGCGGCCAGCGCGTCCTCGGCGGCCTGGCGCTGGGCCTCGGAGGCGTGCTGCAGGGCCTGCCGGGCGCGCTCGAGGCGGGCCTGGGCCCAGGCCTGCATCTGCGTGTTGGCCTGGTTGCCGTCGAACTGGCGCTGCCAGCTCAGGCCGCCGTCGTGGCTGTGCAGGATCACGCCGTCGTGGCCCACCGCCCAGCCGAGCTGCGGCGTGGGGAAGTGCAGCGCGGTGAGCATCACCGCCACCGGCACCGTGGCCTGGGCCCAGCTGCGGCCACCGTCGTCGGAATACACGATGGTGCCGCGCGCGCCGGCCGCCACCAGGCGGTCGCCGGCATGGACCAGGCCGTTCATCAGTTGCGCCGCGGCGCGCGGGCTTTGCGGGGAGGGGGTTTCGAGCAGGTCGATGGCGGGCGCCGCGCTGCGCGGAGCGAGGCCGGCGCCGGCGCTGGCGGCCAGGGCGAGGGCCGCTGCCACGGCCAGCGTGGCGAGAGGAAGGTGGGGAAGAGGAGGAAAGCGTCTCATGGTGGTGTCCCTGTGGGCGGGGCACGCCGGTGGGCCCGGCGCGCCCGCTGTGCGCGGTCGTGGCCGCTGCTTACTTGGTGCCGCTGCGGCGCAGGGCGTCGGGGTCGAAATCGGCGCGCCGCGCCTTGGCGCCGAAGCGCCACGGACCTTCTTCGTTGCTCAGGCCGGCGACGAAGTAACGGCCGTCCTGCAGGTCGTACATGTTCTCGAAGGCGTAGTAGGGCAGCGGCACGTCGTAGTACTGCATCAGCTGCGCCTCACCCACCCGCCACAGCTGGCCGCGGCCGTCGTAGAGCTCCTTGACGGCGATGGTCCAGCTGTCCTCGTCGATGTAGAACACGCGCTTGCCGTAGATGTGGCGCATGCCGTCCTTCAGCGCGGCCTCCACCACCCACACCCGGTGCAGCTCGTAGCGGGTCAGCGAGGGGTCGAGGTGCTGCGGCTTGACCACGTCCTTGGCCTTGAGCTTCTTCGAGTGGATGGCATAGCTGTTGTAGGGGATCAGCAGCTCGCGCTTGCCGACCAGCTTCCAGGTGTAGCGGTCGGTCGGCCCGTTGTACATGTCATAGTCGTCCTCGGTGCGGGTGCCTTCCGAGAAGCTGCCCGGCGAGTCGTAGATGATCTGCGGGGCGCGCCGCACGCGGCGCAGGCCGGCGTTGTAGACCCAGGCCAGGCGGCCGTCGCGGGCGAAGTCGAGGGGCTCGTGCACCATCACCACCTCGCCGCTGACGTCGGCCGGTGAGTACATGCGCGCCATGAAGTACCAGAAGCGGTTGCTCTCCTGGCGGTCCATGTTCTGGGCGAAGATCCAGCTCTCCTCCACCCCGTAGGCATTGAAGCTGCCGTTGGGGTTGACCGAGCCGATCAGGTGGCGGCGGTCGATGCCGCCGGCCCGGGAGCGCACCTGGTGGTTCCAGATCGCCTCCAGCCCGCTCTTGGGAATGGGGAAGGGCACGACGCTGCGCTCCCAGTTGTCCAGCCCGGTGCCGCTGGCGGTGACCGTCACCTTGGCGGCCTGCTCGCGGATCTGGTCGTAGTCGGCCTGGGGCAGGGCTGCGCTGCGGTGGCTCGGGTAGACGTTGAGGCGGTAGGTTTCGGGGTAGCGCTTGAGCATGGCGATGTGGCCATCGGACAGCACCTTCTTGTACTGCTCCCAGTTCTGCGCGGTGATGGTGTAAAGCGGCTTCTCGTCGGCGTAGGGGTTGGCGTGGCCCTGCTTGATGTCGAAGCCGGCGGGCGGCTTGGTGAGGCCGCCGGTCCAGGCCGGGATGGTGCCGGCGGCATTGCCGGCGCGCTCGGCACCCACCGGGGTGAGGTCTTTGCCGAGGCGGGCGATCTCCTGAGCGGTGAGCGCGGCGTGGGCGGCACCCACTGCGAAGGGCAGCAGGAGCAGGCCGGCGAGGTGCCGGGCCGGGTATCGGGTGAGTTGGGGTCGGATCATGTCGATCTCCTTAGAAGGCCACGTTCAGGCTGGCGGCGAGGAAGTCCTTGTCGCGGGAGGTGTCCCAGCGCGCGGCATCGATGAAGCGGGTGTAGGCGAGGTCCATCGTCCACCGCCGGCCGGCCTCGAGGCGCGACAGGGAGACGCCGGTGCCGAGGGTGCGGCGGTTCTCGAGGAAGGCGCCGTCGGCGGCATTGCCCCGGACGTCATGGGCCCAGTACATGCGCGGCTTGGCTGTCCAGCCGGCGACGGCGTTGGGGTACTCCAGCTCGCCGAGCAGGCGGTAGCCCCACGAGAACGGGGTGACGAAGCCGTCCTGGGCACAGTTGGCGGGCGTCACCATCCCGGCCGAGTTGGCCGCGTTGCAGCCTTCGCGGGTGGACAGGGCCGGGCTGGAATAGGCCTGGTGCCAGGCCGTGCCGAAGGTGAAGGCGCGGCCGTAGCGCACGTCGTTGTTGGCATTGGGCAGGTTGGGCAACCAGCTCATGCCGACCTCGCCCACGGTGAGCAGCGACTGCGCGCCGAGGACCTGGCTGAAGACGTTGATCGCACCGAACTGCAGCTGCAGCTTGTCCATGCGGTCGTAGCCCCGGATGGTGGCGCCGGCCGGGTCGTAGCTGCGATTGCCGACCAGCGGCCCCTGGCTGCCGCCGGAGACGCCGAACTGCACCAGGTCGCCACCATTGATCTGCACCGGCAGGTCGCGGGTGTAGGTCAGCTCGGCCATCACCGAGACGCCGCCGAGGGTGTTGGACAGGCTGAGGCCGTAGGTCTTGATGTCTTCGGCGGAATAGTCGAGCAGGTAGGACAGCGGCGCCGCCGTGCCGTACAGCGAGCTGGCCTCCGAGGGCTTGCTCGACAGGCTGAGGAAGGGCGTGCGGGTGTGGTAGTTGATGTAGTAGAGGCCGATGTCGGTGTCGCTGGAGGGTTCCAGCCAGTGCATGGCAACACCGTACTGGCCGGCGTTGGAGGGCTTGGCGTCGCGCTGGCGCAGCGAGCGCAGGTTGAGCCCGCCGAGGGCGGCGACGCCCTGGAACTGCTCGCGGTCTGAGAACACGTCCGGGCCGAACTGCGAGCCGCCGCAGTTGATGACGTCGGCCGGCGAGAAGAAGGTGCCGCAGCCATCGATCACGGTCTTCTTCCATTGCAACTGGTAGAAGGCCTCGAAGCTGACCCCGCCGGGCAGGCCCAGGTTGCCGTAGAGCAGCGGCACCGGCAGCAGGATCTCGCGCACCTGGGCGCCGGCGCGGCGGGCGGCCGGCACGTCGATCGGGTTCACCACGTTGACGCCCTGGATGAAGATGCTCTCGCCCCAGTTCACCACCTGGTTGCCCAGGCGCATGTTGAGCTTGGTGTCGCCCCCCAGCGCCCAGTTGCCATACACAAAGGCATCGAGCAGCTCGGCGCCGGTGAACTTGGCGGCCTTGTCGAAGTGGCTGTCGTCCAGGCGCTCGCCGGGGGTGTAGCCGTTGTCGAAGTTGCCGTGATCCACCTTCTTGTTGGCGAGGGTGAAGTCATGCCAGGTCTTGGCGCGCACCAGGGCGCCGTAGTTGCGGTAGTGCAGCTCGACGTCGCCGACCAGCTTGAGGGTGGTGGAGGTGATGTCGCCGCGTTTGAAGTTGAGGTCGCCGTCGTCGGTGCTGCCGCCACCGTTACCGGGTTTGCCGCCGTTGTGGTTGGCGTTGCCGAAGGAGGTGAGCGCCGCGTCGCGGCCCTGCATGCGGACGTTGGTGCCAAGGGTGGCGTTGAGGGTCCAGGTGCCGGTGATGTCGTCGCCCAGCGTGAAGTCGCCTGCGCCGGCGCTGCCGCCAAAGGCGGCGATGGCGGACGCGAGCGCGGCCCGGCGCAGGCCGGGTCTCCGAGATTTGCCGTTCATCTTCTCTCCTAGAGAGATGGAAGTGGGGCGGGCTCCGGCTCAGCGGCCGGAGACGATCTGCACGACGTGGCCGGCGACGCCGTTGGCCTCGGCCAGCTGCAGCATCAGGCGGCAATCCACCACGGCGGCGACGGAGCCATCCGGGTTGCAGCCGGCGAGCGGCCCGTGGGTGACGGCGAACATCACGCAACCCTGCGGCGACACCGGCTGGTGCACCGAGCCGCCGCGTTCGTAGGTGTAATAGCCGGCATAGCCGGGGTCGTCTTCTTCGTAATAGAAACCGCCCTCGACGAGATAAGCCTCGGCCGAGCCGATATGCGCATGCACCGGCGCCTGCACGCCCGGGTCGACCTTGAGCAGCATTGAAAAGCCACCGCTCAGCTCATTGATGGCGAGCAGCTTGAAATAGGTGCCTTCCATGACCCAGGGCGTCCACGGCACATTGGCAAGATCGACGAAATCCTTGCCGTGGCGCTGCGAAAGGGGAATGTCGGCGGATGGGGAATGGGCGAGGGTGGTGGCTGTCATTGCGTGTCTCCTGTGTATTTGTGGGCCGGCGAATAAGCCGGTGCTGCGCAATCTAGCTGCGAGTGCATTGCACAAACACAGGGCGGCGGGAATCTGCCCGATATCCCGAAAAGCGCCGTTTTTTAAATAGTCGGCGCTGCGGATTGTTGATTTATCGCTGCTTTGGATTACTCGCGGCGATTTCGTCACGATGGGCGCGATGCCCTTGGGTGCCGCCTAATATCGTGATCGGCACGCTCTCAGCGAAAGGATGCGTGACCCCAATTCCACACATCAGCCCCAATGAAGGAGACCACGATGAGCGTCATGTTGTGCAGCGCCGATAGTCAGCGCAGCGAAGGCAGTGCAGCCCACGCCAGGATCACCCTGCCGTATCCGAAGTTTCAGAAGATCGACACCATCCCGTGGCGGCCCTATGCCATGGAGGGGGTGGAATACAAACTGTTGAGCGTCAATTCGCGCACGGGCGGCTTCACCTGCATGCTCAAGGTGCTGCCGGGCGTCGAGGCGCCCATCCATCAACACATCGGCGCCATCGAGGTGATGGTGATGGAGGGCGATGTCTATTACGAAGAGGCGGATATCGGCCTTGCCGGCAATTACATGTTCGAGCCGGCCGGCGATATCCACCAGCCCCGCTCAAAGAACGGCTGCGTGCTGTTCTGTGTATTTGACGGGCCGATCGCCGGGCTGGCGCCGGATGGCTCGATTGCCGGCATCATCGATTACAAGGCCATGCTGGAAATGGCCGAGCGCGACGGCGTGGCAGAGGGCGTGCATCGCTAAGACGCATTCTCGACTTTGAATGCAAGCAGGGCCGGCGGCGGCCCTGCAAGCGTCGTGTACCTGCCTCAGCCTCGATAGCCCTTGGGGCTGACCCCCGTCATGCGCCGGAAGGTTGCCGAGAAATGGCTGAGGTTCTTGAAGCCGCAGCGCCGCGCGACTTCTGCCACCGGCATGGCCTGTTCTTCCCGCAGCAATACCCTGGCCCGCTCCAGCCGCTGGGACAGCAGGTAGTGGTAGGGCGTCTGCCCGACGGTGTCGCGGAAGGCACGCAGGAAGTGGTCCTTGGAGATGCAGGCGATCTCGGCCAGATCCTTGAGGCAGATGTCCTCATGCAGGCGCTCGTGGATCAGCGCGTTGATCTTCTTCAGCACGCTCTGCCGCAGCTGGTTGGTCTTGCCGCTCCGCGTCTGGGTGCGCTCGGCATCGGTCACCCTTTCCCGCGCGTAGCGGGTCACGAGGTGGCGCACCAGCAGGCTCTGCACCTGGTCGAGCACCAGGGTCTCGAGCCGGTTGCCGTGGGCCGCCGAAGGCGGCGCCTCGCTCGCCAGCATGCGGAAGAAACCGTCCAGCCAGGTGTCGGGCACGGCGAAGAAGTCCTCGATCTCCGGGCACACGTCGCGTTCCAGCACGTCCTGGGCAAAGGTGTCGAGCAGGGTTTGAGGCAGGTAGAGGTGCAGCACCTGGGTGTTGCCGCCCAGCCGCCAGTCGGACTCTGAATCCCGCGGCATGAAGGTCACCGACCCGACCCGGGAGCGGAAGCCGGTCACCACGCCCTGCTGCAGGCGCTCGACGTCGGTATTGCCGGACAGGTGATAGACCAGCACATGCTCGGCATTGCGCCGCAACTGGGTCTCACCCGCAGGGTGGTTCCAGCGTGCGCCGAAGATGTCTCCATTGTGACCTTGCAGCACGTAATCGGGCGCCGAAGCGGTGGCGCTGGCGATGAGCTGCGGGGTCGACGAAAGTACTCCCGTCATTGTCTCCTCCAGATGGGGTACTACTTTAATGAGTGCTGCTTTTTTATGTGCCCCATTGTAGTCGTCCTGCTTTCCAATTCCAGCGGGTGACTTTGGAGAAATCGCTCAAGTTGATGGCGGCCACAGCCGGCGCCGAAAGGCCTGCATGCCGCGGCGCTGCAATTGGCCGCCGCGTGGCGGAAGGTTTCACCGAATGCCGGGGCGGATTAATGCGTATTGGAAATTCAAATAGCCTGCGGCGCAGCGCAAATGCCGCGCCGCAGGCCGGATGTGCCGATCAGGGGGAATGTGCGGGCACTTTTCTCAAGCGCAGGTGAGGCCGCCATCGGCGACCAGGGCGTGGCCGTGCACCAGGGATGCGCGGTCGGAACACAACCAGGCCACCGCCTCGCCGATCTCCGACGGGGTGCCGAAGCGGCCGATGGGTTGCAGCTTGCTCCAGTCGTCCAGCGAGGTGCCGGTGCCGCTGATCACCGCCTCGACCATAGGCGTGCGCACGACGCCCGGGCACACCGCATTGACGCGCACACCCTGCGCCCCATATTCGAGGGCCGCCGATTTGGTGAGCCCCAGCACCGCATGCTTGGTGGCGCAGTACACCGAGAGGTGTTCCTTGCCCACCAGCCCGCCCACCGACGAGGTGTTGACGATGGCACCGCCGCCGCCCTGCTTGAGCATCTGCTTGATCTCCAGCTTCATGGCGCGCCACACGGCCTTGAGGTTGACCGCCATCAGCAGGTCGTAGCCTTCCTCCGAGAAGTCGGCCAGCAGGGCGCCTTCACCGGAGATGCCGGCGTTGTTGAAGGCACAGTCGAGCCGCCCGAAGTGGCTCACCGCCAGCTCCACGAGGGCCTGCAAGTCCTCGCCGCGCGCCACATCCACCTTCAGGGGCAGTGCGGTGCCGCCGGCCTGGCTGATGAGGTGGGCCGTCTCTTCCACCATCGCCAGGTTGATGTCGCTGACCACCAGCCGCGCCCCTTCCCGCGCCATCACCAGCGCCGATTCACGCCCGATGCCTTGTCCTGCCCCCGTCACGATCCCGATCTTGCCCTCGAGCATTGCTGCCATGTCTGTCTCCTTGTTGGTGTGTGTAGGTACTGCCTGTCCTGTCTTGTCACATCGCGCGGCAGAGGGCCGCGTACCGGTGGCGGCCACCGATCGACGCGGGCAAATCTAGCTGCAAGTGCAATGCACAAACACAGGTGCGGCGGAATCACCGCGATATCCCGATAGTCGGCAGGAAATGGCAAACAGGGAGCAGGGCGTGCGTGCTGGCTGCCGTGTGCCGCACAGCAGCATCCACACCGGGCTTGCGGTATGCTCCCCGGCCAGCCCGGGCGGCGGCTTCGGCCACCTCGCAACCCCAGGCGCTCATCACTTCCATCCGAAAGAACACCCATGCAGGTCTTCATCGCGGGCACCGGAAAGCTCGCCACCGAATTGCTCGACGCGCTCACCGCACATGGCGGATACACCGTGTCCCCATGGCCCGGCGAGGCCGCCGCCGAGGGGCGCGCCATCGTGGTGCACGCCGGCTCCGGCCGCGAGATCGACGGCATCTCCCGCTTCTGCCAGCGCACCCGGTCCGTCCTCGTCGAGCTGGCCACCGGCTCAGCGCTCGAAGCCGCCGGCGACCAAGCCGGCTTCCCCATCGTGCTGTGCCCCAACACCAACATCCTCATGCTCAAGTTCATGTGCATGCTGGAACGCTCGGGCAGCCTGTTCAAAGGCAGCCAGATCCGCGTCACCGAATCGCATCAAGCCAGCAAGACTTCCGTACCCGGCACCGCCGTGGCCATGGCCCACGCACTCGGCGTCGCGCCCTCCGACATCCTCTCGGTACGCGACACCGCCCGGCAGGAACAAGACCTCGGCATCCCCCCGGCCCACCTGGGCCGCCACGCCTTTCACCGCATCGAGATCCAGGACGGCCCCTGCGCCATCTCCATGGAAACGCGGGTGTACGGGGATTCACCCTACGCCAGCGGCGTCGACCAGATCATCCGCGCCATCCAGCAGCGGGAGCTGGAGAAGCGGCTGTATTCGATCAATGAGTTCATTGAGAACGGGTGGGTCTGATTGGGTGGTGCACACAGGCTGTTGAACGCGTGATGATGGTGTTGGCGCGTGGGTAGATGGTGTTGGCACCGCGGCGATCAATGTGCGCACGCCTGCCAGTGCTTCAAGCGGCTCGGCGATAAGGATTCGCCGCCCGGCGATAGGGAATAGCCCCGGCCCCAATCCTTCGTGCACGCCTGCTTCAAAAGAAATCGGTATGGCTGGTGTTGATGGCATACCTGTTTGTATTGATGGCACGGCGCAACATGCCTCCCGCCGCACGCCCCATCGATCTGGCCGGTGCGCGCACAACATGTAGCGGCGGCTTCAGCCGCCCATCACACGCCAGAACTCAACCCAGCCAACGATGGGAAGCACCCAGCGCTGTCTACATGTCATGTAGACGGCGCTGATCATCATGTGGACGCGTCTACATTCAATGCAGCGCGTCCTGCATAAAACAAATGGCTCGCTGGGTTCTATGTTGAGCGGTCTACATGCTTCGCAGAGGCGTCAACATTGAATGTTGACTGCGCTGTGTGCTTCGTAGACGCGCGCTTCAAAAGATTGGGGTATCGAACATGTTATGTTGATACTTCTTTGGAATGGTAGGCGGGGGTGACGGGTATCTGGCTGCGCGCTGAGTGCTTGCGGCTTGGGGGCTGTCAGCGTTTTGTGGTTGAGGCTTTGCTGGTCGGCTTTCCGTTGTTTAGAGTTGGATTGGCCGGGATTTCGCCCCGGCGGGCGACTTACTTCTTTGCTTCGCCAAAGAAGTAAGCAAGAAAGGCGACCCGCCTCCCCGGTCGTTCGCTACGCGAACGACTCCCCTGCGCTGCTCGCATCGGGCGGCCGGCGCGGAACTCGTCGGCTGCGCCTCCTCAGACAGCCGCGCCGGAAAGCCCCGCCCGCTGCTGCGCTGCTCGGCGGGTCGGAACGGGCTTTTCGCAAACACCGCGCGGTTGCTGAAGCAGGGGGTGATCATCAACGCAAAAGCAAAACCCCAACGTCTCGCATCCGCCGGTCTTTCCGTAGAGGCTCGGTGCTTGCTGAAAGCCCGTTCCGACCCGCCGAGCAGCGGAACGACAGGCGGGGTAGTCCGGCGCGGCTGTTTGAGCCCGAAGGGCGAGTTCCGCGCCGGCCGCCTGGCGTGAGCAGCGCAGGGCAGTCGTTCGCGCAGCGAACGACCGGGGAGGCGGGTCGCCTTCTTTGCCTTCTTTCTTGGCGAAGCAAGAAAGAAGGTCGCCCGCCGGGGCGAACTCCCGGCCAATCCAACGCGGAATAACGGAAAGCCGATGTGCCAGGTGGCGACATCTTTGTCATGAAAATGCTGAGCAATATGCTTACTTGTCCCTGAAACCAGGAGCCCGGCTGTCGAACATCGCTTCCCGCTTTAACGCAGGTATAGAAACCCGGCCCACACATCGAAGCGGGGAGACGACGTGGCCTTGATATTTGTCAGAAGGAAGCGACATGACCGGGCTTGGCTGCTTGGGAAGTGCAGCAGTTCATAGAGTGGAGGGGCGGAGGTGTGTGAGGATGCTGCACGATGTTGGTAGTGCGGGTGTAGGTGCTTGGGACAAGTGCTGACAAGACGGTGGCGGATTGTCGGTAGGTGCTGTCCGTGGAAGGATGAGCTCGATTGGCTGTTCGAGGGCACAACCGGTCATTGAGGATTTGTCCCGATAGCGGACATTCGAACGGTCTTCTTGGCGTCCGTATTATTGGAGTTGTTATACGGACCTGTGTTGACTCGGTTTAGGCCACCTCCTTGCCCCACTGGCGATTCCGGAAGGATAATAGCTGCATGTATATCAATTCATATACGGACACAGCGGGTCCGTTTAATAACTGTTAGAGCGCACACACCATGTCGCATCCCCTACGCAAGAAGTTCGAGAAGAAGATTCAGCGGGTACTTGCTGCTGGGTTTGAACATCAACTCCTTGGAGCGGCATTCGACAATCTTGATGAGTCAGGGCCACTCTGTTTCAATAATTTCTCCTATGCGCTGAGAGAGCTTCTTAGGCATGTGTTTCACCGCTTGGCAGCAGACGAACAAGTGAAAGCATGCTCATGGTTCAAAGTGGACAAAACTGCAAAAAGCGGAATCACCCGCGCACAAAGAGCCACCTATGCCATTCAAGGTGGTCTCTCAGATACATTCGTTTCGAAAAAACTTGGAATCGATGTTGGTGCGGTTCGCAAACAATTGCTAGACGCAATTGAGGTCCTGAACAAGCACACACACATTGAGCCTTCCACATTTGGCATCAATCTAACCAAGACCAATCGTCTCGCCACTGAATGCTTGGAGGCTACCCATTACTTTGTCGAACACATCGCCATGTGCAGAACTCAAGTAGCTGAAGCTCTGGCCAATCATATCGACCATCATCTGCTCAATCATGTCATTTCCGAGACGATTGACTCAATCGACGAATTGGCTACGCACCACTGGATAGACGAAGTCTACGTGAATGAAATAGAGGTGGTTGAAATAGGCCCCCATGCTATCGAGTTAGCTGTGGATGGGACCATCGGTTGCGGGCTCCAGTACGGCTCTGACTCCGATGTTAGGAACGACATTGGCGCTGTTATGTCCACCTCATTTCCATTGCGCGCGGAACTGACGGTACAACTCGTTCGCCCGTTGGGAAAAGAGGCCACCGTGGGGAAGTTTAAGGTCGATACGAGCGACTGGTATGAATAAGTGCACTCTAACCCATTCCACCGGATCTGCGCGAAAAGCAGCGCAAGCCGGTGAATTCAGACGTTGGGAAGCCAAACCCTCTGATCGCCGTACTTGGCTCTGCCAATGAAATTGCGCTATGACATAGCTCCGGATTTGTCAAAAAGCAGCATGCTTGCTTTTGCTTCCCTAGCTAAAGCGATCCATCAAAAGAAGCTGACTTTAGCCTTAGGAGCAGGCGTGTCAGCATCATCAGGCTTGCCCCCTTGGATAGTCTTACTTCGTCGAATTGCTTCGACATATTTAACGCATTGGGAATTCGATAAATGCCGTGGCAAGGCTAATAATAGCCGTCCACCCAAAGATCTTTCTATTGCCTTTTGGAATGAATATCACTGGAGCGATACAACAAAGAAAATCGCAAATGAGTTCGTTGCGCAAGAGGATGCGTTGCGGCTAGCTCAGATGGTAAAGGCGCGAGTGCGTCCACATGATTGGATGTATTTGGTGCGCAAGTCACTATATGGCGATGATCCGCTTCCAGCCCCTTCCACATTGCTCATTGGGATTGCGGAATTGTGTGCAGGAGACGTCGGCAACACTGAAATACTCAGCTATAACTACGACAATCTTGCTGAAACGGCGTTACAGCGATTGGGAGTTCGGACGGACTGCATATGGCAGCCTTCAGCATCTAGGAAGGTAGGTGTCGTACCAATTTACTATCCCCACGGGCATCTCAAATGTGGCGGCGGTCCCACAGTCTCAATTGTCTTAGGCGAAGATGACTACAGCGAATATGCTATTGATCAATTGGGGTGGAGGAGCTCCGTACAACTAAGACAGTTTTCAAGCACTACGTGTCTATTCCTTGGGTTTTCATTGACTGACGCTCAAGTTAGACGGCTGCTTTGGGTCGCAAAGAGGTCAGGTGGAGCACGCCATTACGCATTTCTTCCCTCCGCAAAAAACAAGGACGATAAAGCTGAGATGCTCGAATCACTTTTTGATGCACAACTGCGGGATATCAACGTAAATGTAATTCGCTACTGCGCGGGTAACGATGGGCGAGACCACTCGAGACTTGTTGAGCTTGTTACACTACTTCGTGACCTTCGAAATATTCCTAGCTTGCTTTGGACATGACACGCCCAACCCATCATCCACCGGACCTGCGCGAAAAGCAGCGCAGTCCGGTGAATTCAAACGTTCCTGATGGTCCGCTTTTCGAAGTGGTACATTTCCGCTAAGGGTCGGTAGCTGTCTTTCATTGAGAGTGGTGATTCCGAAAGTCCCCGAGCCATCATCCAGCCCCCAGCCAGATGATGGCCCCCAAAATCCTATATCACCCTCACCCCTCCAACGCCTCCTTCAACGCCTCCCCAATCTCAAACATATCCCCCACGATCCCGTACTTCGCGACGCTGAAAATCGACGCTTCCGGGTCCGTATTCACCGCGACAATCGTCCCCACATGCTTCATCCCCGCCAGGTGCTGGATGGCGCCGGAGATGCCCATGGCGAGGTAGAGGCCGCAGTTGCTGGCGACTTTGCCGGATTGGCCGACCTGGCGGGATTTGGGGAGCCAGCCGGAGTCGGCGATGGGGCGGGAGCAGCACAGGGTGGCGCCGGCGGTTTCGGCGAGGTCTCGGAATTGCTGGATGTTGGCTTCTTCGCCAACGCCGCGGCCCACCGACAGGATGAAGTCCACGGTGGTGATGTCGATGTCGTTGCCGCTGGCGATCTCGATGTATTCGCCCGGTGCGCTGGTGGTGGTGACGGCCGGCGCGGCGATGCTGCGGGTGGCGGGGCTGGCGCTGCCTTCGGCGGGTTTGAAGACGGCGGGGCGCACGGTGAGGAGCACGGTGGCCTTGCCGGGGAAGTCCACTTCCACGTTGACCTTCTGGCTGTAGGCGGCGCGGGTGGCGACGAGGTCGCTGCCCTGGCATTCGATCTTGAAGACGTCGCTGGCGAAGCCGAGGCCGAGCTTGCCGGCCAGGGCGGCGGCGTAGGCGAGGCTGTCCACGGTGTGGCCGAGCAATACGACGGCGGGGGCGAGTTCGGTGATCAGGGCGGCGACGGCGGCTTCCTGCACTTCGGGGTTGAACTCGGCGAAGGGCGAGGCGACGGTGAGGATTTCGTCCACGCCCGGCAGCGACAGGGCCGGCACAAAGGCCTGGGCGTTGGCGCCGATCACCGCAACGGTGATGGGGCCGCCGAGGCCCTGGGCGGCGGCGATCAGTTCGAGGGACACGGGGCGCAGTTCGCCCTGGCGGTGTTCGGCGATGACCAGGATCTTGCTCATTTTCATGCTCCCTTGAATTCGCGGATGATTTCGACGAGGCGCGCGGCCTGTTGGTCGGGGCTGCCTTCGATCATCTGGGCACGCCCCTTGGGCGGGATGTACATGCGGCGCACGCGGCTCAGGGAGGCGTCGACGCCCACCGTGCTGGCGGCTACGCCGAGGTCGCCCAGGCCGAGCACGTCGATGGGTTTGGCGTTGGCTTGCTTGATGCCGCGCAGCGAGGCGTAGCGCGGGGTGTTGATGCCGAGCTGGATGGTGAGCACGGCGGGGCATTGCAGGGTGACGGACTGGGAGACGCCGCCTTCCAGCTCGCGCTTGAGGCTGGCCTGGCGGGCGCCGGGGGCGTAGTCCAGGGCATTGACCACGGCGGCGTGGGGCCAGCCGAGTTCGCCGGCCAGGCCGATGCCGGTGGCGGCAAAGGCGTGGTCGGACGACTGCACGCCGGCAAACACCATGTCGGGGGCTTCCTTGCGGACGACGGCGGCGAGGAGGCGGGCCATCACGCTGCTGTCGGAGCCTTCGATGGCGTCGTCCCACACGCGCAGGGCGCGGTCGGCGCCCTTGGCGAGGCATTTGCGCAGGCTTTCGTCGACGCGCTCGGGGCCGATGGAGACGACCACCACTTCTACGTCGCCGCTGCTGGCCTCCTTGATCTTCATGGCTTCTTCGAGGGAGTAGTCGTCCCACTCGTTGAGGTCGAAGAGCAGGAAGTCTTCATCCACGTCGAGGCCGTCGGCGCGGATCTCGAAATCCTCGTCCAGGGCGGCCACCTGTTTCACGGCTACCAGTATTTTCATGATGTCCTCTGCTGAGTCTGTGGTTTGAATGGGGTAGGAGCGAGGCCGGATCGGTGGATCAGGCCATCGCGGGTGCTGCAGCCAGGGCGGCGGGGGCCGGGTCGGCGGCTTCGACGCATTCGGCGATCAGTTCGATGAGTTCGCGCACCACGAAGCGGCCTTCGCAGCCCGGGGTGGTCTTGAGGGCGTCCTCGAACATGGTCAGGTCCTTGGGGCAGGCCACCACGAAGACGTCGATGTCGGGCAGGCCGGCGGCTTCTTTCATGCGGTTCTGGGCGGGCTTTTCCATGCCCACCGGGTCGGGGATCCAGATGCGTCCGCCGCCGGCGCCGCAGCAGAAAGAGTTATCGCGGTTGCGCGGCATTTCCACCAGGGTGCAGCCGATCAGGGCGAGCAGCTCGCGCGGGGCGTCGTAGCCCTTGTTGAAGCGGCCCAGGTGGCAGGGGTCGTGGAAGGTGACGCGGTGCGACAGGTGCTTCTTGAGGGTGAGGCGGCCGTTCTGGATGAGCTTGAGCAGCACGGTGCTGTAATGCTCGATCTGGAACAGGCCGCGCAGGGCCGGGTCGGCGAACTCGGGGTATTCGTTGCGGATGGTGTTGAAGGAGTGCGGGTCGGTGGTGACGATGCGCTTGAACTCGCAGCCTTCCAGGGTGGCGATGTTGCTGCTGGCGAGGTGTTCGTAGAGGCCTTCCTCGCCCACCCGGCGCACGTCGTTGCCGGCATTCAGCTCGCCGTCCAGCAGCAGGCCGAAGTCTTCGCCGGCGGCGTGGAGCAGGCGGGCGAAGGCCTGGGTGACCTTCTGGTTGCGCGGGTCGAAGGCGGCGTAGTCGCCGACGAACCACAGGGTCTCGACGGGTTCCTTGCGGGCGTCCTTCACCGGGAAGGGCAGGCCCTTGGTCCAGGCGCCGCGCTTGCGCTTGGATTCGCCAAAGGAGTTGCCGGTCTTGTGGATGGTCTGCAGGGTCTTCTGCAGGATGGGTTCCATCTGGCCTTCTTCAACCAGCTTGCGGCGCATCTGCACGATGATGGGCACGTGCTCCACCGCCACCGGGCAGATCTCCACACAGGCCAGGCAGGTGCGGCAGGACCACAGGGTTTCCATGAAGACCTGGCCGGGGCCCTTGCCGTGGATGGACAGCTCGGCCTTGTCGGGCAGGCTGCTGGCGGCCAGGGCGTGGTTGGCAAACTCGCGCAGGGACAGGATCACGTCGCGCGGCGACAGGGGGGCGCCCACCGTGCGGGCCGGGCAGGCTTCGTGGCAGCGGCCGCACTTGGTGCAGGCGTCCAGGTGCAGCAGGTTCTTCCAGGTGAGGTCGGTGATGGCTTGGTAGCCGGCGGCTTCCTGGGTTTCGGGCACCTTGGGCAGGCGGCGGCCGGCCAGCGGGTCGCGGAACATCAGCGACGCAGAGGCGGTGAAGATGTGCTTGACCTTGGTGAAGGGGATCAGGGCGATGAAGCTGAGGGCCAGCAGCCCGTGAAACCACCACAGGCCGCCGCGCAGGGTGCCGGCCCCGCTGGCGTCGAGGCCGAGGCCCATCAGGCTGTGGGCGAGCAGGGCGCCGACGGGCGACCAGAAGCGGCTGTCCCACACGCCGGCATCGCCCGACAGCCACACCAGGCGGCTGGCTTCGAGCACGTAGCCGGTGATGCCGATGAGGATCAGCGTCCACAGAAAGGCCCAGTCTTCGCGGCGGTAGGCGCTGCGGTCGTAGTCCGGGTCGCCGGGCTGGCGGTCGGGGCGGGTGTAGTCGAGCTTGGGCAGGGCCATCCATTTGCGGCGGTACATCATGTACAGCAGGCCGCCGATGAGGCCCAGGCCGGCGAGGTCCAGCACCAGGGAGAAGAGCAGGTAGAAGCCGCCCTTCCAGAAGGTGATGCCGAACAGCGGCTTGAGGATGTCCACCTCCAGGGTGATGGTGGCGGTGCCGACGAACAGCGCGATGAAGCTGAAGAAGATCATCGCGTGGGCCGCGCCGGCAGCGTGGTCGCGGCGCTTGAGGGTGCGGTGGGTGAGCATGGTGCGGGCCATGTCCCCGAAGCGGGCGGCCAGCTGGCCCCACGATGCGTCGGGCTGGCCGCGCCGGTATTTGCGCACCTGCACGTAGCTGCCGTACAGGAAGCAGGCGATGGCCGCGTAACCGAAGGCGTAGAACAGGTTGATGGCCCAGGGGCTGAATTGCTCGAACAGGATTCGGGTGGTCTGTGCCGTCGCGTCCATGGCGGCTACCTCATTGGGGAAGCATGCGGGTGTAGGGGAGGGCCCGGTCCGCCCGGCGGCGGGCGGTGTCGGGCGGGGTGCGCTGCCACGGCGCCTGCAGCTCCGAAGGGAGGAGGCCGCAGGGCCGGGAGGGCATTCCGTTGCCGCCACGGAATGCCCCGCGCGGGGAGGCCGGGTGGCCTGGGCAGGTCAGACCTTGTACTGGATGCTGGCGTCGCCGTCCGGCAGGTAGGGCGTGCCCCACACCGATACCTCGCGCTTGTAGGGCAGCGGGTACTGGGCGTTGCCTTCCTCGATCTCGCGGGCCAGGCGGTGGCCGGTGAAGGTGGCGTCGGCGATCAGGCGCGGGGCCTCGGCGTCGCCGATGAGGTAGATGCCCTTGATGTCGTTGGCGGCCCATTCCGATTCGCGGGCCTTGAGCTCGCGGAACAGGCTGTCGTTGGAGCTGCGCCCGGTGACCAGGATGAGGCTGTCGAACTCCAGCCAGCGGTGGGTCTTGTTGGCATCGCGCGGGGACACGCCGGGGCCGCGGTAGCTGCGCCGCGAGCCGTCGCCCCAGATGTTGTAGATCTCCAGCCGGCCCGGCTCGATGCGGCTGCAGAAGTGGTCGCCCAGCTCCTCGACGCCCAGTTCGTGCAGGCGGCGCATCATGTTGGGGTACTCGAGGGTGAAGTGCATGTAGTTGGCCAGATGCACGCCCGATACGAGGGTCACCTCGTGGCCGGCGCTGGCCAGCTTCTCGGCCAGGCTGGGGGCCATGAAGTAGGTGTCGGCGTTGAGGATGACCACGCGCTTGCCGATGGGCTTGGTGCCGGCGATGACCTGCTCGGGGGTGAGCTGGTCGGGCAGGCTGGCGTCGGCGCCGGGGATGGGGTCGTGGGTCAGGCAGTTGGTGCCGTCGGTGTTCCAGTGCGAGCCGGTGGCGATCACGACCTTCTCGGCGCCGTATTCCAGCACCTCGTCGGCGGTGATGGGCTTCTGGCCGAGGGCGATCTGCGAGGCCTTGTTCTTGCGGACCAGCTTGGTGAGCTGGGTCTCGCGGTAGTCGCGGTGGTAGCTCCACTCGCCGAGGCCGGGCAGGGTGGTGATGCTGTTGAGGTGGCCGCCGATCTTCTCCGCGGTGTCGTAGAGGTGCACCGCGTAGCCGCGCTCCATCAGCACGCGGGCGCATTCGGAGCCGGAGGGGCCGGCGCCGACCACCAGCACGGAGTCTTCACTGCCCTTCTTGGCGAACTTCTCGGGGTGCCAGCCGCGGCGGTATTCCTCGCCGGCGGTGGCGTTCTGGGTGCAGATCATCGGGGGGCCGCCGATCTCCCAGCGGGAGATGCAGACGTTGCAGCCGATGCAGGTGCGCACGTCGTCGACGCGGCCTTCTTCGATCTTCTTGGGCAGGAAGGGGTCGGCGATGGAGGGGCGGGCGGCGCCGATGATGTCGGCGTAGCCCTTGGTGACGATCTCGACCATCTTCTCGGGGTCGGTGAAGCGGCCCACGCCCAGCACCGGCTTCTTGGAGACCTGCTTGATGAAGCGGGTCCAGGGCACCTGGTGGCCTTGCAGGAAGAAGCGCGAGGGGCCGGCGTCCTCGCCCCATTCGGCGATGTCGCCCACATCCACGTCCCACAGGTCCACCAGCGGGTCGGCCATTTCGACGAAGCGCATGCCGTCCTTCTCGACCTCGATGCCGCCAGGGCCGTAGAGGGTGTCCACCGCGAAGCGGGTGGCGATGGCGCAGTCCTTGCCGACGGCGTTGCGGACCTTCTCGAGGGTTTCCAGCCAGAAGCGGGCGCGGTTCTCCAGGGAGCCGCCGTACTGGTCGGTGCGCTTGTTGTAGTAGGGGGAGAGGAACTGCAGCGGCAGGTAGGAGTGGGCGCCGTACACGTAGATGATGTCGAAGCCGGCGTCGCGGGCGCGCAGGGCGGCATCCACGTAGTACTGCTGGACCATGGCGATGTCGGCCAGGTCCATCTCCTTGCAGTAGGTGAGGGTTTCGAATTCGGAGGCGTACTGGCTCGGGCCACGGGGGGTGGCACGGGATTCCAGACAGGGGGCGTGGGCGCCGCCGTACCACAGCTCGATGCCGGCCAGGGCGCCGTGCTTGTGCACTTCGTCGGTCATGGCCTTGAGGTTGCGCACGTCGCCTTCGTCCCAGATGCGGGCGGAGACCCGGTGGATGTCGTCGGATTCCGGGTGGATCGAGCAGTACTCGGTGTTCATCGCGCCCCAGCCGCCTTCGGCCTTCATGGCGCGGTGGGCGGCCTGGAAGCCGGGCCGGTCGGAGCCGGCGCCGATGCAGTGGGGCACCTGGTAAAAGCGGTTGCGCAGGGTCTTGGGGCCGATCTGGATGGGCTCGAACAGGATGTCGTGCTTCGGGTCGCGTGCCATGTGGCTGAGTCTCCGGTGGGATGTGGGTGAGGTACTTACGCCTGAGTGATTATCGAAACGGCAGGGGGATGGGCCAATTCTCCAAGCGCACTACTCCCAAGGGATTAGACCCTCACCCTTGTGGGGTTTTTTGGTGCGCCAGGGGGTGGGAGGGGCGTGAACGACATCGGGCGGCCGCAGCCGCCCGATGTCGTGTGCTTGCGCCGGAGCGCGTGCGTCAGCCGCCGCTGGTGGCGAGGTGGTGGAAGAACCACACGATGCCGACGCCCGCCGCGAGGGTGAGGTAGGGCAGGATGCCGGCCCGGTTGGAGACGCCTTCTTCGTTGGCCGACAGGTGCATGTCGTCCAGCATGGTGGCCGGGAAGACCCCCTTGTCCTGGATGAAGTGGCGGTAGATGAAGACCGGGATGATCAGGGCCGCGAAGAGCAGGCCGGCCTTCAGGGTGCCTTCGCCCCAGATGTCGGCGCCCATGCCCATCAGGGCCAGGTTGACGAAGCCGAGCAGGCCGCCGAGCACCAGCAGCACGGTGGGGGCCTTGTAGGGGCGGTCCCAGTTGGGGCGGTCGAGGCGGTGGATCCAGCCCGAGTGCAGGTTGAGGAAGTTGAACATGATGTAGCCGACGTTGGAGGCGGCCAGCACGAAGACGTAGTCGGAGAGCAGCAGCAGGAGCAGGTTGAAGCCCAGGTCGGTCCACATCGCCGGGGTGGGCGCGCCGTGTTCATTGACGTGGGACAGGTACTTGGGCAGCCAGCCATCCACCGAGGCCTGGTAGAGGGTGCGCGAGGAGCCGGCCATGGAGGTCATGATGGAGAGCATCAGGGCCAGCACCAGCATCACCATCATCACCGCTTCGATCAGCTTGCCGCCACCGATCATGCCCGACATGGCCGCCGCCACGCCCATGCCGCTGTAGATGTCGGGGGCCAGCATGCCGTCGTAGACCGCCGGGGTAGTGACCACGCCGTTGGCGTCGACCACCGCCGGGGTGACCATCTGGCCGAGGCCCAGATGGCCCTGGAAGGCCAGCGGGACGAGAGTGAACACGGCGATACAGAGCAGGCCGGAGAAGAAGATCGCCTTGAAGGTGTCGGTCTTGGGGTTCTTGAACTCGCGGGTGTAGCAGACCGCGGTCTCGAAGCCGTAGGTGGACCAGGCGGCGATGAACAGGCCACCCGCCATCAGGGTCCAGCCGGCGGTGTCCCAGGCGCCGTCGATGACCTTGCCGCTCCCATCGTGAGAGAGCGGGGCGAGCGGGAAGAAGTGGGCGCTGGGGGCGTCGCCGGTGAGCAGGGGGATCAGCCCGATCAGCATCAGCGGGATGAGGGCGCTGACGCCGAGGATCATGGTGGTCTTGGCCGAGCGCAGGATGCCGCCGTGCTGGATGCCGAAGACGGTGAGCAGCACCATGGCGCCGAGCACGAAGGTGGCGTTGATGCGCAGGGACAGCCCGTCCTTGATGCCGCCGAGGTCGAGCAGGGTGATCTGCCAGGTGTTGATGGCGGCGTCGGCCGGGAACAGGGCGCTGAGGATGTAGCCGGCGGCGAGGCCCGAGCCGATGGCCAGCACCGGCGACCAGGCGAACCAGTTGCACCACACAGAGACCGGCGCCACGAACTTGCTGTAGCGCACCCAGGCCACGGCGCCATATACCGAGGCGCCGCCGGACTTGTGGGGGAAGAGGCCGGCGATTTCGGCGTAGGTGAAGGCCTGGATGAAGCCGAAGCCGATGGAGATCATCCACACCAGCCACGAGGGCTTGCCGACGGTGGCGGCAATGGCGCCGATGGAAAAGAGGACCAGGGCGGGCACGCCGCTGGCCACCCAGAAAGCACCGCGCCAGTCGATCTTGCGGTGCAGACTGGCCTGTTGCGCGAGCACATCATCCGATAAATCTGCGGTGATGGCATCGACGATTTCTGCCGATTGAGCCAATTTAATTCTCCTGATGGGGATATCGGTTTGGATGGAATTGAAATGTGTCGGCGGCGGGAATTGAATTGCCGGCCCGATCTCACCAATTTCGATCATGGTGCGGCGCATCACAATCATACTTTGGTGGTACTCCCATCAAATAAGCCAAATTGAATTATCCAATTGGCGTGACAGGAAAATGAAAGGGTCAGAAATAAGGGGGAATAAACGAAATTGCAAACGGAATTGCAGGGGGACGGCAGAAGGCAGCAGGGCCGCCAATTGGCGGAGCCTGCTGCCAGAGGGGGCGGGCTATTCCGCCCGGTGGAGGTGGTGCTTTACAGGCTGCTGATTTCGGCGGCGCATCCGGAGGTGGTCGGAGCGCCGTCGTCATAGGTGCTCAGGTATTCCAGCGCGGTCGGCAGGAAGCGCACCAGGCCCTTGTATTCGGCCAGTTCGCGGGGCAGCGTGGACAAGACCCGGTGCAGGCGGCGGCCCCATTTGGGGACGCGCACCAGTTCGTCCAGGGAGGCCAGGTAGCCGCGCAGCGGGAAGAGGATCGCGTTGCTGCGGGGCAGGCGCCAGAGGGTCTGCAGTTCGACCCGCAGATGCAGCTTGCGGCCGATGTTGTCGAGGGTCAGGGTGGTCCGGTCGGGGCCCCATTCCGGATAGGTCTCGGGCGAGGTGTCGAGGCGCGGGTTGACCGTCATGGTCCAGTTGAGGCGGCGCATGGGCTGGCCCTGGCGCAGCATCAGCAGGTATTTGAGGGCGCGCTCGAAGACGCCGGCCTGGTGGGCCAGGGGCACCGGGCCGTGCCATTCCATGAAGTCCATGCCCACGTCGAACTGCAACGACCAGTCGGCCTGGGCGGTGACCATGCCGGCATCCAGGTAGAGGCTGCCGTTGCGCTGGTCGAGGATCGCGAAGTCGCCCTGGATCTGCCGGGTGATGTACTCGAAGGGCTCACAGGGCAGGGTGTCTTCCTTGCCGAAGGTGAAGCTCTGTTCAATGCCCAGGGGGCGGTTGATCCAGGTCCAGCGGTCACCGTCCTTGTGCAGGCTGAAGAGCTCCGGGTAGTCGGAGGACAGGCATTCCATCAACAGCTCGATGCTGTCCCACTGGGCGGTCATCATGTGGGGCAGGGCGGCGTAGCGGCCGGGGTCGCGCTCCAGGGTGATCGCCCGGTCGCGGCATTCGGCGATGTAGTGCTCGTCCACGTCGATCGGGTTGTTGTACACGGGGGTGAAGCCGCCGCGCACGTGGGGTTCGATGTTGACGCTGTACATGTAGCTGTCTTCCGGGAAGGGGAAGGGGAAGCGCAGGATCGCGGCGTCGCTGTTGCGGTAGGTGTAGTCACCGCGGTAGGTCTCGTCGGGCTTGAAGAGGATGGTCATGGCCTACTCCTGAGTATGCGTAGTGTTTGGGGGCTGCTTACAGGTCGAGAACGAGCAGACCAGACTTGGCGCGGGAGACGCAGGGCATGATGTGCTTGCCGCCGGCCCTTTCGGCCTTGCCCAGGTAGTGGTCGCGGTGTTCCGGCTCGCCGTCGAGGACGCTGGTCAGGCACACGCCGCAGGCGCCGCCCCGGCACAGGCAGGGAACTTCGACCCCTTCGCGTTCGATGGCTTCGAGCAGACTCTCGTGTTCGCCCACTTCGATCTCCTTGCCGGAGCGCTGGAGCACCGCGCGGAAGGCTTCACCGCCGGAGAGGGCATTGCCGAAGCGCTCGCAATGCACGTGGTTGTCGGGCCAACCACCCGTCTCTGCCGCCTCTAGGACGTCGTTGGTGAGGAAGTCGGGGCCGCACACGTAGAGATGGCTGTTGGCGGGCTGGCGCAGCAGCAGCGCCGGGATGTCGAGGCGGTGGCCGTCGGCGTCCCAATGCACGAAGACCTTGTCCGGCTCGGGCAGCCAGGGGGCGAAGCTGTCCTTCTCCTCCTCGCGGCAGCACAGGTGCAGCTCGTAGTCGATGCCCTTGCCGGCGAAGTCGGCGACATAGGACAGGAAGGGCGTGATGCCGATGCCGCCGGCGACCATGATGTGCTTGCGGGCGCTGCGCTGCGGGGCGAACAGGTTGCCCGGCCAGGAGGTGGTGAGCAGGTCGCCGGTCTTCAGTTGCTCGTGGATGTAGGCCGAGCCACCGCGGGATTCCGGCACGCGCCGCACGATGATCTCGTAGGCGTCGCGGCTGCCCGGCTTGCTGATCAGCGAGTAGGCGTTGCGGATCTCCTTCTGCGCGCCCTGCAGCACCACCTGCAGGTGGGCGCCGGTGGCCGACGGGGGCAGGGGGCCGTCGCCCGCATTCTCGAAGCGGACAAGGCGCAGGGTGGGGGAGATATCGCGGATGGCTGCGACACGCAGCTGCAGTTGATCACCGGTAATCACGGGAAGACCTCCTCGATGGCGGGCACATCGCCGGGGACCTCGGCATCGATCTGGACACCCATGAAGGCGCCGAGGCGGCGGGAAAAGTGGTCACGGACCAGCAGGCGGCGGCCACAGCCGGTGCAGGCCACGATGTTGGTGGTGACGTTCTCGGTGGTCTCGTGGCAGTGGGTGCACCACACGCGACGCTTGAGGCTGCCGCTGTGGCACAGGCGGATCTGCTTCTCGTCCAGGCCCGCGTCGATGGCGGCGGTGTGGATCGACCAGATGAAGGGCTCGCTGCCGATGGCGTAGACGCGCTGCTGCATCGTTGCGCCGGACAGGCGTGCCTTGACGGCGAGCAGCGTGGCGGCGAGGTCGGGCTGCACGTTGGCGCCCGGCAGGGGCAGCTCGGACCCGGATACCACCGTTCTGAGGGCTTCGGCGACGGAGGTGAAGCTCTTGGAGAGTGCGCTGGCCTGCCCCGGCTGGAGCGCGTCGGCCTCGATGACCAGGAGATGCTCGGCGCCGGCCGTATCGGGGCTCAGCGAGGAGTAGGTGGGACGGCTGCGCATCGAGGGCGGAGCGGTCCTGTCGTTCAGTTCGCTGCGATGGCCGGCATCACAGGTAGTGGTGTTCATGCTGTTCTCCAAAAGGCGAAAATCCGGGATCGACTTCCGTAAAGACATGATCGTCCGTAGGGTTATCGAGGGAAATTCGACTTTGGGAGTAGCTTCAAGGTGGCAGCTGCGCGCTGCCCTCGCGGCAGCCATGCCAGACCCTGCAGGCGGACCGCATGGGGGAGAAGGGGAACGGAACGGAAAGGCCGGCCTGGACCGGCAATGTGCCGGCCCGGCGGGTGGCGCTCAGCCCAGCGCGGTCAGTGCGATGAGACCGTGCAGGCCGAGAGCGATGGCCAGCGCAAGAATCCGGATCAGCGATGCGATCAGCAGGTTCATGTGTTCGGTGCCCGGCTGCATGCAGGCGAGACGCCGGGCGCCCTGGCGGAGCAGGCGAGCGCTGCGGCTCCTGGCGGCAGCCTTCCACAGCACCTGGGCGAGCGGCCGGCGGGCCCGCGGATCGAAGCCGGGGCGGGTGTCGCTGCTGCGCCGTTCGCGGCGGGCGAAGAGGCCCGGGTGGCGGGGCGCGGTGCAATGGGCGAGCGCGGCGGCGCTGGGGCGGGAAGGCCGCAGGCCGGCACTGCCCGGACGGGGGCCGGCGATGGAGAGGCGCGGAAGGCTCAGGGGCGGGCGGGTGTGCATGGTGGCAGGCTCGATGGATTCCGCGGCGGGGCGCAGGCGCGGCGGAAGATCTTTTCGGTGCCGCCAGATGCGCCGGGCGGCGGATGGTGCTTGCTTATCCATATTCATGGAAAGCTTATTCAGTATTCGGGAAAGGGCGCGGTCCTTCAACCTGCTATGGCCGTCACCAGGGCTGTCACCAGAGTCGTCGGTGCGCCTCTCGGTGGGGCTCAGTGGGGTATGTGGTGGGCGCGCCCGGCGAGCACGCCGGACACCACCATCAGGCCGGCCAGCCCTGCACCGATGTACAGCGCCGTGGTCCAGCTCCCGGTGATTTCATGCAGCTTGCCCACCAGGGTCGGGCCGCAGGCGGCGAGCAGATAGCCGACACACTGGGCCATGCCCGACAGCGCAGCGGCCTGTTGCGGGGTGGTGGTACGCAAGCCCATGAAGATCAAGGCCAGGATCAGGCTGCCGCCGGATCCCAGGCCGAAGCAGAAGGCCCACAGGCTGGCCCACGCCGGATGGATGCAGAAGCCCAGCAGGGCAAGGCCGACCAGCGTGGCAAGCGCGGCGGCGACCAGGCGCTGGTCTTTCATGCGGGTGACGATGGGGCCGAGGACCAGGCCGGGGATGGCCGAGGCGAGCTGCATCATGCCGTGAAGCGAGCCGGCGAGAGAGGGGGACAGCCCCGCCTCGGTGAGGATAGAGGGCAGCCAGGCGATCAGCACGTAGTACAGCAGGGAGTTGATGCCCATGAACAGCGTCACCTGCCAGGCCAGGGTCGAACGCCACACTCTTGCTCCCTGGCCCGCCAGCGGCGCGCCTGCCGCAGCGTTGACGGGTTGGGGCGGCGCCCTGTGCCACAGCGCCACGGAGGTGAGGGCCAGGCCCAGGGGGAGCCCGAGGGCCACCTGCCAGCCGAGGGCATCGCCGAGGGGGACGGCGGCGGCAGAAATCAGCGCCGCTGCGATGCCCATCGACAGGGCGCAGAGCCCGGTCAGCGTGGCCACCCGGGTGGGGAAGCTGCGCTTCACGAGGCTGGGCAGCAGGACGTTGCCCACGGCAATGCCGGCCCCGATCATCACCGTGCCGGCGTAGACGCAGGCCACGGGGCCGGCGATGCGGGTGAGCAGCCCGGCGGTGATCAGCAGCAGGGCGCCGGTGAGGGCACGTTCGAGCCCGACGGCCCGGGCCAGGGAGGCCGCCAGCGGCGATACGATGCCGAAGGCCAGCAGCGGCAGGGTGGTGAGCAGCCCGGCCTGGGCGGGGGACAGCGTGAAGATCGACTGCAGGGTTCCGAGGAGGGGAGCCACCCCGGTGATCGGGGCGCGCAGGTTGGCGGCGATGGCGAACAGCCCGGCAATCAGGAGGAGGGGCCGGGCGGCGGGAGGGCTGTTGGGGGGAGGCATGGGTGACCGGGGAGAAGACTGGAACAGGCTCGAAACTTACCCTGCGCGCCAGAATGTGGATTTAAATAAGATGACAAAAAATCTTTGAATCCAGCCAAGATGAACCCTCCAGCCTCGGCTCTTGAAACCTCCCTCAGGAATTTTGATGAGAGCCGGATCCACAGCCTGGTCGTGGGAATGCGGGTGGATGTGGCCGACCACCGGAGCGAGGTGCCGGTCCATCAGCACCGCATGGGCCAGCTGGTCCTGGCCCTGCAGGGGGGCGTGAGCTGCGAGGTGCCCGGGTCCGTGTGGGTGGTGCCGCCCCGCTGCGCGGTGTGGATTCCGGGGGGGATGCCCCATTGCGTGCGGGCCACGGCGAACGCGCGCATCTGCTACCTCTTCGTGCAGCCTGGCGCCGCGGCGCTGCCGGCGCGCTGCTGCACCCTGTCCATCTCGCCCCTGGTGCAGGCGCTCATCCTCGACATGGCTGTTCAGGCGCGGGACTACGCCGAGGACAGCCCCACCGGGCGCAAGGCGGTGGTGCTCCTCGAAGAGCTGGCGCGGATGCCCGTCGAGCAGCTCTTTCTGCCTATCTCCGACGAGCCGAGGGTGGGGCGTATCGCCAAGATGCTGGCCGATGATCCGGCGGATCGCCGGACCCTGGCCGAGTGGGGACGCCTGGTGGCCATGAGCGAGCGTTCGCTGGCCCGCCTGGTGCGTCAGGAGACGGGAATGAGCTTCGGGCGCTGGCGCCAGCAATTGCATCTGATCGTGGCGCTGCGTCTGCTCGCCGGCGGGCAGGCGGTGACACGCGTCGCCGATCAACTGGGCTACGAGTCCACCACGGCCTTCATCACCATGTTCAAAAAGGCGCTGGGCAAGCCGCCGGCGCGCTATTTCGCGGAGCGCGATCCGTGGGGTGGGACGACCACGCCGTCCACGTAAAACGGCCCCCGTTTCCGGGGGCCGCAGCAGGTGCCAACCTTGCTGGGAGAAACGCGGTGCTGCGCCGGGTTCAGAAAACCCCTCAGAAAACTCTGTTGACCGACGCGATCCAGGTGCTCGCGTTCATGTCCTTGGTGGTGCCGTTGCCCGCCAGGCTGGGGTAGTTCTTCCAGTAGTCGGCACCGGCGGTGGCGGTGTAGGCAAGGCCGAGGGTCCAGCTGCCGGGCATGGCCTTGGTGACGCCGACCTTGTAGTCGCTGTAGTCCAGGCCCTTGGAGTGGGCGATGGTCTGGCGGCCGGCGTGGAGGGTGGCGGTCCAGGTGGGCAGGAATTCGTAGGCGATGTTGGCCTCGATGTACCAGGAGCCGTTGGTGTCCTTGCCGGTGACGCCGGCATTGGGCTTGTTGGGGAAGGCGCCAAAGCCGGCGTTGTTGCTGGTGAAGCCGAAGTAGCCCACGTCGGTGATGGCGCGGGAGTACTTGACGTTGAGCCACTGCCAGGTGCCGGAGAGGTAGAGCTCGGTGGTGTCGTAAGTCTTGCTGGCGTAGCTGCCGGCGGGGGTGATCTTGTCGTAGTTGGCCTTCGGGAAGATGAACTGCAGGACGCCCACGTCGTAGGCAAAGTCGCCCACCGCGCCGCGGTAGCCGCCGTAGATGTCGATCTCGACGTTGGCGTTGGCGTACAGGTTGGCGCTGGTGTTGGACAGCCAGGTGCCGACGTAGAAGCCGGAGGCGTGGGCGTAGTCGAAGCCGCCCTGCAGGGCCGGGTTGCCCCAGGTCTGGCGGATGCCGCGGAAGACGTATTCCGACACCACGCCGACGTTGGAGGTGAGCTCCGGCGCGGCGGCGGGGGCGGCCTCCTCGGCCATCACGGAACAGGCGAAGGTGGCGGCTGCCAGACCGAGAGTCAGGCCCAGGGCCGACCTCGCGCCCGGCCGGCGGGCTGCATTGCTAAGTGCACTTTTCATCGTTTGCCTCTGTCTGTGTTGGGATGCGGCCATTTCACGCCCGCGTGCGTACTCCCTCAATTCCCCCTCCGACCTACTCCCAAAGTCGAATTGTCCGCCGCCGCCGCCAAGTGGAGAGTGGGCTGCACAAAGCACACAAGCTTGCGCAGCACGGGCAGCACCTTTTTTCGACTCCAGGAGAATGCAGATGAACACGACGACAGTGGATGCCGTAAGCGGCATCGGGGGCGGCGGCAGTGCGACGCTCCACCGCAAGATCGGTTGGGCGGGTGCCTTCTGGGTGGCCAGCGGAGTGCCGGCCCTGGTGCTCTTCTCGATTGGCTCCATTGCCGCCACCGTGGGCAAGCCGTCGTGGGCGGTGTGGATCATCTCGATTGCCTTCGGCTTCCTGCAGTCCTTTTCTTATGCGGAGATCGCCGGCCTGTTCCCCCACAAGTCGGGCGGTGCGTCGGTGTATGGGGCGGTGGCCTGGGTGCGCTACAGCAAGATGCTGGCGCCCCTGTCGGTGTGGTGTAACTGGCTGGCCTGGTCGCCGGTGCTGGCCATCGGCTCCGGGCTGGCGGCGGGCTACATCCTGTCCATCCTGTTTGCGCCGGACGCGGCCATCAACACCTGGCAGATCACCCTGATGGACCTCTCCGGGATCAAGGCCGGGCTGTCGCTGCGCATCAACGCCACCTTCGTGCTGGGCGCGGCGGTGCTGCTGGCGGCCTTTGCGATCCAGCACCGGGGCATCCTGCAGGCGGCGCGCATGCAGATGGTGCTGGGTGTTGCCGCGCTGGCGCCGCTGATGCTGATCGGCCTGTGGCCGCTGGTCTCCGGCGATGTGCCGGCGGCCAACCTGGCGCCCCTCTTCCCGCTGGCCAAGGACGCCGGCGGTGCGGTGATCGACGGCAGCTGGGACATGGCGGGCTTCACCCTGATCGCCGGCGGCCTCTTCATGGCGGCCTGGTCCACTTACGGTTTCGAGACGGCGGTGTGCTACACCCGCGAGTTCCGCAATCCGCGCACCGACACCTTCAAGGCCATCCTGTACTCCGGCCTGCTGTGCATCTTCGTGTTCACCGTGGTGCCGCTGGCCTTCCAGGGTTCCATCGGCCTCGGCCAGCTGGTCACCCCGGAGGTGAAGGACGCGGCCGGCGTGGTGGTCACCCCGGCGGTGTACGACGGCATCCTGTCGCCCGACATCTACAGCGGCATGGGCGTGGCCCACGCCATGGCCCACATGCTGGGTGGCGGCGCGCTGGTCGAGCATGTGCTGATGGCGATGCTGGTGCTGGCCCTGGTGCTGTCGATCATGACCTCGATGGCCGGCTCGTCGCGCACCTTGTACCAGGCCTCGGTGGATGGCTGGCTGCCCAAGTACCTGTCCCACGTGAATGCCAACGGTGCGCCGACCCCGGCAATGTGGACCGACCTGGGCTTCAACCTGGTGTTGCTGCTGATGTCCGACTACGTGTTTGTGCTGGCCATCTCCAACGTCTGCTACATCCTCTTCAACTTCCTCAACCTCAACGCCGCCTGGATCCACCGGGTGGACCGGCCGAACTGGCCGCGTCCGTTCAAGGCGCCGGGCTGGCTGATCGCCATCGGCACCGTGCTGGCCTTCGTCAATCTGGGCCTGATGGGCATGGGCGCCGACATCTGGGGGGCCGGCACCCTGGCCACCGGCCTGCTGGCGGCGGCGATGATCCTGCCGGTGTTCTTCTACCGCCACTACATCGTCGACAAGGGCCGGTTTCCGGCGGCGATGCAGGAGGACATGCACCTGGGCAGCGAGGAGGGCGTGGGCACCCGTGCCGGCATCCTGCCCTACGTCACCCTGGTGGGCGGCGCGGCGGTGATCTACATCGCCCACTCCCTGGCCGTGCTGTGAGGACTGCGGCGATGATGCACTCCGACATCAAGAGTCGTCCGGTGTACCAGCCCCTGGTTCCGGACCTGGCGGGCGGCTGCCACCTGCTGGTGGTGGAGGGCGAGACCCTCGTCCCCGGCCGCCTGGAGGCGCTGGTGGGCGTGTTCGCCCCGGTGCAGGCCAGCCTGCACACCTGGTTGGCGGGTGCGGTTGCCCCGATGTCCGGCCTGGGCAAGCTGTGGCAGCTGGAGAGCGCCGCCGACGTGGTGGATGCCCTGGCGTGCGCCAGCCGTGGCTACGGCGTGGGCGACCGCCTCTACGTGCAGGGCACCGAGCCCTTCCTGTGGGCGGTGGCCACCGCCGCCGCGGTGATCGGCTTCGGTGAGAAGCAGGTGCAGCTCCACCATGCGGGCAGCCTGCGTCGCCGGGTGTGGTGCACCCACTGCCATGGCATGACCGAAGGCGTGACCACCAGCATCGTGGCCTGTGGCGGCTGTGGCCGTCACCTGCTGGTGCGCGACCACTTCTCGCGCCGCCTGGGCGCCTTCATGGGCGTGATGGTGGATGCCGAGGCGCCGGGCGAGATCCCGGCCATCGAGGAGGTCTTCGCATGATCGGCGAAACCCTCACGCTCAAGGTGGCGGCCCTGGCCGACATCGCCCCCGGCCTGCGCCATGTGCGCCTGGTGGCGGCGGATGGTGGCAAGCTGCCGCCGGCCGCGGCCGGTGCCCACGTGCAGCTGGCCCTGGCCGGCGCCGCCCGCACCTACCGCAACGCCTATTCCCTGGTCAGCCGGCCGGGGGCCCGCGACGCCTGGGAGATCATCGTGCGGCGGGTGCCCACCTCCCGCGGTGGCTCGGCCCACATCCACGAGAGCCTGCAGGTGGGCGACGTGCTGGAGGCCGGCTGGCCCGGCAACCTGTTCGCCCCGGTGCGCACCGCACGCCGCCAGTTGATGATCGCCGGCGGCATCGGCATCACGCCCTTCCTGTCCTACCTTGCCGAGTTTGCCTTCAGTGGCGTCGAGCATGCCCTGCACGTGTGCTGCCGGGAGTCGGAGCAGCACGCCTTCGACCCCTGGCTGGCGGGCCGGTCCGGGGTGTCCTGGTACTGGGATGCGGACGGCCACCGCCTCGACATCCCGGCCCTGCTGGCCGCTCAGCCGGTCGGCACCCACCTGTACGTGTGCGGCCCGGCTGCCATGAACGACGAGGTGCTGGCCGCCGCCGCGGCCGCCGGCTGGCCCGACACCCACGTCCATTGCGAGCACTTCGGCTCGGCCTTGTCCGGCGGCGAGGCTTTCCGCGCCTTCTTGGCCCGGTCCGGCGTCGAGGTGGAGGTGGGCGAGGACGAGAGCCTGCTCGACGCCATCGAGCGGGCCGGCGTGAAGGCGCCGTGCCTGTGCCGGGGCGGCGCCTGCGGGGTGTGCGTGGCGCCGCTGCTGGAGGGCGAGGCCGAGCACCGCGACCACTTCCTGTCCGCCGAAGAGCGGGCCGCCGGGCGGCTGATCATGCCCTGCGTGTCCCGCGCCCGCGCCGGCCGGCTGGTGCTGGATCTGTAGCCGCCCCTGCAAACAACGAGATTCCTGGAGCCTGTCATGACCATCGCTTTCAAACCTGAAGAGACCTTCCGCGGCGACTACTCCTACCGCAACAGCGATGCCGCGGTGCTGCGTTTTCCCTTCCCCTTCCCGGAAGACCGCTACATGTACAGCGTCAACATCGAGCCCCATGTGCGCAGCGGCCCGAGCGACGTGTTCCTGCGGCCCTTTGATGTGGATGAGCACTACATCGCCGAATGCCGCGACAAGGCCATCACCCTGGAGCGCGACCCAGGCCGCTGCCAGGTGCTGCCGCACATGATGCTGGCCCAGTGGGACACCCTCGAGCTGCTGATGGAGAGCCTGGCGGCGGACTACCCGGCGCTGTTCTCCCTGGTCAAGGAGGGGGATGACTTCGGCAGCCGCTGGACCTGGACCAACCGCCCGCTGGGCATCGAGCAGAGCTTCACCTTCGGCGACCCTGCGACCCTGCCCTGCGAGCCCTTCGAGTACATCACCCGCCAGGCCCAGGGCGACTTTGCGATTTGCGACCAGCGCGACAACAACCTCTACATGGACGCCGGCATGGTCACCTCCCAGGCCGACTGGTCCCTGGAGTTCGACGTTGGCATGAGCTTCATGGAGTGGCACGGCCCGGTGCCCCTGGCCCACCAGACCGGCGTCTTCGAGCGGGCCCTCAAATACCTGCTGATGCTGCGCCTGGGCCAGCCGGTGCGCCGCCTCAACTGGACCATGACGATCAACCCGCGGCTCGACACCTCGCCCGAGAGCTTCCCCGAGTGGGGGACCGACCGCGCCAGCGTGACCCCGGACAACGCCGGCCACAAGGTGCATCTGCGGGTCGAACTGCAGACCTTGTGGCGGCTGCCGCGCAGCAACGCGATCCTCTTCCCGATCCGCTGCTACCTGGCCTCCCTCGACGACCTGGCACGGGTGCCCAAGTGGGGCGCCCGCCTGCACCGGGTGCTCTCGTCGCTGCCCCCCGAGCTGGTCGAGTACAAGGGCCTGACCCGCTACCTGCCGGCGGCCCTCGAGTGGCTGGCCAGGCACGACGACGGACGCGAACTGCCTGTCGGCACCGAGGCCGGCATCACCACCTTGGCACCGCGCTGACTGCAACCGTCGGCCTCGGGCCGTCATCCATCACGACAAAAACAGGCGGCACAGCCGCTCGATATCCCAAAACCCACAGAGGACCGCAAACATGAACGCAAACACCCAGATGACCCCCGTCGGTATCGGCGCCGAATGGAGCCCCCAATGGCTGCTCAGCGCCGGGCAGAAGGCCTTGCAGGCCGACCTGATCGCCCTGTGCGAGACCACCCTGCGCCCCAACGCCATCGAGAGCGACAAGGGCTATGTGTATCCGCGCAAGAACTTCGAAGCCCTGGCCGCCATGGGCCTGCTGAGCCTGACCGTGCCGAAGGAGCTGGGCGGCCGTGGCGAGAGCCATCTGTGTGCCGCCATGGTGGTGGAGACCATTGCCCGCTATGGCTGCCCCTCCACCGCCATGTGCTACACCATGCACCTGGGCGCCTGCGCCGCCGCGCTGCTGCGCCACCACGACAACGAGCGCCTCAAGGACATCCTGCGCCGGGTGGACAAGGACGTGCTGATCGGCACCCTGTCCTACTCCGACCCTGAGACCGGCTCCCACTTCTGGTATCCCATGTCGTCCCGCGCCGAGCGCACCGACGGCGGCTGGAAGGTCTTCAAGAAGGCCTCGTGGACCACCTCCGGCGGCTTTGCCGACTGGTACATCATCCAGACCACCTCGCCGGATTTCGGCGGCGACTACTCCGACCTGTCGTGCTTCCTGGTCACCAAGGACCAGATCAAGGCCGACCCCGCCAACTGGGACGGCCTCGGCATGCGCGGCAACCAGTCCGGCCCGATCTCGGTGGATGGCGTCGAGATCGCCCCGGACGCCCTGGTCGGCCCGGTGGGCGATGGCGCCAAGTCCAACGACGAGGTGGTCGACCCCTTCTTCCTGGTGTGCTCCTCGGCCTGCTGGAACGGCATCTGCCTGGCCGCCATGGACATCACCAAGAACCACACCACCCGCAAGGTGCACAACGACGTGGGCATGCGCGTTGCCGATTACCCGACCATCCAGGACTATGTGGGCGAGTGCCTGATCGACACCAACGCCAGCCGCAGCTACGTGTACCTGGCCGCCAAGGCCCTCGACGACCTGACCAACAACTGCGACTGGTCCGCCCACAAGGAAATCTCCCACCTGCCGCGCACCGGCATCCTCAACTGGCTGTGGCAGGTCAAGTTCTTCTCCTCCAAGAACGTCACCCACGTGGTGGACAAGATGCTCCACGCCTGCGGCGGCACCGGCTACAAGCCGGCCCTGGGCATCGAGCGCCTGCTGCGCGATGGCAAGGCCGGCTGGGTGATGGGCCCCACCAACGAAGTGCTGCGCCAGTTTGTCGGCAAGGCTGCGCTGCTCGGCTTCGAAGTGCTCGATTACTGGAACCAGGCGGTCAATCAGCGCGTCCTCAACAATGAGCTGAAGAAAATGAGCAAGGAAGAAAAGGCGGCCTTCGCCACCAAGCTCCTCGCCGAGGCACAGTAAGCACGCCACATCGCCGGCGCCGGTGCATTGCGCAGCGACGCCGGCCGAGACATTCAGGAGGCCCCATGCCCACGTCAAATCATCATTCCGCGCCCTTCGACGGGCGCCTGTTCCGCCGGGTGCTCGGCCTCTTTCCGACCGGTGTCACGGTTGTCACCACCTGGGACGAAGCGGGCCGGCCGGTGGGGGCCACGGTGAGTTCCTTCAATTCCGTTTCCCTCGACCCGCCGCTGGTGCTGTTCAGCCTGGCCAAGAACATGGCCTGCTGCGAGGCCTTCGCGGCGGGCGGACCGATCGCCATCCACATCCTGGGCGACGAGCAGGAGGGCCTGTCCAACCGCTTTGCCCGGGGGGGCGCCGACAAATGGGCCGGCCTCACCTACGGGGCTGCCGAGCACGGCGCCCCCTTGCTGGAGGGCGCCCTCGCCACCTTCGAGTGCCGCCCCTATGCCCAATACCCGGGCGGCGATCACATCATCTTCGTGGCCGAGGTGAGCCGCCTGCGCTTCCGCGAGGGCGAACCGCTGGTCTTCTGTGCCGGCAGCTATCGCCGGCTGGCCGAGAGGGAGGTCTGCGCGTGAACGACTTCGTGCAGCCACCGGGCAGCGAACTGGAAGGCGACCCCTTCCTCCTCGCCGCCGAATCCGCGGCAGCCGCGGTCCAGGCCTTTCCCGAGCCGCTGGCGGTGGTCCGCGTGCAGGCCGCCACCGCCAGGGCCTTTCATGTGAAGGCCGGCCAGTACATCCAGGTGATCGACGTGGACGGCCGGCAGTGTTCCGACCTGCTGGCCTTCGACGCGGCAGCCCTCGAGGCCGGCGAGGAGTGGGGCCTCGACCCCACCGTGACGCGCACCCTGGCAGGCGCCGCCTACCCCCGGCCGGGCCTGCACGCCAAGTACTTCGACGCGCGCATGCAGCCGCTGCTCGAAACCGTGCAGGACACCGTCGGCCGTCACGACGCCTTCGCCCTGGCGTGCACCGCCAAGTACTACGAAGACGCCGGCTTTCCCGGCCACGCCAACTGCAGCGACAATTTCAACGCGGCGCTGGCGGGCTTCGGCATCCGCCCGCGGGCCGGCTGGCCGGCGATCAACTTCTTCTACAACACCTTCATCCAGCCCTGTGGCAGCCTGGGCTTTGCCGAACCTTGGTCGAAGCCCGGCGACTACGTGCTGCTGCGCGCCATGAAGGATCT
The DNA here is from genome assembly GCF_012927165.1 of Zoogloea dura. GTDB lineage: Bacteria > Pseudomonadota > Gammaproteobacteria > Burkholderiales > Rhodocyclaceae > Zoogloea > Zoogloea dura. The sequence goes on from NZ_JABBGA010000022.1 coordinate 74,654, forward strand.
GGTGGTAGCGGTCTCGTCCTGTGCCGACGACATCGATCCGGCCAACGCCTGGCAACCCACCGACATCGAAGCGCGCGTCTATGACGCCGCCCACTCCTTCCCCCGCGCGATGGCCCACCGCATGACGCCCGATTCCCCCGCCCGCCTGACCCGCCAGACCGGCTTTGCGCCGGTCACCGAAACCCTGACCCGCGACTTCATCGACTACAAGGGCTTCTGGCTGCCGAAGAGCTTCGTCGGCCACGGCCCCCTGGCCGAGTACTGGGCCTGCCGCGAAAAAGTGGCGGTGATGGACTTGTCGGCCCTGCGCAAATTCGACGTGACCGGCCCCGACGCCGAGGCCCTGCTGCAGAAAGTGCAGACCCGTGACCTGCGCAAGCTGGCGGTGGGGCAGGTGGTGTACACGGCGGTGTGCCATGCCCACGGCGGCATGATGGATGACGGTACGGTGTTCCGCCTGGGCCGCGACGTCTTCCGCTTTGTCTGCGGCGAAGACACCACCGGCCTGTGGCTGAGGGAGCAGGCCGCGGCCGGGGACTTCAAGGTGCATGTCCGCGATGCCACCGACGCCCTGCACAACCTGGCCGTGCAAGGGCCGCGCAGCCGCGAGCTGTTGCAGAAGATCCTGTGGACCGCACCGGTGCAGCCCGCCATCACCGAACTGGGCTGGTTCCGCTTCACCGCGGCGCGCCTCGGCGGCCCCACCGGCATCCCGGTGGTGGTGTCGCGCACCGGCTATACCGGCGAGCTGGGCTTCGAGCTGTGGTGCGCCCCCAAGGACGGCCCGGCCGTGTGGGCAGCGGTGATGGAGGCCGGCGCGCCGCTGGGCATCGTGCCGCTGGGCTTCGAGGCCCTCGACATGCTGCGCATCGAGGCCGGCCTGGCCTTCGCGGGCCAGGAGTTTTGCGACCAGACCGACCCCTTCGAGGCCGGCATCGGCTTCACCGTGGCCCTCTCCAAACCCGAGGACTTCATCGGCAAGGCGGCCCTGGAGGAGCGCAAGGCCCACCCCCGCCGCAAACTCGTCGGCCTCGCCATCCGCGGCAACGAAGCGGCCAGCCACGGCGACGGCGTGTACCTTGGACGGGCCAAGGTCGGCGAGATCACCAGCGCCGTGCGCTCCCCGGTGCTCGACGCCCAGATCGCCCTGGCACGGGTGGACGTGGCTTACTCGACGCTTGAGACTGCGCTGCAGATCGGGCAGCTGGACGGGCATCGCAAGCGGCTGGATGCGACGGTGGTGGCGTTTCCACACTACGACCCGACGAAGGCGAGGGTACGAGCCTAGATGCATTGGCCGGCTGGGGAGGGGCCGCTCACTTCACCTCCATCAAGGCGCCGATCCGGCATCCGCGGGTATAAGTAAGCCCGCCTGCCACCCGGGAGCCTTGAATGAACACCCCCACCCAAACCCTCCGCGTCGTGTTTGCTGCGAGCGCCCTTGCGAGCTCCGTCATCCTGGTGCTCTTCGTGCGCGGCAGGGCGGAATGGACGGACGCGTTCTGGCTGCAGCTCCTGGGGGCGTCCCTGGCCCTGTGTGCCGCCATCTGTTTTGTCGTGTTCCGCGGGGGAAGGCTGCGGCTGGCCGCCGTGCCGCTGTGGCCCTTTGCTTGCCTGTTCCTGCGCCAGCTTGCTCTGGTCTATGCGGCTTCGGCCATCGCCATCACGGCCGCTGCGCTGGTGATCATCTATGCGATCACGCGCTCGGGGCCGAACGCGCTGGCCTTGGCCGTCCTCGCGGGGCTGTGGCTTTCGCTGTGGCTGGCCCCCGCCATGGCGTCCTGCACGACCTGGCGTGCGCTGCAGAGGGTGAAAACTGACGGTGCCTGAACGGCTTCGCCCGGGGCTGCTTCAGTCCCTCTCGTCCGACTCCGGCTCCCACTCCTCGGCGAAGATCTCGAAGGCCTCGCGGGTCAGCGGGGGGCTGAACAGGTAGCCCTGGTAGGCGGGGCAGCCCAGCCCGGCCAGGAGGTTGCGCTGCAGGGGGGTCTCGACGCCCTCGGCGATGACGCTGAGGCCCAGGTTGCGGGCCAGGGCGACGATGCTGCGGGCGATCACCGCGTCGTTGGGGTGGACGTCCAGGTCGCGCACGAAAGATTGGTCGATCTTGAGCTGGTCGAGGGGCAGGTGCTGCAGGTAGGCGAGGGACGAGTAGCCGGTGCCGAAATCGTCGAGGGCGAAGCTGATGCCGCGGGCGCGCAGGGCGGTCATCTTGGCGACGACGTCTTCCAGGTCGTCGAGCAGCAGGCTCTCGGTGAGCTCCAACTTGAGCTTGCGCGGGTCGGCGCCGCTGCTGTCGAGAACCGCGCAGACCTGTTCGACGAAGTCCGGCTGGCGGAACTGGCGGACGCTGACGTTGACGGCGATCACCAGGTGGGCGCGGGTTGGCACGCTTGACCACCTGGTCAGTTGGCGGCAGGCGGTTTCCAGCACCCACAGGCCCAGCGGGTGGATCAGGTGGGTCTCCTCGGCCAGCGGGATGAAGCTGGCCGGGGTCACCAGGCCCAGGCGCGGATGCTGCCAGCGCACCAGGGCTTCGGCGCCGATGATGGCGCCGTGTTCGTTGACCTGGGGCTGGTAGTAGAGGCGCAGCTCCTGCTGCTGCAGGGCGATGCGCAACTCCTTTTCGAGGGCGGCGCGGGCGCTGACCGCGGCCTGCATCTCCGGGTCGAAGAAGCGCATGGTGTTGCGGCCGGCGGCCTTGGCGCTGTAGAGGGCCAGGTCGGCCCGTTTCATCAGTTCGTCGCTCTCCCCTTCGTGGTCGGCGAACAGGGTGATGCCGATGCTCGGCGTGCAGTGATAGTCGTGGCCGGCCAGGTCGTAGGGAATGTTGAGGGTGGCGAGGATCTTGTCGCCGACGATGCGGGCCTGGGTGCCTGCGTCGGCCGCGGCCGGGTGGAGGTCGTCGAGGAGCACCACGAATTCGTCGCCGCCGAGGCGCGCCACCGTATCGCCTTCGCGGATGCAGCCGGTCAGGCGATCGGCGACTTTCTGCAGCAGGAGGTCGCCCATGTCGTGGCCGAAGGTGTCGTTGAGGGTCTTGAAATTGTCCAGGTCGATGAACAGCAGGGCACCGTGGCGCTTGCTGCGGGCTACCGTGGCCAGGGTGTGGCGCAGCCGGTCGAGGAGCAGGCGGCGGTTGGGCAGCTGGGTCAGGGGGTCGTAGAAGGCGAGGTTGCGGATCTCGCTCTCGGCCTCCTTGCGTTCGGTGATGTCGGTGAGTGAGGCCACGTAGTGGCTGGGATTGCCTTCACCGTCGAGGACGGTGCTGATGGTCATCCACTCGGGGTAGATCTCGCCGTTCTTGCGGCGGTTCCAGATCTCCCCCTGCCAGGCGCCGGTGCTGTGCAGGCTTGCATACATGGATGCGTAGAAGTCGCGGTCGTGGTGGCCTGAGCGGAGCAGGCGCGGAGTTTGCCCGACCGCCTCGGCCTCGGAGTAGCCGGTGATCTTGGTGAAGGCGCGATTGACCCGCAGGATGGTGTTGCTGGCGTCGGTGATGAGCATGCCTTCCTGGGATTCGAAGGCGATGGCGGCGATCCGCAGGTCGATCTCGGTACGCATGTGCGCGGTGATGTCGCGGCTGATGCCGAACAGGCCGGTGACCTTGCCCGTTTCATCGACGATGGGCCATTTGCATGTATTGATCCAGCCGCGCCGCCCGGTGCTGTCGTAGTAGGGGTCGGTCTTGTCGATCAGTGGCGTACCGTCCCGGATGATGGCGATCTCCTCGCCGTGGTAGATCGGGCCGGTGTCCGGCGGGAACACCTCCAGGGTGTGCTTGCCGGTCAGGTCGCGCCAGCTGCGGTGGCCGGTGATGTCGGCGAGGACCTGGCTGCAGAAGCGGAAGCGGCTGTCGGTGTCCTTGAAATAGATGAAGTCGGTGGTGTTCTCCAGGAAGCTCACGAAGTCCCGGTTGAGCTCGTCGCGTTCGGCCTCGATGCGGCGGCGTTCAGTGATGTCGGTGAGGGTGCCCACGTAGTGGGTGGGGCGGCCCTCGTCGTCACGCGCCGCGGTGATGGTCAGGAAGTGGGGGTGGATGCTGCCGTCCTTGTGACGGTTCAGGATCTCTCCGGCCCACACCCCGTTGAGGGCCAGGTGCTGGCGGATGGCCGTGTAGAAGCTGCTGTCGTGGAGCCCCGACTTCATGAAGTTCATGCTGCCGCCCACCACGTCGGCGGCCGTGAAGCCGGTGATGGTGGTGAAGGCCGTATTGATCCGCAGCACCGTGTAGTCGGCGTCGGTGACGACCATCCCTTCCTGGGATTCGAAGGCAATGGCGGCGATGCGCAGGCGCGCCTGGTCGGCCTCCCGCTCCCGGGCGAGGCGCTCGAAGCGGATGAAATACAGTCCGCTCAGAGTGAGGGCGGCGAGTAGCACGGCGCCGACGATGGCCGCCGAGCGGCGGGCTTCTTCGCGCCAGCCATCCAGCACCTTCTCCTTGTCGAGGCGCACGACCAGCACCAGCGGGTAGGCGCGGGAGGCTCGGTAGGCGGTGAGGGTGGAGCGCCCGTCGGGCTGCCGTTCCTCGAAGCTGCCGATCTCCGAAGTGGAGAGGCGCGCCACGACTTCCTGGCCGGGGCCGGAGAGACCCGGCCGGGCTTGTTCGTCGGTGCTGAGCAGCAGGAGTCCGTCGTAGCGGAGCAGGTCCACCGTGCCCCGGTGCGGATCCACGTGGGCGCTGTAGAAGTTGAGGAAGTAGTCGGCATTGACCGAGGCCGCAGCGCTCATCCAGCTGTCGCCGGGCAGGCGGACGTCGCGGAGCACCGGGATGAAGCCGGACAGCGGCGCGCTGCCGCCGGGCACGCGGCCGTCGTGGAAGTCGCGGCCGCTCAGCAGCGGGCCGATGCGCAGGACCTCGACGGGCTGGGAGGCCAGGGGCAGGAACTTGTCCGGCGCCGGCGCGAGGCCCTTGTTGCGGGGATCGGAGCTGAGGTGGATGCGGCCCGCTGCGTCGAGGGTGCTGATCGAGCGCAGGTAAGGTGCATGGCGCAGCAGGCGGGACAGGCCGGTGCTGCCCAGGTTGTCGCTGGCGGCCTGGATCAGGCTGGTGTCGATGATGTTGAAGCTTTGGGTCAAATGGTTTTCGAAGGCACGGGCGCTCATCGCTGCGTTCTCGAAATGGTGCTGGATGCGCTCCGCGCGCAGGCGCCACAGGGCGTAGCCGGTCACGCTGCAGGCGCTGAAGGCGACGAGCAGCGTGACGATGGCAAAGAGGGCGCGCCGGTGGCGGCGAGCCTGCAGGGGCATGGCGCGGGCGGTCCTAGTTCTTGCTGACGCTGGTGGGCGCAGCGATGGGGTCGAGCTTGTGACGCCGGATGGCGGCCATCAGCTGGCCGTCCCGGGTGGCGTCGGCGAGGAACTGCTCCACACGCTCATGCCAGGGGCTGTCCCCCTGCTGCATGGCATAGGCGTAGGGCGTCAGGTGGTAAGTGGCGGCGGGGGCCACCAGGCGGGCCCAGTCGGTTGTCTCCAGCATGCGCCGGCTGAAGGGGAAGTCGGTCATGAACACGTCGGCGCGTCCCGACTCCACCTCCTGCTCGCGGCCCTGGGTGGTGTCGGTGACCAGCAGGGTGGCCTGGCGCAGCTTGTCCCGCATGATCGGCTCGTGCAGGGTGCCCTTGGCCACGGCAACCACCACGCCGGGCTTGTCGATGTCGTCCCAGGTCCGGATCCGCCGATTGCTCTTGGTGGTGATGGCGTAGATGTCGCTCACCAGGTGGGGGCGGGTGAAGTGCAGCTTCTCGCTCCGCTGCGGGGTGATCCCGATGGCGAACATGGCGATGTCGCAACGGTCCTGAGTCACGTCGCTGATCAACTGGGCGAAGGAGCTGTCCACGAAGCGCACCGCCACGTTCAGGTCGCGGGCGAGGGCCCGGGCCATGTCGATGTCGATGCCTTCCAGTTGCTGTGTCTTGGGGTTGCGGTAGGAGATGCCGTAGTAGTCCGGCCAGATGCAGACCCGCATTTCGCGGGCCGCCAGCACCCGGTCGAGATGGCCTCCCGCCGCCTGGCCCGCGCCGGCCACGGCGATCAGCCCGACAGCCGCGAGCACGCGTCTCATTGTTGCTTTCCGGGCTGGGCGGGGATAACCATGGGCAGGGCCAAAGTGGGGCAGACGATGAAAGATTCGCGCATTCTATGCAAACAACTGTGTCCGGACCAGCCGCGACAACCCGGATCTGCGCAGCGGTGTGACCTTGTGCGCGGCCATGCCGGTGGCTACATCACCTTGACTGCCCGCCCGATGAAGCGCACCGGACCCGTGGGCTTGCCGATGGGTGAGCCGCCGCGGGGTTCCAGGGTCAGCTCGAACAGCTGGTTGGGCTGCAGGGCGGGGAGGGCGTCGAGGGGGACGCTCAGGCTGCGTCCCGGGGTCACCAGGCCAAGGGATACCGGTGCCTTCCAGTCGTCGGCCTTGGTCCAGAACTGCAGGGTCTTGTCGGCGGGTACTTCGATGGTGGCCAGCGGAATCAGCTCGACCCGTTGCGGCGAACTGGCCTGCACCACCCAGCCCGGTGCCCGGTCATCGGGGGCGACCAGCACCACCATGAAGCGGGTTGCCGGCGGGGCTTCGGCGAGGCGGCCGGCCAGCACCACGGCCAGCAGCGCGGCCGTTGCCAGGCCGCCCGCAGCGAGGCTGCGCCACAGTGCGAGCGTATCCCAGCCCCGCCACCAGTTGGTGGCCCGTGGCGTGGTGGCCTGAGGGCGGGCGTTGAGGCTGCGTTCGATGCGTTGCCACAGGCGGGGCGACGGGCTGAGCGGATCGGCCAGGCCGGCCAGGGGCAGCAGGCGCTCCTCCCAGGCCAGCACGGCGGCGCGCAGTACGGCATCGTTGTCGAGACGGGCCTCCACCTCGCGGCGGGCCGCCGCCGACAGGGTGCCCAGCACGTATTCTCCGGCCAGTTCATGGGTTTCCGGCGGGATGGCGCGGTGCGCTGCGGGGCTCATGACAGGCACTCCCGCAGGGCGGCCAGGCTGCGTTTGATCCAGGCCTTCACGGTGCCCAGCGGGGCTTCCAGGCGCCGGGCGATCTCGCTGTGGGAGAGGCCATCCACATAGGCGTGAAGAATGCAGTTGCGACGCACCGGCTCGAGGCGCTCCAGGCAGGGGCCGATGCGCCCGGCGCTGGCCTGCCAGGCAAAGGCATCGGCCATGTCCTGCCAGGCTTCCAGAGAGGCCTGGGCATCCAGCGCGGTGGCGGTGTCGTCGTCCACCGTGATCTCGCGGCGGGCATCACGCACGGCATTGAGGGCCAGATTGCGGGCGACGCTGTAGATCCAGCCGCGGGCTGAGCCCAGGGCAGGGTTGAAGCTGGCGGCGCGGGTCCAGATATTGACGCAGGCGTCGTGCACGATGTCCTCGGCCAGGGCTTGATCCCTCACGATGCGCATCACCACGCCGAGCAGGCGCGCGCCTTCCTGCTCGTAGAGCTGCTGCAGGGCCGCACGCTCGCCCGCGGCGCAGGCGAGGAGGGCGGCTTGATAGTCGAAGTCGGCGGTGGAGGCGGGCACGGTGAGGCGCTTTCGGGCGGGCTGCCGGCGGATGCGTCAGCGACCGCCCGATTCTAACCGAGGGCGCCGGGGCCTCAGACCGGCTTCCAGAAGATGTAGTCAGCCTGGTAGGTGACGGTTTCCCGTTTGCCGCGGGAGCCGGCCGAACATTCGGAGGCGGGCGCCACGCCGCCCTTCAGGGCGACCCGCTGGATGTAGCTGACACCGCTCAGGGCGCCGTTGCCGCTGGCTGGATTGGCCTTGACCAGCTGGAGGGGCAGGTTGCCGGCGCCGGACGGGGCGACGGCGACCTGAGTGCCGGTGAGCTTTGAGCCGTCACCGGCCTCCCAGGTGGCGGGCGGGCCATAGTAGCTGCCCAGCACCTGCCCGGCGCGATCCTTGAGGACCGCCCGGGGGCCGACGAAGACCCACTCGGTCTGGCCCGGAGCATTGGCCTTGTCGCGGCACTCGTAGGTGATTTCGCCGCTGCCGACGGTCTCCCAGGCGACCTGGTGACCAGCAGGTACCTTGACGGGGTCGGGCAGGCTGTCCTGGCTGAAGCGGGGACTCATCGACCCGATGGTGGAGCAGGCGCCGAGGGTCAGGGCGGACAGCAGGATGGTGAAGGTGGTTTTCATTTTTTCTCTCCGTGGGGAAGGGGGGCGAGCAGCGCGGGAGGCTGCTGAGTTCACTACCCGTGGAGAGGGCAACTGGATGCACCTGGCGAAAAAAATTCCGGGGGGGCGAAGCAGCCCGGTTCGGCACCAGGATCAGGCAGCACCGCCGTCGGAGGCGGTTAGGGCGGCGGCGGCCAGCATCGCCCGGGCGTCGCTGCATTGCCCCGGAGCGGGCGCGATGCCCACCCGGGCCTGCAGGGCGATGGGGTGGCCGTCGATGCGCAGCGGCTTGCCGGCCATTCCTGCCAGGGCGTCGGCGAGGTGCTGCAGTCCTTCCGGTGAGGCTGCGTCTGCCGGACCGGGGCTGGCCCAGGCCAGGGAGGGGGGGCGGAAGTCGCTCACCAGGATGGCAAAGCCATTGCCGTGGCGGGCGACCCCGTTGCAATCGTTCTGCACGACGCGCAGGCGCTTGCCAACTTCCACCATGACCCGTTCGGCCATGGCCGGGCCATGGGTGGCGGCGATCTCCTCGAGCGGGGTGACGCTGAGGTGGAGGAGGGCGAAGGGATAGCCGGCGAAGGCGGAATGGACAAACAGGTGCTGCAGCCGGTCCAGAAACAGGCTGAAACCGAGCAGGCCGGTGGCGTTGTCGAAGAACAGGCGGCGGCGGGCTTCTTCCTGGGCCCCGCGGCTGCTGTCCACGTCGGTGATGAAGCCTTCCAGGCCGAGGAACTCGCCGCGGCTGGAATGGATGCCGCGCCCCTGCTCCCAGACCCAGCGGGTCTGCCCGTCCCGGTCCACGATGCGGTAGCTGAGCTCGTAGCGCTCGCGCCGGGTCAGGCGCATCTGCACGTAGTTCCAGACGAAATCCCGGTCTTCCGGGTGGATCAGGTCGGCAAAGCTGGCCGACTGGTTGTCCACCAGCTCGAGCGGGGTGTAGCCGGTCAGCTCGAAGCTGCCCTCGCTGACGAATTCCATGGTCCAGTGCTTGTCGTTCTGGCCGCGGTAGATCATCCCCGGCAGGTTGTCGAGCATGGTGTGCAGGCTGCGTCGCTGGGCGCGCAGGGCTTCTTCGTTGCGCCGCCGCTGGTCGATGTCGAGCAGCATGCCGACGATGCCGGTCTCGCCGCTGGCGGGGAGGTCGAGGGCCCAGGCCCGCAATTCAACCCAACGCGGGCCCAGCGCCCGCCCTGCCAGGGTGCGGACCTCCAGGCTCAGGCTGTCCCTTTCCCCGGCCTGCAACTGACGCAGGCCCTTGGTGAGGGCGTTCCGGTCTTCCAGGTGGAAGAGCGGCAGAAAGGGCTGGAAGAGGCTGTCGGCCACCGGCCGGCCGGTGGCTCTTTCCCATTGGGGGTTGAGCCAGGTCACCAGGAGCTGGTTGTCCAGGGCAAACAGGATCTCGCCTGCGAAGTGGGACAGGCGATTGCCCCACTGGCTGTCGGGGCCGCTGGCGGGGAGTGCGTCGGGGGTGTCGAACTGCAGCAGGGTGACCGTGGACCGGTCGCCGCGGAAGAGGCTGGCGCGGGCCAGCCAGGGCACGCCGTCGGCCCGCAGCAGGGTCAGCACGCCGGCGTCGCCGGAGGCGGTGCCGGCGCCCAGCAGGGCGGCCAGTCGGCGATGGTGCTTGGGGTGCACGATGTTGTCGAGGGGCATGCCCAGCACTTCGTCGCTGCGGGATTCCAGGCCGAGCACCTTGAGCAGGGCCTGGTTGGCGTGGGCGATGCGCCCGCCCTCCGCGAGCAGGGCCGGTTGTCCGCTGTGCTGGGCGAACTGGGTGAGGGGCCGCCCGGTGCCGTCCGGGCCGAGGGGGCGCGACTGGACCTGGGTGCGGGGTCCGAAACGCAGGCCGGCCCAGGCCATCGCGGGCAAGGCGCAGACGGCCCAGACCACGCTGGCGGGCGGTCCGGCCTCTCCGAGGGCAAGGCATGCGAGGGCGGAGGCCAGCAGGGTGGCAACGAGATAGAGCGTCATGGGGCCGGGCTCGGCGAGCCGTTCTGGGTGATTGTCCGGGCTTGGGCAAGCAGGTTTCACTCCATGTCTGCGGGCTGGGGCGCGGAATTCCAGATGGCATGAAGTTTCCTGTAGGGCGCGAATGTTGCTTTTTAGTTGCTGTTCGCCGGCCCGGCATTTCTGTGTTCACTGACCCTCATCGTGCTCGATCGCTTTCCGCTCATGTCCCGCTTGTGCCTGATCCTGGCCTGTCTGGCCAGTCTGGCAGCCGGGCTTTATTTCAGCGCCGGACTGACGGTGAGGCTCGAACTCTCCGCCCGGGCTGATCCGGCAGGCCCTGCTGCGGCGCGTCTGGCCGGGGTGGAGTTGATGACTGCCGTGCTGGCCTTGCTGTTCGTCGTCGGCTGCGCGCTGATCCTGCGCGGAGGCTGGAAGGCGCTGGTGGAACGCACTGATATCGCGCTCGCCCGGGTCTCCGCGCACACCGCTGGTGCGGCCGTCGCTCCGGAACAGGGCGGCGACGAGATCGACCGGCTGGCGCGGGCCCTTGATGCTGTGGCCACCCAGCTCGCCTGCGGCCTGGCGGACGGGGAGCGCCTGTCGCGCCATGCTCTCGAGCAGGAGCGCTTCGCGGTGCGCTCCCTGGAGTTCATTTACCGGGCCTGTGCCAGCCTGGCGGGAAACAATGCCAGTGCCCCGTGGCTCACCGCCCTGCTCGAGGACATGCTTGATTGCCTGCAGGCCCGCTGCTGCTCACTGGCCTTGTTCGAGCAGGTGGCCGAGGGCCTGGGCGTGCCGGAGGCGCTGGGCGCGCCCCGCCTGGCCCGCCTGCTCGACGAGTTCGATGCGGAGTCCCTGGCCCGCAGCGGGGGCCTGCGCCGTTCCGATTCAGGCCCCGATGGAGAGATCGTCGAGCTGGCCGTGCCGGTGCGGGATGCAGGTGAAACCTACGGTGTGCTGATCGTCGAGGCGCCGGGCGACTTCCTGTTCGAAAGCCGTCACCGGCGCCTGGTGGATGCGGTGGCCGGGCTGTTCGCCCTGTCCCTGGGCAATCTGCAGAGAAACCAGCGGCGCCGGCGCCTGGCCCTGATGGACGAGCGCAACGCGATTGCCGGGGAGCTGCATGACTCCCTTGCCCAGGCCCTGTCGTACATGAAGCTGCAGATAGCCCGACTCCAACTGGAGATCGGCCGCAACTGCGATGCCTGCGAGCCGAGCGGGCGGGTGCTGGAGATCTCCGGGGAGATCAAGAACGGGCTCGACAGCGCCTACCGGCACCTCCGCGAGCTGCTCTCGGCCTTCCGGACGAGCATGCCGCCCGGTGGTCTGCAGCAGGCCCTGCGGGAGGTGGTGGAGGAGTTGTCGGCCCGGGCCGGCACCGAGATCAGCCTGGATTTCCGGCTGGGTGACACGCCCCTGTCGGTGAACGAGGAGTTCCATTTGCTGCAGATCGTCCGCGAGGCGCTCACCAATGTGATCCGCCACGCGCGGGCCGACCATGCCCTGATCCGCCTCGAGCGGAGCCCCGAGGGGGAGGTGGTGGTCCAGGTGGAGGACGACGGCCGGGGTATTGCTCCGGACAGTGGCGGCGAAGGTCATCACGGCCTCTCCATCATGCGTGAGCGGGCCCGGCAACTGAGCGGCAGCCTGACGCTGGCCCCCGGGGCCGACAACACCGGCACCTGCGTGGAAATGCGCTTCCGCCCCCGGGCGGTGCCCACATGAATTTCATCAAGACTTGAGGAGACAACCCATGGACCCTTCTGAAACGATGCCTGGAGCAGCCGGTGAGGTGCCGCCCATCCGCCTGGTGGTGGTGGATGACCACGCCCTGTTCCGCAAGGGCATCGGCCAGCTGCTTTCGATGTATGCCGACATCCGGGTGGTGGCCGAGGCGGCCTCGGGGGCCGACGGCATCGAGGCGGTGCTCACCCATCGTCCCGATGTGGCCCTGGTGGACCTGCACATGAAGGGCCTCGACGGAATCTCTGTGGTGCGCGCCCTGCAGGCCGCCGGCTCACCGACCCGGCTGGTCATGCTCACGGTGTCAGACTCCAGCTTTGATGTGATGGAGGCCCTCAAGGCAGGGGCCAGCGGCTACCTCCTCAAGGACATGGAGCCGGACGAGTTCTGCCTCAAGCTGCGCCAGGTGGCGGCGGGGGGCACGGTGCTGTCGGCCGAGGTGGGGGGCTTGCTGGCCAAGCCCCAGCCCGCCGCCCGGGAGAACATCGACGTCGGCTGGGCCTCCCTCACCGCCCGCGAGCAGGAGACCCTTGAGCTGGTCTCCAAGGGCGCCTCCAACAAGATCGTGGCGCGCTCCCTGGGCATCGCCGAGAGCACGGTGAAGGTGCACGTCAAGCACGTGCTGCAGAAGCTCAATCTGCGCAACCGTTTCGAGGCTGCGGTGTGGCTGCGGGAGTTGCGGGAGGGTGACAGGAACGCCGCCGTGTAGGGGGTGGAGGGATTGAGCCGGGGGCGGAGCCGACCGCCCTCTCCCTGAAGTAGTACCAGAGTAGTATTTCCCGCCGCCGCCCCGGCTGGCCTAATGAACTCATACCCCAACCCCTTTCCTGCAAGGAGTTTCAGATGAGTTCATGGAGAATCTCGGCCCTCGCCGACCGTCATCGCGCCCTCGGTTCCAATCTGGAGGACTGGAATGGCATGGGCACCGCCTGGACCTATTCCACCGACCTGGCCGACGAGCACGAGACCATCCGCACCAAGGCCGGCCTGATGGATGTGTCCGGCCTCAAGAAGGTGCATGTGATCGGACCCCACGCCGAAGCCCTGATCGATTGGGCCACCACCCGCAACGTGGGCAAGCTCTACCCGGGCAAGTCGGTATACGCCAGCATGCTCAACGAGGCCGGCAAGTTCATCGACGATTGCGTGATCTATCGCAACGGCCCCAATGCCTTCATGGTGGTGCACGGCTCCGGCGCAGGGCATGAGATCCTCACCCGCGGCGCCGTCGGCCGCAACGTGACGGTGCTCTTCGATGACGATCTGCACGACCTGTCCCTGCAGGGGCCGGTGGCCGTGGAGTTCCTGTCCAAGCATGTGCCGGGCATCCGTGATCTGCCCTACTTCCACCATATCCACACCACGCTGTTCGGCCGCCCGGTGACCATCTCCCGCACCGGCTACACCGGCGAGCGGGGCTACGAGATCTTCTGCAAGGCCGCCGATGCGCCCACCATCTGGGACACCATCGTCGCCGAAGGCAAGGCCATGGGCATCCGCCCCTGTTCCTTCCTGGCGCTGGACTGGCTGCGGGTGGAGAGCTACCTGCTGTTCTACCCCTACGACAATTCCGATATGTACCCGATGGAAGGGCAGCCCATCGGCGACACCCTGTGGGAGCTGGGCCTGGATTTCACCGTGTCGCCGGGCAAGAAGGAGTTCCGTGGTGCCAACGAGCACTACCGGCTGCAGGGCAAGGAGCGCTTCAAGATCTTCGGCATCGAGCTCGACTCCAAGGAAGCGGCCCTGGGCGGCGATGCCCTCTACGACGGCGACACCAAGGTCGGCTTCGTGACCTGCGGCATGTACTCGCGCCTGGTGGACCGCTCCATGGCCATCGCCCGCCTGGATCCGGCCTATGCCGTGCCCGGCCGCAAGCTCGAACTGCGCGGCGCCAGCCTGCGCGCTCCGGCCACCACGCACGCCTTGCCTTTCGACGACCCGCAGAAGCTCAAGCGTACCGCCAAGGGCTGAGCCCCGGCAGGCCACGCAGGGGCGGCTTCAGCCGCCTCTGCAAGCGGCCCGGCCCCGCTGCACCCTCCGGATGAATGAATGGCCCCCCAGAGGCCGAGCAAAAGGAAACAGCCCATGACTTCCCCCACACGACGTTACACCCTGTCCCTGTCCTGTCCTGACCGGGTCGGCATCGTTGCCGCCGTCAGCGCCTTCCTGGCCCAGAACAAGGGCTGGATCACCGAGGCAAACCACCACGCCGACGCGCAGGCGGAGCGCTTCTTCATGCGCCAGGAGATCCTGGCGGACTCGCTGCCCTTCGGTATCGAGACGCTGCGCGACAAGTTCGCGCCGATTGCGGCGGAGTTCCAGATGGACTGGCGGATCTCGGACAGCGCGCGCAAGAAGCGGGTGGTGATCCTGGTGTCCAAGCAGGAGCACTGCCTGTACGACCTGCTGGCGCGCTGGCAGGCGGACGAGCTGAACATCGAGATTCCGTGCGTGATCTCGAATCACGAGACCTTCCGGGGCCTGGTGGAGTGGCACGG
>NZ_JABBGA010000023.1 GCF_012927165.1 Zoogloea dura
CTTCGGGTGGCTGAAGACAGTGGGCGGAATGAGAAAGACCCGCTTCATCGGAGAAGCCCGAACCCAGATCGCCGCCTACCTGTCGGCGGCGGCGTACAACCTGCTGCGAATTGCGAAATTGCAGAGCGCGGGGAGTGCGGCATGAAGCGGCTCCCGGAATTGGGCGGAAGCCCATTCCCCGGCCCATTCGACGGGCATCAAAACGGGATTGGGAATCCAACTCCGGGAATGAAGTCATGAGAAATCAAATAGCGAGAGGTACGGTTGGCGCGGTTTCTCGGCGTTTTTGCATCGGCCTGCTAACAATTCCGTCGAGAGGGACCGCCCGCAAACTGCGTTCGCGGGTTCCCCTCGCGGCCTCGGCGGCCCCTCACGTCAAACGTTGAACGACAGCTTTCCTCAACGCTCAACGGCGGCATTGGGTCGATAGCAGCCCCCAATTTCCTGAACCCGATTCCCCTCCACATTCGCCCCCACCAAGCCTCCGACCCGAACGAGCAACCCCATGCGTACCAAGCACCTGAGAAAATGGATCACCACCACGGCCATCGCCGCGCTGATGCCGCCTCTCGCCGCCCAGGCGTTCCAGGTGCTGCCACGGATCAGCGACGTCGATCGCAAGCTCAGCAGCCTGGGCAGCCACAGCATTCTGGATGGCATCGGCCAGTGGTTTGTCGGCAACGCGCTCCCGATGATCAAGAACCCGGTGCATGAGGCCATCACCCTCAACGCCCTGGCGTGCAGCGCACCGACAGGCTCCGAGCATGAATGCGTCACGACGGATGCCGTGCGCGAGCATCAGGTGATGCTCTATGGGGTCCGCTGGCCGGATGATCCGCCTTTCGCCCTGAACCGCGCCTCACCGCCCCGTCTCTCCGACTGCGATGTCAGGGTCACGCTGCGTTCGACCGCTCAGCCGAAGTGCTGGCAAGGGCTCTTCGCCGATGCGGCAAAGACCGCGAAGCAAAAGACGGCCAGCAAGCCTTCCGAGCCGGCCTTCGGCCCCGGCGACTACCTGCTCTACCGATCCCATTTCGGCGATCTGCAGTTCTTTCACGCGATGGCGACCCACGACGGAGAAGCCGCTGCGGATACCGCGCTGCGCATGAAGATGTGGGCACAGTTCCTGTGGGGGGTGGCCACCCGCAGCATTCCCACAGACCGCTTCATCCGCAAGCTGGAGCCCGCGGAACTCGGGCGTTACTTCCCCGGCGACATGACCGCCACCAATCTGCTGGCGACCGGCATCGTGGAGGTCCGCAAGGATCTGGACAAGGTCGCCCTCGGCGCCCTGCTGCACATGCTCCAGGACAGCTTCTCCCAAGCCCATGCAGACCGCCTTCCGGAGAGCGGCGCATCGTGCGAGAACATTCCCCGCTTCCCGCAACCAGGCAAGATCACTCAGTTCTACAGCTACGCAGGTCAGGTCGGCAAACTGCACGACCACGAGGACACGTTCGACGCCCTGGGCTTGCAGACGCTGCAAGGCAGCCCCAACGTCGTCGATGCGAGCCGGGCCTTCCTGAGCCTCTGGAAGGAAGGCGCGTCGTGGTCGGAGGCGGAAAAGTATTTCGATTGCGCATTTGCGCTGCAAGACCCGGAAGCGAAGGCGGGGCCGGGGCCGTTCACCGAGTAGCTCCGTGCCCCCGCGCTTCCAGACTTCAGCGCATTCAAATCAACTTTCTAGCTCTGCAAGAAATCCACGGGAGCCTCCATCTTTGTCGGATGAATCCTTTGGGCATCTTGTTCGCCGCCAGAATTGATTAATTTTGTGACAACCCCTAATTTTTATTCATAAAGGATTACTCTATAGGCATACACTTGGCAAGGAGCAGGTATGCCTTATATTTTCTCAAAATATCTAAAAGGAAGTAACAGGAGTCTGCTCCTGCTGGTTCTATCCATGTTCTTTTTTTCTGGCTGCGCAGGAATTGCGCGGACAGACTCCGCAGGAAATGAAAAACACCCGGACATGAGATCCGCAAAGCTGGCCTCCAAGCCCATCGGGCGGATTGAATATGATAGCTTCAGGAGCTTGAAAATAAGTACTGAATCGCCATACCTGGAGAGTGAATCACTGAAGGGACGGTATGAGATCGTCAGCATTCAGGGCAAGAAAGGGCAGCAATTCTTGATAACGACCACGGGAATCTGTGACTGCCTCGGATTCAGAAAGTGGTCAGTTGTTCCTTTTTCCTATTTGCTTGATGGCGATGGAGGTATCGTTCTGGCGGGGAAGTCGACTACTCCAATGGCCCAAACTCTGGCCGGTGCATTTCCAGAAGATGGCGATTATTATCTGATGATCGTTGCAGACAGCACGAGTGCAGGAAAGAGAATCGGCGTGATCAGTGGAGGCCTGGCTGTTCCTGGGCGGCCTTACGTACCCGATATCATCACATTGCCAATGACCTCCCACCCGACCGGTCTTGTGCAAGTTCATTACCACAAGAGTGAATAATGCACGGCACCAAAGCACAGCAAAGCCAAGTAGGTCGGGTTAGCGCAGCGTAACCCGACATTACTGTCCAGAATCAACGCGCTATCACCCTCGGTGGTGCTATTGCGAATCTTGTACAGATCGTTGCCGACGTGTTTGAGCATGAGCGGGGCAGATCATGCGCTGTCGGGTTACGCTCCGCTAACCCGACCTACACCGGCTCTCCCTTCCCGGCCTCGTCAACGCAAAAAACGCCCGGCAAGCCGGGCGCTCCTTATCTCATCAAACCGCTTCGCTCAGAACGAATACTTCATCACCAGCGACAGCTGGTCCCGGTCCGTCAGCGGGCGGAATTCCCGCATGCTGGCCACTTCCGCGTTGCCGAAATAGCCCATGTAGGTCAGCCCCACCTGGAAGTTGCGCTGGTAGGTGAAGGTGGCGCCGATGCTGGCGCGCATGTCGCCTTCGCCGCCGACGCCGCCGGTGATGGTGCGGCCCTTGAGCTGGCGGGAGAAGCTGATGGGGACGCTGAGGTCCCAGCCTTCGATGATGCCCGGGTAGCCCAGGCTGAGGGTGCCGGAGGCGGCGAGGCCGTAGTTGGCGCCGAAGAACAGCTCCTTGCTCTTGGGGAAGACGGTGGCGCTGGCGGCGCCCGGGGCGTTGATCTCGTCGACGCTGCCGATGGTTACGTAGGCGACTTCGGCGGTGAGGGTGGTCTGGTCGGCCAGGGCGGTGCGTTCGAGGTTCCAGATGGTGTTGAGGTTGGCCTGGAAGATGTCGCCGCGGGTGGGCGTGGGCAGGTAGCTGCTGGCAGCCTGCGGAGCACGCGGGTTGACCAGGGTCTTCACCAGCACCGGGGCGCCCTGCTTGTACGACAGTTCGCCGGCGATGGAGGCGGCGCCCACCGAGGTGCTGAAGGTGGCGCCGATCAGCTTGATGTTGTCGAAGTAGCGGACGTTGTAGGCGCCGCCGCCCAGGGCGCCGGAGCTGGCGCTGAAGGCGTTGATGACGGGCAGCGGGGAGCGGTCGTGGTAATTGAGGTAGTACAGGCCGACTTCGGTCTCCTCGGTGAGGCGGTAGCGGCTGCCCACGCCCCACTGCGGGGTGTTGCCGGGGTCGATGTCGCGGCCGCGCTGGCCGTAGGAGCACACGGAGCGCCCGCCGACCGTGCGGTAGGGCTGCAGGCAGGTGCCGCCAGGGCCGGTGGAATCGGCGCTGCTCAGGTAGGAGCCCGGTGCGGGGGCGATGGTGGAGTGGAAGCCGAACTGCAGGTGGCCGAGCAGAGACCAGCGGGGCGACATCTCGATCTGGGTCGAGACCTGGTCTTCGGGCAGCAGCTGGTCCTTGGTCTCGGTGCCGACGATGCCGGTCTTGGTGCCGTCGGCAGGGCCCTGGGCCAGGGAGATGCTGGGGAAGAACAGGCCTTCGCCCCACGATACGACGTGGCGGCCGAGGCGCACGTTGGCGCGGCGGCCGTTGCCCAGGTCGTAGGTGTCGAAGACGTAGGCATCCAGCAGGCGGGTGTAGCCGCCATGGAAGCGGCGGGCGTCGCGGGTGAATTCATCCACCGCGCCCGGCTTGTTCACCGGCCCGGCGTTGTCGTTGCTCTGGCGATAGACGTCGTCGTAGAAGGTGGAGGCCGACAGCACCAGGCCATTGACGCCATTGGTGTAGCTGGTGTCGAGCAGCAGGCTGAGGCGGTTGGCGGTGAGGCTGCCCTTGTCGAAGTTGTTGTTGCCGTCGTTGCCGCCGGAGTAGGCGGCGATCTTCGGGTCGCGGTTCTCCATGCGGGTGGAGAGGGTGTAGGTGGAATTCACGCGCCAGTCGAGCTTGTAGCCGTTGTCGAACTCGATGGCTTCGCCGGCAAAGGCCGGCGCGGCAAGACCGGCGCCCAACAGGGCAATGGCCAGCGGGCGCAGCGTGGTGTGCAGTGTCATTGTGCTTGTCTCCCTGAGCTGAGCGAGGTCAGTTGCCGGCGGAGCGCAGGGCGGCCGGGGTGAATTGGTCTGCGTTCATGTCGCCCTTGTTGAGGACGGGGCCGATGTCCCGCTCCTGGAACAGGTTGTAGGCCACGTAGCTGCCGGAGTTGAGGTCGTGGTAGAAGCTGGTGCCGGCGTGCCACGCGTTCATGTCGAAGGCGTAGTAGTAATTGATGACGGCGTGCTGCCAGAGCTGGCCACGGGTGTCGTAGTAGTCGCCGGCGACGGCGTGCCAGGTGTCTTCGTCGATGAACATGACGCGCTTGCCGAAGGGGTGGCGGTAGCCGTCCTTGAGCTTGCCTTCGAGCACCCACACGCGGCGCAGCTCGTAGCGCTGCAGATCGGGGTTGGGGTGGCCGGGCTTGAGGAGGTCGGGGTACTTGACGCTCTTGTCATGCACTTTGTAGGCGTTGGCGGGGATGTACATCTCGCGCTTGCCGTGCAGGATCCATTCGTAGCGGTCGGGCGCGCCGTTCATCAGGCGGTCCTGGTCGATGGTGAGCTTGCCGCCGGAACCGGCCAGCGGGGTGTCGTAGCCGTACTGCGGCAGCTGGCGGACGCGGCGGGTGCCGGGGTCGTAGTTCCAGGCGAGGCGCTTGCCCTTGGCAAAGTTGACCGGCTCGATGGAGGTTGTCATGGTGCCCTTGTCACGCTCGGGCAGCAGGGTGCCGGTCATGGCGTAGGCCATGGCGCCTTCCATGGGCTTGCCGAGGTTCTCGGGGGTGGTGACGACGTTCATGTTGCGGTTGAACTGCCGGCCCCAGGTGATGACGCCCTTGGAGTTGACGTCGGCGATGTCGCGGCCGCGGTTGTCTTCGGTGTAGGCGCGGTAGGGGAAGTTGTGGTTGGCCAGCACTTCCATGGCCTGCTTGGGGATGGGGAAGGGAATGGCGCCCATCACCCCGGTGAAGCCGAAGCCGTTGTCGATGAGTTCGGCTTCGCGGGCGTTCTTCCTGGCCAGTTCGCAGATCTTGTCGGGGTAGCGGAATTCGCGGCGGCCCTGGTAGACCGGGATCTTGTACGAATTGGGGAAGCGCGCCAGCAGCGCCTTCTGGCCGTCGCTGAGGCGGTTGGCGTACTGCGCCACGTTGGCCTGGGTGATGACGAAGAGCGGCTTGTCGGCAGCGTAGGGGTCGACCGGATGCTGGCCGACGTGGGGGGTGTACTTGATGCCGGGCGGCGTGCCCAGCCACTTGCCGGAGAAGGCCGGAATGCTGCCGTCCTTGTTGGGGCCGGCTTCGGCGCCGACACAGGTCAGCTCCTTGCCGAGCCTGGCGGCTTCATCCTCGGGCACCTTGGCGCTGACGTTCGCGGCGGCGAGCGACAGGGCGATGGTGGTCAATGCGGGGACCCATGGCTGGGTTTTTTTCATTTGGGTGTCTCCTTCCGGGTGCGAATGGCTTCTTGAGCGGAACGGTGGGTGTGCAGATGAAATGCCGCTGGCGGCGGGGTGTGCCCCCTTGTTTCATCTGGAACCATTCTTCGTGGAAGCGGAAGGCGGAACATCGTCCGAGAGGACTAGCCGCCCCCGTTGCAGGGGCGGCAGAGACTGCGGGCTTTAACCGGTGTGCTTCAGATACTCGCGCTTGAGGTCGGCCTTGAGCAGCTTGCCGGCGGGGTTGCGCGGCAGGGCGTCGTGGCGGATGAAGATGCGGGCCGGCACCTTGTAGCCGGCCAGGTGGGCGGCCACGTGGGTCTGCAGGTCGGCTTCGGTGAGGCGGCTGCCTTCCCGCAGCACCACGGCGGCGGCCACGGCTTCGCCGGTGCCCTCGTCGGGCATCGCAAACACCGCGGCCTCGCTCAGGTCAGGGTGCTGCAGCAGGCAGGATTCCACCTCGGCGGCGGCGATCTTCTCGCCCGAGCGGTTGATCACGTCCTTGATGCGGTCCACCACGAAGAGCAGCCCTTCGTCGCTCACGTAGCCCACGTCGCCGGTGTGGAACCAGCCGTCGCGCACGGCGCGGGCGGTGGCGTCGGGGTCGTTCCAGTAGCCCTGCATCAGCGTCACCCCGCGCAGGCAGATCTCGCCCATGCCGCCGGGCGGCGCAGCCCTGCCCCCGGCGTCCACGATGCGCAGGTCCACGATCGGCGACACCAGGCCCGAGGCACGGGGCGCGTGGCGGAACACTGCGCCGGAGGCCGCCGCGCCGACGCCATTGCTCTCGGTGAGGCCGAAGCCGATGCCGGACATCTCACCCTGCGGGCGCTTGAGCACTTCGTCGATGGCGCGCTGGGGCAGCCCGGCGCCACCAAACCCGAGGCCGCCGAGCTTGCCGGTGACCGCCGGGTCGTCGAAGCGGGGTTCGGCGAGCAGTTGCATGACCATGGACGGCGCCCCGTTGAACTGGGTGACCTGCTCCCCGGCGATCAAGTCCAGCGCCGTGGCCGGGTCCCAGCGGTGGGTGAACACCAGCCGGCGGCCGTTGCGCAGGGCATTCAGCAGCTGGGCGTGCAGGCCGCTCACATGGAACAGCGGCACCGCGGTGAGGGTGGTGGGCGGCAGGCCGCGGGCCATGATCTTCGCCACCGCCTCCGGCGAGCTCATCGCCGACACGGCGCCGATGAAGTCGATGTTGAACAGGGCCTGGCACACCGCCCGCTGGGTGGACAGCACGCCCTTGGCGCGGCTGGTGGCGCCGGAGGTGAACAGGATCACCGCGGGGTCATCCGGGCCCACCTCCACGCTCGGTAGCGCATCGGCAGGCTGGGCGGCGAAGGTGGCGTAGGCCTGGGCACCCTCGCTGTCACGATCCATGTCGGTGACGATCATCAGCGCATCGGGCGCGCCTTCGCCGGCAATGCGGGCCTGGCGTTCCGGGTCACAGAACACGACCTTCGCCCCCAGATCGGCCAGCGCCGCGTGCAGTTCCTCGCGCAGGCCGAAGCTGTTGAGGGGCGCCGGCACGGCTCCGATCAGGGCACTGGCGACAAAGGCCACACCCCACTCGGGGCGGTTGCGCATGGCAATGGCGATGCGCTCGCCCGGGCGTACGCCAGCAGCGTGCAGGCGGGCCGCCACCGCATCGGCCTCGGCAAAGAAGCGGGTGAAGGTCCAGGTTTCGCCCTGGTACTTGATGTAGGGCTTGTCCCCATGGCTGCGGGCCGCGGCGAGCAGCGCCGGCAGGGTGGGAAAGGCATTGCGGTAGCGGCGCTCGAGATGCTCGCCCACCGGGCATTCGATCACTTCGAAGGGGGCACCGGGGGCGGTGAGCTGCGCCCGGGCCTGGCGGGCCAGGTCCAGGGCTGTGGTATCGGTCATGGTCTTGTCTCCTCGTCGGCAGTGGGCTGCCGCTTGTTTTCTAAGGTGTTGAGTGCGCCGGCGCGACTGTAAGCCCTTCAGGCCGCCATGGCGAATCGGTAGACGCCATCCTCGTCGAGGCTGCGCACGATCTGCCCGGCGTAGCGCAGCCAGGCCAGGTGGGCCAGGCTCTCGCCCACGGCCATCATCTCCTCGGCGGCCTTCAGGCTGCGCGGGAACAGCACGCCCATCGCCTCGAAGGCCGACAGGCGGGCGCCGTCGGTCAGCGCCGCCAGCAGCAGGTCGAACTGCTGCTGGTGGTGGGCCTGCAGCTCGGCCACCCGCGGCCGCAGCCCGCGGAAGACGCGCTCGTGGGACGGCAGCACCAGGGTGTCGGGCGACAGGCGGTCCAGCCGCTCGAGGGACTCCAGCCACAGCTGCAGCGGGTTGCCCTCCGGCTCCATGCTGGAGACCAGCACGTTCGAGGTGATGCGCGGCAGCAACTGGTCGCCGGCGATGAGGATGGCGTCCTCCGCGCTGTACAGGCAGGCGTGCTCGGGCGAATGCCCCTCGCCCACGATGATCCGCCAGCGGCGGCCGCCGATCTCCAGGCAGTCGCCGGCCCGCAGGCGGCGGAAGCTCTCGGGCTGGGGCGGCATGAAGGGGTCCTTGCGCAGACCGGCCAGCATGCGTGCGATGCGCTCTTCCGGCATGCCGGCGCGCTGGTGGAACAGCACCAGCCCTTCGGGCGGCGGGTCCGGCAGGCGGTCGCCGAGGGCGCGCATCATGAAGAACTCGCCGTGGGTCATCCACAATGGAATGGCGTAGCGATCGGTAAGCCAGCGGGCCAGCCCGGCGTGGTCGTAGTGGAAGTGGGTGCACAGCAGGCCCTTGAGCGGCAGGCCTTCCAGCCGGGTGGCCACCACCTGCTCCCACAAGGCCTTGCAGGCCGGGGTGTGCAGGCCGGTGTCGATAATGATCCAGCCGTCTGCGTCCTTGAGCAGGTAGATGTTGATGTGGTCGAGCTGCATCGGCATGGGCATCCGCAGCCACAGGATGCCCGGCGCCACCTCGACCACCGAGGCGTCCGGCGCGGGCGGTTCGAAGGGAAAGATGATGGGATGCGGGGTGGGCTGCACGCCGGGCGGCGCGGGGGCAAGCGGGTCTGAGACGGTGTCGGCCATGGGCCCTCCTGGGTTCATGCGCCGAATCTAGGCGCCGGGGCCTCCGCACAAAACGTCCAAAAGGACGATGCCCCCGTTGCCGGAGATCCACAGTATCCCTAGCCTGTCACCAGCCCGGAGTCACTCCATGAAGCAGGAATCCCTCCCCATCGCCAGCGCCGTCCCGGTCGTCCCGGTCGTAAACTGGCGGACCCATCTGAGCCTGCTGCTGCTGGCCCTGGTGTATGTGTTCTCGTATATCGACCGCAACGTCATCGCCATCCTGATCGAGCCGATCAAGCGGGAGTTCGGCGCCTCCGACACGGCCATGGGCCTGCTCACCGGCCTGGCCTTCGGGGTGCTCTACGCGGTGATGGGCATCCCCCTCGGGCGGCTCGCCGACCAGGGCTTCAACCGGCGCAACCTGGTGGCCATGGCCTGCGGCCTGTGGAGCCTGGCCACCATGGCCTGCGGCATGGCCGGCCAGTTCTGGCAGCTGATGATCGCCCGCATGACGGTGGCCATCGGCGAGGCGGGCGGCATGGCCCCGTCCATGTCGATGGTGTCGGATCTGTACCCCAAGGAACGCCGCTCGATGGTCATCAGCCTGTTCATGATGGGGCCGCACATCGGCATGATCCTGGCCATGGCCCTCGGCGGCTGGATCGCTCAGCAGCATGGCTGGCGGGCCACCTTCCTGTTCTTCGGGGTGCCCGGCATCGTGCTCGCCGCCTTGCTCTGGCTGCTGGTCCGGGAGCCGCGCCGCGGTGGCTTCGACAGCGGGCCGGCGGCCATCGCCAGCCCTGCCCTGCCCCTCTTTGCCCAGCTGCGCGAGCTGCTGCGCATCCGCGCCTTTCTGCTGGTGTGCCTGGCCTGCGGGCTGGGTGGCATTGCCGGCTACGGCTACGGCATCTGGGGGCCGAGCTTCCTGATGCGCAGCCACACCCTGCCCCTGGCCCAGGCCGGCCTGCTGTTCGGCCTGGCTAGCGGCCTGGGCGCCGCCGGCGGGGCCATCTTCGGCGGCTGGTACTGCGACCGGCTGACCCGCCGCGACCCACGCTGGCAGATCCGCCTGCCCATGCTCGGCGCCATCCTGGGCCTGCCCATGGGCTTCGCCTTCCTGCTGTGGCCGGCCGGCAACTGGCAGCTGGGCAGCCTGGCCATCCCCCACGCCATGATCTTTGCGGTGGGCTTCGGCTTCTTCAACGCTTGGTGGCCGCCCCTGTGCTACGCCGCCACCAGCCACATGATGGCGCCCAACCAGCGGGCCCTCGGGGCAGCCCTGCTCAACCTCTTCCTGACCCTCTTCGGCGCCGGCCTGGGTCCGCTCCTCTCCGGCGCGCTGAGCGACCTGTTCGTCGGCCGCTTCGGGCCGGGCAGCCTGCGCTACGCCCTGCTCCTCACCCTGTGCCTGCTGGGGATCTCCGCGCTGTTGCTGGGCCGCGCCATCCAGGACTACGTGCGGCGCCTCGACGCCCTCAAGGCCGGCTGAGCGCCCATCGTCCGAACGGGGGATGTCCCGCCCCGGCCGCCTCCCCACAATCGGACGCGCATCCACACCCACACCACATCACGAAAAGGAGCCTCCATGGCCACCACCAAGGACTATCGACTCGGCGAATTCACCTTCCCCCGCGGCTGGTTCATGATCGCCGACGCAGAAGAGCTGAACACCCACAAACCCCTGGCGGTCCGTTTCCTCGGCAAGGACTTTGCCCTCTACAGGGGCCGCGAAAGCGGCAAGGTGGTTCTGCTGGACGCCTACTGCCCGCACATGAAGACCCACCTGGCGGCCCCCAACGACACCTCCTACGTGGTGCTGGACGGCGGTGGCAGCAACGTCGAGGGTGACGGCATCCGCTGCCCCTACCACGCCTGGCGCTTCGGCCCGGACGGCAAGTGCAACGACATCCCCTACCATGAAGGCAGCATCCCGGCCACCGCCAGCGTGAAGTCCTGGCCGGTGGTGGAGAGCCTGGGCGCCATCTGGCTGTGGCACGACCCGGAAGGTGGCGAACCCGAATGGGATCACCCCAGCCTGCCCCAGTGGGACGACCCGGCCTGGGTGCGCTGGAAGTTCGACCACCTGGGCATCCTCGAGCAGCACCCCCAGGAAGTCATCGACAACATCTGCG
Source organism: Zoogloea dura (assembly GCF_012927165.1). Classification (GTDB taxonomy): domain Bacteria; phylum Pseudomonadota; class Gammaproteobacteria; order Burkholderiales; family Rhodocyclaceae; genus Zoogloea; species Zoogloea dura. The sequence goes on from NZ_JABBGA010000023.1 coordinate 10,956, forward strand.
ACTACGGCCACCTCAGCCCGATCCACGGCTCCACCGTGGAAAAGTACGAGAACGAGTTCAAGGGCCACAACGCCATCCAGCGCCAGTGCGGCCCGCACCGCACCCTGGTGGGCCCGGACGGGGTCAGCCCGATCCTGCACACCATCACCATCTATCACGGCCCCGGCGTGCTCATCTCCCACCTCACCGGCCTGTACGACGCGGTGATGATGATCACCCACACCCCGGTCGAAGACGGCTCGGTGAAGGTCTGGCACGCCCTGCTGGTCAAGTCGCCCGGCGGCAACGACACGGCCACCCTGCCCGATACCATCGCCGCCCGCCAGTTCCAGGAATCCGCCCGCCTCGCCTTCGCCCAGGACTTCGAGGTGTGGACCAACAAGGGCCCCTGCCTCAACGGCCTCTTCATCCCCAGCGACGGCCCCTTCATGAAGGCCCGCATCTGGTACAAGCAGTTCTACAACCCGCGCGCCATGAAGCAGGAGTTCCTGGAGCAGTGCGAGGGGTATTACGTGCCGAAGGGCGCGGTGCCTTATACGGACAAGGAGCCCGTGGCCGCCTGAGGGATGGCCTGATCCTTGATGCATGAAGCAGGAAGCCGCAGGAATGCGGCTTCCTGCGTTTGGAGGGTGCTCCTTCTTGCCCCGCGCGCGCCGGCGTCAGTGACGCTCCCGCAAGCGGAATAGTGTGCGGGAGCCGCCCTTCGGCATGCCCTCGTCCATGACGTCGAACAGTTCCGAGCCGATGAGCAGCTGCTTGAGACTCTTGAATCCATAGCGCTCAACCAAGTGTGCCAACTCATCGGGATGCTCCTTCGCAGCCACCTGCCCCGCAGTGGACAAATACGTCCAGCCATCGGTGCGCTTGTCCCGCCCATGGACCTCGCAGAACAGGCTGATCAGGGGAGACCGTTGCAGCCAGGCCAACTCAAACTGCCGCTCAAACTCCGGGCTTGCGACGAGCTCGGCCATGGACTTCCTGCCTTGCTCTATCCGCAGCGAAATCTCCTTCAGATGGTCGAACATCGGCGAGACTTTATCGCGCTGGACATCCAGGTAGGCCAGCGCGTCATTCAGCGCAGTCTCATCTCCCGGTTTCCAACGAGGCAGGAAGTGATGGACAAGCTCATTGCGTTGCTCGGTCATCAGCTTGAGATCCGCCCGCATTCTCTGAACGAACGCATCCTCGACTTCCATCGTGAACTTGAAACGGAAGGCACACTGCGCAGTCTCCGGCACCCCGAACTCCGGTATCTCCAACCCCGCTTCCACCAGTACATCACTCAGGTAGTTTCGGACAAGCGTCCCAAGCGTCTGCTGCGCGGGCCTTCCCCCGACAACAGAAGTCTCGACTAAGGCACTCGCGCCATCAGATCGGACATACGTGCTATTGCTGTTCTCCAAGATGAACTTCAGGAACAGCTCGATCTGCTGAAAAATAACGAGATTCCGCCCTACACGGCGCAGGACCTCGTCACTGGTGGGGGTGCGATCGTTGGACATGGAAGATCGTGGGGCTGCAAATGAAAAAAGAAGGCGTAGCTCTAAGACAATTGGAGAAGTTGGTGTATTGAATGGCGGCTTGTCGGCCGGAACAGTCGTTCATGCTCTGCGCACCGAGCGGCTTCTTTGGGACAGACAACCGCCGCTCAGTGTAGTACAAGACTGATGGGCAGCTTTCAACGCGAGCGACAGGCTTCACAAAGACGATTAGTGGCGCGACCTGCAGAGCTTTGCCTTGGTCGAGCGTGCTCACCGTATCGGCGACAGGACGAGCATTGAACGCCGCTATTACGTCAGCAGCCTGGCCCTGCGCATGAACGGGGGGTCACAGTCGTCACCTCCTAGCATCCCACCCGTAAGCATCCAGAGACCCTCGACAAGCACCTTTACCGAAGCCGCAATCTGATCGAACGCTGGTTTTGTCGCGTTAGCCAATCCGGTGTATCGCAACCCGCTACAACAAGCTGGCATCGCACTTCGCATCGTTCATCCGCTTATGTGCGGCTGTCATTTTGGGGGCGTGAATATCCACACACCCTAGTGCTGGAGAGCCCACGCAACGCCCTCGGTCGATGCGTAGTGCAATGCCGCGGTCTGGCTCGTGAAACTGGGCTTGAAGCGCATGATCCGGGTCGTGCTGGATGTCCCCCTGCCCGAATGTATCGATACCGATGCCGCAAAGCCGCCGTCGGGGTTGGGTTTTGTCATGGGGGCGACGCGAAAGCGGCCTACTGCAATGTGTGAGTTGTTGTGCATGTTTCCAATATGTTCTGGGGAAATATCCATCGTTATTGCAATGGATCAAGAGTGGGATTGAAGTGAAGCCTCTTGCGTCAGCGCAAAAAACCGGCTTTTCCGGGAGGACTTCAGAAGTGCGGCGCGACACCGCTTTCCGTCTGAATACACGACGGGATAAAGGTGAATGCGGTGTGTTCGGATGCGGCTGCCCGCACGGCAATTTCCTGACAGGCAGGTTCCGCGACCATGGCATGTCTCGATCGCAAGCTTGCCTCACGGCGGAGCTGCTTTGGGGGCTTCTTGAAGAGGGTCGGGCGTGAAGCAGAAGTACAGGCCGCCTGAGCCCAGCGAAGAAGGCTCCGGCATGGCGGGCTTCAAAGGGCAAAGGCCGTGCAGCAGCGCTCCGCTCCTGGCGCAAAGCGCATCCGAAGCGGCCATCGCCAGCCGGCCACTGGCTCAGCGGCGGGGGTACGCACTCACGGAGAACCCCAGCGGCCTGTGCCGATGTATCGCTCTGCTCATCACCGATGTCCCTGCCCGCAGGAAACGGTCTGAGCCGGTGTGGGCAGAGCCAGGCGCTTAACGGCGCTTCGGCCGTGCCGCGAGGGGTGCGCGGCCCTCGATGTGGCGGAAGGTGATTCGACCCTTGCTCAGGTCGTAAGGGGACAGCTCCAGAGAGACCTTGTCGCCGGCCAGAACGCGAATATGATTCTTGCGCATTTTTCCGCCGCTGTAGGCCACAAGCATGTGCCCGTTATCGAGGGTGACGCGAAAGCGCGAATCCGGCAGCACTTCCATCACGACACCTTGCATTTCCAGTAGATCTTCTTTGGCCATGGTCATTTCTCCAGGGGTAAGTTAAGTCAAGCCCTAAAGAAACGGGGCCGGGGGCAATGCTCATTCGGTCGGAGCAAAGCCGTAATAGGATCCGTAGGGGGACGGATCCGGGGCGTAGGCGGCAAGCTTGATGGCGTCCGCCAGGGTGACCTGGTCGGTGAAACCATCGACGCCACCCGCCTCCTTGAGCCATCGCGCTTCGACTTCACTGTCGCTCAGGCCATGCAGATCAAGGTTCTTGTTCAATCGCTCCGAGCGGTATTCGAAAGCCGTGTCATGGGCAATGAACAAGGTATGGGGGCATGCGGTGATGCGGGTCTCATCAACCGGGTCCGCACCCATGACCCGCGTACCGCAGAACGGGCAATGGACAGGGGTGTAGTAAAACGTTCTCAGCTCGGTTCGCTGAATGCCAGTTGTCATGCTGTGCTCCATATGGATGGAGAGGCGCGCCTTGAGTGCTGCCCGATCGCTCGCGCCTTGCCGCTGCTTCCTGCGGATGGCGATGAAGCGCTGAACGAGGCCAGCCTGCCCATGGGCGATGACCGGATGGATGTGCCAGGCACCATCAGGCGTCCTCGCAGGGCAAGTGCAATACACGCATCGGAACGGAGCGTCTGAACCTTCGCTCTGCGTCCTGCTCTGGATTGATTGTTTTTTGCCGGGTCCGCATGGGAATCAGGGCGATTCCATGCCTGTGCCGACCATGATGTCGGCACAAGTACTCGCAGGCCGCCGAGAGGATTCAGCTGCCTTGAATGTCGCCGCAAGAGTCAGGCGATCTGGATGTTGCTTGCCTGCTTGCCCTTCGGGCCATTCGTAACGTCGAAATTGACGCGCTGGCCTTCGGTCAGGCTCTTGAAGCCCGCGGACTGAATCGCGGAAAAGTGGGCGAAGAGATCGTCGCCACCTTCATCGGGGGTAATGAAGCCAAAACCTTTGGAATCGTTAAACCACTTCACAGTACCTTTTGTCATATTTTTAGTCTCCGAAAAATGACGGGGCATGGCCCCAGAATGGAGCGAGATCAAAAGGGCGAAGCAAAAATGGGGGGGTGCCGCCGCAGGACTGCGGACGCTAGACCAACAAAATCACAACACGACTAGAAATCGCGAGAATTGGTTATACGTGCTGCCAAGTGATATGGCAAGCGAAATCTCGATTCCGGCAATCCGGTGCCAATACGCTGAAATCCGGAGGTTCGGCCAGCCCGCCCCATCAGGAACAGGCCTTCTCCGTACTCAGCACACCTCGAACAAGCCCGCCGCTCCCATCCCCCCACCAATGCACATCGACACCACCACATAGCGCACGCCCCTGCGCCGCCCTTCGAGCAGCGCGTGGCCGACCATGCGGGCGCCGGACATGCCGAAGGGATGGCCGATGGCGATGGCGCCGCCGTTCACGTTGAGGCGCTCGTTGGGGATGCCCAGGGTGTCGCGGCAGTGGAGGACCTGGCAGGCGAAGGCTTCGTTGATCTCCCACAGGCCCACGTCGCTCACCGCCAGGCCGAATCGCTCGAGGAGCCTGGGGATGGCGAAGACGGGGCCGATGCCCATTTCGTCGGGGGCACAGCCGGCCACGCTGATGCCCCGGTAGATGCCCAGCGGGGCGATGCCCCTGCGCTCGGCTTCGTCACGGCTCATCACCAGGGCAGCGGAGGCGCCGTCGGAGAACTGGGAGGCGTTGCCGGCGGTGATGAACTCGCCCTGGGCGATCCATTTGCCGTCCTTCCACACGGGCTTGAGCTTTTGCAGGTCTTCCAGGGTGGTGGAGACGCGGTTGCATTCGTCCTTGGTGGCGGTCACGTCTTCGTGGCCGGTCGGGTTGCCTTCCTTGTCGAAGACGAGCTTGCGGGCGGCCAGGGGCACGATCTCGGCGTCGAACAGGCCGGCGGCCTGGGCGGCGGCGGTGCGTTGCTGGCTCTGCAGGGCATAGGCGTCCTGGGCGTCGCGGCTGATGCCGTAGCGGCGGGAGACGATCTCGGCGGTCTCCAGCATCGGGATGTAGGCGCTGGGCACCACCTCCTGCACGGCCAGGGACTGGGCCCGGTAGGTGTTCTTGTGCTTGGTCTGGGTGAGGGACAGGGACTCGACGCCGCCGGCAATCGCGATCTTCATCTCGCCGGCCAGGATGTTCTTGGCGGCGACACCGATGGTCATGAGGCCGGAGGCGCACATGCGATCCAGGGCCATGCCGGGCACGCTGTCCGGCAGGCCGCCGGTGTAGGCGCACAGGCGGCCGATGTTGTAGGCCTGGGTGCCCTGCTGCACGGCGGCACCCATGATGACGTCCTCGACGGCGCCCGGCTCGATGCCGGCCCGCTCGACGACGGCGCGCACCACGTGGCCGCCCAGCACGGGGGCCTCGGTGTCGTTGAAGGAGCCCCGGAAGGACTTGCTCAGCGCGGTGCGCGCGGTGGAGACGATGACGGCTTCGGTCATGGCAGTGCTTTCAGGAAACCGCCGGAGCGGTGGAGTGGAAGGTGTAGCGGCTGATCGTGTCGATGACGCAGCCAGGGCGGTCGCCGCCCTCGATCTCGATGCTGACGCGGACGGTGGATTGCACCGCCTCGCCCAGCGCCTCGACCTTGAGGATCTCGCCGCGGCCGCGGATGCGGGCGCCGACCTTGACGGGCGCCGGGAAGCGCACCCGGTCGGTGCCCACGTTGACACCCATCTTCATGTTGTCGATGTGGATCAGCAGGGGCAGGAAGTGATTGACCAGGGACAGGATCAGGTAGCCGTGGGCGATGCAGCCGCCAAAGGGGCCGTCCTTGGCGCGCGCCGGGTCCACGTGGATCCACTGGTGGTCGCCGGTGGCGTCGGCAAACAGGTTCACCCGCTCCTGGGTGATCTCCAGCCAGTCGGTGGTCCCCAGGTCGGTGCCGGCGGCGGCCAGGAGCTCGGCCGCGCTGCTGAATACGTGTGCCATGGGGCCTCCGTCAGGCGTGCTGGGAGCTGACCGACAGCACCTCGCCGGCCATGTAGGAGGCGTAGTCGCTGGCCAGGAAGACCATCACATTGGCCACCTCCCACACCTCGGCGGCGCGGCCGAAGGCTTCGCGGCCGGCCAGCTGGGCCAGCAGCTCCTCGCTGGAGGCTTTCTTGAGAAAGTCGTGCAGCGCGATGGACGGCGACACGGCGTTGATGCGCACCCCGTACTCGGCGGCCTCCAGCGCGGCGCAGCGGGTCAGGGCCATCACCCCGGCCTTGGCGGCGGCGTAGTGGGCCTGCTCCTTCTGGGCCCGCCAGCCCAGCACGGAGGCGTTGTTGACGATCGCCCCGCGGCCGCGCGCCTGCATGGCGGGAAGCATGGCGCGGGTCATGCGGAAGGTGCCGGTGAGGGTGATGTCGAGCACCCTGCTCCACTCCTCGTCGCTCATGTCCACCACGCGCTTCTGGCCCCCCAGGCCGGCGTTGTTGATGAGCACGTCCACACCGCCCAGCCGGGCTTCGGCGGCGGCCACCAGGGCCTGCACCTCTTCCTCGACGGTCACGTTGCAGAGCTGGCCATACACCTCGGCGAGGCCGGTTTCTTCCTTGAGCTTGGCGACGGCCTCTTCGAGGCGGCGCGGGTGGATGTCGGAAATCATCAGGGCGCGGCAGCCTTCTTCGGCGCAGCGCCGGGCGGCCGAGAAGCCGATGCCGGCGCCGGCGGCGGCGGTGATCAGCACCGAGCGGCCCTTGAGCAGGCCGTGGCTGGGAACATATTGGGGGTTGAGGCTCATGGATCTGTCTCCTGGAGGAATCGTTGTCGTTGTGGGGGTCAGGCCGGCCGGCGGTCGCGCCAGGGGGCGGCGGCCTCCAGCTGGGCGGCCAGGGCCAGCAGGCGGGCTTCGCCGCCGAAGGGGCCGGCGAACTGCACGCCGATGGGCAGGCCGGCGGCGTTCCAGTGCAGGGGCACCGACATGGCCGGGTGGCCGGACATGTTGAAGATGGCGGTGAAGGGCGAGGCCAGCACGGCGGCCTTCACGAAGCGCTCCCAGGGCTGAGCCAGGGACAGCTCGCCCAGCAGGGGCGGCGGCGCGGCGGTGACCGGGGAGAGGATCAGGTCGTAGCCCTCGAAGAACTCATCGAGGGTGCGGCTGGCCTGGTCGAACACCGAGCGTGCAGCGAAGACCTGCTCGGCGCTGTAGCCCTTCGCCAGCTGCAGGCTGCGCCAGTTGAGGGGCTCCAGCTCATCCTCGCGCACCGGGCGGCCGAGGGCCTTCTCGCGGGCCTGCACGGTGGTGAGCATGCCGGTGCCGGTCATCACGCCCATGCCGGCGAACATCTCCTGGATGGGCAGGCGCGGCGCGGCGGGCTCAACGTGGTGGCCCAGGCGGGCGCACAGGGCGGCGGCCTTGCGCACGGCTTCGAGGCAGTCGGCGTGCACGCCCATGCCGAAGGGGTTGCCCTCCATCAGGGCGATGCGCAGCCCACCAGGCGCCTTACCCCTTGGCGCCTTGCGGATGGCGGCGAGCAGATCATGGGTCGGCGGCAGCACCCGGGAGCCGGGCTCCGGGCCCTGGCTGAGCTGCAGCAGCAGGGCCGAATCGCGCACGCTGCGGCTGATCACGTTGTGCACCGACAAGCCCATCCAGCCCTCCAGCGCCCTGGGGCCCATTGGCACCAGGCCGCGGCTCGGCTTGAGGCCGAAGACGCCGCAGTGGCTGGCCGGGATGCGGATCGAGCCGCCCCCGTCGCTGGCGTGGGCCACCGGCACGATGCCCGCCGCCACGGCCGCTGCCGAGCCGCCCGACGACCCACCGGTGCTGTGCGCCGGGTTCCAGGGATTGCGGGTGGCGCCGAACAGGCGGGATTCGGTGGTGCCGGTCTGGCCGAACTCCGGCGAGGTGAACTTGGCGAAGATGTTGAGGCCGGCGGCCTGGTAGCGCTGTACCAGGGTGGAGTCATGGTCGGCCACGGCGTCGCGGAAGAACACGCTGCCGTGGGTGGTCACCGTGCCCTTGAGGGACAGGTGCAGATCCTTCAGGCCGAAGGGCACACCGGCCAGCGGGGGCCGGGCCAGGCGCTCCGCCCTGCCGGCGCGGGATAGGGCCTGGGCGCGTTCGCGGGCCATTTCATAATGGCGGACGGCCACCGCATTGAGCGGCGCACTGGCCTCGGCGCGGGCGATGGCCGATTCCAGCAGCTCGGCCGGGGTGAGCTGGCCATCGCGGATCAGGCGCGCCAGGTCGGTGGCATCCCGCTCCTCGTAGGGGGTCGCCGACCTGGCGGTGGCGGCCTGGGGCGCGGCTGCCGCCAGCCCCAGGGCTGCGGCGCCTTGCAGGAAGCCGCGCCGACCCGTGTCCACGTGTCCTTCGTCCATGCTCAGGTCCCCCAGACTTTCTGCGCCGGCACCGCCTGGGCCAGCAGGGTGGCCACCACATCCTCCACCTCGGCCACGCTGAGGCGCGCGCCCTTGTCCTTCTGGGGGCCGGTACGCCAGCCGTCGCATACAGAGATGCGCCCGCCCTGGCTCTCGAAGACCTGGCCGGTGACGTGGGCGGAGCGGCTGCTGCCCAGCCACACCACCAGGGGCGCCACGTTGTCGGCGGCCCAGGCATCGAAGCCGGATTCGGGGGCCTTCACCACATCGGGCATGGCGCTCTCGGTCATGGAGGTGCGGGCGGCGGGGGCCAGGGCGTTGGCGGTGACGCCGTAACGGGCCAGCTCGGCGGCCTGCACCAGGGTCAGCGCGGCGATGCCGCCCTTGGCCGCGGCGTAGTTGGACTGCCCCACCGAGCCCTGCAGGCCGGCACCGGAGCTGGTGTTGATGATGCGCGCGTCCACCCTGTTGCCGGCCTTGGCCTGGTCACGCCAGCGCTTGCCCAGGATATTGGCGAGGCAGAAGTGGCCCTTGAGGTGCACCCGCATCACTTCGTCCCAGTCCTCCTCGGACAGGCTGATGAACATGCGGTCGCGCAGGATGCCGGCGTTGTTCACCACCACATGCACTTCGCCGAAGGCCGCCACGGCGGCATCGACGATGCGCTGGGCACTGTCGCTGCGGGTGATGTCATCACTGTTGGCGATCGCCTGGCCGCCGGTGGCGGCAATCTCGGCCACCACCGCCTCGGCGGCGGCCTGGCGGATGTCGTTCACCACCACCTTGGCACCCTCGGCGGCGAAGGCCAGCGCATACGCCCGCCCCAGCCCGCCGCCGGCGCCGCTAATGATGACGCTACGTCCTTCACAAATACCCATTCTCAGTCTCCAATTCAATTCTGGTCGAGGTGGTGCAGGCGGCGTAGCGAGCGGCCCGAGGTCGCGAGGAGAAGCGCAGCCGTACATGAGTACGGCGAGCATCGCAGTCGCGAGATCGGGCCGCGCAGTAGCCGCATGCGGCGCCTCAAAGTCTCTCGATGATTGTCACGTTAGCCTGCCCGCCGCCCTCGCACATGGTCTGCAGGCCGAAGCGGCCGCCCGTGCGCTCGAGCTCGTGGAGCAGGCTGGTCATCAGGCGCGCACCGGTGGCGCCCAGGGGGTGGCCGAGGGCGATGGCGCCGCCATTCGGGTTGGTGCGGGCCGGGTCGTAGCCGGTCTCCTTGAGCCAGGCCATGACCACCGAGGCGAAGGCCTCGTTGATCTCCACGCTGTCGATGTCCGACAGGCTCATGCCGGCCTTTTTCAGGGCCGCCCGGGTGGCCGGGATGGGTGCGGTGAGGTGCCAGATCGGGTCGTCACCGAGCACGCTGAGGTGGTGGATGCGCGCCCGCGGAGTCAGCCCGTAGCGCTTCAGCGCAGCCTCCGACACCACCAGCAGGGCGGCCGAGGCGTCGCAGGTCTGGCTCGACACGGCGGCGGTGATGGACGGGTAGTCGGCGCCCACCGGCTCCAGGGCGGCCATCTTGTCGAGGGTGGTGGCGCGGGGCGTCTCGTCCCGCTCGACGCCTTCGAGCGGCACGATCTCCCGGGCAAAGTGACCGGCCTCGATGGCGGCCAGGGCACGGCGGTGGCTCTCCAGGGCGAAGGCCTCCATGTCGGCACGGCGGATGCCCCAATGGTCGGCGATGCGCTGGGCGGCGTAGAACTGGTTGACCGGCTGGTCGCCGAAGCGCGCCCGCCAGCCCTTGCTGCCCGAGAAGGGGTCGGGGAAGCCCAGGGGCTGGCCGGCCAGCATGGCCGAGGAGATGGGGATCTGCGTCATGGTCTGCACGCCGCCCACCGCCACCACGTGCTGGGTGCCGCTCATCACCGCCTGGGCGGCAAAGTGCAGGGCCTGCTGGCTCGACCCGCACTGGCGGTCCACGGTGGTGCCGGGCACGTTGAGCGGCAGGCCGGCGGCAAGCCAGGCGGTGCGGGCGATGTCGCCGGCCTGGGAGCCGATGGTGTCCACGCAGCCGAAGATCACGTCGTCGTAGTCTTCGGCGGGGATGGCGTTGCGCTCCACCAGGGCCTTGAGCACATGGGCGCCCAGGTCGATGGCATGGACGTGGGACAGGCCGCCCTTGCGCCGGCCGGTGGGGCTGCGCAGGGCGTCGACGATATAGGCTTGGTTCGTGGAGGCCTGGTTGGTGGGGGCTTTGATCATGCTTGCACCTCGAAAGTGTGGCCGGGGCCGATGGCGGCGCCGTCGGCGAGGATGGACTCGGCCACCCGTGACTTGTGGAAACCGCGGTCGCCCCAGGACGCATCGAGGGCCCAGGTCCGCTTCATGAACATCTGCAGATCCACCTCCCAGGTGTAGCCCATGGCCCCATGCACCTGGATGCCGTGGCGGGCCGCCAGCCAGGCGGCTTCGCCGCACACCAGCTTGGCGTGGGAAGCATGCACCGGCGCGTCGGCCCCGCCATGAGCCAGGGCGTGGGCGGCCCGGTAGAGCACCGGCTTGGCGAACTCGATGCGGGTGGCCACGTCGGCCAGGTGGTGTTTGACCGCCTGGAAGCTGCCGATGGGCTTGCCGAACTGCTTGCGCTGGGCGGCGTAGTCCACCGCCAGGTCCAGCATGCGCTGGGCCAGGCCGAGGAGCTGGCCGGCCACCGACAGGGTGCCGCGGTCCAGGGCTTCGGCCCACAGGCGACGCCCGGCCTCGCCGGCCGCGATGCGGGTGGCCGAGCTGGGCTCCCAGGCCAGGCTGGCCAGGCGGCGCGACAGGTCGATGCTGGGGTTGGGCGTCACGTCCACCAGGGCGCGCGGCACCAGGTGCACCTCGTCGCCATGGGGCAGCAGCAGCAGGTCGGCGGTGGCGGCGTCGGCCACCAGGGGGTTGACCGGATGGCCGATGGCGATGCGCACGTTGCCGGCGGCGATGCGGCCGAGGACTTCCTCGCGCCCGGCACTGCCGGCGGGCAGCGCGGCAAGCAGGCCCGCGGACACATAGGCGGTGTCGGCCAGGGAGTCGGGGATGGCGTAGTAGCCCAGTTCCTGGGTCATCAGTGACCAGGCCACGTCGTCCATGCCGAGGCCACCGCAGTCCTCCGGCACCGACAGGGCGGTGAGGCCCTGCTCGGCCAGCTTGCCGCGCAGTTCGGGGGAGCGGCCGGGGTCGGTCTCCCAGATCTCCCGCAGCATCTCGGGAGCGGCTTCGGTCATCAGGAAGCGGCTCATCGCCTCCCGGAAGGTGAGCTGGTCGTCGTTGAAGGTGAAGTCCATGGCCGGCCTCAGGATTTGGGCAAGCCGAGCATCCGCTCGGCGATGATGTTGCGCTGGATCTCGTTGGTGCCGGCGTAGATCGGCCCGGCCTGGGCGAACAGGAAGCCATCCAGCCAGCCCGCGGCGTCCGTCCCGGCGTCCGGGGCCTCGGCCAGCAGCTCGCCGCGGGCGCCGAGGATGCGCATCGCGGTTTCGTGCATCTTCAGGTCCAGCTCGGACCACACGATCTTGTTGGTGCTGGCCTCGGCGCCGATCTTCGCGCCCTTGGCCAGCCTCCCCACCGTGTGATAGGCGGACAAGGCATAGGCCTCGGCGCCCATCCAGGCTTCGCAGACAGCGTCGCGGATCGACGGATCCCGGTCGGCGCTGTCCCGGTTGGCCTGGTACAGGGCCACCAGCTTGCGGGCAGTGGCCTGGAAGCGGGCCGGCGAGCGCAGCAGCAGGCCGCGCTCGAAGCCGGCGGTGGCCATCGCCACGTGCCAGCCCTGCCCTTCCTCGCCGATGCGGTTGTCCACCGGCACCTTGACATCGTCGAAGAAGATCTCGGCGAAGGCCTGCTTGCCGTTGAGGGCGATGATCGGGCGGATGGTCACGCCCGGCGCATCGAGGGGCGCCAGCAGGTAGGACAGGCCATGGTGGCGGCTGGAGCCGGCCTCGCTGCGGAACAGGCCGAACACCCAGTCAGCGAAAATGGCCCGGGTGGACCAGGTCTTCTGGCCGTTCAGGATGTAGTGGCTGCCGTCCCCGGACAGGGTCGCCTTGCTGGTGATGGCGGCCATGTCGGAGCCGGCATTGGGTTCGGACCAGCCCTGCGCCCACATGTCGTCGCTGGCCGCCATGCGCGGCAGGAAGCGCTGCTTCTGGGCCTCGCTGCCGAACTCCATGAGGGTCGGGCCGAGCAGCAGCTGGCCGTTCTGGTTGACCCGCATCGGGGCCCCGGCGGCGTAGTACTCCTCCTCGAAGATCAGCCATTCGATCAGGTCGCAGCCGCGCCCGCCCAGATGCTCCGGCCACATCACCATGGACAGGCGGCTTTCAAAGAGGCGGCGCTCCCATTCCCGGTGCTGCTCGAAGCCCTCGCGGGTGTCGTAGCTGGCCAGCGGCGCCTTGGGCACATTGCGCGCCAGCCAGCTCCGCAGCTCGGCGCGGAAGGCCTTCTGCTTGGGGGTGTAGGCAAGATCCATGGCTGCGCCTCAGAAGGTGGCGTCGCGCTTCTCGACGAAGGCGCGGCGGGTTTCGGCGGAATCCGGGCTGGTGTAGGCCTGCAGGGTGAAGCCCTGCTCCCAGCGGTACTTGTCTTCCAGGTTGCCGTCCTCGATGCCGTTGAGGGCCTCCTTGGCGATGCGGATCATGGCCGGGCTCTTGGCGGCGATCTTGCGGGCGATCTCCAGCGCGGCATCGCGCAGTCCGGCGCGGGGCACCACCCGCTCGATGAAGCCGTAGCGCTCGGCCTCGCGGGCGCCGATCTTGTCGCCGGTGAAGAACAGGTAGCGCACCTTCTGCACCGGAAACAGACGCTGCAGGTGGGCACCGCCGCCCATCGCGCCGCGGTCGACTTCGGGCAGGGCGAAGGTGGCGCAGTCGGAGGCCACCACGATGTCGGCCGCCCCGGTGATGCCGATCCCGCCGCCCAGCACAAAGCCATGCACGGCCACGATGACCGGCACGGGGCTGCGGTGCACTGCCTTGAAGGTGGCGTAGTTGCCGCCATTCACGGCCACGATGCGCTCCGGGTGGGCGTCCAGCTCCTTGATGTCCACACCGGCGCAGAAGCCCCGCCCTTCGGCGCGGATGACGATGACGCGGACTTCCGGGTTGGCGCCCAGGGCGTCGAGGTGGCCGGCCAGGGCGAACCACTCCACGCTGTCGAGGGCGTTGACCGGCGGTTTGTCGATGACGAGCTCGGCGATGCCGGCGTCGATGGAAATACGGAAGGCCTGCGTCACGTTGCGGTCTCCAGGGAGGATGGGGTTTGTCGGGGGGTGCTGTCGCGATCTGTGTCGCTGCCGCTGTCCAGGCGCCCGTACAGGGCGGCCAGGCAGGCCTCGGCCTCGGTGGCGATCTCCTCGACCACCTGCCGGGCACTCTTCAGCTCGCCGATGGCCGCGGCCACCTGGCCGCTGGGCAGGATGCCCTCGTCGGGGACGCCCTCGACCATCGAGCGCTGCAGCAGCACCGGCTGGTTGGCGGACATCACCGTCTGGGACACGGCACCCGCATCCTCGCGGATGGCCCGGCGCAGCACATCGACCATATGGCCTAGGCTCATGCCGGTCTGCTGCTTCCACTGCCATGCGCTCTTCAGGGCGATGCGCAGGCGGCCGAGCGGGCTGGCGGCCTCCAGGCGGCGGATGAAGGGGTTGTCGATCATGCGGTGGCGCATGCCGTCCACCGCCAGGGTCACGCGGATCTGCTGCGGGTCGTCCACCTTCAGGTAGCGGGCCAGGGTGGCCGGCGGGGTGGGCGAATCGGTGCTCATCATGAAGCGGGTGCCCATGGCAATGCCGGCCGCGCCGGCCGCCAGCGCGCCGGCCAGGCCGCGCCCTGTGGAATAGCCGCCGGCGGCAATCACCGGCACCTTCACCGCGTCGAGCACCTGGGGCAGCAGGATGCTGGAAGGCACGCCGCCGGTGTGGCCGCCCCCCTCCCCCCCCTGGATGGTGATCATGTCGGCGCCCAGCTCGACAGCCTTCAGCGCGTGCTTGACCGCCCCCACGGTGGGGATGCACAGCACGCCGGCTGCCTTGAAGCGGGCGATGGTCTGCTTGTCCGGCCCGCGGCCGTAGCTGACGGCCTTGAGGCGGTACTGGATGGCCAGGTCCACACACTGGGCGGCGTTGTCCTGGAACATGTGGAAGTTGAGGCCGAAGTTGCTGCCGCCGGTGGCGGCGATCACCTTCCTGATCTCCGCCTCCAGCTGGTCGGCGGCGATGGTGGCGCCGGCCAGGAAGCCGAAACCGCCGGCCCGGGTGGTGGCGATCACCAGCCCGGCGTCGGCCACCCAGCCCATCGCCGTCTGCACGATGGGGTAGCGGCAGCCGAGCCTCTCGGTCGCAGCGGTACGCAGCAGGGGACTCATGTCCGTGCTCATGCTTCGTCCTTTTCTGCCGCACGCTTGTTGGCGGCGGCCATGGCCTTGCCGTCGAAGCCGCCGAGGCGGTCGCCGGAGATCAGCTCGTTGTGGGTATGGGCGAAGTGGTGCCAGGCGAAGGTGGCGTCCATGGCGCTGCGCTTGCCCTGCAGGTCTTCCACGTGGTTGATGGCCTGCTTGGTGAGGGCCAGGCCCATGCGCGGCTGGCTGGCGATGCGGGCGGCCAGGGCGTAGGTGGCCTCCTCCAGGCCGGCCCGCGGCACGACCCGGTTCACCATGCCCATCTGGTAAGCCCGTTCCGCGCCCATGCGCTCGCCGGTCATCAGGAACTCCTTGGCGATGCGGGGATTCAGCTCATAGGGGTGGGCGAAGTACTCCACCCCCGGGATGCCCATGCGCACCACCGGATCCTGGAAGAAGGCGTCGTCACTCGCAACGATCAGGTCGCACACCCAGGCCAGCATCAGCCCGCCGGCCACGCAGGCGCCCTGCACCATGGCGATGGTGGGTTTGGGCAGCTCCCGCCAGCGCCGACACATGTTGAGGTAGACCTCTTGCTCACGGGCGTAGAGGTATTCGCCGCCGGGCTTGTTGGTGTGGTCCCACCATAGGTGCACCCGCTCGAAGGGCTTGTTGATGTCGCGGCCCGGGGTGCCGATGTCGTGCCCGGCGGAGAAGTGCCGGCCCTCCCCGCGCAGCACGATGACCTTCACCGCGTCATCGTCCACCGCCCGGCGGAAGGCGGCGTCCAGGGCGTAGGTCATCTGGGAGTTCTGGGCGTTGTTGAAGTCCGGCCGGCTCATGGTGAGGCTGGCGATGCCGTCGGCGACGGCGTACTTCACCGGTTCGCCGGTCTCGTAGTGGGCCGTGTCCTGGCGGGACACGAAGCCTTCGGCGCTGCTGGGGGCGTTCATGGATGTCTCCTGGTCGCGCCGGCCTCAGGCGGCCGGGCGGATGCCCGGCGGGTTGCCCTTGAGCTGGGCGGCACGCAGGTCGTGGGGGTCGAGGCGGCGGATGATCTCCAACTGGGCAGCGCCGGGATGCGGCGTCTCGCCCAGGCCCTCAGCCTTGAGCAGCGGGAAGCCGGTCTTCTCCTGCACCTCCTCGAAGCTCACCCCGGGGTGCAGGCTGCGCACCCGGGCGCTGTTGCCGGGGCCTTGCCAGTCCATCACGCACAGGTCGGTGACGGCGACGCGGATGTCCATCAGGTCGCGGCGCACGCCGTCGTCCCAGCGCTCGGGCTTGAAGCCGACGCCGGACACCATGTCCACCTCGCCGGCCACGAAGACGCGCGGGCTGTGGTTGGGCACGAAGAAGGAGTTGATGTGGTTGATGCTGTTGCCGGGCAGGCCGCGCACCCCCAGCATGGCCGCCTTGGGCTGGCGGTAGTCGCCCACGCAGGACAGGTTGGTCTGGGCCCAGCGGTCGATCTGGGTGGGGCCGACCATGGCGTGGCGGCGGCCGCCCCACACGCACTCGAAGACCCGCTCGAAGGACATGTAGCCGCTGTACTTCGGCACGTAGTCACCGCGGGGGCCGACGGGGATGGGATCTTCGACCAGGAAGGCCTCGCTGTCGGTCATCAGCAGCTCGGGGCTGTGGGTCAACTTGGCCAGGCCGGCGCCCAGGCGGGGAATGATGCCGAGGCCGGAGGCCAGCACCTCGCCGTTGTCGCGCCAGGCTTCCGAGGCGGCGACGATCATCAGCTCGGCCAGGGTGAAGGGCGTGTTTTCGTTCATGTCTGGTCTCCTCAGAACACCGGCAGGGGCAGCCCGGCCATGCGTTCGATACCGCCGTTGCGGTCCTGGTAGGCGGCTTCGCCGGGCTGCACGAATTCCTCCATGTAGGCCTGCCAGCCGCCGGGTTCGGTGGCGCTGGCCACGTAGCGCTTGAAGTGGCTCATGTCCCAGCCGTAGTCGGAGGGACAGGAGGTGGGGTGAGCGCCGCAGGGGGCCTCCACCACGCCGCTCACCAGGTAACGCTCGAAGGTGTTGAAGCGGGCCTGGGCGGCGTCCAGCTGCAGGCGCTCCTCCACCCGCTCCGCGGACACGTAGCAGGCCTCGGCGGCGCGGGCGAAGAGGTGGTCGAAATAGGGATCGGGGCCAGTCACCAGGGTGTTGCCGAGGCGGTCGGCCACGTTGACGTGGAGGATCGCCGCATCCAGCTTGAGGGCCGGCATGGCGAGCAGGGTCTCGCCATCTTCATAGGGAGACCGGATGGTCCGGATCTCCGGGTTGAGGCGGGTCACGTCGGTGGCCAGGCCGCAGCGGGTGGGCAGGAAGGGCAGGCGCATGCCAGCGGCGCGCAGGCCCCACTGGAACATGCCCTCGTCCAGCTCCATCAGCTCCAGGCTGCCGCTCTCGCGGATCTTGCGATACCAGGGTTCGAGGGGGATCGCGTCGAGGGTGGCGAAGCCGAAGACCAGCTTCTTCACCTTGCCGGCGGCGCACAGCATGCCGACCTCGGGGCCACCGTAGGCCACCACGGTGAGGTCCTTGAGGCTGGAGCGCAGGATCTCGCGGACGATGGCCATCGGCTTGCGACGGGGGCCCCAGCCCCCGAAGCCGACGGTCATGCCGTCGCGCAGGCGGGCGACGGCATCCGCCGCCGTCATCTGTTTGTTCATGTCGGGTCCTTGCTTGGGTGGGGAGGCCGGGTCAGGCCTGTTGCCGCTGGCCGGCGCTGAAGTCGTGGCCCCAGATGCTGACGCGGGTGAATTCGAAGGGGCTGTGCCCGGCCCAATCCACCTGCAGGCCGCCGCAGCCGAACTCCAGGTCGAAGCCGGACGGGGTCTTCATGTAGAAGGAGGTCATGCGGTCGTTGAGGTGCTGGCCGAGGGTTGCCGAGATGGGCACCTGGCGGGCCGTCATGCGGTCGTGGGCGCGGCCCACCTCGGTCATCGAATCCACCTCCACCATCACATGCACGCAGCCGCTGGGCACCGGGTACTCGGCGATCGCCAGGCTGTGGTGGCGGGCGTTGTTGCAGTGGAGGAAGTGGATGCGGATCGCCGGGCCGTCCGGGTCCGGGCGGAAATTGAAGATGTCGGAAAGGCCGAAACCGAGCACATCCCGGAAGAAGGCCGCCGAGGCGTCGAAGTTGGGGGACGGCAGTACCGTGTGGCCCATGCCCATCCCGCCGGTGAGGAAACGCGGCACGCCCTGGGGCGAGACGAAGGGCTGGCAGTCGGAAAGATGCCCCCAGCCCAGCTCGTGGCGGTTGCCCGAGGGGTCGGTGAGCAGGGCAATGGCCTGCATGCCACGCTGGCGGCACAGCTCGGGGGCGGCCAGCTCATAGCCGACGCCCGCGTTGCCGAGCGCGACCAGGGCGTCCTTGAAGGCGGCCTCGCCGGCCACCTCCCAGCCGGATGCGACGTAGCGGCGCTGGGCGCCCTCCACCACCAGGATGCGGAAGGGGCGCTCGTCCATCTTGACGTAGAGCCCGCCCCCCGGCGCCGGCGCGGTCATCATGCCCAGCACGTCTTCGGCATAGCGCCGCCATTCGTCCAGCTGGTCGATCTCGGTCACGAAATAGGCCAGGCCGCGGATATCGATCATGTCTGCTCCCCTAGGGTTCTCGGATGTGTGGAGAGCATTGTGCGAACTGGGCGCGCAGGCCTCATCGTCCGTTGAGACTAGCGGCGCCAGGCCACGGCCCGGCGGGCCGGGATCAGGGATCAGGGATCAAGGCGTGGGGCTGCGTCGTGCCGGCATCGCAGCGCAGGAAACGTGAGGACAGCCTGGTGCGTGGCGACAACCGTCTTGACGCGCAACGCGCGGACAAAGGAATATCGCGCTTCCAAACGCGGCACCAGAACATGACTGTGAATATCCGCGAATTTGCTCCTGCCGATGCCTTGAGCGTCAATGCCCTGGCCGTGAAGGCATTCGAGCAATTCCAGAACGCCTACGACGATTGGCCAGCTTTCAAAACAAGAATTGCCGGGATGTCATCCCTGGCTGGCGCTGGGGAATTGCTTGTTGCCGAAATCGACAGACAGATCGTTGGCGCGGTGGTGTACATCGGGCCAGGCATGCCCAAGGCCGACTTTTTCCAAGCCGAATGGCCAATCATGAGAATGCTGGTCGTGTCACCGGATTTTCGTGGCCTGGGCATTGGACGGGCACTGACCGAGAAGTGTCTGCAGCGCGCCAGGCGCGACAAGGCACAGGTTTTTGCCTTGCACTCCAGCGAAATCATGCAGGTGGCCTTGCCCATGTATTTACGTATGGGTTTTCAAATAATGTCGCAAGCACCTTCTATCCATGGAGTGGAATACGGTGTCTATCTCAAGAAGATCGATTGACGGCCCGGGTCCCTGATGCGTGATTCAACACAGGAAGAGCAGCTCGAAACACTGCGGAGCATGGGCAGATCCTGGGTGGGCCTGGCTGCACAGGGCATGTTCGTCGTGCCCGCCCTGATCGTCTTCTACAAGGCATTCACCCTGCGTGAGTACGGCTTGATCCCCATCGGCGCGGGACTCCTGCTGTTTGCAGCGGTCGTTTTTCAGGGCATGCCTCACATTCGACGGGCCATCCAGGGCATCGATAGCGATGATCGATGTGAGGGCACAGCCCAGATCTCGATCGAGGAGTCTTCGGAAACGACCTATTACAAGGCCATCGTCACGACACCCCTGCGTGGCCGGTGGGTATTCCACTTCCAGCCGCAGGGCTGGACGCCGGAAGAGGTCGTACTCCCGGTCGAATGTCGCTTCATTGACGGCGTCGAGTGGCCCGTTCTAGTGGTGGCCGAACCGGGGCTGATTTCTCCGCGCGAAGTCCCCAAGGCCCTGATGCGGGAGACCTGACAGTGCCCCGCACAGGCCCCGACGCCTGGATACCAGTACGCATGCAGCGCTTGCCGGCGCAAGGAGCTCAAGCCAGCTGCAGCGGGATCCCGGGCCGGTTTGCGATGAAAAAAACGCCAGCCTCAAGAGGCTGGCGCAAAGTTGGAGGACAACGGAACAACAACGGGGGAAACGAAGGAGGCGGCCGGGCCTTACATGTAGAGGATCACCAGATCATTGATCACGCTGGGCCGCTCGGCGCCGACCACGTGGGTATGCACCTCCAGGGTGAGCTGGGTGCCGCTCTTCAGCCGCTCCACCCGCTTGACCCGGGCGCGGGCCTGGATGCGGGCGCCGGCGGGGACGGGGGATGGGAAGCGCAGGCGGTCGGAGCCGTAGTTGACCATGTTGGTGAAGCCGGTGATCTCGAAGCCGAGCGGGATCTTCATGCGTGACTGCAGCACCTGCACCAGCGCACCGTGGGCGATGGTGCCGCCAAAGGGGCCTTGCTTGCGGGCCTTGTCCGGGTCGGTGTGGATCCAGTAGTCGTCGCCGGAGAGGCGGGCGAATTCGTCGATCAGGGCCTGGTCCACCACCACCTCGTTGCTCCACGGGGTGAAGCTGTCGCTGACCAGGGCCTGCAGGGCGGCCTCGTCGCTGAGCGGCACCTTGACCACGGTGACGGCGGGCGCCGGGGAGGCCGGCTGCTCGGTGGCGGGCGCCTGGCCCCTGGGCGTGATGGTCTTGTCGGTACCCGTGAAGCGCAGCAGCGTGCTGCCGTCGTCACGCACCCGGTCGAACACGGGCTTGAGGCGCATGCCGACGCGGATTTCATCCTCGGCCAGGCCGACCAGGGTGGTGTTGATGCGCACCCCTTCGTCCAGTTCCACCACGGCCAGCGCCTGAGGCATCTCGTCGGCAAAGTCCGGCAGGGTGGGAATGCGGGTCAGGGTGTAGGTGTACAGGCTGCCGGCACCGCTCACCTCATGCCAGGCGACATCGTGGGACCAGCACTTGTCGCAGTGCCGGCGCGGGTAGAAGATCCAGTGGCCGCAGCTGTTGCAGCGGGGAATGGTGAGGCTGCCGCGCTTGAGGCCGTCCCAGAAGGGGGCCGAGATGTCGGTCGGTGCGGGCATGGGTTTGTTGGTGGACATGCTTCAAGCTCCCTGGAGAATCAGTGCGCCCTGCTCGCTCATCACGCCGCCGGTGCCGGATACGAACACCGTGTCGCAGCGCTTGAGCTGGCGCTCGCCGGCGCGGCCGGAGATCTGGGTGAAGGCCTCGATGACCTGGGACATGCCGCCCGCGCTGCCGGCCTGGCCGAAGCTCAGCTGGCCGCCGTGGGTGTTCATGGGGAAGTCGCCCCGCCAGGTCAGGTCGTGCTCGCGCACCCAGCGCATGCCTTCGCCCTTGGGCGCAAAGCCGGCATCCTCGAGGGTCAGCAGCACGGTGATGGTGTAGCAGTCGTAGATCTGCGCGGCATCCACGTCGGCGGGCTTGATTCCGGCCATCGCGAAGGCGCGGGCGGCGGCGGGGCCGATGGGGGTGCGGGTCATGTCGGCGGCGTAGGTGGGCGACTTGAAGCTCAGGTGCTCGCCGAAGCCCTTGATCACCGCGCCGCGGTGGCTGGCCTTGGCGGCCAGCTCCTTCGAGGCGACGATCACCGCCGCACCGCCGGCCACCGGCATGACGATCTCGAGCACGCGCAGCGGGTCGGCCACCATCTTGCTGGCCAGCACCTCCTCGGCGCTGAGGGGCTTGCCGAAGAACATGGCGTCCGGGTTGGCCAGGGCGTTGCTGCGCTGGTCCACCGCGATCTTGGCCATGGCCAGCGGGTCGTAGCCGTACTGGGCGGCGTAGCGCTGGGCGATCATGGCGTAGCCGGTGTTCTGGCCCATGTGGCCGTAGGGCAGGTCGAACTCCGCCTCTGGCGCACCGAAGGCGGTGCTGTGGCCGCCATAGCGCATGGCCCGGGCCATCCAGGCCGGGTCCTCGTCGGGCCCCAGCGGCGCCATGCGGGCCGGCAGCACGCACAGGACGGCCTGGCACAGGCCCATCTCGATGGCCATCGCGGCACGCCACACCATCGCCACGGAGGTGCAGCCGCCCAGGTCCACCACCTCGGCGAAATTCAGGTTGAGTCCCAGGTATTCAGCCGCCATCGCCGGCACGAAGACCGAGGCTTCGTGGAACTGCGGGCCGTTGATGACCAACCCGTCGATGTCATCCGCCTTCAGGCCGGCATCGGCCAGGGCCCGCGAAGCCAGGTCGGCGACCTGCTCCAGGTGGAACATGCGCGGTGCGGTCTGATACTTCTCCGGCCTGTACTGTGCCGCACCGACGATTGCAGCGTTTCCCTTGAGTGCCATGTGTGCATCACCTCTGTTGTTCAGCCGGCAGCGGCCGGTCCATGGCTGCACGATGCCACAGGGCGATGCGGGGGAAATCGTTCAAATCGACTAGGCCGGCTGCGGCATGCCCTGCCGCGCACCGGCCCGGCCGTGAACGCACGAACTCCCTCGTGCCCCAGAGGCAGGAGGGAGTCCACGGGACAAGGAAGGCGGTGCTAGCGGGCCATAAGCGCCGCATACATGTGGTGGGTGCCGGAAGCGACGGCCTGGACGGGGGGGCACTGGGAGTCGGCCCCCTTGCAGCCATTCGCGGCGTCGGACTTCCTGTCGAAGGCGCTGATCCCCAGGCAGCTCAGGGCAACGCTGATGGCGCAGGCTTTGATGAACATGATGTGATCTCCTCCGGCCCCTTGAGGGCACTTTAGTGTTTTGGCGCTGGTTTTGCGCTGGGTTTGTGTTCTGGCAGATTGCGGCGGGGCGCCGGGCCCGGCATCGTCCAAACGGACTAGGCGGCCGACCCCGACCTCACCCCTCCGGCTGCGCCCGGAACGGGGCGTAGCCCACCCGGGCAAGCACGTCCTCGGACCAGGGGACGTAGCCGCCCTGCGCCTCGTCGCGCACATACAGCGGGTCGTCGAAGGCGGTCGGGTCGTAGCCCTGGCGTTGCAGGTCCACCTTGCGCAGCTTGAAGGAGGCCGTCATGTCGGCCTCGCGCGAGACGCGCACGAACTGGGGCGCCGCGTAGCGTGGCAGGCGGGCCTCGGTGAGGGCGTAGAAGGCCGCCGGGTCGAAGGTCCGGCCCGGCTGCATGACGATGGCGGCCATGCCGGCGCGGCCTTCGTGGGCCGGCACCTGCACGCCGTAGATGTTGATGAGCTCGACCCCCGGGCAGTCGGACAGGGCGTCGGCCACCTCCTGGGTGGACACGTTCTCGCTCTTCCAGCGGAAGGTGTCGCCGATGCGGTCGACGAAGTAGAAGTAGCCGTCCTCGTCGTAGCGCAGCAGGTCGCCGGAGCTCCAGAAGGCGTCGCCTCGCTGGAAGACGTTGCGCAGGATCTTCTTCTCGGTGGCCTCGGCGGAGGTATAGCCCTCGAAGCGGCCGCCGCCGATCTGCGGGTGATTGACGATGTAGCCCAGCCCCTCCCCCACCTCGCCAGGCTTGCACAGCAGGTAGAAGCCGCGGTCGTCGCGCGGGTGGGTGTCGCTCTCGATGTCGTAGCGCACCAAGCGGAAGTTGGTCTTCTCCCAGTAGGGCACCCGACCGCAGGAGCCGATGCGGTTGTCCACGTTGATCAGGGCGGTGTTGGCCTCGGTGGAGCCCCAGCCTTCGAAGATCTGCACGCTGCCGAAGCGCTCGATCCAGCGCTGCCAGATCTCCGGTGTCAGCCCGGCGCCCATCATGCAGCGCAGGCCGTGCCGGCGGTCGTCGGGGCTGGCCGGCTGGTTCATCAGGTAGCGGCAGATCTCGCCGATGTACTGGCACACGGTGATGCCCTGGTCGCGCACATCCTTCCAGAACTCCCGGGTGCTGAACTTGCGCCGCAGGGCGATGGCCGCGCCGGCGCGCAGCGCGGTGGAGGTGACGGAGGTGGCGGCGGCGCCGTGGTAGAGCGGCAGGCAGCAATAGAACACGTCGTCCTGGGTGGCCCCGATGGTCACCTCCATCACGTCGCCGGAGCTGAGCCAGCGCATGTGGCTGTAGCGGGCCGCCTTGGGCAGGCCGGTGGTGCCGGAAGTGAAGATCAGCAGGGTCGGGGTCTCGGCGGTGATGGCGGCACGGTGGCTGCGCGGGAAGGCGCTGCGCGGGGCGGCCGCCACATCGGCGTCAAAGGTCTTGTCGGCGATGCCGCTGCCGTGGCCCAGGTATGGCTTCTCGACATCGGCCAGGCACCACAGGTAGAGCTCGGGCAGGCCTTCGGTGGCAACGAAGTTGGCCAGGCACTCCTCACCGACCACGGCGGCCCGGGCGCGGGTGGTCTCCAGCGCATGGACCAGCGGGCGGCCGCTGACCTGGGTGTTGATGAAGGCCACCACCACCCCCAGCTTGACCAGCCCGAACCAGGTGAAGAAGAACGCCGGCCGGTTCTCCATGGCCAGGGCGCACACATCCCCCGGGCGCAGGCCACGGGCGAAGGCGGCGTGGGCCACCTGGTTGGCACGGGCATCCAGCTCGGCGTAGCTGAAGCGCTGCCCGCCATGCAGCAGGAAGGGGCGCCCGCCCTGGCGAGCGGCCATCTCCTCGACCCGGTCGGCCAGGGTGTACAGGTCGCCCGGCTTGATCAGGGCGCTGGCGGCGGCGCGGCGGTCCAGGCGCGCCTGGGTGACTTCCCGGGGCACGCAGCCCTGGTTCGGATCGGTCAAATTCGGTGGTGCATCATTTGCGCTCATGCACATGTCTCCCCGGTCTGTGGTGCAGGTTGCGGTGGGCGGGGCTGTGGGCGCCCCTTTCAGGTTCTCGCTGCCCATCATTCGCCTGCCCGCGCCGCGCAACATCGTCCGGAAAGACTAAGTTCGACGGGATTGCCGGCAGCGCCCCCGGCTGGTCTGAACGGACGATGCCGCGGCCCGCAGGTCCGGAGGAGCATCGCTACCGGAGCCCGTCCCTCGGGCGATTGACTACCAGGAGACATGAGCGATGACCCTGCAGGACCTTCCCCTCCCCCTCGACCGCTACGCCGAACTGCCGAACGGCATGCGCCTGCACTACCTGGACTCGGGCCAGGGGCCGGTGGTGGTATGGCTGCATGGCAGCGGGCCGGGGGCCAGCGGCCACAGCAACTTCAAGGGCAACTACCCGGCCTTTGCCGCTGCGGGCTTTCGCAACATCGTGCTGGACCTGCCCGGCTTCGGCCGCTCCGACAAGCCGGCCGACGCCCAGTACAACCTGGACTTCTTCGTGTCCCGGCTGTCGGCCTTCCTGGAGGTGATCGGAGTGAAGCGTTGCACCCTGCTGGGCAACTCCCTGGGCGGCGCGATCGCCCTGGGCCAGGCGCTGGCCCGGCCGGATCTGGTCGAAGGCCTGATCCTGATGGCCCCGGGGGGTGTGGAGGCGCGGGAAACCTACTTCCGGATGGAGGGCATCAAGCGCATGGTGGAAACCTATGCCGCCGGCCCCATGGGGGTGGCGCAGATGCGCCACGTGATGGCGCTCCAGCTCTACGATGCGTCCCTGCTCGACGACGCCCTGCTGGCCGAGCGCGCGGCGGTGGCGGCTACCCAGCCGGCCAACCTTTTCTCGACGATGATGGTGCCCGACATGACGGAACGCCTCCACGAGCTGAAGTGCCCGATCCTCGGCTTCTGGGGCACCAACGACAATTTCAACCCGGCCAGCGGCGCCATGAAGATCCTTGACCACGCCCCCCAGGCCCGTTTCATCATGATCAACCGCTGCGGCCACTGGGTGCAGGTGGAGCACACCGACCTGTTCAACCGCAGCTGCATCGACTTCCTGAAGCGGGGCTGACCAGCATGGGCACTTTCGACAATCTGCTGCGCCCTGGCCACATCGGCCGCATGGAACTGCGCAACCGCATCGTGATGGCCCCGATGGGCTCCAACTTTGCCGAGGCCGACGGGACCTGCGGGGAGCGCATCCAGGCCTATTACGAGGCCCGTGCCGCCGGTGGCGCCGGGCTGCTGATCATGGGCGTGTGCGCCATCGCCTATCCGGCCGGCACCGCCGAGCCTTTCCAGGTGGGGGTCTCCGAGGAGCGCTTCGTCCCCGGCCTGGCGGCCCTGGCCGAGCGGGTGCATCGCCACGGCGCCAAGCTGGCCATGCAGCTGCAGCACGCCGGCAAGACGGCCGTGCGCGACATGGCCGAGGGGCGCGAGCTGTGGGTGCCATCGATGCCACCGCCGCTCAAGACCGACATGATGCAGGCCCTGACCCGCGAAGAACTGGGCGCCTTCATCAGCTCCAGCAAGCGCCGCGAGAGCGGCGGCGTGGCCATCCGGGTGATGGACAAGGCCGACATCGCGCAGATGGCCGAGTGGTTCGCCGCTGCCGCCGAGCGGGCCCGCCGGGCCGGCTTCGACGGGGTGGAGCTCCACGCCGCCCACAGCTACATCATCGCCGGCTTCCTGTCCCCCTATTACAACAAGCGCGACGACGAGTACGGCGGCTCCCTGGAAAACCGGGCGCGCATGCTGCTGGAAGTGATCGCCGCCGTGCGCGCGCGGGTGGGCGCCGACTTTCCGGTGTGGCTGCGCCTGGATGCGGAGGAGATCCGCACCCCCGGCGGCATCACCCTGGACGACGCCAAGGCCGTGGCGCGGATGGCCGAGGCGGCCGGCGTGGACGCGGTGAGCGTGTCGGCCTACGCCAACACCAGCACCGGGGTGGCCTTCACCGAGGCGCCCCTGGTCCAGCAGAAGGCGGGCTTCCTGCCCTGGGCAGCCGAGATCAAGGCCGGGCTGCAGATCCCGGTGATCGCCGTCGGGCGCCTGGAGCCGGAGGTGGCCGATACCGCCATCGGTGCCGGCCAGTGCGACTTCGTGGCCATGGCGCGCAAACTGCTGGCCGACCCGGAGCTGCCCCGCAAGCTCGTCGAGAACCGCCCGGAGGACATCCGCCCCTGCATCTACTGCTACGCCTGCGTCAGCCAGATCTTCATCAACCAGCGGGTCAAGTGCGCGGTGAATCCCCTCACCGGCCATGAGTTCGAGACCCGCCTGAACCCCGTGGCCACGCCTGCCCACATCGTGGTGGTGGGCGGTGGCCCGGCCGGCCTGGAGGCGGCCCGGGTCGCTGCGCTGCGCGGCCACCGGGTGACCCTGGTCGAGCGCAGCGGACGGCTCGGCGGCACCCTCTTCTTCGCCGGCCTGGCCTATGCCGAGAACGGCGCCCTGCTCGACCACCTGGTGCGCCAGGTGAAGAAGCTGCCGATCCAGCTGATGCTGGGCACCGCCGCCACCCCTGCCCTGCTCCGCGAGCTCAAGGCCGATGCGGTGATCGTCGCCACCGGCGCCGAACGCAGCGCCCCGGCCATCCCCGGCGCAGAGCAGGACCACGTGTGGTCCGGCGACGAACTGCGCCGCCTGATGACCGACGACCGGGCCGAGGAGATCGCCAAGCGCAAGCTGTCCTTCGGTCAGCGCGCGCTGATGAAGGCCGGCAGCCTGGCCGGCGTCACCGACAGCAGCGACGCCATCCAGAACCTGTCGCGCCTGTGGATGCCCCTGGGCAAGCGCGTCGCCATCATCGGCGGCGGGCTGGTCGGCCTCGAGCTGGCGGAGTTCCTGGTGGAGCGCGGCCGCCAGGTGAGCGTGCTGGAAGAAGGCCCCAGCCTCGGCCGGGAGCTGTCGATCGTGCGGCGCTGGCGGGTGCTGGACAGCCTGCGCCAGCACAAGGCCGAGCTGCTGACCCAGGCCACGGTGACCGACATCGGCAGCAAGGCGGTGAGCTACACCACCCAGGACGGCGAAACCCGCAGCCTGCCCGCCGATTCCGTGGTGCTGGCCATCGGCGCCCGCCCGGACGACCGGCTGGCCAAGGAGCTGGAAAGCGTCAGGGTGCCGGTGATCACCGCCGGCGACGGCGCCGCCATCGGCTACATCGAAGGCGCCCTGGCCTCCGGCTTCGCGGCGGGCAACCGGGTGTGAGGGCCAGGCCCGGGCAGGGCATGTAATGTGTCAGATGACGGGTCGGGCGGATCCTGGTTCGGGATGCCGCCGGGCCCACCCTACCCTTCATCCCGTCGTCGTCTGGATCGGGAAGACCGGCTTGCCAATTTTTGGCAGGCCCTCTAGCCTGCAGGCATGAGCAC
This sequence comes from Zoogloea dura, assembly GCF_012927165.1. GTDB lineage: Bacteria > Pseudomonadota > Gammaproteobacteria > Burkholderiales > Rhodocyclaceae > Zoogloea > Zoogloea dura. Next base: position 38,614 of record NZ_JABBGA010000023.1, read on the forward strand.
GATGAACATTTCCTTTCCCGACGCCCTGAAGTCTTTTGTCGACGAACAGGTCAGCCAGCGCGGCTATGGCACGAGCAGCGAGTACGTACGCGAGTTGATCCGCAAGGACCAGGATCGGGTGCATCTGCGCGGCCTGCTCCTGGCAGGTGCCTCTTCCGCCCCCACAGCGCCGGCCGACGGCGCCTACTTCGAAGACCTGCGGGACCGCGTGCGCAAGGCTGGCCCCAAAGGGTGAAGGCCAAGCCGGTCATCCCGCGGGATCAGGCCAACCCGACGTTGATGCAGCCATTGCCTTCTATCTGAATGAAGGTGGGACGCGAGCCGCCCCAGGCTTCATCGATCACAACAGATCATCCATTCACAGCACCTCAATGCCCGGCACTTCCCGGTACAGGAAAATCGAGGCCGACAGCGCCTGAGTTTACGTCTCCGTACTTCTTAGTCACAAACCACTGGCCTGCTCCGCATGATGAAGACCTCAATCGCACTCATAGTTGTCGCCACAACAGTATCCGCTTGCGGAGGCCTCGAAACGAAGGCTATGCACATCAACCTAGGCGATGCCAAGGAAAAGGTTGTTTCGCTAATGGGTCCTCCTGATGATCGTCAAGTGAAGGATACGAACGAAGCTTGGCAGTACTGCCAAACTGGTGCTGGCTTCGGATGGCACGACTATCGGATCATTTGGTTCAGAAACGGAAAGGTCACCGGACTCAACTCGTACAAGAGCACTCGTCCGGGTTCTTCCTGCATGGCAGACATCAAACAAGTGCGCTGGGAGGATGCCCCGGATACAGTGGTTGAGATTCGGAAACGATAGACGATCCCGCCTGCAGAATGCGGTCTCCTCCTTCCCAAGCCAAGCACCCGTCTGTTGAGTCCGGCTTAGCGAGCGTTAGAGACCAAGCAGGCTACGGTTTTTAGGGCCCCACAGACGCTAGGCGCCGGTTACCCCCCAACGCCATACCCCGTCACCATGCCCGCACGAATCCTCTCCATTGAAGCCGATATCACCACGCTGGCGGTAGATGCCATCGTCAATGCCGCCAACTCGTCCCTGCTCGGGGGCGGTGGCGTGGACGGCGCCATTCATCGTGCCGCCGGCCCCGAACTGGTTCATGAATGCCGGCGACTGGGTGGCTGCAGGACGGGCGATGCCAGGATCACCGGGGGCTATCGCCTGCCTGCCCGTTTCGTCATCCACACGGTGGGGCCCGTCTGGCGCGGCGGCGAGAACGGAGAGCCGGCACTCCTCGCAGCGTGCTACCGACGTTCGATCGAAGTCGCCGCCGCCGAGGGGCTGGCGACGATCGCCTTTCCCAGCATCAGCACGGGCGTTTATGGCTACCCGATCGAACTGGCCGCCCCTGTCGCGGTGGCCAGCGTGCGGGCGGCGGCCTCCGCCTTCCCCGGGATCCGGGAGATCACCTTCGCGTGTTTTTCGGCCGCAGACCTGGCGGTCTACGAATCGGTCCTGGGCCGGCCCGCGCCCTAACCGTCCGGCCATCCCGCCTACCGGCGGCCTCACTCCCGTGGTTTCATCCGCAGCGCCGCTACCGTGGCGAGCAGGAAGGTCGCGGTGAGGAGCAGGAAGGCTTCCGAGTAAGCGGCGTCGATACCGCGAGGGGTCACGCCATACACAGTGATCCGCCATTCCACGAAGACCGCCACGATGGCGATGCCCAGCACGCCGCCAAGCTGGCGGACGTAGTTGTTGACCATCGAGGCCTCGCCCATCAGGCGGGGCTGGAGGTGGCGCAGGGTGGCGAGGGTCAGGGCCGGGATGATCAGGCCCAGGCCGACGCGCCCGATCATCGTGTCCCACAGGATCTCGGCATAGCTCACCGCGCTGCCGCGCAGGCCGAAGTAGAGGAAGGACAGGCCGAAGACCAGCAGCCCGGCCACCGTGATCCAGCGCGGCGAGTGCCGATCGGCCACCACGCCGGCCAGCGGGATGGTGGCGGCCAGCACGAAGCCGGAGGGCATCAGGGCCAGGCCGGCGGGGGTGGCGCCGAAGCCCAGGGCGTTCTGCAGGAAGACCGGGATCAGGTAGCTCGAGGCATACACCCCGACCCCGTAAGCGAAGGACACCAGGATGCCCATCGCGAAGGCGCGCTCGCGGAACAGCTCCAGGGAGAAGATCGGCGCCACCGCCCGCCCGGCGTGGCGGACGAAGAGGCCGGCCGACAGCAGCGCGATGCCCGATTGCACCAGGCTCCAGGTGGCCAGCGGGCCGGCCTCGCGCAGGCTGGCCACCCACTCGATCAGCACCAGGGTCATGACGCTCAGCAGGATCACCCCGTACCAGTCGAAGGGACGCCGCTGGAGGTCGTCCGCCCGGGGCAGCAGGTGGGCCGCCAGCAGGCCGGCGAGCAGGCAGAAGGGCACACTGAGCAGGAAGATCGACTGCCAGCCGAAGTGCTCCAGCAGCACGCCGGCCAGGGTCGGCGCCACCGCCGGAGCCAGCACGATGCCGAAGCTGAGCAGCCCGGTCGCCCTGCCCTGCCGGCCAGGTGGAAAGAGGCGCATCACCACCACCATCGACAGGGGTTGCTGCACGCCGGCGGCGGCCCCCTGCAGCAGGCGGATCGCCACGGTCCCGGCAAAATCGCTGACCAGGGCACCGGCCAGGCTGGTCAGCCCGAGGAACAGCACCGTCCCCAGGAAGACCCGCCGGAAGCCGTAGCGCTCAAGCAGCCAGGGGGTGGGCAGCATGGCCACGGTCATCGCCGCCATGTAGCCGGTGATGACCCACTGGACCCGGTCCTGCCCCATGCCCCAGTAGGCGCCCATCGCCGGCACCGCCACGCTGAAGCTGGTGGTGGCGAGCACCGCGGCGATCACCCCGATGGCCACGGTGAGCAGGGCCAGCCAGCGGTAGCGCTCGCCGTGGCGGGCGAACAGCTCGTCGCGGCTGGGGGCGACGGGCAGGAGGAGGCTCAGCATGGCCGCATCCGGCGGGGGCCGGCGTGGAGCGGCGGGTGACCGACGACCCGCGCCATCTCAGCCCTCCCGGCCGGCGTCGGCGTAGCGCTGGCAATGGAAATCCCCATCGCCGAGGCAGGCCTGGGCCACCCGGATGCGCTTCAGGAACAGACCCACGTCCAGCTCGTCGGTGACGCCCATGCCGCCATGCATCTGCACCGCCTCGCGGCTGACCAGGTGGGCGACCTGGCCGGCCTTCCATTTGGCCAGGCTGACCAGGCGGGCGCGGCCGGCTGCGTCGAGGGAGGCGTCGTCGAGGGCGGCGAGCCCGGCCATGACCGTGCTGCGTGCCAGCTGCAGGTGGGTGTAGCACCAGGCGGCCCGGTGCTGCAGGGCCTGGAAGGAGCCGATCGGCACGTCGAACTGGACCCGCGTCTTCAGATACTCGACGGTGGTGTCAAACAGGGCCTGGGACGCACCCAGCAGCTCGGCGGCCAGGCACACCCGACCCCGGTCGAGGGCCGCGTCCAGGCCGGCCCAGGCTTGCCCCTCGGCCCCCAGCAGGCTGGCGGCCTCCACCTGTACCGCGTCCAGGCGCAGCCGGGCGTGATTTCGGGAATCCACCAGTTTCATCGGCGAGACCCGCAGACCGGCCGCATCGGCGGGAACCAGGAAGAGGCTCAGCCCGGCGATGTCACCTGGCTGCCCGGCGGTACGGGCGAGCACCACGAAGGCGTCGGCGCCGATGCCGTCCACCACGAAGACCTTGTCACCCGTCAGCACCCAGCCCTGCCCTTCACGGCAGGCCGCCAGGGCGGTGTTGGCCGGGGCGTGGCGGGGCTGTTCGTCCACCGCCAGGGCGATGCGCCGGTCGCCGGCGATCAGGGCCGGCAGCCATTCGGCCTGCTGCGCGGGCGAACCGGCCAGCTCCACAGCAGAGCCGCCCAGCACGATGCTGGAGAGCAGCGGTGCAGCACTGAGCTTGCCGCCAATCTGCTCGAAGACAGCGCCCAGGCCCTTGCAGCCGAAGTCCAGGCCGCCGAGGGACTCGGGAAAGGGGATGGCGCTCCACCCCAGGTTCACCATCTCCCGCCACAGGGCCGGGTCGAAGCCTTGGGCCGCCCCCTCGTCACGCAAGCGACGCTGGGCGCTGACCGGGCTCCTGGCGGCCAGGAACTCGCTGGCGGTGTCGGCCAGCAGGCGCTGCTCTTCGGAATAAACCAGACTCATGCTCACCGCCTCCTTACTTGCTCTGTTTGCCTTCGGGCAGCTCGAGCACCCGCTTGGCGATGACGTTCAGCTGCACCTCGGACGAACCGCCGGCGATGGTCTGGGCAAAGCTGCCCAGCCAGGCCTTGCTCAGGGCCAACTCCTGTTCGGTGAATTCATCCCCCTCCCAGCCCAGGGCGCGATGACCCATCAGGTCGAGGAGGATCTCGAACTTGTCCTTCTCCTGCTCGGAGTGCACCAGCTTCATGATGGACATCAGCCCGGACACGTTCTGGCGGGCGCGCATCTCCTCGCCCATGCGCTGCACGGTGAGGGTGTAGCTGTGCTCCTCCATCGACATCGCCACGGCGCGGGCGCGCAGGGCGATGTCGGCCGGCGCGGCGGCTGATGTGGCAGCTGAGGTGGCAGCCCCAACCGGCGGCAGGTAGCGCTCCGCCAGGCTCATCAGGTCGAAGTGGGTCGGCAGGCTGAACTCGCCGAACTTGGACATGGCCCGCCGCTCGTGCTGGAGCAGGGCCTTGGCCAGGGTCCAGCCGCCGTGGAGGGGGCCGATCAGCTGGCCCTTGGGCACGTTCACGTTGTCGAAGAAGACCTGGCAGAAGGACGACTTGCCGCTGATCAGGTCGATGGGCGTGACGGTGATGCCGGGCGACTGCATGTCCAGCACGATCAGGCTGATGCCCTGGTGCTTGGGCGCCGCCGGATCGGTGCGCACCAGGGCGTACATCCAGTCGGACTTGTCGCCGTAGGAGGTCCAGATCTTGGTGCCGTTCACCAGGAAGTGGTCGCCCTGGTCCACCGCCGAGGTCTTCAGGCTGGCCAGGTCGGAGCCCGCGTTGGGCTCCGAGAAGCCCTGGCACCAGCGGATCTCGCCGCGGGTCATGGGCTTGAGCAGGGCCTGCTTCTGTTCTTCCGTGCCGAACTCCAGGATCACCGGGCCGAGCATCCAGATGCCCAGGTTGATCTGCGCCGGGCGGCAGTGGAGGCGGCGCATCTCGGCCTCCAGCACCGCGGTCTGCTCGGCGCTCAGGCCACCACCGCCGTACTCGGCCGGCCAGTCGGGGGCGAACCAGCCCTTGTCGCGCATGCGCTCGAACCACAGACGCTGGTCATCGGACTGGAAGCTGAGCTTCCGGCCGCCGAAGATCAGCGCCCCGTCCGGCGTCGGGGTGCGCATGGCCGGCGGGCAGTTGGCCTCCAGCCAGGCGCGGACTTCCTTGCGGAACTCGTCAATCGTGCTCATCGCTTCATCCTTGTGTGCCCGGGCCTACATGGCCCGGGGCATGCCCAGACCGAACTGGGCGATCAGTCCGCGCTGGATCTCGTTGGTGCCGCCGCCGAAGGTGAGGGTCACCGAGGCGCGCAGTTCGTATTCCAGCTCACCCAGCAGCACGGCTGCCGCCGAGCCGGCGCGCACCAGGCCAGCAGCACCGACGATCTCCGACAGCTTGCGCAGGATCTCGATGGCCGACTCGGAACCATACACCTTGGTGCTGGAGGCCAGCGCCACGTCCATCTGGCCCCGTTCAAGATCCGCCGCAATACGGAAGTTGATCAGCCGCATGGCCTCCAGCCGGGCGTAGCACTCGGCCAGCAGGCTGCGCACCCAGGGTGCGTCGGTGGCGCGCCGGCCGCTCTCGTCCCTGGCCTTGGCCCACAACAGGACGCGGCGGTACAGGCCCACCACCTTGTCGGACCAGGCGCCCAGGCCGAGGCGCTCATGGTTGAGCTGGGAGGTGACCAGTTGCCAACCTCCGTTGAGCCTGCCCACCAGCATGTCGGCGGGGACGCGCACGTTATCGTAATAGGTGGCGGCCGTCGGGTTGCTGCAGGTGGGGATCACCGTGTGGGAGAAACCGGCTTCCTGCGTATCCAGGATCAGGATCGAGATGCCCTTGTGGCGCGGCAGCGCCGGGTCGGTGCGGGCCGCCAGCCAGATGTAGTCGGCGGCCTCGGCACCGGAGGTCCACAGCTTGTTGCCATTGACCAGGAAGTGGTCGCCTTCCAGCCGGGCGGTGGTCTTGAGGGCCGCCAGGTCGGAGCCGGCGCCCGGCTCGGAATAGCCGATGGAGAACAGGATCTCGCCAGCGGCGATGCCCTGCAGGAACTGCGCCTTCTGCTTGTCGGTGCCGAACTCCATGAGGGCCGGGCCGACGGTGCTGATGGTCACGAAGGGCAGCGGCGCTCCGGCGATGTTGGCTTCCTCGAAGAAGATCAGCTGCTCGGTGGCGGTGTAGCCCTGGCCGCCGTGCGCCTTCGGCCAGCCGAGGGCCAGCCAGCCGTCGCGGCCCATCCGGCGGATGGTGTCGCGGTACAGCGTGCCGCCCTCGACACCGCGCAGGGCGGCACGAAGTTCGGGCGTCATCAGGTTCTGGAAGTAGTCCCGCACCTTGAGGCGCAGGGCGTGCTGTTCGGGGGTCAGATCGACGAACATGGCATCCTCCTCAGGCGCAACCCAGGATCAGGCCGCTGGTGGGCACGCCGGTACCGGCGGTGACCAGCACGTTCTCCACGCCGGCCACCTGGTTGGCCGCCGTGCCGCGCACCTGGCGCACCGCCTCGGCAACACCGTTCATGCCGTGGATGTAGGCCTCGCCGAGCTGGCCGCCGTGGGTGTTGATGGGCAGTGTGCCGCCCCGCGCATGGTGGCCGGCGCGCACGAAATCCTTGGCCTCGCCGCGCTTGCAGAAACCGAACTCCTCCAGCTGGGGCAGCACGAAGGGGCTGAAGTGGTCGTAGATCACCGCGGTCTGGAAGGCGTCGGGGCCGAGGCCGGACTGGGCATAGAGCGCCTTCGCCACCACGCCCATCTCCGGCAGGCCGGTGATGTCGTCGCGGTAGTAGGAGGTCATGCTCTGCTGGCCCTCGGTGATGCCCTGGGAGCCCGCCTTGATGACAACCGGCCTCTGCTTCAGGTCGCGGGCCCGTTCGACGGAGGTGATGACCATCGCCACAGCGCCGTCGGACTCCTGGCAGCAGTCAAGCAGGCGCAGAGGTTCGGCGATCCACTTGGACGCCTGGTGCTCCTCCAGGGTGATGGGCTTGCCGTAGAAGAAGGCCGCCGGGTTGGTGGCGGCGAAGTCGCGCACGGCCACCGAGACGCGGCCGAAATCCTCGGTGGTGGCGCCGTAGCTGTGCATGTAGCGCTGGGCGAACATGCCCACCCAGGCCGCCGGGGTGTGGAAGCCGTAGGGCATGTACCAGCCGTAGTTCACGTTCTCGAAGATCGGCGTGGCGCCAAAACCGTAGTCGCCGGTCCCGAAGCGGTACCAGGAGCGCTCGTTCATGGCCCGGAAGACCACCACCGTCTTGGCCAGGCCGGTGGCCACCGCCATGGCGGCATGCACCAGCGGCGCGCAGGCGGCGCCGCCCCCGTGGGGGATCTGGGAGAAGAACTTGACGTTCTTGCAGCCCAGCAGGCGGGCGATCTCGTACTCCGGCACCTTGTCCATGGTGTAGGAGCTGAAGCCCTCCACCTCGGCGGGGTCGATGCCCGCGTCAGCCAGGGCGGCCAGTACGGCCTCCATGGCCAGGCGCAGTTCGGTCCGGCCGGAGTTCTTGGAGAATTCGGTGGCGCCCAGGCCGGCAATGGCGGCGCGACCGGCGATGTTCATGTCGTTCATCTGCATCTGCTCCCGCTCAGGGCAGCACCAGCGTGGCCGTGCCGGTCACGTGGTTGCCCATGGAATTCCTGCCCTTGAGGCTCACCACCACCGTGCGGCTGGCCGCATCGGTGTGGGTCACCTCGCCCGTGAAGCTCATCGTGTCACCCGGGTAGTTGGGCGCGCCGAGCTTGATCTTCAGGTCCTTGAAGACGGCGGCGGGGCCGGCCCACTCTTCGACATAGCGCTGGGCCAGGCCGCTGGTGGTGAGGATGTTCATGAAGACGTGGGGCGAACCCAGGGCCAGTGCGGCGTCCTTGTCGTGGTGGCCGGGGAAGTAGTCTCGGGTGGCGATGGCACCGCTGGCGATGAGGGCCACGGTGATGGGGATCGGAAGCGCCGGCAGGGTCTCGCCGGGGCGCACTGTGTCAAAGCGACGGGTGTTCTGCGAGGTCATATTTCCATCCCAGCGTATCGTTGTTGGCGAGCCAGTCGCCCAGGCGTTCCAGGGTGGCGGCACTGCCGCCGAGGGCCAGGCCGAGGGCCCGGCTCCAGTAGAGGTAGCGGTGGATCGGGTAGGTGAGATCGACGCCGATGCCTCCATGCACGTGCTGGGCACGGTGGCCTACCAGGTGGCCCGTCTCGCAGGCCAGGTAGCGGGTGGCCAGCGCCTCGGGGCCCGCCGGCAGGCCGGCGTCGAGCCGATACACCAGCTGCCACAACGCGGAGCGCAGGGCCTCGATGGCCATGTGGGCGTCGGCGAGGCTCATCTGCACGGCCTGGAAGCTGCCGATCGGGCGCTCGAACTGGACCCGCTCAGCCACATAGGCCACGGTGCGGCGCAGCTGTTCGGCGCTGACCCCGAGCTGCAGGGCCGCCAGGGCGGCGATGGCCCGCGGTTCCAGCCAGGCCAGGGCGGCCTCCGGCAGCAGGTCGGCGCGGCTCAGCAGGACGCCGTGGCACTGGAGTCCGGCCACGCCTTCACCGTGGGTCAGCACGCCGGCGACCCTGTCGACACCCGGCGCGTCCAGCCGCAACAGCGCCAGGCGCAGGCCCTCCGGGGTGCGGGCAGGCAGCAGCACCGCCGCCGACTCCATGCCCAGGGGCACGGCCGCCACCTGGCCGTGGAGGGCGAAGCCGTCGCCTTCGGCACGCGCCTCCAGGCTTACGCCGGAGGCACTGGCCAGGCCGTCCAGCGCCACACTCAGCAGGCACTCGCCGGCCACCGCCTGGCCGATCAGGGCCTGGTGGGACGGACCGCCGAAGCGGGCCAGGGCTGCGGTGGCGATCTGGTGCCGCCACAGGGGTACCAGGCCCAGGCTGCGTCCCTGGGCCTCGAGCACCAGCATCAGCTCGGTCATCCCCAGGCCGCTGCCGCCGGCCTCCTCGGGGATGGCCAGGGCGTGCAGGCCGGTCTCGACACACTGGGCCCACAGGTCGGCCATCCAGGTCTCGCCGGAGCTGGTGAAGGCGCGCAGGCGGTCGTCGCTGCACAGGTCGCCGAACAGGCTGCCCGCCATGTCGGCAATGGCGCGCTGGTCATCGCTCAGTTGGAAATCCATGGCTGTCTCCTCAAGGCTCGAGCGGCCGGAACATGGGGAGGGTCAGCCCGTCGTCGAAGGTCTGGAACTCCACCTTGACGCGCTGGCCGATGCGGATCTCGTCCCGCTTGACCCCCACCAACCCGGCGATCAGGCGCACGCCTTCGTCCAGCTCGATCAGGCCTACCGGGTTGGGGTAGTCGAAGGGCGGGACCTCGGGGTAGTGCATCACCACGAAGGAGTAGAGCTGACCGGTACCGGCGGCCTCCACGTAGTCCCACTCGAAGGAATGACAGCTGGAACACACCGGCCCCGGCGGATGGCGCAGGCTGCCGCAGCCCTTGCAGCGCTGGATGCGCAGCTGGCCGGCGTCGACGCCTTCCCAGAAGAAGCGGGTGTCGTCGCTGATGCCGGGCCGGGGGCGCTTGTACTTGGGCAGGGCAGCGGCCGCGTTGCCCTCCTCCACTGGTTTGACCGGGTTGGCCAGGTTAGCCGGGCGGAACTTGAAGACGCGGAACAGCAAGGAGCCGACCTTCTCGTCGCCCATCGGCTTCTCGGAGAAGAAGCTCATCACCAGGGTCACGAAGAAGCCGGTGCCCAGGGCGGTGGTCTTCTGCTCGCCCACCGCGTCCAGGCGGGTGGTGTAGTAGAGGCGCTCGCCCGGCTTCACGTAGCGCTCGAAGCTCAGGTCGGAGTTGACCGCCACCACCGAGGCGTAGCCCTGGCCTTCCATCAGCTTGAGGACCTCGTAGGGGTTCTCGGTGGTGGAGCCCGGCGGGTAGTTGTTCATGTGCAGGCCCTCCAGGCACCAGGCCTGGAGCATGGCCGGCGGCGCCACGATGCCACCGTGTTCGGTGGTGGCCGCGTAGGCCGCATCGGTGTAGAGGGGGTTGCTCACCCCCATGACCTCGCACCACTGGCGGATCATGGGTTCATTCACCTGGTCCCAGGCGTAGACCCGGCCGTATTCGCGGCCGACCATTCCACGCACCTCGGACATCCAATCCTGTTCAGCCAAGTTATGTCTCCTGCACGTTAAGGGTTGCCGGAAACGTGGCGCCCGGACGGGGCCCCCGTTTCCTGTTGTCGATGCTTCAGTCGGTGTTGCTGGCCGCCAGAAAGGCCGGACGCTCGCCGCCCCCGTTCATCAGCAGGTTGGCGCCCGCCGCGTAGCCGGCCAGCGGCGAGGCGAGAAACAGGCAGGCGTTGCCGATGTCTTCCGGAGTGGCCAGACGGCCGGCGGGAATCGTCGATGCGACGGCGGCGATGCCGGCCTCGTCGCCAAAATGGAGGTGGGACTGCTCGGTGCGGACCAGACCGGGGCTCACCGTGAGCACCCGCACCTTCGGCGCCCACTCCACCGCCAGCGAGGTGGCCAGGGACACCACCCCGGCCTTGGCCGCCCCGTAGGCCGCGGTACCCGGCGAGGGGCGCAGGGCGCTGATGCTGCCGATGAAGAGGATCGTGCCGCCCTCCTCCTGGCCCTGCATGAGGGCGTTGGCCTGCTGGGCCACGTGGAGGGGAGCGATCAGGTTGAGGCGGATGATGCCCTCGTGAAAACGCGGCGACGCCGTGTCGGCCAGCGCGTGGGGCGCCCCGCCGGCGTTGTTCACCACCACGTCGAGGCGGCCGTGGCGCGCCCGGATCTCCCCGAACAGGGCCTGCAGGGATTCCACCTCGCGCACGTCGGCGGCGATGAACTCGGCTTCGGCCGCGCCCACCGTGGGCAGGCTGTCCGGGGTCTTGCGTCCGCACACCACCACCCGCGCACCCGCCGCCAGGAAACAGCGGGCGATGCCCGCGCCGATGCCCTTGGTGCCCCCGGTGACCAGGACCACCTTGCCGGTGTAATCGAGGACGGGTGCCCCGACTCGCTCGTCTGCCATGTCTGTGCTCCTTCCTTGTATGGATTGGAGTCTAGGGACAGGCCGGCAGGGCCTCGTCGTCTGAACGGACGATGGATGATCGGCCCGGCGCCGACAGTCAACCGGCGGCTGGTCCGAATTGACGATGCCCGCCAGCACCACCGCCCTACACTCGACGCTCCCAGGAAACAGGCAGGAGAGACGACATGAACAAGGTGGCATTCATCACCGGCGCCAGCCGGGGTATCGGCAAGGCCACGGCGCTGGCCTTCGCCCGGGCCGGTTACGACCTGGTCATCAGCGCCCGTACGCTGGATGACGGCGAGCGGCACAGCCATGCCCTGCGCCTGTCCGACGGCAGCGCCCTGCCCGGCAGCCTGGCGGCCACCGCCGCCGGGATCCGCGCGCTGGGCCGGCGGGTGCGCGAGATCCGCCTCGACCTGCTGGACGACACCTCGGTGCTGTCCGCCGCCGAGGTGGCCCTGCGCGCCTTCGGCCGGGTCGACGTGCTGGTGAACAATGCGATCTACCAGGGCAGCGACCTCAACCTGCCCTTCCTCGAACTGGAGCCGGCCACCCTCAAGCGGGTCTTCCAGGGCTATGTGATGGCGCCCTTCCTGCTCACCCGGGCGATCGTCGCCGGCATGCTGGAGAACGGCGGCGGCACCGTCATCAACGTGACCTCCGGCGCAGGCGAGAACGACCCGCCGGTGCCCGCCGCCAACGGTGGCTGGGGCTATGCCTACGGCGCCGGCAAGGCCGCCGTGTCGCGCCTGTCAGGGGTGCTGGTCACCGAACTCGGCGCGCGCGGCATCCGCGCCTTCACGTTGAACCCGGGCGTTGTGGACACGGAGGCCCTGCAGGCCACCATCGGCGCGAAGGGCGTGCAGGCCCTCGGCGGCCGGGTCGCCCCGCCCCAGGTCCCCGCCGATGTGATGGTGTGGCTGGCCGGTTCGCCAGACGCCGATGCCCTGCAGAAACGCACCCTCAACGCCCAGAGCCTGGCCCGGGAGCGTGGGTTGTGGGTACGCGAGGAGGCGTAGCCAGAACGGGTACGTTTGCTGCTAAGGGACGGAGACCTGCCTGCGGCAGCGGCCAGCCCGTCCTTCCGTGTGCGGAAAAGCGGTGCAATCCCCGCCGTCGTCTCCGGCAATCCATGCCGGGGCGGCAGAAAATGCCAGACGGGCACCCCCTCCACTCAGACCGTACGATGGATGCATCGCGCGGTCATCCGACACAGGAGCGCACAGATGAGCATCAGCAGCTTGAGCAGCACCGCCCTCGATGCATTGTCCTGGCTGAACGCGCAGGGCCGGCGCCCGGGCCTGCCGCAGGGCACGGAACCAGGGCGCGCGGCCGCCCCGGAGACGACGGCCACCCTCTCCCCCGAAGCCGTGGCGGCGAGCCGGAACACGGCACGCTCCGCAGGCCTGCAGAAAGTTATGGATGAAGTCCGGGCCGACCCTGCGTTCGGCCGGCAGTACCTCGGCCAGCTAGCCGGCGTCACCACCGACGGCCCGCTGCTGGACATCTCCCATCCGCCCGACATCCGGCTCTCGTCCACCGGCGAGCTGTGGACGGACGAGAAGCAGGCCCAGTACTCGGCGCTCAGCACCCATGTGATGCAGCAGCGGCGGGACATCATCAATGCCGGCCTGGCGGACGGCTCGGCGCCGGATGCGGTGCTGCAGCGCGTCTATGACTTCAACGACGCGCTGCCCCAGTGGTACAAGGACGGCATGAACTGGGCCTAGGCCCGGTCGGTCCGGCTCAGGCCGCTTCCGGATAGTCGGTGTAGCCCGCCGCGCCGGCGGTGTACAGGCTGCGCCGGTCGAAGCCGGCCAGGGGCAGGCCCTCCCGCAGGCGGCGCACCAGGTCCGGGTTGGCGATGAAGTGGCGGGCGAAGGACACCGCGTCGCCCTGCCCGGCCTGGATGGCCGCCTCGGCGCCGGGGCCGTCGAAACCGTCATTGAGGATCAGGCGGCCGGCAAAGTGCTCGCGCCCCAGGCTGAAGGCGTCGATCCCGGCCACCGGGGCGCGCATCACGTGCAGATAGGCCAGGCCCAGGCCGGCGGCCTGGCGGGCCAGTTCCAGATGGGTCTCCGCCGGCTTGTCGTCCGTGATGTCGTTGTAGCTGTTGCCGGGGTTCATGCGCAGGCCGACCCGGCCCGGCCCGATGGCATCGGCCATGGCCGCCAGGCACTCCAGCGGAAAGCGCACCCGCCCGGCCAGACTGCCACCGTACTCATCGCTGCGCCGGTTGCTGCCGGAGGCCATGAACTGCATGGGCAGGTAGCCGCTGGTGCAGTGCAGCTCCACCCCGTCGAAGCCCGCCGCCATGGCATTGCGGGCGGCCTGGGCGAATTCCTCCACCACGCCGCGCACCTCCTGGGTGCCCAGTGCGCGGGGCATGTCGCAAGCCTGCATGCCGGCACTGTCGGTGAAGATGTCCACCCGGGCCTGGATGGCCGACGGTGCGACGGTCTCGACGCCCTCGGGCTTGACGTGACGGCTGCCGATGCGACCGGCGTGCATCAGCTGCAGCACGATGCGCCCGCCACGGGCATGTACGGCCTCGGTCACCCTGCGCCAGCCGGCGATGTGGGCCGGGGTGACGATGCCGGGCTGGCGGCAGTAGGCCTGGCCGGCGGCGCTGGGCCAGGCGCCCTCGGCGACGATCAGGCCGGCCGACGCGCGGGCGGCGTAATGCTCGGCCATCAGGGGGCCGGGCGTACCGTCGGGCTCCGCCCGGTTGCGGGTCATCGGGGCCATCACGATGCGGTTGGCGAGGGCGATGTCCCCCAGCTGGAGGGGATCGAAAAGACGGGCCATGGGCATCCTCCCCTTACAGGGCGGTGACCAGCACGGCGGCACGCCCACCGTCCACCGGCAGGGTGGCGCCGGTGATGTAGGAAGCCTCGTCGCTGGCCAGGAAGAGGATGGCGTTGGCCAGCTCCCGCGGCTTGCCGACGCGCCCCATGGGGATGAGCTTCTCGGTGCTGGCCTTCGAGGCCGGGTCGGCCAGCATGCCGGCAGTGGCCGGGGTCTCGACGACGGCGGGGATCACCACGTTCACCCTGATGCCCTGGGCCGCGCCTTCCGCCGCCGCCGCGCGGGAGAAGTTGATCACCGCCGCCTTTGCCGCCGAGTAGCCGGCCATCCAGGGGGTGCCGAGGGTGCCGCAGATCGACGACAGGTTGATGATGGAACCGCCGTGGGTCTTCATCAGCTGCATGGCGCTGCGGGTGCCCCAGAAGGTGCCGTCCACGGAGGTGCCGAAGTTGGCCTGCCAGTCGGCGCTGCTCATGGCCTCGATGGGCCCCCAGGTGTAGGCCATGGCGTTGTTCACCAGGATGTCGAGGCGGCCGTGGCGGCGGGCGCAGTCTGCCAGCGCGGCGGTGAAGGCGGCTTCATCGCTCACATCGGCGACCACCGCTTCGGCCTGGCCGCCGGCGGCGCGGATCCGGCCGACCACCTCGTCGAGGGGCGCCTGGCGGCGGCCGCAGATCACCACCCGGGCGCCCTCCTCGGCAAAGCGTTCGGCGGTGGCGGCGCCGATGCCGGAGCCTCCACCGGTGATGAAGGCGATCTTGTCTTGCAGGCGTGCAGTCATGGCGTGTGTCCCTTGGGAAATGTGTCGGATGAGGGGTGTCGCGGCGTTCAGGGGCGACGATGGGTGACCCGGGTGAGCAGGGTCACCGAGCGGGCGGGGTCGATGCAGGCGGCCACCACCCGGGGCAGGCGCGCAGGCAGCTCGACCCCGTCGATGGCACGTATCGCGGTGTCGGGGTCGGGGAACCAGGCTTCGAGGATCAGCGCGTAGTCGTAGCCCGGCGGCGGCGTGCCATCCACCCGGTTGATGACGAGCCGGCGGGTGGCGCCGAGGGCCGGGTCGGCCAGCCAGCGCTCGGGGCCCGCAGCGGCCAGGGCGCGGTCCAGGTCGGCCTGGTTGAGCCCCGGGGCAAGGCCCAGGAAGGCGGTCACCACGCAGTCGGTGGGCTCGCCATCGCGCAGCACGCTGGCCTCGGCGATCAGGGTGAAGTCGCGGACCCAGGTCGAAAAAACCCGGGGCTCGTCGGGCCGCATGATGCGCAGGGTCTCCTCGTCGTTCCAGATGTCGTCGGCGGCCTGGCGGTCGCGCAGCTCCAGCAGGTTCACCCCGTCGTAGCCCGCGGAGGCGCCGGCCAGCCGTGCACTGTTGTCGAGGTCGCGGGCGCACTGGCGCACGCTCCGGATCTTGTCGCGGACATTGCTGCACCCTGCCCCCAGGGCCGAGTGCTCGCGCCAGGCCTGGGGAAACTCCTCGGGCCTCAGGGCCGGGTTGCGCCGGGCCAGGTAGATCATCTTCCAGCCCATCAGCGCACCCGGATCTTCGGGTCTGGCGCCCCCTGGCGGAGGGTGGCCAGGAAGGCCTCCGCGGGGGCCGGTGGAGCCACCTCCGGCAGCGCGTCCTTGTCCGGGCGCTGGGCCCAGAAGGCCTGCCAGGACGGGAACAGCTCATGGAAGGTGCCGGCATAGGGCTCACGGCCCGGCCAGCGCATCTTGCGCTCGCCGATGGGCGGCTTGTTCAGGTCGGTGGCGTACCAGTAGCACGGCAGGCGGCGGCGGAAATACCACTGGCCGTCGATGCGCGCGTAGTCGTCCCAGTAGAGCATCTGCATGATCACCCACTCGGGGCCGGTCTCATGCTCGTTCTTGGAGTAGACGACGCCCACCGCTTGGTCGGGGTCGACGAACTCGATGATGTGCTGGCCCACATGGTGGGAGGTGCCGGTGAACTGCTCCCGCAGGGTCTCGTCCACCCAGGCCTTGAGGGCCGCCCGCCCGGTGCCCCGGCGGCCGACCCGGATATCGGGGGCGAAGAGGTTCACGTGGGCGTCCAGGTCGCGCATGTCGAGGGACAGGGAATACTTGCCCGCCAGCTGGCGGATCGCCTCGATGGACTCCAGGCGGTCCAGTCGGGCGGCGAGGCTTGCGTCGCTCATGGCCGGGCTGCTCACAGGAAGCTCATGCCGCCATTCACGGCCAGGTTCTGGCCGGTGATGAAGCCGGCCTCCTCGCTGGCCAGAAACACCGCCGCCGCCGCGATCTCCTCCGGCTCGCCCATCCGGCCCAGGGGGATGGCGCGGATCATGGCCTGGGTCCATTCGTCCGGGATGCCGGCCATCATCGGGGTGTTGGTGGGGCCGGGCACGATGGTGTTGACGCGGATCCCGGTGGGCGCCAGCTCCCGCGCGGCGCTGCGGGTGAGGCCCATCACGGCGGCCTTGGATGCACAGTAGTGGGCCGGCCCCTCGCCGGAGAAGGCGGCGGTGCTGGAGACATTGACGATGGCCCCGCGGGCGCCGCACTTCTGCATCAGCCGCGCGCCTTCACGGCAGCACAGGAAGGTGCCGGTCAGATTGACGCCGATGACCCGCGCCCAGGCCTCGTCCGGGGTGTCCACGAAGGCATCCATCGAGCCGATGCCGGCGCTGTTGATCACCACGTCCACCCGCCCGAAGCGGGCCTCGACGGACTGGAAGGCTTCGACCACCGAGGCGCTGTCGGCCACGTTGCAGCTCAGCGCCAGGCCGCGCGGGCCCAGCCCGGCCACCGCCTGGGCGGCCGCCTCGCCGTTGATGTCGGCCGCCACCACGCTGGCCCCCTCGGCGGCGAAGCGCCGCACCATGGCCAGCCCCATGCCCTGGGCTGCGCCCGTAACGAATACCACCTTGTCGGAAAACTTCATGCCGGCCTCCATGATCGTGTTGAGAGATTGCGACGGGGACAGCAGGCCCCCGGTGTGTGCCCATGATTGAGCCTGGACAGCTTCGCGGCATCGTCCAGGCTGACTAGATGAGCGGGGTGCTGATCAGGAAAAAGGGCGGCCCGCCCGGAGGCGGCCGCCCTCTGAAGGGATTGCCGGGAACGGGTCAGAGACCCATGCGGCGCGCGGCCTCGGGGCCGAAATCCCGTTCGGTGAACTTGCCCTGGTTGAGCTTGTAGGCACCGGGCTGCTCGTTGATCAGGTTGAAGGCGAGATAGGTGCCGGCATTGAGGTCGTGGTAGAGGCCCACCCCCGCCTGCCAGGTGTTCATCTCGTAGGCGTAGAAGTAGTTGACCACCGAAGTGCGCCACAGCTCGCCGCGGCTGTCGTAGTTGTCGGCCATCAGCATGAACCAGCTGTCCTCGTCGATGTAGAGGGTGCGCTTGCTGTAGAGGTGGCGATAGCCTTCCTTCAGGGTGGCTTCCACCACCCACACCCGGTGCAGTTCATAGCGCATGGCATCCGGGTTGATATGGCCCGGGCGGATCAGGTCGGCGTACTTGAGCTTGTCGGAGTGCACCCGGTAGGCGTTGTAGGGCACGTAGAGCTCCTTCTTGCCGACGATCTTCCAGTTGAAGCGCTCCGGCGAACCGTTGAAGAGGCGCACCTCGTCCACCGCGATGGAGCCGCCGGTCCCCGGGAAGGGCATGTCGAAGCCGTAGCCGGGCGACTGCCGCACCCGCCGGGTGCCCGGGTCGTAGCGCCAGCTCTGGCGGGGCTCCTTGGCAAAGTTCCAGAACTCGGTGCCGGTGTTCACCTCGCCCTTGTCCCGTTCGGGCAACAGGGTTTCGTTGAGGTAGAACGAGGAGTTGCCCGTCGTGCGGCCCTTGCGCCCGGGCTCGACACCCGGCGCCAGATTGCGGGAGCGCACCCGGCCCCAGTTGATCTTGCCATCGGCGAGCACGTAGGCATTGTCGGACACCAGCTCCTCGGTCCACGCCCGGTAGGGCATGGTGGCGTTCCACAGCAGCTCCAGGCCCGACTTGGGGATGGGGAACAAGGTGCCGCCGCTTGCCCCCATCACCCCTTCTCCGTTGTCCACCAGCTCGGCGCTGGAAGCGTTTTCCAGGGTGGTCTTGCAGACGGCATCCGGCAAGCGGAAATCCCGGTGGCTGGGATAAACCGGGATCCTGTAGGTACCGGGGTAGCGCTTGAACATGGCCTTCTGCCCCGCCGACAGGCGCTGCGCGTACTGGGCCATGTTGGCGGCGGTGATGACGTAGAGGGGCTTGTCGGCGGGATAGGGATCGACCGGGTGAAAGCCCGTGCCCTTGAAGTCCACGCCGGGCGGTACGCCCAGCCATTTGCCGCTCCAGGGCGGAATGCTGCCGTCGGCGTTGCCGGCCTTTTCGGCGCCGACACAGGTAAGGTCCTTGCCCAGGCGGGCAATTTCTTCAGGGGTGGCCTTGGCCTGGACGCCCTGGGCCGCCAGCAGCGCGGCACCCAGGATCAGTGCGGAGATCGGATTGTTCATAGGGGTTCCATGCTTCCCTGCGGGTCAGAAGGTGTATTTGGCGTTGAGGGACAGGTAGTCCCGGTCGGCCAGACTGCGGCCGTCGGCGATGCTGGCCGAGCCGATGTAGGTAACGTAGGTGAGGCCCACCTGGAAGTTGCCGAGGTACTTGAAGTCGGCCCCCAGGGTCAGGCGGCGCTCGTCGCGCCCCATCCCGGAGAAGCTGCTGCCCGCCACGTTCTGGGTCCACACGGCGCGGGTGCTCAAGTCCCAGCCGCTGAACACGGATGGGTAGTCGAGGATCACCCCGGCACCGGCCAGAGTGGAGCCGCGGGTCTGGCCGTCATACACATAGCGGGAGAAGCTGCCGTTCTGGCCCGGCATGGCACCGCTCACGGTGAGGGTGTCCACGCCGGTGATGCGCTGGTGGACCACCTCACCCATCAGGGTCGTCTGGTGGGCCAGGGCGCTCGGGCCGAGGATGTAGACGAAGTTGCCATTGCCCTGGAGATAGCTGCCCCGGGTGGGGGAGCCGTTGTCCAGGTACACCGGGGCGCCGTCCCGGTAGCTGAGGTCGCCGCCCACCTGAACCGCGTCGCCGAACTTGGTGCTGAGGCTGAGGCCGGTGAGCTTGATATCCTCGAAATAGGCCAGCTTGAAATAGGGTGCGCTGCCGGGCGAAGCCATCGCGCCGAAACGGGGCAGCGACGAGTAGCGGGTGGTGCCGGTGAAGTCGTAGAGCATGGCCCCCACCCGATCGTGATAGCGGTAGTGGAAGAGCCCCAGTTCGGTGTTGTCGCTGAGCTGGTAACGGGCCCCCAGCCCCCACTGGCCGGAATTGCGGGCCGTGATTTCTCCGGCGTAGTTGGCCACGGTGAAGCCGCGGTCTGGCAGGCTGGAGATCGGCCCGCCCGCCAGCCGGTAGAACTGGGCGCCCGGGCCAAAGTAGTCGCTGCCGAAGTAATCACCCACCGGGTTGAGGCGGGATTTCTCCCACTTGTACTGGTAGTAGCCGGTCACCGTGAGGCTGTCGGTCAGCCCCAGGCTGCCGGAGATCTGGCCCACCGGCAGGTAACTCTCCTTGGCCTCGGTGCCGGGCACGTTGAACTTGGTGGCATCCACCGGCACCTGGCCCTGGCTGATGTTGGGCCAGAACAGGCTTTCCCCCCACACCACCGCGTGGCGCCCCAGCTTGACGTTGAGGGGCATGCTGCCGACCAGCCAGTTGCCATACACAAAGGCCTCCAGCAGGCGGGTGTTCTGCCCGCTCAGGCGCCGGGTCTCATCCACGAACTCGTTGGCCGGACCGGTCTTGTTGACGGTCCCCGCGGAATCGTTGCCGTTGGCGCCCTGGTAGACCGTGTCATGGAAGGCGCTGCCGCGCAGCAGGCCCCCCAGGTTGTCGTGCTTGAACTTGACCTCGCCGAGCACGTTGAGGCGGTTGTTGATCAGGCTGTGGCGCTTGAAGTTGCGGGTGCCGTCATCGTTGTTGAGGTCGGCCAGATAGGTGGCCGACGCATTGTCCAGACGCATCGAACTGGTGTAGCCGACGGTCAGGGACGTGTCGACCGAGGTGCAGTCCCCCCACTGGAAGCTGGGGCCGGCCAAGGCTGGCAGGCCGATGCCGGCCAGGGCCAGCGCGACCAAGTGGCGTGTTCTCGATGGTGTGAAGCGGTGCTGATGGAGCATCAATCCCTCCCTGCGTGCTGCTGTTCATGGGCCGGAAAGCAAGGACAGCCGGGCTTTCCGGGCCGTTCGAGGTGACGGCGGGAGGATGCTGCCGATGGTGCACTGCGAGCCGCATCCCTCATTCGAGTGAAATGCGGCACCTGCCCTGCAGATGGCTCAGCCCAGGGGCACCACGCTGCGCAACACCAGGCGCAGCAGCTCGGTCTGGCGGGTGACGCCGGTCTTGGCAAAGATGCTGCGCAACTGGCTGCGGGCCGTGTGGTGGCTGACCCCCTGGCGGACCGCGGCCTCGTCCAGGGTCATGCCCTCGACCAGCAGCAGGGCCAGTCCGCTTTCGGCCGAGGTCAGGCCGAACAGGCTGCGCAGCAGGGCCGGCGATGCACCGACCGAGCGCTCCACGTCGCTGATGTGCAGGACCGCCTCGGGGCAGGGACCATACTCCGCGATGCCCGCAGGTGGCACCGGCCGGATCAGCACGCCCAGGCGGGTGCGTCCTGACGGGCGGGTCAGGGTCATGCCCTCCACCAGCCCCGGCCCTTTGCCGCGCTCAGCGCCGACCCGGGCGATCATCTCGTGCAGCAGCACCTTCTCGGCATGCAGGCTGGGACGCAAGGTCCGGCCCACCAGGCGCAGGCCGTCGTCCGCCGCCAGGATCTCGTCCGCGACGCGGTTACTGTTCAACACCTTGCCGCGGCGATCCACCCACAGGGTTGCCACCTCCAGGCGCTCCAGGGCGCCCGCGTACAGGCGGCGCTCCCGGTCCGAGCCATCCAGCACGGCGCGGGCCCGCAATGCGCGCTTGAGATGGGGCAGGAGCAAGGCACACAGCGCCCGCTCCGCCTCGCCGAATGGCCCGGCATCCGCACTGCGGCAGACCCGGAAGCGGCACACCGCCTCACTCCCCACGTCCAGGTCGGCCCCCGCCAGGTAACGGATTCCCAGCGGTGCCATGCAGCTCCGGTACACCACGCTGTCCAGCCACTCAGCCTCGGAGATCAGCTCGTCCACCGCCAACATGCGGTTACGCGGCAGGTTGACGAAGGGGTCCAGGCCATGGAGCACGTCGGCATAGGCAGTCAGCAGGTCCTGCCGGGCCGGGCCGGCGAAAAGGATGGGCAGCCCCGGGCCGGACAGATCGGGCAGCAGCACCAGGGAGACATAATTGGCCCTCAGCTGCCCCTGAAGCAGATGCAACAGGGCATCCCAGGCCTGCAGGTCGAAGGCGCCGTCGTGGACCAGCCCGACCATCTGCTCGTAGGTCTGGAAACCCACCCCGGCCCGCGCAAACAGGGCCTGGGTGTCCATCGGGCCGGACTCAGGCGCACGAGGCATCATCATCGGATCGGACGAGAAGAAGGTGGCAGCTTGGCATGCCCCCTCCCCGCCCTCGTCGTCCGGACGGACGATGAGCCCGTCTCCACGCCCCCCCCCGGGCCGCGCAAAACATCTACACTATCTATTCACTTATCCATTCAAAAACCCATTCAAACTCAAGCCCACACATGCCCCGACACGCAGATCCGATCCGGCTTCACCTTGCACGAGGCCCTCTTGGTGCGCGCCAACTCGTTGAAGCATTGGGCATCAGTCAGCCAACGCTGTCCCGTGCGATGCTTGAGCTGGGAGACGAGGTGGTCCGTATCGGCGCGGCGCGATCCATTCAGTACGCGCTGCGTGATGACGTCCGGGGGCTGGCAGAAATGGAGATCTACCGGGTGGATCCGGAGGCCAGGGTCCATCACCTCGGCACCCTCATCCCGGTCCGGCCGGACGGCTTCGTCATGCGCGAAGCCGGCGGGGCCACCCTGTACAGCCCCGGCCTGCCCTGGTGGCTGCTCGACATGCGCCCCCAGGGCTACCTCGGTCGGGCCTACGCGGCCCGGCACGGGCGGGACCTGGGCCTTCCCGAACGCCTCACCGAGTGGTCGGACACGCATGCGCTGAAGGCCCTGCTCGCGCATGGTCACGATGTGGTCGGCAATCTGCTGCTGGGTGACCGGGCACGCGCCCATTTCCTGCGCATGGACGCCGCGCCGCTGCCGATCGGCATCGAACAGAAGACCGGGATCTACGCCCGGCTGGCGCAGGAGGCCGCCAGCGGTGAGACGCCGGGGTCGTCGGCAGGGGGCGAGCAACCCAAGTTCGCCGCCTGGGCCATGACCTCTTCGGGGCCCCGGCATGTGCTCGTCAAGTTCAGCGAGCCGCTGGCGGGCCCGGTCAGCGAGCGCTGGAGAGACCTGCTCCTGGCCGAACATCTCGCCCTGGAAACCCTTGCACAGGCCGGCATTGCCGCCGCCCGCAGCGAACTGCTCAGCCTCGAAGGGCAGACCTTCCTCGAGCTGGAGCGCTTTGATCGCGTCGGCGGGCTGGGCCGCCGGGGGCTGATGTCACTGGCCGCCCTGGACGCGGAATTCGTCGGGCTCGGCGGCCCGTGGCCGGAGATCGCGACCGCCCTTGCCGCTGCCGGACACATCCCCCGCGAGGCGGCAGGCCGGGCCCATCTGCTGTGGGCCTTCGGCCACCTCATCGGCAACACCGACATGCACGGCGGCAACCTGTCCTTCATTCCCGACCCGGGGCGCCCCTACGCCATCGCCCCCGCCTACGACATGACGCCGATGGCTTTCGCGCCCAGGAGCGGCGGCGGACTGCCCGACACCATCCCGGCGCCGAACATCCGGGCAGGCATCGCCCCTGATATCTGGCGCTCCGCGCTGGCCCTGGCCCGCAGCTTCCTGGCCCGCGTCATGGAAGCCCCCGGCTTCAGCCCGCGCTTCGCGCCATGCAGGCTGGCCCTGGCGCAGCACCTGGAGGACGCGGGGGCGCAGATTGCCAGGCTGGCATAGCGCGGAATCGATTCCAGGCAGCCCCCTGCCCGGCTGACGATCGGCAAATCCGCATTTCTCCTCGTCCGGACGGACGATGAGCCCGCCCCGCACGGCCCGAATAATCCTTTCCAGCCTGCCCGAATTCCGGGCGTCCGTTGCGAGGAATGCCGATGTCTGCCGCCGCCCCCTTCCCTTCCCCCGAGCATGCGGATGCCGCGCCGCCGGCCCTGCTGGAACGCCCGGAAGACGGCGTTGCCGTGGTCCGCCTGCATCGCCCGGAGGCCACCAATGCCCTGAGCCTGGAACTGCAGGCCCTGCTGTCGCGGATGTTCGCCGAGCTCGGTGCCGACCCGACGGTGCGCTGCATCGTGCTGACCGGCGGCGACACGGTGTTTGCGGCCGGTGGCGACATCCGCAGCATGGCCGGCGTCGGGCCCATCGAGATCCACCAGCGCCACACCGAGCGGGTGTGGGCGCCGATCCAGCACTGCCCCAAGCCGGTGATCGCGGCGATCTGCGGCTATGCCTACGGCGGCGGCTGCGAGCTGGCGATGCTGGCCGACATCCTGATCGCCGGCGAGGGTGCGCGCTTCTGCCAGCCGGAGATCCGCATCGGCATCATGCCCGGCATCGGCGGCACGCAGCGCCTGGTGCGCGCGGTGGGCAAGGCCAAGGCCATGCGCATGGCTCTCACCGGGCGGCCGATCACGGCGCAGGAGGCCTGGGTCGCCGGGCTGGTCAGCGAGGTGGTGCCCGACGGCGAGGTGCTGGCCACCGCCCTGGACATGGCGCGGACCATCGCGGCCATGCCGGCGCTGGCCGCCGAGCAGATCAAGGAGGTGATCCTGGCGGGCATGGACGCGCCACTGGAGGCCGCCCTGGCCCTCGAACGCAAGGCCAACGCCCTGCTCTTCGCGTCCCGCGACCAGAAGGAGGGCATGCAGGCCTTCATCGACAAGCGCCCCCCTGTTTTCGAGGGGCGCTGATTCCGGCGCCCTCCTTTCAACCCAGCAAGGAAAAAACAATGTCCCAACCCCTCTTCAGGCTGGACGGCTGTGTGGCCCTGGTCACCGGAGCCGGCCGCGGCATGGGCCGTGGCGTGGCCGAGACCCTGGCCCGCCAGGGCGCCACCGTGGCGGTCAATGACTTCTACCCGGAGCGCGCCGAAGCGGCCGCCGCCGAGATCCGCGCCCTGGGCCTGCAGGCCCTCGCCGCACCGGCCGACGTGACCGACTACGCCGCAGTGCAGGCCATGGTGGCCGGCGTGAAGGATGCCGCCGGCAGCATCGACATCTACGTCTCCAACGCCGGCGTGCCCACCTCGGGCATGGGCTATGCGCGCTTCCTGGAGTCCCGCCCGGAAGATTGGGAGCGCTTCGTGAAACTCAACCTGTACGGCCTGATGAACGGCTGCCATGCGGTGCTCCCGGGCATGCTGGACAAGGGCTGGGGCCGCATCGTGGCGATCACTTCCGAGTCCTGGCGGGCCGGCGTGCCGATGGGCATCGCCGCCTATGCCGCCTCCAAGGCCGGGGTGGTGGGCTTCGTGCGCCAGCTGGCCGCCGAGACCGGCCGCAAGGGCATCACGGTGAATGCCCTGTCACTCGGCACCATGAACAACTGGGAGGGCTCGGACGCCGTGGCCTGCAAGAGCGCCTTCGTGCCCCGCGCCGGCTCGCCGGCCGACGTGGGGGCCGGGGTGGCCTACCTGGCTTCCCGCGAGGCGGAATGGGTCACCGGCCAGGTCCATCCGCTGAATGGCGGGGCGCTCACCGCCTGAAGCCCCCCAAGGAGCACAAGCGGGCGGGCCGCCGCCCCGCGGCAGGTCACTTCACGCCCTGCCCCAGCTTCCGGCCATCCACCACCACGCCGTAGAGGTTCACCCCATCGTCGGCGTGGTAGCGCTTGCGGGTCTCGTCGATGTCGCCATTGACCAGGCGGGGGTCCTGGGGGCGCTCGTGGGCATTGATGTAGGCGGCCACGTCCCAGGCTTCCTGATCGCTCAGGGTCTCGCCGCGGCCCAGGGGCATGTTGTGCTGGATGAAGCCGGCCGCGGTGTTGATCCGGTGCATGCCCGCCCCCCAGTTGTAGGAATCCTTGCCCCACAGGGGCGGGAACACAGAGGTGGCGCCCACCTTCCTGCCCGCGCCGTCATCCCCGTGGCACAGGGCGCACTGCTTCTCGTACACCCGCTGGCCGCGGGCGATGTCATAACCGCCCCTGGGCGGGGGCGGCTCGTCGAAGCCCCGGCCCGGCTGGACCTTGCCGATCGGCACGCCGGCAGACATCCAGTAGGCATAGGCCGTGAGGGCCGCCAGGACCTCGCTGTCCGCGGCAGGCGCCTTGCCGTTCATGCTGAACTGGAAGCAGCCCTGCATGCGCTCGACAAAGGTGTTCACCTTGTTGTTCTTCTTGCGGTAGGCCGGATACATGGTATAGGCCGCCCACAGGGGTGCGGAGTTGGCCTTGCGGCCCCGGTCGATGTGGCAATTGACGCAGTTCATCTCGTTGCCCACATACTCCGGCGCGAGCGCCTTCGTGTTCATGAAGAGGTCCTGCCCGCGGCGCACCAGCTCCCCATAGGCGTTGTTGGGAATGTCGGCCTCGGCCGGGGGCTGGAAATAGGCCTTGCCCGCCGGGCGTGCGGGGGCCTTGGGAAGCTGGGTCTGGTCGTCCAGGCGGGTGCTGTCGGCCGCCATCGCGTGGACGGCCAGCAGGGGCAGCAGTACGGCGGTCAGCCGACGGAAAGTGGTGGGCATGGTGGCGGCTCCGGGGTCGGTCACGGGGGGCGGGGTCAAGGGCGCAGGCTGTGGCTCAACGCAGACGGTGCTGGCTGGCATCAAAGGGCTCCGTGCTCTCTCCCAGGCCGGCGAAGTAGGCGGCAACCGCCTTGATCTCGGCTTCGCTCAGGTCCGCCGCGATGTGCTGCATCAAGCCATTGGGGTCGTTCCGGCGGGTGGGCGGAACGGCGGCGAGCGCCTTGCCCTTCCTGCCCGCCGGCCGGGCCGGCGAAGCGCGCCATGCCCGCAACTGGGCTTCGATGTATTCCGCTGACTGGCCGGCCAGGGGCGGAAAGGCGTCGCCCACCCCCACTCCGGCAGGGCCGTGGCAGAGGGTGCATTCGGGAATGTTGCGATCCCAGGCCCCCCGCAGGGCCAGCCAGGCACCGCTGCCCTCCTTGGGCCGCTCCGGCGCTCCGGCCATGACCTTGACCTGGACCTTGGGCAGGGCCGCATAGGCCATCGCCACGGCCGCCGTCTCCGCATCGTCGAGCGCCTGGGCGATGGGCTGCATCAGCGGGTTCTCGCGCCGGCCGGCCTTGAAGTCGGCCAGTTGCTTGGCGATGTAAGCCGCGGGCAGGCCGGCGAGGCGCGGAAAGCCGCCCGCCGCCATGCCCTTGCCGTCGGCGCCGTGGCAGCTCATGCACGGCATGGCCGCCGGGTTGGCGCCACCTTTCTGGATGATGGCCTCGCCATCGGCAGCCCTGGCCTGCACCGCCAGCATCAGCAGGGACGCGGACAGGTACAGGTGCAGGTGTCTCGCGGGGGATGCAAACATGGATGACTCCTCGGTCCGGGGTATCTCTTGTTGTTCAGTAACGGGCGTCGGCCGGCTTCTTGTCCTTCGGCCAGTCCTTCACCTTCTCGGGAAAATCGGGGCGCGGCTGGTGGCTGAAGTACTCGGCCACGTCCACCGCCTCCTGGTCCGACAGCCCCCCCTGGCCAAGGGGGAAGCGGCCGTGGAAGCCGATCGGCATGTTGCGCTTGACGAAGGCCGCCGCCGTGTAGGTGCGCGCCATGCCGGCGCCGATGTTGAAGGAGGCGTCGCCCCACAGTGGCGGATAGACGTAGCGGCCATCGGCCTGGCGCAGGCCCTCCCCGTCCTTGCCGTGGCACACGGCGCACTGGTCGGCATAGACCTTCCTGCCGTTCTCCGTATTGGGCTGGATGTTGCGGTCGATCTTGCCCACGCCGCGCCCGGGCACCTTGTCTTCCGGCCTGGTCTCACGCTTCATCCAGTCGAAGTAGGCCACCATGGCCTTCATGTCTGGCGAGTCCGGGGGCAGCGGCTTGCCGTTCATGGAGCGCTTGAAGCAGCCGTTGATGCGGTCCTCCAGGGTGATCACCCGCCCTGCCCTGGGCGCATAGCCAGGAAAGAAGGCCGACACGCCGACGAAGGGCGAGCCGTCGGCCACCGTACCGGCGTTGAGGTGGCAGCTCGTGCAGTTGAGGGCGTTGCCCACGTGTTGGGGCAGCAGATCCCTGGTCTCCAGATGCAGCCGCATGCCGCGCACCAGCTGCTGGGCCTTGGGGCTGGCCAGCATGTCGGCCAGGCGCGGCGTCTCGAAGGTGCTCGTATCCACCTTCGGGTCCAGGGCGGCGCGCATCTTCTTGACATGGTCCGCACTCACCGCGGCCCCGCCATTGCCCCAGCTGGCCCGCACGAAGCTCATGATCTCGGCCAGCTCGGCATCCTTGAGCCGGGCAAAGCCGGGCATCGCAAAGGCCCGCGGATGGGCCGCGGTCGCCACGGTCTGCCCTCCGGTCAGGACGATGTGCAACAGGGTGGCCGGGTCCCTGGCCAGCACCGCCGGGTTGCCGGCCAGGGGCGGGAAGACCTTGGGCACGCCGCTGCCGTCCTGGCGGTGGCAGTCCACGCAGAACTGCACATAGCCCAGGCCGCCACGGCTGCTGTAAAGATTCTCGGGCAGCGCGCCCGCCACCACCTTGCGGGGCACTGCCGGTACCGGGAGTTCGTTCTCTCCTGGCGGCAGGGCTTTCAGGTAGGTGGCAATGGCGACCAGATCCTCCTCCTTGAGGTGCTGGGTGCTGTGCAGGATCACCTCGGCCATGTTGCCCGAGGCGGCGGCATAGCGGTTCTGCCCGGTCTTCAGGAAGAGCGCCGTATCTTCAACCGTCCACAAGCCGCGCAGGCTCAGGGCCCGCCAGTGTTCCACCGTCTCGCCGGCCAGGAAGTGGCGCCCCTTCGGCCCCGCATCACCCATGGCCTTCTCCTGGAAGGCCACCCCCCGTGGCGTATGGCAGGCACCGCAATGCCCCAGGCCCTGGACCAGGTAGGCCCCCCGGTTCCACAGCGGGTCCTTTTTCGGATCGGGCTTGAAGGGCGTCGTATCGAGGAAGGCCCAGTTCCACAGGGACAGGCCCCAGCGCATGTTGAAGGGCCAGTGCATCTCCGAGGGCTTGTTGGCCTGCTTCACCGGCGCGAGGCCTTGCATCAGGTAGGCGTAAAGGGCCTGCATGTCCTCTGCCGTCATCCTGGCGTAGGACGGATAAGGCATCGCCGGGTAGAGGTTGTGGCCGTCCGCCGCCACGCCCTTGCGCATGGCCCGGTCGAACTGCTCAAAGCTGTACTTGCCGATGCCGGTCTCCCGGTCCGGAGTGATGTTGGTGGAATAGAGCTTGCCAAAGGGCGTCTCCAGGCTCCGACCACCGGCCATGGCGGCGCCCTTGTCCCCGCCCTTGTCCCCACCTTTCTCCGCCGTATGACAGGCCACGCAATCACCTGCCTTGGCCAGGTAGCGCCCCCGCTCCACGGTCGCCCCGTCCGCGGGCGCCGCCTGCGTCGGGACGCTGGTCAACGCAAGAAGGGCCGCGCCCATCAGGACGAGGCCGGCAAATGGCCGGCGGCTCTGCCGGCCCGTGTCGGTACTGCGCATGGCGTTCTCCCTGCCGCTTGTTCTGGGCACAAGTCTAGGGAGAGGCCCGGGGTCCGACCATCCGGACATCGGGCTAGCGCAATAGCCGAAACCGTCTAGTCGAGCCCCTCAGGATCAGCGCGGAGGATCAACCGGGCCAGGTCGGCGGCGCTGCCGGTGCCGGTCTTGTCCATCACATGCTGGCGATGCACATGCACGGTGTTGTCGCTGATGCCGAGCAGGCGCGCGACCTCCTTGTTGGCCAGTCCCAGGGCCAGGAGGCGGGCCACCTCCCGCTCCCGGGCCGACAGACGGGTCAGGACCTCCAGCGCTTCGTCCTGGCGGCGCTGGGCGGCGTGACGCTCCACGCTCACCTGCACCGCCCGCTCCACCGCATCGAGAAAGAGCTGGTCCTTGAAGGGCTTCTGCAGGAAGTCGAGCGCGCCGTCCTTCATCGCCTGCACGGCCAGTTCCACATCCCCGTGGCCGGTCATGAAGATCACCGGAAACATCGATCCGGCAGCCAGCAGGCGCCGCTGCAGTTCCAGCCCGCTCAGCCGCGGCATGCGGATGTCGAGCACGATGCAGCCGCCCGCAGCAGGAAAGGCCGGCGCGGCGGCAAGGAAGGCTTCGGCGGATTCGTGCCCCGCCGCCTGCCAGCCCACCGATTCGAGCAGGAACAGCAGGGAGCGGCGGAACGGGGCTTCGTCGTCCACCACGTGGATCATGGGCATGTCAGGGGAGGCAGTCATGAACTCTCTCGGGATACGCTGGCGGCCCCATCGACCAGGGGCAGCGTGAAACGGATGGCCAGCCCCGGGCCGGGATCGGCCGCAGCGGCGGCAATCCCGCCACCATGGGCTTCGATGATGGTCTTGCAGATGGACAGGCCCAGCCCGAGGCCCTCGGGCTTGGTCGTGAAGAAAGCCTCGAACAGCCGCGCCTGCAGTTCGGGCGGCAGGCCCGGGCCGTAGTCGCGGACCGCCACGCTGCAGCGTTCCCCGTCCCGGCTCAGGCTGACCTCGATGGGCAGATCGCAACCCACCGCCTGCTGGGCATCCCAGGCATTCTTGAACAGGTTGAGCAGGACCTGCTGGACCTGCAGCGGATCCACCCATACCTGCAACCCGGCCACCTCATCGCCTTGGCGGAACATCACCCCGGGGACTCCCTGAAGCATCCCCGCGAAGAGCCGGCTGGCCTCCCGGACCAGCGCCGCCGGATCATGGGCCTCCCGCACACGGTCGCGCTTGCGGGCAAAGGCGCGGATGCCCCCGAGGACGCCCGCGGCCCGCTCGGACTCGCTGGCGATCTCCTCCGCCGCCTGACGCAGGGCCGTCGGTTCCAGGCGCCCGCTGTCCTGCCGGCGCAGCAGGCTGCGGGCGTAGTTGCCGATGGCGGCCAGGGGCTGGTTCAGTTCATGGGCCAGGGTTCCGGACAGTTCACCGAGAATGGACAGGCGGGACAGATGATCCATCTGCTGCTGCCCTTCGTGGACCTGCGCCTCCAGGCGCTGCCGGGCCTCCATGGCCTGGGTCAGCTCCCGCGTCCGCCGCTGCACCAGATGTTCCACGTGCAGGGTGTAAGCCCCCCAGGCCAGCAGCATCACCACCAGGCCGCACACCCACGGCCAGTAGCGCTCCCACAGTGAAGGCCAGGCGGTTTCGCGCAGGAAGGCATAGGGGCCGATCTGCAGCTCCTGCAGCAGCTCATGCACCGGGTGGTAGTCCGCCGGCACGCTCCACGATTGCCCCGCCGCATCCGGCGAAAGGGACAGCAGGGCCACCAGCACGTCCCGCGACAGGGCCGGCGACGTGGGCTGCGCCGCCGCAAAGGCCCAGCCCGGATAGAGGCGTGACGACACCCGGCAAGGGCTCATGCCGGCACGGGGCGACAACACCCGGAGCTGGCCTGGCCGCAGCGCCCCTTCCTGCTCCAGGCGCTCCAGCAGGCAGGCCCGCAGCACTCCGGCATCCGCATCGCCGTTGAGCACGGCCTCCACCACCTTCGACATGGGAAAGCCGGTCAGCACCGGCCGGGGCTGCCCCCGCTCGGGGTCCAGCCCCAGGCGGCGCAGCTCCGCCCACATCACCTGGTAGCCGCCGAAGGCATCGGCCGACACCGCGGCCAGGGTCCGCCCCTTGAGGTCGGCCAGCGCGGTGATGTCGCGGCGCTCATCCAGCACCACCACGGCCGAGCCCACCACGTGGGCCGGATCGGTCGACGCATCGGCCACCAGGGTGGCGATCCGGCTGACGCCGTTCTCCGCCTCGAGAAATACGTAATGCCCCGGGTTGGTGACCACGAAATCCAGCTCGCCGGCCCGCAGTGCGGCCGCCATGCCGGCCAGGTCGAAATGGCGCAGCTCGATGCGCCGCCCGGCCAGGCGCTCCTCCAGCTGGTTCATCAGGGACGACCAGCGGATCTCCGCCTCTTCCAACCCCTGCCAGGCCAGCACGCCGATCCGCACCGGCGGGGCCACCGCAGCACCCCACGCGGCGAGCGTGAAGAAGCCAAGCATGATCAGGGCGACAAGCGCGCGGAACGGAAACCTCATGGGCGAGAGTGTCCGCCGGATGGGACTCCCGGGACAAGCCTCCGCGGCGCCCGGCGGGCCCGGTCGGACAGTTCAGCCCGCCCCGCTCACCAGGGCCCGCAGTTCATTCTTGGCCACCTTGTTGGAGGCATTCACCGGCAGCGCGTCGAAGAAGCGCACATGGCGCGGCACCTTGTAGTTGGCCATGTTCTCGCGGCTCCAGGCGATCAGGCCGGCCTCGTCCAGGCTGGCGCCCGGGCGTCGCACCACGCAGGCACAGCCCACCTCGCCCATCCGCTCGTCGGGCACCCCCACCACCGCCACCTGGGCGACGGCCGGGTGGGCCGTGAGGGCGGCCTCGATCTCGGCCGGGTAGCAGTTGAAGCCGCCGACGATGAACATGTCCTTGAGCCGGTCGGTGATGCGCAGGTAGCCCCGCGCATCCAGCGTGCCGATGTCGCCGGTGTGCAGCCAGCCGTCGCCGTCGATGGTCTCGGCGGTGGCCTCCGGGTTCTCGAAATAGCCCTTCATCACATGAAAGCCGCGCAGGCAGATCTCGCCCGGCTCTCCCGGCGGCAGCGGCCGCCCCTGCGGGTCCAGGATGCACACCTCGGTGCCGGGGATGGCCTTGCCGCTGGTGCCGGCGATGGTGGCGGCGTCGTCGTCCGGGTCACAGATCGTCGCCAGACCACCGCATTCGGTGAGGCCGTAGGCGGTGGTCACCACCCGGATGCCCAGCTCGCGGCGCATCCGCTCGATCAGGACCGGCGGGATCGTCGAGGCGCCGGTCACCGCGATGCGCAGGGACGACAGGTCCGCGTCGGCCAGCCCGGGGTGGGCCAGCATCGACAGGTAGAGGGTCGGCGGGCCGGGCAGCGCGGTGATGCGGTCGGTCTCGATGCGCTGGAACACCGCCTCGGCGTCGAACACCGGATGGGGCAGGATGGTCGCCCCGGCGATCAGGCAGGTGATCCAGCCAGCCTTGTAGCCAAAGCTGTGGAAGAAGGGATTGACCACCAGATAGCGGTCGCCGGCCTGCAGCCCGATGATCCGCACGTATTCGGCGAAGGCCCGCAGAGTCGGCGCGTGGGCGCTCATCACGCCCTTGGGCTTGCCGGTGGTGCCGGAGGTGAACATCAGGTCGGCGATGTCATCCGGGCGCACGGCGTCGGCCCGGGCGCGGGCCTCCGCGGGGCTGACAGCGGCGCCGCCGGCCAGGAAGGCGGCCCACGGCTGGCCGCCCTGCCAGGCTTCCTGCCACTCACCCAGCACCACGATCTTCTCTACACAGGCCGGGCGCACGGGGGCCAGCATGGCCGGGTAGTCGACACCCAGAAAGCTGCCGACGCATAACAGCAGGCGGGCGTGACTGCGGGCCAGGATGTCGGCCGCCTCGCCGCCCTTCATGCGGGTGTTGATGGGCACCATCACCGCCCCGGCGCAGTGGATGCCGAGGGCTGCCAGCACCCAGTCGATGCAGTTGGGGGCCCAGATGGCCACCTTGTCACCGGGCTGGATGCCGTGGGCGACCAGGGCCCGGCTCACCGCCAGGGCCTGCTCCGGCAGTTCGGCATAGGTGATGCAACGGCCCGGCTCCTCCAGGGCGGCCCGCTCGCCGTGGTGGCGGGCGGCGGAGAACAGCAGGGCCGGGATGGTGCTGGCGATGGCGGGGATGGTGGCGTCGTTCATGCTCAGACACTCATCACGAACTGGCCGCTGTCCACCCGCAGCTCCAGGCCGTTGATGGCCCGGGCTTCGTCGGAGGCCAGGAAGAGCACCGCCGCGGCCACGTCCTGCGGCTGACAGGCGCGGAACATGGGGTCCACGTCGATGGTGAAGCGGGCCGGATCGAGCCCCGGTGGGTAGGCGGCGGCGCTCATCGGGGTGAGCACCCCGTCAGGGTGCACCGAGTTGCAGCGGATCCGGTATTTCTGGCGCCGGCAGTGGGCCGCCACCGCCCGGCTGAGGGCGGCAATGGCGCCCTTCGAGCCGCAGTAGGCGGCGTAGTCATCCTTGCCCGCCAGGCCGGCGATGGACGACATGTTGACGATGGCACCGCCGCCGCCCGCCTTCATCAGCGCCACGCCCTCCCGGCAGCCCAGAAAGACGCTGTCGGCATTGACCCGCATCAGGCGCTGCCAGTCGTCCAGGCTGGCCTCCTCGATGGAGCCCTTGATCAGGATGCCGGCGTTGTTGACCAGGATGTCGAGGCGGCCGTAAGCCTCCTTCACCTCGCCCATCACCCGCCGCCAGTCGGCCTCGGAGGCCGCATCGTGGCGTAGGAAACGCGCCGCGCCGCCGAGCTGGTCGGCCAGCGCCTGGCCGGCCTCCTCGGCGATGTCGGTGATCACCACCTGGGCGCCCTCGCGGGCCAGCATTTCCACGGTGGCCTTGCCGAGGCCGCTGGCCCCGCCGGTGACCAGGGCCACCTTGTCTTGTACGCGTCCTGCCATGTGTCTCTCTCCTTGAATTCCGGTGCCGGGGCTCAGGCGCCCCGGGCGATGTGGTGGGCGGCGATGTAGCCGAAGGTCATGGCCGGGCCCAGGGTGCCGCCGGCCCCCGGATAGGCGGTGCCCATCACCGAGGCCGAGGTGTTGCCGATGGCGTAGAGGCCGGGGATCGGGCTGCCGTCGGCGCGGATCACCTGGGCGTCGGCATTGGTCAGCAGGCCGCCCTTGGTGCCGATGTCGCCGGCGTCCAGGCGCATGGCGTAGAAGGGCCCCTTGGCGATGGGTGCCAGGCAGGGGTTGGGCTTGACGTTCACATCGCCGTAGTAGCGGTCGAAGGCATTGCCGCCGCGGGCAAAGTCCGCGTCGATGCCGGTCCGGGCGTAGTCGTTCATCGAGTCGACGGTGGCGGCCAGGCCGGCGGCATCCACACCGATCTGTTCGGCGAGCCCGGCCAGGCTGTCGGCCTTCCAGTACACGCTGCCGAGCCACTCCTTGCGCAACCGGCTGTCGGGCATCACCTGCCCGGGCATCAGCGGCCCCATGGCGTAGTTGAAGCGGAAATGGGCATCGAAGATCACCCAGGCCGGAATGGAACGGCCGCCGGTGGCCGCGTTGTCCTTGTACATGCTGTCCACGAACTCCAGGTAGGGCGCCGCCTCATTGACGAAGCGCCGGCCCAGGCCGTTGACCACGATGGCCCCCGGAAAGGCCCGCTCGGCGAACACGCCACGCGGCTTCTCCTCCTTCGGCACGGCGATGGTCGGCGCCCACCAGCACCATTCCAGCAGGTCGGTGGCCGCCCCGGCCGCCTGGCCGGCGAGCAGCGCCGCGCCGGTGTTGCAACCCGGTGGCGTGGCGCTCCAGCCGGCGCGGGTCGGGCCGGGCAGATACTTCTCCCGCAGTTGCTGGTTCTGCTCGAAACCGCCGGCACCGAAGATCACCGCCTTGCGGGCCGTCAGGGTACGGCGCACGCCGCCCTGGTCCACCACGATGCCGCTCACCTTGCCCCCCTCCCTGCCGCCCTCCAGCACCAGCTCCTGGAAATCGGTCTTCAACCACAGGGGCACCTTGCGGTCCATCAGCGAGCGGCGCAGGGCGCATACGAGGGCGCTGCCCAGGCCGGCACGGCGGTCCATGCGGGTCTTGCGGCGCCAGCGCAGGTCCAGCTGATAGCGCAGCATCAGGCCCATGATCTTGAAACGCCAGCCGCGCTCCCTGGCCATGGCCTTGTGGGCATCGCGGGCGGTCCACGCAATGCGGCCCATCAGCAGGGTGGAAGGAGAGGGACTGCGCAGGTTGTTCAGCTCGTCGCCGAGCAGGCTGGTGTCGAACAGCTCCGGATCCAGGCTGCGCCCCCCCGGCAGGGCGCCAGGCAGGTGCTGGTAGTAGTCCGGGTACTTGTGGGCCACCGCGTAGCGCACCCGGGACTTCTTCTCCAGGTAGTGGATCATCTTCGGCGCGTGCTCCAGGTAGGCCAGCAGGCGGCGCTCGTCCACCCGGCCGGCGGTGGCGGCACGCAGATAGGTCAGGGCCTGGTCGTGGCTGTCCCGCCCGCCGATGCGCTTGAAATAGTGGTTGTTGGGGATCCAGATCCCTCCGCCGGAGATGGCCGAGGTGCCTCCGAACTTGTCGCTCTTCTCCACCACCAGCACTGACAGGCCCTGGTCGGCGGCAGTCACCGCCGCGGTCATGGCACCTGCGCCGGAGCCCACGACGATGACGTCGAAGGCGGTCTGGGACTGATCTTGTGCGCTCACACTGGCCTCGCTGAAATGGATGTCGGCCCCGATATTCCCGCGGGTATCCGTGGCGGCCATCGTCAAAGCGGACTAGCCCGAACCAGCCATGAGGCCGCGGCCCGGCTTAGTCCGATCGGCCGATGCGGGGTGGGCGGGGGGGATTGATGATTTGGGGAGATGGTTGTTGTTTGTTTGTGCCTTTGCTGGGCGGCGTTCCGTTGTTTTGCGTTGAATTGGCCGGGATTTCGCCCCGGCGGGCGACCCCTTTCTTTGCGTCGCCAAAGAAAGGGGGAAAGAAAGGCGACCCGGCTTCCCCGGTCGTCCGCTGCGCGAACGACTCCCCTGCGCTGCTCGCATCGGGCGGCCGGCGCGGAACTCGTCGGCTGCGCCTCCTCAAACAGCCGCGCCGGAAAGCCCCGCCCGCTGCTGCGCTGCTCGGCGGGTCAGAACGGGCTTTTACCGGGCACCGAGCCTCTGCGGAAAGGCCGGTGGATGCGGGACGTTGGGGTTTGCTTTTCCCCTGAAAGCCAACCCGTGCTTCAGCAAACGCGCGGTGTTTGCGAAAAGCCCGTTCCGACCCGCCGAGCAGCGGAACGGCAGGCGGGGTAGTCCGGCGCGGCTGTCTGAGCCCGAAGGGCGAGTTCCGCGCCGGCCGCCTGCCGTGAGCAGCGCAGGGCAGTCATTCGCGCAAGCGAATGACCGGGGAGGCGGGTCGCCTTTCTTGCTTACTTCTTTGGCGAAGCAAAGAAGTGAGTCGCCCGCCGGGGCGAAATCCCGGCCAATCCAACGCGGAAAAAAGGAAAGCCGCCCAGTAAAGCCCCCCACAAACCCAACCCCATTAAATCCCCGGAGACCCCCATGCCCCACCCTCACCGCTTCAGCCCCGCCCGCCCCTGCTTCATCAAGGATGTCCCCCACTGGGACCTGGACACCGATGTACTCGTCATCGGCTTCGGTGCCGCCGGAGCCTGCGCCGCCATCGAGGCGCGCCAGGCCGGTGCCCGGGTGCGGGTGCTGGAGGTGGCGTCGGCCGGCGGTGGCAGCGCATCCTGGTCCGGCGGTGAGGTGTATGTGGGCGGCAGCGGCGGTACCAGCGTGCAGCGTGCCAACGGCTTCGAGGACAGCACCGAGGATCTGGCCACCTACCTGATGATGGCCGGCGGGCCAGGTGCCGACAGCGAGCGGGTGCAGGCCTATGCCCGGGGCGCCGAAGCCCACTTTCGCTGGCTGCAGGACCAGGGCGTACCCTTCAAGGGCAGCTATCTGCCAGGCAAGTGGATCGAACCCACCAGCGACGACACCCTGCTGTGGTCCGGCAGCGAGCAGGCCTGGCCCTTCCGCGACAAGGCGCGTCCGGCCCCCCGCGGGCATACCGCCCAGTTCAAGGGCTGGGGCGGCGGCAAGGTGCTGATGGAGAAGCTGTGCGCCCGCGCTGCCGAGCTGGGGGCCGAGGTACACACCGACAGCCGCGCCCTGACCCTGGTCCTGGATGAGGCGCACGCGGTGGTCGGCGTGGTGGCGCGCATGGACGGCACGGAGAAATTCATCCGGGCGCACAAGGGGGTGATCCTGTGCGCCGGTGGCTTCATCCTCAACAAGGACATGCTGGCCCGCTTCACCCCCGGCGCGCTGGCCTGCAACAAGGAGGTCTCCGGCGGCAACGACGACGGCTCGGGCATCCGCATGGGCATGGCGGTGGGCGGCGCAGCCATCCACATGGACCAGTTCTTCGCCACGGTGCCCTTCTTCCCGCCGGCCTCCCTGGTCAAGGGCATCTTCATCAACGGGCGCGGCGAACGCTTCATCAACGAGGACGCCTATCACGGCCGGGTTGCCCATTACGTGCTGCGCCAGCCGGAGGGCAAGGCCTGGCTGCTGGTGGACAACGAGATCTTCGGCCGGCCGGTGATCAAGCCGGACGTCACCGTCGCCGCCGTCGGCGAAACCTGGGAAGAGGTGGAAGAAGAGCTGGGGCTGCCGCCCGGCAGCCTGGTGCATACCGTCAAGACCTTCAACGAGCAGGCCGAAGCCGGTCGCGACCCGCTCTTCCACAAGGCCGCCGACTGGCTGCGCCCGCTCACCCAGGCGCCCTTCGCCGCCATCAGCTACTGCAGCGCCGACCTGGAGGCCCACGCCTTCACCCTCGGCGGCCTCGCCACCCGCCCTGGCGGCGAAGTGCTGGACGGCGACGGCCAGCCCATCCCCGGCCTCTTCGCCGCCGGCCGCTGCGCCTGCGGCCTGCCCCGCTGGGGCGAGGGCTACAGCTCCGGGCTGTCGCTGGGGGACTCCACCTTCTTCGGGCGCATGGCCGGGCGAACGGCCGCGGGCTGAAAAGCCCCGGGGCACGGTGCTTGAGCACCGCGCCCCTTTCTTTCACCCTCCATCACCCCCTAGGCATGCCGAGGCCACGCTCGGCGATCAGGTTGAGCTGGATCTCATTGGTGCCGGCATAGATGGTGTCGGCGCGGGAGAAGAAGAACACCTGCTGCAGGCGCCGCAGGGGGTCGTTGTCGGCCTGCAGGTCGCCGGCGGTGCCCATCACGTCCATGGCCAGCTCACCCAGGCTGCGGTGCCAGTTGGACCAGGCGTACTTGTACACCAGGGCCTCCGGGCCCACGCCCGACTCACCCCGGGCGAAGATGCGCAAGGCGTTGGCGCGCAGGGTGCGCAGGCCGATCCAGGCCTCGGCGATGCGCCGGCGGAGGGCCGGGTCGTGGTCCACCCCGGCGGCGCGGGCGGCGTCCACCAGCAGCTGGAGCTCGTGGCTGAAATGCATCTGCTGACCGAGGGTGGACAGGCCCCGTTCGTAGCCGAGCAGGGCCATCGCCACCTTCCAGCCGTCGCCTGGGGCGCCGACGATGCAGTCGGCGGCAGTGCGGGCGTCATCGAAGAAAACCTCGTTGAACTCCGCCTCGCCGGTCATCTGGCGGATCGGGCGGATCTCCACGCCGGGCTGGGCCAGCGGCACCAGCAGGAAGCTCAGGCCTTCGCGGCCGACGCTGCCCGGCGTACTGCGGGCAATCACGAAGATCCACTCGGAATCATGGGCCAGGGAAGTCCACACCTTCTGGCCCTGCAGGTGCCACTCGCCATTCTCGAGCCAGCAGCGGCTGCGGATGGCGGCCAGGTCGGAGCCGGCGCCGGGTTCGGAATAGCCCTGGCACCAGAAAGTCCGGCCTTCGCGGATGCCGGGCAGGAAGCGCTGCTGCTGGGCCGGCGTGCCGAGGTCGATCAGGGTCGGGGCGAGCAGGGTCTCACCGATGTGGCCCATGCGGCCGGGGCCGCCGGCCCTGGCGTATTCCTCGTGGAAGGCCACCTGCAGGGATACCGGCAGTTCGCGCCCGCCATGGGCGCGGGGCCAGCCCAGGCCGATCCAGCCGCCGGAGGCCATCACCTGCTCCCACTCCCGGCGCAGCTCCGGGTGGGCCGTCTCGTCCCCCGGGCCGCCGCGGTGGCGCAGCACCTCGAAGCGGCCAACCAGGTGGCGCGCCATCCAGTCGGCCACCTCGGCGCGGAAGGTCTTTTCGTCAATCTCACTCATGTTCTTCCCTCCGGCCGAACAGGGCGTCGGCCACGGCATCGCGCCACGCGTCGGGCGTGCCGAACCACTGGCCGCCCCACTGGGCGCGCTTGAAATGAAGCTGGGGGTCGTATTCCCAGGTGAAGCCCACGCCGCCATGCAGCTGGATCGCCTCGGCCGCGCAGAAGCGGTAGGCCCCGGCAGCCTGCACCCGGGCCACCGCGACCTCCTCGAGGGCGAGGGCGCCTTCCAGCCCCGGGCAGGCCGCCAGGGCGCCGGCGAGGGCCGAACGGGCACCCTCCAGCTTCACCATCATCTCGGCGCAGCGGTGCTTGACGGCCTGGAAGCTGGCCACAGGGCGGCCGAACTGCTGGCGCTCCCGGGTGTAGGCCACGGTCAGCTCGATGCAGCGGGCCGCGCCGCCCACCTGCTCGGCGGCCAGCAGCAGGGCGGTGACGGCCAGCGCGGCGGAAAGCCCTGCGTCCACCGTGCCGGGCGCATCGAGGCGGGCCTCGGCGGCGAGGCGCACCCCGTCCAGCGTCCAGCAGGCCTGGGGACGGCTCAGGTCCCAGGCCGGCAGCGGACGGCGGCTGACTCCCTGGCTGTCGGCAGGCAGTTCGAACAAGCCCATGCCGCCCTCCTCCAGGCGCGCCACCACGAAAGCCAGGTCCGCCGTGTCGCCGTCGAGCACCTGGGCGGCCGTGCCGTCCAGGACCCAGCCGGCGCCGTCGCAGCGGGCACGGATCTCCAGCCCTGCGGCGTCGACGAAGGGCGACAGGCCAGGGCCGGCGATCACCGTACTGATCAGGCGCCCCTCCGCCAGCGCCGGCAGCAGGCGCTGGCAGGCCACCTCGGTGGCGCAGCGCAGCAGCAGCGGGTGGCTCAGGGCCACGCCGGAGAACAAGGGCGAGCGGGTGAGCTGGCGGCCGCTTTCCTCCAGCAGCACCGCGGCCTCGGCCAGGCCGAGGCCCAGGCCGCCGCAGGCCTCCGGTACGATCACCGCCGGCCAGCCCAGCCCGGCGATGCCCTGCCACAGGGCCATGTCCCCATCCCGGCCATCCCGGGCATTGGCGTGGCCTGCCAGATAGGCGGCGGCCGTGTCCCGGAGGGCCTGCTGTTCCTCGGTGATCACCGCACTCATGGGCTTACCTGCGCTTCCATGGCCGCCAGGAAGTGCTCGCCGTAAGGCGGGAGCATGCCCCACTCGCGGCGCGGGTCGTAGGCGGGGGCCTTGAACACGGTGCGCACATGGCTGAACTCGATGAAGCCTTCGCGCCCGTGGTAGTGGCCCATGCCGGAGGCGCCGACACCGCCGAAGGGCGCGTCGTGCATCGCCGCGTGGAACATCGCCTCGTTGAGGGTGACCCCGCCGGACAGGGTGTGATCGAGCACCCGCTGCTGCTCGGCGGCGTCTTCTCCGAAGTAGTACAAGGCCAGGGGGCGCGGGCGACTGTTGATGTCCTCGATGGCCTCGCCGATGTCTCCATAGCTGCGGATCACCACGGCCGGGCCAAAGATCTCCTCCTGCAGGATGCGTGCATCGGCGGGCGGGTCGACGACGATGCGCAGCGGGCAGCGCCGGCCGGCCGGCAGTTCGGCCGGGGTGGACTCGACCCGGGCGCCGCGCGCAACGGCATCGGCCAGGCAGGCTTCGATGCGGGCCAGGTGGCGATCATTCACCACGGCGGTCAGGTCGACATTGCCGGCCACCGTGGGAAAGAGGCTGGCGAAGGCCGCCTTGAGGGCCGCCACGAAGGCCTCGCGCTGCTCGGTGGCCACGTAGACCACGTCCGGATTGACGCACAGCTGGCCGGCGTTGGCACCCTTGGCGGCGGCGATGCGGAAGGCGGTGGTGGTCAGGTCGGCGCTGCGCCCGATCAGGGTCGGCGACTTGCCGCCCAGCTCCAGGGTGACGGGCACCAGGTTGGCCGCGGCGTTGCGCATGACGGCCTTGCCGACCTCGGTGCTGCCGGTGAACACCAGGTGGTCGAAGGGCTGGGCGCAGAAGGCCGCCCCCATGTCGGGCCCGCCGGTGACCACGGCCACCTCCAGCGGGTCGAACAGGTCGGCCACCGCCTCGGCCACCACCGCGGCGGTGCGCGGCACGATCTCGGAAGGCTTCAGGATGGCCCGGTTGCCGGCCGCCAGCGCATAGGCCAGCGGTGCGAAGAGGGTGAACAGGGGGGCGTTCCAGGTACCGATGATGCCCACCGAGCCCTTGGGCTGGTACTGCACCCAGGCCTCGGCACCGAACTGGTCGTAGGGCATGAAGGGCTGGCGCTTGTCGACGGCCATCCACGGCTCGAAGTGATCGCGGGCGTGTTTGAGGGAGGCCAGCGAGCCCAACACGTCGTTCATCAGGGAGAAGCCCGGGTGGCGCCCGCCGAAGTCCTCGTCCATCGCCGCGACGAGGGGCTTGTGGTACTTGACCAGCAGGTCGATGGCGGTCTGGATGCGGCGACGGCGGGTCGCCGCGTCCACGGCACCGGCGGCGCGAAAGGCCTGCTGCTGGGCCGCGAGGCATGAAGCCAGCTGGGCGGGGGTGTGGTCGTGTGTGTTCATGGTCTCCGGATCACCTCTGTGGGGTATTGGGGAAAGTATGGGGGAAGGATGGAAAAAGGACGGCCCCGGCTAACCGAGCCGGAAGCGCGCTGACAGCCGGTCGAGGGTCTTGGCCAGCTGGTCTAGGCCGGCGGCGGATTCAGCGTTGCGGGCCGCGCTGGCGCTGAGGGCGGTGGTGCCTTCGGAAACGCTGTGCACCCGGCGCACGATCTCGCGGGTGGCCGAGGACTGCTCCTGCAGCACCTCGCCGATGCTCCTGACGGCATCGATCACCTGGCTGCTGCCGGCACGGATCCCTTCCACCGATTCGCTGGCGCGGGCAGCCAGGCCGGCGCCGTTGCGCACCCGATCCACCGCCGCCTGCATGCCCGAGGACACACTGCGGGTGCGATGCTGGATGTCACCGATGGTGGCGGTTATCTCGGCGGTGGACTGGGCGGTACGCTCGGCCAGCTTGCGCACCTCGTCGGCCACCACCGCGAAGCCGCGACCCTGCTCGCCGGCCCGGGCGGCCTCGATGGCGGCATTGAGGGCCAGCAGGTTGGTCTGATCGGCCACATCGAGGATCACCTGGACTACCCGGCTGATCTGATCCGACAGGCTGTCCAGCTCGCGCACGTGGCTGGCGGTCTGCTCCACGACGCTGGCCACGGCGCCCATCTCGTCCGCCATGCTGCGGATGTGGCGCTCGCTCTCCTCCGAACGGCCGAAGGATTCGCGGCTGGTGTGCAGGGAGGCATCCACGTGGGCGGCCACCCGGTCGATGGACTGGTCGAGCTCCCGCGCCGCCTCCGACATGCTGTGCACCGCCTCGGCCTGGGCGTCCGCGTAGCTGGCGGCGTGGGTGGCGGTGGAGGACAACTGGCGGGCCTCGGTGCCGAGTTGCTCCACCTGGTGGCGCATTTCATCGACCAGGCGGTGCAGGCCGTCGCGCATCTGGCCCACATCCACCAGCAGCCGGC
Source organism: Zoogloea dura (assembly GCF_012927165.1). Classification (GTDB taxonomy): domain Bacteria; phylum Pseudomonadota; class Gammaproteobacteria; order Burkholderiales; family Rhodocyclaceae; genus Zoogloea; species Zoogloea dura. The sequence goes on from NZ_JABBGA010000023.1 coordinate 80,981, forward strand.
CGAACTCGTCGCGGCCCAGCAGCGGGACCGGGTGGGCCAGGTCGCCGTCGGCGATGGCGCGGGTGACCCGGGCCGCCACGCCGAAGGCCAGCTTCATGCGCCGCAGCGTGCTCAGCGCCATCAGGGTGCCGGCCAGGGCACCGATCAGGGCCAGCACGGCATAGGCGATCACGGTCTGATCGTAACGTTGGCCGGCGGCCAGGTAATCCTCGGCGGTCAGCGCCGTCTGGTGATCGTGCAGCTCGGCGAGGGCCCGGGAGGCCGCCTCCCCGGCAGGCTCGCCGGTCTGCACGAAGTAGCTCATGTTATTGAGGCGGAAGCTGCCGATGCGCAGCGGGGCCAGCACCTCGTCGAGCTCCCTGGCCCAGTCGGCGTAGCGGGCGGTGAAGGCTTCGCGCAGACGGGCCTCCTCCGGGTCGCGCGGGGCGGTCTGGAGGGACGCCTTCCAGAGGGCTTCGATGCGCTGGCTGCCGGCGTCGACCTGCTCCAGGTAGAAGGCCAGCGGGCGCACATGGGCCGAGGCGAAGCCGCTGTCGGGGTCGAGCTGGAAGGCCAGCAGCACCAGGCGGCGGCTGGCCTGCAGTTGCTGCTCGATGGCCTCGAAACGCTGCAAGGAGACCAGCCTCTCCTCATGCACCACGCGCAGGGTCTCACGGGCATGGAACAGGGCATACCAGCCAAAGCCGACGGCCGCGAAGAACAGCAGCGTGGCGAGGATGGCCCATAAGCACAGGCGTTGGGCGATGCTGAGCTTGTCGAGCATGACATGGACCGGGCAGTCGGATTGGCCCGCACCATAGCAAGGGCGCGAGGTCCGACCATCGTCCGATTGGATGAGGTGACCACCCCGCGCCACCTGCGGCGCCGTTAGTCCGCCGTTAGTCCATTGGGACGATGCCTCGGCCGGGGCCCCTGCCGATACTCCGGTCATGACCCACCGCCCCAGCGAGGCATGACATGACCCAAGCCAGCTTTGATCCCCAGGCCTTCCGGGCCGCCCTTGGCACCTTCACGACCGGGGTCACCATCATCACCACGCGCAGCGCCGACGGGGCCCCCGTGGGCATCACCGCCAACAGCTTCAACTCGGTGTCCCTCAATCCGCCGCTGGTGCTGTGGAGCCTGGCCAAGACGGCCAGGAGCCTGCCGGTCTTCGAGGAGGGACTGCACTGGAACGTGCATGTCCTGTCGGCCGCCCAGGAGGCCCTGTCGGGCAGCTTCGCCGCCCAGGGTACGGACAAGTTCGCCGGCTTGGCGCTGGACCCGGGGATCAGCAGTGCGCCCCTGCTGCCTGGTTGCACGGCGCGCTTCCAGTGCCGCACCGCCTTCCGCTACGACGGCGGCGATCACGTGATCTTCGTCGGCGAGGTGCTGGCCTACGACCGCAGCGAGCTGCCGCCACTGGTCTACCAGGCCGGGCAATACGCCATCGCCGCCCGCAAGCCGCGCCAGGAGGTCCGCCTGGGCGCCACGCCGCCGCCGGAATGCAGCTACACCGAAGACCTGCTCGGCTACCTGCTGGGCCGCGCCCACTACCAGCTGCTGTTCGCCCTGCGCCAGCTGCTGGCCAGCCATGCCCTGGACGAGCCGGCCTTCTTCATCCTGTCCACCCTCAGCGTGCGCGACCGCCTGAGCCTCGACGAACTCAACGCCATCATCGGCTACACCGGCTTCGTGGTGAGCCCTCCGCAGCTGGCCGCCCTGGAAGCCCAGCGCTTCATCGCCCGCGAACAGGACGGCAGCGTGCAGCGCTTCGTCCTCACCGCCGACGGCCGCGAGGCCTCCCTGCGCCAGATCGCCCACGCCAAGGCGGTGGAGGAGGACCTCGCCGACGTGCTGGGTGCCGGCGACGTGATGGCCCTCAAGCTGCTGCTCAAGCGCCTGATCGCCAGCACCGACCCCGGCCTGCCCGACCTGTGGGCCCCGGTGAACGAACCGGCCACCATGGCCTGACCCCAACCGATGTCTTCCGACATAGACAGCAAGGATATTCCGATGCCCCTGATCGACCGCTTCTCCCTCCACAACCAGGTGGCCCTGGTCACCGGCGCCGGCCGCGGCATCGGCCGGGCCATCGCTCTCACTTACGCCGAGGCCGGTGCCGACGTGGTCTGCGCCGCCCGTACCCTTGCCGATGTGGAGGCGGTTGCGGGCGAAGTGCGCGCCCTCGGCCGGCGTGCCCTGGCCGTGGCCTGCGACGTGAATGAACCCGACCAGTTGGCCGCCGCGGTGAAGGCCACCCTCGCCGAATTCGGCCGCCTGACCCACCTGGTCAACAACGCCGGCGGCGCCGGCCCCAACGACCCGCTCAAGCTGTCGCCCCAGCGCTTCGACGAGATCCTGCGTTTCAACGTGAGCAGCGCCTACACCCTGACCCAGCTGTGCGTGCCCGCCATGCGCGAGGCGGGCGGCGGAAACATCATCAACATCACCTCGGGCGCCGCCCGCTACGCCCAGCGCCACTTCAGCGCCTATGGCGCGGCCAAGGCAGCCCTGACCCAGCTCACCCGCCTGCTGGCCCAGGACTTCGCGCCCCAGGTACGGGTCAATGGCATCGCCCCCGGGCCGATCCTCACCGCCGCCCTGGACCGCGCCCTGCCCGCCGGCATGCGCGAAGGCATGATCCGCAATACGCCGTTGCAGCGACTCGGCGAGACGGAGGACATCGCCGCCGCGGCCCTCTACCTGGCCAGCCCGGCATCCGGGTGGGTCACCGGCAAGATCCTCGAGGTGGACGGCGGTGCCGAATCCAGCGTGTGGCCGGGCTGAAGCGCAATGAGCATGGACAAGACCCTGATCGCCCACCTCGGCGACGAGCTGTATGCGGCCCTCCAGGATGCCCGCACGGTGCCCCCGCTGAGCGAGCGTCATCCGGATATCAGCATCGATGACGCCTACCGCATCTCCCTCCACATGCTGCGCCTTCGGGAGGCCGCTGGCGAACGGGTTGTGGGCAAGAAGATCGGCGTGACCAGCAAGCCGGTACAGGACATGCTGGGCGTGCACCAGCCCGACTTCGGCTTTCTCACCGACCGCATGCGGCACCCGGACGGAGCCCGTATCTCCCTGGCCGCCAGCGGGCTGATCCAGCCCCGGGCCGAAGGTGAGATCGCCTTCATGCTGAAGGCCGACCTGCAAGGCCCCGGCGTGACCCGCGAAACGGTGCTGGCGGCCACGGAATGGGTCGCGCCCTGCTTCGAGATCGTCGATTCGCGCATCCATGACTGGAAGATCCGCATCCAGGACACGGTGGCCGACAACGCCTCCTGCGGCGTCTTCGTGATCGGCGAATGCCAGCGTGACCCGGCCGGGCTGGACCTGGCCACCCTGCGCATGGACATGACCCGCAACGGGGAGCCCGCCGGCAGCGGCTTCGGTGCGGCGGTCCAGGGCCATCCGGCGGAAGCCGTGGCCTGGCTGGCCAACACCCTGGGCCCCCTCGGCATCCCCTTCCGCAAGGGCGAGCTGATCCTCTCCGGCTCCCTGGCCCCGCTGATCCCGGCCCGCGCCGGCGATCACTTCACGATGGAGATCGAGGGCCTGGGCGGCTGCTCGCTCAGTTTCGTGGCCTGAACACTCCCCCTTGCAGCCGCGCGGCGGGACCCGCCCCCTCCCCCTCCCCTCCGGGTCCCGTCGCACAGCCTGCACCGGCCGCATTCATGAAAGGACTTCCATGACAAAAAAGATCAAATGCGCCCTGATCGGCCCCGGCAACATCGGTACCGACCTGCTGGCCAAACTGCAGCGCAGCCCGGTGCTGGAGCCGGTGTGGATGGTGGGCATCGACCCGGAATCGGACGGCCTCAAGCGGGCTCGCGAGATGGGCCTCAAGACCACCGCCGAAGGCGTGGACGGGCTGCTGCCGCACATCAAGGCCGACGGCGTGCAGATCGCCTTCGACGCCACCAGTGCCTACGTGCACGCCGAGAACAGCCGCAAGCTCAATGAACTGGGCGTGCTGATGATCGACCTGACCCCCGCCGCCATCGGCCCCTACTGCGTGCCGCCGGTGAACCTGGCCGGGCACGTGGGCGACCGGCCATCGCCGGGCCGCTCCCAAGATGGCCGCGCCCCCTCGGGGGGCAGTGCGTCGCAAAGCGGCGCACGTGGGGGCCTCTTCAAGGAGATGAACGTGAACATGGTCACCTGTGGTGGCCAGGCGACGATCCCGATGGTCGCCGCAATCAGCCGCGTGCAGCCGGTGGAATACGGCGAGATCATCGCCACCGTGTCGAGCAAGTCGGCCGGCCCGGGCACGCGCAAGAACATCGACGAATTCACCCGCACCACCGCCGGCGCGGTCGAGAAGGTGGGCGGCGCCAAGAAGGGCAAGGCCATCATCATCATCAACCCGGCCGAACCCCCGCTGATCATGCGCGACACGGTGCACTGCCTGGTCGAGGGCGAACCGCAGCGCGATGCGATCACCGCCTCCATCCACGCCATGATCAAAGAAGTGCAGAAATACGTGCCCGGCTACCGCCTGGTGAACGGCCCGGTGTTCGACGGCAACCGCGTGTCGGTCTTCCTGGAAGTCGAAGGCCTGGGCGACTACCTGCCCAAGTACGCCGGCAACCTGGACATCATGACCGCCGCCGCCGCCCGCACCGCCGAAAT
>NZ_JABBGA010000024.1 GCF_012927165.1 Zoogloea dura
GAGTTCGTGAAGAGCGGCGCGGAGATCTACCGCAAGGTGTGAGCCTGGGGGGATCTTCGTCCTTCGCCCTTTCGTCCCTTCCCTGCTCGATACAGAAGAACCCCCGCCGGCTCAGGCCCGCGGGGGTTCTGCTTTTTGAGGTGCGCCTGTGCACACCCCGCTCAAGGGATGGCGGATGTCACTGCCGGGCGCGCGGATCGGGCTCACGTCCCGGCGGAATTGAGTTCCGCCATGCCGGAATTCAATTCCGTGACCCCGGATGTCAAATCCGCAGCGCGAGATGTCAAATCCGCGGGGCGATATCTCAAATCCGCAGCGCGAGATCTCAAATCCGCGGGGCGGGAACTGAGTTCCGCACCCGCGGATGTCAATCAAGCGGGGGCTGATGTCAGTTAAGCGGCGGCTTAACTCACTTCCGCGCTCGCTTAACTCACTTCCGCACTCGCTTGACTGACATCCGTGGCCGCTTAACTCACTTCCGCACGGCCTGAAGTGACTTAAGCGGGGGCGTGACTCAGTTCTGGCGGTGCAGATCGGAGATCGGCCCGGGAAACCCTGCGTCGTCGCCCAAGGCCAGCGGCGGCGAGGCCTGCGCCGAGGAGGGCCAGCAGCGGAGGTTCGGACACCACCGAGACCGGCATGTCGAGCGTGCCCCCTATCGAGAAGAAACGACCGGCCGCAGCGTTCAGGTCGGCAAGGGCATCACCGTTCAGGCCGATTTCGTAGCCGCCGGACAATTGGCCGGTCACCACCTGTTCGGCGTAGCGCCTGCCGCTGCCGAGGTCGTCGTAGATCGATGAGCTGGTGCCGGAGTTGGCATTGAGTGTCCGCGCATCGGTCGTGACATCGAACAAGGAATAGGTCATGGGAAAGGTGCTGGAGCCGATGCCTACGTCGTTGATGCGCAGCGCGGCACTGATGATGCTGCCCGGCGTGATGTTGGCCAGCGAGAAGGTGAAGAAGTTGCGGTGCAGCCAAATGGGGTCGAGGGGGTCGGGCTGCAGGGCGCCGACGTAGATGCTGTCGTTCGCGTCGAAGTTCGCGTTGTCGAACCCCCACCATCCCTGGTTGAGCGTGCCCGCCGTGAAGAGGCCCTGCCCCGTCGTCAAGGTGACGGTGCTGCCATTGCTCAGCCCGAGCACGAGATCCTGGCTGATGCCACTGGAGCCGGTCCCGGCGAAGAGGAAGCTCCCCGCTGCCGAGGCATGGGGGCTGGCGGCGAGCATGAGGGTCAATGCGGCGATGCGGAGAGTGGCTTTCATGAAAACTCCCATGTTCAGGTTCGTTCCGCCTTTCCGGGGAAGGCGGCCTCGATTGTCGGAAAGGCAGCCTGGATCAGAGTGGGCTGCGGATGCGGCACATCACGCTGCCGCTGCACTGGGTGGGCTTGCCATACAGGTTGCGGGCGACACCAGGCAGTGAGTTGCCGTTCGGAAAGAACATCATCGGGCCGGCGTAGAAGTAGCCGGACTGACCTTCTGCATTGGCCTGGCTCACCAATGCGCTGGCGCCCGCAGGGGGGGTCAGCGCCTTGTAGTCGAAGGTGGCCGCCTGCGTGGTGTCCTTGACGTAGATATTCTTGAATGTGTCGCCACCGGGATTGCCCGGGAAGACATATTCACCGGCGAAGCGATAGCCCTGCTGCCCTTGCGCGTTGGCCTGGGCCAGGAAGGTCTCCGGCGCAGCCTCGCTGCTCGTCGGCTGCTGCACATAGGCGTAGCGCGCATTGCTGCTGTCCCTGCCGTAGATCGCCACGGTCGTTCCGCCGATGATGAAATTCCCCACGAAGTGGAATCCCCTCGCCCCCTGCGCATTGGCCTGGGCCAGGAAGGCACTGCTGCTGTTCTGGCTGGGCAGCAACTCGTAGCTGAACGGGGCCAGCCCCTGGGCGTCCTTCACGTAGAAGACGCTGTTGGTGACACCGTCGGTCATGAAGCTGCCGTGCGCATAGCCTCGCGCGCCCTGGGCGTTCAACTGGGCCTGCAGGGCCGCAGCACTCGCGGGCAGATCCAGCACCTCACAGGTGTAGGCCGTCGCAAGGTCTTTCACGTAGAGGTTGATGTACTCCGTGGGCGTGGCCGCCAGGCCGAACAGGTAGGCGTAGCCATTGGCGCCCTGCACGTTGGCCTGCGTCAGCAGACCGCTGCGGTCTGCCCGGTAGGTATCCGCCAGGTAGACGGGTTTGATGAGCGCGGCCGACGCATCCTGGCAGGTGACACTGATGTTGGAGACATTGGCCGTCACCGTGCCCGAGGCGCGGGCAAGCGCGCAGCGCTGTCCGGCGGGCTGGGTCCGGATCGTGACGGTGTATGCCGCGTCGGCCACCAGCCGCGTGGCAAAGGTGAAGCCACCATTGGTGCCGACGCTGAGATCGTCGCCACCACGGTTCTGCAGTACCACCACCTTGCCCGCGGCCAGACCGGTGACCTGCCCGCCGACGGTGTAGGTGGCGCCGGGAGTGGCCCCGCCCCCGTTGCCAGCGCCATCACCGCCACCACCACAGGCCGCCAGCAGGAGTGGCACGAAGCCGGCCAGCGCCCGGTGGAACCATCGTTGTTGTTGACTCGACATGAAACCTCCTTGAGACGGCACCTGCCAGGGCATGGGGTCCGGATGGGGTGATCGATGCAGGCTCGGGCGGAGCGCCCGGAACGCCTCGAACGGGAATCGGCGGCCGGAAGTGCCCGGCCTCAGCACTTGCCCGCCGACTTGAGCAGCGCATTGCAGTTGGCCGGCGCCACCGCCGGCCTGGTCGCGCCGTCACGGCCCACTTCCGTACAGATGGCCTCGGACACCGTGCGTCCCAACACCGAGATCGAGCCCCCCACGAAGCAGTTGTACTGCCGCCCTGCCCGGGTCTTGACCTGGTAGCGGCTGGTCGTACCGTCGTCGACCCGGTTGGAGATGGTGAGGTCCTTGCGGTCGACACCCAGTGCGAACGCCGTACGCTGCGTGATGGCGTCGTCGGTCACCGCGACCGATGCACAGCCGACGAGGCCGGCACAGGCCATCACCCCAAAGAAATAAGACTTCACCTGCATCTGAGCCACCTCGAAAAAACGGAACTTCAGGAAAACCCAGCCTTCAAGGCTGCGATCCGGACAGCTTTTGATCCCGCCGGGAAAGCACTCCGGAAAGCCGCCGCCACGGGCGTCTCCGGCATGGGTCGAAATCAGTCTAATGTCCGGTGGCAGGCCCGCCACGCGCTTTTAGGCCAATGGTCTTTCGCCACCGCCAGACAGAAGGGACTTCTGTGAATGGCTGCTATCGGGGGTTGAACTGCACGGCATCGGGGCGGTGGCAGAGGGATAATGTGCGCATGTCTGTCCTCCCCAGATCGAACGCGATGGCCGACGCGGCCTATCCGGGCGGCATCGTCCGCGCCACCCTGCGCCTGAGCCTGGTCTATTGGGCGGCGATGTTCTGCGCGGACAGCGTGCTGGGCTATTTCATCAACATCGACCCGATCGAATCCGCAGCGCTGAAGTTCGTGTTGTTCGGCGCGGCGGCGTTGATGACCTACGGCATGTCGCTGCTGCTGTTCCGCCTGCGACGCCTGTCCTTCACCCGCAAGGCCTTGCTGTGCTTCCTGCTGACGGCGGTCACGGCCCCGGTGTTCACGGCCATCGACTTCTTCAACTACATGCTCTGCCAGTACCCCAAGCCGGTGAGCTTCGACCCGGTGTATTCGGGCTACACGCTGATCGAGGGGGCCTCGATGCTGTTCGGCTGGTCGTGCCTGTTCGTCGCCCTGCTTTACCACTTCGAGGTGCGTGAGCGGGAGCGCCGGCTGGCGGCGATCCGCGAGGAAGCCTTGACGACGCAGATGCGGGCGCTGCGCTACCAGGTCAATCCGCACTTCCTGTTCAACACCCTCAACTCGATCGCCGCCCTGATCGAGGAAGGTGCGGCCACGCGGGCCGAGCGCATGGTGCTGTCCCTGTCGAGCTTCATGCGCACCACGCTGTCCCTGGACCCGATGCACGATCTTCCCCTGGCCAGCGAGCTGGCCCTGCAGGAGGAATACCTCGAGATCGAACGCGAACGCTTCTCCGACCGCATGAGCTTCCGCATCGACGTACCGCCGGCGGTGCGCGGCGCCCTGGTCCCCAGCCTGATCCTCCAGCCGCTGATCGAGAACGCCATCAAGCATGGAGTGGGCGCCACCAGCGGGCCGGTGGACATCACACTCGAGGCCCGCCGCGACGGCGAGCGCCTGCACATCACCGTGGAGAACGACATGCCACCTGAAGGTGGCGGGCAACGCCCTCCCAGCGGCATGGGCATCGGCCTGCGCAATGTTGCGGAACGCCTGCAGCTGAGATTCCAGGGGGACGGCCGCCTGACATCCGGGGCCGTCGCCCCCGGGCGCTACCGTGTCGCCCTCGACCTGCCGTGGAGGCCCTCATGAACGGGCTGAGTGTCCTGATCGCCGACGACGAGCCCCTGGCCCGGCGCAGGCTGGTACGTCTACTGGGCAAGCTGGACTGGATCGGACAGATCCACGAAGCTGCCGACGTGGATGAAACCGGCCGCAAGCTCGCCGGGATGCAGCCGGACATCCTGCTGCTGGACATCCAGATGCCAGGGGGAAGCGGCTTCGATGTGCTGGAACGGCTGGGACGGGCGCCCCCCGTGGTGATCTTCGTGACCGCCTTCGATCATCACGCTTTGCGTGCCTTCGAAGCCAATGCGCTCGACTACCTGACCAAACCGGTCGACACGGGACGCTTCCGCAGCGCCATGGAGCGGGCACGGACTGCCGTGGAATCCCGCCTCACGGCGGACCGGATCACCGAACTGCAGGAGACCATCGCCGCACTCAAACGGGCCCTCGGCGAACGGAGCCGCAATGCACGGGATTTCTGGGTGAAGGTCCGCGACGAACACGTGCGCGTCGCGCAGGAGAACATCGTGCGCTTCCAGGCCGAAGGCGATTACGTGCGCATCCATGCCGCGGGTGCCCAATATCTGTACCAGGACAGCCTGAGCGCCCTGGAGCAACGCCTGGACCCGGAGGCGTTCATGCGCATCCACCGCGGCCACATCGTCCGCCGCGATGCCGTGCTGCGCATCCGGCCGGCGCCCTTCGCCGCGCTGCTCGTCACCCTCCGCGACGGCGCCGAGATCCGGGTGGGGCGCACCTATACCGCCTGGGTGCGCAGCCAGTTCAACCACAAGCCGGCGGTCTGAGCAAGGCCGCTTCGTCCACCTCGTCCACATATTCCGGGGCCATGAAGCGGCTGGCGTAATCGCGATAGACCTGCGACTTCACGAACAGCTCGAACAGCTCCGGATCGATGTGCTTGTGGTCGCGCATGCGCGCCATCAGGCTCATCGCCTCCGACAGGCGTTTGCCGCGCTTGTAGGGGCGGTCGACGGCGGTGAGGGCCTCGAAGATGTCGGCGATGGCCATCATGCGCGCCACCGGGCTCATCTCCTCGCGTGTCAGGCCGCGGGGGTAACCGCTGCCGTCCATCTTCTCGTGGTGGCCGCCGGCGATCTCGGGCACCGCCTTGAGGTGGCGCGGGAAGGGCAGCTCCGACAGCATGCGGATCGTCTGCACGATGTGCTCGTTGATCTTGTAGCGGTCCTCCTCGGTGAGCGTGCCGCGCCCCACCGACAGGTTGGCCAGCTCGCCCCGGTTGTAGAGCAGCTCCGGCACGGCCATGCGGAAGCCCCAGGGGTTGTCGGCCGGCACCCGGTCCTTCTCCCCGCGCGGGATGAGGTGCTCCGGCCGGTCGGCCAGCAGCGCCTCAAGCACCGGCAGAGGCGCGGCCGGCCCCTTGCGGCGGGCTTCTTCCGGGGCGATGCCTAGGCGGTCGTCGAGGGTGCGCAGCCAGGTGCGCCGGGCGATCGCCTGCAGGCGTGTCACGGCTGCCGGGTCGATGGCTTCGCCGCCCAGGTTGCAGGCCGCCACGAAGGCGAAGTCTGCGTCGAGACGGGCCCACTCGGCCTCCAGCGCCTGCCGCGCAGCCGTGGGCTCCTCACCGGCGGCAAGGGCCTTGAGGCTGGCGATCTCGGCATCCCGCTTGAGCACCTCGAAGCGCATCCGGATCTCGTGGATGCGGTCGTGGATGGTCTCGAGCTTGGTGGCCTTGTCCACCACGAACTCCGGCGTGGTGACCTTGCCGCAGTCGTGCAGCCAGGCGGCGATATGCACCGCCTCCCAATCCTCGGCGCTGAGCCGGAAGTCCCGGAAGGGCCCGTCGCCAGCGTCGCAGGCGGCCTGGGCGAGCATCTTGGTGAGCACCGGCACACGGGCGCAATGGCCGCCGGTGTAGGGGCTCTTGGCGTCGATGGCGCCGGCGATGAGCTGGATGAAGGCTTCGAACAACTGCTTCTGGGCCTGGATCAGCCCCCGCGTCTCGACCGACATGGCGGCCGAGCCGGACAGGGCCTCGACGAAATGCACCAGGTCGCTGTGCGGGGCCTCGTCGAACCACAGCACCATCAGGCCCAGGCGCGCGTGCTGACGGTCCAGCAGGGGCACCGCCAGGTAGGCCATGGTGCCGACGCCGAGCCGCTCGAAGAGACGGCCGCAGCCCGGCAGGCCGGGGCTGTCGGCGGCCAGCAGCCCGACGCCCGAGCTCGCCCCGGCCGGCACCAGGCCGGCCATGCCTTCACCGTCCGGCGCCCGCTCGAGGGGCAGGCTGTCGGCGGCGGCATCGCGCAGGGTCACCGGATCGAGCTGCTCGGCGCCATCCCGGACCAGGTAGAGCACCCCGGCCCGCGCACCGACCACCGCCACGGTTTCGTCCACCAGGCGGGCCAGCAGGCGGTCGAAGTCGGCCTCGCCGGCGGTGACCGAGGCGATGTCGAGAAAGCGCCGGATCGCCCCTTTCATCGAGGCCAGGTCGGCGGCCAGGTCGTCCACCTCGCGCACCACCGAGCGGGTGGCGACGGGATCGGCAAAGTCGAAGCGGCGGATCGCCGCGGTCTCTTCGGCCAGGCTGCGGATCGGCCGCGACACGAGCCGTGCCGCGAAGTAGGTGAAAGGCAGAGCCAGCAGCATCACCAGCAGGGTCACCAGCAGCGACTGATCCCGGATGCCACGGGCTTCGGTGAGCAGCTCGTCATCGGGGATGGCCACCCCGAGGAAGGCCTTGCGCCCACCTGGCAGTACGAGGCGGGCCACCGCCCCGTGCCAGTCCCGCCCACCGGCCTGGAAGTCGACCAGGGGCAGCACGTCCCCTCCGCGGGGCAGGCGGGCGGCCAACGCCGCCATTACGCCGCCCTGCAGATCGGCCAGGCGCGGCCTCCCGCCGCCCTGCCCGGCCGCGGCCAGCCAGTCGCCTTCACTGAAGGCCACCACCTGGGTATCGGGCTCGAAGATGACCAGCTGCGAGGCCGGCGTCATGCGCTGGCGGCGCAGGCTGCCATCCAGGGTCTCGAGACGGATGTCAGCGCCCATCACCACACCCTCCACGCTGCGCCGGGCCAGGGTGACGCCGGGTTTGCGGGTGGAGGCGAACAGGTAGGGCTCGGTCTGCACCAGCAGGTCGGTGCCCCGCGCCAGGGTGTACCAGATACGCCGGCGCGGGTCGTAGCTGGACGGGTAGTCGGGGCGCGGGTCGTCCCGCAGCACGCCGAGGCTCCGGTCGAGGAAGACATAGCGGCCCTGCCCGTCGTCGATGCTCTGGATCAGATAGGCGGCCCCCTCCGGTGCGTTCATCAGGCGCCGGTCGGCGGCGTCGGCGAGGCGCAGCAGCAGGAAGAACTCGCCGTCGCCATAGCCCGCATACACCGCCGCCAGCGAAGGCGAAGCGAGCAAGGCCTCGCGCAGGGCCGGCAGCGCGGCGAGCCGCTCGGCCAGGGTGCCGGCGCGGGCCAGGGGGTGCAGCACGAGCTGGCGCAGGGAGGCATCCACGGGTTCGAGCAGGGTACCGGTCTCGGCCGCGGTCTGGCGGGAGATGCGCTGCAGCATGTCGCCCGCCACGCCCTCGAGCATGCGCGCGCTGCGCGCATAGGAGGCCCAGGCGATGCTGCCGCCGGCCACCAGCACGAGCAGGAAGAACAAGGTGGAGATATGGACGTGCAGCGGAAAGCGGAAGCGCTGGCGGGCCGGCGGGGTGTGCATCGACGCCATGCCCGCGCGCCCTACTGCCCGGCCAGGGCGCGGCGGTATTCGCCGGGGCGCGCCCCCGTCCATTTCTTGAACGCCCGGTGAAAGGCGCTGGCCTCGGCGAAGCCCAGGTCGAGGGCGATGTCGAGCACCGATTTGTCGGAATGGCAGAGCTGGCTGATGGCCAGGTCGCGGCGCAGGTCGTCCTTGATGGCCTGATAGGACGGGCCCTCTTCGAGCAGGTGGCGGCGCAGGGTGGACGGGGAGAAATGCATCTGCTGGGCCAGGGTCTCGAAATCCGGCCAGGCATCGGGCGGGATGTCCCGCAACAGGCGGCGGATGCGCGCCACCAGGCCGTCGCTGTTGCGGTACTTGACCAGGAAGTTGGCCGGCGCGCTGCGCAGGAAGACCTTCATGGTGCGCTCGTTCTGCACGTTGGGCAGGCCCAGGTAGTCGGCCGGAAAGACGATCTCGGTCTCGGCCTGGCCGAAGCGCAGGTCGGGCGAGAAGAGCACCCGCCACTCCCCGCTGTAGCTGGGCTCCAGGCACCGGAAGGCGGCATGGTCGAGGGGAATCCGGCGCCCCACCAGCCAGCAGGCCAGGCCGTGCAGGATGATCAGGAAGGTGCCGTAGGCAAAGGCCCGCCGCGGCTCGACACAGCGCTCCACCAGCACCACCCGGGCGGAATCGCCCTCCCGCAGCAGCACACCCTCGAAGTCATCCAGCACCAGGCGCAGGAAGCGCAGGGCCCGGCGCAGGGCGCGCTCCAGGGAGTCGCAGTGGATCACGCTGTGGCACAGCAGGGTGAAGCTGCCGGCCCGCATGCGGTGGCTGTCCATGCCGAAGAACTCGTCGTCCATGGCCTGGGCGATCGAATGCCACAAGGCCGCATAGTGGGATGAGGCGACCCGCGCCTGGGGCGCATTGAGCAGCTCGGGGGAAATGCCGGCATGTTCCAGCAGGGCATCGGCATCGATGCCCCGGGCCCGCAGCGCCACCAGCGCCTCTTCGACGAAGCTGATCGAGATGGTGCCCTTGTCGGCCCCGCGCTCGGCGGCTGACAAGGGGGACGGACCGGGACTGGACATGGGCGGGGAGCGCACTGGGCAGAGCCTTTGGCTGCGGGACGCGGGAGCCCGTGGGAGGCCCCGTGCAAGTGGCAAATTCTACCATCCAGTTTGAGCGATTTTGGCATGGAGCCCGCCCCCGCTTATGCCTAGACTACGCCACGCTTCGCGCCCATCCGGGGTGCGTCTTCCAACAAGAAAGAGGAGAGAAAGATGGAGATCCAGAACAACGTCTTCGTGGTCACCGGCGGCGGTTCCGGCCTGGGCGCGGCCACCGCGCGCCTGATCGTCGAAAAGGGCGGCAAGGTCGTCCTCGCCGACGTGAACAAGGAGGCCGGCGAGGCCCTGGCCGCCGAGCTGGGCGCCAATGCCCGCTTCGTCGCCACCGACGTGACCAACGAGGAAAGCGCCCAGGCCGCCTTCGCCGCCGCCACCGCGCTGGGCACCCTGCGCGGCCTGGTGAACTGTGCCGGCGTGGCGCCGGCCGAAAAGGTGGTCGGCCGGGAAGGCCCGCACAAGCTGGAGTCCTTCGCCCGCACCATCAACATCAACCTGGTCGGCAGCTTCAACATGATCCGCCTGGCCGCAGCCATCATGAGCCAGAACGAGCCGAACGCCGGTGGCGAGCGCGGCGTGATCGTCAGCACCGCCTCGGTGGCCGCCTTCGACGGCCAGCTCGGCCAGGCCGGCTATGCCGCCTCCAAGGGCGGCGTGGTCGCCATGACCCTGCCCATCGCCCGTGAATTGAGCCGCTCCGGCATCCGCGTGATGACCATCGCCCCGGGCATCATGGAAACCCCGATGCTGCTGGGCATGCCCGCCGAGGTGCAGGAAGCCCTCGGCAAGACCGTGCCCTTCCCCGCCCGCATGGGCAAGCCGGCCGAGTTCGCCGCGCTGGTCGAGCACATCTTCGGTAACGCCTACCTGAACGGCGAGGTCATCCGCCTCGACGGTGCCATCCGCATGGCCGCAAAGTAAACCGAGCCCCCCGCCCACGAGTACGCGGGCGGCCTCAAGGGGGCAGGTCATTCCCGGGACGGCCCGGCGCATGACTTGCAAGCCCCCTCACCCTCACAGAATTCTCGAAAGGCACACCATGAGCTCCAACGATCCGATCGTCATCGTCTCCGCCGCCCGCACCCCGATGGGTGGTTTCCAGGGCGACTTCAACGGCCTCACCGCGGCCCAGCTGGGCGGTGTCGCCATCAAGGCCGCCGTCGAGCGCGCCGGCATCCCGGCCGAGGTGGTCGAGGAAGTCATCTTCGGCTGCGTGCTGCCCGCCGGCCAAGGCCAGGCCCCGGCCCGTCAGGCTGCCCTGGGTGGCGGCCTGCCCCTGTCCGCTGGCTGTACCACCGTCAACAAGATGTGCGGTTCCGGCATGAAGGCCACCATGCTGGCCAATGACCTGCTGCTGGCCGGCACCAACGACGTGATGATCGCCGGCGGCATGGAATCCATGTCCAACGCCCCCTACCTGCTGCCCAAGGCCCGTGGCGGCTACCGCCTCGGCCACGGCCAGGTCCTCGACCACATGTTCCTCGACGGCCTCGAGGACGCCTACGAGAAGGGCCGCCTGATGGGCACCTTCGCCGAAGACTGCGCTGGCAGCTACGGCTTCACCCGCGAACAGCAGGACGCCTACGCGATCGCCTCCCTGACCCGCGCCCAGGCGGCGATCAAGGACGGCTCCTTCGAGTGGGAGATCACCCCCGTCACGGTGGCCGGCCGCAAGGGCGACGTGACCATCACCAGCGACGAGCAGCCCCCCAAGGCCAACCTCGAGAAGATCCCCAGCCTCAAGCCTGCCTTCCGCAAGGACGGCACCGTGACCCCGGCCAACTCCAGCTCCATCTCCGACGGCGCCGCCGCCCTGGTGCTGATGCGCGCCTCCACCGCCGCCGCCAAGGGCCTCAAGCCGATCGCCAGGATCGTCGGCCACAGCACCCACGCCCACCAGCCCAACCTGTTCGCCACCGCCCCGGTCGGTGCCATGCAGAAGCTGCTGGCCAAGACCGGCTGGACCACCGCCGACGTGGACCTGTGGGAGATCAACGAAGCCTTCGCCGTGGTCACCATGGCCGCCATCCACGACCTCAAGCTGGACCACGCCAAGGTCAACATCCACGGCGGTGCCTGCGCCCTGGGCCACCCCATCGGCGCCTCCGGGGCCCGCATCATCGTCACCCTGCTCGGCGCCCTCCGGAAGACCGGCGGCAAGCGCGGGGTCGCCAGCCTGTGCATCGGCGGCGGCGAAGCCACGGCCCTGGCCGTCGAAATGCTCTAAGGAGACGCACCATGATCCTCACCCAAGAACAGGAAATGATCCGCGACTCCATGCGCGCCTTTGCGCAGGAGCGCCTGGCCCCCTTCGCCGCGGAATGGGACAAGAACCACACCTTCCCCGCCCAGGCCCTCAAGGAGCTCGGCGAACTGGGCGCCATGGGCATGTGCGTGCCCGAGGAGTGGGACGGTGCCGGCATGGACTACATGAGCCTGGTGCTGACCCTCGAAGAGATCGCCGCCGGTGACGGCGCCACCTCCACCATCGTCTCGGTGCAGAACTCGCTGGCCTGCGGCATCACCATGAAGTACGGCACCGACCAGCAGAAGGAAGAATGGCTGAAGCCCCTGGCCCGCGGCGAGAAGCTCGGCTGCTTCTGCCTCACCGAGCCCCACACCGGCTCCGATGCCGGCGCCATCACCACCCGCGCCGACCGGGACGGCGACCACTTCGTGCTCAACGGCGTGAAGCAGTTCATCACCACCGGCAAGCATGCCCACATGGCCATCGTCTTCGCCGTGACCGACAAGGCTGCCGGCAAGAAGGGCATCTCCTGCTTCCTGGTGCCCACCGCCACGTCGGGCTTCATCGTCGGTCGCACCGAAGAGAAGATGGGCCAGCACGCCTCCGACACCGTGCAGATCATCCTCGAGAACTGTCGCGTGCCCGCCTCGGCCCTGCTCGGCAAGGAAGGCGAAGGCTACAAGATCGCCCTGTCCAATCTGGAGGCCGGCCGCATCGGCATCGCCGCCCAGAGCATCGGCATGGCCCGCGCCGCCTTCGAGGCTGCCGTGCGCTACGCCAAGGAACGGGTGACCTTCGGCGTGCCCATCATCGAGCACCAGGCGGTCAACTTCAAACTGGCCGACATGAACACCCTGCTCGACGCCGCCCGCCTGATGGTATGGCGCGCCGCCCAGCTCAAGGACGCCGGCAAGCCCTGCCTGAAGGAAGCCTCGATGGCCAAGATGTTCGCCTCCGAAGCTGCCGAGAAGATCGCCTCCGACGCCATCCAGATCCATGGCGGTGTGGGCTACACCAGCGACTTCCCGGTCGAACGCATCTACCGCGACGTGCGCATCTGCCAGATCTACGAAGGCGCCAACGACATCCAGCGCCTGGTGATCGGCCGCAGCATCGCCGCCGAGTAAAGGGTACATCGGGCTACTGCGCGGGCCGATCTCGCAATTGCGGTGCTCGCCGTACTCAAGTACGGCTGTGCTCCTCATCGCGACCTCGGCCCGCTCGCTACGCCCGCTGTCCCCTTTACAGCTTCTTGGTGCATTTGCGGGACCGAAAACAACAGGCGTGAAAGGAGACACCGTGGGCCCCCTGCATGGAGTGAAAGTCATCGAATTCGCCGCCCTCGGCCCCTGCCCGATGGCGGCCATGATCCTGGCCGACCTGGGGGCGGAGGTGGTGCGCATCGAACGCAAGCCGGCCCCTGGCGCCAAACCGGCGTCGGACCTTTTCGATCCGAAGATCGACATCCTCAACCGCAGCCGTCGGGTGGTCACCCTGGACCTGAAGAAACCCGAAGGCCTGGCTGCCGCCCGCGCGCTGGTCGCAAAGGCCGACATCCTGGTCGAAGGCTATCGCCCCGGCGTGATGGAGCGGCTTGGCGTGGGGCCTGACGAAAGCCTCGCCGCCAATCCGAAGCTGGTCTACGGCCGCATGACCGGCTGGGGGCAGAGCGGCCCGCTGGCTCACAGCGCCGGGCACGACATCAACTACCTGTCCCTGTCCGGTGCCCTGCATGCCATCGGCGAGCCAGGTGGCAAGCCGGTGGTGCCCCTGAACCTGGTAGCCGACTGCGGCGGCGGGGCCATGCTGCTGGTGGTGGGCGTACTGGCCGCCCTCACCGAGGCGCGGACGTCCGGCCAGGGCCAGGTGGTGGACGCCGCCATGACCGATGGATCGGCCCTGCTGATGACCATGATGTACACCCTCAAGGCGATGGGCCAGTGGTCTTCCGAACGGGGCAGCAACCTGCTCGACGGCGGCGCCCCCTTCTATGACACCTACCGCTGCGCCGACGGCAAGTACATTTCCATCGGCCCTATCGAACCCCAGTTCTACGCCCTGTTCCTCGAGAAGACCGGCATCACCGACCCGGACTTCAAGCTGCAGTGGGATCGCACCCGCTGGCCGGAGCTGAAGACCCGCCTGGCCACGCACCTGGAGACCCGCACGCGGGCCGAGTGGTGCGAGCTGCTCGAAGGCAGCGACGCCTGCGTGGCGCCCGTTTTGAGTATGGACGAAGCGCCCGAACACCCGCACAATCGGGCGCGCGGCACTTTCATCGAACTTGACGGCGTCATTCAGCCAGCCCCGGCGCCCCGTTTCAGTCGCAGCGTGCCCGCACACCCCCACCCGCCCGTCGTCGGCAGTACCGGCGAAGACGTGCTCACCGACTGGGGATTCACCCCGGAAGCGATCGCCGACCTGCGCCAGGCGGGCGCAATCTAATAACAATTGCAACAGGAGAACGAATTGGACTACCAGAACATCATCGTCGAAACCCGCGGCAAGGTCGGCCTCATCACCCTCAACCGTCCGAAAGCCCTCAACGCCCTCAACGACGCGCTGGTGGACGAGCTGGGCCTGGCCCTCAACGGCTTTGAAGCCGACGAGAACATCGGCTGCATCGTCATCACCGGCTCCGAGAAGGCCTTCGCCGCCGGCGCCGACATCACCATGATGGCCAACTTCAGCTACATGGACGCCTACAAGGGCGACTACATCACCCGCAACTGGGAACGCATCAAGACCTGTCGCAAGCCGGTTATCGCCGCAGTGGCGGGCTTCGCCCTGGGTGGCGGCTGCGAACTGGCGATGAGCTGCGACATGATCTACGCCGCCGACAGCGCCAAATTCGGCCAGCCGGAAGTGAAGCTGGGCATCCTGCCGGGCGCCGGCGGCACCCAGCGCCTGCCCCGCGCCGTGGGCAAGGCCAAGGCCATGGACCTGTGCCTCACGGCCCGCATGATGGACGCCACCGAAGCCGAGAAGTCCGGCCTGGTGGCCCGCGTGATCCCGGCCGAGCAACTGCTGGAAGAGACCCTGAAGGCCGCCGACACCATCGCCGGCTTCTCCCTGCCGGTGGTCATGATGATCAAGGAATCGGTGAACCGCGCCTACGAGAGCAGCCTCAACGAAGGCCTGCTGTTCGAGCGCCGTACCTTCCACTCGGCCTTCGCCCTCGAAGACCAGAAGGAAGGCATGGCCGCCTTCGTCGAAAAGCGCAAGGCGGAGTTCAAAAACCGCTAAGCATCAGCCGCTACGCATCAATGAAGAAAGGGGCCTCGGCCCCTTTCTTCATGTGCGACTCGCCGGGGCCGCCCCGACTCAGGCCCCCATCGCCCGCAAGGCCGGCATCAGGGGGTCGATCTCGGTGGCGGGCAGCTTGGCCCCTTCCGGCGCCAGGCTGGCATAGATCGCCAGCGCCTCCGGACTGGGGCGCCCCACCAGGCCGCCCAACTCGGCGAAGCGCAGCCCCTGGCGCACCAGCCAGGCGATGCAGGTGTGGCGCAACACTTCCGCGTCGATGCTGCCGGCGCTGCTCAACCCGGCGTCAAAGGCGGCGCAGGCCAGCATCGACTGGATATCCGCAGGCTGCAGGCGGGCTCCGGCGGCGTCCTGCAGCAGGGGCGCGTCACTGCCACCGATCGCCGAAGGACGGCAGCCCGCCATCCAGGCCGGGGTTTCCAGCCGTCGCTGCGCCGCGCCGCCCACCCGCAGCCAGCCATCCGCACCACTAAAATCGCCCTGGCTGAGCGCCACCGCCTCCTCGGCGGTCAGCCCCATCAGCAGCAGGCCAAGCACGAAGCGGCCTTCGCCTGACGACGCGGCCAGCAGGTCCACCACCTCTTCCTGGGACAGCTCCCGGGGTGGCCTGGCGTGGGCGGCGAGCAGGCCGGGCGCTGCGCCGGCCAGCACCGGCGCATCCTGCCCCGGCGCCGCCAGGCCGGCCATGCCGGGTGCCGCCGCAGGCCCGCCCCAGGGCTGGGGCATGATCACGGTGGTGCTGGCCTGGGCCGCGGCCTGGGGCGGGCGGTTGAACAGTTCGACGAACCAGATCGCCAGCAGACCAAGGCTGAAGGCCACGCCGAGCACGATCAACCCGTCCAGCATGTAGTCCGGACGGAAAGGCTTGAGCGGTACGCCGGCCGCCTCCACCAGGCTGAGGGCCGGCAGGCGGCTCTTCTCGCTGGCCTCCAGGCGAGCCAGGCGCTCCTGGGCCTCGCGGCTGGCGCGCTCAATCTGCGCGAGGTCGTCCTCCAACGTCTTGGCCTGGGTGAAGCGCTGCGAGAAGTCCTGCACGGCACCCCGCTGGCTGCGGATCTCGGCCTGCAGACGGTCGACGGTGGCGCGGGCGCCGGCGTAATCGTCCTGGGCGGCCTGCAGGGTGTTCTCACGGCTGGTGACGCGCTGGGCCTCGATCTGCCGCTCCATCTCGGCAAAGCGGGTCTGCAGCTGCTTGGCACGCGGATCCATGCGCATGAACTCCGGCGTGTAAGTCCGCTCCATCTGCCGGATCTCCTCGGCCAGCTGGGACGCCCGGGCCTCCATGTTGGCCAGGGTCGGATCCTCTGCGCCGGTAGCCCCCTTGCCGCCGGCCTTCAGGGCCTTGAGGCGGGCCTCCGCCACCGCGGCCTTCTCGGTCGCGGCATTGAGGGACGCGGTGAGCCCCTTGACGCGGGCCACCGCCTCGTTCTCGTCACGCTCCGGCGAGAGGCCACCGGAAGCATTGCGGAAGGCCTCGACACGCTGACGGCGCGCCTGCACGGTGGCCGCCAGACGTTCGGCCTCCTGGCGGGCCTGGGCCAGGCTTTCACCGGCCACCGCCCCGTAGGAGGCCTTCATGTCTTCCCGGTAGATGTCCACCAGCTTGTTGAGCGCCGCCGCCAGTTGCTCCGGCTGCGTGCCGGTGGCCTGCAGCTCGACGACCTCGGTGCCCTCCACCGCCTCCGCACTGATCATCTCGCGCAGGCGCGCCGCCGCATCGGCGCCGGGCAAGGGCATGCCGGCAGTGCCCAGGGCAGCGGCCACCTTCTCGAGCAACGGGCGGCTGGTCAGCACCTGCACCTGGGTCAGCAGCTCCGAGGCTGTCCGCGGCCGCTCCGCCTGGACCTGGACCGCGGGCGTCGCCGGACGGAGCTCGGTGCTCCCCGGGGAGATCTGCACGCGGGTCGTCGCCCGGTACTCGGCCGGCCTCAGGAAGTTCCACAGCAGCCCCGGCAGCAGCACCAGCAGGAAGACCGTGGCGAAGACCCGGATCCGCCGCTGGTTGATGCGCCTGGCCTGCGACACCCCGTCCTGGTCGGGGGTGATGTCGAGCTCGAGGGAACGGCGCAGGGAGGAAAGGATGGGCATGGTCGGGTTGTCCGCAGTTGCGGTCATGTCCGGGGGCATCCGGCATGCCGGGCCGATCGCCCGGCCCGCCCCGGTCAGGACCTGAGCGTCCGGCCGGCGGGGGCGCCAACCGGACAGGGCCTCACTTCACGTCGAGAACGCTGTCATCCCAGGCGGGGTGCTTGGCGTAGCCGAGCAGGTTGGCCGTGGTGGCGGCGATGGACGACAGACCTGCCACCGAATCAGCCTTGAGCCCCAGCCGGCCCCCCGAGACCTTGTCGAAGAGGATCAGCGGCACCGGGTTGAGGGTGTGGGCCGTCTTGGCCTTGAAGGAGCCGTCCTTGTTGGTGGCCGGTTGTTTGGTCTTCTTGTCCAGTTCGAACATCTCGTCCGCGTTGCCGTGGTCGGCGGTGATCAGCGCCACCCCGCCGGCGGCCTCGATGGCCGGCAGCAGGCGGGCCAGGGCCAGGTCCACCGCTTCCACGGCCATGGTCGCGGCGCGGAAGTTGCCGGTGTGGCCGACCATGTCGCCGTTGGCGAAATTGCAGCGCAACAGCTTGTACTGGCCCGACTTCAGGGCGGCGATCATGGCATCGGCGATCTCGGCGGCCTTCATCCAGGGACGCTGTTCGAAGGGCACCACGTCGCTCGGCACCTCCTGCCAGGTCTCGCCCTCGAACTTGCCGGAGCGGTTGCCGTTCCAGAAATAGGTGACATGGCCGAACTTCTGGGTCTCGGAGCAGGCGAACTGGGCCAGCCCCTGGCGGCTGAACCACTCGCCGGAGGTGTCCTTGATGGCCGGCGGGGCCACCAGGAAGCGCTTGGGCAACTGCAGGTCGCCGTCGTACTGGAGCATGCCGGCGTAGGTAACCTGCGGGTGGCGGACCCTGTCGAACTTGTCGAAGTCGGCCTCGACGAAGGCCCGGGTGATCTCGATGGCCCGGTCGCCGCGGAAGTTGAAGAACACCACCGCGTCGCCATCCTCGATGGTGCCGATGGGCTTGCCACCTTCGGCAATGACGAACTCCGGCAAATCCTGGTCGATGGTGCCCGGGTTGCGCTCGCGCAGCCCATTGACCGCCTCGGTGGCGTTGCCGAACTGCGGGCCTTCGCCCAGCACATGGGTGCGCCAACCCTTTTCCACCATCGGCCAGTTGGCGTCATAACGGTCCATGGTGATGTACTGGCGGCCTCCCCCGGAGGCGATGCGGGCATCGAAGCCGCCGCTGCTGACCTCGGCCAGGAAGGCCTCGAAGGGCACCACGTACTCCAGCGCGCTGGTCTCCGGCACATCACGGCCGTCGAGCAGGGCATGGATGCGCACGGTGGGCACGCCTTCAGCCCTGGCCTGCACGACCATCGCCTTGAGGTGGTCGATATGGCTGTGCACGTTGCCGTCGGAGAACAGCCCGATGAAGTGGACGACCCCACGACCCGCCTTGGCGCCAGCCACGATCTCGCGCCACGCCTGGCCCTGCCAGATGGCCCCGTCGGCGATGGCGTTGGCCACCAGGGCGGCCCCCTGGGCATACACCTGGCCGGCGCCAATGGCGTTGTGCCCCACTTCGGAATTGCCCATGTCCTCGTCGGACGGCATGCCCACCGCGGTGCCATGGGCGCGCAGGGTGATGCTGGGGCATTCGGCGAAGAGTCGGTCGAGGGTCGGCTTGCGCGCCGCGGCAATGGCGCTGCCCACGTCGGTCTTGGGCACCCCGTAGCCGTCCATCACGATGACGACGACAGGGCCCGGAACGCCGGCGAAGGCGGAGAATTTCTGCAGCATGGTCACTTCCTGAAGAATGAATTCGGGGCCGGCGCGGCAGGCAACAACCGGCTGAGCCCGTATTTTCCTTCAAATCGGGGGGTTCATCACGGGATTGAGGAGCAGGAGGAGCACCTCCGACCCTCAGGACGGCCGAAAACAGGCAGCAATCCGCCCATATCGGGCAATGCGAAACGCATAAACGGCATTTTGTCACTGAACATTGAAAGCACCGCCCGCTAGGCTAATGACATAGCCCGCCACGCCAGGAGTTGTGATGACGATGGCCGATGACGCCGCTTCGCCGCGCGTCCCCCCAGGCCCAGCCTACCAGTTGCTGTTCGAATCAGCCCCCGGCCTGTACCTGGTCCTGAACCCCGCGCTGACCATCGTCGCGGTGAACGATGCCTATGCCCGGGCCACCCGGACGTCCCGCGCCGGGATCGTCGGCAAGCCTCTTTTCGAGGTCTTCCCGGACAACCCCGACGACCCCGGCAACGAAGGCGTGCGCAACCTTCGCGCCTCCCTGAACCGTGTACTGCAGACCGGCCAGCCGGACGCGATGCCGGTCCAGAAGTACGACATCCGGCTCCCCGCCGAAGAAGGCGGCGGTTTTGAAAGCCGCTACTGGAGCCCGCTCAACACCCCCGTCCTGGCCCCGGACGGGCAGCTTTGCTACATCATCCACCGGGTGGAGGACGTCACCGACTTCGTCCGCCTCAAGCAACAGGGCATCGAGGAAGGCCGGCTCACCGAAGCCCTGCGCGAGAAGGCCCTGCGCATGGAGACGGAGGTCTTTGCGCGGGCCCAGCAGGTGGCCGACGCCAGCGCCCAGCTCAAGCGGGCCAACGAAGAGCTCGACAGCCTGTACCGCAAGGCCCGGGAGCTGGACGAGCTCAAGACCCGCTTCTTCGGCAATGTCAGCCATGAGCTGCGCACACCGCTGACCCTCATCCTGGGCCCCCTCGACCGGCTGCTCGCCTCACCACGGATCGATGCGGACGAGCGACGGGCCCTGCAGGTCATGCAGCGCAACGCCCGCCTGCTGCACCGGCAGGTGGACAACCTGCTCGACCTCGCCCGCCTCGACGCCGGCCGCCTGATCCTGCGCTACACGGAATTCGATCTGGCCTGGCGCCTGCGGGTGCTCGCGTCGAATTTCGACACGGTCGCCCACGACCGCCGGATCACCTACCTCGTGGCCGCACCGGACCGGCTGGAGATCCAGGCCGATGCCGAGAAATGCGAGCGTGTCCTGCTCAACCTGGTGGCCAATGCCTTCAAGTTCGTGCCCGACGGCGGCACCATCGGCATCCGCCTGGCCCTGGACGGCAGCGACCTGCAGATCGAGGTGGAGGACAGCGGGCCGGGCATCCCGGAGCACCTGCGCGAAGCCGTGTTCGAGCGCTTCCGCCAGGTGGAGGACGCCAGCGGACGGACCACCAGCGGCACCGGTCTGGGCCTGGCCATCGTCCGCGAATTCGTCCGCCTGCACCATGGCCAGGTCTCGGTCGGCGCCTCCCCCCTGGGCGGGGCCCGCTTCAACATCAGGCTGCCCACCCAGGCGCCGCCGGGCGGCATCCTGCACCCGGCCGACAACCGCACCGGCCTGCCCCTGCCCGCCGAGGCCAGCGTGACCGACAACGCCCCGGTCGACCCCGCTCCGCTTGCCGGGCCCGGTGAGCATGCCCCGCTGATCCTCGTCGTCGAAGACAACCCGGACATGAGTGCCTTCATCGCCAACGCCCTGGCCCCGGCCTACCGGGTGGCCACCGCCTTCGACGGCCAGACCGGCCTGCGGCGGGCGCTCGAACTGCGGCCGGCGCTGCTGCTCTCCGATGTGATGATGCCGCTCCTCAGCGGCGACCGGATGGTGGAGGCCCTGCGCCAGTACCACGACCTGGACGACATGCCGATCGTGATGCTGACCGCAAAGGCCGACGACGCCCTGCGCACCGCCCTGCTCCAGCACCGGGTGCAGGACTACATCCAGAAGCCCTTCTCCATCGACGATCTGCTGGCCCGCATCGCCGGGCTGCTGCAGGAGCGCTCGCGCACCCGGCGGCGCCTGCGCAGCCTCGAAGAGCGTTTTCGGGCCACCTTCGAGCAGGCCGCCGTCGGCCTCGCCCACGTAGCCCCGGACGGCCACTGGCTGCGGGTCAACCAGAAACTTTGCGAGATTGTCGGCTATGGCCATGATGAACTGCTGAGCCTCACCTTCCAGGACATCACCCACCCCGACGACCTGGACTCCGACGTCGGGCAGGTCCGCCGCCTGCTCGCAGGGGAGATCGACAGCTACGCCCTCGACAAGCGCTATCTCGGCAAGACGGGCAAGGAGATCTGGATCCATCTCACCGTGGCCCTGATCCGCGACGACGACGGCACGCCCGACTACTTCATCTCGGTGGTGGAGGACATCCGCCAGCGCAAGGAGGCCGAGCACGCCCTGCGCGACAGCGAGGAGCGCTTCCGGCTGATTGCCGCGACCATCCCGGAGGTCATCTGGCTGGTCGATGTCAGCGCGGCGCGGGTGGCCTACGTGAGCCCCGCCTATGAAACGCTGTGGCAGAGCCCGCTGGAGTCGCTCTACACCAACCCCCAGGCCTACCTGGAGGCTCTGGCCCCGGCCGACCGCCGCCGCGTGGATGGAGAGAAGCGCGGCGCCATCCGGGCCGGGCGGGATTTCGAACTCGAGTACCGCATCCTGCGCCAGGACGGGAGCACCCGCTGGGTCCGCGAGCAAGGGCACCCGGTGCCCGCCCGCGACGGGCTTCCCACCCACTACGTCGGCCTGCTCACCGACATCAGCCAGATGCGCAGCAGCGAGGAGCAGGTGGCCCGCCTGGCCCACTACGACCCGCTCACCGAGTTGCCCAACCGGTTGCTGCTCCAGTCCCGCCTCGAACATGCCCTGGACCGGGCCCGGCGGGCCGGCCAGCGGGTGGCCCTGCTGTTCATCAACCTGGACCACTTCCAGACCATCAACGACAGCCTCGGCCACCAGGCCGGCGACCTGCTGCTGGTGGAGGTGGCCCGCCGGCTGAGGCAACGGGCGCGCCAGGAAGACAGCCTGGGACGCCTCGGCGGCGACGAGTTCCTGTTCATCCTGGAGTCGGTACGCCACCCGGAGACCGCCATCGAAGCGGCCCAGGCCGTCCTCGGGTCGATCGCCGCCCCTGCCAGCCTGCCCGACGGCACCGAGCTCTACCTGAGCGCCAGCATCGGCATCAGCCTTTACCCGGACGACGGCCATTCCGCCCACGAGCTCCTGCGCGACGCCGACGCGGCCCTCCACCAGGCCAAGGCCCAGGGGCGCAACCGCTTCTGCTTCTACACGGCGAGCATGAACGCCGATGCCCTGGCCCGCCTGGAGATGGGGGCGGCCCTGCGCAAGGCCCTCGAACGCCAGGAGTTCATCCTGTACTACCAGCCCAAGGTGGACCTGGCCAGCGGACGGATCTGCGGCGCCGAGGCCCTGATCCGCTGGCAGCGCCGCGATGGCAGGCTGGAATCCCCGGCCCGCTTCATTCCCCTCGCCGAATCCAGCGGCCTGATCGTGCACATCGGCGCCTGGGTGATCGAGGAGGCCTCCCGCCAGATCGCCGCGTGGCGTGGCGCCGGCCTGCCCGACAGCCGGATCGCCCTGAATGTCTCGGCGCGCCAGTTCCAGGCCGCCCACCTGCAGGGCACCATCGCCGAGGCCCTGACCCGCCACCAGGTTCCGCCCCACTGCATCGAACTTGAGTTGACCGAGAGCCTGCTGATGGAAGAACCCGAGCGGACCATCGGGATCCTGCGCGAGCTCAAGCAGCTGGCCATCAAGCTGTCCCTCGACGACTTCGGCACCGGCTACTCCAGCTTCGGCTACCTCAGCCGCTTTCCCATCGACACCATAAAGATCGACCAGTCCTTCGTGCGGACCCTCGCCACCGAGCGCCAGTCGGCGCTGATCGCCGTCACCATCATCGACCTGGCCCACCGGCTGGGTCTGCGGGTCGTCGCCGAGGGGGTCGAGACCGAAGCGCAGCTGGCCTACCTGCGGCAACAGGGCTGCGACGAGATCCAGGGCTATTACTTCTCCAGGCCGGTGCCGGCGGAGGTCTTCGGTGAGATGCTGCGTACGGGACGCGGGCTGCCGCCAGGCGGCGCCACGACGACCGGCTAGGACGGCGCCGGGGCAGCCTTGCGCCGCAGGGGCCGGAACTGGCGGGTATCGGTGTAGTAGTCCGCCGCCTCGCTCTCCGGCGTGACGCCGGGAATGCCCAGCAGCGGCAGCGGAGACAGGTGCTCCCGCCCCAGCGGGCACTGCGCGTCGGCCAGGCGCCCGGCCAGCCAGGCATCCGCCTCGGCCTGGCACTGCGCAGCCGGCTGCTCGAACCACCCTGGCGGTACCACCCGGTACAAGGCCTTGGCGCACAGGCCGATGAAGGGCGCGCGCAGCTGATCCCAGCTGGCGTGGCCGAAGACCAGGAAGCGGGTCGTCGCCACCAGCCGGGCGCGGCGCGTCCAGAACACCTCCAGCCACTCGTGGGCCGCCAGCAGGGCGGGAATCTGCGGGTCGCAGCTGACCACCAGCACCCCGCATTCGTCGAACTGGGTCAGCACATCGCGCTGCGGGCCACGCCCGCCCAGGCCGGCCGCTTCGCGCTGGCGCAGGACCTCCAGGTGACGGGCATTGCAGGCGGCCTTGGCCTGCGGCCAGACGCACCAGGCCAGCGCGTTGAAGAAGTCGTGCCAGTCATCGGCGCGGGTGGGCACCTCGCCGGTGGCATGGATGTGCGCCTCATAGGCCGGCGCGACGGCAGGCGGCAGGACGAAGCGGAGCGGCAGCCCCGCCCCGCAGACGGCATCGGGCGCCACCTCGCGCAGCGTGGCGGTGAGCCGCGCGGCATCAGGCAGACCGTCGGGGAAGCGGGCCAGCAGACCGGCTATGGGCTCGAAGAGGGGGTGCGCCGCCCAATGAGCCCCCCCAGGGCCGGGCTGCGCCCCGCCCGCCCCCCGAGGGGGGCACGGAAACCTGGGGCGGCCCTGCGTTTCCTCTGGCGCTGGCGGCGCTGCAGGCGCAGGCATTACGCCGCGGGCAGGATCAGGCTTCGAAGACGTGCTTGACGCGCAGGGTCTCACCGCGCTCGACCAGGCCAATCAGGCGGTCGATGTTGGGGTGCTTGCCCGGATTGAGGCGGGCGTCCTCGCTATGCTCGGCGTAGATCTCGATGCCCTGGGCTGCTGCCTCCGGGGTGATCGCCCCGTGGATCTGGGCCAGGTGGTTGTACACCGCCAGCGAGCCGGCCTGGCCGGGTTTGTTCTCGATGGTGGCCAGCACCTCGCCAGCGGTGTTGCTGAGCTGGATGGCAGCCAGGTGGGATACGCCCGGCAGGGTCTTGAGCTTGTCGGCGAATGCCATGGGTAATGCTCCGGAATCAGGTGACGAGTGAGGCGTGCGGGGCTTCTGCGGGGGCTGCAGGGGCGGCTGAAGCCGCCCCTGCAGGCACAGGTACAGGTACAGGCCCCTTGTGCCTTAGATGCGCTTGGCGAGTTCGGCGGCCTTGCCGATGTAGCTGGCGGGGGTCATCTCGAGCAGGCGGGCCTTCTCGGCCTCGGGGATGGCCAGGGTGGCGATGAACTGCTGCAGGGCCTCCTTGGTGATGCCCTTGCCGCGGGTCAGCTCCTTGAGCTGCTCGTAGGGGTTGGGCACGGCGTAGCGGCGCATCACGGTCTGGATGGGCTCGGCCAGCACTTCCCAGCAGGCGTCCAGGTCGGCCGCCAGGCGGGCCGGCTCGGCTTCCAGCTTGCCCAGGCCGCGCAGGCAGGAGTCGTAGGCCAGCACGGCATAGCCGAAGGCCACGCCCATGTTGCGCAGCACGGTGGAGTCGGTGAGGTCGCGCTGCATGCGCGACACCGGCAGCTTGTCGGCCAGGTGGCGCAGCACGCCGTTGGCCAGGCCCAGGTTGCCTTCGGCGTTCTCGAAGTCGATCGGGTTGACCTTGTGCGGCATGGTGGACGAGCCGATCTCGCCGGCCTTCAGCTTCTGCTTGAAGTAGCCCAGGGAGATGTACATCCAGATGTCGCGGCATAGATCCAGGACGATGGTGTTGGCCCGGGCGGTGGCGTCGTAGAGCTCGGCCATCGCGTCATGGGGCTCGATCTGGATGGTGTAGGGATTGAAGGCCAGGCCGAGGGATTCGATGAAGCGGCCGTTGAAGCCTTCCCAGTCGAAGTCGGGGTAGGCCGACAGGTGGGCGTTGTAGTTGCCCACCGCACCGTTGAACTTGGCGGTCAGCTCGACGCCGGCGATGGACTTGCGGACCCGGCGCAGGCGATACACCACGTTGGCCATCTCCTTGCCCAGGGTGGTCGGGCTGGCAGGCTGACCGTGGGTGCGGGAGAGCATCGGCAGGTCGGCCAGGTTGTGGGCCAGCTCGACCAGGCGGGCGATGATCTTGTCGAGGGACGGCAGCAGCACGGTGTCGCGGCCGTCGCGCAGCATCAGCGCGTGGGACACGTTGTTGATGTCCTCGGAGGTACACCCGAAGTGGATGAACTCGGTGACGCGGGTAACCTCGGCGTTGTGGCCCAGGCGCTCCTTGAGCCAGTACTCCATGGCCTTCACGTCGTGGTTGGTGGTGGCCTCGATGGCCTTCACGGCCTCGCCGTCGGCCACCGAGAAGTCGGCGATCACGGCATCCAGCTCGGCCACGGTGGCGGCCGAGAAGGGAGCGATTTCGGCCAGTTCGGGCGCGGCGGCGAGGGCCTTCAGCCATTCGATTTCCACCTTGACCCGGTTGCGGATCAGGCCGAACTCGGAAAAATGCTCGCGCAGGGCGGAAACCTTGGACTCGTAACGGCCGTCGAGGGGCGACAGGGCGGTGATGGGCTGGAGATTCATGCGTAAAGGCCTTGAGGCAGAAAAGCAAAGTTCTCCATTTTACCGTCTTGGAGGGCCGTTCGCCGATGATAAAATCCGGGCTCCCCCAACTGCATCACCCCATCATGAGCAAAGGTCCGCAACAACTCGAACGTTTCATCTTCTGGAGCCGCTGGCTGCAGGCGCCGCTTTACCTCGGTCTCGTCGTGGCCCAGGGCATCTATGTGTACCTGTTCATGGCCGAGCTGTTCCACCTGGTCAGCTCGGTCTTCGAGTCCGGTGGTCACATCAGCGAAACCGAGACCATGCTGGTGGTCCTCGGCCTGATCGACGTGGTAATGATCGCCAACCTGCTGATCATGGTCATCATCGGCGGCTACGAGACCTTTGTGTCGCGCCTCGACCTGGAGGGCCACCCGGACCAGCCGGAGTGGCTATCCCACGTGAACGCCGGCGTGCTCAAGATCAAGCTGTCCACCGCCATCATCGGCATCTCCTCGATCCACCTGCTGAAGACCTTCATCAACGCCGCCAACCTGGCCGAGCACACGATCATGTGGCAGGTGATCATCCATGTCGTGTTCCTGCTGTCCGCCCTCGCCATGGCCCTGGTGGACAAGATGATGAACCAGACCGTTTTGCTGTCAAAACACTAAAGAGAGGGAGCTTCACCCATGACCGCCATCAAACAGGAAGACCTGATCCAGTCCGTTGCGGACGCCTTCCAGTACATCAGCTACTACCACCCGCTGGACTACATCAAGGCCCTCGGCGAAGCCTATGAGCGCGAGGAATCCCCCGCCGCCAAGGATGCCATCGCCCAGATCCTGACCAACTCGCGCATGGCCGCCGAAGGCCACCGCCCGATCTGCCAGGACACCGGCATCGGCATGGTCTTCATCAAGGTCGGCATGCAGGTCACCTGGCCGGACGCCACCATGAGCGTCCAGCAGATGATCGACGAAGGCGTGCGCCGTGCCTACGCCAACCCGGACAATCCCCTGCGCGCCTCCGTGCTGGCCGACCCGGCCGGCACCCGCAAGAACACCAAGGACAACACCCCGGCGGTGGTCCACTTCGAGCTCGTCCCCGGCCACCATGTGGAGGTGATCTGCGCGGCCAAGGGCGGCGGCTCCGAAGCCAAGTCCAAGTTCGCCATGCTCAACCCCTCCGACGACCTGGTGGACTGGGTCCTCAAGAAGATCCCCGAGATGGGTGCAGGCTGGTGTCCGCCGGGCATCATCGGCATCGGCATCGGCGGTACGCCCGAGAAGGCCATGCTGCTGGCCAAGGAGTCGATCATGGCGCCCGTGGACATCCACGAGCTGAAGGCCAAGGCCGCCAGCGGTGCAAAACTGACCCGCCCGGAAGAGCTGCGCCTCGAGCTGATGGAGAAGATCAACGCCCTCGGCGTCGGCGCCCAGGGCCTCGGCGGCCTGACCACCGTGCTCGACGTGAAGGTGCTGGACTACCCCTGCCACGCCGCCAACCTGCCGGTGGCCCTGGTGCCCAACTGCGCCGCCACCCGTCACTGCCACTTCCATCTCGACGGCTCCGGCCCGGCCAAGATCGAGCCGCCCAAGCTGGAAGACTGGCCTGCCGTCACCTGGACGCCGGATCTCAAGTCGGCCACCCAGGTGGACCTGAACACCCTGACCAAGGAACAGGTCGCCGCCTGGAAGCCGGGCCAGAAGCTGCTCCTCAACGGCAAGATGCTCACCGGCCGCGACGCCGCCCACAAGCGCATCGCCGACATGCTGGCCAAGGGCGAGAAGCTGCCCGTGGACTTCACCAACCGGGTGATCTACTACGTCGGCCCGGTGGACCCGGTGCGTGACGAAGTGGTCGGCCCCGCCGGCCCCACCACCGCCACCCGCATGGACAAGTTCACCCGCATGATGCTCGAGCAGACCGGCCTGATCTCCATGGTCGGCAAGTCCGAGCGCGGCCCCACCGCCATCGAGGCCATCAAGGACAACCAGTCCGCCTACCTGATGGCCGTCGGCGGCGCCGCCTACCTGGTGGCCAAGGCCATCAAGTCGGCCAAGGTCGTCGGCTTCGCCGACCTGGGCATGGAGGCCATCTACGAGTTCGACGTGGTCAACATGCCCGTCACCGTGGCCGTGGACTCCTCCGGCACCAGCGTGCACAACACCGGCCCGAAGGAATGGCAGGCCCGGATCGGCAAGATCCCGGTCGCCGTGGCCTGAGCCTCATCCGCTTCGTGAAAAGCCCGGCCTCGCGCCGGGTTTTTCATCTTTGCTCCGCCCTCCATCACCCTCTCCCGGCACCACGGCTCCAGCACCATGTTCCGCACCCTGCGCATCGCCATCCTGCTGTTCATCCTCGCCACAGTGGCCGTCAGTGCCTGGCGAAGCCACGCCCAGGCCACCGACTGGAAGGACTCGATCCACGTGACGATCTACCCGATCGCCGCCGACGCGTCCCCGGCCAGCCGCCAGGCCGTTGCCCAGCTGCGCCCGGACGACTTCGCACCGGTTGGCGACTGGCTGCAGGACGAGGTTCAACGCCTCGGCCGCCCGGTGCTGCGCCCCGTGGCCCTCAACCTGGCACCGCCGGTGGAGGCGTTGCCGCCGCCCTATCCACGCGGCGGCAACAGTCTGTCGATGGTCTGGTGGAGTCTGAGGCTGCGCCTGTGGGCCTGGCAGCACGATGCCGCCCCCGGCCCGCGCCCCCAGCTCCGCTTGTTCGTGCTCTATCACGACCCCGCCCTCAGCCCGGTACTGGAGCACTCCCTCGGCCTCGAAAAAGGCAAGATCGGCGTCATCAAGGTGTTTGCCAGCCGCAGCGAGCGCCAGCGCAATCTGGTGATCGTCGCCCACGAACTGCTCCACACCCTCGGCGCGACAGACAAGTACGACCTCGCCACCAACCAGCCGCTGTTTCCGGATGGCTATGCGGAGCCCGACCTCCGGCCCCGCCACCCCCAGCACCTCGCCGAGATCATGGCCGGGCGCATCCCCCTGAGCGACAGCCAGGCGCAGATCCCGGGCAGCCTGGCCGACACCCTGATCGGGCCGGCCACGGCCCGGGAGATCGGCCTGACCCCCGCCCGCTGACCGCCAGCCTGACGGAGGCTTCCGCCACCTAGAACTTGGCAGGCCGCAGCACTGCTGCATCCACCACGAACACCACCATGCCGTAGTCGGCGTAGTAGCGTGCCTGCAGCATGTCCACCAGGTCACCGGCCACCTGCGCATCGCACAGCACTTCGATACGGATGTTCGAGGACGCGCGCCAGGCGCCATCCCTGACGCCCCGCGCGCCCTGCCCGCGCGCCTCGGTGATGGTGTAACCCCGGGCGCCCACCCGGGCCAGCTCGGGCAGCAGGGTGCTTTCCATGTCGGCTTCGCAGACGATGGTGACAAGCTTCCTGAGGGCAACAGCGGGACTCATGCGAAGACTCCTTTGAGGTGGGTGGCCAGCCAGTGGTAGAGCGGGATGCCGGCAATCAGGTTGAAGGGGAAGGTCACCCCCAGGGACGCCCCGATGGACAGGGCGGGATTCGCCTCCGGCACTGCGATGCGCATCGCCGCAGGGGCCGCAATGTAGGACGAGCTGGCATACAGGGTCGCCAGCAGGACACTGTTACCGACCGAGAAATCCAGCAGCCGGGCAGTAAGCAGGCCCAGCAGGCCGGCGCAGATGGGCGTGCCGATGGCGAAAACCAGCAGGAAGGGCCCGGCCCGGCGCAGATCCGCCAGCCGCCCCGCCGCCACCAGCCCCATCTCCAGCAGGAAGAAGGCCAGCATGCCCTTGAACAGGTCAAAGAACACCCGGTCCAGGGGCTGGATGCCCTGGGGCCCGGCCAGCCAGCCGATCAGCAGGCCACCGGCCAGCAGGACGATGCTCTTGCCCGCCAGCACTTCGTGCAGCAAGGCCTTCCAACGCACGCCGCCCTGCCCCCGACGGGCCAGGAAGACGCCCACCAGCAGGGCCGGAAGCTCAAGCAGGGCCAGGAAGACAGTCATGTAGCCATCGGCGGGCAGGGCCCGGCTGGCCAGGTAGCTGCTCGCCACAGCGAAGGTGACGACACTCACCGATCCATAATGGGCCGCGATGGACGCCGCATCCGGCCTGGACAGTCGCCCCACGACGCGCAGCACCTGGAAGGCCGCGAGGGGGATCAGCAGCGCCGTCCCCACCACCACCGCCGCCGGCAGGGCCAGATCCAGCACAGAGTGGCGGGCCAGCTCCACACCGCCCTTCATGCCGATGGCCAGCAACAGGAAGATGCTCAGCGCTTCATAGACCACCCCCGGGATCTTCAGATCCGAGCGCACCACACCGGCCAGCAGGCCGAGCATGAAGAACAGGATGACGGGTTCAAAGGACATGGCGGCTCACTCCTTCCCTTCCACCGGCCACGCGGAAAGGCGCGGCGCAAAAGCGGGCTGATGCATGTGTGTTCTCCTGATGACCCGCTCCAGCGGGCGATGGCTGGCAGGATGAAGGCGCAGTGGCATAAAATCCAATTAACAAATATCAAGATATTCATTAGTTAAAACTTATACATGTCCCGCCGCCGCATCACCCTCCGCCAGCTCGAGACCTTCGCCACCGTTGCCCGCCTGGGCAGCTTCAGCCGGGCCGCGGAAGCCCTGCACCTGACCCAGCCGGCCGTCTCCATCCAGGTCCGCCAGCTCACCGACACCGTCGGCATGCCCCTCTTCGACCAGGCCGGACGCAGCCTGCGCCTGACTCCCGCGGGGGAGGAGCTGCTGACCACCACGCGCAGCCTGGATGACGTATGGAACGGCTTCGAGTCGGCCATCGACGCGCTGCGGGGCCTCAAGCGGGGCACGCTGCGGGTGGCCCTGGTGACCACCGCCAAGTACTTCCTGCCGCGCATGCTGGGCGCCTTCTGCAAGCGCTACCCGGACATCACCATCGAACTGGAGATCGCCAACCGCGACCGAGTGGTGGAGCGCCTGCGCCATAACGAGGACGACCTGTACGTGATGTCCTACCCCCCCGAGGACCTGGACATCGTGGTGCACCCGTTTCTCGACAACGAAATGGTGATCCTTGCTCCGCGGGGGCATTGGGCGGCGGAGCGCCGTGTGAGCCTCGCCGAGCTCGCGGGCGAATCCTTCCTGCTACGCGAGCCCGGCTCCGGCTCACGGCGGGCCATCGACGATTTTGCCCGGCAGGCCGGGGTAACGCTGCGCGTGCGCCTGGCCCTGGGCAGCAACGAGGCGCTGCTGGAACTGGCCGGGACTGGCATGGGCCTGGCCGTGATCTCCCGCCACGCGCTGGGTGACCGGCTTGAAGGCGAGGGACTGGTGATCCTCGATGTGGACGGCTTTCCCCTGCATCGCCCCTGGAATCTCGTGCATCTGCGCAACAAGATCCTGCCGGTGCCTGCCCGCGCCTTCCTCGATGAAATGCTGGCCGCCTCCCGCGCCACCCTGTCCGGGCAAGCCTGATCAGGCGCGGCATTGCGGTAAGCACTCACTTCGGTAAAAGTCGCACTGCGCTATGCTCAACGGCTGGCGCGGGAACGCAGCATCGTTCACGCCCCCCCGGACGCTTCACCATAACCAGAAGAGGCTGGACAGCATGCCAACCCCCAACTTCGCCGCCGAAGCCGAACGCATCCGCCAACGGGTCATGGACACCTTGCTGGGCGCCTTCTCGGAACTGTCCGAAGGACTGCTGATCGTCGACCGGGAGGCCCGCATCGTGTGGATGAACGAGCAGTACCCCCACCACCTGAACATCCCCGACCCCGCCGCGGTGATCGGCCTGCCGGTGGAAGATGTCATCCCCAACAGCCAGATGCGCAGCGTGGTCACCACCGGGCGGCCGATCATGCTCGACATCATGGACTTCGGCAACGAGTCCTTCGTGGTGATGCGCCTGCCGGTACGCGACGAGGCGGGCGAGATCATCGGCGGCTTCGGGGTGGTGGTGTTCGACGACCCGCGCCAGCTGGCGCCCATCGTGTCGCGCTTCCAGAACCTGCGCCACGAGCTGGCCGACACCCGTCGCAAGCTCGACGAGGCCCGCCGCACCAAGTACAGCTTCGCCAACTTCGTCGGTGCCAGCCCGGCCTGCCTCAGCGTCAAGGACCAAGCCCGGCGTGCCGCCCGCGCCAGCTCTCCGGTCCTCATCATCGGCGAGACCGGCACCGGCAAGGAACTGCTGGCCCAGGCCATCCATTCGGCCAGCCCGAGGGCCGGCGCCCCCTTCGTCGCGGTCAATATCGCCGCCATTCCGGAGACCCTGCTCGAATCCGAATTTTTCGGCGTCGCCCCCGGCGCCTACACCGGCGCCGACCGCAAGGGGCGCAGCGGCAAGTTCGAGCTGGCCCAGGGCGGCACCCTGTTCCTCGACGAGATCGGCGACATGTCGCCATCCCTGCAGGCCAAGCTGCTGCGCGCCCTGCAGGAGAAGGAGATCGAGCCGGTGGGGTCGAACCGGCTGATCAGCGTGGACGTGCGGATCATTGCCGCCACCAGCCGCAAACTGCAGCAGGAGGTGGATGAGGGGCGTTTCCGGGCCGACCTGTTCTATCGCCTCAACGTCATGACCCTGCAGGTGCCGCCCCTGCGCGAGCGCCTGGACGACCTGCCGATCATTGCCGAATCCCTCGCTGACAGCGTGGCCCGGCGCCTGGGCGAGCCGCCCCGCAGCCTCGCCCCCCGGGCCCTCGCCTACCTGGCCCGCCACAACTGGCCCGGCAATGTGCGCGAACTGGCCAATGTGCTTGAGCGCGGCCTGCTGATGTCCGACGCCGACAGCCTCGAGCGGGAAGACTTCGAGCGCAT
The DNA here is from genome assembly GCF_012927165.1 of Zoogloea dura. Lineage (GTDB taxonomy): Bacteria > Pseudomonadota > Gammaproteobacteria > Burkholderiales > Rhodocyclaceae > Zoogloea > Zoogloea dura. The sequence continues at coordinate 32,193 of NZ_JABBGA010000024.1, forward strand.
CCTGCCGGGCCTGGAAGCCCGCCCCGCCAACCCGCCGGCCGGCCACCCTCGCACCCTTGAAGAGGTCCAGCAGGAGGCGGAACGGGAGGCCATCCTGGCGGCCATCGCCGCCGCCGCGGGCAACAAGGCCCAGGCGGCCCGCAAGCTCGGCATCTCCCGGGCATCCCTCTACGAGAAGATCAGCGCCCTCGGCATCGCCGGCGACCTGTAATCGAAACCTGTCTGCCTCTCCGGACACACTGTCAGCCGGGCTGAGCAGCAGCAGGCCTACCGAAAAGAAAAAACCTTATGAATCAATAAGAAAATCTTTGGCACAGAAACTGCACTGGAGCCTCCGCAAACATTCACCGGAGGAGATAAAACCATGTCGTTCCTGATCGTGCTCGCCTCGCTATGCTTCCTGATGTTCATCGCATACAGAGGCTACAGCGTCATCCTGTTCGCCCCCGTCGCCGCCCTCGGCGCCGTGCTGCTCACCGACCCCACCCTGGTCGCCCCCATGTTCACCGGCCTCTTCATGGACAAGATGGTCGGCTTCGTGAAGAACTACTTCCCGGTCTTCCTGCTCGGCGCCATCTTCGGCAAGGTCATCGAGCTGTCCGGCTTCTCCAAGGCCATCGTGTCCTCGGTGATCAAGCTGGTCGGCGCCGAACGGGCCATGCTCTCCATCGTGCTGGTGTGTGCCTTGCTCACCTACGGTGGCGTGTCCCTGTTCGTGGTGGTCTTCGCGGTGTATCCCTTCGCCGCCGAGATGTTCCGCCAGGGCGGCATCCCCAAGCGCCTGATCCCCGGCACCATCGCCCTGGGCGCCTTCTCGTTCACCATGGACTCCCTGCCGGGCACCCCGCAGATCCAGAACGTGATCCCCACCACTTTCTTCAAGACCAACATCTACGCCGCCCCCACCCTGGGCGTGCTGGGCTCGATCTTCATCTTCCTGGCCGGCATGGCCTACCTGGAATGGCGCCGCCGCGCCGCCGCCGCTGCGGGCGAAGGCTATGGCACCGAGCTGGTGAATGAACCGGAACCCTTCGACGACAAGGAAAAGTTGGCCAACCCGATCCTGGCCGTCCTGCCCCTGGTGCTGGTGGGCGTCACCAACAAGCTGTTCACCGACCTCATCCCGCAGATCTACGGCAAGAGCCACTCCTTCGTACCGGCAGTGATCGGCAAGGCCGCCCCCGTGGTCCAGGACGTCTCCAAGATCGCCGCCATCTGGGCCGTTGAAGGGGCGCTGCTGGTGGGCATCCTGACCGTCATGGCCTTCGCCTGGCGCACCGTCGCCGCGCGCTTCGCCGAAGGCACCAAGGCCGCGGTCGGCGGCGCCCTGCTGGCCTCCATGAACACCGCCTCCGAGTATGGCTTCGGCGCCGTGATCGCCGCCCTGCCCGGCTTCCTGGTGGTGGCCGACGCGCTCAAGGTGATCCCCAACCCGCTGGTGAATGAAGCCATCACCGTCACCACCCTGGCCGGCATCACCGGCTCGGCCTCCGGCGGCATGGGCATCGCCCTGGCAGCCATGTCCGAGACCTTCATCACCGCCGCCAACGCGGTGGGCATTCCCCTCGAGGTGCTGCACCGGGTCGCCTCCATGGCCTCCGGCGGCATGGACACCCTGCCCCACAACGGCGCCGTGATCACCCTGCTGGCGGTCACCGGCCTGACCCACAAGGTCGCCTACAAGGACATCTTCGCGATCACCCTGATCAAGACCAGCGCGGTCTTCTTCGTGATCGCCACCTACTACCTCACCGGCCTCGTCTGAGACCTCCATGCAAGGAGCAGCCATGAACAGCATGACTCACCGCGGCGCCGATCAGGGGAAGGTCGTCACCGCCCGGGAGGCCGTCGCCCTGATCCGCGCCGGCAGCACGGTCGCCACCGGCGGCTTCGTGGGCATCGGCTTTCCCGAGAACATCGCGGTGGCCCTCGAGAGCCTTTACCTGGAGAACCAGGCCAGCGAGGCGCCAGATCCGGCAGGCCCGGCCGGACTGACCCTGGTCTACGCGGCCGGCCAGGGCGATGGCCGGGAGCGCGGTCTCAACCATCTGGGCCACGACGGCCTGGTGGCCCGCGTCATCGGTGGCCACTGGGGCCTGGTGCCACGCCTGCAGGAACTGGCGGTGACCGACCGCATCGAGGCCTGGAACCTGCCCCAGGGCGTGATCTCCCACCTGTTCCGGGACATCGCCGCAGGCAAGCCCGGTACCCTCACCCGGGTCGGCCTGGACACCTTCGTGGATCCGCGCTTCGGCGGCGGCAAGCTGAACGCCCGCACCACTACCGAGATCGTGCGGCTGATGGAGATCGACGGGGAGGAATACCTGTTCTACAAGGCCTTCCCCATCCACGTGGGCATCATCCGCGGCACCACCGCCGACCCCGACGGAAACATCACCATGGAGAAGGAAGCCCTGACCCTGGAAGCCCTGGCCATCGCCATGGCCGCCCACAACAGCGGCGGCATCGTGATTGCCCAGGTGGAACGCATCGCCGAGCGGAACTCGCTGAACCCTCGGCAAGTGAAAATCCCTGGCGTGCTGGTGGATTGCGTGGTGGTGGCGGAGCGCCCCGAATACCACATGCAGACTTTCATCGAGACCTACAGCCCGGCCTTTTCCGGCGAGCTGCGGGTACCCATGTCAGCCATCGCCCCCATGGAGATGAGCGAACGCAAGATCATCGCCCGCCGCGCAGCCATGGAGCTCACCCCGGGAGCCGTGGTGAACCTTGGCATCGGCATGCCCGAGGGCGTGGCGGCAGTGGCGGCGGAAGAGCGGGTCAGTGACCTCCTCACCATGACGGCCGAACCTGGCGTGATCGGCGGTGTGCCGGCCGGCGGCCTCAACTTCGGGGCGGCGGTGAACACCCAGGCCATCATCGACCAGCCCAGCCAGTTCGACTTCTACGACGGTGGAGGGCTGGACATCGCGTTCCTGGGCCTGGCCCAGGCCGACCGCCAGGGCAACCTCAACGTGTCCCGCTTCGGCCCCCGTCTGGCCGGGGCCGGAGGCTTCATCAACATCAGCCAGAACGCCAAGAAGGTGGTCTTTGTGGGCACCTTCACCGCCGGCAGCCTGGAGGTTGCGGTGGCGGCCGGGCAATTGCTCATCACCCGCGAGGGGCAGGCCGCCAAGTTCGTTGAGGACGTGGAGCACCGCACCTTCAGCGGCCCCCAGGCCACCCGGCGCGGCACGCCGGTGCTCTACATCACCGAGCGCTGCGTGTTCCGGCTGGGCCCGGACGGGCTGGAGCTGATCGAAGTGGCGCCAGGTATCGACATCGAGCGGGACATTCTCTCGCGCATGGATTTCCGCCCCCACATGCCTCACCCGCCACGCCTGATGGACCCTCGCATCTTCATCGACGGCCCGATGCAGCTGCGTCAGGACCTGCTGGCCACGACGCCTCCAGCCTGACCCCGAGCAGCGGGTTTCAGCGGATGACTTCGAGGATCTCGACGCCCATTTCGTAGATGCAGGCCTGCTCCAGGCCATGGCAGCGGCGCACCCTCACCCGGGCATGCAGGGGCATGAAGTGCCCCCCATGCTCGGGGGGCAGCACCGCGACCTCGAAGACCTCGTCCATGCGGGGAACGTGGCGGGAGTGGATGGTCATGCCGCCGACTCCCAGCTCGACACAGTCCCCGACTATGGGCGCGGCCCCACCGGCGAGCTTGATGCCCACCTTGCAGCCAAGGGGAATGCGGCGTTCCTTGCGACGTTCGGTCATGCGGTCCATGTGCTCAAAATCCTGCTGTTCAAGCGGACACCTTACGAAAGTCGGCCGGACACGGCAAGGTTCAGAAACGCTTGCAGGCAGGAGATATCACGGACGGATACGAAATCAGGGCTGCTTCACCGCAACCGGGGGCAGGCTGCGCACCAGGCGGATCTCCCCGTAGGCCACCCGCTGGGCAAATGGCCGGTTGCTCTCGATGCCTTGCTGCCAGCGCAGCACCTCGTAAGCCCCGAAGCCGGGCTGCCCGGCCAGCTGTTCAGCCCGACGGGCAAAGACCTGGTAAGCCTCTCCCGCGCCCCCCGAATGCACGGCCTTCATGCGCAGCACCAGGCGGTAGCGCTCTTCTCCGAGGCGGGCCTCCTGGAGGTTCCAGTTCGGCGCCAGCGGGTCCAGCACCGCATACGCCGCGATGCCGGCGGCCAGGCCGGGAATGGTGAGGTAGCCGTTGCTTACCGCCACGACCGCCGCGGTGGGCAACAGCAGCCAGTCGTGGGGCGGCTCACCGATGGTGCTGCAGCCTGCCAGCAAGGCTGCGGCCAGGGCCGTCAGCGACCGTGGGGACAACGCACGGGGCATCGGAATCAGTTGAGGTAATTGAACAGCGACAGGTTGCTGACCCGCATGAAGCTCTGCTGCGCAGCCTGGAGATAGATCTGTTGCTGGCTGAGATTGCTCACCGTCTCCGCGTAGTCGGCATCCTGCAGGCGGGACAAGGTCTCTGAGTACTGCAGGTCCAGGTCACCATTGATGTTCTGCTGGGCCTCCACCTCGACCATGCGCGCCCCCACGCCCGAACGCACTTCGTTGATGCTGTCCTGGCTGGCGTCCATGCCGGCGATTGTCTGGTTTGCATTGAAGCGGGTGACGGCCGCATTGCCGGAATTGAGGGCAGTGACGAAATTGCCAAGCACGTCGAAGCTGCTCGCCACGGAACTGAGGGAATAGCTGTCACCGGCCGCCGGCGTGCCCGTGAGGGTCATACTGACGCCCCCAAAGCTGAGGGTCGTGTCGTTGCCGCTGGCGCTGACCGTCGGCGTGATGGGGCTGCTGTGGCTCGGATCGGCCGTCGAATCGAAGACCTGGTAGGTGGGGCCGGCCGAGACGCTGATCGCATAGGCGTGGCCGTTATAGCCACCGAGGCTGGTCCCCGAGACCAGGGCCGAGCCGCTATTGGTGGCGGCCGACAGGGCAAAGGCCGAACCCACCGGTGCCCGGATGCTGTTGAAGATCTCGTCGCCGGAGCTGGTTATCGGCAGGTTCCGCGTCTCTGAGATCTGCAGGGTGCGCGTGCCCTGGTCCCCCTGGTAGCTGACCCCACCGGCGAGACTGCCGACAAAAGGCTGCGCATTGCTGCGATAGCCGGCAAAAACATAATCGCCCGCGGAGTCCCTGCTGTTGGCGATGGACTGCAGGGCGGCGAACTGCTGTTCCAGATCGTCGGCGATGGTCGCCTGGTCGGAGGCCGTGTAGGTGCCGTTGCCCGATTCCACCGCGCGGGTACGGACATAGGTGACCAGGTCGTTCGCCGCACCAAGCTTGCTGTCCACCAGGCGCAGTGCATCGTTGGCGTAGCCCTGGTTGCTGGCGTAAAGCTTGTTGACGCTCTGCGACTGGGACACCTCGAGGGCCCGGGCGGAGGCCACGGGGTCGTCGGAGGGCGTGAGGATGCGCCGACCGGTGGCAACCTGCTGCTGGGTATCGAGCAACTGGCTGTTCTGGCGCTGCATCTGCTGCACGCCCTTGTCAAAGATCATGCCGGTGGTGATACGCATGATGGCTTTCCTTCAGTTTATTGGCCCAGGGCCAGCACTTGGTCGAACAGCTTGGAGGCAATGCTCATGACCTTGCCCGCCGCCTGGTATGCCTGCTGATAACGGATCAGATTGGCCGCTTCTTCATCAATATTCACCCCCGCCACCGATTGCTGGGCCTGGACGGCCTGATTGGCCAGGCTTTCCTGAGCATCCCGGTTGACCTCCACCTCGCGCGCCTTGTTGCCGACCGCGCTGACCAGCTGGGAGTAAACCGAGTTGAAGGTCGCCGACGGCTGGCCGTTGGCGGACAGCAGGGTCTTGGTCGTCTGCAGGCTGCCGAGCAGCACCGCGTTGCGGCTGTCGGACACCCCGCCGGCATTCGGACCGAGGGTGAAGCTGTCGTTGTCCTGCATCGCGCCGGTCAGCGTGAAGCTGACGCCTCCCACGCTGACGCTCATGCCGCTGCTGTAGGGAATGGAGGCAGCCGGAGCGGCCACGGTGACCGGGCTGCCATTGAGCGGCGTATAGGTCACCGGCAAGGTGGCCGGAAAGCCGCTGAGGCTTCCACCACTGTAGGTCAGCTTGAGTGGGGCCGCGGTGGTGCCAAAGCTCGCCAGGTTGGTTGTACTGGAGAGCACCGGCGCACTGATCGCGGCCGTCCCCAGGTTGCTGGCGGTAGCTGCTGCAGCGATCGGCGCCGCAGCGGCCACCATGCGCGTATCGCTGATCGCCACGGAGATATTGGAGGCGGCGTAGCGGGTCGGCAGAATCTGAAAGCTGTCACCCACCTTCGAAACCGCCGGCGGAGTGACGGTGAGGCCCACCGAGGCCGCGGTCACCGAGGCTCCGTCGGATACCCGGCTAAGGGTGTAGCCGCCGGTGGTATCGGTGAAGGTGAGCTTGTAGTCATCGCCAGTGAGCTTGGTAATGTCGGAAAACTGCACATCGGGCGTAGCCGTAGTGGCGCTGTTATAACGCTGCACGGCCACCGTCGGGTTGCTGAAAAAGTTGGTGCCCAGGTTGCCGTTGAGGTCCTGGCCGAGGAGGTGCTGGCTATTGAAGGCCGAGCTGAGTCCGACGGCGATCAGGCCAAGCTGATTCTGGGCGGAATCCAGCGAGCCCGAGCGCATCGCCAGCAAGCCGCCCAGCTTGCCGCCGCCGAGCAGGTTCTCAGGGACGGTGATGGCTCCGCCCTGGGTGATGATGTTCACCACGTTGCGGGTGGGGTCGGACGGAGAGGCCTGGGCTTCCAGCTTGGTCGCCACGGTGCCCACCACCAGCGGCTGGCCGGTGCCGATGAACACCGACATCGAGCCGCTGCTGTCGGTGGTGGTGGACACCCGGGTCAGCTGGTTAAGCTCGTTGATCAGGCGGTCGCGGGTATCCAGCAGATCGTTGGCAGGCTGGGCCGAGCCGGCCTGCTGGGCAACCGCGATCTTGTGGTTCATCTCGGCGATCTGGCTGGCGTAGGAGCTGATCTCGCTGACCGTGTTCTTGACCTGGGTCTCGACACCGCTGCGCACGTCGTTGATGCGGCTGCTCAGGTTCTGGAAGCGGGCCACCAGGCTTTGCGCGGTGGACAGCATGGACTGGCGGGCCGGCACGCTGGCCGGGTTGGCTGCCACTTCCTGCACCCCTTCGAAGAAGGAGGCGACCGCCGGCGTCAGGCCGGTGGTGGGATCGGCCAGCATGTTGTCGATCTGGCTGATCTCGTTGCTGTAGGTGTCGTATTCGCTGAACTTGGTCTGGGCGGACAGCACCTGATTGGTCAGGTAGCTGTCGTAGGCACGCTTGACCGTATCAACCTTGGTACCCTCGCCGAAGAAGCCAGCGCCGGTGAACAGGGCGGGGTTGGTGCTCTGGACGGTGCTCTGACGGCTGTAGCCCGTGGTGCCGGCGTTGGAGATGTTGTGGCTCGTGACCACCAGGCCTGCCTGAGCGGCGTTGAGGCCGGTGAGTCCGATGCTGAAGAGGCTGCTGCCCATGATCCACGTCCTTGGTTCGGGAGTATCTGCACCTCCTTCTGCAAGAACTCTGCCAGCTCATGGAGCCGGCCGGTAAAACCTCACGCCCGGGGCGTGGCGCTGGCCGCCAGGGCGGTACGCAGGGTGTTGCCGTTGATGATGCGGGCCAGCTTGTCGGCGTACATCGGGTCGGTGGCATAGCCTGCCGATTGCAGCCCTCGGGCAAAAGCCACCGCGTCGCCCTGCCCCGCCACGGCAGCATAGCGGGGATTGTTGCGGATCATCCGGGCATAGTCCTGGAATGATTCGGCATACGAGCCGTAGGCCCGGAAACGCGCATTCTCGCGGGTCGCCGCGCCGTCGCGGAATTCGGTGGTGGTGGTGGCCAGGGTTCCACCGGTCCAGTTGCGGCCGGCCTTGATGTTGAACAGGTTATGGCTGGGCGAGCCGTCGGCGTTCTTCAGCTCGTGCTTGCCCCAGCCGGTCTCAAGGGCAGCCTGGGCCACCAGAAAACGGGCGGGAATGCCCGTGACCCGGCTCGCCTCGACAGCCTGCGGCCAGATCTTTTCGACAAAGGCCCGCGGCCCGGCACCGGCAGGCAGGCCCGGAAAGGCGGCAAGGCCGGCAGAGGCCGCCGAAACGGCAGTTTTTGCCGGCGAACTTGCCGCTCCACCTGCCGTCCCGACTGCAACCCCACCTGCGGCGCCATTCACCCCCGCATAGCCTGACAGAGCGCTGCCGCCCGGCGAAGCAGCGGCATCAAAGCCGCGCTTGATGGCCGGATCGAGGGGAACCGCTTTGTCCGGACGACTCAGGGGCACCGGCCCGTCAGGCAGCACCACGGTTTCGCGGGCTGCCGAGAGCTGGCGCTCGATAACCTTGGCCAGGCCGATGCCGCCACTCCGGGTAGACAACTGCAGGGACAGCTGCTGGTCGAGCATGGACTGGTACATGCGCGACTCTTCACTGTCGAACATGCCCCCCTTGGGGCTCGCGTCGCGCATGGACTTGAGGACCTGCTGCATGAACAAGGCCTCGAACTGCTTGGCCGCCTCCCGGGCTGCTTCGGGGGAATTCTCCTTCGACAGACGGCGCAGCCCCGACAGGCTGTTCGGATCGAGAGCATTGATCTGGCTGAGATCGCTGGCGGCCATCAGATCACCTCGAGCTCGGCCCTGAGCGCACCGCTGGCCTTCATGGCCTGCAGGATGGAGATCAGCTCGAGCGGGTTGGCACCGACCGCGTTGAGCGCCTTGACCACGTCAGCCAGGTTGGTCCCGCCCTTGATGTTGAACAGGGTGCCACCTTCCTGCTTGATGTCCACCGCGCCCTTGTTGGTGACCACCGTTTGCCCGCCGGAGAGTGGGCCGGGCTGGCTGACCTGGGGATCGTTGCTGACCGTCACGGTCAGGCTGCCGTGAGCCACGGCGCAGTTCTGCAGGGCCACCTTCTGGTTCATCACCACCGAGCCCGTGCGGGAGTTGACGATGACCTTGGCCGCCTGCACCGCGGGGATCACATCCAGGTTCTCGAGCCGGCCGAGAAAGGCCACCCGTTGGTTAAGGTCATCGGGCGCGCGCACCTGGACCTGCCGGCCGTCGAGGGCCTGGGCACTGCCCGGGGCGATCCGGTTGATGGCGTCCACCACGCTTTGGGCGGTGCCGAAATCGGCCGTATTGAGCTCGACGAAGACCGAGTCCCCCTGCCCTACCTGGCTGGCAACAGCCCGCTCGACCGTGGCGCCGCCCGGGATGCGTCCGGCAGACAAGTGATTGACCGTGACCTTGGTGCCACCCGCCGCGCCACCGGCGCCACTGACCGCCAGGTTGCCCTGGGCCATGGCATAGACCTGCCCGTCGGCCCCCTTCAGCGGGGTCATGACCAGGGTGCCGCCCTTCAGGGAGCGGGCATTGCCCATGGACGAGACGGTCACGTCGATCTGCTGACCGGGCCGGGCAAAGGGCGGCAGGCTGGCAGTGACCATCACCGCCGCCACGTTGCGCAACTGCAGGGACTGGCCGGGCGGCAGGGTCACACCCAGGTTGCCGAGCATGTTGATGATGCTCTGCACAGTGAAGGGGGTCTGGGTGGTCTGGTCGCCCGAGCCATCGAGGCCGACCACCAGGCCGTAGCCGACCAGCTGGTTCTGGCGCACCCCGCCGATGGAGGCAAGGTCCTTCAGGCGCTCGGCACTGGCCGGGGTGCCAAAGCCCAGGCATGCACCGGCCGCCAGGGCGAGGAGGATCCGCGGCAAGGACTTCATGATGACGACCCTCAGAAAGGCAGCACGTTCACGAAGAAGCGCTGCATCCAGCCCATGGTCTCCGTCTCGTCGATGTAACCGTTGGCCCGGTACTCGATGCGCGCATCGGCGACCTGGGTGGACTGGACGCTGTTGCCGCCGGTCACATAGACCGGATTGACCACCCCCGAGAACCGGATGAACTCGTTGCCCTGGTTGATCGCAATCTGCTTCTCGCCCGACACCAGCAGGTTGCCGTTGGACAGCACCTCGATGACGGTGGTGGTGATGGTGCCGGTGAAGGCGTTGTTGGCCGCCGCGTCCCCCTTGCCGCCGAACTTGCTGGCATCGGAAGCCGTGACACCCAGACCGCCCAGGGCGCCCGCCAGGGGCACCTTGGCCAGGGCCGAGATGGAGGCGGCCATGCTGGCATTGCGCTCGGCGTTGGCCGACGACTTCTTGCTGGCGGCGGTCTGCTCGACCAGGTTCACCGTGATCACATCGCCGACGAAGCGGGCACGCCGGTCCTCGAAGAGCGGCCGGGAGAAGTTCGACTGGTAGATGGAGCCCGGCTGGGCCGCCTGCGCGGTGCGCGGCTCCGGCCGCACGCTCATGGGCTGATGGACCGCCGTCGGCGGCGTGCCTTGCAGGGCCGCGCAGCCCCCCAGCAGGGCCAGCAGCGGCAGGAGGACGATTCGAAGCGCTTTCATGATGATCTCCGCCCGACGGGGCTTACAGCGAGGTGAGCTTGCCGAGCATGGTGTCGGAGGTGGAAATGGCGCGGGAGTTGAGCTCGTAGGCGCGCTGGGTCTGGATCATCAGCACCAGCTCTTCGGCCACGTTCACGTTGGACGTTTCCACGTAGGTCTGGTTGAGGGTGCCGACGCCATTGGTGCCCGGCGTATTGGGGTTGGCGGTGCCGCTGGCGGCAGTTTCCAGGTAGAGGTTTTCACCGACGCTCTGCAGGCCGCCCGGATTAACGAAGCCGGCGATCTGGATGTTGCCGATCTGCGATGGAGCTGTCTGGTTGGGCAGGGTCACCGACACCACGCCGTCCTTGCCGATGGTCAGGGACAAGGCATTGGCGGGAATGGTGATGGCCGGCTGCAGCGGGTAGCCGCTGGAGGTGACGACCTGGCCGTTGGCGTCTTTCTGGAAAGCGCCATCGCGGGTGTAGGCGGTGGTGCCATCGGGCAGCAGGATCTGGAAGAAGCCCTCGCCCTGGACCGCCACGTCGAGGGCATTGCCGGTCTGGGTCAGGTTGCCCTGGGTGTGGATACGCTCGGTGGCGATGGGGCGCACACCGGTACCGATCTGCAGGCCGGAGGGGATGGTGGTCTGCTGGGTGGACTGGGCGCCGGCCTGGCGCAGGTTCTGGTAGAGCAGATCCTCGAACACCGCCCGGGCGCGCTTGAAGCCGTTGGTCGAGACGTTGGCGAGGTTGTTCGAGATGACGTCGAGCTGGGTCTGCTGAGCGTCAAGGCCGGTGCGGGCAATCCAGAGGGAGCGGATCATGGGGAGCTCCAGAGATATCGGTTCGGGCCGCCGGTTCGGGCGGTTCGGCTAGGTTTTCATGCTAGCCGTTGCAAGAGCCGTTCCAGGGATGGATGAAGCGGGGAAAGACCCATCAATTCGGGCCCCGTCGATCAGCGCCCGCCGGCCCCGGCGGGGTCTGGCGAGGGCGTGGCTCAGCCCTTGGCCACCAGTTGGGATGCAGCACGGTCCATTTCCTGCGCAACCGACAGGAGGCGAGTCTGGGTTTCGTAATGGCGGGCCAGGGAGATCATGCTGACCATCTGCTCGACCACATTGACGTTGCTGCCTTCCAGATAGCCGGCGGCAACGCGGACGGCAGGATCTGCCGGCGCGGGATTGCCGTCGGCAAGGCGGAACAGCCCGTCGCCGCCACGGCGCAGGTCCTGCTCAGGCGGGTTGACCAGCTTGAGCTGGTCGACGCTGGTGGTGTTGTTCTTGGCACCGGTACGCGGCACCGTGGAGATCGTGCCATCGGCGCCGACCGCGACTTCCACATCCGGCGGCAGGGTGATCGGGCCGCCCGAACCAAGCACCGGCAAGCCACCGCGGGTCTGCAACACGCCGTTGGCGCTGACTTCGAAGCTGCCGTTGCGGGTGTAGGCCTCGGTGCCATCGGGCAGTTGCACGGCAAACCAGCCCTTGCCCTGCACGCTCATGTCCAGGGCCCGGTTGGTGTGCTGCAGCGGGCCGGGCGTAAAGTCGTCGGCCACGCTGGCATCGGCCACGAAGGCCCGGGTCTTCAGCTCGGTATTCTGCAGCGGGACGGCGCGAAGCCGGTGCAGTTCGGCCTTGAAGCCGGTGCTGGTGGCGTTGGCGAGGTTGTGCGCCACGGCCGCCTCCTGCCCCATCGTGGCAGAGGCGCCGGTCATTGCGGTGTAGATAAGGCGGTCCATGGCGGGCTTTCCTCAGGCGTCAGCGCAGGTTGACCAGGGTCTGCAGGATCTGGTCCTGGGTCTTGATGGATTGGGCGTTGGCCTGGTAGGAGCGCTGCTGGGTGATCATGTTCACCAGCTCGGCGGTGAGGTCCACGTTGGAATCTTCCACCGCTGCCGACTGGACCACCCCGAGGCTACCAGTGCCCGGCGCATTGGGCTGCTCCGGCCCGGAGGCGTTGGTGACGGCCCACTGGTTGCCGCCGAGGGACTGCAGGCCATTGGGGTTCTGGAAGGTGGCCAGCCAGACCTGCCCCATCACGCGGGACTGGCCGTTGCTGAAATTGCCCTGGATGGTGCCGTCGGCATCCACCGTGAGTCCGGACAGCTTGCCGGTGGTGTAGCCGTCCTGCGTGAGCTGGTTGACCCCGTAGCTGTTGCCGAACTGGGTGGTGCCGGCCAGCTCGACGGTGAAGTTGAGGGGCTGCACGGCCCCGGTGGACACCGTGTAGGACGACGAGAAGGAGGTCGGGGTCTGCAGCACACCATTGGAGTCGAAGCTGATCGTGGTCGGCGTATGGGTGCCGGTCAGCGGGTCGATCTCCGGCGGGAAGCCACCGTCCAGGCTGGTATAGACGTCCCACACGTTGGACTGGGCGGTCTTCACGAAATACAGGGACTGGGTGTGGGCGTTACCCAGGGAGTCGTACACCGTCTGCGAGGTGGTGCTGGTGTAGCTGGTCGGATCGCTGGTGCTGAAGGCGTTGTTGGTGGCTGTGCCGGTGGTGCTGGGCACGTTCAGCGCGGCAGCGGCGGAGCCGGTCACGGTGATGTCGGAGAGGCGACCGCTGCGGGCAGAGGCGAAGTTGATCACGCCGGTGCTGTCGCTGGCGACATTGACCCGCCCCTTGAGGGTGGTCTGGTCGACCGCCGTCTGGATCGCGGTGACCAGGGAGCCCACATCGGCGTAGGTGCCAGCCGGCACGGTAACGGTCACCGGCGTGGTGGAGCCATCCACCGCGATGGTCAGCACGTTGGCCGGCGCTGCGGCCACGGTCAGTGACGGCGCGGCGGAGCCGAACACCGCGGCCTTGCTCATCGACACCGGGGTGGCCGAGCGGGAGTCAAGGTTGACGTTGTAGCCGGCACTGGTGGTGGCGGCGGGCTTTGCATCGCTGAAGTTGAGCTTGATGTCGCCCGTGGTGCCGGTCAGCACGCCGTTCGAATCCGCCAGCTTGCCGGTCAAGCGCAGGCCCTGGGCATTGACCACGTAACCGTTCTTGTCGGTCTGGAACTGGCCGTTGCGGCTGTAGGAGATCGAGCCGTTGTTGCTCATCCGGAAGAAGCCCTGGCCGTTGATCGCCAGGTCCAGCGCGTTGGCGGTGGTGGAGATGTTGCCCTGGGTGAACTGCTGGGACACCTTGTCGATGGATGCGCCGATACCGACCTGGGTACCGCCCCCGGCCAGGGATGCGGCAAAGACGTCGGAGAACTGTGCGGTCGACTGCTTGAAGCCGACCGTGTTCGAGTTGGAGACGTTGTTGCTGATCGCATCAAGCGCCTTGGAAGCGATGGAAAGACCGCTCAAACCTTGTTGGAATGCCATTTTTTCCTCCGCTTACAGAATTTGCTTGATGTCGGTCAGGCTGACCAGATTGCCCGAGCCCACGTCCAGGGATACCTCGCCCTTGCTGGTGCGCAGCACGCTGTTGACCGTGGTGAGCTGAAGCGCGATGGGCTTCACGTCGTCCGATCCGCGGGTGGCGGCGATCGACATGGTGTACTTGCCATCGACCGCCTGGGTACCGTTGGTGGTCTTGCCATCCCAAGCAAAGTTGAAGACGCCGGCATCGAAGGACCCCAGCTCCATCTTGCGCACCTCGGTACCGGCCGAGTCCTTGATGGTGACTGTCACCTTGTCGGCCGCGCTGGTCAGCTCGAAACCGCCGTAGGCCTTGCTGCCAGAGAGTGTCAGCGCCTTGCCTTCGACCATCACGCCCTTGCCTACCAGCGCCGCAGCCTGCATGGCCTCGCTGGACTGGGAGTCCTGAAGGAGCGCCGTCAGGGTGGTATTGAGCTTGGAGATGCCATCCACCGTGCTGATCTGGGCCAGCTGGGAGGTCATCTGTGCATTGTCCATCGGGTTGAGCGGGTCCTGGTTCTTGAGTTGCTCGGTGAGCAGCTTCAGGAAACGGCTCTGGGCCTCGTCGGTCTTTGAGGTGGACGACGCGGACGATTTCTGCAGCGCCGCGATGACGTCGGCGGAGGTGGTGGAATTGACGGTGCTCATGATCGCTTTCCAGTGCTTACTGACCGATGGTCAGGGTTTTTTCCATCAGGGTCTTGGCCGTGCCCATCACTTCCGCGTTGGTCTGGTAGGCGCGGGAGGCGGAGATCATGTTGGTCATTTCCTCGACCACATTGACGTTGGGCATCGTCACGTAACCTTCTCCGTTGGCGGCCGGGCTCTTGGGGTCGTACACCATGCGCATCGGCGCCGCGCTCTCCACCACCTGCTTGACCTGCACCCCCTGAGCTGCCGGCGAACCCATCGGGGTGGCGGCAAAGACGACCTGCTTGGCCTTGTAAGGCTGGCCGTTGCTGGAGGTGACGCTGTCGGCATTGGCCAGGTTGCTGGCGGTCGCGTTCAGCCGGGTGGATTGGGCATGCAGCGCACTGCCGGCCACGTGAAAGACGTTGAGCATGCTCATGATGTGTCCTTACTGCCCTTGGATGGCCCGCTGCATGGAGCTGAGCAGGCCGTTGATGAAGGTCACGCTGGCCTGGTACTGCACCGAATTCTCGGCAAAGGCACTGCGCTCCACATCCATATTGACGGTATTGCCATCCACCGCGCCCTGCTCTTCCTTGCGGAACTTCAGGCTGCTCTCTACCGGGCTGGCGGCCACTCCGGGCAGATGCCTGCCGGAAGTGGCGGCCAGCGGCAGATTGGCCGGCTCGCCGCCCAGGGCGCCTTTCAGGGCTTGCTTGAAATCCAGGTCACGAGCCTTGAAGTTCGGCGTGTCGGCATTGGCGATGTTGGAGGCGATGACCTGCTGCCGATAGGCGCGGAGATTCAGCGCTGTCTGGTGAAAACGCATCGTCTCGTCGAGTCGGCTGGTCATTCTGGTCACCCCTAAAGTTCGTTTCCGCTAGCGCCGTAAAACTTGGAGAAGTCATTCGACGCGGGCCTTGCCCACACCTTTGCACCTTCCATGCCAACCATGCTAATGCCCGGCCACGCCCGGGAATGGCCTGAACAGGCGGCAATTAGCACGCCAATTTGGCCACGGCGGCAGCCACCCGCTGCCGCTCCGGCAGTTTTTGCCGCAGGGCACTGGATCGCAGCGGCAATTCCCCCCGGTCCACTGGCGTCCCGGCGTCAGGCATGATCGAATGGCAGTTGCCACGCTTGCTCCAGCCCCCATGCCCCGTCTTCTCGCAATTGCCCTGCTCGGCACCCTTCTTCACCTCGCTCCGATCGCCGAGGCCCGCCAGGACCCCGCGCCGGTGCGTGCCGAAGTGGCCCGCTTCCTCGACACCGAAACACGCAGCCTTCCGGGCGAGGTGCGCATCCAGGTCGGCGAATTCCGCGCCGACAACCAGCTGGCGCCCTGCGTCCAGTTCGAATCCTTCCTGCCCGGCGGCGTGCGCCCCTGGGGCCGGATCTCGGTGGGCATCCGCTGCCTCGCCCCGTCGCCCTGGTCGGCTTACGTTCCGGCGGAGATCAAGGTCATGGGGCTCTACCTGGTCACCACAGCGCCGGTTACGGCGGGGCAGATCCTGGGGCCTGCCGACATCCGGCGGGAGTCGGGCGAACTGACGGCCCAGGCCGTCGACGTGCTGACCGACCCCAGTCAGGCGGTCGGCCATGCCGCAAAGGTCTCCCTCGCCGGCGGGCGCCCGCTCGCCGCCAGCCACCTGCGCCTGCCACCCGCCGTGGTGCAGGGGCAGCCGGTCAAGGTGATCTCCCGCGGCCCGGGCTTCCAGGTCGCCAACGACGGTACGGCCCTGAGCAGCGCCGCCGACGGCCAGGGCGCGCAAGTCCGCCTGGCGACCGGCCAGGTGGTCCGGGGAACGGCGCGCAGTGGAGGGATTGTGGAAATCACGCTGCCCTGAACGTCCGCCCGCCATCCCCGACTCAAATGGGTTAAAGTTTGGCTTCCGCGGGTCGTATACCTCTGCGACACAAGGAAGAAAGGGCTACGCCATGAAGATCGATAACTCTGTGAAGTCGACCGGAGGCTTGCCGCCCAATGACGGGCGCACGCGCTCCGCCAAGGAATCTCCCAAATCCGAAGCGGCCGGTGGTGGCAGCGAAAAGGTCGAGATCTCGTCCCTCTCCGCTCGCCTGCAGCAAATGGAAGAAACCGTCGCCAACACCCCCGTGGTGGACAGCGCGAAGGTTGACGAAATCAAGCAGGCCATCACTGAAGGCCGCTTCAAGGTAGACACTGGCCGGGTCGCCGACGGCCTGATCGAAAGCGTCCGCCAGATGCTGTCAGCCCAGACCGGACAAACCGGGCAGGCCTAGGATGAAACAGGCCCAGGCCCTGTCCGCCCACGCCTCTCCGGGGGCGTGCCGCCCTCTGCGCGGGCAACACTGACATGGCTGCCGATCCAGGCCTCTCCAACCGGCTCGCCCGTCTGATCCATGACGAGCGCACCGGCATGCGGACATTCCTGGAACTCCTGAAGCGCGAGGAAGCCCTGCTGATCGCGGGTCAGATCGACGCGCTCAGCACGATTGCAGAAGAAAAGACCCAGCTTTATCGCAGCCTCCAGCGCCTGTCCGACGAACGCACCATGATGTTCGCCCGGGTTGGCGCAAAGGTCAGCAACGAGAACATCCGCATCGTCCTGGCCCAGGCGCCCGATGCGCTGACCGCATGGGAAGAGATCGTGACCCTGGCCGAAGAGGCCAAAGAGCGCAACCGGGTCAACGGCCAGTTGATCGTGGAGCGCCTGCAGAACAACCAGCAGGCCCTCACCACCCTGCTCGCGGCGGCCGAACACCCCCAGATCTACGGACCCGACGGTCAATCCAGGCCCACCGCCTCCAGTCGCCACCTCGGCTCGGTCTGAGCCTCCACAACACCCGCCACATAGCGATCCGCCGCGCTCCCCTCGCCCTTGCGAGCGGAATGTCAGGTTCGTCCGGAAGATCCGCGTGCCCGGGCCGCGCGCCTCATGGCCTGGCGGTGGCAGGCGCTTGCGGCGCGGACGGTTGCGATGCGGGCGGCGCGACAGGCACCGGCGGGGCCGCATCGGCCGGCAGGATCGAATCCGTCACCCCCGACGCCCTCACCGGCCGGGGCGGTGGCTCGGCCTCGACCACGCGCGACTCGATGAGGATCGTCACCCGGCGGTTGCGCGCCCGCCCATCGGCGTTGGCGTTGTCCGCCACCGGCCGCTGATCGCCATAGCCCGCGGCGGTCAGGCGCGAAGGACGCACACCGCCTTCGACAAACAGCCGCACCACGCTGGACGCACGCACGGCCGACAGCTCCCAGTTGGACGGGAACATGGCGGTGGCGATCGGCGTGATGTCGGTGTGCCCTTCCACCGTGATCGGAAACTCCGCCCCCGCCACCACGTCGGCCACCGCCCGCAGGGCGCGTTTGGCGTCCGGCCCCAGGTTGGCCTCTCCCGGTGCGAACAGCACGCTGGCGTTGATCTCCACGGTGATGCCGAAAGCCCCCTCGGTGACCCGCACCTGACCGTCCGCCACCAACGGCGCAAGC
The DNA here is from genome assembly GCF_012927165.1 of Zoogloea dura. Lineage (GTDB taxonomy): Bacteria > Pseudomonadota > Gammaproteobacteria > Burkholderiales > Rhodocyclaceae > Zoogloea > Zoogloea dura. The sequence goes on from NZ_JABBGA010000024.1 coordinate 50,046, forward strand.
ACCTTGCGGATCTCCTCGGCCATGTTCTTGACCCGCTCGGCGCGCGACTTGCGGGCCTCCTCCGCGGCCTCCGAGGGCGGCGACTGAGTGCTCGGGCGGATCGACGGAATGGGGCTGGAGACGATGCGCTGCCCGTCGCTGTTGGTGGCGATGTTGCGGAAGGCATTCACCACCGAGTCCGACATGATGCGGTACTTGCCCTCGTTGAGCGACGACAGGGAGTACATCACCACGAAGAAGGCGAACAGCAGGGTGATGAAGTCGGCGTAGGAGACGAGCCAGCGCTCGTGGTTCTCGTGCTCCTCCTCACCCTTCCTGCGCCTGGCCATGGTCGGTCTAGCCCGCGTAACCCTGCAGGCGGCTCTCGATGATGCGCGGGTTGTCGCCGTTGGCGATGCCAACCAGCCCATCCACCAGCATCTCCCGCATGGAGGTGAGGGTTCCGATGACGCCGAGCAGCTTCTTCGATACCGGGAGGAAGATCAGGTTGGCGGAGCCCACCCCGTAGATGGTCGCCACGAAGGCCACCGCGATGCCGGAGCCCAGCTTGGACGGATCGGAGAGGTTCTCCATCACGTGGATCAGGCCCATCACCGCCCCCAGGATGCCGATGGTCGGCGCATAGCCGCCCGCCGCCTCCCAGATCTTCGCGCCCTGCTTCATCTGGCCTTCCCAGGTATCGATCTCGACCTCCAGCACCTCCCGAAGGCGTTCCGGCTCGACCCCGTCGACCAGCAGCTGAAGGCCCTTCCGGATGAAGGGATCATCGATCGACGGGATCTGGCTCTCCAGCGACAGCAGCCCCTCCTTGCGGGCCACATGGCTCCAGTTCACCACGTCGGCGATCAGCCCCGCGTGATCGAGGCGCGGCGGCATGAAGACCCAGCGGATCATCTGCATGCCGGCCTTGAAGACCCTCAGGGAACTCTGCAGCATCACCGCCCCCAGGGTGCCGCCGATGACGATGAGAAAGGCCGTGGGCTGGATCAGGGAGCCGACATGCCCCCCTTCCAGCACCTGCCCCACCAGGATGGCGGCCAGGGCAAGGGTGATGCCGATCAGGCTGATGCTGTCCATGGACGCAACCTCTATCCGGGTCAGGGTGCAGCCGGCCGGCGACCGCGGCCGCGGCCATCAGACTTGGTCTTGGCAGGATTCTGGATGGCACCGGAAATGCGCGAGCGCAGGCGGGCGATGGCCTGGCTGTGGAGCTGGCAGACCCGCGACTCGGACACCCCGAGCACCTCGCCGATCTCCCTCAGGTTCATGTCCTGCTCGTAATAGAGGCCCATCACGGTCTTTTCCCGGTCGGGCAGGTCGTCGATCGCCTTGATCAGCACATCCCGCATGTTGCCCTCGAGCAAGAGGGTCAGCGGGTCGTTGCCTTCGAGGGTGATATGGCGTTCCAGGTAGTCTTCTTCGCCATCGCCGGCAAAGTCTTCGAAATAGACGAGCTGATAACCCCGCGCCTCCTGCAGCATGTGCTGGTAGTCGGCGAGCGGCAGGCCGAGGGAATCGGCCAGCTCCTTTTCGGTGGGATGGCGGCCATGCTGCTGCTCGAGCTGATGGACCGCCGCTTCGATGCGCCGCATGTCCCGCCGCAGGCTGCGGGGCAGCCAGTCGTTCTCACGCAGGCCGTCGAGCATGGCCCCGCGGATGCGCTGCACGGCATAGGTCTCGAATTGCGCCCCCAGGCCTTCCTCGTAGCGGTTGATCGCGTCGAGCAGGCCGAGCATGCCGTTCTGGATGATGTCCTCCACCTGCACGCTGGCCGGCAGTTTGGCCATCAGGTGGTAGGCGATGCGCTTGACCAATGGCGCGTACTGGACGACGAGCTGTTCTTTATCAAGGGTTCCGGAGGCGGTGTACATCAGGGCTCAGCTTTCTGGTCTGGGTTTCCGGGCGATGCGCTGCGTGATGGAAGACTCATCGGCAACGACAGGCTTCAACGCGACCCACAAAACAATATCTCACAAAACGACTCGACTCATTCAGCCCGTCACGCTCGCCGGGGATGAGCAGGCCCGCAGGCGCCGGATGAATGCGCTGGCCCCTTCGGCCGGGTGCCGCTCACCCAGCGGGGCCGTCATCGACTCGGCCAGTGCATCCCGTTCCACCTCCCCCCGCCAGACCAGGGGCAGGCCCACATGCCTTCCGGTGAAGTCGTTGAGGCTGGCAAACAGCGCGGTCGCATCGGCCCGGTCACGGGCGCCGCTGACCGCCACCTCCAGCGAACCGGCGCCGGCCGCCGCCAGACCCTTGATCCACTGGCAGGCGCTGCGCGCGCCCACGCCACTGGCCTCAACCACCAGCAGGTGGCGGGCCGCCGCGCGGGCGAAGGGCGTCAGCTGGCGGGGATCGCCCACCGCGTGGATGGCCAGCAGATCGGCGCGCCGCTGGAGCTCGGTCAGGCCGGCCTCGAGGCGGGCATGGTGGGTGTCGTCGAGCAGGGAGGCGGCCTGCACGGTGGCCGCGGCCGGCACCACCCAGAGCCCGTCCGCCACCTCGCGCATGGTCTCGGTCACATCGTGGTGGCCCTCCAGCGCGCCCAGCAGATCACCGTCTTCCGGCAGACCGGCAGTGCTCAGCAGGGAACCCTGCCCGGGGGCATGCTCATCGATCACCACGACCCGGTGCGCGCCTTCGGTCAAGGCCAGCAGGGTCTGCAGGGCCAGGGCATCCGGACGGCGCCCGCAGGCAAACACGGCCACCACTGCAGAATGGGTACGACGGAAAAGACGGCGCAGGCCGGCGGCCTGATCGGAGGCGTGCAGCATCTCAAGCCCCTCCGTGCAGACCGTTGGTCGCCGCCTTGCCGGCGGAGGCCATCAGCAGGCCGGCTTCCAGGGACTCGAGCCGAAAGGGGGAACTGGCGGGCAGCTCGTGCAGTGCCTGAGTCAGCAGCTTGTCGCGATTGGGCAGGTGCAGGTCTTCCGGCACGCGCTGCCCGTTGGCCACGTAATAGACCTGCACGCGGTGGCGGATAGCCACATCCAGCACCGGCGCCAGGGACATGGCCTCGTCCATCTTGGTGAACACCACGCCGGCCAGGTCATCGCCGGCATAGGCGCGGATCACGTCGTCGAGGGTGTCACCACGGCTGGTGGCATTGAGCAGCAGCAGGCGCGACACCTTGCCCGCGCCGGTCAGCATGGCGGCCTGTTCGGCCACCATCTTGTCGCGCTGGCTCATCCCCATGGTATCGATCAGCACCATGTGCTTGTCGCGCAGGCCGGCCAGGGTCTCGCGCAGGTCGGTAGCGTCGCGCACCACGAACACCGGCACGCCCAGGATGCGGCCATAGATGCGCAATTGCTCGTGGGCACCGATCCGGTAGCTGTCGGTGGTGATCAGGGCCAGCTTGTCGGCACCGTGGCGCACCACGCAACGGGCGGCCAGCTTGGCGGTGGTGGTGGTCTTGCCGACCCCGGTCGGCCCCACCAGGGCGAACACGCCGCCCCGGTCGATGATATCCGCGTCGCTGGCCATGGCCTGGAAGCGCGCATCCAGGGCCTCGTGGAGCAGGCGGTGGGCTTCTTCCGGGGCCTCGTCCTCGGGCACGCTCTCGGCCAGCTCACGGGCCAGCACCGCGGAGAAACCCGCCTCGAGCAGATCGCCGATCAGCCGGGTGCGGCCCGGGGCGCTACGCCCCATCTCGCCCCAGGCGAAGCCGGCGAGCTGCCGTTCGATCATGCCGCGGATGGTGGCCAGTTCGTTAGCCATCTGGGAGTTGGCCGACTCCAGGGCGCGGATGCGTGCCTCCTCTTCCACCCCGGTCGGGCGCGGACGGGGTGGCGCCTCGCGGGGCGCGGGCGGTGCATCGGAGCGCAAGGGCGAGCGGGGGGCCGGCTCGGCGGACGGGCGGCGCACCTGGGAGGTCGCCGCGTTGAATACTTCCCGCGACAACTCGACCCGCGGCGGGCTGAAGGGCTGCATGTCGGCCGGCCGCTGCGGCGCCGGAGCCGCCGGACGCGCCGCCTGGGGCTGTGCGGGGGCCGCCTGCGGAGCAGCAGGCTGCGCGGCCGGCGGTGCCGCCGGGCGTGGCCGGCTTTCTGCCGCGCGGGACAGGCTGACCCGGAAATCGTCGTCGAAGAACTCCTCGGCGGTCTTCGGCAAGGGAGGCGCCGGCACCGGCGCGGCGGGACGGGCCGGCGCGGCAGTTGCCGCCGCCGCGGCCGCCGCAGCCGCCTGATTGCGCGCACGCTGGGCCGACTGCAGCGCGGCCACATCATTGGCCGGCAGGGCGAGGATCTCGACCCCGCCGTTCGCCGCCCGGTTGGAGAGCACGACCGCATCCGGCCCGAGGTCGTCCTTCAGCATGCGAAGGGCCTCGCGGGCGGTTTTGGCAAAGTAGCGCTTGACGTTCATGCTCCTGTCTCCGGGGGTACGAAGGCTTTCATGGGCCCATGATGGGCACTTCGGTAGCTTCGATTATCTCCACGAAAAAGAAAATCGATCCCCCGGAAAAGACGGGTTTTAGGGCGCTATTCCCCCTTCTGCAACGTGCCTTCCTGCTGGCCGCCCTCCACCTCCGCGCCCACATAACTGCGCGCATAGCGCCGCCCGAGGCTGGTCAGGACTTCATAGCCGATGGTCCCGGCCCGGCTGGCGATCGCATCCACGTCGCCCAGCGGGTCGGCGACGTCAACCAGGCCGCCCTCCTCCAGGTGGCCCTCCGGCACGTCCGTAACATCCACGGTGAGGGTGTCCATCGACACCTTGCCGATCACCGGCAGGCGCCGCCCCTCGAAGCCGACCTCCCCCCGGTTGCCCAGGCTGCGCAGATAACCGTCGGCATAGCCCACCGCCAGCGTGGCGATGCGCGACGGACGCTGCGCCTGCCAGGCGTGGCCATAGCCCACCCCGGCGCCGACCGGCACCCGGCGGGTCTGGATGACCCGCGCACGCAGCCGGATCACCGCACGCATCGGATTGGCCTGCCCCACCACCGGCGCCACCCCGTAGAGGGCCGCGCCGGGCCGGGCCAGGTCGAAGTGGTACTCCGGTCCGAGGAAGATCCCCGACGAATTGGCCAGGCTGGCCTTTACGCCGGGCAGCAGGCTGCGCGCCTGCCGGAAGCGTTCGAGCTGCAGCCGGTTGATCCCCTCGGCCGGATCCTCCGCGGCGACCAGGTGGCTCATCAGATGGCGCGGCACGATGCCTTCCAGCCCACCCGGCGCCCCGACCAGGGCCGCCAGCTCGTCGGCGGCCAGCCCGAGCCGGGCCATCCCGGTATCCACCTGCAGGATGGCCGGCAGCGCGCGCCCCTGCCTGCCTGCCAGCTGCTGCCAGGCCCGCAGCTGGGCCACGCTGTTGAGCACCGGCACCAGCCCATGCGCCAGGCAGTCGGCTTCACAGCCCGCCGGCACGCCGTGCAGCACATGGATCTGCGCATCGGACGGCAACACCAGCCGCAAGGCCATGCCCTCGCCGAGGTGGGCCACGAAGAAGCGCCGGCAGCCGACCCGGTACAAGGCCTCGGCCACCTGCCGGGCGCCCAGCCCGTAGGCGTCGGCCTTGACCACCGCGGCGCACTCGGCGCCCTCCAGGCGCGACCTGAGCAGCCGCCAGTTGGCCTGGATGGCTCCCAGATCGACCTCCAGGAAGGCTCCGGCGTTGTCCGGCGAGAAGAAAGGTGAAGACAGAAACATGGGATCTCTCCAGGCAAGCTCAGGCGTAGCGGGAAACAGCCAGGTCATCGACGCGGATCTCCGGGGACCGGCCGCCGATGATGTCGGCCATCACCCGGCCGGTACCCGCCGCCATGGTCCAGCCCAGGGTGCCGTGGCCGGTACTCAGATAAAGGTTCGGATAAGACGTTTCCCCGACGATGGGCGTCCCATCCGGCGTCATCGGTCGCAGTCCGGTCCAGAATTCAGCCCGTGCCACATCACCGCCATGCGGAAACAGATCGCCGACGACGAACTCCAGGGTGCTGCGCCGGGCCGCATCCAGGCTCAGGTCGAAGCCCGACAGCTGGGCTGTGCCGCCCACCCGGATCCGGTCGCCGAGACGCGTGACCGCCACCTTGTGGGTCTCGTCCATGAGGGTGGACTCCGGCGCCTGTGCCGCATCGAGGATGGGCACGGTGATGGAATAGCCCTTCACCGGATAAACCGGCACCCGGATGCCCAATGGCGCCAGCATCGCCTTCGAGTAACTGCCGAGCGCCAGCACATAGGCGTCGGCCTTGATCTCGCCACGCGACGTGTGCACGCCGGCAATCCTCCCCCCCGCCCGCTGCAGCCCGTGGATGTGCTCGCCAAAGCGGAAGTCCACGCCCATCTCCCGTGCCATGTCGGCCAACGCCCGGGTGAACAGGTAGCAATCCCCCGTCTCGTCACCTGGCAGGCGCAGCCCGCCGACAAACTTGTGCTGCACACCGGCCAGCGCCGGCTCGTGGGCCAGATAGCCCGGACGATCGAGCAGTTCGAAGGGCACGCCGAACGCTTTCAGGATCTCCACATCCTTACCCACCCCGTCGAGCTGCGCCTGGTTGCGGAAGAGCTGCAGCGTGCCCTGGGTCCGCTCGTCATAGCGGATGCCGGTGTCGGCCCGCAGCGCCTTGAGGCAGTCCCGGCTGTATTCAGCCAGGCGCACCATCCGGCCTTTGTTGATGCGATAGCGCGCTTCGGTGCAGTTGCGCAGCATGGACGCGCACCAGCGCAGCATGGAAGGGTCGAGGAAGGGCTTGATCACCAGCGGGCTGTGATGCATCAGCAACCACTTGATCGCCTTCAGCGGCACCCCCGGCCCGGCCCAGGGTGCGGAGTAGCCGGGCGACACCTCCCCGGCGTTGGCAAAGCTCGTCTCCAGGGCGGGCCCTGGCTGACGCTCGACGACAGTGACCTCATGCCCGTCGCGGGCAAGGTAATAGGCAATGGTGGTTCCGATGACTCCACTCCCGAGCACGGCAACGCGCATGATCTTTTCTCCTGGACACTCTGCATGGGGACGGGCCGCCTCGTGCAGCCCTCAAGCAGGCATTGCAACGCTCATGCCAGAAAAATTAATCCATTAAAAACATGGACATAGAAAATACGCGCGAAAAACTGAAGCACAAATCGTATTGATATCGTTACAAGATGCCCGAACAATCTCCAGGGCCCGGAAAAATCACTTCTGATTCAGTGAATTGAAGATCCGTATCGATTTACATACACTGCGCACAAATCAACACAGTTGAATCCCCATGCGCATCGCTGTCTTCTTCACCGATCGGGTCGGCATGGCCCAGGAGATCCTCGCGGCCCTCGCCACCCGCGCCCTCAACGTGACGGCGGTCGAGGTGGACCCGCCTCACATCTATATAGAGGCCCCGGCCCTCGACCCGGATGGCCTGGCCGGCCTGCAGACCCAGCTGCTGGCGATACGCGGCGTGTGCAGCGTCGAAGCGGTCGCCATATTGCCCGGCGCCCAGCGCCGCCTCTACCTGGATGCGCTGCTCACCGCCCAACCGGACCCGGTGTTCGCCATCGACGCCGGCGGACGCATCGTGCTGGCCAATGCCGCCGCCACCCGCGCCAGCGGCCTCGATGAAAGCGCCCTGCGGGAGGCCTCCCTGCCGGCACTGCTGGGTCTGCCGGGCCTGCTCGGCACCCTCGCCGAGCAGGGCTTCCACCTCGCCCCGCGGGAGATCGAACTGGGCGGCGAACCTTATCTGATGGAGGCCCTGCCCCTCCACGAGAGCGGCCGCATCGCCGGCGCCATGCTGACGCTTTACGCCCCCAGCCGCACCGGCGAGCGCCTCAGCGCCCTGCGCAACCTGGACGCTGGCGGCTTTGAACGCATCTTCGGGCAATCTCCCAGCCTGGAGCAGTTGAAGCAGCGCGCGGCGCGCATGGCCCTGGTGGACGCGCCCCTGTTGATCACCGGCGAGACCGGCACCGGCAAGGAGCTCCTCGCCCACGCCTGCCACCAGGCCAGCACGCGTCGCGACCAGGCCTTCTTTGCCCTGAACTGCGCGGCACTGCCCGAGAGCCTGGCCGAGAGCGAACTCTTCGGCTACGCCGCCGGCGCCTTCACCGGCGCCCTGCGTGGCGGCAAGCCGGGCCTGCTGGAGCTGGCCGACGGTGGCACGGTGTTTCTGGATGAAGTGGGCGAGATGTCGCCCTACCTGCAGGCCAAGCTCCTGCGCTTCCTCAACGACGGACGCTTTCGCCGGGTGGGCGGCGACCGGGAGATACAAGTCGACGTGCGCCTGATCAGCGCCACCCACCGGCCCCTCGAAGCCATGGTGGAGAACGGCCAGTTCCGCCAGGATCTGCTGTTCCGCCTGAATGTGCTCAACCTGCAGGTGCCACCACTGAGAGCGCGGCCGGAAGACATCCTGCCGCTGGCCGAGCTCTTTCTCGAGCGGGCCTGCGCGCAGACCGGCCGCTCGCCGATGCGCCTGTCGCCGTCGGCCAACGCCGCCCTGCTGGCCAACCCCTGGGTCGGCAATGTGCGGGAGCTGCAGAACGTGATCTTCCGCGCCGTCACCATTGCCGAAAGGACGATCATCGACCGCGATGCCCTGGAGCTGGCCCGCAGCACCCGCAGCGACGCCGGCGAACCCGCCCCCGGCGAGGCCACCACCCTCGACGCGGCGATGGCGGCCTACGAGAAGAAGCTGCTGCTCCACCTCTACCGTGAATTTCCTTCCACCCGGCGCCTCGCCCAGCGCCTCGGCACCTCCCACTCGGCCATCGCCCAGCGCCTGCGGCGCTATGGCATCGGCGGCGACGCGGGCGGCGGCTAGAGGCCCGGCGGCGGCCGCACCAGCTGGCTGTCGTCGATGGGCAGGCGCAGCGTGGTGCTCTTGATGGTCTCCATCACGATGTAGGAGCAGATGTCACGCATGCCCGGGAGCTTGTTGAGCTTGTCGATGATGAAGCGCGAGAACTCGGCCAGCGTGCGGGTGCGCACGTGGAGCACGTAGTTGCACGGCCCGCTCACCACATAGGCGGTGGTGACCTCATCGAAGACCCGGATCTGCTCGTTGAACTTGTTGTGCCAGTCCTCCTCCTCCCGGTCGAGGGTGACATGGACCACCGCCTCCAGCTCAAAACCCAGCTTACGGGCGTCCAGCAAGGCGTGATAGCCGCGGATCAGGCCGTGATCTTCGAGCGCCCGCACGCGCCTCAAACACGCCGACGGTGAAAGCGCGATCCGGTCGGCCAGATCCTGATTGCTGAGGCGCCCGTTGTGCTGCAGCGCAACCAAAATGCGCATATCGATCACATCCAGCTGCATTCGCAATTTCCATTCTTAAAGAAACAATAACGAGAATATTCTTCCAAAAATCGACAAACCACAATCCACTATTGCAATTTCTGCCGCCAAGCCCGGTGCTACCATAAATCTGTCCTGACCCCCTTGGAGCACCGCCCGATGGCAGCCCCCTCTCCCCTTGCCGCCCGCCCTGACGCGTGGGGGTCACCCAGCCGATCCGCCTTGAGCATGCCGAGCCGGCGCATCGCCCACGCCCCCATTCCACCGCCAGTCCCCTGAGCGCCTGCCGCCATAAACGGCGGCCTTAACCCGATTCTTCCGTCATGGCCTTCCCAACGGCCAGGGAGAAGTCTTGCCCGCATTCCCACGGGCCCATCCAAGCAAGAGAGCCTCAACACATACAACAAGGAGGAGTCATGAAGGCCAAGCAGATTTTCACCGCCCTCGTCATCGCCGGTCTCGGCGGCACGGGCAGCCTCGCCCACGCCGCCGGCCCGGACCGCATGGCGGAGCTGGAAACGCAGTTGAAGCAGTTGCAGGAACAACTCGAGGCCCTGAAACGCTCAACGCCGAGCGCCCAGGAAGTCGCCGCCCTGCGCGACAAGGTGGCCAGCCAGGACAAACAGGCCGTGGTGGCGGGGAGCATCCCCAACTCCTTCCGCCTGCCCGGGTCGGAGACCTCGCTGCGCATCTATGGCAGCGCCGAACTGAACATGGTGCACGAGAGCAAGGGCGACAACAGCGCCAATGACTATTCCACCTTCACCCCCTTCATGCCCCTCAACGGCAGCCCCGAAGCGCAGCGCAAGGGACAGACCTACATGCACGCCCGAACCTCCCGCATCGGCCTGGAGGCGGCCACCCCCACGCCATTGGGCCCTGCCTCGATGAAGATCGAGGGTGACTTCAACAACGACCCGCGCACCGGCAACTCGGCGGTCTATGGCGACCTGCGCAACATCTACACCCAGCTCAACACCAACAGCTACGACTTCCGGCTGCGCCATGCCTACGTGCGGATCGGCGGTCTGCTGGTCGGCCAGAGCTGGTCCACCTTCATGGACGTCAATAACGCCCCGGAAACCGTGGATTTCAACGGCCCGATCGGCTCCACCTTCATCCGCCAGCCGCAGATCCGCTACACCCACAGCACCCAGGACTGGGGCGACTTCAGCGGCGCCATCGAAAACTCGGTGAGCTATGTGCTGGACAGCAGCGGACGCGCCACCACCGACGGCTTCTCCAAGGTGCCCGACCTCATCGCCCGCTGGGACAAGCGTTTCGACTGGGGCGCCCTGAGCCTGCGCACGGTGTCCCACGAACATCGCATCGAAGGCGCCCTCGGCAGCCAGGCTCGACGCGGCAATGGCTTTGCTGCCAGCGGCCAGATCAAGTCGATCGGCGACGACTTCTTCACCTGGGGCATCACCGGCGGCACGGGCATCGGCCGCTACTTCAACATGATCCAGGGCGCCGCCTACGACAGCGTGCAGCAACGCATCGAGATGGAAAAGGCGGTCGGGGTGGTGCTCGGCTACCAGCACAAGATCAGCGACAGCCTGCGGCTCAACGCCGTTTACGGGGCGCAGCGCACCTCCGACAACGATTACACCGACCTGGCCATCCGCAACGGCTTCGGCGGCGGCCAGTACGGCGTCAACCGGCGCATCAGCCAGTTCCACTTTGGCGGTATCTGGAACCCGGTAAAGGCCATGGACGTGGGCCTGGAGTACATCTTCGGCCGCCGCGAGACCTTGCTCGGCGAGAAGGGCGACATGTCACGCATCAACATGATGGTGCGCTACAACCTCAACTGAAACGCCAAGCCGCCCGGAAGTATCAAGGCCATTCCTCCGGGGATGGCCTTTTTGCTGGTGCGTGACGCAGAAAAGCCACGCCGTGATGCAGACCTCCGCCGTCCAGCTCGAGCACCGGAGGCGCGGAAAGCTGTGCGCGGAGGCGTTTACTCAATGTCGGTGGCGGCTAACTCAAATCCGCGGTGGCGGATGTCAGTTAACGGACTCCGGATGTCAGTTAACGAGTCGCGTAACTGAGTTAACGGATCGAAGATGTCAGTTAACGAACTGAAGATGTCACTTCCGCAGATCGTTAACTGAGTTATTCGATGCGTTAACTCAGTTACGCGATCGGTTAACTGAGATCTGCGATGCGTTAACTGAGATACGCGACGCGTTAACTCAGTTAGCCGGCAGCGGGTGGGGAGTGTCAGTAATTTTGTGTTCGAGGCGGCTTTTCACCTGCCCTTCCACCATGGAAAAAGCCACCGTCCCGGAGGACGGTGACCTTTTCGATGGTCGCGAGGCAGCCTGGGTGCGGCGCTACGACTCCTGAGCGGCCGGCGTGGCGGCAGGTTTGCGGGTGAGGTGGAAGCTCAGCACCAGCAGGAGGATGAAGGGAATGCCGAAGGCCAGCGTCATCCGGAACACGTCGGTAAAGGCGGTGGTGACCAGTATCGCGAGCATCAGGCCAGCCCCCAGCAGGGTCGTCACCGGGAAGAACTTCATCTTGAAGGGCAGCTCCAGCCCGCCCCGCTTGTCGTGATGGCGGCGGAAGCAGTAATGGGTGACGAAGATCATCATCCAGGTGAACATGGCGCCGAACATGGACAAGGACATCATCAAGGTGAAGGCCTTTTCCGGGAACAGCACATAGATCACGGTGGCCAGGGCGATGCCGGCGGTGGACAACATGAGCGCATTGAAGGGAATGCCGTTCTTGTTGAGGACACCGAGGGCTGCCGGTGCATCGCCTCCGCGTGACAGGCTGAACATCATGCGGGTGGTGATGTAGAGCATGCTGTTCATGGCCGACAGGGCCGCCACGATCACCACGAAGTTGAGGATGTCGGCCGCGTAGGGAATGCGCAGCACCTGCATCACGGTGACGAAGGGGCTGCTGCCTTCACCGATGCGGTCCCACGGCACGATGGCCAGGATGATCAGCAGGGACAGCAGGTAGAACAGCACGAGGCGGGCCATGGTCGCGCGGAATGCCTTCTTCACCGCGACGGCAGGGTTCTCCGCTTCGCCGGCGGCCACCGCGATCATCTCCACGCTGAGATAGCTGAAGATGGAGATGACCACGGCGATCCACATGCCCCACACGCCCTTGGGAAAGAAGCCTCCGTGCGCGGTGAGATGCTGCGTGCCGTATTCCGGGCTGCCGCTGCCCCACACCACGTAGGCGCCGAGCAGGACGAAGCCGACGATGGCGAAGATCTTGATCGTCGAGAACCAGTATTCCACCGATCCGAAGGCCTTTACGCTGGCCGCGTTGACGCCGATCAGCAGCCCCGAGAACAGGACGATCCAGATCCACGATGGAACGCCCTTGAACCAGAACTGCATGTAGTCGGCCACCGCGGTCACCTCGGTGCCCACGGCCATGACGATGCAGGCCCAGTAGGCGTAGCGGACCAGGTAGCCGGCCAGCGGGCTGATGTAGTGCTCGGCATAGGCGCCGAAGGAGCCGGAGGTGGGGTGGGCGACCGTCATCTCGGCCAGGCAGCCCATCAACAGCAGGGTGATGAAGCCGCTGATGGTGTAGCTCAGCAGCACGCTGGGGCCGGCAAAGCCGATGGCGAACTTGCTGCCCATGAAGAGGCCTGTGCCGATGGCACCGCCGATGGCGATCATGCTCATTTGCCCGGCGGTGAGGCGGCGCTGCAGGCCCTCCTCCCGTTTTGAAATATGCTCGAAGTCTCTCGATGTGCTCATGGTTGTCTCCTCTTATAGTGTTTGGGTGCAGACGAGCGTGTCGGGGTGTGAGGGGCCTGTCAGGTCACGGCGGAGCGCCTCGCGTACTCGGGCCGGTCCCAGGCCCGGGTGTCCAGGATGTCGCGCAGGATCTCCACCGCATCCCACACGTCGGTCTGGCCGACGTACAGCGGGGTGATGCCGAAGCGCAGCACTTCCGGCTCGCGGTAGTCGCCGATCACGCCGCGGTCGATCAGCGCCTGCATCACGGCGTAGCCGTCGGGGTGCAGGAAGCTCACGTGGCTGCCACGCACGGCGTGATCACGGGGGGTGATGAGGGTCAGCGGATGGCTGGCGCAGCGCGCTTCGACCAGCTCGATGAAGAGGTCGGTGAGCACCAGCGACTTGGCCCGGACGGCAGCCATGTCGGCCTTGAGGGCCACGTCGAGGCCACATTCGACGAGGGACATCGAGAGCATCGGCTGCGTGCCGCAGAGAAAGCGCCGGATGCCCCGGTCCGGCGTGTAGTCCACCGCCATGTCGAAGGGCCGGTTGTGCCCCCACCAGCCCGACAGGGGCTGCCAGAAGCGCGCCTGATGCCGCGGCGAGACCCAGATGAAGGCCGGTGAGCCGGGGCCACCATTGAGGTACTTGTAGGTGCACCCCACCGCGAAGTCGGCGTCCGCGCCTTGCAGATCCACCGGCACCGCGCCCGCCGAATGGGCCAGATCCCAGATGAGCAGCGCGCCCGCCGCATGCGCCTGGGCGGTGGTGGCGGCCATGTCGTACATGGTGCCGGTGCGGTAATTGACGTGGGACAGGAGCACCACCGCCACGTCGTCGCTCAGCGCCTCCTGCAGCGACAGGCTGTCATCGGTCAGGCGCAGCTCGTAGCCCTGCTGCAGCAGATCGATCATTCCCTGGACCATGTAGAGGTCTGTCGGGAAGTTGTCGCGCTCCGACAGGATGATCCGCCGCCCCGGCCGCTCGACCTGCTGGATGCGCAGCGCGGCGGCGAGCGCCTTGAAGAGGTTCAGGGAGGTGGTGTCGGTCACCACCACTTCTCCGTCGCCGGCCCCCAGCAGGCGGCCCAGCTTGTCGCCCAGGCGGCTCGGCAGTGCAAACCAGCCGGCCGTGTTCCAGCTCCGGACCAGGCCGACGCCCCACTCCTTCTCCAGCACGTCCAGACTGCGCGCCCGGGCGGCGCGCGGCAGTACGCCAAGGGAGTTTCCATCCAGGTAGATCACCCCTTCCGGTAGCTCGAACTCCTGCCGGAGGGGGGCCAGGGGATCGACGAGATCCGCCTCGATACAACGTTCACGGGTATGCAAAATGTGTCTCCTTTCTGAGGTGGGCAACAAAACAAGGTCAATTGAAGCTTCTGAGCACGGCCCGCACCGGGCTGGCATCGAGGCCAGACAGCCGGAGCGGCAGGGCGATGAGTTCGTAGTCGCCCTCCGGCACCGCGTCGAGCAACAGGTTTTCGAGGATCGCCATGCCGGCCCTGGCAACGGCGTGATGGGCGGGCAGCGTCTTGCTGTCGGCCGGATCGAGCGAGGGGCTGTCGACGCCGATCAGGCGCACGCCCTGCCCGCCCAGCCAGTCGATGGCGGCGGCCGACAGGGCCCGGAACGCCGGGTCCCAGCGGGTGGTGGGAGAGCGCAGCCAGGTCCGCAGCAGGATGCGTTCGGGCAGCGGCCCGGGGAGACGGGCCAGCGCGGCCTGCAATTCTTCCGCCCCGAGCGCTCCACCGCCCAGGCAGTGGATCAGGCGGCAGGGGCCGAGGTAGGGCTCAAGGGGCGTATCACCAATCGCCATGCCTCCGGCGAGGTAATGGAGCGGCGCGTCGGCATGCGCGCCGGCGTGGGTCGACAGCGCAATGCGGCTGACGTTGACCGGGCAGCTGTGCTCGAGGCGCCACACGCGATATGCCTGGAAGGGGGTGTCGCCAGGCCAGACTGGCATGCCGGTATGGAGCGGCGGGCTGATGTCGTAGAGCATTTTTCGGCTTCGCTTGGGGAAGAGTACGAAATCATCGTATCACCCGGGCAAACCGGAAAAATTGCAATAACAGTGGCCAAATAAACGGGTTTTGAAAGTTAATTCCCATCTTCAAGCCAAAATAGGAATTAAATTGCGAAACCCTCAAACATCCCGGACCACCCGGGATATTGCGCCGCAACACCCTTGGGAAGGACCCTGCCTGCCTGCCCCACCACGTAAAAAGGCCCCGCCCTTGCGGGCGAGGCCTTTCGGTCGGGCGGTACGGGATCAGCCGTTGGCCGAAATCAGGGCCGAGACGCGGATCAGGCGGGTTTCGGGGACTTCCGAGTTGGCCACCACCTTGAGGGTGGGCACCGCCCGGCGCAGGAAGCGGGACAGCAGCCAGCGCAGCGGCGCCGGCACCAGCAGGACCGGCGGCAGGCCGGTGTCTTCCATGCGCATGGCCGCAGCGGCAGTCTCGCGCAGCAGGGTGTCGGCCAGGCCCGGCTCGATGGCCCCGCCTTCCGGCCCGCCACCGGCCATGGCCTGCATGAGGACACGCTCGAGCCCCGGGTCGAGGGCCATGACCTGGACCTCGCCATTGCCCGGGAAGAGCCCCTGCACGATGGCCCGGCCCAAGGCCTGACGCACCCGCGTGGTGAGCTCCAGGGGGTCCTGCACCCGCGGAGCATGTTCGGCCAACACCTCGATGATGGTGCGCATGTCGCGGATATTGACGCCCTCGTCGAGGAGGTTCTGCAGCACCCGCTGCACCGAGGCCAGGGGCAGCAGCTTGGGCACCAGGTCTTCCACCAGCTTGGGGGTTTCCTTCGAGATGTGGTCGAGCAGGGCCTGGGTCTCGATGCGGCCGAGCAACTCCGACGCATGGCTGAGGATCAGGTGGTTCAGGTGAGTCGCCACCACGGTGCTGGCATCCACCACGGTGTAGCCAAGGGCATGGGCCTGCTCCCGCTGGGAGCCGTCGATCCATACCGCCGGCAGGCCAAAGGCGGGGTCGGTGGTGTCGCGGCCGTTGAGCGGCCCCGACACCCGGCCCGGGTTGATCGCCATGAACTGCCCGGGGAAGGCGCTGCCGACGCCAATCTCGACGCCCTTCAGGACGATCCGGTAGGCGTTCGGCTTGAGTTCCAGGTTGTCCCGGATGTGTACCGGGGCCGCCAGGAAGCCGATATCGCGGGCGAACTTCTTGCGCAGGCCGCGGATGCGCTTGAGCAGCTCGCCATCCTGGCCCTTGTCCACCATCGGAATCAGGCGGTAACCCACCTCCAGGCCCAGGACGTCGACAGGGGTCACGTCCGACCAGCTGGCCTCTTGGCTCTCTGCCGGCATCACCGGCGCCGCGGCTGGCGCGGCCGTGCCGGCCTCTTCTTCTGCCACCGGGCGCACGCCCCCTCGCCACGCCAGGTAGCCGAGGGCGGCCGCGATCAGCAGAAACACGAAGTTGGGCATGCCCGGGATCAACCCAAGGACGCCGAGGATGGCCGCGGTGAGGATGAGGACCTGGGGATTCGAGAAGACCTGGCCGATGACCTGGGAGCCCATGTCCCCTTCGTCACCAACCCGGGATACCACCAGGCCTGCCGCCACGGAGATGATCAGGGCCGGCAGCTGGGCGACCAGACCATCGCCGATGGTGAGCAGGGTGTAGTTGGTGGCCGCCTGGCCAACCTCCATGTTGTGCTGCAGTACCCCGACGATCAGCCCGCCGATGACGTTGATGCCGAGAATCAGGATGCCGGCCACGGCGTCACCGCGCACGAACTTGGAGGCACCGTCCATGGCGCCGTAGAAGTCGGCCTCCTGGGAGGTTTCGGCACGCCGCCGCTTGGCTTCCTTCTCATCGATCAGGCCGGCGTTTAGGTCGGCGTCGATGGCCATCTGCTTGCCCGGCATGGCATCCAGGGTGAAGCGGGCGCCCACTTCGGCGATCCGCCCGGCGCCCTTGGTGATCACCACGAAGTTGATCACCGTGAGAATGATGAAGACCACCAGGCCGACGGCCGTATTGCCCCCCACCAGGAAGTGGCCGAAGGCCTCGATGACCTTGCCGGCCGCGTCGGGCCCGGTATGCCCCTCCAGCAGCACGATCCGCGTGGACGCCACGTTGAGGGACAGGCGCAGCAGGGTGGTGACCAGCAGCACGGTCGGAAAGACCGAGAAATCCAGCGGCCTCTTCGTGTACATCGCCACCAGCATCACCATCACCGACACGGCGATGTTGAAGGTGAACATCAGGTCGAGCGCGAAGGCCGGCAGGGGCAGCACCATCATCGCCAGGATCAGCACGATGAGGAGCGGCCCGGCCAGTTGCCGGATGTTGCCCAGGGAGAAGAGCGCGCGGAGGTTCAGGCTACCGTTCATGGTTGCCATGGTCCTCCTTCGGAGCGCCTCAGGAAGGCCGGAAGAAACAGGGATTTACCGCCCAATTCGGCGGTCGATCAGCGGGTTGCGTCCGGATCCCCGACAGCGGGATCGAGGCCGGGCGGCACGGCGAGGCCGGCCGGCTGCTCGGGGGGCATCCCGCCCTCTGCGATCCAGTGGTTGAGCTGGAAGACCCAGGCCATCACCTCGGCAACCACGGTGTAGAGGGCTGCGGGAATCTGCTGGTCCAGCTCACAGTTGGCGTACAGCGCCCGGGCCAGGGGGGGCGCCTCGAGGATGGGTACGCCGTTCTCCTTGGCAAGCTCACGGATGCTCTGGGCCACGAGGTCCATACCCTTGGCGACCACTACCGGGGCGCCGGACTTTTCCGGATCGTACTTGAGGGCCACGGCGTAGTGAGTCGGGTTGGTCACCACCACATCGGCCTGCGGCACCTGCGTCATCATGCGCCGCCGCGACATCTCCCGCTGGGCTGCACGGATGCGTGCCTTGATCTGTGGATCGCCTTCCTGCTCCTTGCTTTCCTTGCGCACCTCTTCCTTGCTCATGCGCAGCTTGCGGTGGTATTCCCATAGCTGGTAGGGCACATCGATGGCGGCAAGCAGGGCCAGGCTGCAGGTGATGAGCAGGGTGGCAAAGAGCACCAGGCTGGCAAATTCGTCCATGCTCGCCTCGAGGGGCTGCAGCATCAAGCCGAAGAGGTGGTCGCGCTCCCGCCACACCACCCAGGTGCCGACGCTCCCCACCACGGCGGCCTTGAGGGTCGCCTTGACCAGTTCGGCCAGGCCATGGGTGGAAAACATGCGCCCCAATCCCTGCATCGGATTGAGCCGACTCAGGTCGAAGCGGAGAATATTGCTTGAGAATACCCATCCCCCCATCACGAAAGGGGAGACAAAGGTTGCCGCCACCAGGGCAAGCAGCAGAGGCGCGACTGTCAGCAAACCCTCCATCGCCACGTCGTACAGGGCAATGAGCATGCCCGTCACATCGAAGACCTGGACCCGCTCGAAGCTGAGCCCGGTACGCAGCATGTGCATCAGGCGGTGCCCCCCCCAACGGCCGAGTACGTAGAGCGCAGCCACTCCGACGACCAGCACGATGAAGGTCGCAAGCTCCCTGGACTGGGGAACCTGCCCTTCTTCCCTCGCCTGCTCAAGGCGTCGGCCTGAGGCTGGTTCGGTTTTCTCGAGGTCGCTGTCGTCGGCCACGAAAGGCTAACCGGTAGTTGTGACGGCGGAAGGATACGCCCGTCCGCCCGGATGGAGGAGACGGAACAGGAGGCGTTTGGCGGGGCTATTCCGCAGCGCCGCCCCGATCAGCGCGGCCAGGGCCGGGAGGCTACGAAGCTCTTGATGCTGGCGATCTCGCGTTGCAGGTCGGCCAGCTGGACGGACAGCAGGGACAGATGATCGCCAACCTGCCCCATGATGTCGCGGCAGGCCTGCACCGGCGTGCCGGCCAGCACGCGGGCGGCGTCGATGCTTTCCTGGAGTTCGGACAGGGTGGATGCCTGGTCGGGATGCTGGGCGATGAAGCTGCGCAAGGTCCGCTCGCGCAGCTGGAAATAGGCTTTCGGATCGCTCTCTGCGAGATGCCGCCAGTACTCGAAATCGAAACTGCCCATCAGAGCCCTCCTTCCGCCGATTCGAGTCCGGCGACGGGAGGCGCGCGGACAGACAGTCAGGAATCCATCCTAACCGTCCGCCGCTTCCGTGGGCGCGTTTTAAGTCACACCAACCTGTTTCAGTGTGTGACCTGAACGCGGGGGGCCTTCAGCTTCAAGCGGCCAGCGCGGGCACGTCCATGGCCGCCAGCAGGGCCCGCCGGGACACGCCGCCGCGGCTGTCGCCCAGCGCGCCGAGCAGCTCCTTCATGTCGAGGATCAGCACGATCTGGCCATTGGACAGAGTGGTCACGCCGGCAACGCCCTTCGGGCGGAAATCGTCGAGGGACTTGATCACCGCGTCTTCGCGACCGGCAAAGCTGTCGATGGCAAGGATGAAGCTCTGCTCCGCGCTCTGCATGAGTACGCCGTACTCCGGCGTCTGCACCGGATCCCAGCCCAGCAGGGACGACAGGGGCATGATCGGCAGGACTTCGCCGCGCACCACCATGGTCGCCCGCCCGCCCACTTCCTGAACCTCGGCCGGCTCGATCGGCAGGATTTCGCGGACCATGGAGAGCGGCACCGCAAAGGGCTGCTCGCCCAGCCGCACCAGCAGGACCGGCAGGATCGCCAGGGTCAGCGGCAGACTGATGATGAAGGTGGTGCCCTTGCCCATGCTGGAACGGATCTCGATGGAGCCGTTCAGCTTCTGGATGTTGGTGCGCACCACGTCCATGCCCACGCCGCGGCCGGACACGTCGGAGATCTGGCTGGCCATGGAGAAGCCTGGCAGGAACACCAGGTTGAAGCTCTGGCGTTCGTCCATGGTGTTGGCTTCCTCATCGGTGATGAGGCCCTTCTCGACCGCCTTGGCGCGCAGGCGCTCGGCATTCATGCCACGGCCGTCGTCGGCCACCAGGATGACGATGTGGTCACCCTCCTGGCGGGCCTCAAGGCGCACGTTGGACTTCTCGGGCTTGCCGTTGGCGAGGCGCTCCTGAGTCTCCTCGACGCCGTGGTCAACCGCGTTGCGGATGAGGTGGATGATGGGATCGGAGAGATCCTCGATCATGGTCTTGTCGATCTCGGTCTCCTCGCCGGAGAGCACCAGCTCCACATCCTTGCCCAGGTTGCGGGCCAGGTCGCGGGCGATCCGCGGGTATTTCTGGAAGAGGCGGCCGATCGGCTGCATGCGGGTCTTCATGACCGCGTTCTGCAGGTCGGAGACCAGCAGGTCGAGCTGGCTCACCGCCAGATCAAGGGCGTGCAGGGTCTCAGTGTCGTTACGGCCATTCAGGATGTCGCTGCGCAGGGCGTTCAGCCGGTTCTTGGTGAGGCCGATTTCGCCGGACAGGTTGAGCACCTGGTCGAGCCGGGCGGTATCCACGCGGATGGAGTTGTCGCGCTGCTTCTCGCTGTCACGCCGGCCAACCGGGCCGGAGGCACCCGGTTTGTCGGTGACACGCCGGCCGACCGCGGCCTTGATGATCTGCTCGGGCGATTTATGCGCCAGCTCGTCATCGGATTGATGCATGACCACCGGTGCAGACGGCACTCCGGCCGGCGTAGGTGCTGCCACGGCAGTGCCGGTCACCGTCTCGAACAGGACATTCCAGTCCGGCTCCGTCGCCGAGGGCGCCACCGGAGCGGGAGCCGCGGCAACCGCACGCAGCGGCGCGGCAGCCCGGACAGGCTCCGGCGCAGGCTGGGCGGCGACTTCATGGGAGAGACTGCCGGCGATGGCGAGGCGGAGGTTCTCGATCAGATGCGGATCCGCAGCCCCCGGCTGCACGCCCTGCTCGAGGTAGCCGAACATGTCGCGCACGGCGCCAGTGGACGACAGGATCACGTCCATCACCTCAGGGGTGATCTCCAGCTCGCCGTTCCTCAGCTTGTCGAACAGGTTCTCAGTCAGGTGACAGAGAGTGACGAGTTCGGCCGCGTTCAGGAAGCCGGCGCCCCCTTTGATGGTGTGGAATCCGCGGAAGATGTCGTTGAGCAGGCCCGTGTCATTGGGCGCCCGCTCCAGATCCACCAGCTTGTTGTCGACACCCGACAGGAGATCTCCCGCCTCTACGAGGAAGTCCTGAAGGAGGTCTTCCATCCCCGAAAAATCGCTCATTGCATTCGCTCCTTGCGGGATAGCCCGCTACCGGCCGGGTCAGAAACCCAGGCTTTCCAGCAGGTCGTCCACCTGTTCCTGGCTGGACACAACGTCGTCTCGTCCCACCGCATTGATCACCGGCCCGTTCATCAGGGTGTCCGGCGCTTCTGCCTTGCGCTCGGCGGGCATGGCCTCGATGAGCACCTGCAGCAACTGCTTCTCCAGGCCCTGGGCCAGATCGACCACTTTCTTGATGACCTGGCCGGTCAGATCCTGGAAATCCTGGGCCATCATGATTTCCATCAGCTGGGCGCCGGTTTCCCGGCTCCCCTGCGCGACCTCACCGAGGAAACCGCGGGTCTCCCCTGCCAGCACGCGGAACTCTTCCGGCGTCATCTGGTTGGCGTAGAGCCTGTCCCAGCGGGCCTGCAGGGCGCGGGCGCCGGTCTCGGTGCGGTCCTGGATGGGCTTGGCGATGTCGGTGGCGTTGAGCACCTTGCTCGCCGCTTGCTCGGTCATCTCGGCGATGTAGGTGAGGCGCTGGCGCGCATCCGGGATCGCGTGGGCGGCCTCCTGCAGGCTGCGGTCGTAGCCGAGCTCGCGAAGGGTGTCGTGAAGTTGCCGGGTCATTACGCCGATCCGGTTGAAAACCTTGTCGCAGCTATGCGCGGGCACCTCGGCCTCGCCCGCGTCAGAGGTCTCGTACTCGCTTGCCACCGTGTCGAAGAGGGCTTGCAGTTCGTCATCGTCACCGCCCGCCGAGGCCTTCGGGGAGACCACTTCCAGATGCGGCTGCGCTGCAACGGCGGGGGTTCCAGAGATGCTGTCGAACAGGGCCTGCAGGTCGTCGCTGTCGCCCGATTCATCAAATTTGAGACGTTTTGCCATGATGGAGCTCCGTCTTGGTCGGCAGCCGTCAGGCAGCCTTCTTGCCCATCTTTTCGAAAATCTTTTCGAGCTTCTCGGACAGGGTCGCCGCGGTGAAGGGCTTCACGATGTAGCCGCTCGCACCGGCCTGCGCGGCGGCGATGATGTTCTCCTTCTTGGCCTCCGCCGTGATCATCAGCACCGGCAGATGCTTCAGCGAGGGCGTCGCGCGGATGTTCTGGAGCAGGGTCAGGCCGTCCATGTTCGGCATGTTCCAGTCCGTCACGACGAAATCGAAGGGCAGGGAATTGAGTTTCTGCAATGCGATCTGCCCGTCTTCGGCCTCATCCACGTTGGTGAAGCCGAGCTCCTTGAGCAGGTTGCGGACGATTCGCCGCATGGTCGAAAAGTCGTCAACAACAAGAAATTTCATTTTGGGGTCCGACATGTTTTAGATCTCCGTTCAATCCCGGTAGGCCCGCATGAGCAGGGGGCGCAGGGTATCCGCCAGGACATCGGCATCAAACTTCGCGACATAGGAGTCGACGCCGACACTCTTGCCCATCGCCCGGTTGGCTTCCGACGACAGGGATGAATGCATGACGACGGGAATGCCCTCGAAACGGGCATCCGCCTTGATGTTGCGGGTGAGGACGTAGCCGTCCATCTCCGGCATTTCCGCATCGACCAAGATGAGGCTGAGTTCTTCGCGCAGGGGGATGCCCCGTTGCTGCGCGTGGTTGGCCATGCCTTCGAGCCGGGTCCATGCTTCCAGGCCGTTGAGGGCATGCTTGTGTCGGACGCCGAGCTTGTCAAGGGTTTCGGCAATCTTCTTGCGCGCCACGGCTGAATCATCGACGAAGAAGAGATTGACGTCGTGCCCGCCCTCAAGGGGGTGGATCTGGCCGACAACGGCTTCGCCGAAGGTGCTGGCCAGGATCGTTTCCACATCGAGGATGGAAACCAGCTTGCCGTCCTGCAGCTCGGTGATCGCAGTGATGAAATGATGGGCGCCGGAGGTCACGTTGTCCGGGGCGCGCACCTTGTCCCATTCGACCCGGATGATCCGGTCTACTTCATGGACCAGGAAGCCCAGGGTGCGCTTGCTGTACTCAGTGACCATCATCGAGCCACCAAGGGGGTCGCTGGGAGACGCGATACCCATCACCTTGGCCAGAGCCAGCACCGGGATGACGTTGCCGCGCAGGGAGATCAGGCCCTCCACGCCATTCGGCATGTTGGGAGCCTTGGTGATGAAGGGGGTCCGGGACACTTCACGGACCTTGAACACATTGATCCCGAATATCTCCTGGGTCCCCAGGGAGAACAGCAGGATTTCCATCCGGTTGGAGCCCGCCAGCTTGGTACGGGCATCGACGGCTTCGAGGAGCCCGCGATCGACATGATCCATGTTCATCATGATCCTCTGTACTCAGGCAGTCTTGGCGGCTGCCGCGCGCTGGGTGATCAGGCGACGCAGCACTTCTGCCAGGCGCTGGGGTTCGAATTTGGCCACGTACTCGTCCACACCGACAGAACGGCCAAGCTGCTGGTTCGACATGCCGGACAGGGAGGAGTGCATGATCACCGGGATCCCCTCGAAACGGGGATCGGACTTGATCTTCTTGGTGAGGATATAGCCATCCATCTCGGGCATTTCCACATCGGTGAGGATCAGGGACACCAGATCCTTGACCTTGCGCCCGGAGGACATGGCATAGGACGCAAGCTTCTCCAGCTCGTCCCAGGCGGCCCGGCCATTTACGGTGCCGACGTAGCGCACGCCCAGCACGTCGAGGGTCCGCTCGATCTGCTTGCGGGCAACCGACGAATCATCGGCAAAATACACCGTGAGCGGCTCCTCCACGGTGATCGGCTCGATACCCTTGAACAGGAATTCGTCGTCGTAACGGGTGGTTTCGGACAGGACCTTTTCCACATCAAGGAGCATCACCAACTTGGGGCCGGGCAACTCGGTGACCGCCGTGACCAGGCCGCCGAGGTTGGCGGTCAGCATGTCGGGCGGGACCCGCATCTGGGACCAGTCGAGCCGCAGGATGGTATCCACGGCCTCGACCAGGAAACCCTGAGTGTGCCCGTTGTACTCGGTCACGATCATGATGTCGCGGGGGCTGTCGGACCCCATGCCTGCGTACTTGGCCAGATCCACCACGGGCACCAGCACACCACGCAGACTCACCATCCCCTCGACGGACGACGGCATTTCGGGTGCCGCGGTGATCGGCGGCGTACGCATGACCTCACGCACCTTGAAGACATTGATCCCGAAGGTCTCCCTGCGCCCGGTACGGGGATCGAGCCCCAGGGTGAACAGAAGAATCTCCAGTTTGTTGGTACCCGCCAGCCGGGTACGCGCATCGATGTTCTTGAGAAGTTCGGACATGCTCAATCTCCGTCTCGGACCCCTGCCGACCCAATGGCGCAGGTTCCGATCTGCAAGCAATATCGGCGGGGGACAAACAATCTTGAGGCTTTGAAAGTGGCCGGAAGCAGGTACTTCCACCCATCAAAAGGCCCGCGCAGCGGCGGGCCCGGCAATACTCGCAGGCTACCCGGCTCAGGCCCGGTAGCCGATCCGGAAGCCGCCCCAGTGGCGCCCGTTCACATAAACCGGGGCCGAGATGTCATGCATGATCTCTCCTGTATCCCGCCGATAGGTCTGGATCAGGAAGGGCATTTCATGCCGGCCACACTGCTTGCCGACCGGATCGTCGAAGATGCGCTTGCCGCGGTTGCCGACGAAATCCTTGTCGTAGTCACCGGTCAGCGGCTGAGAAAAGCGTTTGTTGTGGGTCGGCACATAGCCGTTTCGGTCGGTCGCGATGGCATAGACCATCTCGGCATTGCTGTCGAGCAGGCGCTCCTGCAGGATGGGCAGGATGCGATCCGCCAGTGTGTCAAAGCGGGTGCTGTACTTTTGCGGCCGGGTGTTGCCGATGGGGCGGTAGGACTCGTCGAACAGATCCTCCTCCCGGACCTGGCCGGACCCCACCGCCTGCTCCAGCAGCATGCCCACCTGACGCGCCGCCTCCCGCACCTGCTCGGGCATCTTCTTGTGCGCCACCATGGCCCGCTCTCCCTCGGCGCCCAGTTTGAAGACCCGGCTGATCTCCTTGAGGTTGGCGGCCAGGCCACTCAGGCTGTCGGCCTCCTCCAGGGTTTCCCGGGCACCGGTCGAATTGCGCCCGACCATGTCCATGATCTGCCGGACATGGCCGACGATCTGCTCGGCCTCCCGGCTGTGGGCATTGATGGCCGCCGCGATGGCATCGACCTTCTCCATCGTCCCCTGGGCCCCTTCATTGATCTGCTGCAGGGAGCCCGCAGCCCTTTGCGCAAGGGCTGCGCCCGAGCGGGCCTGGGCACTGCCGGCATCAATGGAAGCAATGGCACTCCGGGTTTCATGCTGGATCGCGGAGATCATCGTGCCGATCTCCGTCGTTGCCGATGAAGTACGCTCGGCAAGCTTGCGCACCTCATCGGCAACGACGGCAAAACCGCGCCCCTGCTCCCCCGCCCGCGCCGCCTCGATGGCCGCGTTGAGTGCCAGCAGGTTGGTCTGATCGGCAATTTCGCGGATCACCCTGACGATGCCGCTGATCGCCTCGGAGCGCTCGCCAAGGGCGGAAATCACTCGGGCCGACTGTTCGACCGAGAGGGCGATCTGCTCGATTTCCAGGGATGCGCTCTCGACGATCTCGGCGCCCTTCACCGACAGCTCTTTCGCCGTCTGAGCGTTCACCGCAGTCTGACTTGCGTGATCGGCCACCGCATTGACGCCCGAGGTCATCTGCTCGATAGCCAGCACCATGCTTTCCGCTGCGGCCTGCTGGCTACCGGACCCATCGACCACCCGTCCCGCGTGACCCGACAGCATGCCAGCAGCCTCATGGACCCGCTGGGCATCGAAGATCACCTTGCCCATGATCCCCTGGAAACTCGCGATCAGCTCATTGAAGACCGACTCGACCTCGCCGGTGGTGCCACTCGACACCACGGCCCGCCGGGACAGGTCTCCATCCCTGTGCATGGCCCGGATGGTGTCCCGCAACTCATGCAGCGGCTGGACGAACAGGATACGCGCGGCAAAATGGCCAATCAGGCCGATGATCACACCAAGAGCTGCACAGACGCCGGCAAAGGCAAAGGAAAACGACAAGCCGAAAGCCAGCCCGGCGCCAAGTGCGCCACCTGCCGCGAGAAGGGCGGTCACCAACGAAACGAGATGGACATGCATTTGCAGGAGAACCCGGAAAATGTAAGGGCCAGGCCGATCAGGCCAAACCCGGGACCGGGCCCCACACCCGGCGCCACCCTTGCAGGCCGGTCAGCACCCGGGCCTGCATGTGTCGCGATGTCTATCGGCGGGGGAAAAACTAACTTTAGAGGTGGGGAGCAGGCAATTTAAACACTATTTCACACTCTCGGCCGTGCGCTCTGCGAGGCGGAACAGCACATCCACTCGGTTGCCTGCCCCGCTGTAGCGCACTTCGTCGCAGACTTGGAGCAGCAACGGTATGCCACGCCCATGACCTTTCACGAGATCCTCTCCCGTCGGCTCTGCCATCGCCGCCCGGACCTGCTTTTCATGGTTGAAGCCCGGCCCGGTATCTGAACAGCCGATATGCAGCACGGGGGGCTGCGCCGGATTCTGCCGGAGAATCAGTTCGAATTCGATCGCACCGATGGCGAGGCGGTCGAGCCGGCTCGCCCGCTCCTCCAGGAACACGTCCATCCCCTCGACCCCCGCCTTCAGGGACGACGGCAGGCGCAGCAGACCATGATCGAGGGCGTTGTTGAACAGTTCGGACAGCACCAGGAACAGGCGCCCCGCGAACGGCCGTACCCCTTCAAACTGCTCAATCACGCCGAGCACCAGCGGCACCGCATCGAGCCGCTTCAGATCCGCCGCACCCAGGCGCAGGACAAAGCGCCAGTCACTGGCAAAGGGGGCCGCCGCCGACTCGCCGTGAGGCGACGCGGGCAGCGGCTGGGGGGCATCGGTGAGCGCGATCTGCGCGATCGAGATATCGTCCCGTGGGGGCTTGCCTCCGGTGAGGCGCAGAACGCACTCGGTGAGATGCGGCAGGCGGCACTCCGGATCCTGACCGCGCAGGGCCACCCCCAGGCCTTCCACCCCCATCGCCCGCCCCTCATCGTCCTCAAGTTCGATGAGGCCGTCGGAAAAGAGCAGAAGATGATCGTGTGGACTCACCACATGGGTATCGACCGTCGCGTCGAACTCATCGTCGTCCACCACGCCCAGCGGGAAATGATGGTGGTTGAAATGCAGCCCGACCTCGCCGTCCGGACGAACCAGCAAGGGCCCCGGATTGCCGCCATTCCAGACGGTGACGTAACCCTCGCGGAAATTGACTGCCACGAGCGTCGCGGCAATGAACCGGTCGACGGGCAGCAGGGCCCGCACCCGGCTGTTGATCTCCCGGGCGATCGCATCGATGCCGAAGCCACGCTCGGTCATGCGGTAGAACGGGGCCGTCACTGGCAGGACATTGAGCGAGGCCGCCAGACCATGCCCGGCGCCGTCCGCAAGCAAGACATGCAGCACATTCGCCGGAGTCCGCGCAGCCGCGATCAAATCACCGCTAAATTCCGCCGCAGAGGCGATCCAGTGCGAGACCGCCGGATCGCCCAACGCCTCCCGGTTGATCAGGCGCTCCATCACGAAGCGCGCGAGACGCTGCTCTTCCTCCTGCAAGCTCCGGTAGCGGGCCAGTTCGCGATTGCGGGCCTCGGCCTGACGCTGCATCGACTTGAGGCGGAGAATGACCCCGAGCTTGGCCTGCAGCATCTGCCTGGAGGCAGGCTTGCAAAGATAGGCATCAGCCCCCGCTTCGAGCGCCCGCATCTGCGTCGCCTCGTCGAGGCTGCCCGTGAAGACCAAACTGGGAATCCAGACGCCGCCAGTACGGGCCCGAACGGTCTGGAGTAATTCGATCCCGTCCATGCCCGGCAAACCGACATCGGTCATGAGCACGTCGGGATGGGCCCGGGCAATGTGCGCCAAGGCTTCCTGCGCGGTGCCGACCCCAGCGACTCGATGCCCCAGGGCCAGCAGATCCCTTCTGATCAGGAAAAGATCATCGGGGTTGTCATCGACAACAAGGATGAAGAGGGATTCGCTATCGCTTCCCGGCACCGTCAGACGATCGGGAACAGCTTGCCGAAGTTGGCGATATCGAGAACCTGCCGAACACTTCCCTTGGCATTGGCCAGACAGACCGTCTTGCCCGAGCTCTTGGCCTTGTCGCGCAGCATCAGCAGCATGCCGAGGGCTGAACTGTCGAGATAGGCCACATTGCCCAGATCTACCGCCACCTCGGTCGTACCGGGGCTGCCAAGGGCGCGGTCGACCGCCTCCCTGAATTCCCGGTGGGAGTTGAAATCGAAACGCCCGGAGAGCTGAATCCTGGCCTGACTCTGCTGGGTGCTGACACTGGTATCCATGTATTGCCTCTGTTCTTGACTGACACTTGCGACTGAGCCGGACCTCTCCGGCCATGCCGCCCGACTATCCCTTGATGCCCCTGCCCGCCGGAGAACGCAGCCGGGCAACGACACGTTGTCCAATTTCCCTGAGCGGCGCGACCTCGTCGAGCGCGCCCACAACCGCGGCCTCTCGCGGCATTCCATAGACCACGCAGGACTCCTGATCCTGCCCGATGGTCCAGGCACCTGCCTGATGCATGGCGAGCATGCCCTGGGCGCCATCCTTGCCCATCCCGGTGAGGATGACACCTACCCCGTTGGCCCCGACCTGGCTGGCTGCCGAATGGAACAGCACATCCACCGCCGGACGATGCCGATTCACGGGCTCGCTCTGCGCCAGTTCGCACTGGTACCCACCCGGCACGCGCCGGACCGACAGGTGCGAATGCCCCGGAGCAAGATAAGCCGTCCCTGCCACGATCTTTTCGCCATGCGCCGCCTCCTTGACGCGCAATCGGCACAAACCGTCAAGGCGCTTTGCGAAAGACGCGGTGAACATTTCGGGCATGTGCTGAACCAGCAGAATGCCCGGCATTTGTTCAGGCAGCGAACATAGCACTTCCTTGATCGCCTCGGTGCCCCCGGTCGACGCACCGATCAACACGAGGCGTTCCTGAAGGGTACGCTCAGACAGCCCGGACGAGTTAGTTCCAATCACACCAAGAGGCTCTCGCAGCAAGGGTTTCGAGGCGTCCGCCCCTCTTGCAGAGACCCTTGGACGGGCACTGTAGGCGGCGCGTACCTTGTCACAAATTTCTACACGGTAAGCTTCTATTCCGGCCGTCGAATCCAGTCGGGGCTTGGCCACGAAATCCACGGCACCGAGCTCCAGGGCCTGCAACGTGGCTTCGGACCCTCGCTGAGTAAGGCTGGAAATCATCACCACCGGCATGGGGCGCAGCCGCATCAGGCGCGCCAGGAAATCGAGGCCATCCATGCGAGGCATTTCGATGTCCAGCGTCAGGACGTCGGGACTGAGCGTCTTGATCATCTCCCGGGCCGCAATCGGATCGGGTGCCGCCCCCACGACCTCAAGATCGGGAGCGGAATTTATGACTTCACTGAGGACTCCGCGCATCACCGCTGAATCATCGACAACGAGAACCTTTATGGCCATGCTTTGCTTCCAGTTCCAGACGGAGCGCAAGCACTCCATCAACCAAAGAGTTCAACGTCACCCTGCACATTGTCGCGTCGAAGTCGGGCTTCATATTCCCGCTCGCGGGCAATAAGCGTGTCATTTTTCACGCGGACCAGCTTTTTCATCATCACCCGTCCGCTGATCGGAAAGAAATAGACCTTCCTGGGATAGATGTCCAGCAAATCCTGAGCGACCACGGGTATGCGCTCGGTATTGAGGTAATCGAGCACGAAGTCCACGTTCTTCTCGCCGACCTGGGCCTGGCTGAGGCTGGCCAGGACCCGCCCGCCCCCGAAGACCTTGGCCTCCAGGCTACTCCGCCGGGCACCGAGCTTCAGGAGATGATTGAGCAACACTTCCATGGCATAGGCGCCATAGCGGGCAGAGGACGAAAGCACATTCGTTTCGCCCCCGTTGTCCGGGAGCATGAAATGGTTCATGCCTCCCAGCCCCTTGTCGCGATCGCGTACACAGGCGGTCACACATGACCCCAGCACCGTGACCAGCACAATGTCGGAGGTGGTCACGAAATACTCGCCCGGCAATACCTTGACGGCATCGCAGCCAAAAGTGCGGTCAAAATAACGATTTGTAGCCAGGTGCTCCAGGTAACCAGGCTCAGCGTGCACGTGCGTCCGTCCTTTCGTACACGGTACGGCCGAGGGAACGGAACAAGTCCGCCGCATGCAGGAAGCTCTCGGAGTGCCCGGCGAAGAGCAGGCCATCCTGCTTGAGCAGTGGCACGAAGCGCTTCAGGATTCCGTGCTGGGTCGGCTTGTCGAAATAGATCATCACGTTGCGGCAGAACATGGCGTCGAACGGCCCCTGCACGGCCCACACCTTGTCCAGCAGATTGATGCGCTTGAATTCGATCAGCCGCTGCAGTTCGGGGCGGACCCGGGCGTAGCCGTCCTGGGTGCCGGTTCCCTTCAGGAAGAAACGCTGCATGCGCTCGCGAGACAGGCGCTCCACGCGTTCAACGCCATACACGCCCTTCTGCGCGGTCGATAACACATTGGTATCGATGTCGGTCGCCACGATCTGCACCGGCGGCGTCAGCGTATTGAACGCCTCGCACGCGGTGATCGCCAGGCTGTAGGGCTCCTCTCCGGTCGAGGCGGCACTGCACCAGATGCGGAACGGGCTCCGCCCGCCATGGGACTTGAGCCGCTCCGCGAGAATCTCGAAGTGATGCGCCTCCCGGAAGAAAGAGGTGAGGTTGGTCGTCAGGCTGTTGACGAAGGTTTCCCACTCCTCGGGCTCCCGCTGGGCCCGGTCCAAATACTCGGCGAAAGTACGGTCCCCCCGGGCCCGCAGACGGCGAGCGAGGCGGCTGTAGACCATGTCCTGCTTGATCGGTGACAGGGAAATACCGGCGTGCTTGTAAATCAACTCCCGGACACGCTCGAAATCGCTGCTCGAAAACTGGAACTCCCTTTCCTGCATCGGCAGCGATGGGGCTCTTACCGCGGACAGTGCCGCGCGGGTATCGGCTATCGTGGCCCTTTTCGCAGGCGATGCCGTTGGCGCCGTCCGTGGAAAGGGTGAATTGATTTTATCTGTCATGGTTCAGTCAGCCCCTCGAGCTTAGAACTCTTCCCACTCGTCATCCAGGTCATTGGAGATTCCGCCAGCACGCCGGACCTTCGGCAGCGCATGTCCGCCCTTCTGCGGGGTACTGCGACCGGCCCTTTCAGGCAGGCGTGCGACGTTGTCGGGCACCACCGGCGCCGCGGTCACGGTAGCCCCATTACCGGCAGCGACACCCGCCGCACTCAGCCGGAACATGGCGACAGACCGGACCAGGCTGCGCGCCTGATCTTCCAGGCTCTCCGCCGCCGCCGCGGCTTCTTCCACCAGCGCCGCGTTCTGCTGCGTCACTTCGTCCATCTGGCCCACCGCATGCGTCACCTGCTCGATGCCGCTGCTCTGCTCCTGGCTCGCCTCCGCAATCTCCGTCACCAGCGACGACAGCTTCTGGAAGTTCGAGACCACTTCTTCCATCGTGTGGCCGGCTTCATTCACCAGCTTCGCGCCGTCCTCCACCTTGTCCACGCTGTCCGCTATCAGCGCCTTGATCTCCCGCGCGGCCTGCGCGCTGCGCTGCGCAAGGCTCCGTACCTCGCTCGCCACCACCGCGAAACCACGGCCCTGCTCACCCGCACGCGCTGCTTCCACCGCCGCGTTGAGCGCCAGGATGTTCGTCT
>NZ_JABBGA010000025.1 GCF_012927165.1 Zoogloea dura
CCGTGCCACTCCACCAGGCCCCGGAAGGTCTCGTGATTCGAGATCACGCACGGAATCTCGATGTTCAGCTCGTCCGCCTGCCAGCGCGCCAGCAGGTCGTACAGGCAGTGCTCCTGCTTGGACACCAGGATCACCACCCGCTTCTTGCGCGCGCTGTCCGAGATCCGCCAGTCCATCTGGAACTCCGCCGCAATCGGCGCGAACTTGTCGCGCAGCGTCTCGATACCGAAGGGCAGCGAGTCCGCCAGGATCTCCTGGCGCATGAAGAAGCGCTCCGCCTGCGCGTCGGCGTGGTGGTTCGCCTCGGTGATCCAGCCCTGGTGGCTGGCCAGGAAGCCGCTCACCGCGGCGACGATGCCGACCCGGTCCGGACAGGACAGTGAGAGGGTGTAACGACGGCTCGATGACATGTTCTCAACTCCGCTGGAAGTTCATATAACGAATCATTTTTTCGTATAGTGCATTTCTGATTTCCCCATGTCAACTATTTTTTCCTTGAGTGAAACATTCGGCGGTATGCAATAATTCCTCTGGAATTGATTGAGGGAGGACGACCGATGAGCGAGCACGAAGGCAGCGGCAGCCTGGAGCGATATCTGGGCAACACCATCCGCGACCTGCGCCAGAAGCACGGCCTGACCATCGCCGACGTGGCGAATCTGGCCGGGATCAGCCGGGGCATGCTGTCGAAGATCGAGAACGCCCAGACGGCTACCAGCCTCGACACCCTGTCGCGGCTCGCCGCGGCGCTGGGGGTTTCCATCGCGACCCTGTTCCGGGGCTACGACGTCCGGGACGGCAGCGCCCAGCTGGTGAAGAGCGGAGAAGGCATGGAGGTGGTGCGGCGTGGCACCAAGAAAGGCCACACCTATCACCTGCTGGCCTATGACCAGGGGCCGACCAAGGTCTTCGAACCCTTCCTGATCACCATCGATCACGAGTCCGAGACCTTCCCGATCTTCGAGCACCCGGGCACCGAGTTCATCTACATGCTGGAGGGGGAGATCGAGTACCGGCACGGCCAGAACACCTATGTGCTGACTCCGGGGGATGCGCTGACCTTCCGCGCCGACATTCCCCACGGCCCCGAGAAGCTGACGAAATGCCCGATCCGCTTCCTCAGCGTGCTGATGTACCCCAGCGGCGGCGAAGCCAGCTGAGGCCCTCCCAGCCGTGCCTCAGGCCGAGGCACGGGCCGCTCCGGTGCGGGCGGCGTCGGCCGCCAGCGCCTCCTCACCACGCAGGCGGCCGGGCTCGCTGCGGAAGCTGCCGCTGCCCTTGATCACCTCGAACTGCCAAGTGCGCTCGATATCTTCCCGCTCGCGGCTGCGGGCGAAGGTCGTGATGAAGCGGTTGATCGCCTGCAGGAGCCCGAGGGACGACGGGTCGTCGGCCACCCCCACTGCGTAGAACCAGGGCTGCGGCGACAGCGCCTGCGGCAGGATCTCGATGCGCCCACGCCAGGGGCTGTCCTTGCCGTAGCAGGCCCAGGCGAAGATCGGGTGATCCACCGCAAAGGCGTCCACCGTGCCGTCGGCCAGGGCATCGTGGATCACGCCCTGGTCCGAGTAGCCGATCAGGTTGGCCAGGCGCACCGTGCCCGGGCCACCCCGGGCATGTTTGCTCCAGCGCAGCCCGGCGGCTTCCAGCGCCGCGAAGGCCGCCGGATCGTTGATGCAGCCCAGCACCTTCCCTTCGAGGCTGGCCAGGCCGCTGATGCGTTCGTCGCCCTGGCGCCGGGCCAGGACGTAGTTGAGATAGGTATAGCTTTCCGAGAAGGCCACGCCCTTGTAGGCCGCGTTGGGCGGCAGGGCGCTCCACACCAGGTCGGCCTCGGCCTCGCCGGGACGCCGGCCGGCCTGCAGCAGCTCGGTGCATTGGTCCCAGGGGTGTTCGACGAACTCCACCTTGACCCCGATGGACCTGGCAAAGGCACGGGCGTAATCCACATCGAGGCCGCGCAGAGGCTCGCCCGGCTTCATGCGGAAGGACAAGCCCTTGAAGGCCGGCTCGATGGCCACCCGCAGGCAGCCCCGGGCACGGATGGCCGCCAGCCGGTCGAAGGCGCAGTCGGCCTGCAGCCCCTCCCGCTCCAGCAGCGGCGCCAGGGCCGGCAGGATGCCGTCCCGCGGCAGCCTCTCCAGGCGCCCCAGCTCACGGGCGAGGCGCTCGGCCCATTCCAGCTTGAGGCTCTGGCGTTCAAAGGTGCTCTGGTTGAGGGCGTGCATGGCCGCGATCACCCGACCATGCTCCTCCAGCGCGGCAAGTGCGCCACGCAGGCCATCAAAAGTCTCGCCGATGCGGGCGAAGGCCTCGCCGGTCTCCCGGTTGGCCGCCTCCACGCTGGCTGAACTGGCATTGCGGAAGCCTTCCAGACGAGTCTGGAAGTCACTGAAATCGAGCAGCCGGGAGGCGCTCTTGGCATTTGCCACGGTATCGCCGGCAAGGGCCCGGATACTGTCGGCGACCACCGCGAAGGCCCGCCCCTGCTCTCCCGCGCTGGCCGCCTGGATGGCGGCATTGAGGGCCAGCAGATCCAGGTCGCGGCCGATCTTCTCGAGCACCCGCACCACCTGCCCGATGCGCCCGACCTTGTCGGCCAGAGCAGCCTCAAGCTCCGCCAGCCCCATGCCGACCCCCTGCCCGGCTTCCGACAGGGTGGCCACGGCCCGGTCGCGCAGCGCCAGGGCCTGTTCGCTGCCCTGGTTCATGGCAGCCTGGCCGCGGGCGGTTTCACCGGTCATGGCCTGGATGCGGGCGGCCACTTCACCCTGATGGGCGGCGTGGGCCGACTCGGCATTGAGGCCATGGCGGACCAGGTGGCCGATGCGGCGCCCCCAGGCCGCCAGGGCATGCCCTGGCGAAGGCGCTTCCTGCACGGTCGGCACAGAACCGGCCAGGTCATCCCCGACCGCATCTCCGGCGGCCACGAAGTCACCCCCGCGGGGGCCCAGGATTCCCTTCATCCAGAGCATCATGGCCGCCGCTCCGCTCAGTGGTGGTAGGCCGTTTCGCCGTGGGCGGCGAGATCCAGCCCTTCGCGCTCGTCTTCCTCATTGACGCGCAGGCCGATGGTCAGGTCGATCAGCTTGAAGGCCACGTAGGACACCACGCCCGACCACACCACGGCGGTGCCGACACCCCAGGCCTGAGCGACCATCTGGGCGCTCATGTCGAAGGCGCCCGGCGCGTTGGCGACGTAGTCCCAGATGCCGGCGCCGCCCAGCTCGGGCGAGGCGAAGACACCGGTGAGCAGCGCACCAAGGATGCCGCCGACGCCATGCACGCCGAACACGTCGAGGCTGTCATCCACCCCCAGCATGCGCTTCAGGCCATTGACGCCCCAGTAGCAGACGATGCCGCCGAGCAGACCCATGATGATGGCGCCCATCGGCCCCACCAGGCCGCAGGCCGGGGTGATCACCACCAGGCCGGCGATGGCACCGGACACCGCGCCCAGCATCGAGGGCTTACCCTTGAACAGGGCTTCGATGATGGTCCAGGAGACGGTTGCGGCGCAGGTCGCCACCAGGGTGTTGAAGAAGGCCAGGCTGGCCGTGGCACCGGCCTCGAGGGCGGACCCCACGTTGAAGCCGAACCAGCCCACGAACAACAGCGAGGCGCCAACCAGGGTCATCACCAGGCTGTGGGGGGCCATGGATTCACGGCGGTAGCCGATGCGCGGGCCAACCATGTAGGCACCCACCAGGGCGGCGACACCCGCATTGATGTGCACAACGGTGCCACCGGCAAAGTCGAGGGCGCCCTTGTTGAACAGGAAGCCGGCGAACTCGCCCGCCTTGGCCGCCGCCTCGGCAGAGGTGAAGGCATCCGGACCCGCCCAGTACCACACCATGTGGGCCATCGGGATATAGGAGAAGGTGAACCACAGCACCATGAAGATCAGCACTGCCGAGAACTTGATGCGCTCCGCGAAGCCGCCGATGATCAGCGCCGGCGTGATGGCGGCGAAGGTCAGCTCGAAGGACGCAAAGAGGTACTCGGGGAGCACGACGCCCTTGCTGAAGGTGGCCACCACGGTCTCGGGCGTCACGCCCTTCATGAACAGCTTGTCGAAGCCGCCGATGAAGGCATTGCCGTCGGTGAAAGCCAGGCTGTAGCCATACACCGCCCACAGCACGCCGAGCAGACAGAAGATCACCAGGGTCTGCATCAGCACCGACAGCATGTTCTTGGAGCGCACCATGCCGCCGTAGAACAGGCCGAGGCCCGGCGTTGCCATCATCACCACCAGCAGGGTCGCGGTGATCAGCCAGGCGGTATCGCCCTTGTTGGGCACCGGCGCGGCGGCGGGGGCCGCTGCCGGGGCGGCAGCGCTGGCCGCATCGGCCACCGCCGAGACCGCGGCCGCGGCGGCCGGCGCATCCTCAGCCCACGCCGGGGCGGTCATGAACAGGGCAAACAGCAGGCTTGCAAAGACCATCAGACGTTTCATGGGATTCTCCTCAAAGGGCTTCGCTACCGGACTCGCCGGTGCGGATACGGATGGCGCGTTCCAGTTCGAAGACGAAGATCTTCCCGTCACCGATCTTGCCGGTTCCGGCGGCCTGCTCGATGGCGGCGATGGCCGCATCCAGCGCATCGTCCGGCACCGCCGCCTCCACCTTCACCTTGGGCAGGAAATCCACCACGTACTCGGCCCCCCGGTACAGCTCGGTGTGCCCCTTCTGGCGGCCGAAGCCCTTCACGTCGGTTACCGTCAGCCCGGGTACCCCTGCAGCGCTGAGGGCCATGCGGACCTCATCGAGCTTGAAGGGTTTGATGATTGCGCTGATCCATTTCATGGCCGGCTCCCGTGTGACTGGCAGGCCTGCGTCCTTTGCGGAAACTTCATGGCTCTACTCCCCTATTGCACAGTATGAAAAAAAGTTTCCCAACAAGAAGCATGAGCTGTGCCAGAATCAAGCGCGCCTTAAGAATCAAGCGCTTGGAAAATCTGACGGGAAATCCATGCACAAAAACCCGGCATGCCTCCGGCGCGCCGCACCAAACGGGCACATCGCGCAGCGGGGCCTACGGCTTTGATCTCAATGGAGATTCACGGAAAGAACCAAGCCAGGTACGCAGCGTGCCCCCTGCTGGAACATCACTGCCCGGCCACCCGACGATGAAAATTTTCAATCGCGAGGTGTACAAATCGAAAGATTCCGGTATAGTGCCGGCCTTCGACAGACGCAGCGCAAGCAGTCAAAACGCTGCTTCAAATCGTTGAAAATGCGGCAGTAGCTCAGTTGGTAGAGCGCAACCTTGCCAAGGTTGAGGTCGAGAGTTCGAGACTCTTCTGCCGCTCCAGTTTCCCGTTCCCCGGGTTGTCACCCGGCGCGGACACTACGGGATACCGCTCATGTAGCTCAGTGGCAGAGCACTCCCTTGGTAAGGGAGAGGTCGGCAGTTCAATCCTGCCCATGAGCACCACCCGATAGGCAGAAAGGCCGGTTCCCCTGGGAACCGGCCTTTTTGTTTCATCTGGCCCGGGACGAACAGCGTGCCCCCGCCCCGCCTAGAAGTAATACCGTGCCAGCAGCTGCCAGCCGCGGGACTCCGGCACCGCCCCATACACGCTGCCCGCCTCGCCGCCATGGCGGACCCACTGGAGTGCGTACTCCACGCTGTCCACGTGGTAGCGCGCCTCCGCCCACAGTCGATGGCTCCGGTCCGCCAGATCGAGGTTGTGCATCACACCGAGATCCAGGCGCGGCACCAGGGCGTCCTGCCACAGCGCCTGCAGGAACACCGCCCGGCGGGTGGGCATCTCCTGGGTAACCCGCAGGGCGCTGCGGTACTGGCCGTAAAGGGCGGCCGGCCCCTGGCGCAGGGCATTCCATGCCGACGCCTCGAGGCCCCCACCGTTATGCTGGTACTCGGCGGTGAGCGAGAGTTTGTCGGGCGTGGTGTAGGTCAGGCCGCTGGAGACACGGTTGCGCCAGGTGGTGCAGTCACATGCCGGCATGAAGGCTTGCAGGGCGTCGGCCAGCTGCGTGGCGCTGCGCCCGCCCGACCACTCCAGGTAGGCCACGGTGGCATCGTTGAGCAGGCCGGTCAGGTTGAAACCGAAGCGGGTGGAGCGTGCCTCCTCGTGAAAGACCAGCAACTGCGGCGTCAGCCCTCCGACCCGCTGGCTGAGGGCCAGCAAGCCCCGATGCCGTGCGTTGGTGGCTCCCACGTCCAGGGCCAGGCCCTCCGGATTGGACTCCCGCGCCAGGGCCGGCGCGTAAAGGGCGGTCAGCGAGCCGCCGTCCCACAGGTGCTGGGCCCGCAGCATGACACTGCCCTGGCGGTTCTCGCGGAGACTCGCCGGGTTGATGGAGATCGGCGCACGGACGGCGCCTTCACGAAAGTAGTCGGTAGGGTTGTAGCCTGTCGCCACCCCGTTGCGCACATTGATCCGCCCCAGGTCGAACATGGCATCGGCAGCGAGCTGCCAGCTGACATAGGCTTCCTTGAGGGTGTTGACGGCATGCTCGCCCCTCCCGGGGGCAGGTTGGCCCAGGTCCAGACGGTCGGCCACGAAGACACGCGTGCCGGGCGCCAGGGAATGCTCGTAGCGGATATCCACCGACAGGCGCCGGCTGCCCTGTACGGCGCCGTCACCGCGCCGGACCGAGGCGCCGGCGCCGGCCTCGATGAAACTCCGCCAGTCGCTGGCCTGTGCGACTTCCGCGGGTTGCAGGTCAGCCAGACTGAGGGCGGCATCATCGGCATCCGTCGCCCGGGCCGGACCGGCCAGGACGAAAAGCGCCAAGGCGCCCAAGCAGACGCCGGCCCGACTCATTCCGGCTTGAAGCGCGGCAGGTAATCGCGCTGCAGCCAGGCCTCCGGCACCTCGCGCCGGGTCCAGTCGGAGTAGCGCATGACGGTGACCCAGTCGCTCTCCAGACCGTCGATGATGACCATCTCGGTGGGCCGCTGCACACCGAAGATGGGCTGGTAGCGGCGGTAATAGGCGGTCTTCAGCAGCTTGCCGCTCTCCGAGTAGAAGCGCGCCTTGAGCGGACGGGCGTTGGCCACATCCACCCACATCTCGATGCGATGGTAGGTGGCATCCGGGTTGGCGGCGGAGAGACTGAGGCGGTGGCAGCGCCGCGTCTGGCGGTCACCGTCCTGGGTGTCTTCCTCCACCGCCGCCACGGCCTGGTAGTCCCGCGCGAAATTGACGGTCACCACGTCGCCGTTGGAGGCCTGGCCGAGCAGGCGTTGCTGGGGCGACAGGCGGATGCTGGCCTTGCTGGACGGATCGTAAAACCACATGTCCTTGCCGTTGAAGAGGATCAGCTTGTTGGCATCACGGGCCGGCGCGGTATAGCGCACCAGGCTGCGGAACTGGCCGCCCGCAGGATCGGCCTTGGAATAGATGGCCAGCGTGCTGCTCTCGGTCTGCCGGCCCTGGCGGTACTCCACCAGGGTGTTGGTGAGCCCGAAGGGGAAGTCCGGATTGCGGACCGCATCGCTGGCCACCAGGATCTCCTGCGGGCTGGGCGCCGCGCGGCCGGGCAGCGCCACCAGGATCAGGGCGAGCGCCAGCAGGCGGATCATCAGGCGGAAAGACGTCATATTCATGGCTCAGGCGTGGCGCAGGGCATCGACGATCACCCACCTCGCCGCACGGCGGGCGGGCCACCAGGCGGACAGCAGGGTCACCGCGATGATGCCGGTCACGCTGCCGGCGAGCAACGGGAGGTCCTCCCCCACCCGCACCAGGATCAGGTAGGCGTAGGCATAGCCCGGCGGGGTCCACGACCAGCCACTGTGATTGATCGCATAGGCCACAGCCAGGGCCGTGAGCACCCCGATGGCGGCACCGATCAACCCGAGCTGCAGGGCCTCGCACAGGAACAGGCGGCGGATGCCCGAACGGCGCAGCCCCATGGCCCGCAGGGTGCCGATCTCGGCGGTACGCTCGACCACCGCGGTGCTCATGGTGTTGCCGATGGTGAACAACACGATCACCCCGATCAGCAAGGCAATGAAGCCGAACATGGAGTCCATGAACTCGTTGGTCTGCCGGTAGGTCGGATTGAGCGTATCGAAGTCCAGCACCTCCAGCCCCTCCTGCCCGGACTCCGCCAGCAACTCCGCCAGGCGCTGGCGGGCGGCGGGGATCTGTTCCGTATGGCGCAACTGGATCAGGATGGCCGTCACCTGCGGCGTGGCTGTGCCGTAGATCAGGCGCTGGGCCTGAGCCAGGTGCATCGCCATGTACACATCGTCGAGGGCCTTGATGCCCATGTTGCTGGCCTTGATCACGTTGAGGCTGGCCACATTGGGGGCGCCCCGCGCCGTCGCGGCGAGCATCTCGATGCGGTTTTCGGCGGATGTCGCCCGGGCGCTGCCCTCGAGGGCCGACAGGGCCGCGACGTCGTCGGGCACCCCTGCCCCCTCGCCCGCAGCCGGCTGCCCAACGGGCACGCAGTCGGCCGACTCGAGCAGCGCGCACAGCTTCAGCTTGCGCGCCACGCCCATGCCGACGAGCACCGCGTCGCCAGGCGCCCCCACCAACGGCAGGGGCTGGGCATAGCTGATCACCCCGTAGTCGTTCCACTCGAGCATCCGGTTGCGGTCCTCCGGGATCAGGCCGGTGGCCATCACCGAGCGTGACACTCCGCCCGAGAAATTGCCGGCGATGCCGCCCAGCTGCAGGGTCGGCGTGGCGATCACCAGCATCGGCGCCAGTTGCGGGTCCTGCCGGAGGCGCGCCAGGAGGCCTTCGTAGCCGGCGATCCCGTAGGCGGTCGGGTTGTCGCCGCCATCCAGGAAATAGCCCTTGCGCTGGATCTGCAGATGGCCGGTCTGCTGCACGAAGCCGGTCTGAGTGCCGTAGAGGATGTTCGAGCGGTAGCCACCGAAGATCAGGATGGCGACCAGGCCGATGACCATCGCCAGCAGGGTGGTGAGGGAGCGACGGCGGTTGCGCAGCAGGTTGCGCCAGGCCAGGAACCAGGTGTTCATGAGCGCTCTCCCTGCACTTCCAGCGCCCCTTCACGCACCACCTCCCGGGCCACCTCCCGCTTCAGCTCGACGCCGACGATGCGGCCGTCGCGGATGAAGATCACATCGTCGGCCTCGGCATGGACCTGCGGATCGTGGGACGAGAAGACGAAGGAGACATCCTGCTCGCGCTGCATGCGGCGCATCAGGGCGATGATCTCCGCCCCGGTCTGGCTGTCCAGGTTGGCGGTCGGCTCATCGGCCAGCACCAGGCCCGGCGCGGTGGCCAGGGCCCGGGCGATCGCCACCCGCTGGCGCTGGCCGCCGGAAAGCTGGGCCGGCAGGTTGTTGCGGCGGCTCTCCAACCCGACGGCCTCGAGCAGGGCCTGGACCCGCCGCCGCCGTTCCGCGGCCCCGACCTTGGCGAGGTGCAGCGGATACTCGATGTTCTCGTAGGCGCTGAGCACCGGGATCAGGTTGAAGCTCTGGAAAATGAAGCCGATGTGACGGGCCCGGAAATCCGACAACTCGTCGTCGGGCATGGACTGCACCGCCCGGCCGGCCACCCGGATCTCGCCCTGGTCGGGCGTATCGATGCAGCCGATGAGGTTGAGCAGCGTTGTCTTGCCACTGCCGGAGGGCCCCGAGATGACGGTGAAGACTCCCCGCCGGATGTCGAGGGTGATATCGCTGAGGGCCGGCACCTC
This sequence comes from Zoogloea dura, assembly GCF_012927165.1. Classification (GTDB taxonomy): domain Bacteria; phylum Pseudomonadota; class Gammaproteobacteria; order Burkholderiales; family Rhodocyclaceae; genus Zoogloea; species Zoogloea dura. Next base: position 9,654 of record NZ_JABBGA010000025.1, read on the forward strand.
CACCGCCCCCAGGCGATAGACCTTCCCCACATTGCACAAGCTGACCGGATGCATCGTATTCCCCGAAAACTGAAGCGCAGCCGCCCGGAACGAACGGCCGGAGCGGATCCTATCCGGCCTGCGGGGAGAGGGTATTGAACGATTACGACATGGCCGGGGCATGCCGGAACTGTAGGCTTTTCTTATACTAGGGCATGCTCAAGATCGCCCCGCCCCCGCCCGCTTCGGGCGCCGCCCCGCTGTCGGCCACCTCGTCCCAGCTGTGGCTGCCCCGCCCCGCCCTGTCGTCCTGCGTCCGTGCCGTGATGAGCCGGGACACCCGTGGCGTGGCGCTGCGCGCAGAGGAGCGCTACAACCACTTCCCGGCCACGCCGGCCTGCTCCCTGGTCTGGTATTTCAGCGGCCAGGCCGAGGTGCTGCGCTCCCACCAGCCAGCCCGGGAGGACAGCCCCGGCAGCCCGCTGCCGGACCGGATCACCTTCTGCGGACCGTTCAACCGCCCGGTGATCAGCCGGAATCCGGGCCCCATGCACGCCATGATGCTGATGCTGATGCCCGATGCCCTGGCGCTGATGACCGGCATCGACCCCGGCGCCTACATCAACCGCGTCGTCCCCGCCGCAGAGGTGCTGGATCCCGCATGGATGGCCATGTGCAGGGAGGTGGACAAGGCCGCCGACGATGATGCAAGGGTCCGGATCATGGCCACCTTCCTGGACCCCCGCTGGCAGCAGGCCAGGCCGGATGCCGACTCGCCCACCCGCTTCTTCCTGGACTGGTCCCACAACCTCGCGCTGCGGGCCGGCACCTCCGGCCTGGGACGCAGCCTGCGCCAGGTCGAACGCCGGATCAAGCAATGGACCGGCCAGCCCCTGCGCGAACTGCGCGGCCTCGGGCGCTCCGAGCAGGCCTTCTTCGACGCGGTGGTGGCCGGCCGTTCGGGGAATGTGAACTGGAGCGACGTGGCCAGCAACACCGGCTTCGCCGACCAGTCGCACCTGTGCCGCCAGACCCGGCGCCTCACCGGCTTTCCACCGGAAGAACTGCGCCGCCGGATCTTTGCCGACGAGAGCTTCTGGGCCTACCGGCTGTGGGGCTTCACCGAGAGCGAGCTGCCGGACTGAAGCCGGCAGCCCCGGCAGCAAAAAGGGCGGCCTAAGCCGCCCTTGCCGGGACACGGGATGAGGGCACAGCCCCCGCCTCAGACCCGGCTCTGGATCTCCTCGATGTAGCCCTGCATGCCGGTGCGGATGTTGGCGGCGTTGCCCTCGTCCGTGTCGATGTGCATGGCCAGCCGGTAGGCCGGATTCACCCGCACCACCACGTCACCGAAGATCAGCTCACGCTCGCCCTCGACGCGCACCCGCACCACGTACTTGTCACGCACCCGGAAGCGCCGCGCGTCCTCGGGTGTCATGTGGATGTGGCGCTGGGCGCAGATCACGCCACGCTCGATGACGGTGCTGCCGGCCGGGCCTTCCAGGGTGATGCCCGGGGTGTTGGTCAGGTCGCCGGATTCGCGGATGGGAGGCTGGATGCCGACCTTGAACTGCTCGGTCATGGCGATCTCCACCTGGGTCTCCTTGCGCGTCGGGCCCAGCACCCGGACGTTGGCGATGCGCCCCTTGGGGCCGACCAGGTGCACCTTCTCGGCACAGGCAAACTGACCCGGCTGGGACAGCTCGTGCTCGGGCGTGAGCTGGTGGCCCTCACCGAAGAGCTTGTCCACGTCGGCCTGGCAGAGGTGCACGTGGTGGGCCGAGATCTCGATGGGGATGGCCGGCGCCTCCTCGGCACGCGCTTCCAGCAGCAGCTGGTTGCGCTCGATGGAGCGCAGGGTCTCCCAGGCCACCAGACGCTCGTCATCGTTGTTGATGACCAGGATGGTGACCGGCGAGTCGTCGGCCGAGATGACGGCGTGGGAGCCGAAGTTGCCCAGGTTGCGGTTCTTTTCCTCGTCCAGCTTGATGCCCATGTAGCCGAGGCCCTGACAGGCCAGGCTGCGCACGGTGGCGCTGGATTCGCCCACTTCGCCGGTGAAGGCCAGCACGTCGATGCCGCCCATGGCCGCCACGTAGGCGCCGATGTTCTTGCGCACCTGGTAGCAGAAGGCCTTGTGGGCCAGCAGGGCGCGGTGATGGCCGTTGCTGGCAGCGGTCTCGATGTCGTGGATGTTGCTGGAGATGCCCGAGATACCCTTCAGGCCGCTACCGGTATTGATGAGCCGGGACAGCTCCTCCGGCGACATGTGGTGATGCTCCATCAGGTGGATCATCACCGCCGGGTCGATGCTGCCGGAGCGGCTGGGCATGATCAGGCCGTCGGCGGGGGTCATGCCCATCGAGGTGTCCACCGAGCGGCCATGGTCGATGGCGCACACGGAGGCGCCGATGCCCAGGTGGCAGGAGATGATCTCCAGCTCGCCCAGGGGGCGCTTCACCACTTCCGCCGACTTGAGGGACACATAGCGGTGGGAGGTGCCGTGGAAGCCGTAACGGCGGATCCCTTCCTGCTTGTACAGGTCGTAGGGCAGGCCGTAGAGGTAGGCGTAGGGCGGCAGGGTCTGGTGGAAGGCGGTATCGAACACCGCCACATGGGGCACGCCAGGCAGCTGCTGCATGGCCATGCGGATCCCTTCCACGTTCACCGGGTTGTGCAGCGGCGCGAAGATGGACAAGGCCTCGATGTCGGCGATCACGTTGGGGGAGATCACCACCGCGCTGGAGAACTTGCTGCCGCCATGGACCACCCGGTGGCCGACCGCCACCACATCCTCAGGATGGAAGGCAAAGACGTCACCGAGCAGCCGCGTCGCCTCACTCATCACCCGGAACAGCTCGGTGAGGGCGAAAGGCTCGCGCACCTGGGTCTTGGTCTGGGTGCCGACATTCACCGTCACGCAGGACACGGCTGGATCGGAGTTGTCGATGATGCCGTGGACGTCGGAGCCGAGATCCTTGGTGTCGTAGACCCCGAAGTGGATCTGGCTGATGCCGACGTTGAGCGCCAGCACCTTGCCCGGCGTGCCGTTGATCAGGGACAGGGCGTAGGGGTCGTCGGACTTGGCGGCGCCGGCGGGTTGGCCGGCCACGATGTCCAGGGACATGCTGCGCATGCGGTCGAGCAGCAGGCGCGACAGGTAAGCCACCGCCCTGGGGTTGGTCAGGATGTGGCTGTTGAAGATCGCCTGGGGAATCAGCAGCACATAGCAGCGGTTGCCGGCGATCACGTCGGCAGCCAGCTTGTCGCCGGTCAGGATCGACATCACGCCGAACACATCACCCGGGGCCAGTTGGGACAGCACCGAGCGGGTGCCGATATTGTCGGTGACGGAAATCTCCGCATGGCCGGTGATCAGCACGCCGATGTACTTGCTGTCGTCGCCGGTTTCCAGGATGGCCTCGTTGCCCTCGTAGGTGGCGAGTTGCCCCTGGCTGACGATCTCCTCGACCTTGTCGGCCGGGAAATGCTCGAAAAGGCGTACCTGTTCGAGGAAGAACCGTTTCAGATCGATTTCACTCACGCTGATTCTCGCTTCAGATTGGTGTGCCAACAGGCCACAGGATAGTCCTGCTGTTGCAATGCAGCAAAGCACATTTGCCACACTGGCGCCACGCTTGACGGGCCTGCCAGGCCCCCCTATGGCGGCGGCATGGCCCGTGCATAAGCCTAATGCGCTGTTGTGACGGTCATTCGCGGGAAATCTGAAGGGTCAGCTGCAGTTCAGGGCGTGTCGTCGTCGGAAAGGCGGATAAAGGCACGGCTGGCGCGGCGCAGAAAGGCGGTCTGGCGCCGGAAGGCGCGGCAGCCCCGGCAGAAGGCCAGGTGGAAGCGCAGCTGGAGCCGCTCGCCCAGGCTGAGGGGCCGGTCCATGCCCTCGGACATGATTCGGGTGGCGTGACGACAAGTCAGCATGGCGCGCCCTCCCCGGCAAACCAGCCGGTGCTGAGGCACTGGCGCAGACCCGCCCGCGCCCGGTGCAGGATCACGTTGCAGTTACTGATGCTGAGCTGCAAGGTGGTGCAGATCTCGTCGGTTTCCAGGCCCAGGAACTCCCGCATCATGAACACCCTGGCGGTGCGCGCCGGCAGCACCTCGAGACAGGTCTCGAAGACCTGCCAGAACTGGCGCTGTGCCAGGGCTTCTTCCGGATCACCCCAGGCCCGCGGCCGGCCGGCCGGGCTCCAGTGGCCGTTTTCGCGGAACAAGGCCTCGAAGGCTTCGTCCATGTCAGCCTCGTCCCGCTCGAGGCTGGACACCTGCACGCTGCGGCCACGTTCCCGCAGGGCGTCGATGACCTTGTGGCGGACGATGGTGAACAACCAGGTCTTGAGGGCCGAACGGCCGCCAAAGCGATCAACCCCCCGCAGGGCGGACTCCATGGCCTCCTGCACCACATCCTCGGCGGCCGCGTCATCCTGCAGCTGCAGGCGGGCGAACTTGAGCATCTGGGGGCGGAAGCTGGAAATGAGTTCGGCCTGGGGGGTATCCGTCATGGCTGGCGGGCGGCTCCTGACAAAAGGACGCGGTGGCGGATCCATGCATCCACGCTGAGGCGCCCGGGACCGAGCAGGATCAGCGGCAGCAGCATAGCAAGAAAGATCACCGGCAACTTGAAGTTGCCGAAACCCTCATCGCTGATCGCATAGCCCTGCGCCAGTTCGGCCAGGCTGCCCCATGCCTCGGGCCAATGCACGGCGGCGGTGGCCACCACCGTCAGGACGGCCAGCGAGACACCAAAGAAGCGGGTCCCCAGGCCGAGCAGCAGAGCGATGCCACCGGCCAGCTCGAAGGTGGTGGCGAGCTGCCAGCTGATGTCGGTCGGCACCTGGTCGAAGGGAAACGGGAAGCGCTCCCGGATGTCGTCGAACCAGTTGCTGCCATGGAGCTTTTCGAGGCCGGACTCGAAGAACTCCCAGGCCAGCACCAGGCGCAGGCCGAGCAACGCTGCCCACTGGCCCGCGCCGTCGAGACCGCGGAGGCCGGCACGCAGCAAGTCAAGGGATGCGGAAAGCAGCGGGGCAGAGGCGGTATTCATGCTTGAACTCCCAGAATGATGCCGAGGCGACACAGGTCGGCCAAGGCGTGACGACCGAATTCGAGAAAGGCGGCATCCGCCTCCCGCCCCATCTGCCCGGCCAGGCTGGCCAGCACATCCCGCCCCCGCCGGGCCGCCGGCTCCAGGAGGGCCAGCAAGGCCGCGGTGGCGGGGCTGAGCTCGACGAAGCACACCGTATCGGCGGCATCGCGATACACCAGCAGGCGGACAGGCTGCGGCCGGCGTGGCCGGTAGTCGGGGCCGATGTGCTGCACCGGCCAGTCGAAGGCCAGCGACAGCAGGGCCGGGTTGAGCACCGGGATGCCGTCGAGCAGGTCCCCGCCGGGGTCGGCCGGGGCACCCTCACCGTCCATCAGCTCCACCGCCAGCTCGGCCCATTCATAGTGCGCCAGGGCGGCAAACCAGCGCGGCAGCGGCGGGGTCTCGCCAGCTTCCAGATAGGCCACGAAGGCCCGGGGGATGTCGCGGAACCAGGGAGACTCACAGGCCCCGTCGCGGAAGAAGGCGCGGCACAGGCGGGCCCAGCGCGCCTCGCCGAGGCAGGCCCGGCCGACCGGGAAGCAGCGATCCAGGAAGCCGCGCAGGTTGGCGAAGAGCAGGCCCTCGTAGCGCGCCATGGCCGCAGCCGGCACACCGGCGGGCCACGGCGTGCGGCCGCCGCCGCGGATGCGCGCGCCGAAGCTGCGCTGGAAGTCATGCAGGCCAGGCGCGCTCATGCCACACGCTCCGGTAAACGGGCCGCCGCACGCTGCAAGGTGGCGATGCGGGCCACCTCGCGGCCGAGTTCATCCAGGGTGGGAAACTCGGTGTCCCGCTCCAGGCAGGTGGGCACCGGCCCGCAGTGGCGATAGGCCTCGGCCAGCAGGTCCCACACCGGGTCGATGACCGGCGCGCCATGGGTGTCGAGCCGCCAGCCGTCCTCTTCCACGTGATGCCCCGCCACGTGGATGTAGCAGGTCCGCTCCAGGGGCAGGGCGCGCAGGAAGGCCAGCGCGTCGAAGCCGAAATTGGCGCTGTTCACCACGATGTTGTTGACGTCCAGGTGGAGCAGGCAGTCGGCTTCCTCGATCACCGCGCGGATGAAGCCGGCCTCGTCCATCTCGGCCCCCGGCGGCACCAGGTAGCAGGAGGCGTTCTCGATGCCGATGCGCATGCCTAGCACGTCCTGGGCCTGGCGGATGCGGGCGGCGGTCCACCGCACCGCCTCCCAGGTCCACGGTAGCGGCAGCAGATCGTAGAGCGGCCGGCCGTCGTCGGCCCAGGCGAGGTGCTCGGTGTAGAGGGCGATGCCGTGGCTGTCCATGAAGCGGCGGATGCGCTGCAGCAGGTCGGTGTCCAGCGGACGCATGCCACCCAGCGACAGGGACAGGCCGTGGCAGACGAAGGGATAGCGCTCGGTGCAGGCCCGCAGCTGGCGGGCCTGCCGCCCGCCGGTACCGGCCCAGTTCTCCGGGGCCAGCTCAAAGAAGGCTACGCTGTCGGGCACCCCGGCCTCCATCGCGGGCAGCAGCTCGCGGCGGAAGCCGAGGCCGGCGCCGGCCGGCAGGCGGGTGCTCACTTCTTGTCGGCCGCGCACTTGCCGTCGGCCTTCTTGTCGCTGGCGCAGCTGGCTTCCTTCATCTTGTCACCGCTGCATTTGCCATGGCCTGCCTTGTCGGCGGCGCAACTGCCGTCGGCCTTCTTGGACATCTTCTTCTTGGCGGCGGAACACTTGCCTTCACCGCACTTGCCATCCTTGGCCTTGGTGTCGGCCTGGGCGAGCTGGTAGCCGCCGTCCAGCGCTTTGGCGGCAAACGGATTGTCGGCCGCATGGGCGAGGCCGGCGAGCAGCAGGGTGGAGGCCAGGGCAGCGGTCAGGGTGGCGGTCTTCTTCATGATGGAACTCCTTGCAGTTGGGGGGGATCAGCCCTGGCGGCCCCGGGAGAGGTGCCGCAAATCGCAGGTGCTGATTCTTAGTCGGGGCCGGCGGCGGGTTCTTACACGGCCGGATCAAAAAAAACCGGGGGAGCGACGGTTATCATTGCGCACTCCGGCTCCTGCCCTGATCCCGATGGCCTCCGACGCTCCGCCTCCCCACCACAGCCCCCTGGAAGACGTCCAGGGTGTCCTCACCGGCTGCCTGTTCATGGCCCTGGCCATCCTGATGTTCCGGGAAAGCCGCCTGCTGCTGGGCGGCACGGCGGGGCTGGCCTTCCTGCTCCACTACCTGGCCGGCTGGCGGCTGGGCCCCGTGCTGTTCCTGATCAACCTGCCCTTCTATGTGTTTGCCTACCGGGCCCTGGGGCGCGCGTTCACGGTGAAGACCTTCTGTGCGGTGGCGGTGTTGGCGGTGTATACGGAGATGTTGCCGGGGCTGATCGCCTTCGAGCGGATCGACCCGCTCTTTGCCGCGGTGATGGCCGGCCTGCTGGCGGGCATCGGCATCCTGATCCTGATCCGCCACGGCGCCAGCCTGGGCGGGCTGGGGGTGCTGGCGATCTACCTGCAGAAGGTGAAGGGATGGCGCGCCGGCACGGTGCAGATGCTGGGGGATTGCGTGGTGCTGGCGATCGGCCTGCTGGCCGTGTCACCGGGCCAGGTGGCCCTGTCGGTGCTGGCGGCCGCAGCCCTGAACCTGGTGATCGCCATCAACCACCGGCCGGACCGCTATTTCGGTGCCTGAGCGGCCCCGCGGGGCTCAGTGGTCGGCCAGGTTGTTGAAGATCTGCTCGAGATCCTGGCTGATGCGCATCAGGCGGGCTTCGCTCAGGCCCGCATAGCCACGCAGGAAGATCTTGCCGGTGGCCTGCTGGATGTCGGTGAGCAGGCTCTCGCCCTTGGGCGTCATGGACACGTCGGTGATCCGCGCGTCATCCGGATTGGTGGCCGTCTGCACCAGCCCCTCGTCGCGCATGCGCTGCACGATGCGGGTGATGGTGGACAGCTTGATGATGGCGTGGGTGGAGATCTCGGACACGCTGAGCGTGCCGTGATTCTTCAGGAGCAGCAGCACGCGCCGAGTCGGTACGTCGGTGCCCAGCTTCTTGAGGACCTGCTCCATCTGCTGGGTGTAGATGGCATGGGCCCGCGCCAGCCAGTAGAAGGGGAACTCCTCGTAACGGAAGTTCTCGCTGGTCGGCAGGAAGCGGTTGTTCTTTTTTGCGCTCGACATATCGGGGGGTTCTTGAAAGCCCTGAAGACTCGGCTCGGCCGGTTGCTCCGCCGGCGGCCCCGGGCATGATACCTGCACAAGGGGCCATCCGGCAGCGCGGGGCTCAGCCCTCCTTGTAAGGACCCGCCCCCAGCCCGATGGGCTCCGGCGCAGCGGCCACCAGGCGTGAGAAGATCCGCGCGAAATCCTCGGGCTCCGCCGGGGTGCGGGTCCCGCTCATGGGGTCCACCGAACCGGCAAAGCCGGCGTTGGCGATCGCCCAGTCCTCGGCGGTGAAATGCTTGTGCACCAGCGGCAGGATCTCCCGCTCCTCGCGCATCATGTGGTCCCGGTAGAAGGCCGCGAAGGCCTCGAAGGCCTCCACGAAGCCCTGGAATCCGCCCGGGGCGCCGTCGGCATAGTTCTGCACGGCCACTTCCAGGGCCTTGATGCGGTCGTTGCCGTGGGTGTGCTCTTCCTCCAGGCGGGCCACGGCCTCGGCCCCTTCGGCGGTGCGCTGCTTGAGCAGGGCGAAGATGAACTGGTCTTCCTTGGGGTGGTGGCGCTTCTCGGGGTAGGCGTCCAGGTAGTGGACCATGGCGCGCAGCAGGCCCATGTCGGGCTGCAGGGTGCCGGAACCGATGTCCCGGAGCATCAGCCGGATGGCGTGCAGGATGGCCGCCAGGGACTGATGTTCGTCGATCATGATGCGCAGGGCTTCCATTCTTGTGTCTCCTTGGGTGCGCTCAGGTGGCCAGCATGGCTTGATGCTTGCCGCCGAGGCCGAGATAGGCTTCGATCACGCGGGGGTCGTCGGCCAGCTGGTGGGCGGGGCCGTGCATGGCGATCTGGCCGGTTTCCAGCACGTAGGCGTAGTCGGCCACCTGCAGGGCGGCGCGGGCGTTCTGCTCGACCAGCAGGATGGACACGCCGCGACGGCGTAGCTCGGCGATGATGCGGAAGATCTCCCGCACGATCAGCGGCGCCAGGCCCAGGCTCGGCTCGTCCAGCATCAGCAGCTTGGGCTTGGCCATCAGGGCGCGGCCCACCGCCAGCATCTGCCGCTCGCCACCCGACAGGGTGCCGGCCAGCTGGCTGCGCCGCTCCTTGAGGCGTGGGAACAGGGTGTAGATCTCTTCCATGGTATTGGCATGGTCGCGCAGGCCGCTGCGGTAGCGCTGGAAGGCGCCGAGCAGGAGGTTGTCCTCCACGCTCATCTCGCTGAACAGCTCGCGCTTCTCGGGCACCAGGTTCATGCCGCGGGCGACCATGCGCTCCACCTCGGGCACCACCTCGATGCTGCCGTCGAAGGCCACCTGGCCCTTCGACTCGAGCACCCCCATGATGGCCGACAGCATGGTGGTCTTGCCGGCGCCGTTGGGGCCGATCACGGTGACGATCTGGCCCTCGCCCACCGTCAGGCTGGCATTGCTGAGGGCCTCGACCTTGCCATAGGAGACGCTGAGGTCGCGGATCTCCAGCACGGTGTTGTTCGGATTTGCCATCACTCCACCCCTCCCAGATAGGCTTCGAGCACTGCCGGGTCCTTCTGGATCTCGTCGGGCAGGCCTTCGGCGATCTTCTGGCCGAATTCCATCACCACCACCCGGTCCACCAGGTTCATCACAAAGTCCATGTCGTGCTCGACGATCAACGTGGCCAGACCTTCACCGCGCAGCTTGCGCAGCAGGTCGCCGAGGGCCTGCTTTTCCTTGTGGCGCAGGCCGGCGGCAGGCTCGTCGAGGAGCAGCAGGCAGGGATCGGCACACAGGGCGCGGGCGATCTCGAGGATGCGCTGCTGGCCGAGGGCCAGGCTGCCCGCCTCGGCGTGCATGAACTCGCCCAGCCCGACCCGCTCGATCTGCCGGGCGGCCTCCTTGAGCAGGCGTGCCTCTTCGGCCCGGTCCAGGCGCCAGGCCGACGACAGCACGCCCTTGTCGCCGCGCAGGTGGGCGCCGATGGCCACGTTCTCGAGCACGCTCATGGTGGGCAGCAGCTTGACGTGCTGGAAGGTGCGGCTCATGCCCATCCGGGCGATGTCGCGGGAATCCTTGCCGGCCACCGGCTGGCCCATGAACAGCACCTCGCCGGAGGTCGGCGTATCCACGCCGGAAAGCTGGTTGAACATGGTGCTCTTGCCGGCGCCGTTGGGGCCGATCAGGGCCAGGATCTCGCCGGCCTTCACCTCCAGGCTCATGTTGTTGTTGGCCACCAGGCCGCCGAACTTGCGGGTCACCTTGCGCGCTTCGAGGATCAGCTCGCCGGCCTTCGGCGGCGTGCGTCGCGGCAGCGCCTCGGCAGACTCCTCGATGTGCTTGTTGTCGACCCGCACCGGCACCAGCCGGCGCAGCAGCGGCCACAGGCCACCACGGGCGCGCTGCAGCACCAGGATCATCATCAGGCCGAAGACGATCACTTCGAAGTTGCCGGCCTGGCCCAGCAGCTTGGGCAGGATGTCCTGCAGCCACTGCTTGAGCAGGGTGATCACCCCGGCGCCCACCAGCGCGCCCCAGACGTGGCCGGCACCGCCGATCACCGCCATGAAGAGGTACTCGATACCGATGTTGAGGCCGAAGGGCGTCGGATTGACGAAGCGCTGCATGTGGGCATACAGCCAGCCCGAGGCACAGGCGTGCAGGGCCGCGATCAGAAAGATCACCATGCGCGAGCGGGAGGTGTTCACGCCCATCGCCTCGGCCATCACGATGCCGCCCTTGAGGGCGCGGATGGCCCGGCCTTCGCGGGAGTCGAGCAGGTTCTGGGTGGTCAGCACGGCCGCCAGCAGGAAGGCCCAGATCAGGTAGAAGATCTTCTCGCCGGTGTCGAGGACGATGCCGAACAGGCTGATCGGCGGAATGCCGGTGAGGCCGGAATGGCCGCCCAGGCTTTCCGAGGTGCCGAACAGGAAGTACAGGCTGATCCCCCAGGCCATCGTCCCGAGCGGCAGGAAGTGGCCGGACAGGCGCAGGGTCAGGGAACCCAGCAGCAGCGCCACCACGGCGGTCAGCAGCAGGCCGGCCAGCAGGGTCAGCCACGGCGAGGCGCCGATCCAGGCCAGCCAGCCCGGCAGGGAGGTCATGGTGGTCAGGGTGGCGGTGGTGTAGGCCCCCAGGCCGACGAAGGCCGCCTGGCCGAAGCTGGTCAGGCCGCCGACACCAGTCAGCAGCACCAGCCCCAGGGACACCATGGCGTACAGGCCGATGTAGTTGAGCAGGGTCACCGAGAAGGGCGACAGGAACAGGGGCGCCGCGGCCAGCAGGGCCAGGAAGGCCCCGAGGACCAGGCGCGGAGACAGCTTGGCGTTCATTCTTCTTCCTCCACATGGCGGCTGTTGAGGGAACGCCACAGCAGCACGGGGATGATCAGGGTGAAGACAATGACTTCCTTGTAGGCACTGGCCCAGAAGGAGGAGAAGGACTCCAGCTGGCCGACCAGCAGCGCACCCAGGGCGGCCAGGGGGTAGCTGCCCAGCCCGCCGATGATGGCGGCCACGAAGCCCTTGAGGGCGATCAGGAAGCCGGTGTCGTAATACACGGTGGTGATGGGCGCGATCAGCACACCCGACAGGGCCCCGATGAAGGCGGCCAGGAAGAAGGTGAGCTTGCCGGCCAGCGACGGGGAGATCCCCATCAGCCGCGCGCCCACCCGGTTCATGGCGGTGGCCCGCAGGGCCTTGCCGTAGAGGGTGCGCTCAAAGAACTGGAACAGGGCGACGATCAGGGTCAGCGACACGGCGACGATGACCAGGGTTTGACCGGGCACCATCAGCGGGCCCAGATCGAGCACGGCCTCCGAGAACGCCGGGGTACGCTGGCCTTCGGCACCGAAGAACAGCAGGCCCATGCCGACCATGGTCAGGTGAGCGGCGACGGACACGATCAGCAGGATCAGGATCGGCGCGGAGGCGATCGGCTGATACACCAGCCGGTACATCTGCGGGCCCATCGGCACGACGATGGCCAGGGCCAGGGCCACCTGGGCCAGCTGGGGCAGGCTCTGCAGGGGCACTACGCTCAACAGTGCGGCCAGGCCCAGGGGATAGGCCAGGTTCCAGCCCGCCACGCCAAGCAGCCTGCCCGGCCGCCCGGCACGCAGGGCGGGGACACCGTCCACCACGGTCACGGCGACACCCAGGCCAACCAGCAGCCACAGGGTGGTCGGCACCACGCCGGCCTGCAGCATGGCCAGGGTCAGGGCACCGTAGGCGACAAACTCGCCCTGGGGGATGAAGATGACCCGGGTGACGGCAAAGACCAGCACCAGGGCCAGGGCCAACAGCGCATAGATCGCACCGTTGGTGATGCCGTCCTGCACGAGCATCAACGCAATCGGAAATTCCATGGACAAACCCTCGTACAAGACACCGCCCCATGGCGGTTGAACCGGGCGCTCCCCACTGGAACGCCCGCGCCAGCCGGACCGGAGACCCGGCCGGCGCACACGACGCTTACTGGATCAGGGTCCACTTGCCGTCCTTGACGGCGATGAGTTCGCGGCCCCGCTCGTCAAAGCCGCTGTGGTCGGCCGCCGTCATGTTGTAAACACCCTGGGTGGCGGGCATGTCCTTGGTCTGCTCGAGGGCGTCACGCAGGGCGGCACGGAAGGCCGGGGTGCCCGGCTTGCCCTTGGCAGCGGCGTGGGGGATCGCGTTCTTGAGCAGCAGGCCGGCATCGAAGACGTTGCCGCCGAAGGTGGCCGGCTTGGATCCGTTCAGCTTCTCGTAGGCGTTCACGTAGTCGATGGCGATCTTCTTGGACGGGTGGCTGTCGGAGATCTGGTCCAGCACCAGCATCAGGCTGGCGGCCAGCACCGTGCCCTCGACCTTCTTGCCGCCGAGCTTCAGGAACTCGGGCAGCGCGGCGCCATGGGTCTGGTAGACCTTGCCCCGGTAGCCCTGATCGTAGAGGGTGATCTGCGGCAGCACGGCCGGCGTGCCGGGTGCAGCGATCAGCACGGCGTCGGGTTTGGACATCAGCACCTTGAGGCCCTGGGCGGTCACCGAGCTGTCGCTGCGCTGGAAGCGCTCGCTGGACACCACCTTGATGCCCTTGCGGCCGGCGCTCTCGGTGAAGACCTTGGCCCAGTTTTCACCGTAGGGGTCGGAGGTGCCGATGAAACCCACGGTCTTGATCCCGCTCTTGGCCATGTGGCCGACCAGCGCATCGGCGATCAGCTGGTCGTTCTGGGTGGTCTTGAAGACCCACTTCTTCTGCTCGTTCATCGGCAGCACCACCGCGGCGGTGCCCACCGGCGCCAGCAGCGGCACGCCGGCTTCGGCGGCGAACTGGATGACGCCCATGGCGTTCGGAGAGCCGGACGGTCCGATGATGGCATCCACGTTCTCTTCGCTGATCAGCTTCTTGATCGCCACCACCGAGGCGGTGGGATCGCTGCCGTCATCCAACGGAATGTACTGCACCGTGAGGTTGCCGACCTTGGTCGGCATCAGTGGCACGGAGTTCTTCTGGGGAATGCCCACCATCGCCACCGGGCCGGTGGAGGACGATACGACGCCCACCTTCACCTGAGCCCACGCCGCCCCGGAAAACAGGGCACCCATCACTACCGACGCTACCAGACGCTTGCATTTCATGATGTTCGATCTCCGTTCAAAGGTTGGAACTGCCTGCTTCGATCTGCCTGCCGCCCAGCGCAGGGAAAACATGATTCACACATCAGCCAAAGCGAATCAATTCACGTGATTTTTCACGTTTATATAGAAAAATAAAGCCGTTTGCACTGCCCCTTTTTGAAGAAACTCCTGCCCTTCATCCAGTTTCCGCAGCGCATCACGGACAATATTGAAGAGCATTCTTCATGCCATTTCCGCAAAATTGGCGGAACTCAGGCTTTCCGGGGCCTTCGGGAGCACTTCGAATTGGCATCCTTTACGTCCTGCCATATTGCAGTGCAGCGCCCCGATTTATTGCACCAATTACGTGCCCATTCCGGCGGATCAGCGGCCGAGGGACTTGGCGGTCACGCCCTGCATGCCGAAGTCGGTATTGGCCACATCGAAGATCATGACCCGGACCGGCGCCGGAGGAATCGCCAGGACTTCATCCACCACCCCCGTCAGGGCACCGATCAGCGCTTCCTTCTGGGCATCCGTGCGACCACTGATGAGAAAGGCATGAATCGTCGGACCGCCCGGTGAGAGCGGCCCGCCGGCCCGCGCCTCGGCGGCCAGCACGACGCCGCCGGCACAGATGTGGGCACGCGGCAGCTCGATCAGGAAGATCCGCACCGACGCTTTGGGGGCGGCAATGCTGTCGACCACCGCATCGGTCATGCGGACCAACAGGGTTTCCTTCTGCGCCTCGGAATAACCCTCGACCAGATAGACATTCAGATTTGGCATGGCCTCAGCCTTTCCGGATATTCATTTCGGCAATATGCAAGAAAATGGTCACGACGAAACTCAACCCGCCGCGCGCATTTCCTCGCCGACCCGGTGGTAATTGCGATTGAAATAGACCAGCCCCGGACGCGGATCGCTCCGGCGCACCTGGACCACTTCGCAATAGAAGATGCTGTGGGAGCCGACGTCGTGAATCTGGGCAATGCGGCAATCGAAATTCACCAGGGCATCGTCGAGGGCCGGGCTGCCGGTTTCCAGGGCCTGCCAGGCGCTCCGCTGGAAACGCTCTTCCATGCTCACGTTGCGGTCTGCAAACAGGCCGGACAGACCTTGCTGGTCGGCCCCCAGCAGATTGACGCAGAGCACTCCGTTGGCGGTGAAGAAGCGATGGGCGTAGGACGAACGGTTCATGCACACCAGCAGGGTCGGCGGCTGGTCGGTGACACTGCAGACGGCGGTGGCGGTAAAGCCGGCGAGGCCTTCCTGGCCACCCGTGGTGATCACGTTGACGGCGCCACTGAGCATGGCCATGCCGTTACGGAATTCATTGGTATCGATCATCATGGCTCTCCTTGGGGATGATCAGGCTAGAGGTCCAGCACCAGGGTGTCGCTGAGGGAACGGGAACAGCACAGCAGGATCTGGTCGTTGTCGGCCTTCTCCTCGTCGGTCAGGAAGACATCCCGGTGGTCGGGCGTGCCCTCGAGCACGTTGCACAGGCAGGTGCCGCAGACGCCCTGCTCGCAGGACACCTTGATCTTGATGCCGACACCGGCCAGGGCGTCGACGATGGTCTGGCCTTCGGCCACATGCACCGTCTTGCCGGATTTCTTCAGGGCCACGTCGAAGGCCTTGCCGCCCGCGCTGGGCGCCTCGACCTGGAAGTACTCCTTGTGGATCTGCCCGGCGGACAGCCCCAGGCGGCCCGCTTCGGCGATGACCCAGTCCATGAAGCCGGAGGGGCCGCAGACGTACAGGTGGGTTCCCGCATCGGCACCGGTCAGCACTTCAACCAGGTTCAGGCGCTGCTCCACCGCACCGTCGTCGAAGTGGGTGTGCACCTGGGCGCGGAAGGGCGCAGCCGCCAACTCGTCGAGGAAGGCACAGGACGAACGGGTGCGCCCGCTGTAATGCAGCTCGAAAGGCTTGTCCTGGGCCGACAGGGTGTGCGCCATGGCGATCATGGGCGTCACGCCGATACCGCCGCCCACCAGGATGCTGCGGCGTGCGCCGGCCTCCAGCGGGAAGAGGTTGCGCGGCACCCCGATCTCGACCACGGTGCCTTCGCGGAGGCGCTCGTGGGCGGCGATGGAGCCACCGCGGGAATTCGGATCCTTGAGGATGCCAAGGCGGTAAACCTGGCGATCGGCGGGATTGCCGCACAGGGAATACTGGCGCACCAGCCCCTCGCCCAGATGCAGGTCCACGTGGGCCCCCGCCTCGAAGGGGGGCAGTTCGCCACCGTCTGCGGGTGCCAGGTCGAGGACGAGAACGCCCTGGCCCTGGGACTCGCTGCGGCGTACGACAACCCGGAGCGTTTCTTCAGACATTTTTGTGTTTTCCCTTCTGTTGGTTTCGCGTCGCCGCTCAGCGCATGAAGATGCCGCCGTTCACATCCCAGGCGGCGCCGGTGGCGAAGTCGGCTTCGACGGAGGCCAGTTGCACGACCAGGCTGGCGACGAACTCGGGGTTGCCGAGACGCTTCACCGGAATCATTTCGATGAGCTTCTCGAGGCGCTCGGGTGGCACGGCAGCCCGCACCGAGGGCAGCTCCATGGGGCCGGGGGCGATGGCGTTGACGGTGACACCGGAGGCCGCCAGCTCGCGGGCGAAGATCTTGGTGAGGGTCAGGATGCCCCCCTTCGACGCGGCGTAATGGGCGCCGGATGCGGTGCCGCCGTTCTGCCCGGCCAGGGAGGCGACGTTGATGAGGCGGCCGTAACCGGCCTGCCCCATCGCCGCACCGAACACCTGGCAGCCGAGGAAGGTGCCGCGCAGGTTGATCGCCAGCACCTTGTCGAACTCTTCCGGGGTGATCTGCATCACCGGCGTGGTGGGCGTGATGGCGGCGTTGTTGACCACCACGTGCAGCCCGCCCCAGCGTTGCTGGACGGCGGCCAGGGCGGCCTCGAAGGCCGCCTTCTGCATCACGTCCAGGGCCAGCGGCAGAACCGTGTCGCCGCTCGCGTCCAGCTGCCCGGCCGCGGCACGGGCCATGTCTTCGGACACGTCGGTGAGGACCAGCTTGTAGCCGGCCGCATGCAGGCGCCGGGCGATGATGTTGCCGAGGCCTTGGGCGGCACCGGTCACGAGTGCGACTTGGCTCATGCAGCGCTCCTTACGGGATGTAGCCGATGCACTGCAGCGCATCGGAGGAGTTGAGCAGGCGCACCACCTTCTGCTGGATGCGGAAGCTGTCACCGTCGCGGACCAGGGTGTAGGTCAGGTTGGCGGTGTAGTGCTTCTGGATCTCCTTGCGGAACTCCCGCAGGTTCTGGGCACAGCGCACGGTGACGGTCTTGCCGTCGTCGGCGAGGATGCGGAAGCGCGACACGCTGCGGATGGTGCGCGGCGCCGGGGAGGTGGAGATGGACTCGCCGCTGCCCAGACGGGCCACACGCAGATTGCGCATCTTGGCGTCGTCGCAGGCGTAGTTGAGGGTGTTGGCGAAGTCGGTCTCGTCCGGGTTGATCGGCACGATGTACAGGCCCTTCTCTTCCCACAGGGCGAGCCACTCGGGGTACTCGCCGTGGTCGAGCATGTCGGCTTCCTGGCTGATAAAGGCGCTGGCTTGGTTGAGCAGTTCAATGTTCATGGCTTCGTCCTCCGCCTCAGGCGGTCATCAGTTTTTTCCATTGGCGGTAGGCGGCACGCATGCCGGTTTCCGCACTCACGTCGCTGCGGCGGCCATCGGCCGTTTCCTGTTCCTTGGCAAGGCCGCGGTTGAGCAGGATCCACTGGTCGGTGCCGGCGTTGGAGCCCTTCTGCACGCGCTCCCAGGCTTCCGAGTCATCGGGGGTGCCGAAGCCCATCGGCCCCTGGAAGTGTTCGTGCATGCGCAGGCGGGCGCGATTGCCGGCCTCGGGGCCGCCGTCCATGGTGATCACCGCGTGGTGGATCTCGGTCTCGGTCACCGACACCGGGCGCAGCACCCGGAAGAAGGCCATGGAGCAGGCGATGTTCGGGAAGATGTTGAGGTTGAAGCCGGAACCACCCACCGCACGCACGATGCGGCGCACCTGGTCTTCGGGGTAGTCGGCGCGCAGCTCCTCGGCCAGCGCGGCGAAGCGCTCGGGGATGGGGGCATCGAGGTTGGCCTCCAGGTCCACCAGGTCGGGGATCATGACCATCACGCTGTGGCCGTTGCCCAGGTCTTCCACAAAGCCCGGCCCTTCGACAAAGTCGAGCATCTCTTCGGTCTGCTTGTCCACCGAGGACAGGAAGGACTTGTGCACCAGCGGGAAGTGATAGGCGTCGGTGGTGTTCTCGAGCTGGATCTTCCAGTTGCCGGGGAAGCGGAAGCGATGCTCGCCGCCCACCTTGACCGGGAAGCCGCCGCCCTGCTTCATGAACAGGTCCATCCACTTCTTGGCCGGGCCGAGGAAATCGACGAGGGGCTCGATATCGTCCTTGAAAGTGGCGAAGATCATGCCGGCGTATTCCTCGACGCGCAGCTTGACCAGCGGGTAGTCGGCCTTGTCGAGCAGGTCACCATAGCTCTCCGGGCTGGGCACGCCGCGCAGGGCGCCGTCCAGGGAGTAGCTCCAGCCGTGGTAGGGGCACACGAAGCTGTTGGTCTTGCCCTTGTGGCCTTCGCAGACGGTGGCGGCGCGGTGGCGGCAGCGGTTGAGCAGCACATGCACCTGCTGCTTGCGGTCGCGCACGGTCACCACCGGCTGGCGGCCGATGTAGCCGGTCTTGTAGCTGCCGGCTTCGGGGATCTCGCTGGTGTGGGCAACCCACACCCAGGTGTTGGCGAAGACCTTGTCCATCTCCGTCTCGAAGATGGCGGGGTCGGTGTACAGGGAGGTATGCACCCGGTCGTGCTGGACCAGGTCGGCCAGGGTGTGGCCCTTGCTAGTGGCTTGGCTTGTCATGGTGTGTCTTCCTTGTTTCTCAATCTCTAGGGTTCGCTAAACGGAGCCTGGCTGAACGGCAATCAGCGGGGCACCGGCAGGGCGGCGCTGGCATTCCAGTGCTCCACCGGACGGCTGAACAGGTTCTCGGTGCGGAAATGGGCCATCCGCCAGATGCCGTCCTGACGGGCGAAGTCGATGCTCAGACGCGCCGCGTTGAGGTGGGAGGCGCCGCTGGCGAAGGTCGATGTCTGCAGCATGACCCACGCGCCGGTGGCCGCGTCCGGGGCATGCACGCGGATAGTCTCGCTGGTCAGGAAATGCACGTTGAGGGCAAAGTGCGCCGGCTCGACCATGTACTTGGCCATCATCGCGCCGATCGCCTCGCGCCCCTCGATACGCCCGAAGGTGCCCTTGTACTTCTCGCCGATGCCTTCCCACACCGCATCGGTGGTGAACAACCCGGCCAGTTCATCCAGCGGCGTACGGGCATCCAGGTAGTCGCACAGGAACATGTAGCGGTTGATGCAGGCGCGGATTGCGCCTTCGCTTTCCAGGCGGTCCAGGCGCTCCTCGAGCTGGCGGACGTGGGCGAGGTCGGTCATGGTCGGCTCCGCAGGGGGTTACTCGGGAATCACCAGCTCGCGGCCGATGCGGGCCTCGACGCGGATGTACTTCCACAGCTTGTAGGTGCCGTCGCCCACCGGGGTGGCACGGAACAGGTTGCAGGCGGCGGTGACCGTCTCGAGGTCGGGCACGTCGGCCAGCACGTAGGTGGTCCAGGGGAAGGCGACGGACGGGCCGACCATGATCTGGTCGTCGTCCATGTTGCCCAGCACGCGCACGCCGGGCAGGCGCGCGATGCCCTGCATCATCGAGACGAAGGCGCCCCACACGTCCTTCATCTCGTCGGCCGTGCCGTCCATGAAGTTCTGGTTCACGCCCATGCAGAACAGCACGCGCAGCGGTTTCTTGTCGCTCATCTCTATCTCCGTTGGATCGATCGGTTTTACAGGTAGCCCGGCAGCGGCTTGAGGCCGAAGAGCATGGCGCCGGCGTTCTGGTAGGTGATGTCGCCCATGAAGGCGTGCTGGGTGATCATCTGGGCGTCGCGGACCTGGGCGGCCAGCGGGCTCGACTCATACACGCCAGTGCCGCCGGACAGCATCTGGGCACGGCGGGCCACGTCGGCACCGACGCGGGAGGCGTGGGTGGTGGACAGGCGCAGCATGCTCACCAGGTGATCGCTCGGCTTGTCGCCGGCCAGCAGCACCTGCCAGACGTCGTCGATGGCCTCGTAGAACCACGCCCGTGCGGCGCGCAGTTCGGCCTCGATCTTGGCGATCTCGAGCTGTACATAGACACGCTCGCCCAGGTTCGGGGCGCCGGTCACCGAGGCACGCCCGGCGGCCATGCCCAGCACTTCGTCGATGGCGGCGCGGCCGATGCCGAGGCCGACCACGGTCAGCACCTGGGCCGCGAAGGAGAGGGTCGGGTAGCGGTACAGCGGCGTGTCGAGGGACGCCGGGCCACCGCGTACGAAGGTCCACTCCTCCGGCACCACCACATCCTTGACCACGATGTCGTGGCTGCCGGTCCCGAGCAGGCCCATGACCTCCCAGTTAGGGGATATCTGCACCTTCTCGCGGGGCATCACGGCCATGCGCGGCAGGCCGGAGCCATCGCCGTTCTTCGGCAGGATGCCGGCGCCGACCACTTCGGCGCCCATGCTGCCGCTGCCCCAGCTCCAGCGGCCATTCACCTTGAAGCCGCCATCCACGATCTCGGCCGGCTGCGGCGGGAAGATGCCACCGGCAAAGACCACGTCGGGCCCGTTGGCGTAGAGCTTCTCCAGGGTCGCCAGGGGCAGCGCGGCCAGGTAGATGCCGCCGATGCCGAAGCTCGCCACCCAGCCGGCGGAACCGTCGGCCTGGGAGATGCGCTCGATCAGCTTGCAGAACTCGGCGGGGGACTTTTCGTCACCGCCGAAGCGCTTGGCCACGAGGGCACGGTAAACGCCGGCCTTCTTGAAGCCCTGGATGATGTCCGGGGAGATGAAGCGCTGGGCTTCGAATTCCTTCCGGCGCTTCCGGATGTCCTGCAGGAGGTCGTCCAGGCCGGCCGCCGCATTGGCGGCATCGCAGTCCCGGGTCTCTTTGATAGCCACTAACATGGGTGTCTCCGCTTGAGAATTGATGTCACTGCAACCGGCTGGCCACGTGCCGGGCCACGGCACACAGCAGTTCGTCGCGCCCCTTGGCGGCGACCAGTTGCAGGCTGACGGGGAAACCGCTCCGGGCTGGCAGCGGGATGGCGATGGCCGGATGGCCGGACAGGTTGAAGGGGCGGACCAGGGAGGTCATGTTGACCAGCCTGGAGGTATCGGCAGCCTGGTCGAGGCTGGGCGGTGCGTCTGCCATGGTCGGCAGGGCCAGTACGGAAAAACGTTCCAGGGCGGCATCCACTTCCGCACTGAAGGCGGCGCGCACCTGGTTGGCAGCATCCACGTCGGCCTGGGTGGTGCGGGAGGCATTGATCAGACGCTGGGCCACGTCGGGGCCCACCTTGCCGGTCTCCACGAGCGGCCCGCAGGCGGCCCAGGTCTCGGCATTGATCACCGCCAGGCCGGCTTGGTAGGCCGCCTCGAAGTGTTCGAATTTCACCGACGCGGCCGGCAAGCCGCTGGCCGCCACGGCTTCCGCCACCGCCTCGCGGATCTCGGCCAGGGCGGGCACGTCCACCAGTCCGATGGAGGCAGTCTCCACCGCCGGCAGATCACCGAAGCTCGGATCGATGGCCCGCATGCAGGCGATCAGGCTGTCCATGTCGGCAGCAAAGGGGCCGACGCAGTCCAGGGTGGTAGCGGCAGGCAGCGCCCCCTTGCGGCTGACCCGGCCGAAGGTCGGCTTGAGACCGAAGACCCCACAACAGGCCGCCGGAATGCGGATCGAACCGCCGGTGTCGGTACCGATGGCGACATCGACCTCCTTGCCCGCCACCGCGGCAGCTGATCCGCTGGAGGAACCACCCGGCACGCGATCCGGGAACAACGGATTGAGCGGCGTACCGGCCCAGGCATTGATGCCGGTGGTGCCGAAGGCCAGCTCATGCATGGTCACCTTGCCGGTGATGCGGTAGCCGGCGGCGAGCAGGCGCTCGACCACCTCGGCATGCGCCGCGGCCGGCGGCGCATCGGCCAGGGCCCGACTGCCGGCCTGGGTCGGCACACCCGCCACGTCGATCGAATCCTTGATCGCCACGGACGGCCCCTGGCCTCCCAGATTCAGCGCTCTCACGAAGATGCTCATGCTGCGACTCCTGAAAATCCGGTCTCTGACGACCGGCCTCTGCTCGCCCTGCGGGCTGATTTATAAACATCACTGATGTTAAGATTAGTTTTAATGATTTCCGATGTCAACCGAAAAATCACGTGAACATTCAACTATTTTTCGCAAAAAGTTCTGACTTGAAGAGCGAACGGAGCTCGGTCACTGGAAGACAAAAACCCCTTTTATTTCAACACCACGAACTCATCAATGCACGGAACGTGCCAGGCAAAACTGCTTGAATAATCAATCAATTTGCACATGGCAATCCAAGTTTTTGCACCGCAATAATGCACGACGCCTCTTATCGGTGCGCCCAGCCGTCAACGCACGAAGGCCCCCTCACCTCGCGGTGAAGGGGCCTCCACATGCACGGCCGGGGTGCATCGCGTGATGCGGTCTCCCCGGTGCGCCTTGCCTACTTGCCGCCGGTGGCGACTTCCTCGAGCTTGCTCAGGGACACGTCGCCTTCCTTGACGCCCTTGGGGTTGGCCTTCATGTTGGCCGACCAGGTGGTGGAGTGATTGCGCTTCACATCGATGACGTGGCCGACCACCGGCATCACCGCCTTGTAGCCGTCGTCGCCGACGTCCGGACGGTTCTGGAAGATCATGTATTTCCAGAATTCGCCCTTCTGGTCATACATCTCGCCCAGGTAGGGGCGCGGGAAGTTCACCTCCATGTACACCACCTTCTTGCTGTAGGGGTGCTCCGCAGGCGGGGTGCCCTCTACCACGTAGACTTCGCGTGGCTCCCACTCGATGTGCTTGGCCGGGAAGTAGTACGGTGCCTCGGTCAGACCCACCGACGGAAACTCGGCCGGCGTATCGCGCTTGCTGTTGTCCACGCTGACCAGCGGGCTGTGGGCCACGGCGAGCACCCAGCGCTTGCCGATGAGCTTGTTGGCCCGGTACTTGGTGGGGAAGGCATCCCAGATATCCCAGTCGTCATACAGCTGATCGGTGCCGCCGATCGGGTCCATCCAGGCGCCGCCGGACAGCCGGCGGGTGCGCCGCACGGACTTGAGATAGGCCCAGGTGTCGTCCGGCTTGGCCGAGGTGGCGTCGTTGTAGCGGATCGAGAAGGTGCCGAGGCCGCGGATGTCCTGCGGGCTGGTGGCAAACAGGTAGGTCTTCTGGGCGATGCTGCCGTCACCCTCGCTCACCGGCCCGCCGTCCAGGCGGCCTTCCATGTAGTAGCGGCGGGACTGCCAGCGCTGCACCCGCTCGACACCGGTGCCGCCGCCGATGAACACGAAGGAGATGTCGCGCAGGTCCATGGTGGCGCCATAGGTGGCGGCCCGCAGGTTCCAGATGACCTTGTCGCCGGCGTTCGGGTCGTCCAGCTTGATGCTCTCCGGCGGGAAGGGCATGCCCGCCTTCCAGCCGCTCATGGTGCGGGTGGCCGGGTCGAACTTGACGTTCTTGGCGTACTCCTTGGTGGCGTTGACGTACTTCGGGTCCATCTCGATCTTCTTCGAGTTGGCCAGCTTGATGGTCAGGCCGAACTTCTTGATCATCATCTCGAGCTTCTCGGGAACCATGCTGGCGATGGTCTTGCCCTCGAAGGTCTCGGTCTTGATCTTGTCGTAGTTGTCCTTGGTGATGACGAAGCCGGCCTGCAGCTCGGCGGCCTGGACCTGGCCGGCGAGGCACGCGCCGACGCCCAGCAGCAGCGCGCCGCGGGCAAAGCGGCGTCGCGACGGATTGATCTTCGTGGTGGTCTTCATGGGTGGGTCTCCTCTCTAGTGCTTAGAACTGACGGGTCAAACGGAAGGTGAGCTGGCTGTTGTTGGCGAAGTAGCCGAACAGCTGCACGCCGGGGTTGGGGTCGAACAAGGCCTTGCCGGAATGGGAGGCCCAGAAGATGTCGGCCTCGGCCTTGGCCCGCCACTTGTCGCCCAGCACGATGTCGACGCTGGGGATCAGGAAGCCGCCGCCGTGGTTGAGATCGACGCCCACGGCGATGCCCGGGTTGATGGTGTCGCCCTTGTAGTTGAGCACCGTGAAGGCGGTCAGGATGGTGCTGTGCTCGGTGAGCGGCGAGCCATAGGCGAACAGGCGGACCAGGTCTTCGGAATCCTTGTGGCTCTGGATCCAGGTGTCGAAGATCTGCACCGACGAGAAGGACGGCCGGTTGGTGCCCAGCAGGTTCTCGAAGTGCAGGTTCTTGTCG
This sequence comes from Zoogloea dura, assembly GCF_012927165.1. GTDB lineage: Bacteria > Pseudomonadota > Gammaproteobacteria > Burkholderiales > Rhodocyclaceae > Zoogloea > Zoogloea dura. The sequence goes on from NZ_JABBGA010000025.1 coordinate 33,781, forward strand.
GCCCGCAGCATGGTGGTCACCGTGTCCTTGAGCTTGATCCCGCCCAGGCCGAGGCCCGCCGCCGCGCCGAGGGTCGGCGTGGTCAGGCCGCCGGTGCCGACGTTGTAGGGCTGGTCCTTGGTGTAGGCGATCTCGGCGCTGAAGACGGTGTCGAGGGCGGCCGAATAGCCGCTCACGGTGGCCCCGAAGACGTCGATCATGGGATGGATCAGGTCGAACAGCGGGCCGGCCGGCGCCTTCTTGTACGGCGCGAAGACCGAGTTGGCCACCGGATCGGCGGCGAAGGTGCGCACATAGGCCAGGGAGTAGTTGAGCGAGCCGGCCTCGCCCGACCAGCGGATGCCGCCCGTCCAGTCGTCCTTGTTGCCCTCGGGGTGCTTGCAGTCGTAGCTGGTCACCGCCGACAGGTCATAGCCCCGGTAGGGCTGGAAGAACCAGCGCCCGCCGCGGATATCGTAGGTGTTGCCGATGTCCTTGCAGCGGTCGAGGCCCGGACGCACATAGGCGTGGATCTGGCCGGCCGCCTCGGGCACGTCGAACTTCACGCTGGCCAGCCACAGGGGCTTGCGCCACTCCTCGTTCTCCCCCTCGAAGAACAGGCGCCAGCTCATGTCATAGCCATGCACCACGTCCATGGCATGGAAGAAGTCCGACTCGCCCCACACGATCTGCTGCTTGCCGATGCGGAAGGTGGCCCGCTCGCCGGCCTTGAACTCGCCCCAGAACTCGCGCAGGTCGCCGCCGTTGTAGTTGTCCATGATGCTGGAGTGATCACCGCCGGTGGTGCCGTTGGTCTTGCGCAGCTCCTCCAGGTCGCGCAGATAAGGGGTCTTGGCCTCGCGGTCGAGGCGCGCCACCGCCTTCCACTTGATCGGGCCGGTGGCCGCATCCGCGTCGAGCAGCATCGAGCCGCGCAGCATCGACAGCTTGCCCTTGTCATTGCCCCGGGTTTCCGGGATGTCCTGCAGGTTGAACGCCGCCCAGCCGCGCACATAGCCGCCGATCCGGAAATAGTTGCCGTCCTGGTCGGCCTCGCCGGATGCTTCCTGGGCGAGCGCCGGCGCGCACGCCAGCCCCAGGCCCAGAACCGCGCCGACAGCGCGCGCCCGCCTTGTATTTGCCTTCATGTGTCACCTCCGCTTCTGTTTTGTTGTGGACAAGACTTGCCCTACCCTCCGGTGCCGCAGCACCGGAGGTCGGACGGGTGGAACGGGAAATCAGACAGCCTGGGCGGGCTCGACCTGGATGGCCTGCTCGACGGGATGGCGCTTGGAGCCGACGATGAACTCCGGCCGGAAGACATAGACCATGGCCGGCATCAGGAACAGGGCCGAAGCCGCCGAGATGAACAGCCAGATGGCGATCAGCACGCCCATGTCGGCCTGCAGGCGCAGGGACGAGAAGCTCCACAGCACCACGCTGGTGACCAGGGTCAGGGCAGTGATCAGCACCCCCTTGCCGGAGGTGGCGATGGACTTGGCGATGGCGCGGCCCACGTCCTTGTGGTGGTGCAGTTCCTCGCGGATGCCATCGACGATGTAGAAGCTGTAATCCACCCCCAGGCCGATGCCCAGGGCCACCACCGGCAGGGTGTTGATGTTCATGCCGATGCCCTTCCAGGCCATGTAGCTGAAGGTCAGGGTGTTGGAGAGCAGCACCGGCACCATGAAGAACATGCCGGCCACCGTAGAGCGGTAGGTGAACATGCAGCAGGCCACCAGCACCAGCAGGGCAAAGGCGATCGACTCGATCTGGCCGGCCAGGATCACCTCGTTCACCGCCGCCAGCACCCCCACCAGCCCCCCGGCAAGCAGGAACTCCGCATCCTCGAGCTTGTTGTTGGCCACGTAGTCCTTGACCCGCGCGATGGCGGTACGGATGGTCTCGCCCTGGTGGTCACGGAAGAACAAAGTCACCGCGCCGTTCTTGGCCTGGGGGTCGGCGAAGCGGTCCATGTCGCCCGGGTCGGCGCCGGAGACGAACATGTACACCAGCTCGCCGTTCTCGTCGGCGCTGCCGCCCAGCTCCTGGTAGCGCGCATTGCCCTCGCGCACCACCCGCTTCACCGCCGGCAGGATGTCGGCCAGGGAGATGCTGCCACCCACTTCCGGCTGGGCCTCCATGTACTTCTGGAAGCGCTCCATGCCTTCGAGCACCGCCGGCTCCTTGAGGGCGCCCTCCTTCTTGCCCGACACCACCACGAACATCCGGTCCGAGCCCTGGAACTTGTGGTTGATCGCCGTGGCGTCCTGGTTATAGGTGGAGTCCGGCCACAGGATGGGCGAGCCCGGGTTGGCATCGCCGACCTTCAGCTTGAAGGCGTAGATGCCCGACACCACGAAGGCCACCCCGGCAACGGCCACCACCGCGAAGCGCAGCTTCGAGGTGACCAGCGCCGCGCACAGGCCGAGCACCTTGTGCAGCAGCGGCTGCACATTGATCGGGTGGGCGTAACGCTTCTTCACCCCGCACCACGACAACAGCACCGGGGTCAGCACCATGGCGCTGAGCATGATCGACAGGATCCACACCGTGCCGATGTAGGAGATCTTCTCCAGCATCGGGATCGGCGTCAGGGCCACCACCAGCACACAGCCCGCGTCCGCCACGATGGCCAGCATGCCGGGCTTGAACAGGTTGAGCAGGCTGGCCCGCGCCGCCGCCGCCGCCGAGCTCGCCCCGGCGGCCACCTCGTCATCGAAGCGCGAGACCAGCTGCACCGAATTGGAGATGGCCTGGGCGGTGATCAGGAAGGCCACCACGATGACCAGCGGGTCCAGGTGGAAGTGCATCAGCTTGGCCGCGCCCAGCGCCCAGATCGCACTGACCACGCCGGTCACCAGCGGCAGCACGGTGCCGTGCCAGGTGCGGGTGATGAGCAGCAGCAGGACCACCAGCGCCCCCACCGTGATCATGAAGATCTGCAGGGTCTCGCCCAGGTAGTGGTTGACCAGCCCGTACAGGATCGGCTCGCCGACCACCCGCACCAGCACCCCGTCACCCTTGGCCCGCTCGGCGATCTCCTCGATCTGGCGGTAGGCCTTGACGTAGTCCACCGCCCCGTCGATGAAGTCGGCGGTGATCAGGGTGGCGCGCATGTCGATCGACACATAGGGCCCGTACACCAGCGGATTGTTGAGCACCGCCTCGCGCAGGGTGGCGATCTCCGCCGCATCCTTCGGCAGGCCGGGCCACATCAGCGGCCGCGACTCGATGCCTTCGGTGGAGGCCCGCACCTCCTTCATCTTCTTCGAAGCCAGGGAGGCGATCTGGTAGGTGTCCACCCCCTCCACCTTCTGCAGCTCCTGGGTGATCTGCCGCACCTTGGACAGCACGGTCATGTTGAACACATCGCCCTGCTCCACCTCCAGCATGATGCTGACCATGTTGGAGCCGCCGAAGGTCTGCTTGAACTGGTTGTTCACCTCCACGTAGGGGTGGTTGCGGGGCAGCAGGTCGCTGAACACCGTCTTCACTTCGATCTGCGCGGCCAGGTAGCCCATCACCGCGGTAAAGCCGACGATGGCCGCCAGCACCGGCACCCGGTGGCGCAGGATCCAGTCGATCACCTGGGCCAGCGCCTTGAATGTCGCATTCTTCATTGCTGTTCCTTGTCTGAAATTGAGGGGGCGCTCAAGAAAGCCCGGCCCGGCCGTGGAGGCCGCTCACTCACGGCCGAGGATGCGCAGTTCGTCCTGGTGCAGCACGGCCAGGTTGGCCCCCGCCAGCACGAAGTCGTCCGCCGTCTTGACGATCTGGGTGCGCCACGACAGGTCCTTGTCGGAGATCCGCGCCGCCTTCCAGTCCTTGCCCGCCTCGTCCGAGGTGACCCGGATGCCCTTGTCGCCCACGGCGACCCAGTGGCTGCCATCCCAGATCACGCAGTTGAGATGCTCGCGGGTCAGCGGCGGCGCCTCCTTCCAGCTCGCCCCGCCGTCGCTGCTCACCAGCACGGTGCCGGCCAGGCCGACCGCCACGCCGTTGTCCGCGTCACGGAAGTACACCGACATCAGGCTGTTCTTCACCGGGCTGGCCACGCTCACCCAGGTCTGCCCCGCATCGGTCGAACGCTGGATCTGGCCGAACTCACCGACCATCCAGCCATTGCGCCCGACGAAGAAGATGTCGTTCCAGGCCTGATCCTTCTCGGCCTGGACCCGCTCCCAGGTGGCGCCGTAGTCGGTGCTCTTCAGCACCGCCCCCACCTCGCCCACCGCCCAGGCCACGCCGTCCGGATAGGTGCGAACCTGCAGCAGCTTGTTGGCCACTTCCGAGCGCGGCACCTTCACTTCCTTCCAGCTCTTGCCGCCGTCGTCGGTCACCACCGCCACACCGCGGTTGCCCACCGCCACGGCGCGCCGTGCATCCCACGCGGAGATGGACTGCAGGTGCGCCACCACCGGCGTGTCCTGCACCCCCCAGCTCTTGCCGCCATCCTCGCTGCGCACGATCTTGCCGTAGGAGCCCGCGGCCCACAGCACCGCCCCGCCCGGCGCCGCCACGCTGTAGAAGGCATCGCGCCGCTCCAGGGGGCGCGATGCGAGGTTGCCGATGCTCGGCTCGGCCTTGACGAAGAAGGCCGCGTACAGCAGCCCGCCGATGATCAGCACCGGCAGGGACGAAGTCCCCGTGGCGCTCAGCCCCCGGGCCACCGGCCCGAGCTTGTTGATGGCCTTAAGCATGTCCCACCTCCCCCGCCCCCTGCCCCGCCCGCGGCTGCGGATCGATGCGCTGCGGCCTGTTGAATACAGTCTCCATACCCACTCCCTTGCCTGTTGCTGTTTTGGCCTATTGGTCTCCAGAGCGCGTCGTCCATTGCCGTATTGATTCCGGACGGTCAGACGGTATTTCCCTCCACCGCCTGCCTATTTGCCCGAATTCAGCGCCGGACGCCTCCTTCAGGCTGAATTAGCAACTTGAATGCCAATATAAGAAACGTTTTTATATTCATCGAAATCAATGATTTAAATGATTTTTATGAACGGATTCCAATTGCGGCGTAGCAGCATTCCGATTGAGGGCGTCCGGTAATGCTTCGGTCGATTGAACGGCTACCGGACGGACGGTGGGGGCGTCTTCAAGCGCACCGGGTTCTGCATTAAAGGCAGGGTGTGGCTCTTTATTATTTGGAATGGATTTGTTTGGGGGAGGGCTTGGTTTCTTTGGGGGAGAGGGGGGCTGCTTGTGAGGTTGGTGGGGCTTTACTGGGGGGCTTTCCGTTGTTTTGGGTTGGATTGGCCGGGATTTCGCCCCGGCGGGCGACTCACTTCTTTGCTTCGCCAAAGAAGTAAGCAAGAAAGGCGACCCGCCTCCCCGGTCGTTCGCTGCGCGAACGACTGCCCTGCGCTGCTCACGGCAGGCGGCCGGCGCGGAACTCGCCCTGCGGGCTCAAACAGCCGCGCCGGACTTCCCCGCCTGCCGTTCCGCTGCTCGGCGGGTCGGAACGGGCTTTGGCCAAGCACCGAGCCTTTACGGAAAAGTCGGTGGGTGCGAGACGCTGGGTTTTGCTTTTCTCGTTGGAAGCCAGCCTCGGCTTCAGCAAACGCGCGGTGTTTGCGAAAAGCCCGTTCTGACCCGCCGAGCAGCGGAGTATCGGGCGGGGCCTTCCGGCGCGGCTGTCTGAGGAGGCGCAGCCGACGAGTTCCGCGCCGGCCGCACGATGCGAGCAGCGCAGGGGAGTCGTTCGCGAAGCGGACGACCGGGGAAGCCCGGTCGCCTTTCTTTCCCCCTTTCTTTGGCGACGCAAAGAAAGGGGTCGCCCGCCGGGGCGAAATCCCGGCCAATCCAACGCAAAACAACGGAACGCCGACCAGCCAAGGCACAAACGAGCACGCCACCTCCAGCCCTGGACAGCCCCCGTCCAGCCCTGGACGCCCCCCCTCCAGGCACTGACAAAATCCATCCAACGCTGAACAAAATCCCCCCAGCCCTGGACCCCGCCCATCCACCCCTAGACAAATTCCATCCACCGCTACACAAAATTCATCCAGCCCTGGACCAAAATCACCCAGCCCCTGACCTCCCCCATCCACCCCTGCACAAAAATCACCCAACCGTGGACACCCCGCGTCCACGCCTGGGTGATTTTCGTCAGCACCTGGACCTCCGCCATGCATTCATTCAGCGACGCAAGGCAAGGGCCCACCCGCCGGGCCGAGGCGGGGTTTCGCGGAGCACTGCTCCGCAAAGGCTCAACGCACACTCACATCAGCACGTGCTCCGCCAGGTGGTGCGCCACGCCGATCGACACCACCCCCGCCCCGATCAACACCACCTGCTCGGCCGTTGCGGCCAGGTGGGTGCGTTGGCGGAGGCCGGGCATCAGGTCGGCGGCGGCCACGTAGAGCATGCTGGCGCAGGCCAGGGCCAGCAGCACCGGCACCGCCCCATCCACCGCCGGCAGGGCCCAGTGGGCCAGCAGTGCGCCGGCGCCCATGGCCAGGCTGGAGAACAGGTTGAAGACCAGCGCGCGGCCGCGGCTGAGGCCGGAGTGGATCAGCACGGCGAAGTCGCCCAGCTCCTGGGGGATCTCGTGGGCGATGATGGCGGCGGCGGTGATCAGGCCGAGGGACAGATCCTGGCTGAAGGCGGTGGCGATCAGCACCCCGTCCACGAAGTTGTGGAAGGTATCGCCGAGCATCACCAGCATGCCGCTGCGGCCGCCATCGCCGTGGCCGTGGTGGGCATGCCCATGCCCGAAGCGCCACAGCAGCAGCTTCTCGAGCAGGAAGAACAGCAGCACGCCGCCGAGGATCAGCGCGCAGGTGAGTTCGGCATCGCCGGAGGCTTCGACAGCGTGGGGCAGGAGCTCGAGGAAGGCCGCGCCGAGCAGCGCCCCCACCGCGTAGCTGAGCAGGCGCGGCACGGCGCGCGGGCCCGCGGCGACGGCCAGGCTGGCGGCAGCCAGCACCGACAGCAGGCCGCCCGCCAGGCTCGCCAGCATGCTGAGGGTGAAGGGCGAGAGCGTGGAGAACATGGGCGGCGGATCCTCGCTGCGGGGCGCCACGCAGCACCTGCGGAAATCGAAAAAAGACGGATGCCGGGGCGCGAAGGATCGCCCCGGCATCCGCCAGGCCTAGGCTCTCAGACGAGCCAGGCTTTCCAGGACAAACTCGGGCCGCTGGTTGGCCGGCACTTCGGCGAAGTAGAACTGCCCTTGCGCCAGGGCCGGCAGCGCCTCGCCGGCCCACAGGGGCAGGCTCACATCCACCCCTGTGGAGACCGGCGGGGCCGCCGTCACATCACGGCTCAGCACCGCATCGAACTCGCCCAGCACGGGCGATTCGAGCACCCCGCTGCTGCGCGGGCGCAGCGCCAGGGACCAGCGGTAGTGGTGGGCCACGTTGATCAGCGGACGGTAGCGCTCCAGGTCGGTCTCGCCCATCTGCGCATCGTCCGGGTGCTCTTCCAGCAGCACCCCGCCCACCGGGCTGGCCGACACCGAGCGGAGCAGGTCGGCCATGTACATGGCGGCGTCCTCGATCCCGTCCGGGTCCAGCTCCACGTCGCTGCGCCCGGCCAGCTGGTTGGCATGCAGCAGCCAGTGCTTGGGCGAGGGCATGGCCAGCACCAGCGGGGTCTGGCCGCGCAGGTTGGCGATCACCGCCTCCACCACTTCGGCCAGCAGCTGGCGCGGGCCTTCCAGCTCCAGCAGGCGGCGCAGCGGGTAGGACAGGCGCCGCTTGGCGCCCAGCTCGGCACGCAGCTCCGGATGGCGGGCGAGCCAGGCATCGAAGAGCTCGCCGACTTCCACCACGGCCACGTCGGGACGCAGCAGCCCCTGGGCCTGGGAGAACCAGGCCAGGAACTGGGCGGCGCCCAGCCACGGGTCGCCCCCCTCCCCCAACAGCAGGCGGCGGGTATAGGCCGAGGACTTCAGCCACACCCGGAGCCCGCTGCCGCCCTTGCCGGGCAGGCTGTCGGCGAGGCTCTGGCTCATTGCTTTTCACCTCCCATGGCGCCCATGGCCAGCAGACGGCTTTCCAGCTCGGCGATGCGCACGTCCTTCGGATGGGGCATGTAGTTGGGGCGCGGCGCGTTGGCGTCGCGGAACTTGTCGGGGCTGCCCATGTAGAGCTTGGCCACGTCGTCGCCCCAGCAGCCGAAGTACTGCAGGTGGGTCGGCGGGGTCGGCTTGTTCCAGCCCTTGATGAACTCGGCATAGGGCACGCCACGGGCGATACGGGCCTTGCGCTCGGCATCGCGGGCCGCCGCGGTGGCCTCGTGGTTGACCGCCAGGGTGTCCGGATCGAACTTGACCTTGTAGAGGCGCTCGGCCACGCCCGGCGACATCAGGCCTTCCTCGATGTCGCGGATCACGCCGGCCGGGTCGCGCTCCAGCAGGTCGCCGTAACCGGCGCCCGCGCCCTGGGAGATCATGAACAGCTCGCCGCGCTTGGAGATCTCGAAGCCCATGCCCATGTGGTGGGTGGTGTAGGTGGCCTCCTCGAAGGGCCGCTCGTTCATGATCTCCTCGATGGAGTGCTTGAACTTGTGCGGTTCGTTGAGGAGCACGTCATACACATCCACGCCCTGCACCTTGCACAGGGGGTAGGAGCCGCAGGCGTAGCCGCCGAAGAGGCCTTGCAGGGGCGGGAACTTGGCGCCCTGGCAGACCGTCATGAAGCCCCACTGCTCGCTGTCCTTGGTGGCCACCATCATGGTGTAGCCCTGGCCGCCACGGTACTTGCCCGGGGCGATGGCGTCGCGGGTCATCTTCTTGGAGACGAGCTGCAGGAAGGGCACCTCCTCCTCGTTGAGCTCCTGCTCGCCGATGTCGGCCATGGTGGCGAAGATCGGCGCCAGGGCGTGCTCGCCGTCGCGGTCGACAGTGGCGCCGGCGCCCATGCCGTTGAGGTCGGCGCACAGGTTGCCCAGCGTCTCGCCGTGCTGGCTGACCCCACCCCAGATGAAGGTGTTGATCATGTTGAAGGTGGGCGCATGCACCTTGGTGTACTTCTCCGGGCAGCTGTACAGGAACTTGGCGACAGCGTGCTGGCCGGCGGTGAAGCCGGTGAAGATGGACATCAGGCTCTGGGAGTTGGGCGCGTCGTAGGAGCAATTGACGATCGAGTGAGGATCGGTGATCACCTCGATCGGCGCGAAGGCGGCCTGGCCGCGCGGCAGGTCGGGCCACACGTAGCACAGGAAGACCTGGGCCAGCATGCCCTTGAGGCCGGCCACGATGGTGTTGGTGGCGCGGTTGGTGAATTCCGGGCTGGAGCCGCGGAAGTCGAAGATCAGCCGGTCGCCCGTCTTGGTGAGCTTGCAGTTGATCTTCACCACGCAGTTCTCGCGCAGGGTCGAGTCCTGGATGATGTAGGTGCGCACCGTCATGTCGGGCCATTCGCTGACCCGCCGCTTGACCTCGGCACGCACGTTTTCCATGGTGGTGCGCAGGGTCGAGATGAGCGCCTCGGGGCCGTCGGTGTTGAGCGTTTCCTCGATGCGCTGCTTGATGCGCAGGCAGGCGAACAGCTTGACCTTCATGTCTTCGTACTGGAGCTTGGGCTCGCGCACGGAGTTCTGCAGGAAGGTCAGGATGTCGCGCTTGATCTGGTAGTTCTCGACCACCTTGAACGGGCACATCTTGAGGCCTTCGTCGCAGGGGCTCTCGGCCATCGACGGCATGCCGCCCGGCTCGATGGCGCCGTTCTCGCCCTCATGCACCGTGGAGGCCACCCAGCACACCAGCTTGCCCTTGTGGAAGATGGGCAGGATCATCGACTGGTCGGTGTTGTGCACGTTACCGTAGCGGGAGTCGTTGTGGATGAAGCCGTCGCCTTCATTCACGCCCACGGTGGGGTCGTTCACCCAGTTCTTGATGATGAACTTGATCGGGTGGTGCACCAGGGCCGAGAAGATCAGCACCCCGCCGGCGCTGGCGATGGCCAGATCGCCCGAGGCGGAGTACACCCCGGTGATCACGTCGCCCCACTTGGCGCCGGGGGCGGCGCCCATCTGTTCGACCATCTCGTAGCCTTCGTCGCAGCCCGCCTGGATGCGGTCGCGGATCTTGGCGATGGTGTGGGCGTCGCCCACCTTGCGCATGCATTCGTCCTCGACCTCGCTGCGCGGCATCAGGTCGTGGTTCTGCATGATCTCCGGGTCGGGCCCGAGGAACAGGGTGGTGTCGTTGAGGAACTTCTTGATCAGCGCCACTTCCTCGGGGCTCGGCAGCTTGGCCGCTACCGGCGTATTCATTTCGCTCATTTTCAATCCTGTCGTCTATGTGGGTTGAATCGGTCCGCCGCGGCGCTCAGGCACGCAGGAACCAGGACGCGCCCTGCTTGGCCGCCACGAAGTTCCAGCCCGGGTTAACCAGGAAGGTGGTGACTTCGGAGGCGATGATCGCGGGCCCCGGGATCTGCACGCCCGGCTCGATGGCGGCGCGGCTCCACACCGGCGTCTCGAAGGAGCCCTCGTGGCCGACGAACCAGCACTTGCGGGTGCTGCTGGGCGCCGGCGGGTTCTTGCGCTGCTCGACGGGCACCGGCTTGATGTCCTCGAACTGCACGGTCTCGTGGCGCACGTAGGCGGCCACCCGGATGGTGTTGATGCGGATGCCTGCCTCCGGTGCCTGGGAGCCCTCGCCGAAGCGCTTGCCGTAGTCGTTGGAGAACTGGGAGATCATCGCCAGCACATCGGTGGGGCCATGCAGCTCGTGCTTGGGGATCACCGCGGTGGTCTGCACCAGCTGGTTGCCATAGCGCATGTCCAGCTCGAGGTTGTGGCAGATGTCTTCCTTGGCGATGCCCTGGCGCAGCAGATCCTGGGTGCCCTGCTCCTTGAGCTCGGCGACGATGCTGTTGAAGCGGGTGTAGTCGTCGAAGATGTGCCGGGTGTTGGAGTCGTACAGCACCATGTACAGCGACTGCTCGTGGATGTGCAGCTGGTGCATGTTGCCGGCCCCCACCGCGGAGAACACCGAGCTGAGCGGCGGCGCCAGGATCTTGTCGATGGACAGGTTCTGGGCGATGCCGCAGCAGTGCAGCGGGCCGTTGCCGCCATAGGCCAGCATGGTGAAGTCCTTGGGGTCGTAGCCGCGCGCCCGCAGTTCGGTGAACAGGCCGTTGGCCATGTTGTCATCCACCTTCTCGCGGATCAGCAGGGCGGCTTCGATCACCGAGCAGTCCAGGTCGTCGCACAGGGCGTCCTCGATGGCCGCCGAGGCGCGCCGCGGGTTGAGGGGGATCGAACCGCCGGCGTAGTTCTTGGCGTCCAGGTAGCCCAGCAGCAGGTCGGCGTCGGTCACCGTCGGCTTCATGCCGCCGCGGTCGTAGCAGGCCGGGCCGGGGTCGGAGCCGGCGGATTCGGGGCCGCACTTGACGGTGTCGTACATGCGGTCGTAGCTCGCCACCGAGCCGCCACCCGCGCCCAGGGTGACCAGGTGCACCATCGGCACCGACACCAGCCAGCGGTCGATCACCGGGTTGAAGTCGTAGTGCTTGATGCCGCCATCCACCACGATGCCGATGTCGTAGCTGGTGCCGCCCATGTCGGTGGCGACCACGTTGCCGAGGCCGGCCTGCATGGCCAGGTGCTCGGAGGCGCCGATGCCGGACACCGGGCCGGAGTGGATGGTCTGCAGCGCATCGGTGGAGTTGAGCTGGGCCATGCCGCCGGAGTTGTGGATGACCAGCATCGGCTTCTCGTAGCGGTGGGCGCGCAGGTTCTGCTCGAGGGCCGACAGGGCGTGGTACATGGTGCTGTGCAGGTAGCCGTCGACGATGGCCGAGGTGGCCCGCACGTACTCGCCCTTGCGGCCGGCCACCTGGTGGGACAGGATCACCGGGATCGCGCCGAGCAGGTGGGAGGGATATTCCTCCAGCAGGATCTCCTCGATGCGCTGCTCATGGTCCGGATTGACCACCGCATTCACCAGGGCCACCACGATGATCTCGGCGCCCCGGTCCACCAGCTCGCGGATCTGGCTGCGCACGTCGTCCTCGTCCAGGGGCATCACCAGCTTGCCCTGGAAGTCCACCCGCTCGCGCACGCCGCGGATCATGTGGGGCAGCACCAGGGGGTCGGGACGCTGGGCGTTGGGCATGTCCTGCTGGCCCAGGTTGTCAAGGCCTTCGCCGTAGCCGCGGGCCCGGGACAGGGGCACGGTGGCTTCGAAACCGGCCGTCACCAGCATGCCGATCTTGGGGCCCTTGTGCTCGATCAGGGCGTTGGTGCCCAGGGTGGTGGCGTAGCGCACCGAATCCACTTCGGACAGGATCTTCTCCAGATCCAGGTCCAGCACATGGCAGGCCTTGCCGAGGGCCTCGTTGAAGCCGAGGGCCAGGTTGTGATGGGTGGTCAGGGCCTTGGCTTCGATGTATTTGCCATCCCAGACCACGAAACAATCGGTGAAGGTCCCACCGATATCGACGGATACACGCCTCATGCTAACTCCTCAATTCGTTCGTTCGGGCGTCCGGCCACAGCGGGCGGACGCCGGCGATTCACGGGGGGCCCGCCGCGTCGCGGCGAGCCGGGGGGCATCAGTGCCCGTGGCCCTTGTCGGCGGTCACCGCGGGGCCGACCACCGCTTCCTTGACCTCTTCGCGCCGGGCCCACTGGGCGCGCAGCGCCGGCAGGTCGGGCTCCATGTCATGGAGGGGCGGGTGGCCGGGGACGGCGTATTCGGTTTCCACCTGGGTGCCGCAATGGGGGCAGTAGTACTCGAGGATGCGCACCCATTCCGGATCGGGGCTGAAGGTGAACCGGTACTTCTCCGGATCGATGATGGGCGGGTGGATCTCCCGCGGATCCCGGTTGTGCACCAGCATCCCTTCCTTGTAGCTCTTGCCCGCCGAGCCGATGACGTGGTCGCAGACGCGGCATTCCCACTGTTCCGCATCCAGGTCGATGCGCAGGTATTCGGTCATCAGTACTTTCATTTTTCTCAGGCCTTTCTGTTGAGCAGGATGTCGCCCGCGTCGCTGATGACGAAACTCCAGCCATCCAGCACCCGGCAGGTGAAATAGTCTTCTTCGAGGATTGCCGGCCCGGCGGCGTGGTCGCCCGGATTGAGCTGGGCGAGGCGATAGACCGGCACGTCGATGCGGCCCTGACCGCGGGTCAGCACGTTGCGGGTGCCGTCGGCCTGGGCCGGCTGGCCCTGGACGAAGCTCGCCTTCTTGTCGCCGGCCCGGCGCAGGGACTTGACCGCGCGCAGCTCCAGCTCGACGGACTTGACGCTGGCCAGCTCGGCCGGGAAGGCGGTGCTGTCGCCGAGGGGCAGCACGCGGTCTGCGGCGCCATCGACTTCACCGACCAGCCAGGCCTCGACCTCGTATTCGCCCGGCCCGAAGCCTTCGGCGAACATGTCGCGGGAGGCCTTGACCTTGAGGTTCTCCAGCGCAGCCGCCAGGGCTGCATCGCTGCGCTCTTCGAGGACCAGCGCATAGCGCTGCGAGATGTCGCAGGCGCCGATGCCGAAGGCGCTGAACACCGCCGCCAGCTTGGGCACCGCCACCCGGTCGATGCCGGCCTTCTCGGCCACGCCGCAGGCGTTGAGGGGGCCGGCGCCGCCGAAGGCGAGCATCACGGTGTCCTTGGAGAGCTTGGTGAAGCGGTGCAGCTCGACCGCGATCTTGTCCTCGTAGGCGTGTTCCATCTGCAGCAGCGCATCGTCGAGGCTGATGCCCAGGGGCTGGGCGATGGCCAGGGACACGGCGGTGGCCGCCCGGTCCAGGTCGAGGCCCATGCCGCCGCCGAAGAAGGACTTGGGATCGAAGAGGCCGGACAGCAGGCTGGCGTCGGTGATGGTGGCTTCCTTGCCGCCACGGCCGAAGCAGGCGGGGCCGGGCACCGCGCCCACGCTCTCGGGGCCGATCACGATGCGCTTGTTCACCACCTTGAAGATGGAGCTGCCGCCGGCACCCGCGCTCATGATCTCGCACAGGGGGAAGGACACGCTGATGCCTTCCACGTGGCCGCGCTGCACCTCGGCGACCTTGCCGTCCAGGCACTGGCCGATGTCGGTGGTGGTGCCGCCCACGTCGATGGCCACCACGTCGGGCATGTTGTACAGGCGGGCGAAGGTCTTCATGCCCTCCATGCCGCCGCGCGGGCCGGAGCTGTAGGTCTTGATCGCCACGGTCTTGGCCACCCGGGAGGCGTCGCCATCGTTGCGGAAGATCAGCAGCGGGTTCTTGGTGCGGTAGTCGCGCAGGCGGTTTTCCGCATTGAACAGGAAGGCCTCCATGGCCGGGTGCAGGAAGGAGTTGATCAGCGCCGTCCAGGTGCGGCGGACCACGTCCCGGTCGGTGGTCAGGTCGCTGCCGTAGAGCACCGGCACGGCGCCCAGCAGGTGGCGCGGGTACTTGCGCAGCACGACCTTCTTGAAACGGGTCTCCAGGTCGAGGAACTCCCCGCCGCCGAAACTCACCACCAGGCGGTTGGCACCGGCCGCGGTGAGCTGGTTGATGGCCTTGACCACCTCGATGTCGGCCTCTGCGCCGGTCACCGCCGCGGTGTCGAGGAAGACCACCCGGTCACCGACCAGGGCCTCGAAGACCTCCGGATCATGCTCGGCCAGGCGCACCGGCAGGTCACGGGCCTTGGCGTCGATGATCAGGCCCAGGCGCGGCCCCTTGCGCTCACAGATGGCGTTGGTGCCCTGGGTGGTGGAATAGCGGATCAGGTCCACCTCCTCCAGCAGGCGCGCCACGTTCTGCTCGCCGTAGATCACCCCCGACGCTTTTTGCAGCCCTTCGAAAAAGCATTTGCTCAAGTCGTAGGGCGTGGTCAACACCTTCGTCTTCTTGACGGTGTCGTCCATGATGATGCAGATATCGGTGAGCGTCCCACCGTTATCGATGTTGATTTGCAATGCCATGCCGCATTACCTCCTGCCATCCATTTGTGGATTGAAAGCGTTTCCAGTTCTTGGTCTGGAAACCGTGCTCTTCGGGATTCCGGGAATGAAGGCTCCCGGACTGTCCGTACAGGGATATGGCAAGCAGCGTGCCAGCGGAAAGAGAGAATTGATAAACAGCCAACCAATTGATTTTATTTGATTAAAAATAAAATCAACAAACCCGTGAATTAATCTCCCGTTTTCCTTCCGGATACCCGTCCGGATTCCGGTTGAAATAATGCAACGCAACATCGAACGCCCGGACCGTCCGGAGGACGGACGCTCTGCATTTCGGGATGAAATAAGGCGGAAAGGGCTTTCAGAAATGGACAGGGGCGGCTTCCGCCGCCCCTGCATCCCCCAGAAAAGCCGTCCGGGCAATCAGACCCGGTAATTGCGCAGATCGTCCACGTAGCTCTCGAGCCCGAAGCGTTTCAGCTTCACGTACACCGTGCTCTTGGCGATGCCCAGCTCCCGCGCCACCGCCGTCATGTTACCGCGGCAGCCCTTGATGGCCCGCAGGATGGCATCCCGCTCGGCGTTCTCGAGACAGGTCAGGTCGCTGCCCTCACCGACCGGCAGCACCTCTTCCGGTGCGCGATCGCCCAGCGCGCCCCATAGATCGGCCGGGACGTCGGCCTCGGTCAGGACCTGCCCCTGGGCGGTGAGCAGCATGCTCTCCATCACATTGCGGAACTCCCGGATATTCCCCGGCCAGGCGTACTGGCGCAGCAGCTCGACCACCCCCGGAGCGAGCACCCTGGGCTCCAGGCCATGCTGGCGCGACAGGCGCTCCAGGTAATAGGCGCCGAGCAGGGGGATGTCGGCAGCCCGCTCGCGCAGGGACGGGATGTTGATGCTGGTCACCGCAACCCGGTAGAACAGGTCCATGCGGAAGCGGCCGGCCTGGATCTCCTTGCGCAGATCCCGGTTGGTGGCGGCGATCAGGCGGAAATTGACCTTGCGCGGCTTGTTCTCGCCCAGGCGATAGACCTCGCCCTCTTCCAGCACCCGCAGGAAATGCGGCTGCAGGTCGATGGGCATCTCGCCGATCTCGTCGAGGAACAGGGTGCCGCCGTCGGCCGCCTCGATCTTGCCCATCATGCCGCCCCGGCGGGCCCCGGTGAAGGAGCCTTCGGTGTAGCCGAAGAGTTCGCTGGTCAGCTGCTCGCGGGAGAAGCCGCCGCAGTTGAGGGCCACGAAGGGCGCGTCGCGGGTGGCCCCGGACTCGTGGATGCAGCGGGCAAACACGTCCTTGCCGACGCCGGTCTCGCCGAGCAGCAGCACCGGCACACGGGACCTGGCCAGTTGCTGGGCCCGCCCCACCGCCTGCAGCAGGGCTGGCGATTCGCCGACCACCCGCTCGAAGGCGCCCTTCTCGGCCGCATCGCAGCTGTACACCGGCGCGGGGAAGCGGCCTCCGGCCGTCGCGCCCTTGCGGCTCGGCACGGTCAGTACGGCACCGATGTGCTCGCCGTCCTGGATCACCGGCTCCAGCCACTCCCGGCGCATCCATTCGGGCAGTTCGTCCGGCACCTCATGCCCTTTCTTCCAGGACAGGCTGAGGGAGGCCAGGCCATCCGGCGCCGCCTGCGCTTCGCCGATCCCCAGATCGGCCAGCACGACCGACGCCCGGCCGTTGGCCTTGATGGCCCGGCCGCGCCGGTCGAAGACGATGATGCCGTCAGCCGAACTGCCCGACAGGCGATCGACACAGCCTTCCAGCAAACGGTAGCGGATGCCCATCTCGATCTTGGCCAGGCGGTTCTCGATACGCCCGGCGGTGGCCACCACCAGGGCCAGGCTGTGACGGCTGTAGGACGCACTCAGGCCGGACACATCCACCACCCCGAGGATGGTGCCGTCGTAGGGATCGCGGATCACCGTGGCCGAACAGGACCAGCGCTTGATGCCGGCGCAGTAGTGCTCCGCCGAGTGGATCTGCACCGGCTGACCAACCTCCAGGGCGGTCCCGATGGCATTGGTGCCACAGGCCAGCTCGCTCCAGTTGGCGCCGGAGAGGAGGTGCACATTCTCCGCCGCGCCGCGGGTGGTCATGTCGCCCTCGAGATTGAGGATGGTGCCGCACTGATCGGTGAGGACCATCACCGTGCCGGTCTCGGACAGGAAGTCGCGGGCCGAAGCCATCACCGGCGCACTGGCGGTGAGCAGCTCGCCGCATTCGTCGCGCAGGGAATGCAGGAAGTGCTCGCCGATCGGCGGTGGCGCCTGGTCGCGCCCCGGATCGACGCTGGCCCCCTGGCAACGCCGCCAGGAATCGTCGATGAGACGCCGGAGTGCATCCGAAGCGGTTTCATCGCCGCTCAGGAAGCGCTCCCAGGACGTCATGATGTGACCGTCGTTCTCCGGTACGGAAAACAACTGGCCGGATGCTGTGGCAGCCATGTCCACCCTCCTTTGGTTGTAGGCCCGACCAGGTCATCGCGGCATACCCTGCCGCCCGCCCGGTTCTGTCTTTCTGCGGAGCCCCGGCGGACGGCTCAAAGGCCGTTTACCCCCGGGGCTTCATTCCTTGCGCCGCCATTCCGGCGACGCGGGCAATCCCGTGTCTCGGCGGGATTACCCTTGCCACGGCCGGGTGCCAGACAAGGGCACCGCGCACCGGTCGGCCTGCCCCGGGATGCAGGGCAGGCACGCAACATCTTCATTTTGGACCATCCCTCCCGGGAACGCGCGACGTAAATGGAACTGCAAAGCCGGCAGGGTGATTTAGCACTCTTTGTGCCAGTGCGCTGCCACACATGCTCATGCGCCCTGGCACGGGCGATCCGGTGACAGGGCGCGGGGAGAAACAAGCGAAAAAGGCGGGTTCCGTTCGATTTCCGGACGCAGCGACCGTCCGGAAATCGAACGACAGGAATAAAAAAAACGGGGGCTTCCAGAAACAGAGGTTTCCGAGGAGAGAGAGGGATTCCTCACTGGATGATGCCCTGCCCCCAAAAAGCCGGTGCCCGAAGGAGGGGCTCACCGGTTATTGCAGCGCCACGAGAAACTCCGCTTCAGTGTTGTTGCGCACCTCGTCGAGGGTGACGTCCGGCGCCAGGTCCACCAGGGCCAGCCCTTCCGGACGCAGCTCGAAGACACACAGGTCGGTCACGATCATGTTCACCACGCCGGCGCCGGTGAGGGGCAGGGAGCACTCGCGGACGATCTTCGCCTCGCCCTTGGCGGTGTGCTCCATGATCACCACGACGCGGCCGACGCCGGCCACTAGGTCCATCGCGCCACCAATGCCCTTGACCATCTTGCCGGGCACCGCCCAGTTGGCCAGATCGCCCTTTTCCGACACCTGCAGCGCCCCCAGCATGGACAGCTGGATGTGGCCGCCGCGGATCATGCCGAAGGAGGCGGCGCTGTCGAAGAAGCTGGTGGTCGGCAGGGTGGTGATGGTCTGCTTGCCGGCATTGATGAGGTCGGCGTCCTCCTCGCCCTCCCACGGGAAGGGGCCCATGCCGAGCATGCCGTTCTCGCTCTGCAACTGGATCGACATGCCCGGCGGCACATGGTTGGCGACCAGGGTCGGAATGCCGATCCCGAGGTTCACGTAATAGCCGTCGCGCAGCTCGCGGGCGGCGCGGGCCGCCATCTGGTCACGGGTCCAGGCCATCTCTCATTCCTCCACGGTGGCGGCGCGACGACGGACGGTGCGCTGCTCGATGCGTTTATCGACGACATCCAGGCGGACGATGCGGTCCACGAAGATGCCCGGGGTGATGATGTGGTCCGGATCGATCTGCCCCGGCTCGAGCAAGTGCTCGACTTCGGCGACGGTCAGGTCGGCAGCGGAGGCCATCATCGGATTGAAGTTGCGGGCGGTCATGCGATAGACCAGGTTGCCCTCGCTGTCGCCCTGCCAGGCATGGACCAGGGCCAGGTCGGCACGCAGGCCGCGCTCCATCAGGTAGGTCTTGCCGTCGAACTCGGCCAGCGGCTTGCCTTCGGCGATCACGGTGCCCACCCCGGTGCGCGTGTAGAAGGCCGGAATGCCGGCGCCCCCGGCGCGGATGCGTTCGGCCAGGGTCCCCTGGGGGTTGAACTCCACCTCCACCTCACCGGCCAGGAACTGGCGGGCAAATTGGGCGTTCTCGCCGGCATAGGAGCAGATCAGCTTGCGCACCTGACGGGTCGCGAACAGCTTGCCCAGGCCCAGGCCCTCCGCCCCCGGATTGTTGGAGATGAGGGTCAGCCCCTTCACGCCGGATTCGAGCACCACGTCGATCAGCGCCGAAGGAATGCCGCAGACCCCGAAACCACCCGACATGATGGTCATGTCGTCACGCAATACGCCGGCCAGCGCCGCGGCCGCCGTCGAATGGATCTTTCTCACAGACACCTTGCGTCCTCTCTATTCCAGAAATAGCCCCATGTGGCGGGAATACCGTGATCCCGCCTGCGGGCAAACGGCCATTCCACGGCAGGCTATTCAGCAAGAGGGGTGCCAGCAAAAACAAGACGCTGATTTAAAAGGAATACATTCCCAAAAGAGTGTATTGCTGACGGAATACCGTCCGGATGACGGCCATAGGCTGGCCCCCGTCGTCCGGAATCCGGGCGGCGCAACCCGGACTCCCGAACAAGGGCCGGCAGCCTATTCCCGCAACAGCGCCCGCAATTCCGTCTTGAGGACCTTGCCGTAATTGTTCTTCGGCAGGGCGGCCACGAAACGGTATTCCTTGGGACGCTTGAAGCGGGCGATATGGGCCAGACAATGCTGGTCCAGCGCCTCGGCACCCAGAGCTCCGTGACCGTCCTCGAGCACCACGAAGGCCACCACGGACTCCCCCCATTCCGCGTCGCGACGCCCGATCACCGACACCTCGCGCACCGCCGGGTGGGCGATCAGCGCCTCCTCCACCTCCCGCGGGTAGATGTTGGAGCCACCGGAGATGATGACGTCCTTGGAGCGGTCGCGCAGGGTCACGAAACCATGGGAATCCATCGAGCCCAGGTCGCCGGTCCACAGCCAGCCATCGCGCAGGGCGCTGGCCGTGGCCGCCGGATTGCGCCAGTAGCCGGCCATCACCGTGTCGCCGCGCACCACCACCTCGCCCACCTCGTCGTTGGCCAGGGGCTGGCCTTCGGGGTCGACGATGCGCACCTCCACCAGGGCCTGGGCCACCCCCACCGACCCGACCCATGCCGCCCAGGCCGCCTCGCTGCGGTCGGCCAGCACGCTGCGGGACAGGGCCGTGATGGTCATCGGCGATTCGCCCTGGCCGTAGATCTGCACGAAGCGCGGCCCCATGCTGTCGAGGGCGGCACGGATGTCGTCGGCGTACATCGGGCCGCCGCCGTAGATGATGGTCTGGAAGCCGGAGGGATCGGCCTTCTCCGCCCTCACCCGGTCCACCAGCCGGCGCACCATGGTGGGCGCCGCAAACAGGCACAGACGCCCGACCCGGCGGGACAGGTGGAGCAGCTCCTCGGGCTCGAAACCGCCCGACGCGGGGATCACGTGGCGACAGCCCCGCAGCACGTAGGGGAAGCTGTACAGGCCGGCGCCGTGGGACATGGGTGCCGCGTAGACCACCGCGTCGTCCGCGTGCACCGGATCCACATCCATGAAGAAGCAGGCCGTCATGGCCTGCAGGTTGCGATGGCTGAGCATCACGCCCTTGGGCTGGCCGGTGGTGCCCGAGGTGTAGAACAGCCAAGCCAGGTCGTCCGGGGCGCGGTCCTGCACCGGGATCGCCAGGGCCGACACGGCGCGCAGGTAATGGCCGTCGCCGGGCACCAGCAGGGGCACGGGCGCCGCGCCTTCGGTGAGGGCCGGGGCCAGCCCGCCGGCGAGTTCCGCCGACACGCAGACCAGCCGGGCCTCGGCGTTGCCGATGATCCAGGCCGCCTCGCGGGGGTGCAGCTTGGCGTTGATGGGCACCACCACCAACCCCGCCCACAGCACGCCATACAGGCACTCCATGTACTCCGGCGTATTGCCCATGAAGATCGCCACCCGCGCCCCGGGCTCGAGGCCCAGGTTGTGGCGCAGGTAGCCGGCCAGCCGCGCGGACCGGGCGGCCAGGGCCGCGTAGGTGTGCATGCAGCGCTCGCCGACCAGCAGCGCCGGACGCTCCGGGAAGCTGCGGGCGGAACGGGCGAGGATGTGGGCCAGATTCATTTCGCTCTCTCCAGGATGCTCACGTAGTTGGCCACGGCAGCGCCCCCCATGTTGAAGACGCCGCCGAGGCGGGGGCTGTCCACCTGCATGTCGCCGGCCTCCCCGGCCAGTTGCATCGCCGCCAGCACGTGCATCGACACCCCGGTGGCACCGATGGGATGGCCCTTGGCCTTGAGGCCGCCGGACAGATTGACCGGCAGGGCTCCGCCAGGCAGCACCGTGCCGTCGGCCAGGCGGTCGGCGCCCCGCCCCGGCCGGGCCAGGCCCATCGCCTCGTAGGTCAGCAGCTCGGCAATGGTGAAGCAATCATGCACTTCGGCAAAGGACAGGTCGGTGACGCGGCAGCCGGCATCGGTCAGGGCCGTCCCCCAGGCCCGCCGCGGCCCCTCGAAGCTCAGCACGTCGCGCCGGGAGATCGGCAGAAAGTCATTCACCTGGGCCCGCGCCCGGAAACGGATGGCCCGCACCGCCCGGGCCAGCAGGGACTCGTCGGCCAGCACCAGGGCAGCCGCCCCGTCGGAGACCAGGGAGCAGTCGGTCTTGCGCAGGGGCCCGGCGATGCGCGGATTGCGCTCGGAGACCGTATTGCAGAACTCAAAGCCCAGGTCGCGGCGCATCTGGGCCCAGGGGTTGCGGGTGCCGTTGGCGTGGTTCTTGGCGGCGATCCGGGCCAGGGTGGAGGCGTGATCGCCGTAGGCATCGAAGTAGGCCTGGGCCAGATCGCCGAACAGGCCCGGGAAGCTCATGCCGCAGGCGGCTTCTTCCTTCACATAGGACGCCGACCCCAGGATACGGGTCACCTCGGGCCCGGAGACTCCGGTCATCTTCTCGGCCCCCACCACCAGGGCCAGACCGGCACGGCCCGACTCGATGGCGTCGCAGGCCGCGAACACCGCCGCCGCCCCCGAGGCGCAGGCGTTCTCGACCCGGGTGGCCGGGCACCAGCGCAGCCGCTGATCGGCCTGCAGGACCAGTGAAGAACAGAAGATCTCCGGCACGAAGCCACCGTTGAGCTGACCCAGCCAGATCCCGTCCACCTCGGCCCCGTCCACCTGCGCATGGGCCAGGGCGTCGCGGCTCACCTGCACGATCAGGTCTTCCAGCGACAGGCCGTCCAGCCGTCCGAAGGGCGAATGAGCCCAGCCGATGGTGCATACCCCCATGTTGTCTCCTTCTCTTTGCTTGTCGGGTGATGGCCCGCGGCAGCGGGCCCCGCAGGGGACATGGCAAGGGGCATGCCATCAGGCCCGCGGGACGACGACACCGTCAAGCTCCTGAATAGGTGTCGGCCCGACCGGTGGAGCGCGTGCCGCAGATCGGTTTCCGGACACCCGCTCACCCGCCATCGACCGCTTCCCGGACAGGCATGCCGCCACCTCCGACCGCCCATCCCGGCAGACACGCGGCCCGCCGGCCGGCCCACCGCCGTGGCACGACCCTTGCCAGCATCCAGGCCTGCCGGCGGCACGCGGTGCTGCACGCACGGCCCGACAAGAACGACAGGAGACACCCATGAACACACCGCTCCCCGTGGACCGCATTCCGGTCAGCGTACTCACCGGCTTTCTAGGCGCCGGCAAGACCACCCTCCTCAACGCCCTGATGGGCGACCCGGCCATGGCCGGCACCGCCCTGCTGATCAACGAGTTCGGCGCGGTGGGCGTCGACCACCACCTGGTCGAGAAGATCGACGAGAGCACCCTGCTGCTCGATTCGGGCTGCATTTGCTGCAGCGTGCAGGGCGACCTGGTCAAGGCCCTCAAGACCCTGCACCAGCGCAACGCCCGCCGGGAGATCCCGCCGCTGCGCAGGGTCGTCATCGAGACCACCGGCCTGGCCGACCCGGTGCCGGTGGTCTACACGCTGATGGAGGAACGCTTCGTCTCCGCCCGCTACGTCTGCGACGGCGTGCTGACGGCGGTGGACTGCACCCACGCAGAAGCCCAGCTCGACGGCCACCGGGAGGCGGTACGCCAGGTGGCCCTGGCCGACCGCCTGCTGCTGACCAAGACCGACCTCGCCGACTCCGCCGCGCTGGCCCGCCTGGAGGCGCGCCTGCAGGCCCTCAACCCCGGCGCGCCGCGCATCCCGGTGCGCCATGGCCGGATCGCCCCGGCCCAACTGTTCGGCAGCGGCCTGTACGCGGATGGCCAGCGCACGGCCGGCAAGCTCCCCGACGTGGCCGCCTGGCTCGGCGAGGAGAAGGCCCGCCACGCCCCCGCCGAACCCTTCACCAGTCCGGGTGCCGGCACCTCGCCCTGGCGCCCCGTCGGCGCAGCGGCGCCCCGCGCCCTCGCCGCCGGGCGCCACGAGGACGGCGTATCGAGCTTCGTGGTGGAGTTCGACGCCCCCGTGCCCTGGTTCGGCTTCGCCCTCGCCCTCGGGCGCATCCTGCAGGCCCACGGCCCGCAACTGCTGCGCGTGAAGGGCCTGCTGGCGGTGGCCGGCGAGGCGCTGCCGCGGGTCATCCAGTGTGTCCAGGAAGTGGCCTACCCGAGCCTGACCCTGCCGGCCTGGCCGGCCGACGGCAGCTTCGCCGATCACCGCGGGCGGCTGGTCTTCATCGTCCGCGACCTGCCCGAGGCAGCGGCGGCGGCGATCCGCGCCAGCCTCGCGGCCCTGCCCGGCGACCCGGCGGCGATCCGGGCCAGCGCCTCCAGCCCGGGCCTGCCCACCCGCTGCTGGTTCAACGAGCGGATCGCCGTCACCGGCACCGGCCTGCCACAGCTCGACGGCTGGGTCATCCAGTCTCCCCGCTTCAGCCGCCGCAACGGCGCAGCCGCCTGATCCCCCCCGAGGAGCCCCCACCGTGTTTGCCAACCGAAAGTGGCTTGCCCACCTGCGCCACTACGCCGACGCCATCGAAGCCGGCACCCCCTTCCCCGCCCCCTTCCGCGGCACCCGTGCCTTCCGGGAGCTCGACACCCGCCTGCATGCGGCGCAGGAGGCCGGCCTGCAACGCAGCACCGCCATCGCCCGCCGGAGCGAGGCCCTCGAACAGCAGCTGGCCGGCCAGGCCGCCGAGCTGGCAGCCGCCCGCGCCGAACTCGAGCGCCTGGCCGAACGCTTCGACCTGATCAGCCGGGCCAGCGGCGAAGGCCTGTGGGACATCAGCCTGGTGGGCGGCGACCCGGCCCATCCGGCCAGCGTGGTCTGGTGGTCGCGCCAGCTGCGTCAGCTGCTGGGCTTCCACGACACCGGCGACTTCCCCGACCGGCTGGACAGCTGGAGCGGGCGCCTGCATCCGGACGACGCGCCACAGGTCGCCGCCGCCTTCACCGCCCACCTGTCCGATCGCAGCGGCCGCACGCCCTATGACATCGAATACCGGATGGCCCGCAAGGACGGCAGCTACCGCTGGTTCCGCGCCATCGGCACCACTCTGCGCGACGGCCAGGGCACACCGCTGCGGGTGGCCGGCTCGCTGGTGGACATCCATGAACAACGCGAACAGGCCGCCCTGCTGACCCGCAGCGTGGACCGCTTCGAACTGGTGCGGGAGCTGCTCTCCGATGGCCTGTGGGACATCGAGATCCTCAACGGGCGGGCCCTCGACCCCGCCAACCCGGTGTGGTGGTCGCAACAGTTCCGCCGCCTGCTTGGCTTCACCGACGAGAGCGACTTCCCGAACACCCTCGATGCCTGGGCCTCGCGCCTGCACCCGGACGACCGGGACGCCACCTTCAGCGCCTTCATCGCCCACCTGGAAGACCGCCGCGGCCTCACCCCCTACGACCAGCGCTTCCGGCTGGCCCTGAAGAATGGCGACTACCACTGGTTCCGCGCCTCGGCCCAGACCCGCCGCCACCCGGACGGGCGCCCCCTGCGGGCGGTCGGCGCCCTGATCGACATCGACGCCCAGCTGCGCGAAAGCGAGGCGCGCAACACGCGCGACAAACAGCAGGCGCGCCTGGAGGCCACCCTCGCGCGGATCAACGCCCTGGTCGGCACCATCAAGGAGATCGCCGACCAGACCAACCTGCTGGCCCTCAACGCCGCCATCGAGGCCGCCCGCGCCGGCGAAAGCGGCCGCGGCTTCGCCGTGGTGGCCGACGAGGTGCGCAAGCTTGCCGAGCGCACCCGGGACACCACAGCGCGGATCGAGCAGATGGCTGAAGAAGCGTAATGGCCCCCACGCTCCCCGCTGCGCGGCTCGCTGCCCCCCGGGGGGGCGCCTTTCATCTTGGGGCGGCCCGGCGATGAAAGATGCCCCCACGCTCCCCGCTGTGCGGCAATAAAAAAACGGGTCCTCCCCGGCCAGGGAGGACCCGAACACCGCCCCGTGCTCCAGGGAGGAGGGTGAAACCGGGGCGGTGGCCTCACACAGGAAAATGGGTTTCAGGGACGGGCGGCGCGCCCGGGTAGCGGCCCCGGCCGGATGAAGGCATCCAGCACATTGGCGGTGATCCGCGACACCGGGTTGTCGAAGCCCCGGCTGGGCAGGGCGCTGGTCCAGGCGATGGAGCCGGTGGAGAACACCGCGCCGTCGTTCAGCGTGTCGAAGAACACCACGTCGGCCCGGCACTGGTAGTCCTGGGTCGCCCCCTGGCCGGGGAACATGTAGTAGATCTCCTCGGAGACCCGCGGGTAGTTGTCGCTGAGCCCTTGCGAGGTGGCCAGCAGGTAGGCACCCGGCGGGGTGCCCAGGTGGAGGTCGTAGCGGTCCAGCTCGAGGCCGGCGGCGCCGCCCAGGGCCAGGCCGAAGTCGCCGATCAGGGTCTCCGGTACGCCCGCCATGATCCACTCCAGCTCCGGCTTGTCGGCGTCGGGCATGCGGCTGTAGGAACCGGAGGCATCGAAGCCCTCGGTGGCGAAGCCGACCCCGAGCAGCTTCTGCGGCGTGCGCCCGATGTTGCGCCACAGGCCGCTGCGCACCGGCTCGCTCTGGTTGTAGTGCTCGCCAGGCTGGGCCTGCCAGGCGCGGGAGCCGGAATCGAGCTTGCGCACCTCCATGCACCAGGGCTCGTCGTCACGGAAGCTCACCGCCCAGTAGTAGCCGTTGGCGCCGGTGTAGATCAGCCGCCCGCCGCCGCCCAGGTACTGTTCGGTGGCGTCCATCATGCGCCACGAGTAGTACTCCGGATGGCTGCCGGTGATCACCGCCTGGTAGGGCTGCAGGGCGGCCAGGCCGTCCCGGTGCAGGTCGTGGTCGGTGAGCACCTCGTAGTCGTAACCCTTGTGGGTGAGCCAGGCGATCATCGACAGGTCGGCCGGAAACTGCCAGGTGCTGCCCAGGGCCATGCGGTAACGCGGCCGCATGTTGAGGATGGGGCGCCGCCAGGAGCTGAAGCAGACCCCTGCCCCATCGCTGTGGCAGTCGTAGGCCGACAGGCCCAGCTCCGGCCGCTCGACGCGGATCATGTCGTCCTCGCTGAGGATGGGCGTGCGCCCGAAGATGGGCTGCACCACCGGCGAGCTGAAGGACAGCTGCTCGTTGGCATAAGCCAGGTAGGAGGCGGTGGCCATCAGCACGGCGATCGGAGCCCTGGGGGTGGCGGCCCGCACGAAGAAGGGGATGTGCTCCTCCACGCCGCCCTGGCGCAGCTTGAGGGCATAGCAGCCGCTGGGCAGGTCGGCCGGCACTTCGAGGCTGCAGGCAGGCGTCCACCGGCAGTCGATCAGCGCGTCGTCGTGGAAATGCACGCCGCCGTACTGCTCCGGGGCCAGGCGGTAGCTGTCGTCACGGCCGCTCCAGTTGAAGCCGGTCATGGCCCGCACCGGGCGGTTGAAGCCCTCCAGGTCGAGCGCCGCCGGGCCCTGGTCCACCAGGGTATCGCCGATGCCGGCCGGGCCGTAGCCGATGCTCGGGTTCCAGTAGGCGAGCAGCCGGAATTCCCGGCCCGGCAGGCCGTCGGCGTCGCGCCGGATGGCGTCAAAGGCGGCGGCGTCGAGGGCACGACCGACCAGGCCGCAGCGATCGATCTTGCCGTTGTACAGATCCACCACCTGGGCCGGCGTACCCAAACGATGGCTGCCGGCCAGCACGAAGGGAGTGTCGGGCAGGTGCAGGATGGCCTGGGTCAGCACGCCCGCCCGCCGTTCGGCATAGGCATAGGGCAGGATCGGTGCATGCAGGGAGTTGCTGGCATTGATCACCGCCTCCTGGTACAGGCGCGTCTCGCCGCTGGCCGGGTCGTGGCTGAAGCCCACCAGGTACCAGCAGCGGGCGAACAGGGGCACCTCGCCGAGCAGGTGGGCGACGCTGATGCCGTCGCCGAGGGCCAGCTCGAGCCGCCCCTGGGCGTCGATGCCGAAGCGGTAGCCGCTGACCCGCGCCGCATCCCAGCGCCCGAAGAGGGTCTGGGAGCGGCCGCCGGGCGTGGTCGGCCAGATGAAGGCAAAGCCACTGAAGGCCCCGTCGGGCGCCAGCAGCCCGGCCGGATCGGCGACCCGGGCGAAGCTGCCCACCTGGGTGAACTGGCGCGCCACCGCCAGCGCCCCGTCCAGCGGGCTGGCGACGGGCGTGTCCAGGTAGCCCGGGCCGTCCGGGTGCTCATCGCCGTGGATCAGGCGGACCAGTTGGGCCTCCACCCGGGTGGTGCCCTCGGCGCTGACCATGAAGTCGACACGTTCGCCGGCACGCACCGAGAGGGGATCGCAATAGCCAAAGATGCGGACGTTTTCCATGATTACCTCGCTGCCGCGTTGAAGTCGGCCAGGCGCTTGAGAAAGACGGCGTGGTAGACCGCGTCCATGCTGTCGTAGAGGGTGTCGTCGGCGGGCTGCGGGCGCCGGCCGCGCTGCCCGGTCAGGCGGACGATGCGATAGGGGCCGAAGGGCCCGGCGGTGGCGATGCCGTACTTGCCGGGCACCGGCCCGCGCCGGAAGTAGTTGAGGACCCGCGCCAGGGCATCGCTGTGGGCGCCCAGCGGCGCCAGGCGATGCTCTTCGATCAGCGCCGGGGTGATGCTGCGGGCGATCTGCCCGGCCAGGCGCTGGTCGAAGCGGGCGTAGCAGAGGAGATCGCGGTTCTCGATGTTCATCTCAGCCTCCGGCGAGTTTCGACGCGTGGATGGCAGGGGTGCGCTGATGCCATGGCATGGCGGTCTCCAGCTCGGCGGCCAGTTGCAGCAGGGTGCCCTCCCCGCCCATCGGCGCCGCAAAGTGCATGCCGACAGGCAGCTCGCCGGCCATGCCGAGGGGCAGCGAGATGGCCGGCAGGCCGGTGAAGTTGAACAGCGCGGTGTAGGGGCAGATGTCGAAGATGCGGTCGTACCAGCCACGGGCATCCAGGCTCGGATCGTTCTGGTTGAGGTAGCCGATGGGCGGCGGCGGCGTGCGCATGGTGGGGGTGAGCAGCAGGTCGTACTTGCCGTAGAAGGCGGCCACCTGGCGGCTGACGCTGTTCATCGCGGCCAGGGCCTGCTCCAGCTGCAGGCCGCTGAGGCGCCGCCCGTAGTCGATGCAGGCGCGGGTGCAGGCCTCGACCTCGTTCTCGTCGTAGTCCCGGCCCAGCGCCGCGGCGGTGCCGAGGGCCGCCGAGGCGAGGAAGGACGACCAGATCATCACGTTGGCCGAATGGAACTGCTCCGCGTCATAGGACGGTGCGTCGATCTCGACCGAATGGCCCAGGTCGGTGAGGGTTCGGATGGTCTGCTGCAGCACGGCCTGGCAGGCCGGATCGGCCTTGTCGCTGCCGGGCAGGCGGTCGGCCACGGCGATCGACAGGCGGTGCCCCGGCCGGCGGATCTGCAGGGCGTAGGCCTCGGCGGGCCGCTCGATGTTGAACATCTCGCCGGGATGCGGCCCTTCCAGGGCGTCGAGCAGGGCTGCCGCGTCGCGCACGCTGCGGGTCACCACGAACTCGTTGGCCTGCCCCATCAAGGGCAGCCCGTAATCGGGCCCGAAGGGCAGGCGCCCGCGGGAGGGCTTGAGCCCGACCAGCCCACAGGCCGATGCCGGGATGCGGATGGAGCCGCCGCCGTCGTTGGCATGGGCCACCGGCACGATGCCGGCCGCCACCGCTGCGCTGGCTCCGCCGCTGGAACCGCCCGAGCTGTGGCCCAGGTGCCAGGGGTTGCGGGTGGGGCCGTGCAGCACGCACTCGGTGCTGGCATTGAAGCCCAGCTCCGGCGTGGTGGTGCGCCCCAGGGTGGCCAGCCCGGCGCGCCGGAAGCGGGCCATCAGCTCGCTGTCATGGGCCGACACGTAGCGGCCGGCCATCAGCCGGGAACCGCCGTCGCAGGCGATCCCCTCGGCATGCAGCACCAGGTCCTTGATCAGGAAGGGCACGCCGGCAAACAGGCCGTCCTGCTCGTAGTGCAAGGCGTGGGGAAAGATCTCGATGATGGCGTTGATGTCCGGGTTGAGGCCGGCAGCAGCACGGCGGGCGCAGTCGTGCAGTTCCTGGGCACTCACTTCGCCGCGGTCGAGCAGGGCCGCCAGGGCGGTGGCGTCGAGGCGGCTGTATTCGTCAATCTTCATGGTGTCTGGCTCTCTTTCGATGAATGGGGGGATGCGGGGCGGGCGGGCCCGCCTTGCGTGCCAAGCCTTACTTGCCGGCCTCGCGCTCGAGGGCTTCGGCGGTGATGGTCTTGTCGTTGATCTTGGGATCGTTCATGACCCAGTCGCTGGCGAACACCGTGGCGTGGCGCCGCTTGACGTCGATGAAGCGGCCCTGCAGCGCGGAGAAGCCCTTGAAGCCGTCCTTGCCGACGACGGGCGCGCGCTCGTAGCTGATGAACTTCCAGAACTCGCCCTTCTTGTCGTAGATCTCCGAGTGGTAGGCCTGGAACAGCTCGGCATCCACGTACACCACGCGCTTGCCATAGGGGTGCTCGGTGGCCGGGGTCACCTCCAGCTCGTACACCTCGCGGGGTTCCCAGGCATTGCGGCTGTTGATGTAGGGCGGCTGCTCCAGGTCGGACTGCAGCAGTTCGGCGGGGGTGCGCTTCTTCGATTCATCGACCGGCTTGCCCGCATGGGCCACCGCCAGCACCCAGCGCTTGCCCTTCAGCTTGACGCTGGGATACCAGTTGGGCGGGGTGTCCCACACATTGAGGTCTTCCTGCAGGATGTCCACGCCGCCGCCCAGGGGGTCCATCCAGCCGCCGCCGGAGACCCGCTTGGTGCGCCGGAACTGGTTGATGTAAACCCACTTGTCATCCACCTTGGAGGCATCCAGGTGGCGCAAGGAGAAGGAGCCGATGCCACGGATGTCCTGGGGATAGGTCAGGAAGACCAAAGTCTTGGCGAGCACCGAACCGTCGCCCAGGGTGCCCGCCTCGGCGCCGACCCGGCCGTTCATGATGACGCGCTTGTAGGCCCAGTTCTGGACCCGCTCGACGCCTTTGTCGAGGTCCACCAGGTACACCGCCACGTAGGGCTCGTCCTGGGCGTAGCCTTCGAGCAGGCCGTAGCGGGCGTTCCAAGCCACCTTGTCGCCGGCGGTAGGGTCGCCGGCCTCGATGACCGGGAAGGGCAGCCCGCCCTTCCAGCCCGACACGGTGCGGGTGGCGGTCTCGAACTTCACCTGGGGCGCGTTGCGCTTGGTGGCCTCCTTCCAGCGGGCATCCACTTCGATCGGCCTGGCGTTGGCCAGCTTCATGGCAAAGCCCTGGTTGCGGACCATCCATTCGACCCGCTCGGTGAGCAGGCTCTTGAGGGGCTTGCCGTCGAGGGTCTCGGTGAGCAGCTTGTCGATGCTGGCCTTGTTGAGCACGGTGCCGGCGGGGATCTCGGCGGCGTGGGCGAAGCTGCCGAGGAGGAGGCCGGCGAGCAGCGCGAGGGGATGGCGGATTGCGGTTTTCATGGGAGTGTCCTTTGGCGGTGAATCAGAACTGGTAGGTGGCACGCAGGTAGAAGCGGTCGTTACGGCCGAGCACGCCGGGCAGGCCGGCGGCGTTGCCGACCGGGATGACACCGACGCCGGCCACGTCCTTCATGGCGACGTCGGACTCCTTGCTCCAGAACAGGTCGGCCTCGGCCCTCAGGCGCCAGTGGGCGCCCAGCTCCTGGTCGAGGGCGATGGCCATGAAGGTGCCGCGGTTGCTGAAGTCGCGGCCGAGGGCCAGGGTGGTGCCGAGCTTGTCGCCGTTGAAGGGCGCACGGACCACCAGGGTGCCGAGGGTGGTGTCGTGCTTGACCCGGTCGGGATAGCCGATCGACTGGACCAGGTCCTCCTCGTCGCGCAGCCCCAGCACGCGGGTGTTGAAGAGCTGGGCCGACACCGACAGGGGGCCGCTGGTGGACAGCAGGTCCATGGTCTGGAAGGTCTTCTCGGCGCGCACCATGGTCATCACGGTGTTCTTGCGCTTGACCCCGCACAGGCCGCTGAAGCTGGTGAAGTCGGCCACGCCCCCCATGGCGCCCAGGCAGTTGGGCGAGGCCGACGGCACCGAGCCCACGTTGAAGGGCTCGCCACGGGTATAAACCAGCTCGCCGGACAGCACCGTGTCGATGGACTGCACATAGCCGTTGGCCCCGGTGCCGAAGACATCCACGGTCGGGAAGATCCAGTTGAGCAGGCCGGTCGGCGAGGTGGGGGTGGGCGCCTTGACGTAGGGGGCGTACACCGAGTTGGCGATCACGTTGCGGGTGTAGGGCGCCTTCACGTAGCTGAGGTGGTAGTTCACCCCGGCGGCCAGCCCCTTCCAGCGCAGGGCGTAGGTCACGTCATCCTTGTTGCCCTCGGGGTGGTGGTAGTCGAAACCATTGCCGTACACCGAGGACGCGCCCTTGTAGCCCGCCGTGCGGCCGCGGCCGCCGTACAGGTCGAAGGTGCTGCCGATGTACTTGCCCTCGTCCCAGCCCGGACGGATCACCAGCTGGAGCGAACCGTCGGCCTCGGGCACCGACAGGGTGGTGTTGAGCAGGATCAGCGGCTTGCGGGTCTCGTCCGGCTCCTCCAGCAGGGGTGCCCAGGTGTTGTCGTAGCCGTGGATCACGTCGAGGGCCTGGAAGATGTCGGTCTCGCCCC
Source organism: Zoogloea dura (assembly GCF_012927165.1). Lineage (GTDB taxonomy): Bacteria > Pseudomonadota > Gammaproteobacteria > Burkholderiales > Rhodocyclaceae > Zoogloea > Zoogloea dura. The sequence goes on from NZ_JABBGA010000025.1 coordinate 65,692, forward strand.
ACACCACCTGCTGGCGGCCGAACTTGACGTTGAGATTCTCGGTGGGCTGGAACTGCACCCAGGCCTCGCGGATCTGCGCCGAGTTGTAGATGTCGGTGACATTGAAGCCGGGATTGGCGAAGGCGCCGCGGCTGCGCTCCAGGTCCTGCAGGTCGGAGAGGTAGTCGGTGCGGGCCTCGCGCACGGCGCGGCCGGCGATCTTCCACTGCAACCGCGGGCCCTTCGAGTCGGCCTCGATGTAGGCCTGGCCGCGCAGCATGCTGAGCCGGCCACGGTCGTTGCCGCTCAGCTCCTGCGGGTCGTCCAGGTTCCAGCCGGCATAGCCGCGCAGGTAACCGCCGACGCGGATCTCGCCTTCTTCATCGGCCTGGGCGGCACTGCACAGGACGCAGGACAGGGACAGGCCGGCCACCGCACCGGCCACTTGGCGGGTGAGCAATCGCTTTTTCATCATGGGGGTTTCCTAGGGTTGGATTGACTGCAGGGGACGGGCGACGGAGGCGGCGCGGGCCGTCCCCATGACGAAGCCCGGTTTGAAGACCACCACCATCGCGGGCATCAGCACGAGGGCGCTGAAGGCCGAAATGCCAAGCCAGATGGCCATCAGCAATGCCATCTCCGACTGGAAGCGCAGGGACGAGAAGCCCCACATGGCGACCGCCAGGATCAGGGTGCCGGCGGTGACCGTGACGCCCTTGCCGGCGCCGGCCAGGGCCAGGGCGATGGCCTCCTCGAGGGACTTGCCGTGGCGCAGCTCCTCGCGGATGTCGTCGATGATGTAGAAGGCGTAATCGACGCCCAGGCCGATGCCCAGGGCCGCCACCGGCAGGGTGTTGATGTTCATGCCGATGCCCTTCCAGGCCATGAAGCTGAAGGTCAGGGTGTTGGCCAGGATCACCGGCACCATGAAGAACATGCCGGCGTTGGGGGAGCGGTAGGTCACCGCACAGCACAGCACCAGGACCAGCAGGGCCAGGGCGATGCTCTCGATCTGGCTGGCCAGGATCACCTCGTTGACCGCCGCGGTGACCCCGGCGAAACCGCCCGCCAGCAGCAACTGCATGCCCGGCAGCGGGTTGGCCGCGGCAAACTCCTTGATGCGCGCCACGGCGGTGCGGATGGTGTCGCCCTGGTGGTCACGGAAGAACAGGGTGACGGCGCCGGTCTTGAAGTCCCGGTCGGCCAGGCGCTCCAGGTCGGAGGGGTCGGCGCCGCCACTGCTGAACAGGTAGAGCAGCTCGCCGTTCTCGTTCTGGTTGCGGCCGAATTCCTCGTAGTGGTGGTTGCCGTCGCGCATCACCCGCTTGATCACCGGGATCAGGTCGGCCAGGGACAGGCTGGCACCGATCTCGGGCTGGGCCTCCATGTAGCGCTGGAAGCGGTTCATGGTCTCCAGGGCCTCGGGCCGCTTGATGTCGTCGGCCTGCTCGCCGGCCAGCACCACGAACATCCGGTCGGTGCCGGGGAAGCGCCGGTTGATCTCGGTGGCATCCCGGTTGTAGGCGGAATCCTGGTGCAGGATGGGCGAGCCCGGATTGGCGTCGCCGATGCGGATGTCGAAGGCGAACCAGCCGGACACCACGAAGACCACCCCGGCCACCGCGACCACGCTGTAGGCATTGCGCCCGACCACCCGGCGGGCCAGCCCGGCCATCGCCCTGTCGAGCCCCGGCATCAGGTTGATGGGGTGGGCATGGCGCACCGGCAGGCGCACCCACGACAGCAGCACCGGGGTCATCACCACCGCGCTGAGGGCGATGGTGGACACCCACACGGTGCCGATCACCGCCACCTTCTGCATCAGCGGAATGGGTACCAGGATCACGATGATCATGCAGCCCGCGTCGGCGATCACCCCCAGCATGCCCGGCTTGAACAGGCCGAACATGGCCTTGCGCGCGGCCTCCCGGGCGGTGGCCGCGCCGGCCTTCAGCTCGTCGTCGAAGCGGGTGACCAGCTGCACCGAGTGGGAGATGGAGCGGGCCGTGATCAGGAAGGCCACCACGATCACCAGCGGATCGAACTGGATGCCGGCCAGCGCCGCCACGCCCAGCGCCCAGCAGCCGCTGGTGAAGCCGGCCAGGCCGGGCAGCAGGGTGCCGCGCCAGGTGCGGGAAAAGAGGAACAGCAAGGCCCCCAGCACGGCCAGGGTGGCGGCCAGGATGGTCAGGGTCTCGGGCAGGAAATAGGCCACCCAGCCCGCCAGGATGGGCTCGCCGACCATGCGCACGCGCACCCCGGGCCCGGCCACCGCGTCGGCAATGGCGCGGATCTGGCGGAAGGCCTCTTCCGGCTTGAGCAGGTGGTCATAGAAATCGACGGTGACCAGCGCCGCGCCCAGGTCGCGCGACACGTAGCTGCCCAGCACCAGCCCGTTGCGCTGCACGCGGGCCTTCAGCTCGGCCAGGCCTGCGGCGTCGGACGGCACCTCGGGGAACATCAGCGGCCGGCTCTCCAGCCCGTCGGAGCTGGAGCGCACATCGACGATCTTGCGCGAGGCCAGGGAGATGATCTGCTCCGGATTGACCCCGTCCACCTTGCGCAGCTCGAGGGTCACGGTGCGCAGGCGCTCCAGGAAGTCGGTGCGGAAGATGTCGCCCTGCTCCGCCTCCAGCACGATGGTGACGGCGTTGGAGCTGCCATAGGTGGCCTTGAAACGGTTGTGCACCTCCACGTAGGCATGGTGCCGGGGCAGCAGGTCCTCGAAGTCGGTCCCCACGTGGATACGGCTGGCCGCCCCCAGCATCAGCAGGGTGAGCAGGCCGATGACGGTGACCACCAGGGCCCGTCGCCCAATACAGAAATCAACGAATCTTGCGAGCATGGCGACCTCTCAGCGGGGCGCGGCGGAAGCCGGGCCGGACGTGCCGGCGGCTTCGCTGGCGAGGGAAATGAAACGGTCCCCATGGACCACGCCCAGCGTCGCGCCGGCGAGCAGGAGACCTTCCGCCCCAGGCACCACGCGGGAGAACCACAGGAAATTGCGGGCCTCACCGAGGGCCGCATCGAGGGCCTTCCAGGCCCGGCCATCGACGGACTCGAGGAGCAGGCCCCGGTCGCCACAGGCCACGAAACGGCGGCCATCCCAGCTCACGTCATACAGATGCTCCTCGCCGCCCTGGCCGACCGCTTGCCACGAGCGGCCGCCGTCCTCGCTGAGCAGCACGGTGCCGTTGAGGCCCACCGCCACGCCGCGCCGCTCGTCGGCGAAGGCGACGGCGGTGAGGTGGGCCTCGGTCGGCGTGGTGATCGCCCGCCAGCTGCGCCCGAGGTCGTCGGACTGCATCAGGCGGCCGAACTCGCCGGCCACGGTGATGCGCGAACCGCGCACCGCCAGGCCATACCAGGCCACATCCTGCTCGGGGGTCAGGCGCTCCCAGTGGCGGCCGTAGGCGCTGCCGAGCAGCACCGTGTTGAACTCGCCGACCGCTACCGCCTGGCCCTCCGGCAGGGCCTGCACCCGCATCAGCTTGTTGGCGGTGGCCGACACCGGCGCGGCCACCTTGACCCAGGTCTGGCCACCGTCGCCGGTGCTCAGCACGGTGCCCTCGTTGCCCACCGCCAGGGCATGCCGGGCATCCCAGGCATCCACTGCCTGCAGGTGGGCGCGGGTGCCGCTGGCCTGGACTTGCCAGCGGCCACGACCATCGCCCAGCACCACCTTGCCGTCGTTACCCACCGCCCAGAACTGCCCGGCGGCCGCCTGGACCATGGCGTAGAAATGATCGCGGGGGGCGATCACCGGCGGCTCGAGGGCGGTGCCGCCCCCTGCCGGCTTGATGTAAAGCGCCGCGTACAGCAGGCCGCCGATGATGCAAAGCGGTGCCAGCGACGTGATGAAGCTGCTCCTTGAACTCATGGTTCCGTCTCTCCTGATGGGGCCGGTCTCTCTCGGGAGGCCGACCGGGTGACGGAACCTTAAGAGCCGGTGGCAAGCGCCGGCAGTCGTTCAAATTGACGCGGCACGCGCAGCGATGCTGCACCACGGCAGTGCGACCCCCCTGTCCGACTTAATGTCATCGGGATCGAGCGGCACCATGACCAGCGGATGCCCACCGACCGGGAGCCACCCTGCCGCGCGGGCTGCGGCCCCTGCAAGTGCAAGTCGGCCTTAATCAATCTGCAACATCTCCTGCCACCGAAACCCCTTTCTGGTGCATGCCCAGCGCTGGGGCATTGACGCGCAGCAACGAGGAATCCAGCCCCGAAAACCGGGTCGCATCGTTCATTTGAACGACCTCCCGATCTCCGCATTGCGAACAGACCGGTTCTGCAGTACCTTGAATAAAAAAGGAAAAGCGCCACCGGCCGGGAGCCGTCCAGCGCAAGGAGTGCCAACAGCGGAGGTCAATATGGAAGCGACGCAGGACTGGGGCGAGCGCCTCGAGGTGGAAATTGCCCGGGCCTTTTCGGACAAGGAACTGGAACGGGATGCGCCACAGCCCTGTCCGGCCGAGGCAACAGGCAGTGTCGCCGCCTCGCTGGGGCGTCTGCTGCTCGAGCTCTACCCGCTGGCCCTGACGGCCAACATCGGCGAGTTCGAGACCCAGCTGTTCAGCCTGCTGCGCGAGCACCTGGACTTCGACAGCGCCTGGCTGGGCCGCTCGACCCTGGTGGACGGCACCCCGCTGATGCACAGCAATGCCCTGTACCGGCTGGGCCGGGATTTCCTGTCCGAGTGGGAGGAGATCAAGTTCAAGGACCCGCTGGTGCCGCTGGTCAAATCCGCCCCCGGGCAGCCCGTGCACATGCTGATCACCGACGAGCGCATGTGCCCGGAGTTCCGCCGCTTCACCGAGAGGCACGACATGGCCCAGCTGCTCTGCGTGATCTCGGTGGATCCGGCCCTCAACCTGTGGACCCACCTTTCGCTGTACCGCAACAGCCTGGTGCCACGCTTCTCGGCCCGCGACAGTGAGCTGGGACAACTCGTCATGCCCCACATCGCCTCGGTGCTCAACATCAACCGCGTCCAGTACCTCGAACGGGTGCGCCACCGCACCGGCCCCCAGCGTATCTCGGCGGCAATCTGCGACTCCGCCGGCGTCATGCTCTACGCCGATGCCGCCTTCGCCGACCTGGTGCTGCTGGAATGGCCCGAATGGCGCGGCGGCCGCCTGCCCGCCCCGCTGCTGCCCGCCCTGCTGGCCAGCGAGCGGGGTGCATTTGTCGGCGGCCACCTGAGCCTGCAGGCGGAAAAGCTCGGCGACATGCACCTGGTGCAGGTGCGCCCCCGCGCCGCCATCGACGTGCTGACCCCCGGCGCGCGTCAAGGTAGTTGTCGCCTCGGTCATGCAGCCAACTGTTGAGTATTCACGTCAGGCAAATGCGTCTTTATGACGGACTCACGTTCCGGGTTGAGCGTGACTGCGCCAATGGGCGACCAGTTGCGCGTATTGCCGGACCAACGCGCCGGGTTGAGTTCGCGAGCCTCGGTGTAAAGAGCATGCCTGGCAGCCAGAATCGCCTGATCCTCACCGGCATGGCGCTGGGCCGGACTGACGTAGCGGATACCGCTGTGACGATGATCGACGTTGTACCACTGGACGAAGCCGGC
>NZ_JABBGA010000026.1 GCF_012927165.1 Zoogloea dura
CCGGTTGAGCAGCACGGAACCGCTCTTGAGCTTGACCGTCCCGCGGCGTCTGCGCGCCAGCATCGCCCGCTCGGCACGGGCGGCATCGTAGCTCTTGCCAATTGTGTTGCGCGCCACTTCACGCGACACCGCGGAAGTCGGCCGATTGAGTCTTCGGGCAATTGCCCGAAGACTCAATCCCTCATTGCTGCACCGATGAATCTGATTACGTTCGTCCATCGACAACTGACTGTAGTGATTTCCCATGCCTACACCCTAACAAATCGGGGTGTTGCACTTCAGTCTAGAGCGCGCCCTCTTTGAGAATGACTGGTCAACTTATCGGTAATCTCCAATTGGCGATGAGCGCGGTTTCGGCAAGGTTTCCTTTCGGGGTGGAAAGGGTGTAGCTGACGTAGAACCATTCCCTGGGCGCGGTGAGGCCTACAGCCCGCCACGCATCCTTTCCGTTGCCAAGCAGACGAGACAGGAAGGGATGGTGAGCGGAAGCATCTGTGATGAACATGCGATTCGAAGCTTTCAGTGATGAGGATTGTCCGATCCAGCCGATGAATGGATTGAGTGATCAGATAACAGAGATTTCCTCTGGAATTCAGTATGAATCAAGGATTTGGGAAAGACTGACATTGTGACTTAAACACGGCTGACTTAAAAGCATCACTCCGAGAGACTGATCCGATGTCTCTCAGCGAATCATCGTCCCGTTCAGGTATCCCAAAAGCGCGGGAACTCCTTGCGATCAATATCGTTCGACTCCGAAGGGAGAAGGGGTGGTCCCAAGAGGACTTGGCTTTGGAGGCAGGCCTTCACCGAACCTTCGTGGCGCATGTCGAACGCCAAGTGCGGAACATCTCGATCGACAATATCGAACGCCTTGCAAACGCTCTGCAAGTCAGCATTCACAGCCTGCTGTTGCCGTAGTTCCGAACGCCGTCACACTTACGATTCATCTCGCACGTATCCGCGCTCGGCAAGAGAGCGGATCCACCCTCCTTGCAAACCAAATTAATTATATTAATATAAGGTTCTAGAATTCTTATTCTTTAGAAAACTGTCTTACTGGGGATGTGTAGATGTTTCCCCCTTCTCCCGGCCAACCCCTCTAGAACATCAATTTGTTGGGAATGGTTCAGTGCATTCCCTGCATCCCGGCCACACCTTGTTCCATCCCCCCCAGTGTCAAAATCAGCTAGCTGTAAGGCTCGCTTTGCAAGAGGCGATCAGCTGGATAGATCCACTGAGCACCTACCCCTGATAGGCTGAGCGTGGCGGCATGTGTCGTTACGGGTGGAGCATTTGTGACTGGAACACGTGGAGGGCTTCAGGTCGTTATAAGTGGACGATTTCTTCGGAATACGCACTACGCCCTGCACGCACCGGAAGTCGAGTGCATCGGCAAGGGCAAAGCGCCCCAGCCCTATGAATTCGGCGTCAAGGTGGGCATTGCCACCACCGAAAGAGGCAACCTGATCGTCGGCGCCCGGGCCTTTCCCGGCAACCCCTACGACGGCCACACCCTCGCCGAGCAGATCGAGCAGGCGACGATCCTGATGCAGAACGTCAAAGGCGCCCCGAAGCCCCACACCGCCATTGTTGATCTCGGCTATCGGGGTGTGGAGGTGCCCGGGGTCGAGATCATCCACCGCGACCGGATCAAAAGCCTGGACGCCAAGGCCCGCCGATTGCTCAAACGCCGTCAGGCGGTGGAACCGGTGATCGGACACCTGAAGGACGACTGCGGACTACGGCGAAATTGGCTGAAGGGGTCGGAGGGGGATGTGCTACACCCGGTGTTGTGTGCCGCGGGGTACAACTTGCGCTGGCTGATGCGGGCGGTGGTCAGCCTGGGGCTGAAAGCCCTTATTGCGCTCTGCGTGCTGCTCGGGATGCTTCGGCGGGTGGTCAGCAACGAGGGTGCCTGGCCGCCAGGCAGGCGGCTGGGTGCGGAAGATTGAATATTTCAGGGCCGACTAAAAAACGTGGCCCCTGGGGATTCTGCGGACCCAGCTGTGGTGGCGCCTTGTGCGACCCCGTTTAGGAAAGTGATTGACCCGCTCCCCTGTCCGGCGCTTTGCCTACAGGAGGTTGCCATGCCCAAGGTTGGAAAGGCGCTCGGTCTTCCGATCGTCAATACCAGAGCTGCCGGAATCGACATCGGAGCACGCATCCAGGTCGCGGCCGTGCCGCCCGAACTGAGCGACGATCCCGTGCGCACGTTCGGGAGTTTCACCGCTGACATCGAGACGATGGCCAACTGGCTAGTGTCAGTCGGCATCACGACCGTGGCGATGGAGTCCACCGGCGTGTACTGGGTGCCGGTCTACGAGATCCTGGAAGAGCACGGGCTAGCCGTCGTGCTTGCCAACGCTCGCGACTGCAAAGCAGTGCCGGGTTGCCTTGGACCCCAGAGGAAGATGCCGTTCGTATCGCGGCGGGGCTCGTGAGTGACGACGGTTTCCCTGGCACACCTGAAGAAATCTCAGAAGTGCTCGAATGGCCCCCTCGACGACTGAATCCTGCACTGACCTATCTCATCGAACGGGCGCTCGTGAGCCACACAAGATTTTGCGGTGCGACCGATTGGGTGACAAACCGTTTGGCAAAAACAGCGGCTACGCGGCGCTTCGTCAAAAGTCGGTCGTAGAAGAATTTGGAACGATCTGCATCCGACTCGATCCGAAGCCTATCGGTGCGCTGCCAGCCTGTCGGTACCTGAGTGCTCATCAATACAGTGACCTTGAGGTATTTCGTCTCAGCTCCATCAACGCGGCACCGGCAGCAGCTGGTCATTGCCAAGGCTCTCCGCCCACGCTTGCACGGCCTGGTGATCGATGACGCGGCCGGCGTCTACGTCAGCCAGCGCTTCCTGCGTCAGTCTGTCGCGTTCTTCTTCCTGGGCGATCCAGGCGGAAAGCGCCTGGTTCATGATCCAGCTGCGCGAGCGTTCAAGCCGTGAAGCCATCTGATCTACCTTGTCGGCCAGCGGAAGCGGCACGTGTGCGGTCAATACTCTGGTTGCTGCGGCCATGTTGCACCTCCTATCGGATCTTGATCTTGCCGGTGCTGGGCACCCTGCGGCAATGGTGCGGCGGATTGCCCCGCACCAGGATGCCACTGGGCCCGGCAATTCACGATCTGGTGGAGTCGAGCCGTCGCTTTGCGATCTTTGTCAGACCTTCAGGCGGAGCGCCCTCGGGTCTCATCAGGCGTTGGATGGCCGTTGATAGAGCAGGGTCACGCAAACACTCCGGCCTGAGACTGCAGTAACACCTCGGACAGCAGCTTCTGACCAGTCAGTATCCCCACGAACTCAGAAGGGCGGGCTCCGCCGAGGGCTGGGATAGGCTGATCGAGCCACCACCCGACCCAGCAGGCCGCATCGAATCTGATCCTGCTGCCCGACTCCTCCACCATGATTGCGACTTGGCCGATCAGGCACTCCAGACCGATCACACGCTCACCTTGCTCTGTGGTGAGCGTTGCGCCTTGACGGTTCTTCCGCTGTACGGACGCACGGGGGAGGTTGAGCATGTCGAGCAGGTGCTCCTGGGAGATATGCATCTCGTCGGAAAGATCCTTGAGACGCGACGCGGGGACTTGCTCTCGAATGAGCCGTATGCGCTCCGCTGGCGACGCAAGATAGAGGCTTTGTGCGTGTTTGGTCACTGTGGCTCGTTCCAAGGTTGCCTCCGCGTCAGTGCTGTCTGGTCTCACAGGATAGATCCTTTGCTAGAAAACTTGCGTACCGAGAGGGCACGTGACCACGGGTTGAACCGCTTTCTTGGCGCTACCCTGGCCTTTGCGTCGCCCAGTGAGCGTGGCTCGTATCGGCAGGTACTCCAATCGGGGCTCAGCGAGCTTGAGGCGCTGCTCCAAGCAGACAGGCTACTGTGATGGATTTTCACTGCCACCTTGATCTCTACCCAGATGCAAGGGAGGTCTATTGCGAAGCCGCACGACGCAATGCATTCACCTGGTTAGTCACTACGAGCCCGAAGGCGTTTGCTGCTACGTCGCGGGTGCTGGAGCCCTTGCCCTCAGTACTCATCACGCCCGGTCTCCATCCCGAGATTGCCCACGAGCGTGCCGCAGAACTGGAGCTGCTGCTTGAACAGATTGCGGGAGTCAAAGCAGTTGGTGAGGTGGGCCTTGATGGGTCGCCTCGCTTCAAAGCCCACTACGACGTGCAGCGCAAGATTTTTGGCGCGGTCATAGCACGCTCCGCAGAGTTAGGTGGACGAACCCTCAGCATCCACTCCCGCCGCGCGGTCAGAGACATCTTGGCCGAGTTCGAACGCCACCCGAACTTCGGAACGGCCGTTATGCACTGGTTCTCGGGAAGCAAGGCCGAGCTCAAAGCTGCCGCAGAGCACGGGTGCTGGTTCAGCATAGGTCCGGCGATGTTTGAGTCCGTGAATGGCCGTGCCTTGGCGGCTGTGATGCCGCGGGACCGCGTCGTGCCTGAGAGCGACGGTCCCTTTGCAAAAATCGCTGGCAAGCCGGTCATGCCGTGGAGTACGTGCCGGACTGCGGCAGGCCTTGCTCCGCTATGGGGCATATCACCCGAGGAAGCGGCCGCAGCGCTTGCTCGAAACGGGCAAGCGCTGCGGTGCTTGATGGACCGAAGCTAGTGAAGTGCGCCGCCAACTTGGTTGCCAAGTTTAGTGCGGGAAGGGCGGATTGCGGCCTCGCACGAGGAAAGCATGGAGACGCAACCGTAGTTATTCGGAGGCATCGGTGCTGTGGAAGGGCCGTGCCGGGATGAATCAAACTCCCGCGCCGATAGCCTAGCCCGGCTGTTGAGCTGGGTTCGGTGGCTTCATGTGTCGTGTTTGCGGATAGTGTCAATGCTAGCCCGGCCGGAGCATAAGGGGTGGAGGAGGCGGGACAACGTCGTGTCAGGCGTCCGCCCTGGTTGCGTTGGCGATCTGGAAAATGTGATTTCGGCGTGATGTATAGCTTTGCTTGTCTGGGAGCCCGAATCTGCTCAGCTGCAATCACAGTTGTTTGGAGCATTCGGGTAGCTGGCAGGTCTATCGACGATAAGCTGACTGAGCTGTTCGCTACCGTCGACAGGGCCCTGGGGGGTACAAGTTCGGATGCGCAAGCTATCCCTTCAGTCTGCTTGAGATCACCCGCCGACAGTTGTACCGAAGGTCATCGCGATGTGCTAGGGTGCAAGGGTCGGTGTGACGCACGTTTCCACGTTGTTACGCGGTTTGCTAAAGTGGTCCAGTCATTAGGTGTTATGTGTAACAAGCTTGGTGTTAATCAATGTCATGATTTTAAATGGATTTTTTGTTTTTCCCCGTTTGGAGCCGATTGGATAACGCTCAGGAACGCATAGAGCCGGGGTTAATCATCAGCCTCATAACCCGAAGGTTCAAATCCTGCCCCCGCAACCAGATTCAAACATCAAGGCTCAAGCATTCAGGTGCTTGGGCCTTGATGCTTTGTGCCGTCTGGATCTTGCACATCAGCCCTGCCGACGATCCGCACAGCAAGAAGCTACATGCCGCCGCTGGCAGACATGTTGCGGCGTCTACCGACGATAAATCGGTATCAACTTGATATGTTCGATACTCAATTCTTTTGAAGGAAGCGTCTGTGAAGCATGTAGACCGGTCTACATGCTTCACAGAGCGGTCAACATTCAATGTCGACGGCTCAACATTCAATGTTGACGGCGCTGGATGGAACATATCGGTCCCTATGTTTTATGTAGACCGGTCCACATGCTTCCAAGCAGCGTCAACATGGCATGTAGACGCGTCCACATGCTTCATCGCCGTCGCTGATCAAAATATCCGGGGGGCGATGGCGGAGTAGGGCCTTGCTGCGTCCTGCTAGGCCCCCCGCACCAGCAAGCCCACCTCCCGTTCCAGCAGTTGTGCGTCGCCGAGGTTGAGTTCGACCAGGCGGCGCAGGTGGGTGATGCTGTCGAGGTCGATCTCGTGGCAGCCGAGCCCGAGGTGGAGGGCCTTGTCCGAGGCTTCTGCGTGGGCGATCTCGCCTTTCATCAGCACCTGCACGTCGCCATCGGGTTCGAGCATGATGTTCAGGCTGCACGGGGTGCCGCGCTGCGCGGCGGTAGCGGGGAGGGCGCCGGCCGGGAGGCTGAGCAGGGCGCCGCGCAAGGACAGGTCGAGCACGTTGCAGGCCAGCGCCGTGTCGTTGATCTGCAGGGTGCAGCCATCCTGGAAGTTCACCCGCGAGAAGTTTCTGCGTTGGGTTGTGGACATGGTGTTCTCCTTGGAAAAATCGGGCGGAGGCGTTTGTGCGTGCTTGCGAGTACTATCCGCCTCTCTCCATTCAATACATAGCCCGCAACGCATGCAAAGAGACATCAAGGAAAAGCCCGTATACGCCGTGATCGCCGCGGTCCAGCTGCCCACCGTCAGCGATTTCGAGTTCGAATCGTCGCTGGCCGAGCTGCGCGAGCTGGCCAAGACGCTGGGCCTGGAGGTTGTTCATACCTTCGTCCAGAAACGCCCCGGCTTTGATACGACGGCTTACCTGGGCGTCGGCAAGCGGCAGGAAGTCCGCGACTATGTGAATGGCGACGACGGCCAGGAGATCGAGGTGATCCTGGTGGATCATGAGTTGTCGCCGTCCCAGGCGCGCAACCTGGAGGTGGAGGTGGGATGCGAGGTGATGGACCGCACCATGGTCATCCTCGAGATCTTCCATCGCAACGCGCGCTCCCGCGCGGCCCGGGCCCAGGTGGAGATCGCCCGGCTGGGCTACATGGCGCCGCGCCTGCGCGAGATGGCCAAGCTGGCCGGCTCGCAGGGGCGCCAGCGGGGTGGTGGTGGCGGCCGCGGTGCGGGCGAATCGCTGACCGAACTCGACAGACGCAAGATCCGCGACCGCATCGCCGAGCTGCAGCAGGACATCGACGCGATGGAGGCGGAGCGCGCCACCCAGCGTTCGCGTCGGCAGGGGCGCCAGGGCCTGGCCGGGGTGGCCCTGGTGGGCTATACCAACGCCGGCAAGTCGACCCTGATGCGCGCCCTCACCGGCAGCGAGGTGCTGGTGGCCAACAAATTGTTCGCCACGCTCGACACCACGGTGCGCGTGCTGCACCCGGCCAGCGTGCCGCGCGTGCTGGTGAGCGATACGGTGGGTTTCATCAAGAACCTGCCCCACGGCCTGGTGGCTTCGTTCAAGTCCACCCTCGATGAAGCCCTCGATGCCGAGCTGCTGTTGCATGTCATCGACGCCAGCGACCCCGGCTTCGAGCGCCAGCGCCAGGTCACCGACACGGTGCTGGAGGAGATCGGCGCCAGCGACGTGCCGCGCCTGCGCATCTTCAACAAGATCGACCACGTCGGCGATGCCGAGGCCCAGGCGGCTCACACGGCAGCGCTGCAGGAGGCCTACCCGGGCTGCATCGTGATGAGCGCGCGCCGCCCGGACGACGTGGCCCGCCTGCACCACGCCATCGTGGCCTTCTTCCAGCGCAATCTGGTGGAGGGGGAGCTGTTCCTGCCCTGGTCGGCCCAGCAATGGCGCCAGGAGATCTACGCCAACTGCGAGGTGCTGGAGGAGCGGGCCGATGAGGAGGGGGCGCTGTTCCGCGTGCGCGGCGAGGCCGCCACCCTGGACAAGCTGCGCGAGGCTTTCAGCCAGGCCTGAGGGCCAGTGGTTGCCAGGGGGCTGGACGGGGCTTAGCTGACGTTCAGCCCGTTGAGAAAGGTCCCCAGCGGCTGGTCGGCGGTCTTGATGTGATTGACGAACACGTCCTTCACGATCTGCAGGACCAGCAATTCCTTGCCCTTGCGGAAATCCCGGGCGGTCCGCTGCAGCAGATGCACCAGGTCGTCATGCTCGCGACGGTGCGCCTCATGGCCGGGGTAGCCGTAGTCCTTCATGTACCGGTCTTCGGTATCGAAGTGGAAGCGCACAAAGCCGATCAGCTCCTTGAAGCGCGGCAGGAAGTCGGACGCGCTCTCCTCGAGCCGCGTGGCCTGGTTCAGATGATTGACCATGTGGGCCAGTTGCCGGTGATGGGCATCGATCTCCGCCACCCCCACCAGGTAGCTGTCGTCGAAGGACACCCATTGCCGCGGCTCCGGGCTGGCCGACGAGAAGGTGTAGGTGTTCTTGCCCCTGGCCTTGCTCTGGTACATCGCGGAATCGGCGGTTTCGATCAGCGAGTCGATCTCCAGGGCGTTGTCGGGATACATGCTGATGCCGATGCTGGCCCCGATCTGGCAGAGCTTGCCGCCGGGGAGCGGAATGGGGGCTGCGAGGGCGTCGAGCAGCTTCCGGGCGACGCTGGCAGCTTCGCCCGGCTCGATCAGGTCGCCGGTCAGTACCGCGAATTCGTCGCCTCCCAGCCGGGCCACCGTGTCCGATTCGCGCACGCAGCCGAGCCAGCGCTTGGCCACGGCGGCGAGGACGATGTCCCCGGTTTCGTGGCCGAACTGGTCGTTGATCGGCTTGAAACCATCCAGGTCGAGATACAGCAGGGCGGCGTGCCGACCCTGGCGCTGGGCCAGCAGGCAGGCCTTGGACAGGCGGTCGAACAGGAGGGAGCGGTTGGGCAGGTCGGTCAGCCGGTCGAAGTTGGCCTGGCGCCAGATCAACTCGGCAGTCTTCTTTTCTTCGGTGCGGTCCTTGATGAAGACGAAGAAGCGGCCGCCCATCATGGGTGAATAACTGGCCGCCACTTCCGCGGGCCAGATCTTGCCGCTCCGGCTGCGGTGGGTGGTCTCGAAACGCGCGTAGCCGTCGGCCAGGACTCTCTCGGTCAGGCTGGTGAGCCGTTCCGCGCTGTCGCTGGCGTCCAGGTGCTCGATCGACAGGCTCAGCAGCTCGTCGCGGGAATAGCCCGAGAGCTTCACGTAGGCATTGTTCACTTCGAGGAGGCGGCCCGCCGTGTCGGTGATCCAGAAACCATCCGTGGACGTTTCGACTGCCAGGCGGAACTGCTCGTCCTTCTCGCGGGCGGCGGCTTCGGCCGACACCTGGCGGGTGATGTCGCGGGCGATGGAGCTCGCGCCGATGGTCTCGCCGCGAGCGTTGCGGATCGGCGAGATGGTGATGCTGACGTTGATCGGCTCGCCGTCCTTGCGAATCCGGATGCTCTCGAAGTGTTCGACCTTCTCGCCGTGCTGGATCCGCTCCAGGATCTCTTCCTCCTCGTGGCGCAGCTCGTCCGGGAACAGCCGCAGCATCGACTGGCCGATCATCTCGGCCGCGGTGTAGCCGAAGATCGTCGTGGCGCGCGGGTTCCAGGTCGTGACGACGCCGCTCAGGGTCTTGCCGATGATGGCGTCTTCCGACGACTGGATGATGGCCTCGCTGGCCTGCAGGGCGGTGTTCGTCTCGAGCAGTTGCACCCTGGCCAGCCCCATCTCGCCGATGACCCGGGCCAGGCGGGTGAAGAAGGCCATGGTGGACTTGACCTTCTCGACCGTGAACACCGGGGTCTTTTCCAGGGCGTCGAGATAAGCCGCCTGGTCGAAGCGGAACTCGTTGGCCTGGCGGATGAAGTACTGGGTGTCCGGTGAATCAAAGAAGAACTGGCCGGTGAACAGGTTGGCGACGTGTTCCCCGCCGATGTTGATGGGCACGGCCACGTCGACCAGGCCGTTCTTGCAGCGGTAGACGTTGTAGCTCTCACCCAGCTTGAGCTGGTCGGCGAGGATGGTGTCGCTCTCCAGGCAGCGCGCCGCAGTGCCAGGATTGACGCGGTGGAACTTGGTGCAGATGTCGTGCCAGCCCGTGGCAATCAGGATGTTGCCCTCGAGATCAAGGATTGCCGTCACGGCACCCGTGATGTCGGAAAACTCTTCGCACAGGCCGCGCAGCTCTTCGATGTCGACCAACTCGGTGAATCTCACTCAGCCCCCCACTGCCGCCAGCGAATCAAAAATACACAACACCTGTTGCGCGGACACGATAGCCCGCCAACCCGGGGCTGGCAACCGTGCTGTAACCCACGCCCGGCGCGGCCTGGGCAACAAATCCTCTCCCCGGCGGGGACTTTGCTGCAGAATTCGGCCCCGGCCTGATTTTTTCAGATACGGCGGTCTGTGTACCTCCTGCCGATACCGCTTCATCCCGTGGTGGATGGATATTAAGTCCGGGCGACTCCGCGCCCGGGCGGCTCGTTGACTGGAGAAACAATGAACAAGCCTGCAAATCAGGTGGCGGAGGCGCTCGCCGCCAGCCTGAAGATGTTTGACGAGGTGGTGACCGAGGTGGTGGCCCCGGCCGCCGCCGACGTGGATGCCGATGGCCGCTATCCCCGCGCCGCTTTCGATGCGCTGGGCCGCACGGGCCTGCTCGGCCTGATCAGCAGCGCCGAAGTGGGCGGCCTCGGCCTGTCCCACCGCGCCGCCGCCCTGGCGGTGGAGAAGGTGGCCCAGGGCTGTACGTCCACGGCCATGGTGTTGTGCATGCACTATTGCGCCACGGCCGTCATCGAAGCCTTCGGCAGCCTCGAAGTGCGCCGCGCCATTGCGGCCGGCAAGCATGTGTCCACCCTGGCCTTCTCCGAAACCGGTTCGCGCAGCCATTTCTGGGCTCCCGTGGGCACGGCGGCTGCGCTGGATGGGGCGATCCGCCTGGACGGCAAGAAGAGCATGATCACCTCCGCCGGAGAGGCCGACTCCTATGTGTGGTCGAGCCGCCCCGCCGCCGCGGAAGGCGCCAGCACCCTGTGGCTGGTGCCGGCCGACGCCGCCGGCCTGACCGTGGTCGGCAAGTTCGAGGGTCTGGGCCTGCGCGGCAACGCCTCCTCGCCGATCACCGCCGACAATGTGCGGGTGGCCGACAGCGCCCGGCTGGGTGCCGACGGCGGCGGCTTCGACATCATGATGGGCACGGTGGTCCCGTACTTCAACCTGATGACCGCCGCGGTATCCCTCGGCAATATGGAAGCCGCCCTGGGCAAGGCCATCGCCCACGTCAGCGCCACCCGCTTCGAGCATCTCGGCCAGTCCATCGCCGACCTGCCCACCGTGCGCGCCTACCTGGGCCGCGCCCGCATCAAGGTGGACATGGTGCGCACCCTGCTCCTGGACACCCTGGACGCTGTTGAACAGGGCCGCCCCGACACCATGCTGCGCCTCCTCGAGGTGAAGGCCGCCGCCGCCGAGACCGGCACCGAGGTCACCGACCTGGCCATGCGCGTGTGCGGCGGTGCCGCCTTCCGCAAGAGCCACGGGGTGGAACGCCACTTCCGCGATGCCCGGGCCGCCACCGTGATGGCACCCACCGCGGACGTGCTTTACGACTTCATCGGCAAGGCCGTGTGCGGCATGCCTGTCTTTGGCTGAGGAAACACCATGTCTACAACACTTGTGATGGGCGCAGTCGCCTACGCGCCGAAGGTCGTCACCATCTGGGAAGGCTTCAAGGCCTGGTTCCGCGAGCAGGGCCTCGAGTTCGACTTCGTGCTCTATTCCAACTACGAGCGCCAGGTGGAGGCCCAGTTCGACGGCACCCTCGATCTGGCCTGGAATTCCCCGCTGGCCTGGGTGCGCGCCGAGCGCATCGCTCGCGCCAGAGGCCTCCAGGTCAGCGCCGTGGCCATGCGCGACACCGACCAGGACCTGTCCTCGGTGCTGGTGGTGCGCCAGGACGGGGCCGCCGAGGTGGCTGCGCTCAAGGGCCGGCGGGTCGGCTTCGGGGCCATCGATTCACCCCAGGCGACCCTCATTCCTCTCGATCACCTGCGCCAGGCCGGCCTCGTCGCCGGGCGTGACTACACGGCGCAGCGCTTCGATGTGCTCGGCGGCAAGCACGGCGACCACATCGGCGGCGAGCGCGATGCGGCCGTGGCCCTGATGGCCGGCGAGATCGACGCGGCCTGGATGATAGACGGCAACTACATGGCCTTCGCCAACGAGGGCGTGCTGCCCAGCGGCGCGACCCGCATCCTCACCCGTACCGGCCTCTACGACCACTGCAATTTCACCGTCAGCCCCGGCGCGCCGGCCGAGCTGATCGGGCGCTTCACCGAACTGCTCCTCGGCATGTCGTGGGACGACCCGGCGGTGCGCTCGCTGCTCGAGCTGGAAGGCCTGCGCGCCTGGCGCCCCGGCCGTACCAGCGGCTACGCGGCCCTGGCCCGGGCGGTGGATGACGAGGCCTTCTACGATGCCGAAGGGAAGATCCTTGCTGCCGACTATCGATATTGAGTCGGTCGGCTTCGACGCCGGCGCCCACCTGCTGGTGAAGCTGGCCCTGGGCCGGGTCGCCGTCGGCGAGGTGCTGCGGGTGCGCAGCCAGGGGGAGGGCTGGGAAGGCCCCCTGGCAGCCTGGTGCCGCAGCCAGGGACACGCGGTCGACTTCGACGCCGCGGCCGGCCACATCGAGGCCCGCGTCACCCGCGGCGCGGTGCAGGCCGGCCGCTGGCGCGCGGCGGCCGTCACCGGCGCCATCGACCCGCGCGCCGACAACGCCGTGCTGCCGCAGGCCGAGGCCCGCTGGGGCCTGGCCGCGCGTGGCGCGACGGTGGAGGCGGGCAGCCCCGCCTTTGCCTTCCGCCTCAGCCGCAAGGACGAGGTGTGGGCCGACAGCGCCGCCACCCTCTATGCCGAGGCCGCGGCGGCCCAGTGGAACGCCGATACCGCCATCGACTGGAACACGGCCTTCGCGCTGCCTGACGAGGTCGAGGATGCCGTGGTGCAGGTGATGACCTACATGGTGGAGAACGAGAACGCCGCCCTGGTGGTGCCGGCCCGCTTCCTGGGCCAGCTGCATCCCCATTTCCGCGAGGTGCAGGCCTTGCTGGCCATCCAGGTGGCCGACGAGGCGCGGCATATCGACGTGTTCACCCGCCGCATCGCCCTCAAGGGCCGCCAGCCCGGCTTGTCCACCGCCGGTGGGCAGACTTCGCTCAAGACCCTGGTGGATGAGCCGGACTTCTCCGTCGCCCAGTTCCTGCTGGCGGTGCTGGGGGAGGGCACCTTCGTCAGCCTGCTGAACTTCCTCAATCAGCACGCGCCTGATCCGGTGACCCGTCAGATCGCCCGCCTGGCCGCGCGGGACGAAGCCCGCCACGTGGCCTTCGGCATGGCCCACCTGGGGCAGAGCATCGCCCGGGAGCCGGCCCTGCTGTCCCGCCTGGGCAATGCGGTGGAGGCGCGCTACGAACACCTGGCGGGTACCTCGGGGCTCAACGAGGAGGTCTTCGATGCCCTCATCCTGCTGGCTGCCGGCGGCACCCGCCCGGCAGACATCGCCGCCGGCTACGGGCGTGTCCAGGGCCTGCTGCAGGACATGGCGCGGGGCCGCGAGGCACGCCTCGCCAAGCTCGGCTTCAAGGGCGAGGCGGCGCACCGCCTGGCCTCCCTGCATACCCGCAACTTCATGTAGGCCGCCGCGTCACGGAGCCTCGCCACGCGGCGCGGGGCGGCCGGCCGGGCTGCGCAGGAGCGTGGTGATGGCCAGGGCCAGGCCGATCAGGGCGGCCGCCACCGCAAAGGTGATGTGCAGTCCGCCGGCGGCGAACACCGCACCGAGGGCCGAGGTGCCGGTGATGAGCCCGAGATTGCGCGACAGGTTGAGCATGCCGGACACCAGGCCCCGCTGCGCCGGGGCGATGCCGGCCATCACGCCGGTGTTGTTGGCGGTCTGGAACAGCGCGTAGCTGGCGGTGAGGATCACGATCGGGCCGAGGTAGGCGGCGACGCCGAGCTGCGTCGGCAGCACTGCCAGCAGCACGCAGGCGCCGCCGATGCCGGCCAGCCCGAGCAGGCTCATCGGCCGGGCGCCGAGGCGATCCACCAGGCGCCCGGCGGGGGCCGCGGTGAGCGCCGCCACCAGCGGCCCCATCGATATCACCAGGCCGACGGCTGCCGCGTTGAGCCCGAGTGCGCTGGAGAGATGGAAGGGGCCGACCACCAGCGTCGCCATCAACACCGTGGCCACCAGCGCGCTGCTGAGCAGGCCGGCACGCAGCGACGCATCACCGAACATTCCGGGCCGGATCAGGGGGAAGGCTGCCCGCGCTTCGACCCGCAGGAAGAGGGCCACCCCCAGCGCCGCGCCTGCCAGCAGGGCCAGATTGAGGCTGCCGAAGTGGCCGCGTCCGATGGTCAGCGCGAGGGCGTAGGCGGCCAGCGTGGCGGCCAGGAGCACGGTGCCCGGCACGTCGAAGCCGGTGCCGTCCTTCGGTGCGGCCGGGGCGCTGGCGGGCAGGTGGCGATACACCAGCACGAAGGCCAGCGCACCGAGGGGCAGGTTGATCAGGAAGATCGCCGGCCAGCCCGCGGCGGCGATCAGCACGCCGCCCAGCGCCGGCCCCAGGGCGGTGCCGATGGCCGACATGCTGCCGAGCACGCCCATTGCGCTGCCGGTTCTTTCGCGGGGGATGGCTTCGCCGACACAGGCCATGGCGAGGGCCATCATGATGGCTGCGCCGAGCCCCTGAACGGCCCGCATGGCGATCAGCAGCGGCAGCGCCGGAGCCAGGCCACACAGCGCCGAGGCCACCGTGAACACGGCGATTCCGGCGAGCAGCAGCCGGCGCCGCCCCAGCAGGTCGCCCAGCCGCCCGACGCCGACGATCAGCGTGGTGATGGCGAGCAGGTAGGCCAGGACGACCCACTGCACCGCCTGGAAGGACGCGCCGAAGGCCTCCATCAGGGTCGGCAGGCCGATGTTGGCGATGCTGGTGCCGAGGGACGGCAGCAGGATGGACAGGGCCAGGCCGGCCAGCGTCCAGGACATCACGGGGCCGGCTTGCTGGAGGTCTTTGGCTTGGGGCATGGGGCTCTCTCTGCTTCTTGTGTGCGGCGGGTGCCGGATGAGCCCACTGTAGGTGCTTCCGATATGTGGCGGAAGACGCATGGCTTGCACTGTATCCGTGCGCCAGACGCCATGTGTGAGCGCTGCATGCTATGGTCCGGCGCATGACGAATCCCGATTTCAACCTGCTGATCACCCTTGATGTGCTGCTCACCGAAGGCAGTGTGGCGGCGGCGGCGCGGCGTCTGCAGCTCAGCCCCTCGGCGATGAGCCGGGCACTGGCGCGGCTGCGCGAGACGATGGGTGACCCGCTGCTGGTCCGGGCCGGCAGCGGTCTGGTGCCGACGCCACGGGCCCTGGAGCTCCGTGAGCAGGTGAGCCTGCTGGTGCGCGATGTGGAGTCCGTGCTGCGCCCGGTGGGTGCGCTGGACCCGGCGCAGCTGGTCCGCAGCTTCTCGCTGCGCACCAGCGACGGCTTCGTCGAGAACTTCGGGCCGGCGCTGCTGGCCCGCATCGGCGCGGAAGCCCCGGGTGTCCGCCTGCGCTTCGTGCCGAAGATGCATAAGGGAAGGGATCGGGGCAAGGATCGGGACTGGGATCGGGGCAGGGACAGCGCGCCCCTGCGCGAGGGCGCGATCGACCTGGAAACCGGCGTGATCGGCGAGGCGACGGCGCCGGAGCTGCGCGTGCAGGCCTTGTTCCGCGACCGCTTCATCGGCGCGGTGAGGATGGGGCACCCCCTGAGCCATGGCGAGATCACCGCCGCGCGCTATGCGGCGGCAGGGCACATCGGTGTCTCGCGGCGGGGCTCGGCCAGGGGGGCCATCGACGATGCCCTGCAGCCCCTGGGGCTGGAGCGCAAGGTGGTGACCATCGTCGGCGGCTTCGCCACGGCCCTGGCCCTGGCGCGTGGCTCCGACCTGGTTGCCAGCGTGCCGGAAAGACATACCGGCAACCTGCGCGCCGGCCTGTTCTGCTTTCCGCTGCCCATCACCGCCCCGCAGATCACCGTGTCGCTGATCTGGCACCCCCGGCTGGATGCCGATCCGGCCCACCGCTGGCTGCGCCACTGCGTGCGGGAGGTGTGCGCGGCGACCCTGGGGCCGGTCGGCGATCCGCAGGGGTGATTACATCGGCGGGCCCGTCCGCAGCTCCGGGGCGAGCGTCCAGGCCATTGCCTTGCCCGTTGTCTGACGTACCGCGAAATCACAGCCGGTCTTCGCCCGCACTTCGTCCAGGCTCACGCCCGGCTGCAGTTCGATCAGGGTCAGACCGTGGTCGGGATCGACCTCGAAGACGCACAGCTCGGTGATGATCATGTCCACCACGCCCTTGCCGGTGAGGGGCAGGGTGCAGCGGGGCAGGATCTTGGGCGAGCCGTCGCGGGCCGTGTGCTCCATCAGGACGATGACGCGTCCGACGCCGGAGACCAGGTCCATGGCGCCGCCGGGGCCCTTGATCATCTTGCCCGGCACCATCCAGTTGGCCAGGTCCCCGCTGGCCGAGACTTCCAGGCCGCCGAGGATGGACAGGTCCACGTGGCCGCCGCGGATCATGGCAAACGAGTCGGCGCTGGAGAAGAAGCTGCTGCCGGGCAGGCTGGTGATGGTCTGCTTGCCGGCGTTGATGAGGTCGGGGTCGAGGGCTTCGGCCGGTGGAAAGGGGCCGATGCCGAGCAGGCCGTTCTCCGATTGCAGGGTCACCTGCATGCCGTCGGGGATGTAGTTGGCGACCAGGGTCGGGATGCCTATGCCGAGGTTCACGTAATAGCCGTTGCGCAGCTCGCGGGCGGCGCGGCGGGCCATGCTGTCGCGCACGGGGTCGTGCTTGCGCGGCGCGGCGGCGCCGGCGGCGGTGGGGAATTCGATGCGCTTCTCGTAGCCGTGGCCCTGGAGGATGCGGTCCACGTAGATGCCCGGGGTGTGGATCTGGTCCGGGTCCAGCCGGCCGGGCTCGACCAGTTCCTCGACCTCGGCGATGGTCGTGCGGCCGCAGGTGGCGATCATCGGGTTGAAGTTGCGCGCCGTCTTGCGGAAGACCAGGTTGCCGGCGTGGTCGCCCTTCCAGGCCTTGACGATGGCCAGGTCGGCGCGGATGGCGGCCTCCAGCACGTAGTCCGCGCCGTCGAAGCTGCGGGTCTCCTTGCCGTCGGCCAGGCGGGTGCCGAAGGCGGTGCGGGTGAAGAAGCCGGGGATGCCGGCGCCGCCGGCCCGCAGCCTTTCGGCCAGGGTGCCCTGGGGGGCCAGTTCCAGCTCCAGCTCCCCGGCCAGGACCTGGCGCTCGAATTCCTTGTTCTCGCCCACGTAGGAGGCGATCACCTTCTTGACCTGCCGGGCCTTGAGCAGCAGGCCCATGCCGAAGTCGTCCACCCCGGCGTTGTTGCCGACGATGGTCAGCCCGCGGGTGCCGGCGCGTAGCAATGCGGCGATGAGGTTCTCCGGGATGCCGCACAGGCCGAAGCCGCCGGCGGCGATGGTCATGCCGTCGAAGAGGAGGCCGTCGAGGGCGGCGTCGCTCGTTGGGAATACCTTGTTCATTGGGTGCAGTCCCCGATGTGCTGTTGTGTGTGTTCCGCTGTGGGGCGGTTGCCGGGAGATCCGGCCGCCGCCCCGGTCCAGGCCTCAGGGGGCCTTAATCAGCGCGTTCGGGTACGGGCAGATGCACCCATTCCTTGTAGAAGGCTTCGATGTCCGGCTCGAAGTCATGGATCACCGGATACCACGGGGTCGGTGCCTCGACGTCGTGCAGGGTGCCGCAGGTGGGGCAGTAGTACTCCCGGTAGACCTGCCACTGGGTGTCCGGCGCCATCAGCTTGGGATAGACCTCGGTCATCGCCTCTTCGGTGTCGCGCACGTAGATCGAGGCGTGCAGCTTCCAGTTCTCCTTGTAGTCGCAGAACTCGTGGCCGCAGTCGCACTTGATGATCCACTGCTTGGTGGTGGCCGACTGCACGATGTACATGTGCGGGGCCAGGGGCAGGACGATGCGGTCCTTGAAGCCGACCTTGGCCTGCAGCGCGGCGACGTATTGCTCGAAGCGGCTGTTGTCCTTGGGCATGGACAGCATGCGGAAGGTGGTCTCCCAGTCCAGCGTGCCTTCGACCAGATGGCTGACCTGTTCATTCGTGTATGACATTGCGTGCTCCTTGATTCGGGGTGTCGATGGGGCGGGAGGTCACTCTTCGACCTGGACGACGGTGGTGACGTCGGGCATCAGCGAGAGGTCCATGCGGTGCTTGGAGCCGTAGGTCGGCACGCCCAGCTCTTCTTCCAGCACCTGCCAGTCGGCCGGCAGGTTCCAGAAGTCCTTGAACTGCTTGGTGAACTTCTCGGACAGGGCGAAGCTGGTGGCGAACATGTGCTGCACTTGCACGGCGGCGTGCTTGTTGAGGATGCGTTCGCGCTCTTCCTTCATCCATTCGCGGGTCGGCAGGGCGCGGGCCAGGCGTTCCTTGCGGATCTCGGCACGGCGGGCCTGGGTGCGGGCCGGATCGACCGTGAACACACCCTTGGCGTCCTGGGTGAACACCGCGCCATAGACCTTCTGCGCGTACTCCGGCAGCAGGAACTTCTGGTTGAGGTCGTTCTCGATGGCCTTGACCTCGCGGTCGATGGGGTCGCCGAAGCCGGGGCCGCCGCGCAGGTAGTTGAGGTAGAGGTCGTGGTTGTCGTAGCAGTCTTCGGTGGTGATGCACTGCTTGTCGCGCTTGACCACGGCGGTGGCGTCCAGGTGGCGCTCGTAGTCGGGGCGGGACGGGTCGAGGTCGCCGCCGAGGGGCAGGGAGTCACCGATGGCGATGCGCTCCTTGAGGCCGGTCTTGTGGGCTTCGAAGCGGTAGCCGGTGGCCGAGGGGTAGCCGCCCATCATGCCCCAGTCGCTGTTCATGAAGCCGTTGCCCATGAAGAACATGGTCCAGTCCTGGGCGTTCCACACCATGCGCAGGGTCTCGAAGCCGCAGCCGCCGCGGTACTTGCCATAGCCGCCGGAGTTGGCCTTGACGTTGCGGCCGAGGTAGAGAAGCGGCTCGGCCATTTCCCAGATCTCGATGTCACCCATGTCGCCTTCCGGGTTCCAGATCGCGGCGGCGTGGTTGAGGCCGTCCTTGACGGCGCAGGCACCGGTGCCGCAGGAGCTGGCCTCGAAGCTGTTCACCGCGTGGATTTCGCCGTCCTGGTTGATGCCCCCGCCTTGCAGCCAGTTGGAGGTGTTGGCGTTGCCGGCGTTGACCTCCTCCAGGTAGCCGCGGCTGAAGTAGGACTGGGACAGGCCGCGCCACAGGGCGGCCCAGCCGGAGACCAGGAAGTGCCAGGCGTAGGCGTGGCCGGTGCGGCGGTCGTCCGGGTTGCACCAGGTGCCCTTGGGCAGGCGGAACTCGGTGGCGTAGTAGGCGCCGTCGTTGATGCGCTGGGTGGGCACCAGGGTCTGGCACATCATCACCCAGATGCCCGAGGTGAAGGCCACCTGGTGGGCGTTGAAGGTGTGCCAGCCCCAGCGGCTGGCGCCCTCGAAGTCGAGCCGCCACTTGCCGTCGGGCTTGATGGTCATCTCGCAGGGCGAGTGCATGATCGAGTCGAGCTTGGCGAAGGCGTTGGAGACCTGCACGTCGTCGTGCTTGTAGGGCACATCGACGAAGGACACCTTGCGGTACTTGCCGGGCAGGGTCATGGCCTTGATGCGGCTCATCAGGCCGCGGCGGCCTTCCTCGATGACCTCGTGGGAGAACTTCATGTAGGCGTCGAGGCCGTCGGCACGGATCACGTCCTCGACCAGCTCGCGGATCATGTGGCAGCCGGCGATGCGGGTCTTCTCGTCGAGGATCCAGTACTTGGGGGTGCGTACCGAGCGTTGGGATTCGTGCAGCCAGTCGCGCAGGGGCTCGTCGTTCACGCCGGTCTTGCGGCAGGTGATCATGTAGCCGTCACCGAAGCGCTGGGTCTGGCCGGTGGACATGGAGCCCGGGGTCACCGAGCCGGTGTCGATGACGTGGGTGACGCCGCCGACCCAGCCGATCAGCTTGCCTTCCCAGAAGATCGGCACGATGGTGGCGATGTCGCAGGGGTGGACGTTGCCGATGGCGCAGTCGTTGGTGGTGAACATGTCACCGGGGTTGATCGTCGGGTTGGCCTCCCAGTTGTTCTCGATCATGTACTTGATCGCCGCGCCCATGGTGCCGACGTGGATGATGATGCCGGTGGAGGTCAGGACGCAGTCGCCGGCGGCGTTGTAGAGGGTGAAGCAGAGCTCGCCTTCCTGCTCGACGATGGGGCTGGCGGCGATCTTCTTGGCGGTTTCGCGGGCGTGCACCAGGCCGCCGCGCAGCTTGGAGAACAGCTTCTCGTAGCCGATCGGGTCGCTGTCGCGCAGTTCCAGCTTCTCCAGCCCGTTGTAGTAGCCGCTGCTCTGGGTGCGTTCGATGATGGCGTCGCGGTGCTGCTTGAGGGTCAGGCCGCTGGCCAGCAGATTGCCGATGCCGAATTCCTTGTTGCTCATCATGTTCATGATTGGTCTCCTCACTTCACTTCTTTGAGATGGAACAGGCGGTGCTTGTCGATGGTGGTTTCAAAGCCATCGGGCACGACGAAGGTGGTGGCATCGGATTCGATGATGGCGGGGCCGGTGATGTGGTTGCCGGCCTTCAGTGACTCCATCTTCCACAGGGCGGCCTCGACCCATTTCTTGTGGCGGTAGAAGGGGCGGGTGCCGAGGAAGGCCTCCTGCGGTGGCGTCGGGCCGGCGTCCGGGTCCTCGGGCAGCACCGGCTTCTGGGTCACGACCATGCCGCGCAGGATGGCGCCGGTGATCGAGAAGCCCAGCTCCGGCGAGCGGGCCGAGCTGGCATAGACGCGGCCGTAGGTGGTCTCGAAGCTGTCGACGATCTTGTCCCAGTCGGCGGCCGTACCGGCGCTGCTTACCGGCGAGACGATCTCCAGGTCGTTGAGCTGGCCCATGTACTGCATCTTGTAGCCGGGGATCAGCAGCACGTCCTCGGCCTTGAAGCCGTTATTGACGAACTCGTCGATGACCTTGACCGCCAGTTCCTCCCAGGCTGCCTGCAGGGTGGTGCAGGCCGCGGCCTTCTGCGCGTCGGGGGCGAACTGGGCGACGCCCAGGTCCACCGACTTGTCGTAGCGGTATTCGAAATCGGCGCAGGCGCAGCCGAAGGCCGAGAAGCCGGCGGCCCAGGCGGGCACCACCACGTCCTTGAAGCCGACGCCTTCGGTGTAGCCGTAGGTGTGCACCGGGCCGGCGCCGCCGTAGGAGAAGCAGGTGAACTCGGCGGGGTTGTAGCCCTTGGCGCTGATGTTGGCGCGCAGGTACTCGGACAGGGTCAGGTCGAGCAGCTCGATGACACCGGCAGCGGCGTCCTCGACCGACAGGCCGAGCGGGTCGGCGATCTGCGCCTTGATGTGGTCGCGGGCGCGCTGCACGTCCAGCTTGATGGCGCCGCCCAGGAAGTTGTCCGGGTTGAGGTAGCCCAGCACCACGTGGCAGTCGGACACCGACACCGTGTCCAGCCCGCTCTCCGGCCAGCAGGTGCCGACCCGGTAGCCGGCGGAGTCGGGGCCGAGCTTGATCGACTTGCTGTAGGGGTCGAGGCGCACGAAGCTGCCGGCGCCGGCACCCACCGAGTCCATCGCCACCAGGGGCAGGGACAGCACCAAGCGGGCCATGTCGGGGTCGGACTTGATGGCGAAGCTGCCTTTGGTGATCAGCGCCACGTCGAAGCTGGTGCCGCCGATGTCCGAGCAGGCGATGTTCTCGTCGCCCAGGTATTCGCCGAGCAGCCGGGAGCCGATGACCCCGCCGATGGGGCCGGAGACGATGGTGCGGGCCAGCTCCTTGGCCTTCCAGCTGATGGTGCCGCCGTGGGTGGCCATGACCCGCAGGTCGAACTTGGCGCCGTGCTTCTTGAAGCGGTCGCTGACCTTCTTCAGGGTCTGGCGCGAGGGCTCGGCGCCGTAGGCCTCAAGGATGGTGGTGTTCATCCGGTGGCTTTCCTTGCGCGACGGGTAGTAGTCCACCGAGGCGAACACCGGGATGTCGGACTTCAGCCGCTTCAGTTCCTCCCGCACGATGTCCCGGGCGCGCTGTTCGCTGATCTCGTTCTTGTGGGACTGCAGCAGGCAGATGACGATGGCCTGGGAACCGGCCTCGACCAGCTCGCGGGTGGCCTGGCGCACCTCGTCCTCACGCAGGGGAATGACGATCCGGCCCTGCACGTCGGTGCGTTCGGTGACGCCGCGGGTGCGCGACACCGGCACCAGCGGCTCGTCGTAGCGGTGGGTGTTGAGGTGGATGCGGTCTTCCAGGGCGTAGCCCAGGTAGCTCTGCAGGGCGCGGCCCATGGAGTGGATCTGCTCGAAGCCGCGGTTGCAGATCAGGCCGACGTCGAGGCCCTTGCGCATCAGGATGCGGTTGAGCATGGCGGTGCCGGAATAGACGCAGGTGACCAGTTCCGGATAGACGTCGTCCACCTCGCGGCCCCAGTGCGCCAGGGCATCGACCGACGAGTTGTAGATGGCCAGGGATTCGTCGCCGGGATTGCTCTGTGCCTTGCCGACCACGAAGCGCCCATCGGCGCGGACGAAGAAGGTGTCGGTCATCGTGCCGCCGGCATCGATGCCCATCACCTGTACGCTTGACTGCTGGACTTGCATGTCTTGTCTCCTGTCATTGGTGTGTGTGGTGAGAAGCCCCACGACAGTCCAATGGCAAGCGCCGGGCCAGGTCCCGGAAATCCATCTGTTCTTGTGGCGAATCAGCAGCTTGCGATCAGGGCATGCAGAAAACGGGGTGTCCGGCGGCGGGGGCGGGATTGTCCGGAAGATCGACACCAGGCGGGGTGTGTCCGGAATCCGGACACTTTCTGCAGGCTATGTTGCTTTGCACAACGCATTGATATAAAAGACTTTATTTGACTTGTGGCGGTCTTCTGGCTACGGTTACGCGTATGTTAAAAAGCCTGGTCCCGGCAGGGTTTTCGGAGTCCGAAGCGAGCGGAATGTGACGCCTTCCAGCAATCCCTTGATTCCCCGCATTGGCGACGAGAAAGCCGTCGCCACGACATGGGAGCGTTTTCTTGCCGATCGTCCGGTGAGCGGTGGCGGCGTGCGCGACGTGGTGCTCGACTCGTGGCGGCGCAGCCGCCAGGGGGCCGTGGACCCTGCCTTGCCCTGTGCACCGGCCGCCGACCCGCGCAAGGTCGAGCAACTGCGGCAGGGGTCCGGCGACCTGTATGTCGCCGCCCGGCCGGTGCTCGAATCCCTGCGCGACATCCTGTGCGCGTCGGGCACCCTGATCATGCTCAGCGACCAGAGTGGCACCATCCTCGACCTCAATGGCGAATCCCGGGCCCGCGATGCCGGCGAACAGATCAACCTGGCCGCAGGCGGGCGCTGGAGCGAGGAGCTGATCGGCACCAACGCGATCGGCACCGCCATCGCCACCCAGCTCCCGGTGCAGATCTACGCCAGCGAGCACTACTGCATCGACGTCAAGCACTGGACCTGCGCGGCGGCACCCATCCTCGACCCGATGGGGCGGACCCTGCTGGGGGTGGTTGATGTGTCCGGGGTGAAGGAGACCTTCCATGGTCACACCCTGGGCCTGGTCATCGCCGCCGCCAAGCAGATCGAGGCCGTGCTGGCACGCCGCGATTACGAGCGGCATGGCCGCCTGCTGGCCCACACGGCGGACAGCTTCACCCGTTATGCCAACGACTGCGTGGTGCTCTTCGACCACCTTGGCCGTGTCGTGAAGACCGGCGGCAGCGTCCAGCTTGCCCGCGAGGCCTTCGGCGTCCGCCTGCCTTTTGAGGTCGGCGGCAGGGTGGCGGCCCTGGACATCAGCCTGCCGGCCGACGAGCGGCAACGCCAGACGCCGGCCTGGCTGCGCGGCGAATGGCTGCATCCGGTGGACACCCGCGAGGGCGTTCTCGGCAGCCTGCTGGTCATCCCGGTGGGCGCGCGGGCCCGGCCGACGACCCATCTGCCGTCGCGCGGCGAGGCACCGGGCGCGTGCCCAGGCGTCGATCATTTTGCAGACATCATCGGCACCAGCCAGGCCATCACGGTGGCCAAGGCCAGGGCGCGGCGGGTGGCGCCCCTCGACCTGCCGGTGCTGCTGCTTGGCGAAACCGGCGCCGGCAAGGAGATCTTCGCGCGGGCCATCCACAAGGCCAGTGCCAGGCCCAACGGCCCCTTCGTGGCCGTCAATTGCGGCGCGCTGACCCGCGAGCTGCTGGCCAGTGAGCTCTTCGGCTACAGCGAAGGGGCCTTCACCGGGGCCCGTCGCGGCGGCTTGCCCGGCAAGTTCGAGCAGGCCGATGGCGGCACGCTGTTCCTCGACGAGATCGGCGAGATGCCCCTCGACATGCAGCCGCATCTGCTGCGGGTCCTGCAGGATGGTGTGGTGGTGCGGCTGGGCGACACGCGGGAGCGCAAGGTGGCGGTGCGCATCATCGCGGCCACCAACCGCGACCTGCAGGCCGATGCCGGCGCGGGGCGCTTCCGCGAGGATCTCTTCCATCGCCTGTGCGTGGTCAGCCTGAGCCTGCCCGCCCTGCGCGAGCGGCCGGACGATATCGAGGCCATCCTCGACTGCCTCAACCAGCGTTTTGCCCGGAAGTACGGCTGCCCGAGCAAGACGCTCGACGCGCCGGTTCGCGACCAGCTCCTGCGTTACCGCTGGCCGGGCAACATCCGTGAGCTGCAGAACGTTTTCGAGGCGATGTTCGCGCTGAGCGACGGAGACCGCATCGACAGTTCGCTGTTGCCGCCGCATATCGCAGCCCTGCCCGAGCATCTGGCGATGCCCGAGTTGGTGAGCCGGCCGCAGCTTGCGTCCGGCCGGCTCGAAGAAATGGAGCGGGCCGCCATCGACGCGGCGGTCGCCGGCGCGGGGGGGAACCTGTCCCTGGCGGCGCGCAACCTGGGCATCTCGCGCAGCACCTTGTACGTGAAGCTGGCGGCCATCCGCAGCAGATCGCAAGCGGCGGGGCCCGAACGGGGACTTCAGTAGGCGGCCGTCTGGCCGGGTGGGGCGACACCCCCTGCGGGATGTCGCCCCTTGCCCTGCGCCGTTCAGTCGCCCGGCAGTTCGACCGGCCGCAGGTCGAACAGCAGCACTTCGGCCTGCTGCCCACCCGAGAACTCGATCTCCTGCACATTCCGAAGCCGCGCGCCGTCGCCGGCAGTCATGGGCTGGCCATTGACCTGGAGCGAGCCCCGGGCGACATGCACATAGGCATGACGTCCGGCGGGCAGCGTGATGCGCTGCTGTTCGTCGCCATCGAACAGCCCCGCGTAGACACGGGCATCCTGGTACACCGACAGCGAGCCGTCGGCGCCGTCGGGCGAGATGATCAGGCGCATGCGTCCGCGCTTGTCGGCCTCGCCGAAGTGCTGCTGCTGATAGCGCGGTGCCACGCCGACCCGGTTGGGCACGATCCAGATCTGCAGGAAGTGCACCGGGGCCGCCTGGGAGCCGTTGTACTCGCTGTGCAGGATGCCGGAGCCGGCACTCATCATCTGTACGTCACCCGGGCGGATCACCGAGCCGGTACCCATCGAGTCCTTGTGTTCGAGGGCGCCGTCCAGCACATAGGAGAAGATCTCCATGTCCCGGTGCGGGTGGGTGCCAAAGCCCTTGCCTGCGCTGACGCGGTCGTCGTTGATCACCAGCAGGTCGGAGAAGCCGACTTGCTCTGGATCGTAGTAATGGCCGAAGGAAAAGCTGTGCCGCGACTGCAGCCAGCCAAAGTTCGCGGTGCCTCGTGCGGCGGCGGGTCTCAGTTCCAGCATGGCGATGCGTCCTTTCCTGTTTGGGTGAAGGCGCTGCAGCGTTATGTCCGCAGTGCCCATGTGCAGACTTTAGTCCTGCCGGATGATCCGAAATAGTGGCAAGTCGGCAAACCAGTGTTGCGATATGGGCAACAATGAGTGGGGCCTGCAGCCTCCGCTGCCATGGGCACAGACCTACCGGGCGTACTGCAGATGCAACAACGCCCCGGCCTGGTAGGGGCGCAGGGCGCTGGGTATGGCTGCGCCGCCGGGAGCGGGCGGCCGGGACTTACCAGGTGTAGCGGGCGTTGACTCCGACCATGCCGTTGCGACCGGGGGCGCCTTCGTAATAGCGGCCATTGGTGTCGCCGACCACCACCGAACCCACGTACTGCCGGTCGAACAGGTTGTCGAGGCGGGCAAACTCGGTGAAGCGCCACGGCCCGACGCGCTGCTCGGCGGTGACCCGCAGGTTGGCAATGGCGTAGGACGGTGCAGGGGTCTGGGTATTGGTGTCCTCGACGTACACCTTGCTGCGGTACACCCCTTCCACGGCGGTGCTGAGGCCGGGCCTGATCTTCCAGGCCAGGTCGCCGAACACGGTGCTGCGGGGGATGCCGGGCATCAGGTTGCCGGCGGCCACCAGGGTGTTGGCGCTGCCGGTGCGGAAACCTTCGTCGTAGATGGCGCGCAGGTAGGAGGCGGCGAAGCGGCTGGTGAGGTCCTTGCGCCAGGCCGTGTCGAAGGACAGCTCGACGCCCTGGCGCTGGGTCTTGCCGGCATTCTTGTAGCTGGTGCGGCCGCCGATGGCGGTATCCACCACCAGCTCGTCGTCGGTGGTGATCTGGAAGACGGCCAGGTTCACACGGCTGGCGTCGCCGACAAAGGCCTTGGCGCCCACTTCCAGGTGCTTGCTGCGGGAGGGATTGAGGCCGAAATTGAAGCTGCCGCCGCTGCCCGAGTAGAACATCTCGTTGAGGGTCGGGGTCTCGAAGCCCCGGGCCGCGCTGGCGTAGAGGTTGACCGCCGGGTTGAGCTTGTAGACGACGCCCAGCACAGGGGTGGTCTTGCTGTAGTCGCGGCGGCCGCTGTCGTTGCCGTTCACGCCGACGACGTACTGGTCATCCACCTTGAACTTGACCTGGCTGTGGCGCAGGCCTGCGGTGACGGCCCAGTTGCCGCTGGCCCATTCGCTTTGTACGTAGGGGTCGAGGCTCTCGACGGTGTCGGTTTCCTTGCGGCGCAGCCTGCCCTTGACGCCCAGGGTGGTACCGACAAAGTTCTCGTAGCCGCGGCGTTGGTCGGTGCTGCTGTCGAAGTCGGCGCCGACGGTGGTGGTGAGCTTGCCGCCGGCCACTTCGCGGACGGCGATGTAGCGGGCGCCAAAGCCATAGAAGCTGCGGTCGAAGTCGATGATGCCGCCGGAGTGGCGGACATTGGCTTGCACCGTGCGCGGGATGGACT
This sequence comes from Zoogloea dura, assembly GCF_012927165.1. Taxonomy (GTDB): domain Bacteria; phylum Pseudomonadota; class Gammaproteobacteria; order Burkholderiales; family Rhodocyclaceae; genus Zoogloea; species Zoogloea dura. Next base: position 26,955 of record NZ_JABBGA010000026.1, read on the forward strand.
GGTACTGGATCACGCTGCGCTGGCCCGAGTAGGTGGACAGCTGGAGCAGGTCGCTGCCGAACTTGCGTTCGTAGGCAATGCCGGCCTGCAGGTGGTCGATGCTCTTGCGGGTGTTGTAGTCGATGGCGGCCTGGTCCACGCCGCGGGGGTTGGACTTGTAGCTGTTCCAGGAGAGGCCCAGCGGATCCTGGGTGTTGTGCTGCCACAGGCCGTTCACGACGAAACTCAGCTTGCTCACATCGTCGGGTTTACCGGTGAGCTTGAGGAAGGCCTGGTCGCGGGTGGCGGCGGAGTGGTCGCGGTAGCCGTCGGTGTCGAAGTGCGAGGTGCTGAGCACGTAGCCCAGGCCGCCGGCCTTGCCCTGGGCGCCCAGGTCGGCCTTGGTGGTGCCGTAGCTGCCGACGGCCAGGCCGCCCTCCACGCTGGGGCGGTTTTCCGGCTCGCGGGTGAACAGCTGGATCACGCCGCCGGAGTGGTTGCCATACACGGCGGAGAACGGCCCGCGCAGGACTTCCATGCGCTCGGCTACATCCAGGTTGAAGGTGGCGGCCTGGCCCTGGCCATCCGGCATGCTGGCGGGGATCCCGTCGGTGATCAGCTTGACGCCCCGCACCCCGAAGGCCGAGCGGGCACCAAAACCACGGGTCGAGATCTGCAGATCCTGGGCGTAGTTCTGGCGGTTGTTGGCGACCACGCCGGGGACGGCGAGCAGGGCTTCGGAGGCATTCACCCGCGGCTGGCCGGCCGTGATCTGCTCGCGGTCCAGCACGTCGATGGCGGCCGGCAGGTCAAAACTGGCTGCTTCGGCGCGGCTGCCGGTGATGACCACCGGGTTGAGGGTGAGGCTGGTGTCCGCGGCGCTGGCCGTTCCGGCGAGGGGCGCCAGGGCGGCGAGCAGGGCCAGGCTGAGCGGGGTCGGGGTGAGCGAGGGCTGATTGAGGCGGGGGGGCATGTTGCGTGTCTCCGAAAGCTGTCTTGTCCGGGAGGTGGCCGGAAGCGTCGCCGACAATACCTGCGAAGCCGGACTTTTGCCTCATGAAAATCGTGATTTCGCCAGGCGCGGGTGTCGCAGGCGGCCCGGTATACTTCGCGGGTTACCTGAACGTCGGCGCCTTCATGCTCTCTCTTCACCGGATTTATCCCGGTTCGCTCCTGTTTCGCGGTCTGGCTGGCCTCGTGCTGTTGGTGCAGGCTTCCGTCCTGTGGGCGCAGACGCCGGTGACACTGCAGCTCAAGTGGAGTCATGGCTTCCAGTTTGCGGGTTACTACGCGGCTCAGGAAAAAGGCTATTACCGCGCGGCCGGGCTCGATGTCCGCGTCATTGAGGCAACCCCGAAAACGGATGTGCCGGAGGAGGTGCTCGCCGGACGGGCCGATTTCGGTGTCGGTACGAGCAGCCTGCTGCTCGCTCGCAAGGCCGGACAGCCGGTGGTGGTCCTCGCGGCGATTTTCCAGCATTCCCCGATCGTGCTGCTGACACGCCGGGATTCCGTTGTCCGCAGCCTCCCCGACCTGGTCGGCAAGAATGTGATGATAGAGCGGGGTTCCGATGAGCTCCTGGCCTACCTGCGGCGGGAGCATGTGCCTGTCGATGGCCTGAACCAGGTCGAGCACTCCTTTGACATCAATGACCTGGCGGAGGGGCGCGTTGACGCCATGTCGGCCTATTCGTCAGTGGAGCCGTACCATCTGGAAAGAGTTGGTGTCGCCTACCGCATGTTCACCCCACGCTCTGGTGGCGTGGATTTCTACGGTGACAACCTGTTCACCACCGAGAACCAGCTGCGCCAGCGGCCCGAGCTGGTGCGCGCCTTTCGGGAGGCCAGCCTGAAGGGCTGGCGCTACGCGATGGACCATCCCGAGGAGGTCGCGGCGCTGATCCAGACCCGTTATGCGCCGGATCAGTCGCTGGACTTCCTGTTGTTCGAGGCGCGGGAAATGATCTCCCTGGTTCAGCCGGACCTGGTCGAGATCGGCTACATGAGCCCCGCGCGCTGGCAGCAGATCGCCGATGTCTATGGCGATATGGGCATGTTGCCGCGCCAGTTCGACTTTACGGGCTTCCTGTTCGCTGACGACGGCAAGGCCGATCTGGAGGGCCTGCGCATCTATCTTGGTGCAGCCCTGGCGGCCATCGTGCTGGTGGCGGGTGTGGCCGCCTACATCCACCGGATCAACCGGCGGCTGCTGGTCAGCGTGGCGGAGTCGCGCCGGGCCGCGGAAGACCTGCACGCCAGCGAGCGGAAGTACCGACTGCTGACCGAGAGCATGAAGGATGTGGCCTGGATCGCCGATGCGGATTCCCTGCGCTTCACCTATGTGAGCCCGTCGATCGAATGGCAACGGGGCTATACCCCCAGCGAGCTGGTCGGAACGGCGATCGACCTGACGGTCCAGCCCCAGGAGCGGGCGGCCTTGCGCAATCTCGTGCGCCAGCGCGCGCGGGCCTTCAGGGCGGATCCCGACAATCAGCAGTTCTACACCGATATCTTCGAGCAGCCTTGCAAGGATGGCTCCACGGTGTGGACCGAGGTGGTGTCCACCTACAGCGTCAATCTGCGCAGCGGCGGCCTGGAACTCCAGGGCGTGACCCGGGACATCACCGAGCGGCGTGCCACGCAGGAGCGCATCGCCTACCTTGCAGAACATGACACGCTGACCGGCTTGCCGAACCGGGCGCTGGTCACCGACCGCCTGTCCCAGGCCCTGGCGTCGGCACGCCGGGAGGGCCACGGGGTTGCGCTGCTCTACATCGATCTGGATCGCTTCAAGCCGGTGAATGACACCCATGGCCATGCGGTGGGCGATCTCCTGCTGCGCGAGGCGGCCCAGCGCATGCGGGATTGCGTGCGGGAGTCCGATACGGTGGGGCGCTTCGGGGGAGACGAATTCGTCGTCCTGCTGCCACGGGTCGAGGTGTCGGACGATGCCCTGCGGGTCGCCGAGAAGATCCGCAGTGCCCTGGCCAGCCCCTTCCTGGTGTCCGGCCTGCGCCTCGAGGTCTCTTCGAGCATCGGGGTGGCCCTCTACCCGGAGGATGGCCGCAGCGAGTCCAGCCTGTTGCTGGGGGCCGACCGGGCCATGTACGAGGCCAAGCGCTCAGGTCGTGACCAGGTGAGCCTGTACCGACGCTGAGCTGCTGAACCCTGCCGGCGTGATCCAGTTGGTGGGTTTAACAAGATTTGAAAGACACTCTGCACCGTTCCTGTAGCCTCTGTGAGCGTGTCAATCTGACAGGTTCCTCCTGATGTTCCGTTTCATCACGCGTGTCGTCGCCTACTGTCTGGCGGCCTCTGTGCTTGCGGCCTGCACGACCACGCCGCCTGCGTCCTCCCCCGTTGCGCCCATGCGGCTGCCCGTCAGCCAGCTCGACCGGGGTGTCCTGGTCTGGCTGCCTGAAGACATCCTTTTCGATTTCGGCAGGGCCGAGCTCAATCCGGTGCTCGCCAGTCCCTACATGGACCGCATTGCCTGGTTGCTCAACGAAAGGACGGTCAAGTCCGTCTCCCTCGAAGGCCACACCGATTCTGTAGGGTCGGAGAATGGCAACCGCGTGCTTTCCGTCAATCGTGCCATCGCCGTCAGGCAGGCGCTGGTTGCGCGCGGAGTCCCCGAATCCCGCCTGGCCGTGCTCGGGCATGGCTTCTCCCGGCCGATCGCACCGAATGACTCCGAGGCAGGCCGCCGCGTAAACCGGCGGGTCGAAATCGTCATTCTTGGCGAGGAGGTCGACAAGCTCACCCGCGGTGATGCCGACGGCGCCTTCGAGGCGGCCTTCAGCAAGCTCAAGGCCGAGCTGAATGCCCGTTTCCTGGCGCGCGAAAGAACGTCTCGATGAATACACCGAATACCCGTCGGCGGCTTGTCCTGCGCAGTGCGCTGGCTGGGCTGGCAGTGCCGGCTGCTGCGGCCTTTGCCGCCGACCGGCCAGCGGAGAGCGGTCGGGGCGCGCGCCCCAGACTTGCTGTCGTGCTGGGGGGAGGCTCGGCCCGGGGCTTCGCGCATATCGGCGTGGTCAAGGCCTTCGAGGCCCGTGGCATCCAGCCGGACCTTATCGTCGGATGCAGTGCAGGCAGCCTGGTAGGCGCTTTCTGGGCGGCCGGTGTTTCCGGAGATCGCATGGAGGAGCTGGCCCTGCGGGTCCGGGATACGGAGGTCATCGACCTGGTGCAGGGCAATGCACCCCGCGGCATGGTGACCGGACAGGCCCTGCAGAACTTTGTCAGCCAGTCTCTCAAGGGGCGTCCCATCGAATCCTTCCCGACCCGCTTCGCTGCGGTGGCCACCCGCTATCCCCAGGGCGACCTGGCGGTGTTGCGTAGTGGCGACCCGGGCTTCGCGGTGCGGGCGTCCTGCAGCATTCCGGGGGTGTTCGTGCCGGCGGAGCAGGGCGGGCAGGAATATCTCGACGGCGGCCTGATCAGCCCGGTGCCGGTGAGAACCGCGCGGCAACTCGGTGCGGATCTGGTGGTGGCCGTTGATGTGGGGGGCGCAGATCAGGGCAGTGAGCCGCAGAGTGGGCTCTTCGAGCTGCTGCAGCGTTCCTTCGAGATCATGAGCCACTCCCTGCGCAACAACGAGATCGCTGGGGCGGACCTTGTCATCCGGCCCGATGTAGGGCGGATCCGCAGCACCGACTTCAGCTCCCGTAAAGTCTTCATTGCCGCGGGCTTCCTGGCCGGGCATCGACTCGGGCCGGTGATTCGCGAGCGGCTGAACAGCGCGCGCAGGCCCGGATAGAGGGCGTCCTATCACAGGTCAAGGACCCGTTCTGGGCGGAGCGCGTAGGCTTGCAATGCGAGTTTGAGCATTACGGAGGTCCGCCATGCGGGATCGATGTCTCACCATTTCCTTTGTGGCTTTCCGCCTCGCCATCCGCTGCGGGAGCCTTGTTCATCAGGAGTCTTCATGAGTCGCCCGCGCCCTGAATCTGCCCCCGGACTGGAAGGGCCCGGGTCGCCGCCCTGCATGGCAGACGAGTTTCCCGGCCACTTCGGCGAAGGCCCTGGAGAGGGGCCGGTTCTCGCCCCCGAGATCGAGACTGCGCTGAACGCCTTGCTCGAAGCCGAGCGGGCCGGCGCCAAGGTCCTGGCCGTGCTGCGCGACGGACTTGATCCCCGCTCCCCGGTGCGGGAGTTGCTGGCCCGCCTGCAGCAGGACGAGGGCGCCAATGCCGTGCTGCTCTACAAGACGATCCGACGTCTGGGGGGCGGGCCTTCCCACGAGACGGGCGCCTTCGTCGGCAGGACGCTGGCCATTGACGGGTTGGTGCCGCGCCTGGAGTTCCTCAACCGCGGGCAGATGTGGGTGGTGAAGCGGATCGCCGAGCTGCTTCCGCGAGTCGAGGATCCGGTCGCCCGTGAGATGCTGGAGACCATGCGGGTCTCGCATCTGGACAATATTGCTGCCTGCGAGACCCTGTTGAAGGGTATGTAAGCACCTCCGTCGGTGAGCCCCGGGATGGGGCGTGGGTATTCAATTGCGCATCCCCGTGGTGCGCCGCCCGGCAGCTTGGCCGGGCGTCTCCGGGGTGTCTGCCACTGGCTTCCCCGTGGCGGGTAATACGCTTGCCGAATCAATACGAAAGTATTCGACGCGCGTCAGATGCCTTGCTATTGTGTCTATGCGCGGACCGCCTCAAGGCCGCCTTTCTGAATGGAGCGCGTCAATTGGGTACTAAGCTATACGTGGGCAATCTGTCCTACAGCGTGGATAAGAGTCGTCTGGAAGAGATCTTTGGCGAGTTCGGAACTGTGACTTCCGCCCAGGTGATCATGGATCGTGAAACAGGCCGCTCCAAGGGTTTTGGCTTCGTCGAAATGTCTTCCGACCAGGAAGCTCAGGCGGCGATTTCCGCCCTCAATGGCAAGGGTTGCGACGGTCGCAACCTGACGGTCAATGAGGCCCGTCCGCAAGAGCCGCGCAGTGGCGGCTTTGGTGGCGGCGGCGGCGGTGGTCGTCGTGGCCCTGGCGGCGGCGGTGGTTTCGGCGGCGGCGGCGGTGGCGGTGGTCGTCGTGGTCCCGGCGGCGGTGGCGGATTCGGCGGCGGCGGTGGCCGTTACTGACCGTCGCGACTGACACCGGTTGATCCTCCCGGATCGATCCCGGTCAGTCCTGATCTGACTGATCCTGACTCCCGGCGCGACCCTGTCGAGCCCTGAAGTCAGGTCTTTCTTTCATCCTGTCCGCGGCCGAAAGGTCCGCGGAGGGTGAGTTTTTTCGTTTGAAGGGAACCCGGTCTTGGCAAAAACCAATTATTCGTTCGAAAAACGCCAGCGGGAACTGGACAAGAAGCGCAAGCAGGAAGCCAAGCGCCAGCGCAAGCTTGATGATCGTTCGGGGGCCGCGCAGGGGCCTGACTCCGATGATGCCGTTACCGATGGTCCTGCGCCTGATGATGCAGTAGAGCCGCAGACCTCCGAGTCCGGTGGAGCCGACGCCTCGCGTCCTTGAGCTCTCTCCCGGCCTCAATACTGTCCGGAGCACGCCTCCCGTGCTCGCGGACATGAAACTCCTCGGGGGAAAGCCTCAGGCGTTCTCGAAATGTTCCAGCATCAGCTGGATGCCGGCCACTCCGTTGTACTCGTTCACTGCCAGCCTGAAGGCTGCCCGTATCTGCGGCGCGGCCGGTTCGGCATGATTGAACAGGATCGCATCGATCCGGGTATTACCCTTGCGCAACTGCAGCTTGAGGTGTTTGTCCTTAAGGATGCGCTGGTTTTCCACCCGGAAGATGTCGTCGAACAGGGGGGGGGCAAAGCCCTGGCCCCAGATCTCCCGCTCCAGCAGGCGCGCGGTCTCCAGGTTGTAGAGGCTGTCTTCCAGCGCCCCGTCGGTTTCCAGGCGGCGGGTGAGGTCGGCCGGGTCGATCAGGCTGCGCACCACCTCCTCGAAAATGCCCTCGAAGCGCGCCAGTTCTGTCTCCGGGATGGTGAGGCCCGCTGCCATGGCGTGGCCGCCGAACTTTAAGATCATTCCGGGTGCCTGCTTGGTGACCAGATCCAGGGCGTCGCGCAGGTGCAGGCCCGGGATCGAGCGTCCCGATCCTTTCAGTTCCCCTTCGTTGCCCCGCGCAAATGCGATCGTGGGGCGGTGAAATTTCTCCTTGATGCGCCCGGCCAGGATGCCGATCACGCCCTGGTGCCATTCCGGCTCGAACATGACCAGGCTGGCACGGCTGCCCGGATCGATGCGATCGAGCCCGCTCAGGGCTTCTTCCTGCATGTCGGCCTCGATGGCGCGCCGCTCCCGGTTGAGCTTGTCCAGCTCCTGGGCGATGTTGAGCGCGCGCCCGACATCGTCGGTGATCAGGCATTCGATGCCGAGGGACATGTCGGCCAGGCGGCCGGCGGCATTGAGGCGGGGGCCGAGGGCGAAGCCGAGGTCGAAGGTGGTGGCTTTGGCCGCATCACGCCCTGAGGCGGCAAACAGGGCGCGCACCCCCGGCTGCATGCGGTCTGCGCGCATGCGCTGGAGGCCCTGGGCCACCAGGATGCGGTTGTTGTGGTCGAGCTTGACTACGTCCGCCACGGTGCCGAGGGCGACCAGGTCGAGCAGGTCGGCGAGGTTAGGTTCGCTCCGGCCTTCGAAAGCGCCCCGGTCGCGCAGTTCGGCGCGCAGTGCGAGCATGGTGTAGAACATCACGCCGACGCCCGCCAGGGACTTGCTCGGGAAGGGGCAGCCGGGCTGGTTGGGGTTCACGATCACATCGGCTTCGGGCAGTTCGTCACCGGGCAGGTGGTGATCGGTGATCACGGTGGCCATGCCGTGCTCGCGTGCAGCAGCCACACCCTCGACGCTGGCGATGCCGTTGTCCACGGTGATCAGCACCTCGGGTTCCAGCGGGGCGGCCAGTTCGACGATCGCCGGCGTCAGGCCGTAGCCGTATTCAAAGCGGTTCGGCACCAGGTAGCCGACGTCGGCGCCGAAAGCCCGCAGGGCCCGGATGCCGACTGCACAGGCGGTGGCCCCATCACAGTCGTAGTCGGCCACGATGAGCATGCGCGCATTGGCTTCTATGGCATCGGCGAGAAGCTGGGCAGCCTCATGGACACCCTTCAGGCTCGCCGGCGGCAGCAGGGCCTTGAGGCCGTAATCGAGTTCCTTGCGGCTGGAGATGCCGCGGGAGGCGTAGATGCGGGCAAGCAGCGGGTGCGTGCCGTCTTCCAGGAGCCGCATGACGGCAGGGCCGGGAACGGGGCGGGGCAGGATGCGGGTCATGGGGTGCTCGGAGATGGTGGGGGGGCAGATGCCAGCAGGGTGTCGAGGGCGCGTGATTTGCGCCAGAACTTCCACAATCCGCCGGCGGCGATGTCGAGCTCCAGGCTGTGCTGATCGTCGGGCACTGCGATATGCAGATGGGTGATGCGACGGCTTTTCAGATCGGCCAGCAGAGGGGCGAACCAGTCGCTGTCGAGGCGTTGAAGGGCTGCGGCCCAGGCCTGCGGATCGCGGTGCAGGAGTGGCAGCAGCAGGCTGTCGACGACGGCCAGCGCAGGGCCGGAGGGCGGCTGGTAACGTGTCGCCGGGACTGGTTCGAGGCCTGCCTGGCGGGCGTGGCCGCGGGCCAGCGGCAGATCGGCCTGGATGCTGGCAAAGGGCGATTCGGTCTGACCCGCCGGGCGGCCGTTGCCCCACAGCCAGACGCCGTTGATGGTGCGTTGTCCGCTGGCCTCGCGAGCCTGATTGACCGGGTGATTGTAAAGCCAGACCTCGAGCTCGTTGGAGAGCCGGGCCCAGCGCGTCACGTCCTCGCCGTCGGGCAGGAAGAGCTGTACTGGCCTGCCATTGACGTCGGCCAGGGGGTGAAAGCGAGGGCGCGGCGCATCGGTCAGCTGAAGGTACCAGCGGTCGGGGGCTGGCGCCTCGAAGCGGCCGATGTCGGCAAACATGTCGTTGAGGCCGGCCATCAGGGTGTCGGCCTCGTCACGCCGGATGGCCAGGCCGCTGGCGTCGGCGAGCAGCAGGGTGTCCCGGGCGAAGTGCAGGTGCGCCGGGTCGCAGCACAGCCAGTGGCCGTCCGCCGGCATGGGCAGCGCTTCCCCGAGCCGGCGCAGATGGGCCTGGGAGGTGTCGGGCGGTGCGTGGTCGGCCGGTGAGCGGAACTGCCCGGCCAGCAGCGCCTCCAGGCTGGTCCGGGGCTGCCAGCGGATCGTGCTGAAACCGGCCAGCGTGGCCAGGGATGGCAGGGTCAGGTCGCGGGCGGGGTGCAGCCCCTGGCCGGAGGGCCAGCACAGGCCGGGAAGGATCAGCTCGAAGCGCATCGGGGGCGTTGTTGCGGTGGTGGAGGAAGCGGCGGCGTGGGCCGAGGGGTGGATGCGGAGCGGCGAAGTATGGCACTGGCCGCTGTAAACGGGCTCTAGCCGGTCGTCTGACCGGCTAGAGCGTAAAGCGAAGCGGCGGCTTACTTCTTCTTTTTCTTGCTGGTCGGCTTGGCCGCGGCATCGGTGGACCCGGTGGAGCCACCCTGTACGCTGAGCTGGCCGCCGGTGCCTAGGCCGCCCTTGACTTCCTGGGCCTTGTAGTTCCGGACTGCCTTGACCACGTTGTTGTAGGCGTCGGTGAAGGCCGCGACGATGACCTTGCCTTCCGCGGTGTTGGTGTAGCCACCCAGGCCCCCCCCCACGCCGGCGCCGAACAGGGCACCCATGCCGCCGAAGTCCATGTTGCGGGCGCTGCCTTCCGCAGCCGCAAGCTGGACGCCGGAGCGGTTGTCGATCATGGTCAGCATGGTGCTGGCTTCCTTGACATTCATGTTGCCGACGACGGCGCCCAGCACGCCGCCACCGACCCCGCCCAGGCCGCCCCGCATCCCGCCTGCGTTGTTGTTGCTGAAGGTAATCGAGGGGCTCAGGGAGTAGTCGGCCGAGGCCATCTGGCCCTTGCCGAAGTTGGAGTTGGAGCGCAGCTCGCCGGATTGCTGGAGGGCACGTTCCTGCATCATGTTGTTCATGGCGCGACCACGCTCGACCACCACGAAACAGTTGGATTGCTGGATCAGCAGCTTGAGCACGGGAACGGTGGAGCCGAGCTTCATCTGGCCGGTGAGGATGCCGTACCAGGAGGCGCCGGTGTCTTCGACCACGGCAATGGTCCCCAGCGGGGCCTGGCACTTTTCGAGGGTGGAGTTGGCGTTCTGGGCGTTGGCACCCCCTGCCGAGCCGGTCGCAGCCGTCTTGGCTTCCGGCGAGCCCACCTGCATGTTGGCACAGCCGCTGAGGGCGGCGAGGGTGGCAATGGCAGCGAGCGTGCTGGCCGGACGTGCGATGCCGATGCGGCTGGTCATTTTTGAGTTCCCCTGAATGAATGCGGACGGACGTCCGGGCAAGTGCCGGTCACGGCCGGCTCGAAGCCCTCATATTTTAGCTGTCGGCGCAGCCCTTATCGAGTGGCTTTTCCCGATGCCGGAGTGATCCATTTCGCGGAGAAGCGCGTCGCACATTGGCGTGCCTGGGTGGGGCCGAGGTTGCGGGTTTCGCTGAGGCGGCAGGTGGGGCTGTTGTCGCCGCCCAGGAGCTCTTCCATGACCCGGTGCAGGCTGGTGCTGTCGGGGCCGCTCGAGGCGCCGTCCCCGGACGCGATGAAGCCGGCCCGCTGGATCGAGCGCGGGCCGTCGCTGAGCATGAACAGCAGGCGCGGGACGGCACCGCCGGCCGGTTTTGGCGGGAGGGTCAGTTCGATGGGGCGACCCGGGTCCAGGCGGGCCTCGGTGATGTGGCGGTTGGGGTGGAGCAGGGCGATGCCATCCGGGCCGGCCGCCAGGACATACAGGTAGGCCGGGGTCTTTGTGTCGGCACGGAAGCGCAGGCTGCCGTCGGTGGAGGGCTGCTGGCGGATGTCCGGCACGGAGCGCTGATCACGCTGGGCATGCAGGGCGTCGAGCAGGCGGGTGGCGGAGTCCGTGCCGCTCGCCGGCGGCTGCGGTGGGCGGAGGACGGGAATCAGGGCCGGATTGCCGGCCAGGCGCGCTGTCGTCTGCCCCGCGGTGCCGGGCCGCGCTTGCATGCAGCGGTACAGGGCCTCCCCGTCGGCGAAGGCTGGGGAAGGCGCATCACCTTCAAGGCAGGCCAGCAGCGAGGGCGTCAGCGTGCCGCCGTTGTCGAGGAAGGCCAGCACGTTGGCGGGCAGGGTGCTGCTGCCGAGGCCTGTCGTCGGGCAGTTGCCCAGGCCGGTGGACGGTGTGTCGATGATCAGGAAGAGCTTGTCGGCGCGCCGGGCCAGGGTGCTGATGTGGCGGAGCAGCTCGTCGTTGCCGAAAGTCTGGCGGTCGGTGGTCTGGATGCCTTCCTGGCATGCGTGCCCTGCGATGCGGGGGGAGCGGCCCGGCGTGACATGGATCAGCAGCCTGTCGCCGTCTCCGAGGCGCGCATCCAGGTCGACGAAGGCCTGGCGCAGGGCATCGAGTGACATCTCCGCGCCGGGCAGGTAGCGGGTGTTGCCGTCCGGAACCCCCATCAGGCCGGCCAGCCGGCTGGCGTCGTTGCGCGTATCGCCACCGATGACCAGGGCATGGTTGCTGGCCCGCGGGCTGCCGCGCAATTGCAGGCCGCTGTTGCCTGCCGGCTGCGTGCGCGGGGCAGGGGCGGCGTCCGGGGGCGGGAGCTGGGCGTCGAGGTCGGTGTTCTGGCGCAGGATCCAGCCGCTGCGGTTGCCGGGCGCCATGACGCGCAGCCATTCCTGGCGGACCTCCAGCACTTCGACGCTGCTGCGGCGCTGTACATCCATGATCCGGCCAGAGAAGCCGGAGGGCTGCTCGCGTAGGGTGTCGGAACGGGTCAGGGTGGCCTGTCCGGCCAGGCAGGCCGTGGCCGGCAGGGCCAGGATGAGCAGGCGGCAGGCGAAGGTGGTGAATGCGGCGGGCATGGGCATGGCGGGCTTCCGGTCTGGCAGGGACAGCCTGCGATTATCGGCCGCGGCGCGGCGGCTGGCGAGCGCGGCGGGATACCCAGCCCCGGCCTTCTCCGGCACAATGCGCGCTCGCGCCGCCTGGCGGCGTTTCCGGTCCTGTCCCGAATGTCTTATGAGTTTCTGGTCGGCCTGCGCTACACCCGCTCGAAGCGGCGGGCGCAGGGACGCAATCGCTTCATCTCCTTCATCTCGCTGGTTTCCATGCTCGGCATCGCCCTCGGCGTGGCGGCGCTGATCGTCGTCCTGTCGGTGATGAACGGCTTCCAGCGGGAGCTGCGCACGCGCATCCTGGGGGTGGCCTCCCATGTCCAGGTGAGTGGCTTTGACGGCGAGCTGAGCAACTGGCAGCGGGTCGCCGATGACGCCGGCAAGCACCCGCGGGTGCGCTTTGCCGCCCCCTTCGTGCAAGCGCAGGGCATGCTGTCCTTCGACCAGACGGTGCGGGGCACCCTGATCCGCGGCGTGCTGCCGGATGCCGAGGACAAGGTGGCCGACTTTGCCCAGCACATGCGCGCCGGGCGCCTCGACGACCTCAGGCCCGGCGAGTTCGGCATCGTGCTGGGCGCCGATCTGGCGCGGGCCATGCGCGTCTCGATGAACGACAAGGTGACCCTGATCGCTCCCCAGGGGCTGGTCACGCCGGCGGCCATCCTGCCAAGGCTCAAGCAGTTCCGGGTGGTCGGCATCTTCGAGGTGGGTATGTACGAGTACGACTCCAGCCTGGCGCTGGTGCATCTGCAGGACGCCCAGACCCTCTATCGCATGGAGGACAGGGTGTCCGGCGTGCGCCTCAAGCTGGATGATCTCTTCGAGGCGCCGAGGGTTGCTCGCGAGCTGATGAAGTACCTCGATGCGGACACCCTGGTGTCCGACTGGACCCGCAGCCACGCCAACTTCTTCCGGGCGGTGCAGATCGAGAAGAACGTGATGTTCATCATCCTGCTGCTGATCGTCGCGGTGGCGGCCTTCAATATCGTGTCCACATTGGTGATGGCGGTGCAGGACAAGCAGGCTGATATCGCCATCCTGCGCACGCTGGGTGCCAGCCCGGGCTCGATCATGGGGATCTTCGTCATCCAGGGGGCCCTGATCGGCTTCATCGGCCTGGGGCTGGGCGTGCTGGGCGGGGTCAGCCTGGCCCTCAACATCGACGTGGTGGTGCCGGCCATCGAACGGGCCTTCGGCATCCAGTTCCTGGCCAAGGACGTCTATTACATCTCTGATCTGCCGTCGGAGCTGCTGTGGTCGGATGTGTTTGCCATCACCGGGGTGTCTTTCGTGCTGACCCTGGTGGCGACCCTCTACCCGAGCTGGCGTGCGTCCCGCCTGAATCCGGCGGAGGCTCTGCGCTATGAGTGAGGCAAGCATGAACGAGCCGGTGATCGAATGTCGTGACCTGAGCAAGTCCTTCCGCGAAGGCGAGGATGCCCTGCAGGTCCTGCGGGGCGTCAGCCTGTCGGTGGAGCGGGGCGAGCGGGTCGCCGTGGTGGGCTCGTCGGGGTCCGGCAAGAGCACATTGCTGCATCTGCTGGGCGGGCTGGATGTGCCGTCCGGTGGTGAGGTGCGCCTGCTTGGGAGGGATTTCTCGAAGATCTCCGATCGGGAACGGGGGCGTCTGCGCAACGAGTCCCTGGGCTTCGTGTACCAGTTCCATCACCTGCTGGCGGAGTTCTCGGCGCTGGAGAATGTGGCCATGCCCTTGTTCGTGCGGCGCATGAAGAAGGACGAGGCGCTGGCGCGGGCTGCCGAGACCCTCAAGGCGGTGGGGCTCGGGCACCGTCTGGAACACACGCCGGGCGAGCTGTCGGGGGGGGAGCGCCAGCGGGCGGCAATCGCCCGGGCCCTGGTGACGCAGCCAGCCTGCGTACTGGCCGACGAACCGACCGGCAACCTGGACCGTCACACCGCCGAGCGGGTCTTCGAGCTCATGCTCGAGCTGGCCGAAGCCCACGGCACCAGCTTCATCATCGTGACCCACGACCCCGGGCTGGCGGCGCGGGCTTCACGCGTCCTGCATCTGCGGGACGGTGCCTTCGGTGCCGAGTCGCCTGCCTGAAAGCCCAATGTGGGCGCCAAGGGCGTCAAGTTTCGGAATGATCGGGCCGATAGTCCGACGTATGGCTATAGTCGTACGACACCAGAACTATTGGAATGATCATGAATGCAATCTTCGCCCCGGCAGTTGCCCTGCTGAACCGCTTGCGCTACCCGGCCAAGTTCACCTTGCTGGGCTTCATTGCGCTGATTGCCATCGGATTTCTGCTCGGGCAGCTGGCCCTCTCGCTGAGGGCCAGTATCGATTTCACCGAGAAGGAGCTGGAGGGGATGAAGCGCGTTCCTGCGGTGTTGAAGGTCATCGAGCTTACCCAGCAGCACCGCGGCCTGTCGTCGGGCGTATTGAACGGGAACGAAGAGCTGCGTCCGCGCCTGCTCAAGAAGACTGAAGAGCTGGCGGCCGCCATGGCTGCCGCGGAGGGGGGGCTGGATGCCCGCCAGACCCCGCTTGCCAGCCGGCGCTGGAGTGAGGTCAAGAGCGGCTGGGAGGCGCTGCGCAGCGCTGGCATGCAGATGGCCCCGCGGGACAACCTGGTGGCGCATACGGCCCTGATCCGAAAGGTCATCCTGGCGCTCCACGACCTGGGTGACGACGGCAACCTGACCCTCGACCCCTCGGCCGACACCTATTACCTGATCGACAACACCCTGCGCCGTGTGCCCGACGTGTCCGAGCGCCTGGGGCGCCTGCGTGCCATGGGTACCGGAGCCCTGGCCGCCCGTGCGGTGGACGACCAGCGGCGCTTCGATCTGAGCTCGCAGCTGGGTGAGCTGAACATGGCGGTGACCGATCTGAACGAGAACTTCGAGCGGGCGGCGGTGGCCAACCCCTTGATCCGTCCCACCTTCGAGGCCCTGGACAAGGACTTCAACGAGGCGACCGGCAAGGTGGTCGGGCATCTGAAGGATCATGTGCTCAAGGGCGACTTCGAGATGCCCGCGCCGGCCTATTTCGACATGGTGACCAAGGTGATCGACCTGGTCTTCGAGAAGACCTACCAGTCCCTGATCCCCGAGGCCAATGCCCTGCTGGATCAGCGCCTGTCCGGCCTGAAGCGTGATTTCGTGATCGCGGCGGTGTTGTCGGGCGTGTCCCTGCTGGTCCTGCTCTACCTGTCGATGGCCTTTTGCGTGGCGGTCATGCAGTCGGTCCAGGAGTTGCGCGTGGGTGCCCGTGCGCTGGCTGATGGTGATCTGCGCTCGCGCATCGCGTTTTCGGCCCACGACGAGCTCAAGCTGGTGGCCGACCAGTTCAACGAGATGGCCCACTCCTTCTGCGACGTGATCGCCAAGGTGCAGTCGGGGGCCGATGACGTGGCGGGGTCTGCCGTTTCGCTGGCCAGTTCGGCCTCCATGGTGTCGCGGGGCTCCGACCAGCAGAGCGAGGCGGCATCCACGATGGCCGCGGCGGTCGAGGAGATGACCGTCGGCATCGAGGAGATCGCCAGCAGCGCTTCGTCGGCCGAGGGCATTTCGTCGGAGTCGGGCCGGCTCTCCAGCGAGGGGGGGGCGGTGGTTGCCCGCACGGTCAGCGAGATGGAGCGCATCGCGGAAACCGTGCGCCAGTCTGCCTCGGTGATCCAGGATCTGGGCGATCAGTCGGTAAAGATCTCCACTATCGTGAACTCGATCAAGGAGATTGCCGACCAGACCAATCTGCTGGCCCTCAACGCCGCCATCGAAGCGGCCCGGGCCGGTGAGACGGGGCGCGGCTTTGCCGTGGTGGCGGACGAAGTGCGCAAGCTGGCGGAGCGCACGGCCAAGGCCACCGGCGAGATCACCGGCATGGTCTCGGCCATCCAGAACGGCACCAGCCGTGCGGTGGACACCATGCAGGGCGGTGTGGCGCGGGTGCAGGAGGGGGTGGTGCTGGCGGGGCAGGCGGGCGCCTCCATGGATCAGATCCGGGCCGGCGCGAACCAGGTCGTCAATGCGGTGACCGACATCTCGATGGCCTTGCGGGAGCAGGGGGCGGCCAGTACCGACATCGCCCGCAACGTGGAGCGTATTGCCGCCATGGCCGAGCAGAACTCCGGTGCCGTCCGGGAGACGGCGGACACGGCCCGGCGCCTTGAAGGGCTGGCCCAGCAGCTGCGCGCAGAGGTGTCGCACTTCAGGATCTGAGCGGGCCGAAGGCGGAGCGGATCAGGCAAAGGGGGCGGAAGCCCCCTTTTTTTGCCTTCGTCAAAGAGAGGAGCAGCTGCGCCGGGTGCGGCGCTGGTGCCATTGCCGGATCAGGTAATAGCGCCAGGCCAGGCGGGTCAGCAGGTAGCCGCTGGGGGCCAGCATGCCGGCCAGGGCAATGAGGCCCAGGAGCAGGGGGTGCCCCAGGCCGGAGGTCCAGGCCAGCAGGGCTTCGAGCCAGGCAAGCAGGCCGGTGCTGCCCATGTCGGGGGGGGCCGTGAATTGTCCGGCCCCGGGGCCGAGGATCCACTCGCCGATCGTAAACGCCAGCAGGTAGATGGGCACGATGGTGAAGGGATTGGTGTAGAGCGTGGTGATCAGGGCGAGCGGCAGATTGACCCGTAGGGCCAGGCAGCAGATGGCTGCAGCGGGCATCTGGAAGGGCCCGGGAATAAGCCCGCAGAACAGGCCGGCGGCGATGGCTCCGGCGGCCGAGTGGCGGTTGAGGTGCCACAGCCGCGGGTGGAAGAGGGTCGAACCGAAAGGGGCAAGCCAGCGGTTGGCAGCCAGGGATTCGTGGTCGGGCAGGTAGCGCTTCAGCAGTCTTCGCATGTTCTCGGTGCCATGGCGGCGGGCTCGCGGGGCGCCTGTCGATTCTAACCGAGGCTGGCGGGCTTGGCGGTTCGGGTGGAGCCGGTTAGATTCCGCTTCATGCGGATTATGACAATCGTGTTCTGTGGCGGTGTGCTGGCCTTCCAGTTCATGCCGGCCATGCCTTCTCGCAGGGTATTCCTGGCGCTTGCTGTCGCTGCGGGACTGGCAGGGCTGGCCGGGTGGTGGCTGCGCTCGAGGTGGCCCGGCATGGGGCGGGGGATGCTGCTGCTGGCGGCGTGTGCGGCGGGTTTCCAGTATGCCGGCTGGCGGGCGGAGAACCGCCTGGCCGAGAGCCTGCCCATGGCCTGGGAGGGGCGCGATGTCGTCGTGACCGGCGTGGTCGCGTCCCTGCCCCAGGCCTTCGAGCGGGGGCAGCGCTTTGTGTTCGATCTGGATGAGAGTGCGCTGCCCCTGCCCGGGCGGATCTCGCTGGCCTGGTACGAAGGTCCCGGGGACGGAGCGGGGCAGGCGCCGCCCACGCTCCATGCGGGGCAGCGCTGGCGGCTCACGGTGCGTCTCAAGCGTCCTCACGGCAACCTCAATCCCCATGGTTTCGACTACGAGGGCTGGTTGCTGCAGCAGGGCATCCGGGCCACCGGCTATGTGCGGCCGGACGGGGAGCGCGTCCTGCTGGAGGCTTTCGTCAATACCTTTGGCTTTGCCGTCGAGCGCCTGCGGGGAGGCCTGCGCGAGCGCTTCCGCCAGGCGCTGCCGGAGGGACGCTACACCGGGGTGCTCATCGCCCTGGCGATCGGTGACCAGCGCGCCATTCCGGCGGAGCAATGGCGGGTCTTCGCCAGGACCGGGATCTCGCACCTGGTGGCGATCAGCGGCATGCACGTCACGATGATCGCCGCGCTGGCGGCCCTGCTGGTGGGGGCCGGCTGGCGGCGTTGCCCGGCCCTGGCGCTGCGCTGGCCGGCGCAGCAGGCGGGGGTGATGGCCGGCTTCGTGGTGGCCTGGGCCTACTGCCTGCTGGCAGGCTGGGGGGTTCCGGCCCAGCGCACCCTCTACATGTTGGGCTGCGTCAGCCTGGCGTTGATCCTGCGGCGGGAGGTGGCGCCCAGCCGGGTGCTGGCGGCGGCCTTGGGCGTGGTGGTGCTGATCGACCCCTGGTCGGTGCTGGCCGCGGGGTTCTGGCTGTCCTATGGCGCGGTGGCGGTGCTCCTGCTGGTGAGCGCCGGGCGCCTGGGGCCAGGAGGGCGGGTGCTCACCGTGCTGCGCACCCAGTGGGCCGTCACCCTGGGCTTGGTGCCGGCGCTGCTGGTGCTGTTCCAGCAGTTCTCCCTGGTGTCGCCGCTGGCCAACGGCATCGCGATCCCGCTGATCAGCTTTGTAATAACGCCCCTGGCGCTGCTGTTCGCCCTGCTGCCCTTGCAGATGTTTGCCGACCTGGCTCACGGGGCGATGGTCCTGACCATGCTGCCGGTGGGCTGGCTGGGCGAGTTGCCGGGGGCGGCCTGGCAGCAGGCGGCACCACCTGTAGTGCTGGCCGTCCTGGCCACCGTCGGCTGCCTGTGGGCCTTGCTGCCGCGCGGCACGCCGGCGCGCCTGGTGGGCCTGCTGCCCTTGCTGGCCCTGCTCCTGTGGTCTCCCGAACGTCCGCCCGCGGGGCAGGCACGGGTCCGGGTGCTGGATGTGGGGCAGGGGCTGGCCGTGCATGTCCAGACGGCGCAGCACGACCTGCTCTATGACACCGGGCCGGCCTTCTCGGCGGATGCCAACAGCGGCGAGCGGATCCTCTTGCCCTATCTCCGGGCGGTGGGGGTGCGTCGGCTCGACGTGCTGGTGGTCAGCCACCAGGACCAGGATCACGCCGGCGGAGCCGAGTCCGTGCTGGCCGGGCTGCCGGTGGTGCGGGTCCTGGCGTCCCTGCCTTACAACCATCCGCTGCGCCTGATCGCCGGCCCGCGCGGCGAGGCCTGTGCCGCCGGCCAGGCCTGGGAGTGGGATGGCGTTCGCTTCCGCGTGCTGCACCCCGTCGACCCGGTGGGCGAAGGGCGGGCCGGCAACGAGGCGAGCTGCGTGCTGCAGGTGGAGGCGGCCGGCCGGAAGGTGCTGCTGAGCTCGGATATCGAGGCCGTGTCCGAGGCGCAGATCCTCGCCCGGGAGGGCAGCGCCGTGGCCAGCGAGTTCGTCGTGGCACCCCATCATGGCAGCCGGACTTCCTCCACCGCTGCCTTCATCGCGGCGACGGCGCCGCGCTGGGTGATCTTTCCGGTGGGCTACCGGAACCGCTTCCGGCATCCGGCTGCGGATGTGTGGGCGAGATGGGAGGAGACCGGGGTCGGCATGCTGCGCACCGATCTGGCGGGGGCGGTGTCATTCAACCTGGCTCCGGCGGCGGAACCGGTGGCCGAGCGCGAGCGGGCGCCCCGTTACTGGCATGGTCGGTGAGGGCGTGGCCGGTGGCGATGCTATCCTTGGCCCCATTCTTTCGTTTCCTCTGGTCTGTCCATGAACCTCCCTTCTTCCGTTCGAGATCCCGTTGCCCCCGGTGAGCCGCGCCTGCGGGATGTCCAGTGCTGCGGGCCCCACGGTTTGCACCGCATGGCCTACACGGAGTGGGGCGATCCGGCCAACCCCAGGGTGCTGGTGTGCGTGCATGGCCTGACCCGCAACGGCCGGGATTTCGACGATCTGGCGCGGGCGCTGGCCAGCGAGTATCGGGTGGTCTGCCCGGACGTGGTGGGGCGGGGGCGCAGCGGCTGGCTGGTGGTGAAGGACGACTACCAGCTGCCGCTGTATGCGGCCGACATGGTCACGCTGATTGCCCGCCTGGATGTTCCCGAGGTGCATTGGGTGGGCACCTCCATGGGCGGGCTGATTGGCATGCTGCTGGCGAGCATGCCCGGCAACCCGATCCGGCGCCTGGTGCTCAACGACGTGGGGCCGGTGATCATCGCCGAGGCGGTGCGGCGGATCGGCGAGTACGTGGGCATGGCCCCGGTGTTCCCCGATATCGATGCGGCCGAGGCCTATATCCGGGCGGTCAGCGTGCCCTTCGGCAATCTTCCCGACGCCCAGTGGCGGCATCTGACCGAGACTTCGATCCACCCGGTGGAGGGTGGCTGGGCGATGCGCTACGACCCGGGGCTGGGTGACTCCTTCCGCAAGACACCGCTGCAGACGGACGTCGATCTGTGGCCCCTCTACGAGTCGATCAGCTGCCCGACCCTGGTGCTGCGCGGCGCCCAGTCGGACCTGCTCGCGCGTGAGACGGCGGAGGCCATGGCGCTGCGTGGCCCGAAGGCCCGCGTGGTTGAGGTGCCGGACGTGGGCCATGCGCCCACCCTGATGGATCCTGCACAGATCGCTCCGATCCGGGACTTCCTGCTGGAGGTGCGTTGATGCACGGGGTGTGGCTGACCGCCTTCAGTCCGGTGGATTGGCTGGCCCTGGTCTGGTTCCTGGCGTGCTGGTTCGGTTACGGCTGGGTGGTGGAACACGGCCCCGGCGGCACCATGCGCGGGCTGCTGGGAGCCAGCCACTGGTTTCGCGAGGAATGGGGCCGCCAGATGCTGCGGCGGGAGGTGCGGGTGGCCGATTCGGGGCTGATCGGCAACCTGATGCAGAACGTGTCCTTCTATGCAAACACCACGATCTATGTGATCGCCGGCCTGCTGGCCCTGCTTGGCACCATGGACAAGCTGATCGACGTGGCTTCCGACCTCCCCTTTGCCCGGCATGTGTCGCGGGAACTGTGGGAGGTCAAGCTGATCCTGCTGCTGCTGGTCTTCGTGGTGGCCTACTTCAAGTTCACCTGGGCCCTGCGCCAGTTCAACATGCTGTCCATCCTGATCGGCGCGGCGCCCCCGCCGGGAGAGGGCACCGAGGAGGATGCCCAGCGTTTCGCCAAGGTGAACTCCCTGGCCGGCGATGAATTCAACCGGGGCATCCGGGCCTATTACTTCGGGCTGGCGGCGGTGTTCTGGTTCGTCCAGCCCTGGGCCTTTGCGGCGGTGACCACCCTGATCGTGCTGGTGCTCTACCGCCGCGATTTCATGTCGCAGACCTACGCCGCGATGCGTCGCTGATCACTCGTCCTGCTCGAGCTTCACCGAAACGGAGTTGATGCAGTAGCGCAGGCCGGTGGGGGCCGGGCCGTCCTCGAAGACGTGCCCGAGGTGGGCGCCGCAGTCACGGCACAGCACTTCGGTGCGCAGCATGAAGTGGCTGCGGTCTTCGGTCTCCTCGACGTTTTCGGGGGCCGCGGCGGAGTGGAAGCTCGGCCAGCCGCAGCCGGAGTCGAACTTGTGCTCGGACGAGAACAGGTCGGCGCCACAGCACACACACACGTATTTACCCTGCTCGTGGCAGTCCCAGTAGCGGCCGGTGAAGGCGCGCTCGGTGCCTTTCTGGCGAGCCACCTGGTATTCCTCGGGGCTGAGCTGGGCACGCCATTCGGCGTCGGTCTTTTCGATCTTGCGGGTCATGATGTGCTCCGGTGGGGGATGCCGGATTGAGGGTGCGCGGGCGGAGGAGTTCCCGCCCGCGCGTACTCGCTTTCAGTGGAGATGCTTGGGCATCTGCTCGGCCTGCTCCTCGGGCAGCTCCGCGTGCACCGCTTCGCCTTCCGGCGATGGATACATGGGGGCCCCGCAGTCGTCGCAGTATTCCATCGGGAACTCGTTGTCGAGCACCAGGATGTCGGTGATGCCGCAGGCCCGCAGGGTGGCCTCGATCTGGCCGAGGGTCTCGCTGCTCTCGTCCTCGGCGCCCAGCAGCGGCCACACCACGCCATGCACCACCTCGTTCTGGTTGCGCAGGGTGAAGCCGATGCGGAATTCTTCCACCTGGCGTTCGAAGAAGGGCGCGACCACCGCCCGCAGCCCCGCCGCCGGAGCGTCCAGGGTGGTACTCAGGAAGGCCACCGAGGCCTGGATGGAGTAGGGGCGGGAGGTCTTGTCGGCTTCCCGGCTGGCGGCGAAGTAGGCATTGGGCAGCACCACCTCGAAGGCGCAGCCGGTGAGCAGCGGGGCTACGCAGGCGCCGCCCTGGGCGCGCCATTGCTCCAGCGCCTGGTCGCGGCTGCAATCCTCTTCCTGCCAACGGAAGATGGGGGCCCCCTTGGGGACCATCACCGCGCCCAGCAGGTAGCGGTTGTCGGACAGGAACTGCGCCGTCTCGGGCAGGTTGTCGGTCTTGATGTGCAGGTCGCCGTCGCCTTCGGCGGCCTTGCCCAGGTGGGTCGCAAAGTCCGCGGTGGCGCAGTAGCCCTGGGGCAGCTGGTCGGGGCTGAACAGGAAGTCGGCGAGGGCCAGCTTGACGCCGGAGGCCAGCACATGGGCCTTCAGGTGCACCCGCAGGTTGGCCATGACGGCCGCGGCGATGGGGGCGGCGGGAATGCGGTAGCGCGACCAGGCCATGACCGGCGCGGCGATCAGCAGTACGTCATGCTGCGCGTCTGACTTGAGGGCGCCTTCGGCCCGGGATTCGATCATGTCGGCCAGCTCGTCGTAGGCGTGCACGCTGGTGGTGGCCGAGCCCAGATGATCGAGGGCCGTGGTGAGGGCGTCCTCGTCTTCCGCGCTGAGCAGGCCGTCCACGGCGTCGGCGAGGCGTTGATCCCAGAAATGGTCTTCGGCACGACTGCTGGAGTCGGCGAGACCGTTGGCGAGCCACAGGAGCTGTTCGGCGTCCCGCGGCAGTCCGCCGCGGCGCCCGAGGCGATTTCGTTTCATCGGGGGCTCTCCTTGTTATTGAGGTTTGGACAGGGCCGGATGGCGGGGATTCCCGCCGCCCGGTCAGTAGGACGAGGGGTCCAGGCGGACTTCCTGCAGGATGATGGTGGAGATCTCTTCGATCGACTTGGCGGTGGAGTCCAGCCACTTGATGCCCTCGCGCTTCATCATGCGCTGGGCCGCCTCGATCTCGCCGAAACAGTTCTCGAGGGAGGCGTAGCGGCTGTTGGGGCGGCGTTCCTGGCGGATCTGCGAGAGGCGGTCGGGGCTGATGGTCAGGCCGAACAGCTTGCTGCGGTGGCGAGTCAGCTCGACCGGCAGCTTGTTGCGCTCGAAGTCTTCGGGGATCAGCGGGTAGTTGGCCGCCTTGATGCCGAACTGCATGGCCAGGTAGAGGCTGGTCGGGGTCTTGCCCGAACGGCTGACGCCCACCAGGATCACGTCGGCCTCTTCGAGGTCGGAGTGGGACACGCCGTCGTCGTGGGCCAGGGTGAAGTTGATCGCTTCGATGCGTTTCTTGTAGTCCTGGCTGTCGGCGATGCCGTGGAAGCGCCCGGCGGCATGGGTGGAGCGCTGGCCGAGTTCGCTTTCCAGGGGCTCGATGAACTTCTCGAAGAGGTCGAGGAAGAGGGCGTCCACCTCTTTCAGGGCCGCCACCGCTTCCGGATTGACCAGGGTGTTGAAGACGATCGGGCGGCTGCCGCTTTCCACTGCGGCGTCGCGGATCCGCAGGGCGCAGTCACGGGCCTTCTCGGGGGTGTCGACGAAGGGCAGGCGGTGATTGCGGAAACGGGTTTCCGGAAACTGGGCCAGCAGGCTGTGGCCAAGGGTTTCGGCGGTGATGCCAGTGCCGTCGGAAATGAAGAAAACGGGGCGGGTCTGGTTCATGGGCGTGCCAACAGGGAATGAACGGATCACAGGCGCGGAGGGAGAGGCGCCAGCTCCGCATCTTATCCCATTCCGGCCTTTAGTCCGGCAGCCGGGCAGACAGGATGTTGCCGATCCGTGACCGGTTCGGCGGGGCGTCCTATCATGCTGACGTTAGGATAAACCCTGCATGCGGCGGAGCAGCAAACCACTTACAATACGCCCCAACAAGAATATTCAACGCTTTGCACTTTTTCCCTTATCTCCCAGGAAGATCCCATGTCCCGTAATGTCATTCCTTTCCAAGAGCTGCGCATGTCCGATGTGGAGCAGGTCGGCGGAAAGAACGCGTCCCTCGGCGAAATGATCAGCCAGCTGCCCTCCAGCGTGCGTGTGCCGGGCGGCTTTGCCACCACTGCGGATGCCTACCGCCAGTTCCTGTCCCACCAGGGCCTCGCCGAGCGCATCAGCGCCGCGCTGGAAAGCCTGGACGTGGATGACGTGGTGGCCCTGGCCCGCACCGGCACCCAGATCCGCCAGTGGATCGTCGACACCCCCTTCCCGGCCGAGCTCGAAGTCGAGATCAAGACCGCCTACGACAAGCTCACCGCCGAAGGCGAGGGCAGCTTCGCCGTGCGTTCCTCCGCCACCGCGGAAGATCTGCCGGATGCCTCCTTCGCCGGCCAGCAGGAGTCCTTCCTGAACATCCACGGCTACGAGAACATCCTCCACGCCATCAAGGAAGTGTTTGCCTCCCTGTACAACGACCGTGCCATCGCCTACCGCGTGCACAAGGGCTTCACCCACGCCGAGGTGGCCCTGTCCGCCGGCGTGCAGCGCATGGTCCGTTCCGACATCGGCGCCTCCGGCGTGATGTTCACCATGGACACCGAGTCCGGCTTCGACGGTGTGGTCTTCATCACCGCCTCCTACGGCTTGGGCGAAACCGTGGTGCAGGGCGCCGTGAACCCGGACGAGTTCTACGTGCACAAGGCCACCCTGGCCCAGGGCAAGCCGGCCGTGATCCGTCGCAACCTGGGTTCCAAGCTGATCAAGATGGTCTTTGCCGAGAAGAAGGAAGCCGGCAAGTCCACCCGCACCATCGATGTGGCCGAAGCCGAGCGCAACGTTTACTCCCTGACCGACGAGGACGTGCTGGAGCTGGGCCGCTACGCCATGATCATCGAGCAGCACTACGGCCGTCCGATGGACATCGAGTGGGGCAAGAGCGGCGACGACGGCAAGCTGTACATCCTGCAGGCCCGTCCGGAAACCGTGAAGAGCCAGCAGTCCGGCCACGTGATGGAGAAGTACCGCCTCAAGCAGTACGGCAAGTCCCTGACCCACGGCCGTGCCATCGGCCAGAAGATCGGTGCCGGCCAGGTCCGTATCGTCAAGGACGCCTCCGAGATGGATCGTGTGAAGGCTGGCGACATCCTCGTCACCGACATGACCGACCCGAACTGGGAGCCGGTGATGAAGCGCGCCGCCGCCATCGTCACCAACCGCGGCGGCCGTACCTGCCACGCGGCGATCATCGCCCGTGAGCTGGGCATCCCCGCCATCGTCGGTTGCGGCAACGCCACCGAGGTGCTGGAAGAGAACGACGAAGCCACCGTGTCCTGTGCCGAAGGCGACACCGGCTACGTGTACCGCGGCAAGCTGGACTTCGAAGTGGTCACCACCGACATGGGCAACCTGCCCGACATCCCGGTGAAGATCATGATGAACGTGGGCAACCCGGAGCTGGCCTTCGAGTTCGCGCAGATCCCCAACGCCGGTGTGGGCCTGGCCCGCCTGGAGTTCGTGATCAACAACATGATCGGCATCCACCCCAAGGCGATCCTCGAGATCAACCAGGTGCCGGCCAGCCTGCGTGCCGAGATCACCCGCCGTTCCCGCGGTTACGCCACCCCCAAGCAGTTCTTCATCGAGAAGCTGGTGGAAGGCGTTGCAACCATCGCCGCGGCCTTCTACCCGAAGCCCGTGATCGTGCGCCTGTCGGACTTCAAGTCCAACGAGTACCGCAAGCTGCTGGGCGGCGAGATCTACGAGCCGGAAGAAGAAAACCCCATGCTGGGCTTCCGTGGCGCCTCCCGCTACATCGCCCACAGTTTCCGCGACTGCTTCGAACTCGAATGCGCCGCCATGAAGAAGGTGCGCAACGAACTGGGCCTAACCAACGTGCAGCTGATGGTGCCCTTCGTGCGTAACGTGGAAGAAGCCAAGGGCGTGGTCGATCTGCTGGCCGAGCACGGCCTGAAACAGGGCGAGAACGACCTCAAGCTCATCATGATGTGCGAGATCCCGTCCAACGCGCTGCTGGCCGAACAATTCCTGCAGCACTTCGACGGCTTCTCCATCGGCTCCAACGACCTGACCCAGCTGACCCTGGGCCTGGACCGCGACTCCGGCCTGGTGGCCCACGCCTTCGACGAACGTGATCCGGCCGTCAAGATGCTGCTGTCGATGGCCATCAGCGGTGCCAACAAGTTGGGCAAGTACGTCGGTATCTGCGGCCAGGGGCCTTCCGACCATGCCGACTTCGCCGAGTGGCTGATGGACGAAGGCATCCAGACCATCTCCCTGAACCCGGATACGGTGGTCGATACCTGGTTGAAGCTGGCGGCGCACAGCAAGGGCGAGTAAACCTCGCCTGCCATCTGGCTGTAATTGAAGCCGGCCCGTCGCAAGACGGGCCGGTTTTGTATTGGGCGGTCTGGATTGTATTGGGCGGTCTGGATTGTATTGGGCGGTCTGGATTGGATTGGGTGGTCTGGATTGGATTGGGTGGGGTGGGTTCAGCGCGGCAGGGGCAGGTCGCGCTCAGGCGTCGGGGAGCCCGCAACACACCCGAAACCCCAGGTTGATGAGGCGGTCTTCGGGGACAGACCCGTCGCGGCACGCAGCACGGCAGTAGGCGGAGTCGAGATCCCAGGAACCGCCACGCAGTACCCGGAGCCCCCTGCGCGCCTGCCGGGCGCTCCCGTCATCGGGTGCCCCCTCGTAGGTGTCGTGCCAGTTGTCCTGCACCCATTCCCAGACATTGCCGATCATGTCGTGAAGCCCGAAAGCATTGGCTTCGAAGCTGCCGACCGGACTGGTCTGCTTGCCGCTCCACGGGCTGCCGGAGTCGCGGAAGTTGGCCTGCCCCACGCCCGGTTCGTTGCCCCACGGGTAGCGGGCCTGGCTGCCGGCCCGGGCGGCGTACTCCCATTCCGCTTCGGACAACAGGCGATAGGGCTGGCCTGTCTGTTCGCGCAGCCAGGCCACATAGCTCTGGGCATCGTCCCAGCTCAGGTTCACCACGGGCTGGCGGCCGCGCCCCCAGTCCTGGTCGGCGGGCTTGTAGCAGGTGGCGCCTGTGGCGACAAAGGCATCCCATTCGGCGAAGGTGACCGGGTAGCGGCCCACGGCAAAGGGGCGTGCGATGGAAACTTCATGCTGGGGGCTTTCCGCGTTGCTGCGGCCTCTTTCGGTTTCCGGCGATCCCATCAGGAAGCGCCCGGCCGGCACCACGACCAACTCGGGGAAATTCGCTCCATGGCGGAGGAGGGCATCGGGCGCAGGCTGCCTCCCGGCGCCAGGGGGCCGCGAAGCTGCGTGCTGTGACTGGGGCTGCGTGGGGGCCGGGGATGTGCCAGATGCTCGTGAGGCGGTGGCCGCCGGAGGCGTGGACTGGGGCAGGGGCGTGGCCGGCGCATGCTCCGCCGGGAGGGGCGGGATGCGTCGCAGCGCCTTGACCAGCTCACCCACGTCATAGTCCCAGCGCCTGTCGCTGATCTCATGGGCGCTGCGCCGCGCCAGGGGCTTCAGGGGCTCGGGGAGCTTGTCGCCCGGAGGCATCGTCGCACCGCCCACGAGGATCGGTACCACACGCAATCTGCCACGCAGGCCGGTGATGATCTCCAGGCGGACCCAGTCGTCCTGGTCATCAAGGCGACGCCCGCCGCCGGGGTGTCGCGCGTCGAGCCAGCGTGGGCCGATCACCACCAGCAGCACGGCACAGTCGCCGAGCGCCTGCTCGATGGCGAGGCCGAAGTCTTCGCCGATCTCGATGGAGGCGATGTCCTGGAAGACCGGCTTGTCCGGCAGTTCCTGCATGAGGTCGGCGGCGAGGCGGCCGGCCCAGCCGGCGTCGATCTCGCGGCGGTAGCTGATGAAGATGCCAGACATGGTGATATGTATGCGTGGATGGCTCTATATCTGTCACGAATTATGCCATTTCCGTTGGAGGGGCCTGTTCCCGTGTGTCCGAAGTAAGATGCGGATGGGCTGTTTGCCCCACGATAACAATCCTGGAGACCATCGATGAAATGCCTTGCCGTCTGCTCTGCCGCCGTGGCGGTGATTTCCTTTCCCGCAGCCGTTCACGCCGCGTGTCCCACCGATCTCGAGGCGGCGGCGGTCGCTGCCGCCATTGTCGCCCTTCAGCCGGTGCCCCGGCCTGCAGGCGAGCTGAGCCTCGCGGACGGAATGTGCGGGCGGGACAAGGTCGTGCGCTATCTGCGGCAGGTGTATGGCGAGCCTGTCGGCTACAAGGCCGGGCTCACCAGTCCCGCCGTGCAGAAGCGCTTCAACCATGACGCCCCCCTGCGTGGCACCTTGTTCAAGTCGATGCTGGTGGCAGATGGTGCCGAACTGCCGGTCAGCTATGGGGCCCGCCCGGTCTTCGAGGCGGATCTGCTCGTCGAGGTGGCCGACCCGCTTGCCCTCGCGAGGGCGCAGACGCCGCTGGAGGCCCTCAAGGCGCTCAAGCATTATTTCCCCTTCATCGAGCTGCCTGATCTCATTGTGGACGATCCGTCGAAGCTCGGTGGGCCGATGCTGGCGATGATCAACGTGGGGGCCCGCGCCGGGGTGGTGGGAAAGGCCGTGCCGGTAAAGGCCACCCCTGAGCTTGCCGGGGCCTTTGCCAGCATGACGGTGACGGTCTCGGATGCTGCGGGCAATGTGCTGGACACGGGCAAGGGCAGTGCCACCCTGGGCAACCCGCTCAATGCGGCGGCCTGGCTGGCGCGCGATCTGGCCGCGGCCGGCATACCGCTGAAGCGGGGGGATCTGCTGTCGCTGGGGTCCTTCAGCAAGCTGATGCCGCCGAAGGCGGGCATGGCGGTGGTGGTGAAGTATGCGGGCCTGCCGGGCGATCCGGCGGTCGGCGTGAAGTTCCGCTGAGTGTGGTGGATGAGGGGCTCCCGCAATTGCGGGAGCCCCGGGCAGTGCTTACTTCGACAGATCGATGGCGTAGACGCCCAGGCCCTTGCCGGAGCCGTCGTCATCGCTGATCACGCTGATGTTGCCAAGGCCCAGGGTCTGGGCCGTGGCCAGCTTGCCGCCGGCGGACTTGAAGCTCACCGGGCCGGCCGTCGTCACCTTGGTGAAGCGCCAGCTGCGGGCCGCGCCGTCGGTGGCCAGGCTCAGGTTCTTGCGCGCCTTG
This sequence comes from Zoogloea dura, assembly GCF_012927165.1. Taxonomy (GTDB): domain Bacteria; phylum Pseudomonadota; class Gammaproteobacteria; order Burkholderiales; family Rhodocyclaceae; genus Zoogloea; species Zoogloea dura. Next base: position 55,683 of record NZ_JABBGA010000026.1, read on the forward strand.
ATGTACTCGATCAGCACGTCCCGGTTGGCATCGGGGGAGGCGTAGATCACGTTGCTGCCGTCCAGGCCCGGGAAGCCGCCACCGCCGGAGCCCCGGTAGTTGTTGGTGGCGATGATGAACTCGGCGGTGGCGTCGATGGGGGCGCCCTTGTAATTGAGGTTCTTGATGCGGCTGCCCTTGGCCTGGGTCACGTCGATCTCGTAGCTCACGTCCGCCGAGGTGAACACGTCGAAGTTGTAGCCTGGGAAGGTCGAGATCAGGGGCTGCTCGGTGGTGAGGGCCGGGTTGATCTGGTTGAAGCGTTCGGCGGCCTTTTCCAGCCAGGCCTTGATGCCGGCACCGGTGACCTTCACCGCATACACGGTGTTGGGGTAGAGATAGAGGTCGGCGGCGTTGTTGATGGCGATGCCACCAGCCTTCACGTCGGTGAAGTCGGTGCCGCCGGCGAAGCCGCTCTTGAAGGGCGCGCTGACCGACAGGACGGGCAGGCTTTTGTAGGCCGGCAGGTTGGCGGCGACGTACTTGCTCACGTAGTCGGCCTGGGCGGCATTCACCACCTGGATGGCCGACACGTCGCCCACGTCGGCGAAGTAGGACGACAGGTTGAAGTCCGACTGGCCGATCGGCGTCTTCACGTAGGCGATCGCCGACTCATGCTCCGTCCTCACCGCGGCGGCGATCGTCGGGTCCACCGCCGCGTAGGTCTTGGCGGTGGCGTCGAGCAGGGTCTTGCGCAGGCTCACCTGGGTCTTGCTGGTGTCGATGGTCCACTTGCCGTTCTTCACCACCAGGCCGTAGTTGATCACGCCCAGGGCCTTGCCCCAGTAGCTGGGCATCACCGCGGGCACGCCGTGCAGGGTGCCCTTCACCTTGTCCACGCCGCTGGCATTGCAGTCACTGGTGGTGCAGGTGGCGTTGGGGAATTCGTTGTGCGAGTGGCCCATCAGGATGCCGTCGATGCCGGCCACCTTGGCCAGGTGGTAGTTGGCATTCTCCATGGTGGCCGAGTAGCTGCGCGAGTCGTAGCCGCCGTGGGAGGCGGCGATGACCAGGTCGGCGCCGTCGGCGCGGGCCATCGGCACGTATTTCTGCGCGGCCTCGACCACGCCCTGCACGTCCACCTTGCCATCCAGCCAGCGCTTGTCCCAGGACAGGATGGGGGGCGGCGTGAAGCCGATCACCGCGACCTTCACCGTGCTCTCGATGTCCTTGCCGTCCTTGTCCTTGCCCTTGATCTTGCGGGTCAGGATCACGTAGGGTTTGTAGAGGGTCTGGCCATCCTTCTTGCTGGTGACGTTGGACAGGACCAGCGGGAAGTCCGGGCCGGCGCAGCTGGCCTGGCTGGACACGGCAGCCATGCCATCCACGTTGAACCTGGCGCCGGTCACCTGGGCCAGGTAGGGCAGGCCGTAGTTGAACTCGTGGTTGCCCAGGGTGCCGGCGTCGTAGCCGATGCTGTCCATGGCCTTGTAGGTGGCCAGCTTCTGGCTGCAGCTCACCGGCGTGACCAGGGCCTGGTAGTCGGCCAGGGCGGTGCCCTGGATGGTGTCGCCGTTGTCGATCAGCACGCTGTTGGGGTAGTCGACGCGGGCCTGGCGGATCAGCGTGGCGGTGCGTTCGAAGCCTACCGACTTGTCCTCGGCAAGCTTGAAGTAATCGTAGCTGAGGACATTGGCGTGGAGGTCGGTGGTCTCCAGGATGGTCAGCTGGGCGGTGGCGGATTCGGGCAGTGCGCTGTTGCCGTCACCGCTGCCCGAGCAGCCGTGGAGCAGCAGGGATGAGGCGATGATGGTGCAGAGGGTGCTGAGGGCGCGCACGGGAACGCCCCGCCGCGAGGATGTGCGAGTCATGGGAAATATCCGGTGGGTTGGAATCGGCGCACCTTAAACACATGGCATGACAGCCTGGTGAAGGGTGCATGACCTTCCCGGGAAGGACTGCCGGTTTCGGGTTGTGCCCCGCTCGCCTCGGGCATTCCTTTCGACTAGATTGACGCTACATCCAAGGAGCCCCGAATGATCGAGACCGATACCCTTGATCCCGCCATTGCCGCATTCATCACCAGCCACCTGTCGATGCAGCTGGCCGCCACCGATGATGCCGGGCTGGCTACCGCGGTGCGCTGCGTGGGGTGCCGGGTGTCGGCGGACAGGCGCCGGGTCACCCTGCTGATGCCGCGCTCCCAGGCACTGCCGGTGCTTGCCGGCATCGCCGCGAACGGCCGGGTGGCTGTCGTCTTCAATGAACCGGAGAGCTACCGCACCCTGCAACTCAAGGGGCGGGATGCGCGCGTCGAGGCGGCCCTGCCGGAAGACGCGGCGGCACTGCTGCCGTATGCCGCAGGCTTTGCCAGGAACCTGGCCGGCCTGCAGGTGCCGGAACCCTATGTGCGGACCCTGGTGAGCTGTGCCCCTGATGACCTGGTGGCGGTGAGTTTCACGCCGACCGAGGCCTATGGCCAGACGCCCGGGCCGAGGGCGGGGCGCCGCCTGGCGCCGGGAGAAATGGAGACATGAGCACCCCGCTGAGCCTGGACCGCCTGCGCCCCTGCCTGGAAGGCATCGTGCCGTCCGGCATTGCCACCTGCGGTGTCGATGGCATGCCCAACATCACCTATGTGTCGCAGCTGATGTACGTGGACCCGGAGCATGTGGCCCTGTCCTTCCAGTTCTTCAACAAGACCCGCCAGAACATCCTGGCCAATCCGGTGGCCACCGTCCTGATGATGGACCCGGAGACCGCCGCCCGTTACCGCCTGACGATCCGCTATCTGCGCACCGAGACGGCCGGCCCGCTGTTCGAGCGGATGAAGGCCAAGCTGGCCGGGATCGCTTCCCACGAGGGCATGAGCGGCATCTTCCATCTGCTGGGCGCCGATGTGTACCGGGTGCAGGGCATCGAGGCCCTGCCGGGCCGGGAGCTGCCGCCCGTGCAGAGCGGGCCGGCCCTGCTGCCGGCGCTGCGCCGCAGCGTGGATGCGCTGAGCGCCTGCCAGAGCCTGGACGGCCTGATCGACGGCTTTTGCTCCAGCCTTGAGCGGAATTTCGGCATCCAGCACCAGATGCTGCTGATGGCCGACGAGCCGGCCCGCCGCCTCTACATCGTGGCCAGCCGGGGGTATGCCCACTCGGGCACCGGCGCGGAGATTCCCTATGGGGTGGGTGTGATCGGCGTGGCGGCCCGCGAACGGGTGCCGATCCGCATCATGTATCCGTCCAGCGACTATGCCTACAGCCGCATGCTGCGGGACCAGGCCGCCTCCAGCGAACTGGCGGAGCGCCTCGAGACGGCGATCCCGCTGCCGGGCCTGCCCGAGCCCGCCAGCCAGATGGCAGTGCCGATCATGGCAGGGAGCAGGCTGGTGGCGGTGGCTTATGTGGAGAGCCGGCAGGAGTGCCATTTTGGCTACGACCTGGAGGATGCGCTGGTGGCGCTGGGGGCCAGCACCGGGCTGGCCATGGCGGCGCTGCTGTGTGCCGAGGCCAGCGCCGAGGATGCCGCCGAGCCGGCACGGAGCCTTGCGGTCGGGGTGCCCTCCGGCGAAGCCCTGCGGGTCCGCCACTTCCTGCGTGACGGCAGTGTCTTCCTGGGTGACGACTACCTGATCAAGGGGGTTGCCGGGGCCATCCTGTGGCGCCTGCTCAGCGATCACCAGCGCTCCGGGCGGCGCGAGTTCTCCAACCGCGAGCTGCGTCTCGACCCGGCCCTGCGCCTGCCGGAGATCTGCGACAACCTGGAGGCCCGGCTGATCCTGCTGCAGCGCCGCCTGCAGGAACGCAGCGATTGCCTGCGCATCGAGAAGACCGGGCGTGGCCGCTTCCGCCTGGATCTGGCCCGCCCGGTCGTGCTGGTGCCGGAAGAAGCGGCCTGACATCGCGGGTTCAGCGGCTGCTGGTCTTGGTGGTGGTCGGCGGTTGGGGGACGAAGACAAAGTGCGGGGTCGGGATCGCCTGGCCCGGGGCAAGGGCGGCAGGGGCGGCCTCGCCGGCGGGGCCGAGGGCGCGCAGATAGCGGTAGATGGCGGCCAGGTCATCCCGGCTCATCGCCTGCAGGGCCGACCAGGGCATGGGCGGGAGGCCATTGCGGCGCGCGCGGGACTGCCATTCGTCCTCGCTGGTCTGGGCTGCGGCCAGGCGCAGATTGGTCGGGTAACTGACGCCCCAGGGGCCGCTGAAGCCGAGTCCAGCGCCGGTCAGGCGCGCGGCTTCGGGGATCTTTTCGCCCTGCTGGGCATAGCCGGGGGTGTGGCAGTCATTGCAGCCGCCGATGGCGATCAGGTAGCGGCCGCGGGCGACGTCGCCCGTGTCGGTGGCGAAGCTGGCGCCGGCGGGGAACAGGGCGGCGCACAGCATGGCGCAGAGGGTGGCGGCGTGGAGGGGTTGGGACATGGTGTTTCTCCGTGTTGAGTTCATGTCGTCAGCTTAGGGGGCGGGCCGTCACGGCATTCTTAATAGTCTGCTCGGAAAATCCTAAATAAACGCTAAGCGCCGGCTGGAACGATCCGACGGGCGGTGAGGTCCGTATCGAGGTGGGCGGGGACAATGCTCGACGTGTGGGCGGAGAAACGGGAGAAGGGCGTGGATTTCGAATGGTGGCACTGGATCGTGCTGGGGCTAGGGCTGGTGCTGGCGGAGCTGGCTATCCCGGCCTTCTTCGTGATCTGGTTCGGCCTGGGTGCGCTGCTGGTGGGGCTGGTCCTGCTGCTCGCGCCGGGGCTCGGGGCGACGGCCCAGGTGGCCCTGTGGGTGCTGGCTTCGCTGGCGATGGTGGTGCTGTGGTTCCGGGTCTTCAAGCGGAGCGAGCACAAGACCCGGATCGGCCAGTCGGATGGCGACACGATCGGCGAGATCGGGCTGATGGCGCGTGCGGCGCAGCCCTTCGAGCGCGGGCGGGTCCGCTTCCAGAAGCCTCTGCTGGGTTCGGAGGAGTGGGAGTGCGTGGTGGATGAGCCGATCGCCGCCGGTGAGCGGGTGCGGGTGGTGTCGGTCGAAGGCAGTTTCCTGAAGGTTTCCAGGGTGTGAGGAGCGAGCGATGAGCAATGCAATGGTGGTAGTGCTGGCGATCCTGGTGTTCGTGGCGGTGACCATCGCGAAGGGTGTGCGCATCGTGCCCCAGGGCGAGGAATGGATCGTCGAACGTCTGGGCAAGTATTTCGGGACCCTCAAGCCCGGCCTCAACATCATCATTCCCTACCTGGACAAGGTGGCTTACAAGCTGGTGACCAAGGACATCATCCTCGATGTGCAGGAGCAGGAGGTGATCACCCGCGACAACGCGGTGATCCTCACCAACGCCATTGCCTTCCTGAAGATCACCGATCCGGTCAAGGCGGTGTATGGGGTGACCGACTTCTCCGAGGCGATCCGCAACATGATCATGACCACCCTGCGCTCGATCATCGGCGAGATGGAGCTGGACGAGGCCTTGTCCAGCCGCGACAAGATCAAGGCGCGTCTGCGCGAGAGCATTGCCGACGAAGCGGTGGACTGGGGTCTGACCGTTAAGTCCGTGGAGATCCAGGACATCAAGCCCTCCGAATCCATGCAGCGGGCGATGGAGCAGCAGGCCTCGGCCGAGCGTGAGCGCAAGGCCGTGGTGACCCGCGCCGAAGGCGCCAAGCAGGCGGCCATCCTGGAGGCGGAGGCGCGCCTTGAGGCATCGAAGCGTGATGCCAGCGCCCAGGTGATGCTGGCCGAGGCCTCGGCGGAGGCGATCCGCCGGGTGACGGCCGCGGTCGGCTCCGAGCCGACACCGATGCTGTTCCTGCTCGGCGAGAAGTACATTGCGTCGATGGAGCGCATGGGGGCGTCGGACAATGCCAAGCTGGTGGTGTTGCCGGCCGATCTGCAGGACGCGGTGCGCGGAATGCTCGGCGGTATCGGAAAGCGCTGACTTGCCTGCCGTCGGGGCTTCGTCATCGGCGCGGCCCCATGTAGCATAGGCGCCCATGTTCGCTTATATCGTTCGACGGCTGCTTTACGCGCCGCTCATCCTGATCGGTGTCAACCTGCTGACCTTCGCCCTGTTCTTCGTGGTCAATACCCCGGAGGACATGGCCCGCATGCAACTGGGCGCCAAGCGCGTCACGCCCGAGGCGATCGAGCGCTGGAAGGTCGAGAGAGGCTACGACAAGCCGCTGCTGCTCAACGCCGGTGAGCAGGGGCTGGCCAAGCTCACCGATACCATCTTCTTTGAAAAGTCCCTGCGCATGTTCGTCTTCGACTTCGGCCGGGCCGACGACGGGCGTGACATCGCCACGGAGATCCGGACCCGCATGGGGCCCTCCCTCGCGGTGGCCTTGCCCACCTTTGTGCTGGGGCTCCTCGTGACCGTTTCGCTGGCCTTGCTGCTGGTGTTCTTCCGTGGCACCTACCTGGATTTCCAGGGTGTGGTGCTGTGCGTGGCGATGATGTCCATCTCGAGCCTCTTCTACATCATCGGTGGCCAGTGGCTGGTGTCGAAGGTGTGGCACCTGGTACCGATCTCGGGCTATGGCGAGGGCGTGGATGCCACCCGCTTCCTTGTCCTGCCAGTGATCATCGGCGTGGTGGCCGGCATTGGCGGCAGCGCCCGCTGGTATCGCACCATCTTCCTCGAGGAGGCGGGCAAGGACTATGTGCGCACGGCCCGGGCCAAGGGCTTGTCGGAGCTGCAGGCGCTGTTCCGGCATGTGCTCAAGAACGGCATGATCCCCATCCTGACCGGGGTGGTGGTGGTGATCCCGTCGCTGTTCATGGGCAGCCTGCTGACGGAATCCTTCTTTGGCATTCCGGGGCTGGGCAGCTACACCATCGATGCGATCAATGCCCAGGACTTTCCGGTTGTAAGAGCCATGGTCTTCATCGGTTCGGTGTTCTACATCGTCGGCCTGATCTTCACGGATCTGTCTTACACGCTCGTCGATCCCAGGGTGAAGCTCGAATGATGGGCGTACAGGCTGTTTTCCTGTGGACCGACCTGCTGCTCTTCGGTCTGGTCGGCTGCGTGGCCCTGGCTGCGCTGGCGGCGCGCCGCAGTGAACCGATGCGTGCTGCCTGGCGGCGGGTGGGCGAGAGCACGGTGGGCATGGTTTCGGTGAGCATTCTGGCGCTCTTCCTGGTGGTGGGCCTGCTCGACAGCGTGCATTACCGCGAATACCTGGCGCCCGGCGCGGGGGCCGCTCCGGACGCGCAGCGTGTGCTGGGCACCGAGGTGCGCAGCGGGCTGGACGCCCTTGCCGCGCCGCTGCGTACCCGGGTCGAGAAGACCTATTCGGCGCCCCTGTCCTACCGGCTCTTTGCCAAGCAGACCCAGGAAGCGGCGGATGGCACCCAGCAGCGGGATTTCCCCCGTCTGAAGTTCGGTGGTGCCCATCTCCAGTATCCGGAAGACGACCATGCCGGCGACGTGCTGGGCCGTATCGGCCTCGGCCTGGCGCTGGCCGCCTGTGCCTGGGGCGTGTTCGCCGGATGCCTGGTGCAGGGTGTTGCGTGGTCGCGCGGCGTGCCTGTCGGCGCCGCCTGGCGGGCGGTTTGGCGCGGCAAGGGCGGTCTGGCCTGGCGCGCGGTGCTGGCGACGCTGGGGGTGTTGTGCCTGATCCTCGGGCCCGTGCTTGCGCTGGCCACCGAATACCACGTGTTCGGAACCGACAAGGTGGGGCAGGACGTGCTCTTCCTTACACTCAAGAGCATCCGCACCGCGCTGGTGATCAGTACCCTGACAACCCTGGTGACGCTGCCCCTGGCGGTGGCGCTGGGGATCATGGCCGGCTATCTCGGCGGCTGGGTCGATGATGTGATCCAGTACCTCTACACCGTGCTCAACTCCATTCCCGGGGTGCTGCTCATCGCCGCGGCGGTGCTGATGATGCAGGTGGTCATCGACACCCATCCCCACTGGTTCGAGACCTCCGCCGAGCGTGCCGATGCCCGCCTCCTGGCCTTGTGCGTGATCCTCGGCATGACCAGTTGGACCGGCCTGTGCAGGTTGCTGCGGGGCGAGACGCTCAAGCTGCGCGAGCTGGAATACGTGCAGGCGGCGCGGGCTTTCGGGGTCTCCACGGCGCGCATCCTGTCGCGGCACATCCTGCCCAACCTGATGCACCTGGTGCTGATCGCCCTGGTGATGGATTTCTCCGGGCTGGTGCTGGCCGAGGCCGTGCTGTCCTACGTGGGGATCGGGGTGGACCCGAATACCGTGAGCTTCGGCACCATGATCAACGCGGCCCGCATGGAGCTGGCCCGCGAGCCGATGGTGTGGTGGAGCCTGATCGCGGCTTTCATCTTCATGTTCGTGCTGGTGCTGGCGGCCAACCTGTTTGCCGACGTGGTCCGCGACGCCTTCGATCCAAGGGCCTGACACACCCGTCAGGATGCTCGCCGGGCGGTCACGGAGCCGCCCTTTCTAAAGCTGCAAGGGAGTGTTGCCGATAGTGTTGATGGAACGGGGAATGCCTGCCCACCATCGGACACTGGAATACTCTTGATGAATATGCTGGTCAGTACTGCGTCGGATGAACTGCTTGCCTTCCTCGAGGATGATGGCGGAGTCCTGGCGCCTTCGCAGCTCGGGACGTGGCGTGTGCTGGTGGTCGACGATGACGCCGAGGTGCATCAGGCAAGCGTCTTTGCGTTGAACGATGCGGTGATCTGCTCCCGTCCCGTCGAGCTCCTGCATGCCGGATCTGCGGCGGCTGCACTCGATATCCTGCGGACGACGCCGGAGGTCGCGGTCATCCTGCTTGATGTCGTCATGGAAACCCATGATGCCGGCCTCGAGCTGGTGCGCCGGATCCGCCAGGAGCTGGGGCTTGCCGACATCCGCATCATCCTGCGCACCGGGCAACCCGGTTATGCGCCGGAGCTGAGCGTGGTCCGCGATTACGACATCAACGATTACCGCACCAAGTCCGAGCTGACCCACACCCGACTGCTCACCACGCTGACTGCCGCCATCCGCTCCTACCAGCAACTCCGTACGCTCGAGGAGGCGCGCACCGGGCTGGCCTTCCTGGTGGAGAGCGGCAACCAGCTGTTCGTTCCGCGGGATCTGAAATCCTTCGCAGAAGCCACCCTGGGGCATCTGGAGGTACTGCTTGGCCGATCGGTCAGCGCACTGTTCCTTGGCCCGGCAGGGGGTATTGGCGATGGCGGCAAGGAATCCCTCGAAGTGCTGGCCGGCCGGGGCACGTGTCTGGACGAACTGGGATGCAGCCTCGAGAGCGTGGTCCGCGCGGCCCCGGGCGGGCTGCTCGTCAAGGCGCGGGCGCGACGTGCCCATGTCTTTGAAGAGGGCGCGGCCAGCCTCTACCTGGGGCAGGTCCATGGCCTGGATGCGCTGGTCTACCTGGAGATACCCGGTGTCTTCACGCCGCTGCTACGGCAGTTGCTCGAGGTGCTGTCGGTCAGCCTGAGGGTGGGTTTCGAGAATGTCGTGCTGTTCGAGCGCCTCAACTTCTTTGCCTATTTCGATCCGTTGACGCGCCTGCCCAACCGGACGCGCTTTCTTGACAGCCTGGACGAAGGTCTCGCCGGGTTTGCCGACAAGGCATGGATCCTCGCCATCATCGACGTTGTCCGCTTCTCGGAGCTCAACGACGCACTCGGCCATCGCAGCGGCGATCTCCTCCTCACCGAAGTCACCACACGCCTGAAGGCCCGCGTAAGCCCCGAGGCCTTGCTCGCCCGGGTGGCGGGTGACGCCTTCGGCGTCTGCTGGCGGCCGCAGGACGAAGAGCCGGCGGCCATCCTCGATGTCTTCTCCGCGCCCTTCGTGGTCCGGGGGCACGCGGTGCCGCTGCGCGCGCGCGCCGGCTTTGCCCACATGGCCCAGGTGCCGGGTGGGGCCGTCGAACTGCTGAAGAGGGCCAACCTCGCCCTCAGTCACGCCAAGATGGAAGGAGACCAGCACTGGCGCTTCTTCACGGAAGAGATGGAGTCCAGCACCCAGAGCCGGGTCCAGCTGCTCAACGAGCTGCGCTCCGCCCTCAACTCCGGGAAGGGGCTGGAGCTGCACTATCAACCCCAAGTGTCCCCCTTCGGTGGCCGGATGATCGGCTGTGAGGCATTGATTCGCTGGATCAAGCCCCACGGGGAGTTCGTCGCACCGGACAAGTTCATCCCGCTGGCCGAGTACACCGGGCTCATCGTCGAGATCGGCGACTGGGTGTTTGCCGAAGCCTGCCGGCAGATCATCCGTTGGGACCGGAGTGGCCTCCCCGGCTTCCGGGTGGGAATCAATATCTCCGCCGCCCAGTTCCGCGAAGCGGATTTCGTCACCAAGATTGCGGCAGTCATCGCCGAGACAGGAGTCGATCCCGCCCGGCTGGAGCTGGAGATCACCGAATCCGTCGCCATGGACGACCCCGAGTCGGTTGCCCGGCAGCTCAGGGAGCTGAAGTCCCTGGGGCTCAAGGTGGCGGTGGACGATTTCGGCTGCGGCTTCTCGTCACTGGGCACCCTCAACAAGCTGCCTTTTGACCGGGTCAAGATCGACCGGGCCTTTGTGCGCGAGCTCACGCCGGAAACCTCCAACGAGTGCATCGCCCGGCTGATCGTCAAGCTGGCCCGCAGCCTCGGGCTGGACGTGATCGCCGAAGGCGTGGAAACACAGGAACAGGCGAGCCTGCTGGATGAAATGGGGTGCAAGGAAATGCAGGGCCATCTCTATGGTCGCCCCATGCGCGCCGACGCGCTGGAAGACTGGATGCGGTTGCGCGGCGAGCCGTCCTGAATCACCGACTGCCGCGGCGCATGCCAAGAGGTCCCGCCCCCGCTGCAACTGCATCCGATCAAACTCCGGCGTCCCTTGGTTCTGGACTGTCGCATTTTCGCGTCTACATTCAATATTGAAGGTGCCGGGTCTCATGCTGACAGCGCTGCGAAGCATGTTGACGGCGCTGCGAAGCATGTTGACGGTTCTGTGGAGAATGTTGACTGCTCTGCGAAGAATGTTGACGGTTCTGTGAAGCATGTTGACTGCTCTGCGAAGAATGTTGACGTCGCTGTGAAGCATGTTGACTGCGCTGTGAAGCATGTTGACGGTTCTGCGAAGCATGTAGACGCCGCTGCGAAGCGTGCAGGCTGTTCTGTGACGCAAACCGGTGCGGATCGGTGGGGAGGGCGCGTGGAGATCTGACGACTTGCCGGGGCCAATCTCTCTCTTTATGGGCCCATCACTTTTTTCAAATGAATAAAATGATCGCCCCTGTTGCAGGGGGTCGATAGATCTGTATAATTCGGCCTCTTCGCTGCAGCACAAACGGCAACGTGGTGCTGAGGTGGTGAAGGGGTTCCGGATGTGATCTGGAATCTGCGTTGAGCGGTTTTGTTTTTGAGCGGTTTTCTGCTGGAAACAAATGCTTGACAGGGTTTTAAAGCTCTGTAGAATGCGCACCTCTTCGCTGCAGTGCAAACGGAAACGTAGCGCTGGAGTGGTGGAGAGGGGTTCTGGAAGAAGTTTCCGGGTCCTGCGGATCAAGGCTTTGTTGTTCGGCGAAATGCCTGGAAAAACAAAGTTCTTGACGGAGACAAAAAGCTCTGTATAATGCGCACCTCTTCGCTGCTGATGCAGCAGTTCTTTAAAAA
>NZ_JABBGA010000027.1 GCF_012927165.1 Zoogloea dura
GCCCGCTCGGCGTTGTGGGTGGTGGAGCCGCACTCGATGTCGACGGTGCCGTTCTGCACGAGGGGGATGCGGTTCTGGGAGGTGACGGGGGTGAGCTTGACGGCCAGGGCGGGCAGCTTGAGCTCGGCCTTGACGGCGTCGACGACCTTGAGCATGAGCTCCTGGGAGTAGCCGACGACCTGCTGCTTGTCGTCGTAGTAGGAGAAGGGGATGGAGGATTCGCGGTGGCCCAGGGCGATGGTGCCGCTGTCCTTGATCTTCTTGAGGGTGGGGGATTCCTGCGCCAGCGCCGGCTGGGCGGCCAGCAGGGCACAGACGGAGGCCAGCGCGGCGAGGCTGGCAAGGGGGGTTTTGGGCAGGGTGGTCATGGGCAATTCCTCCAGGGGTGTTGAAGGCCGAGTGCTGGCGGGGATTGGTGCGCAGGCCGCGGATCGCCGCGGCCCGATGGCAGGGGCATTGTAGCCCTGCCGCAGGTCCGCGCAGGCATTCCGCCTTGAGGCGGGCGACGGGAAAACCACCGCAGTGGTGCCGCCGACCGGCTTTTGTGGACCGCGAGGATTTATGTCACGGGCCGCGGAGGCGCTGTCCTTTATAACGAAAGTTATAAATTGCTTCCTGCCTTTGCCCACCATGTCATTCCGCTCCTGTTTGTTCCGCCTTCCGTCTTCCGGTTCATATGCAGCCGGGGTTCTGCTGTGGGCACTGCTGGGCGGCCCGGCGCAGGCTGCGTTGAGCCCCACCCAGGCGCAGGCGCAGCGCTACTTGCAGGATGCGCAGCAGCGCTTGGAGCGGAGCGATGCGGCGGGGGCCGTCATCCAGGCGCGCAATGCGCTGCAGCAGGACACCGGGATGCTGGCCGCCCGGATCTTGCTCGCACGTGCCTTGCTGCGGGACGGGCAGATCCCGGCCGCTCAGGCCGAGTTTGAACGCGCCCTGGAGGCCGGCGCGCGGCTCGAAGAGGTGGCTCAGCCCTACGGCAACTCCCTGCTGCTTTTCGGCAAGAGCGAACGGCTGCTGGAGCGTATCCGGCCGACCGGCCTCAAGCCTGCCGCGCAGGCCGAGATCTTTGCATTGCGGGCTGCCGCCCATGCAGATCTGGGCGACATGAAGGCGGCTTTCAAGGCGGTGGAGGACGGCCGGCAGCTTGATCCGGCGGCCCTGGCGCCGGTGCGTACCGAGATTGAGCTGGCACTTCGGGTGGGCGAAAGCGCAAGGGCACGGCGTGCCCTCGATGCGGCGCTCAGGCTGGCCCCGCGGGATCCTCACCTGATCCATCTCCAGGGGGCCTTCCGGCAGAGCGATGGTGATGCAAAAGGGGCTATGTCCCTGTATGCCCAGGCGCTGGCGCTGGACCCCAATCTCATCGATGCACGGATCGCCCGGGGCGCCCTCAGCATCGACATGGGGCGCCTCGAGGATGCGCTTCCCGATCTGGACAAGGCAGCCAGCCAGGATCCGCAGGAACCCCGCGTGGCTTACCTGCGCAGTCTGATCCATCTGGCCAGGGGAGATGCCAAGGCATCCCGGGCCGAACTTGAGAAGGTCGCCCGCCTGGTGGATGCCTTGCCCGAATCCTTCCTGTCCCGCCAGCCTTCCCTGTTGATGCTCGGCGCGCTGGCCAGCCAGTCCCTCGGGCGGATGGAGCGGGCGAGGGCACTGCTGGAGCAGTATGTGCTGCGCTTGCCCAATGATCCGGCCGGCCGAAAGCTCCTGGCGAGCATCTACATGATCAGCGGCGATACAAGCCGGGTTGCCGATCTGCTGGACCCCCTGCTCCGCTCGGGAGAGTCGGATGTGCAGGTGCTGACCACCCTGGCGGCCCTGCGCCTGCAGCAGCGACGCTACCGGGAGGCGACCGAAGCTCTGGAGCAGGCCGCCCGGAAGAGCGGCGATCCCGGCATCCGTGCCCAGATCGGCTTCCTGCATCTGGCGACGCAGCAGACTGATCTGGGGTTTGCCGCCCTCCGCGCAGCCTTCGATCGGCAGCCTGCCCAGCCGAACGTGGCCTCGGCGCTGGCCACCCTGTATCTGCGGCGGGGGGATGGCAAGAGCGCGTTGGCGGTGGTGGATACCCTGGTCCGGCGCATGCCCAACGAGCCCGTGGTGCACAACCTCCAGGGGGCGATCCGTGCCGCCCTGGGGCGCATGGATGAAGCCAGGCCTGCCTACCAGAGGGCCCTCGACCTGTTGCCCAGCTACACGCCGGCCCGCCTGAACATGGCACGCCTGGAGTTGAGCATGGGCCAGACGGATGAGGCCCGCAAGCGCTTGCGGGCCCTGATGCGGGATGAACCCCGGAATTTTCAGCCGGCCATGGAGCTGGCGCGCCTTGAGCGCAAGGCCGGGCGACCGCTGGAGGCTCTCCCGTTGGCCGAACAGGCCCGACGCATGGCACCCGACGATATACCGGCGGGGATGGAGCTTCTGGCGACCTACGAGGCGCTGGGGCAGTTGGGGGCGGCCATCGACGTGGCGCGCAAGCTTGAGCAGCAGCGGCCGGACGACCCGGTGGTGCTGGATGCGCTGGCCCGCTGCGCCCTCACGGTAAGGGATGGTCTGCTGGCCCGTGGCGCGCTGGCGAAGATGGCGCGCATGGCAGGTTCTGATCCGGAGCGCTTGCTCGCCATCGGGCGCATGCAGTTGCTTGCCGGGGCTGCAAACGATGCCGGGGCCAGCGCGGAGAAGGCCCTGGCCGTCAAGCCGGGCCTGCTCGAGGCCCGGGTCCTGCAGATCGATGCCGAGGTGCTCGCAGGCAATCTGCCCCGGGCGGAATCCTTGCTCAAGCAACTGCCTTCCAGGGCGGGGCAGGCGGAGGTGCTGCGGATCGGGGGGGACCTCGCGATGGCCCGCAATCGCCCTGTCGATGCGATCCGTGCCTATCAGTCTGCGCTGGCGCAGGCGCCTGCCACATCGCTGGCCTTGCGTGCCTACCAGGCTGCATTTCGTGCCGGGATGGGCGAGAAGGGGGTTGCCCAGCTGGAAGACTGGCTGGCCCGGCACGCTGACGATGTGGTCGTCCGGAGTGCGCTGGCCGAAGGCTATCTCCGTCTGGGGCAGCTGCCCAAGGCCAGGTCCGCCTACGAAGCCGTGCTGAAGCAGGAGCCCCGTAACGTGGCGGTGATGAACAACCTCGCCCAGGTTCTGATGCAGTTGAACGAACCGAAGGCGGTGGCGTTGGCAGAACAGGCTGCAGGCCTTGCGCCGGGAGATCCGAACGTACTGGATACGGTGGGTTGGTTGCAGGTCCGGCGCGGAGATCTGGACGTCGGGCTGGCGCGCCTGAAAGAGGCGCGCGAGCGTGCCCCGGGGGCCCGGGACATCCGCTACCACCTGGCCTGGGCGCTCGCCCGCAAGGGGCTCAAGGAGGAGGCCCGGGCAGAGCTGGCTTCTGCCTTCCGTGGCTCGGGAGAGTTTGAGAATGAGCCTGATGCCCGGCGCCTGCGACAGGAGCTCGGAGGTTAGAGTTTGTCGGGAGAATTTACATTTATGTTGAATCTTGTTGATTTGAATATTTTATTTGTTTCTTTTCATGAGCTTGTTGTTCTGGCCTGAATTTTGCAAATTATTGATATAAGTGCGAATCAGCACACAATTTTGAAAGCTCCATTCATGAAAAACACCTTTGCACGCGGTCTGCTTGTGCTGTTGGCCTCGGTTGGTGCCTGGGGGCAAGCCCAAGCCGCAACCACCTGGTCATTCCTGGGCACAGGTACGGAAACCGGTGCCGGTTCGGCCGGTAACACGCTGACTTACAGTGGTACTGGGGATGCCGGAAAGGTGACCCTGAGCGCGTGGTCGAACTCCAAGAACAACACCACCGCCGGAACCCAGTACGGGTACATCGAGAGCGCCTACCTGGGGAGCTACCCCGGCGGGCTCGGGGTGCGCAACCAGGACTATGCCAGCACCGGCGCAGGGGACTACAGCGAGAGGAACTCCCCCGGCCATTCCATGGACAACGCAAGCTACAACGCGACCTCCGGTGGCAACTACACCAGCGGTTCCAAGACCGCCAACGTCGGCCTGCGCTCCGATTCCATCCTGCTGGATTTTGGTGCAGGCAACATCGCCAAGCTCGATACCCTGACCATCGGCTGGTGGAAGGGCGATGCGGATATCTTTGTGCTGGCCTACACGGGAACGGGAACGCCCAACTTCACCACTCCGAGTTCCAGCGTGGGCTACGCTGATCTGCTCAACAGTGGCTGGAAGGTGGTCCGGTCTGACAATTCGGCGAACTACATGGACATGGGCAAGGGAGCCCAGGCTTCCACGAACTCCAGCACCTATGTGGCCGCGGCAGTGAACAATGCCAATATCTCGGCCCGCTACTGGTTGGTCGGAGCGCTGAGTTCGGCCTTCTATTCGGGCGCCGATGTCAATGCCGACAACGTCAAGCTGGCTGGCGTGAGTGCCCAGATCACCAAGATTCCGGAGCCCGGCAACCTGGCCTTGCTGGTGGGGGCGCTGGCGAGTGGAGTGTGGCTGCGCCGACGCAAGGGCTGACATTGCGGAGCGGCTGGAGAATCAACAAAAACGGCACCCATTGAGGTGCCGTTTTTGTTGATTCGCGGCCTGCCGGCCGCGGAGGGATTAACGGTTGTTGTTGTTCTGGCCGCCGCGGGGGCTGAACAGGGCCGCCGGCTTGATATCACCAGGCTTGCGGCCGGTGAGGGTCACCACCGGGCGGGTGGCTTCCGCCAGGGCTGCGGGAGATCCCTGGTTCGGGTTGCCGCGGCCGCCCTTGTTCTGCCCGCCCGACTTGTCGTTGCCGTAGCGGACGCGGTTGAAGGCGGCCTCAGGATCGCGGTATTCGCTGCGGGCCTTGGGCTGGTAGTCCACCCGGTTGCCGAAATCGTCGTCTGCCGGCTGGCCGTTGTTCTGGCGCCCCTGGCGTTGCCCCTGACCGCCGGTGCTGCCCTGAGGCTGGCCGCCACCGCTGCCCTGGGGCGGGCGGCGTCCCTGGCCCTGACCCTGACCCTGACCTTGACCTTGACCGCCGGAGCGACCCTGGCGCGGGCCTTGTTCGCCGGAGCGGCCTTGCCCCTGTGCCTGGGCGCTGCCCTGGGCCTTCTGCTTGCCCTGACCCTGCTTCTGGCCTTGCCCTTGACTCTGGCGCGGGGCTTGAGCCTGGCTGCCCTGGGGCTGTCCTTGTGCCTGTCCCTGGGGCTGGCTCTGACCTTGACCTTGTTTCTGGCCTTGGCCCTGCTTCTGGCCCTGGCGGTCGTTGCGCTTGCCGCGCTGGCCGTCGTGGGTGCCGCGGGGCTCGCGCGGAGGGCGCTCGTCGGATTCGGGCGGGGCTGCGGAGGGCACGAAGTCAGGGACTTCGACCTTGTCGATGAGGCGCTTCATGACGCGCTCGATGTCCTTCAGCAGCGGCAGCTCCTCGCGGTCCACCAGGGAGACAGCGGCGCCGCTGGAGCCGGCACGGCCGGTACGGCCGATGCGGTGGACGTAGTCTTCGGGGACGTTGGGCAGCTCGAAATTGACGACCTGTGGCAGCTGGTCGATGTCCAGGCCGCGGGCAGCGATGTCGGTGGCCACCAGCACCTGCAGCTTGGCTTCCTTGAAGTCGGAGAGGGCGCGGGTGCGCGCTGCCTGGCTCTTGTTGCCATGGATCGCGGCCGACGGGATGCTGTGCTTGCCCAGGTATTCGGCCAGCTTGTTGGCGCCGTGCTTGGTGCGGGTGAAGACCAGCACCTGGAACCACTGGTGCTTGTTGATCAGGAAGGCCAGGAGTTCGCGCTTCTGCTTCTGCGGGCACAGGTGCACCGACTGCTGGACCAGCTCTGAGGCGGTATTGCGCTTGGCAACCTCAACGTAGCCGGGGTTGTGCAGCAGGCCGTCGGCCAGGGTCTTGATCTCGTCGGAGAAGGTGGCCGAGAAGAGCAGGTTCTGGCGCTGCTTGGGCAGCAGGGCGAGGATCTTCTTGATGTCGCGGATGAAGCCCATGTCGAGCATGCGGTCCGCTTCGTCGAGCACCAGGATCTCGACGCCGGACAGGTCGATGGTCTTCTGGGTGCAGTGGTCGAGCAGTCGGCCAGGGGTGGCTACAAGAATGTCCACGCGCTTCTTGAGCTTGGCGATCTGCGGGTTGATGGCGACGCCGCCGAACATGACCATGGAGGTCAGGGGCAGGTGCTTGCCGTAGGTCTGTACCGATTCCTCGACCTGGGCCGCGAGTTCGCGGGTGGGGGTCAGGATCAGGCAGCGGGGGCGGCCGGCTTTCTGGTTGTGGGCGTGAGCCTCGGACAGCAGGTGCAGGATCGGCAGGGTGAAACCGGCGGTCTTGCCGGTGCCGGTCTGGGCTGCGGCCATCAGGTCGCCGCCGGCAAGCACCAGGGGAATGGCCTGCGCCTGGATTGGGGTGGGGGCCGTGTAGCCGGTATCGGCAATGGCCTGTTGGATCGGTGCGCTCAGCGCGAGATCGGCAAAGGTGATCGCAACCGCGGCGGGCGCGGCGGACGAAGCTTGGGTCATGGGTCTGTGTGCTCCTGCGACGGCCTGTCTGCCCAAAGGGGCAGCACCAATCGGGGCGGGCGCAACGAGAAGTTCGAGATCGCTGGGGATCTGTCGAAACTTGATATGGAAGAGGCCGGTACGCTGATTGGCAGGCGCACGGTTGGCGGATTGTACGGGGTTGGCGCCCTTCGTGCTGGCTTTTTTTGGCGCAGATGTAGACGGGAAGGTGAGATTTTCCCCCTTGTCCCGGGTGTTGCGGCAGGGCGGGGGCCCTGTCGGCCATTCAGCGTGGCATGGAGGGGCTCAGGGAGAAGAAGCCGCGCGCCTTGCTCTGCTCCCCGTGGCGAATGATGACCCGGTGGATCAGCCAGCGCCCGTCCCGCAGGTGCCAGGCTCTCACTGTTTCGGCGTAGGTCAGTTCCCTGCAGCTCCCCGGCCTGGCCGGGTCCGGCTCCTCCTCCAGGACATAACAGTAGGCGCAGTAGCAGGGCTGGTCGTCCTCGTCGCGTCCGAGGATGCGCGCGGCCTTCACCAGGTATTCCTTGTAATGGTCGAAGTAGAGAGGCGCGACAGCTTGCTCCCGCCATTCTGCGGGGAGTCCCTCGCTCCAGCGGATCGCCGCTTCGGGGCGGCGGGCGTGGCCGCCCTTGATGTCGAAATACTGATGTGTGTAGTGCGCGTGCTGCGGCATGGTGAGGTGCCTCCCTGGATGATGTTTGATATATATTCAGATATATAACGATATAAGCATGGGGCATGCCTGGCGCTTGGGTGGGGCGCATGGTCTTGGCTTTGCCTATATTCAGCCAGCCTGATGCTGAGGTTATGGTTGAAATGGCTGAACGAAATATGTCGTAAAGACGCCATTTTGTGGGTTTTGTCGTGACGATGTATTTTTGTGTATATAGCCAATGTGGGCGTGTGCGGCAATCTCTGGCTGGGCGGGGGTATTTCGCTTCAGGCATGGAGCTTGCTGAAAAATCTCCATCCTGGTGCATTTTCGATATGTACTTTCTTATATATGTGATTCTCGTTGCGAGGGGGATGGAATGGGCAGGGTGTTTGGGGGGTGGATGTTGGGAGGGGTGTCGGTGCTGCTGGCGGGGGGCGCTGGGGCGGCCGACGGGGTCTTTGAGCTCGGTACTGTGGAGGTGGTGGGCAGCCCTGTGCCGTCGCTGGATCCGGCCGAGTCGGTGCTCAAGGCCGAGGTCTTGCGGCGCTTCAGCCGGGACACGCTGGGAGATGCCGTGGCCCTGACGCCCGGCATCAATCTCTCACGCAACAGCCGCAACGAGGACATCGTCTATCTGCGCGGTTTCGATGTGCGCCAGGTGCCCCTGTTCATCGACGGCATTCCGGCCTACGTGCCCTACGATGGCTACGTGGACTTCGGCCGCTTCGGCACCTCCGATCTGGCCGAGGTCCGGGTTGCCAAGGGTGCGGCGTCGCTCCTGTATGGTCCGAACACCCTGGGCGGGGCCATCAACCTGGTCAGCCGCAAGCCGCGCACCGCGCTGGAGGGTGACCTGCGGGCCGGGGTGGGCAGTGGCGGCCTGCAGACATATGCGCTCAACGTGGGCAGCAACCAGGGGGTGTGGTACTTCCAGCTGGGGGCGTCCTACGCCGACCGCAAGTGGTATCCCCTGTCCAGCGACTTCAGCGCACGCAGTGTGCCGACCAGCGCGACGAACGGCGCCCGCAAGGTGCTGGAGAATGGCGGCCACCGGGAGAATTCCTATTCCTCGGACTCCCGCCTGTCCTTCAAGCTGGGGCTGACACCGAATGTCACCGACGAATACGCGATCGGCTACGTGCGCCAGGACGGCAGCAAGGGCAATCCGCCCTACGCGGGGAATGCGCCGGGGCAGTACCTCAACATCGGTGGTGGCGCCAACAGCCGTTTCTGGCGCTGGCCCTACTGGAACCTGGAGAGCGCCTACTTCATCGGCAACATCGCGCTGGGCCGCGACCACATGCTCAAGGTGCGGGCGTACCAGGACAACTACGACAACAAGATCCTGGCTTATACCGACGGCAGCTACACCAGCCTGATCGCCAACAAGACCAATTTTCCCAGCTGGTACAGCGACTCGACCACCGGGGCCTCCGTGGAGCTGGCGAGCTTTGCCTTCAGCGGCCACGAGCTGGCGCTGGCCGCCCATTACAAGGAAGACAAGCACGCCGACAACGGCTTGAGCGGCACCAAGAACTACCGCGACGTGACCACCTCCCTGGCGGCCGAGGACACGATCCAGCTCTTCGAGCTGTGGCGCCTGCGCCTGGGGCTCAGCCACGACAAGCGGGATGCCCGCGAGGTGTACTACTGGCCCACCGGCGCCACCTCCGGCACCAACTGGCTGGTGGAGGTGGCCCGCAGCCTGGACGGCGGCAACGAAGCCTATGCCAGCGCGGCGCGCAAGACCCGCTTCCCGACCATCAAGGACCGCTACTCGGCCCGTCTTGGCAGCGCCCTGCCCAATCCCGACCTGAAGCCCGAGGAGGCGCTCAACTTCGAGACCGGCCTCAAGGGGCGGCCGTGGGCCGGCGCGCGTGGCCACGCGGCCCTGTTCTACAGCCGCATCGACAACCTGATGCAGGCCATGAACATCCTGCCGGTGTCCCTCTGCAACCAGCCCGGCCTGTCTGCCGCGACCTCCTGCAGCCAGTTGCAGAACATTGCCAAGGCGCGCCACGCGGGCATCGAGTTGTCGATTGAGCAGGACCTCGGCCGCGGCTGGCAGGTGGGTGGCAACTACACCTACCTGGACCGGGAGAACAGGAGCTCCGACAAGCCCCTCACCGACACGCCGCGCAACCGCGTGTTTGCCTACGCCAGCTGGAAGCCGTCGGACCGTTGGGAGTACCTGGGCTCGGTGGAGGCCGAGAACGGGCGCATGGTGGCGTACGGCAGTGGCAATGCGGCCAGCTATGTGAAGCTGTCCGGTCATGCCCTGGCCAACCTCAAGGTGGTCTACAAGCCGCTGCCCGCCGTGGCACTGGAGGGTGGAGCCAGCAACATCCTGGATGCCAACTACGCGCTGGCCGACGGCTATCCCATGCCGGGCCGGATGTGGTTTGCCAATGCCCGTTACCGCTTCTGAGGAGCCCATCATGGCGCAGCGTCTTCAGCCGGCCCGTCGGGCCTTCATCCGCCAGGCCGGCGCATTGGCGGCCGCTGGTGCCAGCGCCCCCCTGTGGGCGGCCACACGCCGCGATGTGGTGGTGCTGACTGCCTATCCGGACGCGGTGGTGTCCCGTTTCGAGGCCGCCTTCGAGAAAGCCTGGCCCAGGTACCGCCTGCGGGTGGTCTGGCGCATGCCCCACGACGCGCTGCCCTATCTGCGTCAGCCAGGGCAGGGGGGCGTGGATGTCTACTGGAGCGCGTCGCCGCGGACCTACGTCCAGTTGAAGGCCGAGAAGGCGCTGCGAAAGCTGCCGGTCGGCCTGGCTGGCCTGCCGGGCAGGGTCGGGGGCAGCGTGATCGACGATCCGGATGGCTACTTTGCCGCCTCCGAGGTGGCCGGCTACGGCTTTGCCGTGAATCCGGCCTATCTCGCCCGCGAAGGTCTGCCGGTGCCGGCGGACTGGACCGACCTGGCCCGGCCTGCTTTTGCCGGCCACCTGCTGGTGCCCGATCCGGTGGAGGTCGGCTTTGCCCCCGTACTGGTGGACATTCCGCTGCAGGCCTACGGCTGGGACAAGGGCTGGGCCCTGTGGAGCGCCATCGTCGCCAATGCCCGTTTCGTCGGGCGGGGTGGCAACTTCGTGTCCGATGAGATCGACGGCGGGCGCAGCGGGGTGGGATTGTCCATCGACTTCTTCGTGGCGGCGGCGATCGCCAACGGGGCGCCGCTGGACTTCGTCTATCCCCGCCAGGGCGGCGTCAATCCGGCGCATGTCGCGGTGATGGCCGGCAGCCCGAACCCGGCCGGTGCAAAGGCCTTTGTCGAATTCATCCTGTCGGAGGGCGGGCAGCGCATCCTGGCGCACCCGGACATCCGCAAGCTGCCGGTGCGGCCCTCGGTGTACGCCGGTCTGCCCTCCGGCTACCACAACCCCTTTGCCGTGGCGGAGCAGGGTGGATACCGCTATGACAACGGCCGCGGCAGGGGGCGGGCGGCACCCGTGGCCGCGGCTTTCGGGCAGGTCTTCGTGCAGCCCCGGGAGCGCCTCGCCGGGCTGTGGCGGCGCTTGCGGGCTGCCGACACGGCCACCTGGAGCAAGGCCTGGCCGCTGCTGACGGCGCCGCCTTGCGCGGAGGCGGAGGTCGACGATGCGGCCGTGCAGCAGGCCTTCTTTGCGCGTCGTGACGACCCCGCCGCCGAGGCCCGTGCGCGGGCCCTGGAGCTGGATTGGGCGGCCCGGGCCCAGGCGCGTTACGCCCGGGCCGAAGCCCTGCTGGGGGGCGCGTGATGGGTGGCTTGCTGATGCGCCTGGTGCTCGCCGGGCTGGTCGGCTGCCTCAGCCCGGGGGTGGCCGGCGGCGAGGCCCGGGTTTTGTCGTGGCAGGTGGCGGATGCGGGGCGCGAGGCATTTTCACGGCCCCTGGCGGATCTCACCGAGGCGGAGCGGGAGCGCTTCTTCCGCGGCCGTTCACTGTTCAACCAGAGCTGGGTGGTGGCGCCGGCAAAGGATGATCGGCTCGATGGGCTGGGGCCCTTGTACAACCGGCTGGCCTGCGTCTCCTGCCATGCCCGCAATGGCCGCGGCCTGCCTCCCGAGGGGCAGGGCGAACGCATGCAGTCGATGCTGCTGCGGCTGTCGGTGGCGGGAGTGGGGTCGCACGGGGGGGCGCGCGCCCATCCGGTCTATGGCGAGCAGTTCAACGAAGAGGCGATTCCCGGCGTGACGCCGGAGGGGCGGGCCGAGCTGCGGTGGATCGAAGTACGACGACGCCTGCCCGACGGCTCCCTGGTCAGCCTGCGGCGGCCCCGGCTGAGCTTCCCGGAACTGGGTTACGGCGCCATGGGCCCGGTGCGCATCTCGCCGCGGGTGGGGCAGCAGGTGGTGGGGATGGGTCTGCTCGATGCGGTCTCCGATGCCACGCTGGAGGCCCTGGCGGCGGAAGCGAAACCCGACGGAGTGAAGGGGCGGGTCAACCGGATCGGCAGCGAGCCCCCGGAGCTCGGGCGTTTTGGCCACAAGGCCAACATGAGCAGCCTGCGGGCCCAGATCGCTGGCGCCTTCCTGGGGGATCTGGGGATTACCTCGACCCTGCATCCGCAGGAGAACTGCACACCGGCCCAGGCGGCGTGCCGGCGGGCGCCGAGGGGTGGTGAGCCGGAGCTGGATGACGCGCAGCTCGATGATGTGGAGTTCTACCTGGCCCACCTGGCGGTGCCGGCCCGCCGCGATATGAGGGCACCGCAGGTGCGGCAGGGGGAGTCGCTGTTTGCCGCGGCCGGCTGTGTCACCTGCCACCGGCCAGCCCTGCGCACTGGCGATTCGTCCCGCTTCCCGCGGCTGGCCGGGCTCGACATCGCGCCATACACCGACCTGCTGATCCACGACATGGGGCCGGGCTTGAGCGATGGCCGGCCGGATTTCCAGGCGTCCGGGCGGGAGTGGCGTACGCCGCCCCTGTGGGGCATCGGGCTGACCCGCAGGATCACCGAGCGGGAGCGCTATCTGCATGACGGCCGCGCCCGCAACCTGACCGAGGCCATCCTGTGGCATGGCGGCGAGGCCGCTGCTGCAAGGCGGCGCTTCGAAGCCCTGGCGCGTCCCCGGCGGGAGGCGCTGGTGGCCTTCCTGGAGAGCCTGTGAATGGGGCGATCAAGCCGGGTCATGCCTGAAGCTGGTGCATCTCGCTATATATCAGTGCATATAAAAGAAAGAGGGGCGGTGGCAGGCACCATTGCGGTGAATGGGTCAGCTGCTCACGCCGATGATCACCGAGGGCGCCTTGAACACGGCCGCCGCGGCCACGCCCACCTTCAGGCCGAGGGCGGCGGCGCCTTCGCGGGTGATGGTGGCGTAAACGTTAAGGCCGTTGGCCAGGGTGATCGCCACCTCGGTGCTGACCGGTCCTTCGATGAGGGCCGAGACGCTGCCCTCGAGACGGTTGCGGGCCGACAGCCGGACGCCTGCTCCGTCGGCCAGCACCAGCACCGACGAGGCCTTGACCAGGGCCTTGACGGCCTTTCCGGCGACCAGCCCGAGCTCGCTGACGCTGTCGTTGGTCACGGTGGCGACGATCCGCAGGCCGCCGGGCAGGAGTACGTCGACCTCGGAGTTGATGGCGCCGGGTTTGATGGCTTCGACGTTGCCGTCGAACACATTGCGGGCACTGATCTTCATGCTGGATGCTCCTGGAATGCGCGGAAATGCGCCGGGGTGAGCCCACTATACGGACGGGCGTGTGCCCCCGGCAACCATAGCGCAGTGCAGCATTTGTGGCCCGCTATTTGCTCAAGTACAGTACGTACCGTTGTGTATGAATATATATAGGCGAATTGATGACTACCCGACGTCCCGTGCAGCACAAGCTTGTCGGAAAGCTGACAGTCGACACCGAGTTCGGCACCTTTCTCGGTGACACCCGGATCCGTCTGCTCGAGGCGATCTCCCGCTACGGTTCCATCTCCCAGGCGGCCAAAGCCGTGCCCCTGTCCTACAAGGCGGCCTGGGATGCGGTGGATGCCATGAACAACCTGGCCGAGGAGCCGCTGGTGGAGCGGGCGGTGGGCGGCAAGCATGGGGGCGGCACCAATCTCACCGAGTACGGGCGGCGGGTGATCGCCATGTACCGGGCGGTGGAGCAGGAATACCAGCAGGCCATCGACCGGCTGGCGGCCCGCCTCGGCGACGGCGGCGAGACCAATGTGCGCCAGTTCCAGACCTTGCTGCGGCGCATGTCGATGCGCACCAGCGCGCGCAACCAGTTTGTCGGCACGGTGTCGGGCCTGCGTGAGGGTGAGGTCAGCTTCGAGGTGCGCATCCGCCTGGACGATGCCAACGAGGTGGTGGCCGTGATCACCCGGGCCAGTGCCGAAAACCTGGAACTGGGCATCGGCAGCGAGGTGCATGCCTTCGTCAAGGCCCCGTCCGTGCTGATCATCACCGATCCCCAGGCTCGCACCACGGCCCGCAATCACTTGTGGGGCCAGGTCACCGCCATCCACGAGGGGCCGGTCAGCTCGGAGGTGACGATCACCCTGCCCAGCGGCCGCAACATCACCTCGGTGGTGACCCACGACAGCATCGACAACCTGGAGCTCTCGGTGGGCAACCCTGCCTGCGCGGTGTTCCAGGCCACCTCGGTGATCCTCGCCGTCTTCGATTGAATTTCAACCCTTGCCGGAGTCCTGCCATGCAACCCGTTTTCCGTCGTCTTGCCCTGTTTGCCGTGCTCGCCGGTGCCGCCCTGACGGCCCGCGCCGAGGAAGTCTCGGTGGCGGTCGCCGCCAACTTCACCGCGCCGATGCAGAAGATCGCCGCCGAGTTCGAGAAGAGCACCGGCCACAAGGCCCAGCTGATCTTCGGCTCGACGGGCAAGTTCTACGCCCAGATCAAGTCCGGAGCGCCCTTCCAGCTGCTGCTGGCCGCCGACGACGAGACCCCGGCCAGGCTGGTGAAGGAGGGCGACGCCGTGGCCGGAAGCCAGTTCACCTACGCCATTGGCAAGCTGGTGTTGTGGTCGCCCAAGGCCGGCTATGTGGATGACAAGGGCGAGGTGCTCAAGTCCGGCAAGTTCGAGCACTTGGCCATCGCCAACCCCAAGCTGGCGCCTTACGGGCTGGCCGCCACCGAGACGCTCAAGGCCCTCGGCCTGGCGGACGGCCTCCAGTCGAAGATCGTGATGGGCGAGAGCATTACCCAGGCCCAGCAGTTCGTCACCTCCGGCAGCGCCGAGCTGGGCTTCATCGCCTTCTCGCAGATCCACAAGGACGGCAAGCTGATCGAGGGCTCCCACTGGCTGGTGCCGGCCCGCTACTACAGTCCCATCCGTCAGGATCTGGTCGTCCTGAGCAAGGGGAAAGGGAGTGCGGCGGCTGAAGCGCTGGCAGGTTTCCTCAGGTCGAGGGGCGCAGCCGAGATCATCAAGTCCTACGGCTACGATCTCTGACCATGGTGCTGACTCCCGACGACTGGATGGCAGTACGTCTGACGCTGGAGCTGGCCAGCCTGGTCACCGTGCTGTTGTTGCTCGTCGGTACGCCGATTGCTTGGTGGCTGGCGACGACGCGCTCCCGGTTCCGCAACGTCGTCGGCGCGATCGTGGCGCTGCCTATCGTGCTGCCGCCGACGGTGCTCGGCTTCTACCTGCTGATCCTGATGGGCCCGAACGGGCCGGTGGGGCAGATCACTCACTGGCTGGGGTTGGGGCGCTTACCCTTCACCTTTGCCGGACTGGTGATCGCCTCGGTGTTCTATTCCCTGCCGTTCGTGGTGCAGCCCATCCAGAACGCCTTCATGTCCATGGGCGCCCGCCCGCTGGAAGTCGCCGCCACCCTCAGGGCGTCGCCCTGGGACAGCTTCGTGCATGTCGCCCTTCCGCTGGCCCGGCCGGGCTTCATCACGGCTGCAGTGCTGGGTTTTGCCCATACCGTGGGGGAGTTTGGCGTAGTGCTGATGATAGGCGGCAATATTCCGGGCAAGACCCAGGTGCTTTCCGTGCAGATCTATAACCATGTGGAAGCCATCGAGTATGCCCAGGCCCATGGTCTGGCTGCCGGTCTGGTGGTGTTCTCCTTCCTCGTGCTGCTGGCCCTGTATTCGGTCGGCGGAGCGCGCAACACCCTGGGGGCGGGGCGATGAGCGGCGGCCTCGACTTGCGGTGCCGGCTGCCCCTGGCGGATTTTGCCCTGGAGGCGGATCTGTCCCTGCCCGGGCGCGGGGTGACCGCCCTGTTCGGCCCTTCCGGGTCGGGCAAGACCACCTTGTTGCGCTGCGTGGCGGGCCTGGCCCGGGCCGCGGGGCGGGTGGAGATCAACGGGGAGTGCTGGCAGGACGATGCCCGGCGGATCTTCCTGCCCACTCACCAGCGGGCCCTCGGCTATGTCTTCCAGGAGGCCAGCCTGTTCGCCCACCTGTCGGTGAAGGCCAACCTGGAGTTCGGCCTCAAGCGCATCGCTCCGGCGGAGCGCAAGGTCGGTTGGGATGCGGCGCTCGAGCTGCTCGGCATCGGCCACCTGCTGGAGCGGGGCACGGGGGCGCTCTCGGGGGGCGAGCGCCAGCGCGTGGCGATCGCCCGCGCCCTGCTCACCAGCCCCCGCCTGCTGTTGATGGACGAACCCCTGGCCGCCCTCGACGCGCGCCGCAAGCAGGAGATCCTGCCCTACCTGGAGCGCCTGCACGACGAGCTGGCCATCCCCATCCTGTACGTCAGCCATTCTCCCGATGAAGTGGCCCGGCTGGCCGATCACCTGGTGCTGCTGGAGCAGGGCCGGGTGCTGGCCAGCGGGCCGATCGCCGAACTCCAGGCCCGCCTCGACCTTCCCCTGGCCCTCGACGAGGATGCCGCCGTGGTGGTCGAGGCGCAGGTGCTGGAGCACGACGAGGCCTATGCCCTGACCCGCCTCGGGCTGGCCCGCGGCTCCATCCAGGTGACCCGCAAGCCGCTGGCGGTAGGGGCCCGCGCGCGTATCAAGATCCAGGCGCGGGATGTGAGCATTGCCTTGTCGGCCGACAACCCTTCGAGCATCGTCAACCGCCTGCCGGCACGCATCCGCGGTTTTGGCGAGGCCGTGCACCCGGCCCAGTGCCTGGTGAGCCTCGATGCCGGCGGCACACTGCTGCTGGCGCGCATCACGCGCCTGTCCCGGGATCAGCTCGATCTGCGGGAAGGCATGGAGGTGGTGGCGCAGATCAAGTCGGTGGCCTTGCTCGGCTAGCTGCGGGCAGATGGGCCCGCACTGTGGCTGCCGGCCCCGTTACGGTGGATGATCGCCGCACTTCTCCCTGGAACTCTTGGGGCTTCATGGCCAATGAGACAGCCTGGTTGTTTAAATTAGAATTTGCTTATATTCTGAAATGTATAAGCACCCAACAACCAAAGGAGACCGTATGGCCAGGATCATCGTTATTGGCGCCGGCATAGGGGGAGTGCCTGCCGCCTATGAGTTGCAGGCGAAGCTCGGGAAGTTGCATCGCATCACCGTGGTCAGTGCGAGCGAGTACTTCCAGTTCATCCCGTCGAACCCCTGGGTGGCCGTTGGCAAGCGGGAGAGGAATGAGATCACGGTGGGATTGCGGCCGCAGCTTGAAAGGAAGGGGATTGATTTCATCGTTCAGCCCGTCGAATCGATTCTTGCCAAGGACAGCCGCCTGAGGCTGGCCGATGGAACGGTGCTGGAATACGACTATCTCGTCATCACGACGGGGCCGCACCTTGCATTCGAGGAGGTGCCGGGCTCAGGGCCGGTAGATGGCTTCACCCACTCCATCTGCACCATCGATCATGCCGAGCGGGCATTTGCTGCCTACGAGGCCTTTCTGCAGAATCCCGGGCCTGTTGTCGTGGGGGCGATGCCGGGGGCCAGTTGCTTTGGTCCGGC
This sequence comes from Zoogloea dura, assembly GCF_012927165.1. GTDB lineage: Bacteria > Pseudomonadota > Gammaproteobacteria > Burkholderiales > Rhodocyclaceae > Zoogloea > Zoogloea dura. The sequence goes on from NZ_JABBGA010000027.1 coordinate 16,961, forward strand.
TTACGAGTTCGCGTTCGTTCTGGACGCCGATCTGCGGAGGCGGAAACTGCGTCACAAGGTCCCGATCACCTATGTGACCAGCGAGCCATATGTCGGTCACCTGGGGTTGGGGGGTGTCGGGGATTCGAAATCGATGCTCGAAAGTGAGTTTCGGAACCATGACATCAAGTGGATAACGAACGCCAGAACAACCCGGGTCGAGGCTGGCCGGTTGTTTACAACGGAACTCGATGGTTTGGGCAAGGTGCTGCAGGAGCATGAGTTGCCCTTCCTGTTTGCGATGATGCTGCCGGCCTTCAAGGGCGTTGATGCGGTAGCCGCCGTTGATGGACTGTGTAATCCGCGCGGTTTTGTGCTGATCGATGAACATCAGCGCAGCCCGGGATTCAGGAACATCTTCTCGGCTGGCGTGTGTGTCGCCATTCCTCCCGTGGAGGTGACACCGGTGCCTACCGGCGCACCGAAGACGGGTTACATGATCGAGACGATGGTGACCGCCATCGTCGAGAATATTGCCGCCGACCTTGCAGGGAGGGAGGCAAGTGCCAAGGGAACATGGAACGCCATTTGCCTCGCAGACATGGGTGATACGGGGGCCGCATTTGTCGCCTTGCCGCAGCTGCCTCCACGTAACGTCAATTGGTTCAGGAAGGGCAAGTGGGTGCATCTGGCAAAGATTGCCTTCGAGAAATACTTTCTGCACAAAGTGCGCTCAGGGTCATCCGAACCCGTCTTTGAGAAGTATGTGCTCAAGGCGCTGGGTATTTTCCGTCTCGAGGAAAAGTGACATCAATGCGGGGGCGCAATTCAATGAGCTGGCGCCGGGGGCTGGCAACTGCCGGGCTTCCGGTAGGGCCGTCGTGATCCCCATGCGCTTGCAGCGCAAGTCCTTGGGAAACGCGAGTGATGGGGGGCGGGCCGTGCTGCAGGCCCAGCCGCTCAGGGCAAGGACTTGAGCCGCCGGTAAAGCGTCCGCTCGCTCATCCCGAGTCGTGCGGCCAGGGTTTTGCGGGAGCCTTGATGGGCACGCAGGGCGGCGGCCAGTTCTGCATCGTTCAAGCTGCCGGCCGGCACTGCCATGGCGGTGCTGCGGCAGGGCGGCTGCTCCGCTTGCCGTGGTGTGCCCGGATCATGCAGCTCCTCGGGCAGGTGGCGGCTTTGCAGAGTGTCTCCGTCGCACAGCAGGCTGGCCCGCTGCAGGATGTTGCGCAATTCACGCACATTGCCGGGGTAGTCGTAGTTTTCGAGGCAGGCCAGGGTGTCAGCCGCGATGCTCAGATGCCGTTCGGGCGCCACGCGCTCCAGCAGCGCGGCGGCCAGCAGTGCGATGTCTTCCCGGCGCTGGCGCAGCGGCGGCAGGCTGATCGGGAAGGTATTGACCCGATAGAAGAGGTCCTGGCGGAACTGCCCCTGTTCGACCAGAGACTTCAGCGGCCGGTGGGTGGCGGAGATCAGGCGGATGTCGGAGCGCAGCAGTTCGGTACTGCCCACGCGCCGATAGGTGCCGGTTTCCAGCAGGCGCAGGAGCTTGACCTGCATGGCCAGCGGGATGTCGCCCATCTCGTCGAGGAACAGGGTTCCGCCGCCGGCTGCTTCGACCAGCCCGATCCTGCGCGCGGTGGCGCCGGTGAAGGCCCCACGTTCATGGCCGAAGAGCTCACTCTCGAACAGGGTTTCGGTGAGGCCGGAACAATCCACTGCCACGAACGGCCCCCTGGCGCGGCGGCTGGCATCGTGGATGGCCTGGGCGACCAGCTCCTTGCCGGTGCCCGACTCTCCCTGCAACAGGACCGTGGCCTCTGAGGGGGCGACGCGGGCCACCAGCTCGAGCATGGCCCTGAAAGCGGGGGCCCGTCCGGTGAGTTGCGGTGCGTCGGCAAGCCCGCGTGCCACCGGCAGGGGCTCGAGCTTCTCGATGAAGTAGGCGATCTGGCCGTCACTGCCACGCACGGGTGACAGCTCGATGTTCTCGTAGCTCTCACCTGCCGGGGTGTGGTGGAGATGCACCACCCTTTCCCGCTGTCCGGATTTGAGGCTGCGTGCCAGCGGGCAGGATTCGCCGGCCTGGTCGCAGGGGACCGGGTAGCGATGGGAGACCTCGAAGCAGGTGCGCCCGATGAGGTCGGCAGGGCGGCCGGAGCCGGCCCGGTAAGCCGCGTTGGCGGCCAGGATCCGGTAGTTGCGGTCGCACAGGATATGCGGTTCGGGCAGGGTCTCGAGGAAGGACACGAGCTCGGGCAGAGGGGGCGGAGTGGCGGTCATCGAGAGCTCGTTCTCTGCCAGGCAGGCAGTCAGGTTGGCAGCAAAATGCTGTCATGGCAGTGTGCCAGCGTCAAGCCCGTGCGGCTGATCGTCACGTGCGACAAAGTGCAAGGCTTTGTCATGACAAGAGTTTTTGATTATTGGGGAGAATGGCACGGGTCTTGATTAGCAAGTTCTTATGTTCAAGAAAGGCTGCCAGACCGTGACTTCTTCCGACGCGCTCCTGCGGCGCCATCTGGGCTGGGTTGTGGCCCTCAAGTTGATTGCGCTCATCGCTCTGTGGTGGTTCTGCGTGCGTGATGCCGGGCTGCACGTCGATCCTTCCACGGTATTGAGGCAGTTCGCCCCCAACCCCATCGCGCAAGGAGTCCCCCGTGGTCAGTGAACAACTGGTCGATCTATCCCGGCTGCAGTTTGCAGCCACTGCCCTGTACCACTTCCTGTTCGTGCCCCTCACCATCGGCATGGTGTGGCTGCTGGTGATCATGGAGTCGGTCTACGTGATGACCGGCAAGCCGCTCTACAAGGACATGACCCGGTTCTGGGGCAAGCTCTTCGGCATCAACTTTGCGCTGGGGGTCACCACCGGCATCACCCTGGAGTTCCAGTTCGGCACCAACTGGGCCTACTACTCCCATTACGTGGGCGACATCTTCGGGGCGCCGCTGGCCATCGAGGGGCTGATGGCCTTCTTTCTCGAGTCGACCATGATCGGCCTGTTCTTCTTCGGCTGGGACCGCCTGTCGCGGCGCCAGCACCTCATGGTGACCCTGCTGATGGCGCTGGGCACCAACCTGTCGGCCCTGTGGATCCTGATCGCCAACGGCTGGATGCAGAACCCGGTGGGCGCCGAGTTCAGCTACGTGACCATGCGCATGGAGCTGACCGATTTCCAGGCGGTGCTCTTCAATCCGGACGCTCAGGCCAAGTTCGTGCACACCGTGTCGGCGGGTTACGTCACCGGGGCGATGTTCGTGCTGTCGATCTCGTCCTGGTACCTCCTGCGTCGTCGCGACGTGGAGTTTGCCAAGCGCAGCTTCGGCATCGCGGCGGCCTTCGGGTTTGCCTCGGTGTGCTCGGTGATCGTGCTGGGTGACGAGTCGGGCTACACGGTGGGCGAGGCCCAGCAGACCAAGCTGGCCGCCATGGAGGCGATGTGGGAGACCGAGCCGGCACCTGCTGCCTTCAATCTCGTCGCCATCCCCAACGAGGCTGGGATGAAGAACGACTTCGCCATCGAGATCCCCTGGCTGATGGGGCTCATCGGCACCCGCTCGCTGGACCGGCAGATCCCCGGCATCAAGGAGATCAAGGCGAAGAACAGGGTGCGCATTGTCTCGGGGATCGAGGCGGTGACCGCGCTCGACGCACTGCGCCGCAACCGGGACGATGCCGCCGCGCGCCGCAGCTTCGAGGCGCACAAGGCCGACCTGGGCTTCGGGCTGCTGCTCAAGAAGTACGTCAGCCGTTTTGATCAAGTGACGCCGGCGATCATCGACAAGGCGGTGAACGACACCGTGCCCCGCGTTGCCCCGATGTTCTGGAGCTTCCGCCTGATGGTGGCCCTGGGCCTGGCCATGCTGCTGCTCTTCGGCCTGGCCCTGTGGCATTCGGTGAAGGGGGACTTCACCGACAAGCCCCGGCTGCTGCGCGCGGCCCTGTATGCCTTGCCGATGCCGTGGATCGCCTGCGAGGTCGGCTGGTTCGTGGCCGAGTATGGCCGCCAGCCGTGGACCATCTATGGCGTATTGCCGACCCACCTGTCGGTGTCGACCCTCAGCGTCGACAGCCTGTATGGCTCCCTGGCCGGCTTCGTCGGCTTCTACACCGTACTGCTGGTCGTCGAGATGTACCTGATGATCAGGTTTGCCAGGCAGGGCCCGGGGAGCCTGGGTACCGGTCGTTATGCCAACGAGGCTCACGCCTGAACCGAGGACACCCCGAATGCTCGACTACGAATCCCTCAAACTGATCTGGTGGCTGCTGGTTGGCGTACTGCTGGTGGGCTTTGCCGTGATGGACGGCCACGACATGGGGGTCGGCACACTGCTGCCCTTCGTCGCCAGGGACGATATCGAAAGGCGGGTCGTCATCAATACCGTCGGCCCCCACTGGGATGGCAACCAGGTGTGGTTCATCACCGGTGGTGGTGCCCTCTTCGCCGCCTGGCCGCTGGTCTATGCCACCGCCTTCTCCGGCTTCTACTGGGCCATGCTGGCGGTGCTGTGGGCCTTGTTCTTCAGACCGGTGGGTTTTGACTACCGCAGCAAAATCAGCCACCCCACCTGGCGCAAGACCTGGGACTGGGGTCTCTTCATCGGCGGAGCCGTGCCACCACTGATCTTCGGTGTGGCCTTCGGCAACCTGTTCCAGGGCGTGCCCTTCAGCTTCGACGACCACCTGGTGTCCACCTACTCGGGCAGCTTCCGGGATTTGCTGAATCCCTTTGCGCTGCTCGCCGGCGTGGTGTCGACGGCGCTGATCACTTTCCACGGCGCCATCTATCTGGCCCATCGTACCCAGGGCGAGATCCAGTGGCGGGCCTTGCGGGCGGCAGGCTTCTTCGGTGGGCTGCTGGTGCTGAGCTTTGCCGCTGCCGGCGTCTGGCTGTGGATGGGCATTCCCGGTTATGTCATCCAGTCGACGGTGGAGGCTGCGGCCTTGCCCGACCCGCTGGCCAAGACGGTGGTGCGCGAGGCGGGCGCCTGGTTTGCCAACTACCGGCGCTATCCGCTGACGCTGGGGCTGCCGGTGCTCGGCTTCGCCGGGGTGGTCGCCGCCCAGGTGCTGGCCCGTTCGGGGCGCACGCTGGCCGCCTTCTGGGCGTCGGCGCTGGCCATTGCCGGCGTCATCGGCACGGCGGGGGCGGCGCTGTTCCCCTTTGTCATGCCGTCATCCGTCGACCCGCGGGCCAGCCTCACCGTGTGGGACAGCGTCTCCAGCCAGCTGACCCTCAACATCATGTTGTGGGCCACGCTGATCTTCATGCCGCTCATCGTGCTGTACACGAGCTGGGCCTACCGCGTGATGGGGGGCAAGGTCAGCGCCGCCTACATCCGTGAAAACAGTCATTCCGCCTACTGAGGAGTTAACGACATGTGGTACTTCACCTGGTTGCTGGGCATCGGCTTTGCCGTGCTGCTGGCCATTCTCAATGCACTGTGGGCCGAGCATGAGGCCGGCCGCCAATCAACACTCGGGAGTCACGAATGATGATGTCGACCAGCGCCCCTTCCCTGCCACCGGACGGCTGTACCGACGGGGCATCCTGCAATCCTTCCCGGCGCGCCTTGTTGATGGTCACGGCCGGTGCCGGCGGTGCCCTGCTTGCGGCGGCGGCCGTTCCGTTCGTCAGCAGCCTGACCCCTTCCGAGCGGGCCATGGCGGCGGGGGCACCGATCGAGGTGGATATCGACAAGCTCGCGCCGGGCGACATGATGGTGCTTGAGTGGCGCGGCAAGCCGGTCTGGATCCTGCGCCGCACACCTGAGATGCTGGCGGCGCTCGCCAAGGCCGAACCCGGACTGGCCGACCCCGGGTCGGGCGTCGAGGCGCAGCAGCCCGACTATGCGCGCAACAGCCATCGTTCCCTGCGTCCCGAGGTGTTTGTGGCGGTGGGCATCTGCACCCATCTCGGATGTTCGCCGTCCAGCGCCTTTCAGGCCGGCAATCCGGCGCTCGGGGCGGACTGGCCCGGCGGTTTCCTGTGCCCCTGCCACGGCTCGACCTTCGACTTTGCAGGCAGGGTCTTCAAGAACAAGCCGGCGCCGACCAATCTGGAAGTGCCGCCGCACACCTACCTGAGCGATACGCGCCTGCTCATTGGCGCCGACGACACCGCCTGAGCGGACACGAGGAGAACGCCACCATGCGCAAGCGTGACGCGGATGACGCGATCCCTGAGGCACCCGATTCGGGCTTCCGCATCCTGTCCTTGCTGACGGGCATCGTCCTGGTTGTCATCCTCAGCGTCTTTCCCCATGTCGCCATGGACCGCTGGGGCGTGGCGGATCATGTGGCGGCCCTGCTGCTGCTCTGGTCGATGAGTGCCGGGCTGGTGAGCGGCGTCGGCTTTGTGCCCGTGCGCGGCATGCCGCGCCTGTTGTTGTCGAGCCAGGCCTGTCTGCTGGCGCTGGTGCTGGCGCTGCTCCGCATCGTCGGGCACTGAAAGGGGCCTGAGCCGGGCGCTGCGTCACCCCTGCGCCAGGATGGCCTTTGCGCTTGCGATGACTGCCTGCATTTCCTGCAGCGTGTCGCGCAGCAGCGCGTCGAGTTCATCCCCCGCCTGCCGGGCGTGGGTCAGGTGCTGCAGGCGCCCGGCCATCCGGTGCAGGGGCATGGCGCCGATCTGGGCCGCCGTGCCCTTCAGGTTGTGGGCGATCTGTTCCGCCGTGTGCCAGTCGGCAGCCCGCAGGGCGGCGCCGATGCGTTCGGCGGCGTCGCGCTGGCCGGCCACGAACTGTTCGAGGATCTGGTGATACAGCGTCTCGATGCCGGCGACCTGGGCCAGGCCCTGCTGCGGGTCGATCGCCCCGGGTGTGCCGGCGGGGGCTGAAGCCGCCGCGGGTGTTGCCGGGGCCGGCGCTGCAACTGCGGGCGGAGCGGGGCGCTTGAGCCATGTGTGCAGCGTCGCGATCAACGTCTGGGGATCGATCGGCTTGCCGATATGGTCGTTCATGCCGGCTGCCAGGCAGCGCTGGCGGTCCCTGCTCATGACATTCGCCGTCATGGCGACGATGGGCAAGTCCGCCGGCGTGGCGTGGCGGCGAATCTCGCGGGTGGCGGTCAGCCCGTCCATGACGGGCATCTGCATGTCCATGAAGACCAGTCCATACGGGTGCTGCCGCACCATGTCCACGGCGACGGCACCGTTCTCGGCGATATCCGCCTCGACACCCAGGAGGTTCAGCAGGCCCTTGGCGACTTCCTGGCTGAGTTCGTTGTCTTCGGCGACGAGAACCTTGAGGCCCTTGAATTCCGGGTGCGGCGCGAGAGCCTCCGGGCGTGCCTGGGTCGACGGCGATACGTTGTGCGCCACCCCGCACGGCACCCGCAGGTCTGGCAGAGCCGGCTCGGCTGGCCGGGCCGTGTCGCCGATGGCGAGCCGGGCGGTAAAGGCAAAGGTGGAGCCGCTGCCCGGCTTGCTCTGGATGGTGATGTCGCCCTGCATCAGCCGGGCCAGGCGGAGGGAGATCGCCAGGCCCAGGCCGCTGCCGCCAAACTTGCGGGTGGTGGACGCATCGGCCTGGTGGAAGCTCTGGAAGAGGTTCCGGCATTGCTCTTCCGAAAGCCCGATGCCGCTGTCGCTGACGGCAAAGCAGATGAGCGCTTGCGCCTCCGCGCTCTCCGTTGCCGAGACCACAACGGAGACGTGGCCCTGGTCGGTGAACTTGATCGCGTTGCTGACCAGGTTGATCAGCACCTGCCTGATCCGGAACACATCGCCGACCAGTTGGCGAGGCACCTCGGGCTCGACGCGGATGACGAACTCCAGGCCCTTGCGCGCGATGCGTTCGCCGAATACCGCGGTGAGCTCGTCGAAGAGCTGTTCGAGTTTGAAGGCATCGTGCTCCAGCACGGTCTTGCCGGCCTCGAGCTTGCTGTAGTCCAGGATGTCGTTGATGACCGAGAGAAGGTGCTGGCTCGCGCCATGGATCTTGTGCAGGTAGTCGCGCACCGTGGGTGGCGGGTCTGCCTTCAAGGCCAGGTGAGTCATGCCGATCACCGCATTCATCGGGGTCCGGATCTCGTGGGACATATTGGCCAGGAAGGCCGCCTTGGTGTTGGCGGCGTCTTCCGCCATCTCGCGGGCGCGGTCCATCTCCTCGATGGCGAGCCGTTCCTGGGTGATGTCGGCCACCGTGGCCAGGGCGACGCTGCCGGCCATGCCGGGCTCGAGCAGGCGAATGGAGACGCGGGCCCACAGGCGCGTGCCGTCCTTGCGGATCATCTCCTGCTCGCGATGGACGGTCTCGCCGCCCTCGATGTGAGGATAGAGCCGCTCGCCGAAGAGCTCGAACTCGGTGTCGTTCCGGTACCAGGCCCGGGTCGAGTGGCCGATCAGTTCCTCCCTGTCGTAGCCCAGCAAGGTCTCGAGCATGCGGTTGCACTTGAGCACCACCCGGTTGCGCAGCAGCACGATGCCGATCGGGGCCGCATCGAAGATGGCCCCCAGTTCAACAGTGCGCTGCTGCACGATGTCTTCGAGGTGGTCGCTGTAGGTCTCCAGGTCGGCCTGGGCCTGCTTCAGTTCCGTGATGTCGCGGGCCACGCCGTAGAGGCCCACGATGTCCCCGCTGTCGTCGCGGATCGGGTACTTGCGATTGTCCACCCATCCGCGCTGGCCGTCGCGGGTGAGTGTCTGCTGCACGTCCTGGGCGACTTCGCTGCCGGCAAACACCGCCTTTTCGAGGCGGTAGTAGATGTCGGCGTAGGCCTCGGGGAACACGTCGTAGTCGGTCTTGCCGATGAAGTCGGTCCAGTGGGCCACGGGTTCGCACAGGGACACCAGGGTCTGGCTGGCGCCGGTGAAGACGTGGTTGCGGTCCTTGAAGTAGATGAAGTCGTCGGTGTTCTCGAGCATCGCCCTGAGGGTGGGCATGCCGGCGGCGTCCACCATGGTCCGCGGCAGGCTGCGGGCATCCTGCAACAGCAGCAGGAGTTCGATGCCCCCTTGGGGTGTGCCGCGCCGGGAGAACTCGGCACGGATGCAGCGGATGCGCCCGTCCGCGTGGCGCATGCGCAGGTTGGCGACTTCGACTGTGGCCGTCGGCTCGGTGCAGAACAGCTGCAGGGCGATGTCCGCGTCGTCGGGATGGATCAGGTGCCCGAGCCGCACCAGGCCGTTTGTCAGGTCTTCACTGCTGTAGCCCAGGACTTCGTTGATCCCGGCCTCTGCAGACAGCACGCGGAGCTCGGCCCTCAGCTCGACACGCAGGCGAGCCTCTATCATTGTTCTTCCTCCCGACAACCGGTTGGCCGTGTGATGTACTGCGACGGCTTCTGCGAGGATATTAAACCGAGTCGGTAAGATGCGCCGGCCGTGAACATTGATGTAGCAATGGTCCATATGCTTCCCGCAGTGGTGCACATTGAATGTGCACGCGTCCGCATAATGAAAAGCGTCGTGCTTCAAGCTCGGACTTACTCCTAAAGAGTTAGCGCCGAGTGTCCGTAAGCTCCTGTGACGCGCCACACACTTCCGGTGTGCGGGGATGACATCGATAAGGGGAGAAGAATGGGTGCTGCAGAGAAGCCCGCAAGGGCCACCAGGGTGATCCGGCCGGCGGTGAACGCCGACACGCAGTTCAGCGTGGCGGAGCAGGACCTGGCTGGCTATGTTGCGGCGATCAGCCGCAGTCAGGCCGTCATCGAATTCAGCCTGGATGGCACCATCCTGGCGGCCAACCAGAATTTCCTGGACGTGATGGAGTATCGGCTGGAAGAACTGCTGGGGCAGCATCACAGCCTCTTCGTGGGGCCGGAGGAGGTTGCCTCGTCGGCCTACCAACTATTCTGGGATCGGCTGCGCCGCGGGGAGTTCTGTTCCGGTGAGTTCCGGCGCATCGGGCACAACGACAAGGAGGTCTGGATCCAGGCCACCTATAACCCGATCTTCGACCCCGATGGCAATCCGGTGAAGGTGGTGAAGTTTGCCAGCGATGTGACCCACAGCAAGCTGCGCAATGCCGAGTTCGCGGCCAAGGTGGCGGCCATCGACGAAGGGCAGGCGGTCATCGAGTTCGACCTGGATGGCAATGTGCTCACCGCCAACCGCAACTTCCTGGTCGCGATGGGCTACACCTTGCGGGAGATCCAGGGGCATCACCACAGCCAGTTCTGCAGCGTCGAGTACACCCAGGGCGAGGAATACCGGAGCTTCTGGTTGCGTCTCAATGCCGGCGAGCACATCAGCGGCCGCTTCCACCGGGTCGGCAAGTTCAACCGCGATGTGTGGATCCAGGCCACCTACCACCCCATCCTGGACCTCAACGGGCAGGTCATGAAGATCGTCAAGTACGCCCATGACGTAACCCAGGAGGTGTTGCTGGCGAGGCGCATCAATGACAAGGCCAGCGACATGACCGGCAGCGTACGCAGCCTGGTGGACAGCATCACGGCGATCGCCGACAACTCGGGGGTCGCCTCGAGCATGGCGATGGAGACCTCCGCCGCCGCCAAGACCGGCTTCGACGCGGTGCAGAAGTCGATCGCCGCGATCGACCGAATCCAGAGCAGCTCCAGCCGGGTGGCCGAGATTGTCCGGGTGATCAGCGAGATCGCCAACCAGACCAACCTGCTGGCCTTCAATGCCGCCATCGAGGCGGCCCGCGCCGGCCAGCAGGGGGTGGGCTTCTCGGTGGTGGCGGCGGAGGTGCGCAAGCTGGCGGAGCGCAGCTCCACGGCGGCCCAGGAGATCGCACGCCTGATCGACGAGTCCTCCCACAACGTGCAGCAGGGGGCGGAGGTGAGCCGCTCGGCCGCGCGCAGCTTCGAGGGCATCCTCAGCTCGGTGGAGCGCACTGTCGACAGCGCCAACGAGATCGCCGGCGCCACCGATCAGCAGCGCGAGCTGGCCGGCCAGGTGTCGCGGCTCATCGAGGAACTCGCCCGGGCCGTCGAGCGATGAGTCTTGCGGACGGTGCTGGCGAGCGCCGCTTCGGGGTCTTCTTCCTGGCCTCGATGCAACTGGGGCTGCCCCTCGAGGCTCTCCGCGAGGTGGTGCCGCGAGGTGCGCTTGCCGCGCTGCCCTGTGCCGCGCCCTGCGTGGTGGGGGGCGTGGATTTGCGCGGGACCCTGGTGCCGGTGGTGGATCTGCGCCGCGTGATCGGCATGGACCCGGCGGCCGGCGAGGCTGACAGCATCGTCATCATGGCCCATGAGGGGCGCCTGCTGGGCCTGTTGGCCAGCGGCGTGGTGGGGGTGTTCACGTGCGAGGCGGGAGGCTGGAGCCGGCTGGAGGCGCGCAACGCGGCCTTGCCCCTTTTCGACGGCGGCTTCCGGCGCCCCGACGATGGCGTGCTGGTCAGCGTGTTGTCGCCGGAAGGGCTGGCCGGCTTGCAGGACGTGCCCATGGTGGACTGCCCCGGCAGCGCCCGTGGCCTCAGCCTGAATCCGGCGGCTACCGGGACGGGGGGCGCGGCCGAGGCCTACCTGATGCTGGTGCGTACCGGCCCGGTGCCGATGGCGCTGGCATCCGACGCTGTCTACACCACCATCCTGCACCCGCAGATCCTCAATTCGCCCCTGGCTGGCGGCTGGTGCCTGGGCATCATCGAATACGCCGGCGTCAGGATCCCGGCGGTGGACCTCCTGGCTTTCTGCGGCCTCGGCGAGATCGCCAATCCCTGGCTGACCCAGGCCTTCCTGGTTCAGTACCCGCGGGGCTGGGTGGCCTTCATGGTGGACGAGATCATCGACGTGCTGCGGACCGGCAGCTGCGTGCCCGTTCCCATTCCCGCCGGTACCCTGCCCAGGGACGGCCTGTTTGCCGGTGCCCTGCCGATGGCTGTGCTGACCTGTGGGGCCGTCTCGGACGCCGGCCGGCAGACGGCCTACTCCCTGCTGCTGGATGCGCAGCAGATCCGCGCGAACCCCGAGCTGCAGGGCCTGGGGCGGGTCAACACGCCGGTCGATGGCGCCGCTGCCGGGACGGCAGGCGGCCCGGACGATGAAGCACAGCTGGCCGGGACGCGGTGCCAGGTGCTGACCTATGACCTGGGCTTCGAGGTGGCGACGCCCATCGAGCAGATCACCGAGATCCTGCCCTGGTCGGACGACTGCACGCTCTTCGGTGCCGGGTCGCGCACCACCGGCCTGGTGGTGAGCGGCGGGCGGGCGATTCCCACGTTCTGCCTGAGCACCCTGATGGGCCTGCCCGGCGCCGAGCGCTCACCGACTGCCAGCGTGCTGGTGGTGGACACCGGGGGCGGCTTCGTCGGCTTCAACGTGCCGCGCCTGCTGAGCATCGACGACGCGCCACGCAGCCGGCCCGAGGCGTCCGGTGTGGCGCGGGCCAACCTGCAGGCCCTGCCTGAGGCGGCCGGCGTCCGCTGGTCGCCGCTGCGGGTGGGGAGCGGCAGCGCCGAGCGCATGCTCGGCGTGCTGGATCTCAAGCACCTGGCCGCCAGCTTGTGCGGCCAGGCCGAGCCCGCTTAGTACACATACAGCAGGCGGGCCTGCAGGCCGCTGATCTTGGGGCCTTCCTCGACCTTCAGGTCATGTACGTACTGCAGTTGCACCTGCCATTGCTTATCCACGAAGGAGGCCCAGGTGAGCATGGCCGTGCCGTTGTTCTTGGCGCCGGCGATCTCGGCGCCGTGGAGGGTTTCCTTGGCGCCCCAGGCGTGGCGGTAGGTGGCGGCCAGGTAGGTGGCGTCGCTGAGGTGGTAGCGCAGGTGGCCGTGGGCCTGCAGCAGCGGGTCCTTCTGCGACTTGGTGTCGCGCTGGTCCTGGTAGAACTCGGTCTCGCCGATCAGATCCACCGTCCACTTGTTGCTCAGCTTGCGGATGTAGCCCACCTGCAGGTCGGTGGCCCAGCGGTTGTTGCTGAGGGCGAAGCCCTGGTTCTTGTCGCTGCCGGTGGGGGCGGTGAAGAACACCGACCAGCCGAGGTGCTCGCCACGGGCCAGGTCGGCGATGGTCCACAGGGTGCCGCCGAAGATCACGTCGCCGATGCCGCTGGCCTTGCTGTCCGACAGGCCGATCTTCTGGCTGCCGAAGGGCATGATGATCTGCGGGTCGATGATGTAGTCGCCGAGCTTCATGAAATGCACGTAACGCAGGATGCCGGCATTGACCGACAGGTCGAGGTTGTCCACCACCTTGTTGCCATTGGCGTACACCTTGTCGGCGCGGGGGAACTGGGCATACACGAGGGCGAGGTTGGTGCCCGCCGGCAGGCCGGTGTAGTCGCCCGGATCGGGGCGCACGTCGGCCTGGGCGCTGCCGCCGAAGAGGCCGGCGGCGGCCAGGGCCGCGCTGCACAGGCGGACGCGGAAGGGCTTGGAGGGCTGGTTGGAAGTGCGCATGGTCTTGTCTCCGTGTTGTTGTAGGGCGTTGTCTTGCGGGTGGTGCTGAATAAAAAGGCCGCGGCCGTCCGGAAGGGAGGGGGAGAGGAAGGCACTGGCCGCGGCAAGAGGGAGGGATTACTTCTTCGGCCGCACGGCGTCGGCGGTGCCTTGGATGAAGGCCTTGATCTTGTCCACGTCATCCAGGCTGAGCTTGCCGGTGAAGTCGGGCATGCCCTTCTTCAGGAAGGGGCCGTTGAAGACGAAGTCGGACAGGTTCTCGATGTCGCGTGACGGCACATAGCCCAGGTTGGGGATGTTGCCGCCCTTGTCCACGCCGGGCACGCCGTGGCAGAAGACGCAGTGGCTGACATACAGGCGGGTGCCTTCGGGGATGTGGGCCGGGTCGTACTTGACGCCGGAGATCAGCTCGCCGAGGGCGTAGGCGGGGGGCTGGGGCAGGGGCGTGGTGCCGCCCAGCGCAAAGGTGTAGACGCGACCGTTGTCCTGCTTGTCGGTGGCGCGCTGCATCAGGCCGAAGACGCCGCCCCAGCCGACGGCGATCGACACGTATTGCCGTCCATCCACCTGGTAGGTGACCGGCGGGGCGATGATGCCGGTGCCGATCGGGGCCTCCCACAGCTTCTCGCCGGTGTCGGCACGGTAGGCGGCGAAGCGGCCGTCGGCGCTGCCGGCGAACACCAGGTTGCCGGCGGTGCTGAGGGTGCCGCCGTTCCACGGCGAGGTGTATTCCTGGCGCCAGGCCTCCTTCTGCTTCACCGGATCCCAGGCGATCAGGCGGCCGAAGGCCTTGCTCTTGGGCGGCTGAGTGTTGATCAGCATGCCGGTGTTCCAGCCGGTGCCCGACTGGGGCTGCCCGGGCTGGTTGCCGTTGTGGGTCCAGGCCTTGTCCTCGGCCAGGTTGATCGGCACGTTCTGCACCGGGAAGTAGGCCAGGCCGGTCTTCGGGTTGAAGGACATGGCATGCCAGTTGTGGCCGCCGAAGGGGCCGGGCACGCTGTCGAAGGCCTCCCGCGAGCGGGCTTCCGGCGTTTCGATCGGGCGGCCCTTCTTGTCATAGCCGGTGGCCCAGTTCACCTCGGTGAAGGGCTTGGCGGAAATGAACTTGCCGTTGGTCCGGTCGATGACGAAGAAGAAGCCGTTCTTGGGGGCGTGCAGCAGCACCTTGCGCTTCTTCCCGTCCAGGGTCAGGTCGGTGAGGATGATGTCCTGCACCGAGGTGTAGTCCCAGTTGTCGCCGGGGGTTTCCTGGTAGTGCCAGACGTATTTGCCGGTGTCCGGGTCGAGGGCCACCACCGAGGCCAGGTAGAGGTTGTCGCCGCCGCCCGGGCTGCGCTTGCGGTGGTTCCACGGCGAGCCGTTGCCGGTGCCTACATACATCAGGTTGAGCTCGGGGTCGTAGGCCATGGAGTTCCACACGGTGCCGCCGCCGCCGTTGACCCACCACTTGCCGGCCGGGTCCCAGGTCTTGGCGGCTTTGGCCATGGAGGCGTCCTCGAAGGGCTTGGCGGGGTCGCCAGGCACGGTGTACCAGCGCCACTTCTGCTCGCCGCTCTCGGCGTCATAGGCTGTGATGTAGCCGCGCACGCCGTACTCGGCGCCGCCGTTGCCGATGATCACCTTGCCCTTGATGACCCGCGGGGCGCCGGTGACGGTGTAGGAGTGGCTGCGGTCCTCGATGGTGTCCTTCTCCCATACCGGCTTGCCGGTGGCTGCATCCAGCGCCACCAGGCGGCCGTCGAAGGTGCCGACGAAGACCTTGCCCTTGTACAGGGCGACGCCCCGGTTCACCACGTCGCAGCAGCCCTTGAAGCCGATCTCGCGGGGCACCTTGGGGTCGTAGGACCACAGGCGCTTGCCGCTGCGTACATCCACCGCGTGTACGACGCTCCACGAGGCGGTGACGTACATGATGCCGTCCACCACCAGGGGCGTGGCTTCCACGCCGCGGGTCGATTCGAGGTTGTAGGACCAGACCAGGCCGAGCGTGTTGACGTTGCCGGCATTGATCGCCGTGAGCGGGCTGTGGCGGGTCTCCGCATAGTCGAGGCCATAGGCCGGCCAATCATTGCCGCGGGCCGCGTTGGCCCGGATGGCGGGGGCGTCCACCCGGGCGGTGACCGCGGCGATGTGTTCGCGGGAGCCCTTGGC
Organism: Zoogloea dura; assembly: GCF_012927165.1. Taxonomy (GTDB): domain Bacteria; phylum Pseudomonadota; class Gammaproteobacteria; order Burkholderiales; family Rhodocyclaceae; genus Zoogloea; species Zoogloea dura. The sequence continues at coordinate 32,404 of NZ_JABBGA010000027.1, forward strand.
GGGTTCTGCCCGGGCCGGGCCGGCGAGCAGCGCACAGGCCAGCAGGGTGCTGCCGGCGAATTGCATTGCGCGCTGCCCGGAGCGCCGCATTTCACGGTGTCCTGTCATCTTGTCTCCTCATTGACTTGAGTTGTCGAACTTATTTAATGTGGTGCGCCCCGTTCCGGGATAGGGATATTCCGCTCGGGGTCATAAGCCCATAGCAGCCGGCGTGCCTGCCGGGGAGTGCTTGGGTTTCACATAAAAACAAATAAAAATCATTGGCTTGCATTTGTTCCGGGCTGCACGCAGTGGATGGCCCGGAATGGGGTGTATTGAAACGAGTCAACGCCGGGGAAAGGTTGACTTGTTATTCGCCAAATAGAGGAGACAAAAGCATGGGCGAATCCGCGGTGTCCTTCGGGCAACGGGTTGAACTGGCACGCAGGCATTTTTTCCGGGAGGGAAAAAGGCCGGACGGGTTGATACCCGAAATGGTGATCCGCTCGTGGGAGCGTTCCCGAGAGCTGGGGCTGGGGACGGGCGACCGGCGCGTCTTCAATCCGGTCGCGCGCCACGAGAAATCACTGATCGAGGAGCGCTGCCGCCCCTTGATCGCCAGCGCCTTGCCAGAGATGGAGAAGCTCCACCTGTCGCTCGGGCACGCCGGTTGGGCGCTGGCCTGCATCGACATGGAGGGCATCGTGGTCAGCTCGGTGTGCGGCAGCGGCATCGAGGCCCGCGAGCTGGCTAGCATCTTCCAGGTGGGGCGCAACGTCAGCGAGGCGGCGGTGGGCACCAACGGGCCGGGATGTTCCCTGACCGAGGGGCGGCCGATGGTGGTGCGTGCCGCCGAGCACTTCCTCGACGAGGTGCGCCCCTTCAGCTGCGCCGCGGTGCCCCTCTTCGGCCCGTCCGGCGCGCTGGTCGGGGTGCTCGACGCAACGCGCATGGGCCACGGCGAGCCGGTCACCATCCTCGAGCCCCTCGGCATTGCCGCCCGCGCCATCGAGAACCGCATGCTGGCTGAGCTGCAGGGCGCCCTGACGATGGGCTTCCACTACCGCCCCGATCTGCTCGACACGCCGCTCGAAGGGGTGGTGGTGTTCGCCGAGGACGGCACGCTGCTGGGGGCCAACCAGAGCGCCCGACAGCTCCTGGGCCTGGGCGCCGCTGAAGCAGGCCGCGAGCGCTTCGAGACGCTCTTCGACTGCCCGCCGGAAACCTTCCGGCGCGCCCTCGCCGGCCGGCTCGACAAGGGCGTGCTGCGCAGCGACGGCGGGCTGCGCTTCGACGCGCGCTTCCAGGCGATGCGCCCGGGGGCGATGCTGGCCGGCCTGCGCGAGGGCGCGCAGCGCATCCATGCCCTGGCCGCGCGTCCGGTGCTGCCGGCGCAGGCCGGGCAGGCGGCGGGCAGTGGCGACGCCATCGGTTTCGATCCGGTGGCCGGGCAGGCCTTGCACGTGGCCCGGCGTGCCTTCGAGCGTGACATACCGGTGCTCATCAACGGCGAGACCGGCACCGGCAAGGAGGTGCTGGCGCGTCGTCTGCACGATGACAGCAGCCGCTCCGCCGGGCCCTTCGTGGCGATCAACTGTTCGTCGCTGCCGGCCGGGCTGATCGAGTCGGAGTTCTTCGGCTACGAGGACGGGGCCTTCACCGGCGGCCGGCGCGGCGGTGCGTTGGGCAAGTTCGAACTGGCGCGCGGCGGCACTCTCTTCCTCGACGAGATCGGCGACATGCCGATGGAGCTGCAGGGCCGCCTGTTGCGGGTGCTGCAGGAGCGCAGCTTCAGCCGCCTGGGGGGCGCCCGCCAGATCGTCTTCGATGCCCGCGTGGTGGCGGCCACCCACCGCCGCCTGGAAACCCTGGTGGCGGAAGGGCGCTTCCGGGAAGACCTGTACTACCGGATCAAGGGGGTGCGGGTGAGCCTGCCGGCCCTGCGCGAACGTGGCGACCGGGCGGTGCTGATCGACGCCCTGCTGGCCCGCGAGGCGGGGGAGGGCGATGTGCCGATGCTGTCGCCGGAGGCGCGCCATGTCCTGATGCACTATCGCTGGCCGGGCAACATCCGGCAGCTCGGCCACGTGTTGCGGCTGGCCCTGACCCTGGCGGAGGGCGAGGAGGAGATCGGCCTGCAGCATTTCCCCGAGGAGCTGCTGACCGATTTCGACGATGCACTGGCGCTGCGGGCGGCGCCGTTGCGCGGCAGCGAGGTGTGCCTGCGCGACATCGAGCTCGAGGCGGTGCGCGCGGCGATGGCGCGCAATGCCGGCAATGTGTCTGCCACCGCGCGCAGCCTGGGGGTGGCGCGGGCCACGCTGTACCGCAAGCTCAAGCTGCTCGGGTTGGCCTGAGCCGCGGCTGACGCGCTGCTGAGCATGACTCCGGAGGGATGTCCCTCCGGGAGCATGGCGGGCGGCTTACAGCCGGAAGCGCGACACGCTGGCCTTCAGGCTGCTCGACACCGACTGCAGGGTGTGGGCGGTGCTGGCCACTTCGCTCACCGCGGCGGAGTTCTCTTCCGACATCTGGGCGATGGATTCGACATTGCGGGCCAGGTCGGTGGAAGCGCCGCGCTGTTCCTTCAGGGCATCGTTGATGCCGCCGATGGCCTGCTGCATGGTCGCCGCGGAGTCGCGGATCTCGCCCATCGACTCGCTGGCCCGGTTGGCGTCCTCGACGACGTTGCTGACCAGGCTGCGGCTCGATTGCATGCTGGTCACCGCATCGCTGGCGCCCTGCTGGATGGTGCCGATGACGGCGCTGATCTCCTGCACCGAGCTGGTGGTGCGTTCGGCCAGCTTGCGTACCTCATCGGCCACCACCGCAAAGCCGCGGCCTTGCTCGCCGGCCCGGGCGGCCTCGATGGCGGCATTGAGCGCCAGCAGGTTGGTCTGGTCGGCCACTTCGCGGATCACCACGGTGATGCGGTCGATCTGCTGCACGTGGTTGGACAGGCTCTGGATCTGCTGGGCGGTGTTCTCCACCTGCTGGGCGACCTGGCCGATGCGCTGGGCGGCGCTGTCCACGCCACGGCCGCTGTGGCTGGCCAGGCCTTCGGCCTCCTGGGCACGGCGGCTGGCATCCTCGGCGCTGTTGCCGACGTGGTCGATGCTGACGGTGAGTTGTTCCACCGCGGCGGCGGCGGCCGAGGTGGCGCTCGACTGCTGTTCGCTGCTGATCGACACCTGCTGCGCCGCGCTGGACAGCTGGCTGGCGGACTGGGCGACCTGTTCGGACTCGGCGACGATCTCGCCGATGGTCCGCGCCAGATCGGCGCGCATCGCCTCGAGCGAGCCCAGCAGTTTGCCGATCTCGTCCTGGTTGCCCGCTCCCGCCGCATGCTCGGCGGCGAGGTTGCCGGACGCGATGCGCGCGGCGGAGCGGTTGGCCGCGTCGAGCCGGCTGGTGATGCTGCGGATGGTGGTGACGCTCAGGGCGACCAGCGCCAGCGCCGCAACGACCAGCACGCCGATGCTGATCTGCAGCGCGCTGCCGAGGGTGCCGGCGGCTTTGGTGGCGGCATCCTTGCCGATCCGCTCGTTGTACTTCATGTGGGCCGTCAGCTGATCCACGAAGCGGGTGGCGTAGGGGGCCACCGAGTTCAACAGGGCGCGTGCCTCCTCGTGCCGGTTCTGGCGTGACAGCGCCAGGACTTCGTCAACCCGCTTGTTGTATTCATGGAAGGCCGTGCGTTCCGCCTCGAGCAACTGCCGGTCTTCCGCATCGAAGATCAGCTGCTCATAGGCCTTGAACTGCTGCGTGATGGCGTCGCGGGCGCTCTGGATGGTCTTCTCGATCTCGGCTATTTCCTTCACGTCGCTCGCCAGCACATGGCGATAGATGCGGACCCGCAAACGTCCGGTGTCGATGGCCGTTTCCGACAGGACCAGCATGCTGGGAACCACATTGACGGTGCTGAAGTTTGCGTCTTCGTAAACCCGGCTGATCTGTTGGTAGGACATGCCGGCGAGGGCGATCAGCCCGAGCAGCGCCGTTCCGACGATGAGCATGAGGCGGCGGGAGATGGTCATGGCAGATATCCAATGAGCAATTGGTATGCGGGGCAACATCCCCTGAGGAGGAGCTTGATTGCGGGGCTTACGGCAGGACATGCAGTATCTTTAAAAAGTGTGCCTTGAACCCGGGGGGTACAATGAGGCCCTGTCGTATCCATCCTGTCCTGCCGTGCCTGCGTCGAACCGCCCCGCCATACTGGTCCTGCCCAGCCCTTTCTTTTCCGATTCGGACACCATCCATCTCCTTGAAGAGGTGGATTGCGACCATCAGGCCGTGCTGCGCCAGGTGGTCTCAGGGGCTTATGACAAGCCTTTTGTGATTGATGACGGGCAGACCCGCAGCCTGCATTTCTCGCTCTCGCTGATCCAGAGCACCATGAGCCTCAAGGATCCGTTTGCGCTGGAGCTGGATTACACCCAGGCCATGATGAGCTTCCTGCTGTTCCTGGCGCGGCCACGTCAGATCCTGATGCTGGGGCTGGGTGGCGGCTCGCTGGCCAAGTTCTGCCATCGCCAGGTGGGGTCGGCGCGCATCACCGTGGTGGAGATCGACCCGCGTGTGATCGCCTTCCGTGACGTCTTCGAGCTGCCCCCCGACGATGCCCGGCTACGCGTCTGCGAGGGGGATGGCGCCGATTGGGTCGGGCAGAGCGCGGGCTGGGAGGAGCGCCCGGACGTGATCATGATGGACGCCTTCGACCGCCACGGGCTGTCGGATTCGGTCAGTTCCACGGCCTTCTATCAGTCGGTGCACGATGCGCTGACCGGCAAGGGCCTGATGGTGGCCAATCTGGCAGGCGAGCGGGATGACCGGGAGGACCACATGGCGATGATCGCCGAGGTCTTTGATGACCGCGTGCTGCGCTATTCACTGCAGGACGGCAACGACATCGTGCTGGCTTTCCGGGCCTCCGGCTTTGCCCCCCGCTGGCGCGAGATCGCCAGCCAGGCAAAGGCCTTGCGCAGCCGCACCGGCCTGGATTTTCCCCGCTATGCCGAGCGCCTGGAGCGCAGCCGGCGCCTGCGTTACGTCTGATCGACAGGGCTGAAGCGCTCGGGGCCGGCGTAGATCACCATGCGCCGGTCGCGGGCGAAGCCGGCCAGGCCGAGGCCGGACTCGCGGGCCAGGTCCACCGCCAGCCCGGTGGGGGCGGACACCGCCACCAGGCTGCCGATACCCAGCGCCAGGGTTTTCTGGACCATCTCGTAGCTGGCCCGGCTGGACACCAGCACAAAGCCGTCGGTCGGGTCGAAGCGTGTGGCGGCCAGGTGGCCGAGCAGCTTGTCGAGGGCGTTGTGGCGCCCTACATCTTCGCGCAGGGCGCGGATCGCGCCGTCGCGTCCGATCCAGGCCGCGGCATGCACCGCGCCGGTGGTCTGGCGCAGGGGCTGGTGGCCGGGCAGGGCGGCGAGGCCGGCAAAGGCCGCGGCGATGGGCACCGGTGCATGCGAGGGCAGGTGAGGATGGGGGCGGGCCAGCGCATCCAGGCTCTCTACCCCGCACAGTCCGCAGCCGGTGCGGCCGGCCAGGTTGCGCCGGCGGGCCTTGAGGCCGGCAAAGCGCTCCGAGGAGATTTCGAGATGCAGTTCGATCCCCCGGCTGCCGGGCACCTGTTCGGCGTCATAGAGTTCGGCGCGGCTGGCCAGGATGCCTTCGCTGAGGCTGAAGCCCAGGGCCAGGTCTTCCAGGTCGGCGGGGGTGGCGAGCAGTACGGCGTGGGAAATTCCGTTGTAGACCAGGGCGACGGGAATCTCCTCGATCAGCTGGTCGGTGTCGGCGATGACGTGGTTGCCGTCCACCCGCCAGACCTGTGCCGGGCGGGTGGCGGTGGGGGTGTCGGGCGGCGGGGGGGAGAGCTTGGGGGCAGGGCAATGCATGCCCCATTGTAGCGGGAGCCGGGGGGCCGGTTCAGCCTTCGATGCGTTGCCCGCCGCGCCGCTTGGCGCGCTGCATGCGCATGTCGGCCATGTCCAGCAGGCCGGAGGCGGTGTCAGCGTCCTCGGGGAACAGGGCGATGCCCATGCTGGCGCCGAGGGGGGCGCGCGGAAAGGGGCGCTGGATCGGCTCGTGGAGCGCCGAGAGCACCTTTGCGGCGACCTGCTCGGCGTGCTGCATCTGCTCCAGTCCGGGCAGCAGGATCACGAAGGCGTCACCCTCGAGGCGGGCCACGGAGTCGCAGGAACGGACCGCGTGGCGCAGGCGGTCGGCGATCTCCATGAGGACCTGGTCGCCGGTGGAATGGCCGGCCAGGTCATTGATCCGTTTGAAGTCGTCCACGTCGAGGAGGATGACCCCGACCCGCCCGCGGTTGCGGCGGGCATGCGCCATGGCTTGGTTGAGGCGGTCGCTCAGCAGGCGCCGGTTGGGCAGGCCGGTGAGGTGATCGTGGTAGGCCAGGTGGTGGATGCGCTCGGTGTTGCGGATCTGTTCGGTGACGTCGATGGCGGTACCGTGGTAGCCGGCGAAGGCGCCATGGTCGTCCAGCCGCGGGGTGCCGGACAGGTGCAGATGCAGCGGCGGGCGCATGCCGTCAGGAACCGTTACGCGGAGATCCCGGAAGCCCTCCCGGCCCTCGAAGATCTCCCGCAATTGTGCGCTGCTCAGGCCGGGGCTGTGATCGCTGCGGGGAAACTGCCACCAGGTACGCCCCACGTTGCGGCACAGGCGCTCGTCGCCTCCCGTCCGGTGATGGACGATGTGCATCAGGCGGTGCTCGCAGTCGGTCTGCCAGTACCAGTCGGAGCCTTGCTCGATGAGCTTGCGCAGCTGATTGTGCGCCAGTGCATCGCGGGCGTCTTCGCGGATGCGGTTGGAGATGTCGGCGGCGACCCAGATCGCCTGCACCGGGGAGGTGCCGGCGGCAACCCGGCGGCCCGAGATCTCGGCCCAGAAGTCGCTGCCGTCATGGCGCCGCAGGCGGGTGACGCCCTGGTACACGGTGCCGCGGCCGAAGGCTTCCAGAGCGGCCCGCGCATGGCGCTGCCACTCTTCCGGGTCGGCGAAGCAGTGGCGCAGGCTGCTGTGCCTGGCCTCGTGGCGGGGCAGGCGCATGACTTCGCTGAAGCGGCGGTTCCAGCGCTGGATGCGATGCCCATGGGTCAGCACGATGGCTTCACGGGCGTTGTCCAGCATCAGCTGCTGGGTCAGGAGCTGCGCGGCACCGCTGGTGCGTCGGCGCACGACGCGGCGGTGGGTGGAGTGCAGCAGGCTGTTGAGTGCCAGGGCGAACAGCACGAACAGGCCGAGCAGCAGGCTGGCATGGGGCAGTGCCGGCGGCGGGTCGGCCAGGGTCTGGATGAACAGGGGGAGCAGGGTTGCCGTGATGAACACGGCGAAGGCCGTTCGGCTGCCGGAAAGGGTGCTGGCGCCGGCAAGCGTGACTCCGCCCAGTACGGCGTACTGGGTGGCCAGGGCCAGGGCCGGGGCGTCGGCAGGGAGCACCAGGGGCAGGGTGCCCCAGGCCCCACCGCCGATCAGTGCGCTGGCCGCCGAGAAGTAGTGGCGCAGCAGCGGGTCGTGCTGGGTGGTCGAGCCCTGCCACCAGGCGGGCGGCTGGGCCATCGTGAGGAGCACCGCCTGGCTGGTGGTGAGGGCCACCCACCAGATGGCCAGGGCCGTCCCGGCCTCCACCTGGCTGGAGATCACCAGAACGCAGAGCAGGCCGGTCAACTGGCCCGTGCCGTGCAGGCGCAAGGCGTGCGACAGCGCGGACGGGGAGGCCCGGCGCCTGGCGGAGTGTGCTGACCTCGTGTCCTGGCGGAAGAGGGATAGGCTGCCAAATTTCATGCGAAATGCGTCGGGACGACGGCTGGATGCGTGAGACGTCGGTGGTGGTGTGCCCGTTTCGCGGCAGCGGCTTCGCTGCGACAATCGAACCCTCGATCAATTCGAGTGCGGGATTATCCCGGCGGGACGATGGGGGCGGAATATGCCGAAAGTTATAATTGTAAATTCTTTTTGCATAAGCCTATGATTTTTAAAATATTGTGTCGTTTGTAAAAAGATGAAAGAAGTGCAGGATTCTCATCCCGAAGTCATGCTCGGGCAGGTTGTCGGGCGTTTTGCCCCGTCGCCCAGCGGCCCCTTGCACTTCGGGTCCCTGGTGGCAGCGCTCGGCAGTTGCCTGTCGGCGCGCAGTCAGGGTGGGCGGTGGCTGCTGCGGATCGAGGATGTGGATGTACCGCGTTCCGTGCCGGGCGCGGCGGACGGGATCCTGCAAACCCTGGAGCGTTTCGGGTTTGAATGGGATGGGCCGGTGGTGTGGCAGAGCCGGCGCACGGCGGATTACCGCGAAGCCTTTGAGCGCCTCCAGGCGGCCGGCCATCTTTTTCCCTGCGCCTGTACGCGCAAGGAGATGGCTGATTCGGCGTTGGCGCGGGACGGGACGCGGCGTTACCCCGGCACCTGCCGCAACGGCCTGGCGCCCGGGCGATCGGCGCGGGCGTGGCGCCTGCGGGTGCCACCTGGCGAGGTGACCTTCGACGACGCGCTGCAAGGCCGGGTGGTGGAGGATGTTCTGGCGGACGTGGGCGACTTCGTCCTGCTCAGGGCCGATGGCTTGTTCGCCTACCAGCTGGCGGTGGTGGTGGATGACGCCGAGGCTGGTGTCTCCGAGGTGGTGCGGGGGGCCGACCTGCTGGACTCGACGCCCCGCCAGATCCTGCTGCAGCGCCTGCTCGGCCTGCCGCAGCCCGCCTATGCGCACTTGCCGGTGGCTGCCAATGCGGCCGGAGAGAAGCTCTCCAAGCAGACCCTCGCCCGGGCCGTGGACGGGATGACCCCGGCTGTGCTCCTGGTGGAGGTGCTGGACTTCCTGGGGCAGATGCCGCCTGCCGGGCTGGCCGACTCCGGATTGCTGGCGGTGTGGGCATGGAGCCTGGCCAACTGGGCCCCGGCCCGCGTGCCCCGGCTGCGCCTGGCGCTGGCGCCGGCTGATGTCTGAGCCCGGTGGCTCAGGTCCGGTTCAGGCCTGAGCTTCGGCCGGGTGGCCCTCCCGCCAGGTCCGCAGGGCCTCGGGCAGTTCGTCGATCGAATCGAACAGGCGGACGTCCGTCAGCTTGCGGGCGATGCCCTGGAGGCCCGTACCGCCCGCCCACAGAGCGGTTTCCGGCGGGAGCCCCTCGCGCAGGCTGCGCAGGCCGTCGAGGGCCTGGCGGGCAGGGAAGGCTGAGCTGAACGAAAGCGCCACAATGTCGAAGCGGCCGGCCTGTGCCGCATTCCGGATATCGTCCAGGGGCGTCTGGGTGCCGAGGGAAATACAACAGGCACCCTCTGGCACCATCATGGCCTCGGCCATCAGCAACCCCAGTGCGTGCTGCTCGTCGGGGAAGGTGGTCAGCAGCACCCGCGGGCACCCCTCGCTGGCTGCCGCCTGACTGCTGATTGCAGCACGGAGCAGGTTCTGCACCTGCTCCGTATACAAGTGCTCTTCGGGCACCTCCAGCTCACCGCGCAGCCAGGCGTCCCCCACCAGCAGGTTGAGGGGCGCCAGCACCTCCCCGACAAAGCGCTGCAGGCCGAGCTTCATGAGCAGCTGCTGCAGGCTGCGGCGCAGGTCTTCATGCAGATGCAGGCGCACGAATTTCAGGATCGCCTCGAATTGGGCGCTGCGTGCCGGGTCGCCCGAGGGAGGTGTCGCCGCCAGCCCGCCAAGGAGCTCGGACAGGGCTGCCGGGTCCAGGCCGATGAGTTTGGCCGGGCGCAGCCCCTGGTCGATCAGGCGCCGGATCAGCCGCAGCTTGTCGACCTGATCGGCGGGATAGACCCGCTCACCATTGTTGTCGCGGGCCGGAGAGGGGAAGCCGTAGCGCCGCTCCCAGACACGCAGGGTGTCCTTGGCCAGGCCGGTGTCGCGCTCCACTGCGGCGATCGGGAGGCCGGGCGGCGGGGAAGAAGTGTTCATATTTTGTCCTGGACAAAATGTTGACATGCGTGAGATTTGATCCTAGTGTAGAGGCATGATCAATCATTGTCCAGGACAAACGGCCATGAATACAGGTGATGTCAATCCTCTTCGCGGATGGCTGACTGCAGGCTTTCTCCTGCTCTCCGCTGCCGGCGGGCTGCTGGCCCTGTCCAGCTTTCCGGCGCCGGCCGAGGGGCTTGATGCGGTTGAACGCTCGACGTTGTTTGTCCTGGACGAGGATCTGGATGTGAAGATCTTTGTCCACCAGAACCGTCCTGTCTGATTCTGGAGATTCACCATGCGATTCCTCTGCCACTGGGCTGCGGCCCTGATCCTTTTTCCCGTCGCCGGTATTGCCACGGCTGCGGACGAGGCCTGCCCGGCGCTGCTCGATCATCGCTTCCCGCGCCTGCAGGACGACCAGCCCCAGAACCTCTGCCAGTACCGGGGCAAGGTTGTGCTGGTGGTCAATACCGCCAGCTACTGCGGCTTCACCGGGCAGTACGACGGCCTGGAGAAGATGTATGCCCGCTACAAGGACCAGGGCTTGGTGGTGGTGGGCTTTCCCTCCAATGACTTCGGCAGCCAGGAGCCGGGCAGCAACAAGGAGATCGCCGAGTTCTGCCGCCTGACCTATGGCGTCAAGTTCCCGATGCTGGCCAAGACCGACGTGGTCGGGTCCGGGACCAATCCCTTGTACAAGCAGCTGGCCTCGCTCACCGGTGAGCGGCCGAAGTGGAATTTCCACAAATACCTGATCGACCGTAGTGGTCAGAAGGTCTTGAGCTTCCCCAGTACCACGGCACCCGACAGCCGCAGCCTAGTGACTGCGGTCGAGAAGGCCCTGGCCGCCCGTCCCTGAGCCCATCCCCCTTACCGAGGAGCGCCTGCCCGTGAATGCACCCGAGAAATTCCACCTGCCCGACATCCAGTCCTCGGCCGACCTCCGCCAGCTTGCCATCCAGCGGGTTGGCGTACGCGGCCTGCGCTATCCCTTGCGCATCCTTGATCGGCAGGGGGAGGTCCGGCACACCGTGGCGACCCTGGAGATGACGGTCTTCCTGCCGCCGGACGTGAAGGGCACCCACATGTCGCGCTTCGTGGAAGTCCTCGAAAGCGAACGCGAGGCCCTGGATCTGGCCGGGGTGCGCAGCATGTTCCGCGATACCTTGCGGCGTCTCGACGCCCCTGCCGGGCGCATCGAAATGCGCTTTCCGTATTTCGTGCGCAAGCAGGCTCCGGTGTCGGGTGTCGAAAGCCTGCTCGACCTGGATGCCGCCGTCTGCGTGGAGCAGGCGGAAGGTCAGGCGCCGACGCTGACCCTCAAGGTGGTGGTGCCGGTGACCAGCCTGTGCCCCTGCTCGAAGAAGATCTCCGATTACGGCGCCCACAACCAGCGCTCCCACCTGACCCTCACCGCCACCCTGCGCGACGACATGAGCCTGGAGGAACTGGTCCGCATCGCCGAGGAGGAGGCCTCCTGCGAGGTCTTCGGCCTGCTCAAGCGGCCGGACGAGAAGTGGGTGACCGAGCGCGCCTACGACAACCCGAAGTTCGTCGAGGACCTCGTCCGTGACGTGGCCCTGCGCCTGCGGGCCGAGCCACGGATTGCCGGCTGGACCGTGGAGTCCGAGAACTTCGAGTCCATCCACAACCACTCCGCCTATGCCCTGATCGAGGGGCGTAATGCCTGATCACGCCCGGAAGGAAGCCATCATGGACATCGATAGTCTGATCCTGCGCAAGCGCCTTTCCCCCTCTTTCCGGAAGTGGGTGGCCGTCCGTGCCCGTCGCCTGGCGCTGCGGCGCCGGGTGGCTTGAGGAGAGCGCCATGGACCGGGCTCCCCTGGGCAATTTCGTTCCGCGCCGTCCTGGCGCCCGGCGTATCGCCGTGATCGGCTCCGGCATCGCCGGCCTGGCCAGCGCCTGGCTGCTTAGCCGGGAGCACGACGTGGTGCTGTTCGAGGCCGGCGACTACCTGGGTGGCCACACGCACACCGTGGATGTGCAAGTCGAAGGCCGCCGCTTTCCGGTGGACACCGGCTTCCTGGTCTTCAACCGGCGCACCTATCCGAACCTGTGCGCCCTCTTCAGCCTGCTCGGGGTGGAGTCCGTCGAGAGCGAGATGTCTTTCGGCGTGAGTCTGGCCACCCCCGACCTGGAATGGGCGGGCAGCGACCTGGGCAGTCTCTTTGCCCAGCGCAGCAATCTCGTGAAGGGAGCCTTCTGGGGCATGCTGGCCGACATCCGGCGCTTCAACCGCGACACCACCCGGATGGCCCTCGGCGGCGAGACGCCCGACATCGCCCTGGGTGACTACCTGGCCCAGCAACGTTACGGCGAGGCCTTCCGCGACTGGTACCTGATCCCGATGGCGGCGGCGATCTGGAGCTGCCCGACGCACAGCATGATGGCCTACCCGCTGGCCACCTTCGTGCGCTTCTGCCACAACCACGGCCTGCTGCAGATCTTCGACCGGCCGCGCTGGTACACCGTGAAGCACGGTGCGCGCAGCTATGTGGACATCTTGAGCGCCGCCATCGGCGAGATCCGCCTGAACACGCCGGTGTTGCAGGTGCAGCGGGAGGAGGGCGTCGGGGTGCTGCTGCGGACTCCGGCCGGCCAGGAGCGCTTCGACGAGGTGATCTTCGCCTGCCACTCCGACCAGACCCTGGCGCTGCTGGGCGATGGCGCCACGCAGGAAGAGCGGGCGGTGCTCGGCGCGGTGCGTTACCAGCGCAACGATGCCTGGCTGCATACCGATCCATGCCTGCTGCCGCGCCGTCGCGGCGTGTGGTCGGCCTGGAACTACTTCTCGGGGCACGGCCTGCCCGGTGAGCGCCCGGTGTCGGTGTCCTACCTCATCAACCGCCTGCAGCCGCTGCCGGTCGAGACGCCCGTGGTGGTCAGCCTCAACCCCTTCGACGAGCCGTCGCCGCAGCATGTGATCGGGCGCTACGACTACGCCCATCCGGTCTTCGACCAGCGGGCGATCGCTGCCCAGGCCCGCCTGCCCGCACTGCAGGGGCGCAAGCACAGCTGGTTCGCCGGGGCGTGGACGGGCTATGGCTTTCATGAGGACGGCCTCAAATCCGGGCTGGCCGTGGCCGCCGCCCTGGGCGTCCAGGCACCCTGGCAGGGCCGGGCGTGCGCGCTGGCGGAGCCGGTCTGATGAGCCAGGCGCGCTTTGAGCCGGTGGTCTGCATAGGCGCCGTGATGCACGAGCGGACATGGCCGACGCACAACCGCTTCATCTATCCCCTGGCCACCCTGCGCATCCCCCTGAGCCGCCTCGAGCAGCTTAATGTGCCCCTGCTCGGGGTGGACCGGCCCAACCTGTTCTCCCTGCGCAGCCGCGATCACGGCGCGCGGGACGGCTCGCCGCTGCTGCCATGGATCCGCGGGCTGCTGCACGAGCACGGGCTGGCCGAGGCGGATGGCGAGGTCGTGCTGCAGACCATGCCGCGCATGTTCGCTTACCTCTTCAACCCGGTCAGCCTGTGGTTCTGCCACGACCGCGACGGCCGCCTGAGGGCGGTGCTGGCCGAGGTCAACAACACCTTCGGCGAGCGCCACAACTATCTTGTCGCCCACCCCGACCACCGCCCCATCCTGCCGGGTGACGAGTTGCGGGCCAGTAAGGTCTTCCATGTGTCGCCCTTCTTCCCGGTGCGTGGCGAGTACCGCTTCCGCTTCGCCCGCCAGGGCGGGGTGGTGAGCACCGCCATCGACTATTGGGAAGGCGGGCGCTGCCAGCTCGCCACCCGCCTGTCGGGCCACGAACAGCCGCTCACCGGACGTGCCCTGGCCGCCTGGCTGGTGCGCCTGCCTCTGATGACCTTCGGCGTCGTTGCCCGCATCCACTGGCAAGCCCTGCGCCTGGCCCTGCGCCGCGTGCCCTTCCATCGCAAACCCCTGCCCCCCACCGAGGAGATTTCTTCATGAACCAGCTTGATCAGCCCTTTGTCGGCTCGGCCGCCGGCCAGGCTGCCCGGCTGCGCCGCGGAACCCGCCTTGTGCTGGGCCTGCTGGACAGCATTGAGGGCGGCGCCATCGACGTGCATCTGCCCGGCGGCCTGATCCGGCGGGTCGGGCATGGCCCCGGTGGCCTGCATCTGCAGGTGGGTGACGAGGCCTTGTTCGACGAGGTGCTGGCCAAGGGCGACATCGGCTTCGCCGAGTCGTGGATGGCCGGCGACTGGCACACCAATGATCTGGCGGCACTTCTGACCCTCCTGGCCCGCAACCGGGATCGCGTGCAGTCGGCCATCCACGGGCGCGCCTGGCGCCTGATCGGGCATCGCCTGACCCACCTGTTGCGCGCCAACACCCGCGCAGGATCGCGGCGCAACATCAGCGCCCACTACGATCTGGGCAATCCCTTCTATCGCCTGTGGCTGGACCCGACGATGACTTACTCCAGCGCGCTTGGCGTCACCGCGGGCGAGCCGCTGGAGGCGGCCCAGCAGCGCAAGTACCGGCGCATCCTCGAGCAGCTTGGAGCGCGGCCGGGGCAGCTGATCCTGGAGATCGGCTGCGGCTGGGGCGGCTTCGCCGAGATGGCGACGACCGAGTTCGGCTGCCGGGTGCTGGGGCTCACCTTGTCCACCGAACAGCTGGCCTGGGCTCGCGCCCGCGCCGAGCGGGGCGGTTGGGCCGACCGGGCGGATTTCGAACTGTGTGATTACCGGGATGTGCGGGGCAGCTACGATCACATCGTCTCCATCGAAATGCTGGAGGCGGTGGGAGAGCGTTTCTGGCCCACCTATTTTGCCCAGCTGCATGACCGGCTCAAGCCGGGCGGGCATGCGCTGATCCAGACCATCACCATCGCCGACAGCCTGTTTGCCTCCTACCGCAAGGGGACGGACTTCATCCAGCGCTACATCTTTCCCGGCGGCATGCTGCCCAGCCCCCTCGTCCTGCGTTACCACGCGGTGCAGGCCGGCCTGGCCGTCACCTCCGATCTGGCCTTCGGCGAGGACTACGCCAACACCCTGGTGCGCTGGCACCAGGCCTTCGAGGCCGAGCTCCCCCAGGTGCGGGCTCTCGGTTACGACGAGCGCTTTGTGCGCCTGTGGCGTTTCTACCTGGCCTACTGCGAGGCCGGCTTCCGTGCCGGCAGCGTGGATGTGCACCAGTTCCGCCTGAGCCATGCCTGAGCTGCGGCGGGCCGTCCTGGTGCTGCTGTGGTTGTTTGCGTCAGCCGCATCGGCGGCGTTGCCCGAGCCGGTGCGGGCCTTGGCGCCGGGCTGGCGCCTGCTGGGCAGCGGCGAGGCCCGCTTCATCGGCCTGCGCCTGTACGACGCCAGCCTGTGGGTGAGCGGGCCGGAGTGGAGCGACAGCCGGCCCTATGCGCTGGTCCTGACCTACGCCAGGGGCTTCAGCCGGTCTATGCTGGTGACCACCAGCCTCGACGAGATGCGTCGCCTGGGCAGCGGGGACGAGGCCGCGCTGCTGCGCTGGAAGGCCGACCTGGAGCGGGTCTTCCCTGATGTCGCCGAAGGGGAGACCATCGTCGGGGTGAGCCTGCCCGGGCGCGGTGCGGCCTTCTACCACCAGGGGCGGCTGGTCGGGGAGGTCGCCGATCCGGTCTTTGCCCATACCTTCTTCGCCATCTGGCTCGATCGCCGCACCCGCGTGCCGGCCCTGCGCGCCCGCCTGTTCGGGCAGCCTTCATGAGCGCCGGTGCCCTGCAGGCCGGGCTGGGCTGGCGCTATGGCCTGCTCGGTCTGCCACTGGCCTTCGCGGCCCTGCCGATCTACGTGCATGTGCCTCACCTCTATGCGGCGGAGATGGGGCTGAGCCTGTCTCTGGTGGGGACCATCCTGCTGGCCACCCGGGTCGCCGATGCCCTTGCTGATCCGCTGATCGGCTGGTTTTCGGACCGGAGGGCGTCACGTCGCGGGCTGATCGCCCTGGCCCTGCTGCCACTGGCCCTGGGGCTGGCGGGGCTGTTGGTGCCACCTGCCGGCGCCGGTGCGTTGTGGCTGGCCGGCGGCCTGGTGCTGGTGAGCGTCGGCTATTCCCTGGCGACAATCAACCACGCCGCCTGGGGGGCGGAGCTGGGGCGCGATGACGACGGACGCACCCGCCTGGTGGCGAGCCGGGAGGGCTTCGGGCTGCTCGGCGTGATGCTCGCCTCAGCACTGCCGGCCCTGCTGGCGAGCAGTCTTCCGGAGGGGCTCGCGCGCATGGCGGTGGTGTTCATTGCCCTGCTGGGGCTGGTCGCCCTCGTCAGCCTGCCGGGGCTACCAGCCGGACTGCGTCCGCCACCCGTGGCCGAAAGGCCCTGGGCCGGCCTGCGCCTGGCCCTGTCCGAGCGGCCCTTTGCGGCCCTGCTCGGCGTGTTTGCAGTGAATGGGGTGGCGGCCGCGATCCCGGCCTCCACCGTGCTGTTCTTCGTGGCCGACGTGGTGCAGCGGGAAGATCTGTCCGGGCTGTTTCTGGCGCTCTACTTCGTGGCGGGGGCGGCCGGCCTGCCCCTGTGGGTGCGCCTGGCCAGTCGCATCGGCAAACCGCTGGCCTGGCTTGCCGGCATGGGGCTGGCCATGGCCGTGTTCGCCTGGGCAGGCAGCCTGGGAGCTGGCGATGCATGGGCCTTCGGCCTGATCTGCGTGCTGTCCGGACTGGCGCTGGGAGCCGACCTGGCCCTGCCCTCGGCGATCCTGGCCGACCAGCTGGCGCGCATCCGCTCGCCGCGGGCCGGCGCCTGCTTCGGCTGCTGGGCCTTTGTTGCCAAGGCCAGCCTGGCGCTGGCCGCGGGTCTGGCTTTGCCGGTGCTCGATGCCCTGGGCTATTCACCGGGGCTGCGCGAGCCTCAGGCTGTGGCCGCCCTTGCTGCTGTCTATGGGGGGCTGCCCCTTGTTCTCAAGATACTGGCTGCCGGCCTGTTGTGGCGCTGGCGGAAAATCCTCGATGGGAGGGATGCATGACAAAGATGATGATGGCGCTGGCCGGCCTGCTTGGCCTGGCCGGCTGTGCCTCGGTGGACCCGCTGGAATATGCCGCCGAGACGCCGCAACTGGAGCTGCCCCGCTACTTCAACGGCACCCTGGACGCCCACGGCATGTTCCAGGACCGCTCGGGCAAGGTGGTCAAGCGTTTCCACGTGGAGATCGCGGCCAGCTGGAAAGGCGAGACAGGCACCCTGGATGAGCGCTTCACCTATTCGGATGGCTCGACCCAGCGCCGGGTGTGGACCCTGACCCGGGTCGATGCCCACCACTACACCGGCCGCGCCGACGATGTGGTCGGCGAGGCCCGCGGCGAAGCGCGGGGCAATGCGCTACGCTGGACATACGTGCTGGCACTTCCGGTGGACGGCAAGGTCTACAACGTGGATTTCGACGACTGGATGTTCCTGATGGATGACCGGACCATGCTCAACCGTTCTGTGATGAGCAAGTTCGGTGTCCGCCTCGGCGAAGTCACCCTCAGCTTCCGCAAGCGCGACTAGGGAATCGCCCCATGGCTGGCCTGCTGCCCCTGTTCCGCCCCCTCAACACGCCGATCACCGACTGGCGGGATCGGCGTGTCTGGATCGTCGGTGCGTCCAGCGGCATCGGCGCAGCCCTGGCCGCCGACCTGGATGCCCGGGGGGCCCGCCTGGTGCTGTCGGCCCGCAGCGCGGACCGCCTGCGCCAGCAGGCTGAGGGCTTCCGGGATGCGCTGGCCTTGCCTCTCGACGTGACCGATGCAGGGGCCTTCATCCCCGCGATGATGCAGATTCTCGACACCTGGGGCGGGGTGGACCTGGTGATTCTCAACGCAGGGACTTATTCACCCCTGCGCGCCTGGGAGCTGACCATCGACAATGCGCGCCAGACGGTGCATACCAACCTGCTCGGGGTCATGGACGGCGTGGCAGCGGTGGTGCCGCAGCTGTTGCGCCAGGGCCACGGGGCGGTGGCCGTGGTGGCCAGCGTGGCCGGCTACCGGGGTCTGCCCCGGGCGATGGCCTACGGGCCGAGCAAGGCGGCCCTGATCAACTTCGCCGAAACCCTCTACCTGGATCTGGCGCCCCGCGGAGTGTCCGTCTTCCTGATCAATCCGGGCTTCGTGGCCACCCCGCTGACCGCCCGCAATGACTTCGAGATGCCGGCGCTGATCTCTGCCGAGGAGGCGGCCCGCCGGATCATCGGCGGCTTCGCCTCCGGTTGCTTCGAGATCCACTTCCCGCGGCGCTTCACCGGCTTCCTGAAAATTCTCCGCCTGCTGCCGGATCGCCTGTATTTCCACCTGATCTCCCGGAGGACCGGGCTGTGAGGAGCACCCTGGAGGCGGTGGCAGACCTGATCCGGTTCTACGAAGGCCTCTCGCCCGCCAGCCTGGCCGAGATCAGCCGGATCTACGCGGCAGAGGCTGCCTTCAAGGACCCCTTCAACGAGGTGCGCGGTGTGGCGGCGATCGAGCGGGTCTTCCGGCACATGTACACGCAGGTGCATGAGCCGCGCTTCCGCGTGGTGTCGCATCTGGCGGAGCAGGGCGAGGCCTGGCTGGCCTGGGAGTTCCGCTTCCGCTTCCGGGGTTGGCGGAGCGGTGAGATACAGCTCGTGAGGGGCGCCACCCATCTGCGCTTTGCGCCGGACGGGCAGGTGCTGGCGCATCGGGACTACTGGGACAGCGGTGAGGAGCTCTTCGCCAAGCTGCCCGTGTTGGGTAGTCTGATCGGCTGGCTCAGGCGCCGCCTGGCGGCAGGATGAGTCCGGAATGTCATTGTGCTGCGGCGCAATAATGTTTAACGCCGCGATTTTGCCAAATCTCTAGAATTCGTTCCGCGAACCGGGCGGCATGTCGTGCCCCCGAATCGCCAAACGACAGGAGATTCAAGCAATGCAGGCCCATGGTGATTTCGTTTTCAAGCCCTACGCGGTGCCGCGCCCCGGCATCGAACCCAAGTGGGACGGCTGTTACGATCTGTTCGCCCGCGATGGCAATCCGCTGCGCCGGTCGATCCGGGTTCCGTCCCCCGAAGGCTTCGATGACCCCGAACTGGCCTGTGTCGCAGCGGAGATTCTCGCGGAATGGGACATCCGTGACGGCTACGGGGTGGCCCGCGCCGGCAACTGAGCCGTGCATGGCGGGGCTGTTGTCAGCTCCGCCCTAATCATGGGCATCGGGCTGAGCCAGACGTAGCCGCAGGGCCCGGGCGGTGGCGGCCAGCAGCCGGTTCTCCAGCCGGCGCAGTCCGCGCAGGCGGGCCAGCACCGCGTCCAGGGGAGTGTCCCCCGAGCCCGGTGGCGCAATCAGGCGTACCAGGCCGTCTGCCTGGCAATCATCTTGGTGACCCTCCGCCCGTGACAGGCGGATCCAGCCCGCCCTCTCCACCCAGTGTCCGCAGCCTTCACGCACGCAGCTGCGGGGGGCCAGCAAGTGTTCCCCGATCCAGTGAGGCGGGCCTTCCACCAGGATCTCGGCGCCCTCGGCCAGCAGCAGGGTGCCCGCCTCGACCCGGGTCAGGTGCAGGGCGCCGGGGGCCAGGCGCAGGATTTCGTCGGTGGCTTGCATGTCGATTCTCCGGAGTTGCGATGTGCTCAGGCTACGGATTCGCAGGCGGTGGCGGCAGGCACAGCCACAGGCTTTCTGTATCGGTGCAGCGGCCTTTTTTGAACGCTGTTATGGTGTGCTTTTGCCCTGTCTGTACCTGTGGCCGCTTGTCGGCTTCGGGGATGATTCCGCGATGGACACCGAGCGCACCGCAACCCTTCTCTATGCCCGCCTGGCGGGCCATTACCGTCAGGCCATCCAGTCCGGCGTGTTGACGCCGGGCACGCGCATGCCCTCGGTGCGTACCCTGGTGCGGCAGCACGGAGTCAGCCTGTCCACCGCCCTGCAGGCCTGCCGCACGCTGGAGGACGAGGGCCTGCTGGAGGCACGACCGCGCTCCGGTTATTTCGTGCAGCGGCCGCGCCGGGCCGCCTTCCGGCCGGTGAGCGAGCCGGATCCACGCAGCTTTGCGCAGGTGTCCGTGCAGGCACCTGATCCGGCAGCCTTCACAGGCATTCACGACCGGGTCTCGGACTTCGTCACCAAGTGCGAGCGCTTTCCGGTGAAGACCAACCTGGCCCTGGCCTTCGGCGCGCCGGAGGCCTATCCCCGCGATGCGCTGCGGGCCGCGGCGCAGCGGGCCCTGCGGCGGCATCCCGAGGTGCTGGTCAGCCCGGTGCCGCCCCAGGGGGATCCCGGCTTCCGGGCCGTGCTGGCGCGGCGGGCCCTGGCGTCGGGCATGAGCCTGACGCCCGAGGAGATCCTGGTGACCCACGGCTGCACCGAGGCGATCAACCTGGCCCTGCGCGCCGTGACCCGGCCGGGCGATCTGGTTGCTGTCGAGTCGCCCACCTACTTCGGCCTGCTCCAGGTCATCGAGAGCCTGGGCCTGCGGACCCTGGAGATTCCCACCAGCCCGAGCCGGGGCATTTCGGTCGAGGCCCTCGAACTGGCCTTTCGCAGCCACGAGCGGGTTGCCGCGGTGGTGGTCATCCCCAACTTCCAGAACCCCCTGGGCTGCGTCATGCCCGATGAGGAAAAGCAGCGCCTGGTGACCCTCTGCGAGGCCCATGGCGTGCCCCTGGTGGAGGACGACATCTACGGCGCCCTGAGCGACGATGCCCAGCCGCTGAAGTGCTGCAAGGCCTGGGATCGCAGCGGCAACGTGATCCACTGCGGATCCTTCCACAAGACCCTCGCGCCGGGCATGCGGGTCGGCTGGATGACCGGCGGGCGCTGGCAGGACCGTATCCGCATGCTCAAGCATGCCCAGAGCCGGCCCAACGATGCGCTGGCCCAGCTGACCCTGGGCGAGTTCATGGGCAGCCATGCCTTCGACCGCCACCTGGCCCGCCTGCGGGCGCAACTGCGGGTGCAGCGGGAGCGTACGGCCGAGACCATCGCCGCCCACTTTCCGGCTGGCACCTGCCTCAACATGCCGGGCGGTGGCATGTTGCTGTGGGTCGAACTGCCCGAGGGGTGTTCGTCCCGGCGCATCTTCGAGGCTGCCCTGCGAGAAGGCATCCGGGTGGCCCCGGGGGCGCTGTTCTCCAACTCGGACCGCTTCGACCGTTTTCTGCGGGTCAGCTGCGGCTATCCCCACTCGGAGCAGATCGACGCAGCCCTGGTGCGATTGTCCGCGATCGTGGCCGCCGACCCGGGCTGAGTGCGCCGCAGGCCGGCCCAGTACCCATCCCGGGATGTTCCGTTAGCACAAAGCTCTCGCGAAGACACTGTACTATCCCCTTGATGTGACAAAATGTTGCCCGATTCAGGCCCGTCGGGCCGCAAGGGGAGGGTGTCATGGGCTTGCGACTAAAATTCAACCTGGTCTTACTGGCCGTTTTTCTGGCCGGCTTCGGTGTGGCCGGCTACATCTCCCACGATCTGCTCGATCGCCATGCCCGCGAACAGGTGCTCGGCGAGGCGCGGCTCGTGATGGAGGCGGCGATGGCCGTGCGGGGCTACACCGTGGCCCAGGTGCGGCCGCATCTGAACCCGCTGATGGACAAGCAATTCCTGCCCCAGACCGTGCCGGCCTACGCCGCCACCGAAACCCTGGCAGTGCTCAACAAGAAATACCCCAACTACGCCTACAAGGAAGCCACCCTCAACCCCACCAACCCCCGTGACCGGGCGGCCGACTGGGAGGCCGACCTGGTCAACGTCTTCCGCAACAACACCGACAGCAAGGAGATCTACGGGCAGCGGGACACCCCCACCGGCCCCGCGCTGTACATCGCCCACCCCATCCGCATCGAGACGGCTGCCTGCCTGCCTTGCCACAGCACTCCGGATGTTGCCCCGGCCAGCATGCTCAAGGTCTACGGCAACGCCAACGGCTTCGGCTGGAAGCTCAACGAAGTGGTGGGGGCACAGGTGGTGTCGGTGCCGATGTCGGTGCCCCTGGAGAACGCCAGTCAGGCTTTCCGGACCTTCATGGTGTCGCTGGCGGCGGTGTTCGCTGCGGTGTTCGTGGTGCTCAACCTGATGTTGTCGTGGCTGATCATCCATCCCGTCTCGCGCATGTCGGCGGCTGCCGACAAGATCAGCACAGGCGACTTCGACCAGCCCGAGTTCCCCGAGGGTGGGCGTGACGAGGTGGCGGTGCTGGCCAGTTCCTTCAATCGCATGCGCCGCAGTCTTGAAAAAGCCATGCAGATGATCGATGGCTGAGACACGCATGCTGGACGGCCAGGAGGGCTGTGCGGCAGCCCCGCGGCAGGGCACGCTCACAGCCCTGCCGAACGGGCATGTGCTCAATGAATACCGCATCGAGCGCATCCTGGGGGGCGGTGGTTTCGGCCTGACCTACCTGGCCCGTGACACCCACCTGGACTGCCTGGTGGCGATCAAGGAATACCTGCCCAAGGATGTGGCCCGGCGCGATGAGGACGGGCTGGTGCGCCCCAGCTCCGCCGAGGCCGCGGCGGCCTTCGACTGGGGGCTGCAGCGCTTCCTGCTGGAGTCCCGCGCCCTGGCGAGCTTCCATCACCCGGGCATCGTGCGGGTGCTGCGCTATTTCCGGGCCAACGAGACGGCCTACATGGTCATGGAATACGAGACCGGCGAGCCGCTGCAGCGCTGGCTGGTCGGCCGCCTGCCCCTCGACCGGGCGACCCTGCTGCGCATCGTGCGGCCGCTGCTCGACGGTCTGGAGGCGGTGCACGCCGCGGGCTTCCTGCACCGCGACATCAAGCCCGGCAACATCTACATCCGCGCCGATGGCTCGCCCGTGCTGCTCGACTTCGGCTCGGCCCGGCGCCTCGAGACGGACGGCCCGGAGCAGGCCCTGACGGCGATCGTGACGCCGGGCTTCGCGCCGGCCGAGCAGTATCACCGACACGGCAAGCAGGGCCCGTGGACCGACCTGTACGCCCTGGCCGGGGTGATGTACTGGATGGTGACCGGCAAGCTGCCCGTCGAGGCCTTCGCCCGCTTGCGCGAGGATGTCATGCCCTCCGCCAGCAGCATCGGCAACGTGGATGCCTTCGGCAGCGGCCTGCTGAGGGCCATCGACTGGGCTCTCAACCCGGACGAGAACCGGCGCCCCCGCCAGGTGGCGGATTTCCGGCGGGCCTGCCTGGCCCCGCCGACCGGCGGCGAGGGGCCGGTCGATCCCCCCGTCGAGGCGCCCCTGCCTCTCGGCCTGTCGGCGGCGGAGGCCCGGACCTTCATCGGTGCCGTCCTGTTTGCCGACGTGGCCGGGCCGGCCGAAGACATGGCGGCGCGCAACGAAGGGCGCACGCGCCTGGTCCGCATGCTCAGCCAGGCCATCGCGCCCCTGTCGCCCACCACCCGCCTGGCGGTGAACACCAAGGAAGGCTGCGCGGTCTGTTACGTCGGCGATCCCGAGGATGCTTTGCGCACAGCCGTGCAATTGCATGGGGCGGCGGTGGAGGACGGGCTGGGTGTGCATGTCGGCATCAACCTCGGTCCGGTCCGGGTGGCACCCGATCCCAACGGCCGTTCGCGCATTCTCGGTGACGGCATCACCACCGCCTGCCGGGTCATGCGCTTTGCCGAACCCGGCCAGGTGCTGGTGGCGCGGGCCTATTACGAAGTGGTGCAGCACCTGCGCCGCAATGCCAGCGACTGCTTTCGCCATCTCGGCCTGCGCCGCGACCCCCAGGCCCGGGATCACGACGTGTACGCCTGGAGCGGCGAAGGCGTGGCCTTGCTGCCCGGGCAGCCGGCGGAGGTGTCGATCAGCCGCCCCGTCGCCGGAGCCGACATCAGCCCGGCCTGCATCGATGCGGCCGAGCGCACCCTGGCCCAGCACATCGGTCCGATGGCCAGGATCCTGGTGCGCAAGACCGTGTCGCGGGCCGCCAGTCTTGTCGACCTGCATCAGCAGCTGGCCACCCTGATCCCCGATCCGGCGCCCAGGGCGGCCTTCCTGGCAGGGGTGGCGGCCGCCTCGGGGCTGTCCGGTGCCTCCCGCGCCACGGCCGCGACGCATTCCCGGCCCTTGTCCTCGGGCAGCAAGGCGTCCGTGTCAGGCGCCGCCTCGGGCAGCGCGTCGCCGGCCGTGGCTGTCGGGCTGCTTGCTGACGAGGATCTGGCCCGTATCGAAAAACTGTTCGCGCGGCACATGGGGCCGATGGCCCGGGTGCTGGTCCGCCGCGAGGTGCGCGGTGCCCACAACCTCGAGACCCTGTGCCGGGCCCTGGCGAGCCATCTCGAGCAGGACGCCGAACGTCGGCGCTTCCTGGCCGAGGCGGGTTTCGGCGGAGCGGGATGATGGAGACGACGATGACGCCGGAACACAGCGGCATGGAGGTGCGGGCCCTGCGCCTGACTCCCGGGCAGGATCTGCGCCGGGCCCTGGAATGTGCGGTGTACGCCGAGGGCTGTTCGGCGGCCTTCGTGCTGTCGGGGATCGGCAGCCTGGAGCGGGCCCACCTGCGGCGGGCCGGTGCCGATGACGCAGAGGCCCTGCACGGGGACATGGAGGTTTTGACCCTGGCCGGCACCATTGCCGCCAACGGCTCGCACCTGCACGCCACCCTTGCCGACGCCAGCGGGGCGGTGGTGGGCGGCCACCTGGCCTATGGCTGCCTGGTCAGGACCACCGCCGAAGTGCTGCTGGGCCTGCTGCCCCGGCTCAGCTTCAGGCGCGAGCCGGATCTGCGGACCGGTTTTGCCGAGCTGGTGGTGCGCCAGGAGGGCGATCCGGCAGGTCTGACCTGACCGGCCTTGCCGCTGCCCATGAGCGGCGGCAAGGGTTAGCGCGTGTGCCTGAGTGACTTACTTGCCGGAGTCGCCGGAGATGGCGCTGTCGAGGCGGCGGGCTTCCTCATCGTTGATGTACTCGAAGACCCGCACGACCTTCTGCACGCCGCTGGTAGTGCGTGTGATCTCGGTGGCCGCCTGGCCCTCCTTCTCGGTGACCAGGCCCATCAGGAAGACCGTGCCGGCTTCGGTGATGACCTTCACCTGCTGGACCCGGAAGTCTTTCTGGTCCACGAAGCGGGCCTTCACCTTGGAGCTGATGTAGGTGTCGTTGCTGCGCGCCGACAGGGTGCTGGTGGGGGCGATGCGCAGCTCGTTGACCACCTCCTTGACGTTCTCCACGGCGGCCGCGACACGCCCGGCCTCATCACGGCTGGCTTCATTGAAGGCCTCGCCGGTGAGCAGCAGCTTGCGGTTGAAGGCGGTGGCGTTCACGTGCACCTTGTCGCCGAGGCGATCCTCGATGCGCTTGACGGCCTTCCATTCGATGCTTTCGTCTTCGACGTAGGTGCCCGAAGTGCGGCGGTCGGAGACCATCGCCACGGCCATGCCGGTGCCGCCGACGATGACCGGGATGCAGCCCTGCAGGGCGCCGAGGGTGCCGATGGCCAGAACAGCCCAGGCCAGTTGCTTGCGGATCAGTTTCATTCTTCGATTCCGAGGAAAAGACAGTCGATGCCGTCGCACAGACAGTGGAGGGTGATGAGGTGGACCTCCTGGATGCGCGCCGTACGATCGGAGGGCACACACAGGTGGATGTCGTCGGGGCCGAGCAGGTCGGCCATCTGGCCACCACCCTTGCCGGTGAGGGCCACCACCCGCATCTCGCGCTCGTGGGCGGCGTGGATGGCCTCGATCACGTTGGCGGAGTTGCCGCTGGTGGAGATGGCCAGCAGCACATCGCCGGGCTGGCCGAGGGCGCGTACCTGCTTGGAGAAGATCTGGGTGAAGTCGTAGTCGTTGGCGATGGAGGTGAGGGTCGAGCTGTCGGTGGTGAGGGCGATGCCGGCCAGCGGCGGGCGCTCCATCTCGAAACGGTTGAGCAGCTCGGCCGCAAAGTGTTGCGCATCGGCCGCCGAGCCGCCGTTGCCGCAGGCGAGGATCTTGCCGTTGGCCATCAGGCTGTGGGTCATGGCTTCGATGGCGGCGGCAATGGGCTCGGCCATGAACTCCAGTGAGGCCAGCTTGGTCTGGGCGCTGTCGGTGAATTGCTGGGCGATGCGGGCAACGAGATCCATCACGAACTCCGGGAAAATTGCCGTCGATTCTAACATTTGCGCCGACCGCCCCGCCGCCTGCGAGAGATCCGCTTACAAACCCAGCAGGACGTCGATGCGCAGGCGCTTCCAGGGGTTCGGGTCGTCGCTCAGCCGGCCGATGCGGGCGCTCAGCGGCGTGCCCTGGTCCATCTCGCGGGCGACCTCCCGGTTCTCAGCCCGGGGCAGGTAGCCGAGCATGATGCCGCGCCACTCGACGCGCACGGCGCGGGGGTCGTGGGGGTTGTCCGGTTCGCGTACCAGCTGCAGCGGATCGCCCTCGCGCAGGGCCTCCCAGTGGATCGCCGCGCCGTGGTACTGGAAACCGGCCAGCGGCGAGCGCTGCACCAGCACGCGGATGTGCTGGGCATCGGCGGCCGGAGGCCCGAGGCCGCCGAGCACCAGGGCCAGGCCTGCCAGCAGCGGAGCCGGCCTAGCCCGCATCGAAGGCCCCGCGGATCCATTCGAGGCGGGGCGGCTCGAGGCTGTCGAGCAGCACCGCGTCGAAGCGGCAGGGCTGGGCCGCATGGCGGCGGCCGGCGCCGGCCAGCCAGTAGCGGGCGGCCAGGATGACACGCTGCTGCTTGGTGGCGGTGATGCTGGCGGCGGCGCCGCCGAAGCGGCTGTTGCTGCGCAGGCGGACCTCGACGAAGACGATGCAGCCCCGGTCGCGGGCGATCAGATCCACCTCGCCGCCGCGGCAGCGCACGTTGCGGGCCACGACGACCAGCCCGCAGGCGCTGAGATAAGTCTCGGCCAGGGCCTCGGCGGCGGCGCCGCGGCGCAGGTGCTCGGCTTGCTTAGTCGGAGCCTCGCCCCCACAATCGGACTCCCCCGCACCCGGACTCCCGCTTCTCCATGCTTCCACACACTTCCGATCCATCCGACACCTCCGCGCTCTCCATGACTCCGTCATTGTATGTGGTCGCCACGCCCCTGGGGAATCTGCAGGACATGGGCCTGCGCGCGCTGGCGGTGCTGCGCGGGGTGGAGGTGATCGCCTGCGAGGACACCCGTCACAGTCAGCGCCTGTTGGATGCCTTCGGCATCACCACGCGGCTGGTGGCCCTGCATGAGCACAACGAGCAGGCGGCCGCCGGCCTGGTGATCCGCATGCTTGAAGAGGGCAAACGGGTGGCCCTGATCACCGATGCCGGTACCCCGGCGGTGTCCGACCCGGGCGCCCGGGCGGTGGCGCGGGTGCAGGAGGCCGGCTTCCCGGTGGTGCCGGTGCCCGGCGCCTGTGCCGCGGTGGCGGCCCTGTCGGCCTCGGGGCTGGCCGACGGGCATTTCCATTTTCATGGTTTCCTGCCCACCAAGTCGGCGGCGCGCCGGGCGGCGCTGGAGGCCTTGAAGGGCGTGCCGGGCACCCTGGTGTTCTACGAGGCGCCCCATCGCATCGTCGAGACGCTGGATGACCTCGCCGCGACCCTGGAGTCCACCCGGCAGATCGTGGTGGCCCGGGAACTCACCAAGATGTTCGAGCAGATCGTGCGCATGCCCCTGGCCGAGGCTCCGGCCTGGCTGGCCGCCGACGCCAACCGTGCGCGGGGGGAGTTCGTGCTGCTGGTGTCGGCCGCGCCGGCCACCGAGGGCCTGTCGCCCGAGGCGGAGCGGGTGCTTGGCCTGCTGCTCGCCGAACTCCCGGTCAAGCAAGCCGCCAAGCTCGCCGCGGCGATCACCGGTGCCTCGAAGAACGCCTTGTATGAACGGGCCTTGGAGATGAAATCCCAGGCCTAGGCCCCTGCATTCAGCGCAGATGCGTGCCGCCGCGGCCGAGCAGGGTGACTTCCACGTGGCGGGAGCCGAGGCGGTCGCCCGGGGCGAAGCGCACCGCGAAGCCGCCCAGGTCCACCTCCAGCTTTTCCAGTGACTGCATCACCGCCGCCGGCGTGGGGCTGCCGCGCACGCGGCGGATCGCCTCGAGCAGGATGCGGGCGCCCACGTATTCCTCGAAGCTGGTGTAGGACGCCTCCTCGCCGGGGGCGAAGCGCTGCAGGGCCTCGTTGTAGTCGCGGGCGATGCGGGTGACGCCGCTGAAGGGCGAGGGCATCACCTGGGTGATGCCTACGCCGCGGGCGTAGTCGCCACCGGCCAGCTCGTGCAGTTCGCGGCCGTTGATCACCGAGATGCTGAACAGCTGGGTGCCCGGATGGGCGCTGCGGTAGGCCTTGACGAAGGCTGCGGTGGGGCGCACCACGCCGATCATGATCACCGCCTGGGGCTCGCCGCGGGCGATGTCGGCCACCGCGCCGCTCACATTTTCCGAGTTCTTGGCATAACGCCCGGTGGACACCGGCTTGAGGCGGTGGTGCGCAAGCGCCTTCTCGACGCCGGCAAGGCCGGCCTGGCCGAAGGGGTCGTCCTGGTAGAACACGGCGATGCGCTGCAGGCCGGTATTGACCAGCTGGGTGACCATCGCCGTCGTCTCGTCGCCGTAGCTGGCGCGGATGTGGAAGATCCACGGGTTGTACGGGTCGCGCAGGGGTTCGCCGCCGGTGTAGGGGGCGACCAGGGCGATGTTGCCTTCCGCCAGCACGCCCTGGCGCAGGAGTTCGAGGATGTTGCCGGTGCCGGCGTAGCCGATCAGCGCGGCGGCCTTGTCCTTGTGGATCAGTTCGCGGCTCAGGCGCAGGGTCTCGGCGGTCTGGTAGCCGTCGTCCTTGAGCGCGTGCCTGAAGCGGTGGCCATTGATGCCACCGGCGGCGTTGGCCGCATCGAGAGCGAGGCGCACGCCAAGGGCCATGGCCTTGCCGGTGCTGGCGAGGGAGCCGCTGAGGGGCGCGCACTGGCCGATCACGATCGTGTCGGCGCGGGCGTTGCCACCCAGCGCGGCCACGGCCGCCAGCAGCACCGCAACGAGGCGGGGGAAGGCCATAGCCATGTTTGATGCTCCCATCTGCAAGATTGATGGGGGAGTATGGCGTGTTGTTGCGGCCTTGCCAGTGAACGGATGTTGCGGTGCGATGTGCGTTAAGTCGCAGCCTGCCTTGCAGGCCGCCTCAGCCTTCGCCGCCCTGCAGGCCGTACTTGCGGATCTTGTCGTGCAGGGTGGTCTTGGCGATGCGCAAGGACTCGGCGCTGCGCGCCAGGCTGCCGCCCTGGCGACGCAGCTCGGCGGCGATCAGGCTGCGCTCGAAGCTGTCCACCGACTCGGCGAGGGAGGCCGGGGCGGCCTCGCCGGTGGCCGTGCCGAGGATGTCCTTGCCGACGCCCAGCACCAGGCAGTCGGCCACATTGCGCAGCTCGCGCACATTGCCCGGCCAGGTGTGGGCCATCAGGCGGCGCATCTGCTCCGGCGCCACGCTGGGCAGCGGCCGCTCGTGGCGGCGGGCGGCGAGCAGCAGGAAGTGTTCGAGCAGGATGGGGATGTCTTCGCGCCGCTCGCGCAGGGGCGGCAGGTCGATGGTCACCACGTTCAGCCGGTAGTAAAGGTCGGCGCGGAAGGTCTGGCGCTCGGCCCTGTCCTTGAGGTCATCCTTGGTGGCCGCCACCACGCGGCAGTCCACCGGCAGCTGCTGGTTGGAGCCGAGGCGTTCGACCACCCTTTCCTGGAGCACCCGCAGCAGCTTGATCTGCACGCCCATCGGCATGCTCTCCAGCTCGTCGAGGAACAGGGTGCCCTTGTTGGCGTATTCGATCTTGCCGATGCGGCGCTTCTGGGCGCCGGTGAAGGCGCCGGCCTCGTGGCCGAAGAGTTCGCTGTCGAGCAGGTTGTCGGGCAGGCCGCCGCAGTTGAGGGCGACCAGGGGGCCGGCCTTGCGCGGCGACAATTCGTGCAGGCACTGGGCGATCAGCTCCTTGCCGGTGCCGGTCTCGCCGCGCACCAGCACATCCACGCTGGTGCCGGCCACATCCATCACCAGCTGGCGCACCCGCGCCATCTGCGGGGAGCGGCCGATGAGCCTGGATTCGGCCCCCTCGCGCTGTTCCAGGCGCCGCCGCAGGTCGAGCACTTCCAGCGTCAGGGCGCGCTTCTCGAGGGCACGCCGCACCACGTCCACCAGCAGCTCGGGGGAGAAGGGTTTCTGGATGAAGTCGTAGGCGCCGGCGCGCATGGCTTCCACGGCCAGGGTCACATCGCCGTGGCCGGTGATGATGATCACCGGCAGGTCCGGATCGAGCTGGCGGCTGCGGTGCAACACCTCCATGCCGTCGGCCTTGGGCAGGCGCATGTCGGTGACGACCACGCCGGGGAAGCCCGGGCCGAGGCGCTGGAAGGCCTCTTCGGCGGAGCCGACGCCTTCGACCGGAATGTCGGCCAGCATCATGGCCTGCTCGCAGCCCAGGCGTACGTCGGGGTCGTCTTCGATGATGAGTACGCGGAGTTCGGTGTTCATGGGCTTTCTTTCGGTGCAGCGGGAAGATTCAGGATGAAACGGGCGCCGCCTTCGGGGCGGTTCTCGGCGCGCAGGTCGCCGCCAAACTCGCGCACGATGTCGCGCGAGATGGCCAGCCCGAGGCCGAGTCCTTCGCCGGCCGGCTTGGTGGTGAAGAAGGGTTCGAACAGCGCGCCGTCGGCGGGCAGGCCGCAGCCGCTGTCGGCAATCGCCAGCTCCAGGCTGCCATCGGGCAGCTGCACGGCGTCGATCTGCAAGGTTTTCAGGGGGCTCTCGGCCATGGCGTCGCCGGCATTGCGGATGAGGTTGATGAGCACCTGCTCGAGGCGGTTCTGGTCGCACCAGGCGATGTGCTGGCCGGCCTCGAGGCGATTGTCCACGCTGATGCCGGCCTTGGCCAGGCGCTGGTCCAGCAGGAACAGGGCGGCGCCGACGGCATGGGCCAGGTCGGCGGGGGCCGGGATGGCCGGCGACTTGCGGGCAAAGGTCTTGAGCGGGGTGATGATGCGCCCCATCTGGTCGGCCAGGCGGGCGATGATGCCCAGGTTCTGCTCGACGGTGGCCAGGTTGCCGCGCTTCATGAACTCCACGGCGTTGCCCGACAGGGTGCGCATGGCGCCGAGGGGCTGGGCCAGCTCGTGGGTGATGCCGGCGGCCAGTTGGCCGAGCACGGCGAGCTTGGCGGCCTGCACCAGCTCGTCCTGGGCCGCGCGCAGGGTCTGCTCGGCCTGCTGGCGCTCGGCCACCTCCTTGCGCAGGCGGGCGTTGGTGTCGGTGAGGGCGCGGGTGCGCCGTGCCACCTTGCTCTCCAGCTGCGCGTTGGCCTGCTCCAGCAACTCCTTGGCCTCCAGCTTCTGGCGCACGATGCGGCGGCGCTGGGCCACCACCAGCAGCAGGAGCAGCACGAAGCCGGTGGCCACCGCGGCCAGGGCGCCGTGGCCGAAGGCCTGGGCGCGCACCGGGCGCAGGTCGGAGAAGATCAGCAGGCGCCAGCCCACGTCCTGCAGGCCGCGCCCATGCACCAGGTAGCTGCCGGCCACATCGGGCCGGCCGCGCACGGCGGGCACACCGGGGCTGCTGCTGCGCAGGTTCATGTGCACGATCTGGCCCTCGGGGCCGGGGTCGGGGTTAACGCTGACCGGAAAGTCGCCGATCGGGCCGTCGTTGTAGAGGCGGGAGAGCTTGATGTCCACCCGCGTGTCGAGGGGCAGGGGGGTGAGCGCGGTGTAGCGCCACTCGGGCACCGAGGTGAGGATCACCACGCCGTTGCCGTCGGCGATCAGGGCCGGCGCGCCGAGCAGGTCCCAGGCCTTGTCGAGCTGGCCCAGGCTGATCTTGATGACCGCCACGCCGACCACCCGGTTGCCGCTGCGGATGGGGTGGGATACGAAGTAGCCGGGCTCGCCGCGCGTGATGCCGATGGCAAAGTGGTGCCCTGAGCGGCCGGCCAGGCCGTCGAGGAAGTAGCTGCGGAAGGACAGGTCTTCGCCGACGAAGCTGTTGTCGGGGTCGCCCCAGTTGCTCGAGGCGATCACGATGCCGCGCTCGTTCACCACGAAGATGGCGATGCTGCCGATGTGCTCGTTGAGGCGCTGCAGGAAGCGGTTGGCGGCCACGATGCTGCCCGGGTGGCGGGTGCGCTGCATGACCCCCAGCACTTCCTCGTTGAGCTGGATGGTGGCGGGGATGTGGGCGTAGCGGTTGACGATGCCGTCCACCGCCGCGGCAAACAGGTCGAGGCGATGGCCGGCGTCGGTGCGCAGGATCTGCATGCCCTGGTATTCGCTGGCCCGGTAACCGCCAAACCCGATCAGGCTGATCAGCAAGAGGAAGGCCATCACCAGGAAAGGGTTGGGTGACAGGCTGCGTGACGGCGGCAAGGTGGCGGCCAGGGACGTGCTCTCGGTGGCCGGCGGTGGCGCGGCTGATTGTGCGGGCGTGCTCATCCGGACTCTTCCTCGTGGGGGCTCAGGCGCCGGCAATGAAGCTGCGGATGCCGGACCCGATGAACTGGATGCCGATGCAGATCAGCAGGAAGCCGGTGAGGCGGGTCACCACGTTGATGCCTTCCTCGCCGAGCAGCCGGGATACCCAACGGGCCGAGTATAGAACCCAGCACAGGGCAAGGCACGTGAGGGCGATGCTGAGCACGCTGGCGGCGTAGCCGACGACCTGCTGCAGCGGGCTGCCGAGTTCGGCCAGTTCGGTGGACACGCCGATCACGGTGGCCAGGGCGCCGGGCCCGGCGATGCCCGGCATCGCCAGGGGGAAGAAGGCAAAGGCGTGGCCGCGCCCGCGGGGCAGCATGGTGTCGCCGTTGCCGAAGAGCATGCGGTAACCCAGGATCGCCACGGTGATGCCGCCGGCGATGCGCAGCGCACCGTACGAAATCCCGAACAGTTGCAGGATGGCAACCCCCGCGAACAGCGCGGCGGACAGCATCGCAAAGGCGTACACGCAGGCCCGGCGGGCTTCGCGCAGGGCGTCGGGCAGCGGCTGGTCGGCGGACAGGCTGAGGAACAGGGGAATCTTGGACAGGGGGTTGGTGATGGTGATGAGGCTGACCAGCCCGCCGAGCAGGAAGGTGGTGGCGATCTTGAGAAGCTGGGGTGTCATGGTCGTCCTCGTGAAAAGAAGGGATTTGAGCTGTCAGGACGATTGCAGGGGTTGAATGAAGGATTGCAGGGGCTGTAAGGACGATTGCAGAGGCTGTGGAAGGATTGCAGGCGCTGTCAGGACGATTGCAAGGGCTGAATGAAGGATTGCAGGCGCTGTCAGGACGATTGCAGGGGCTGAATGAAGGATTGCAGGTGCTGTCAGGACGATTGCAGGGCCTGAATGAAGGATTGCAGGGGCTGAATGAAGGATTGCAGGTGCTGCGTGAAGGACTTCAGGGGCTGCGTGAAGGACTTCAGGGGCCGCATGAAGGACTGCAGGTGTGAATGAAGGATCTGCAGGGGCGGCTCCCGCCCCCCCTGCAGGCCGGCCTCAATGCTGCAGGATCTTCGCCAGGAACTGCCGCGCGCGTTCGGAGCGCGGGTTGCCGAAGAAGGCGTCCTTGGCGTCGTCCTCGACGATCTGGCCCTTGTCCATGAAGATGACGCGGGAGGCGACCTTCTTGGCGAAGCCCATCTCGTGGGTCACGCACATCATGGTCATGCCCTCCTGGGCGAGCTCGACCATCACATCGAGGACCTCATTGATCATCTCCGGG
>NZ_JABBGA010000028.1 GCF_012927165.1 Zoogloea dura
ATATAGCGTGAGGCCTTGCGGTCCCCCACTTTCCCCCTCGGGGCGTATGCGGTATTAGCGTAACTTTCGCTACGTTATCCCCCACTACACGGTACGTTCCGATGCATTACTCACCCGTTCGCCACTCGTCAGCGGAGCAAGCTCCCTGTTACCGTTCGACTTGCATGTGTAAAGCATGCCGCCAGCGTTCAATCTGAGCCAGGATCAAACTCTTAAGTTCAATCCAAAAACTCCAGAAACTTGACGTTTCTGCAGATACTTCAATTTCTTCGTAGCTTCTGGTATAAAGCCCGAAAGCCCTACCAGACGCCCCTCAGAACCGAGTACCCACACCTATCGGTTGTTCATCTTTTTAAAGAACTGCTGCATCAGCAGCGAAGAGGTGCGCATTATACAGAGCTTTTTGTCTCCGTCAAGAACTTTGTTTTTCCAGGCATTTCGCCGAACAACAAAGCCTTGATTCGCAGGACCCGGAAACTTCTTCCAGAACCCCTCTCCACCACTCCAGCGCTACGTTTCCGTTTGCACTGCAGCGAAGAGGTGCGCATTCTACAGAGCTTTAAAACCCTGTCAAGCATTTGTTTCCAGCAGAAAACCGCTCAAAAACAAAACCGCTCAACGCAGATTCCAGATCACATCCGGAACCCCCTCACCGCCTCAGCACTACGTTGCCGTTTGTGCTGCAGCGAAGAGGCCGAATTATATACAGCTATCAAATGGCGTCAAGGGGATTGGAAAAATATATTCAATTCACCGTAACGCGAGCGAACTTGCGCTTGCCGACTTGCAGAACCACCACGGCGCCCGCCTTCACGATCGCCGCCCTGTCGGTGAGCTTCTCGCCATCAATGCGAACACCACCCTGATCGATCATCCGCAACGACTCAGACGTACTGGACGTAAGGCCTGCCTGCTTGAGCACCGCGGCAACGCCGAGCCCCCCATCGACCGCGGCCAGAACCACTTCCGGAATAACATCCGGGATTGCATTGCGCTGGAAGCGGGCCTCAAAGTCCTCCAGCGCAGCAACCGCGGCAGCCTGGCCATGAAAGCGGGCGACTAACTCCTGGGCGAGCAGCACCTTGATATCACGCGGATTCCGCCCCCCCTCAATGGACACCCGCAGAGCACGCACTTCGCTGATCGGCTTGAACGAAAGCAGATCGTAGTAGCGCCACATCAACTCGTCCGAAACGGACATCACCTTTCCAAAGATCTCGGTCGGCGGCTCGTAGATCCCGATGTAGTTCCCCAGGGACTTGGACATCTTGTTAACGCCATCCAGCCCTTCCAGCAAGGGCATGGTGAGAACACACTGGGGCGCCTGCCCGTAATGCTTCTGCAACTCGCGCCCGACAAGCAGATTGAAGCGCTGATCGGTACCACCCAGTTCGATATCCGCCTTCATGGCAACAGAGTCATAGCCTTGACAGAGCGGGTAAAGAAACTCATGGATGGCGATCGGCTGCTGGCCTGCATAGCGCTTGGCAAAATCATCGCGCTCAAGCATACGGGCCACGGTGTGCTGGGCAGCAAGCCGAATCATCCCAGAAGCCCCAAGCGCCTCCATCCAGGTCGAGTTGAAGCAGACCTCGGTCTTTG
This sequence comes from Zoogloea dura, assembly GCF_012927165.1. GTDB lineage: Bacteria > Pseudomonadota > Gammaproteobacteria > Burkholderiales > Rhodocyclaceae > Zoogloea > Zoogloea dura. The sequence continues at coordinate 1,603 of NZ_JABBGA010000028.1, forward strand.
ACGGGTCCAGAATCTTGAACACCTGTTCCTGATAGGTACGGGCATTCTCCAGAACCTGCTCGCGGGTCAGGGGCGGACGGGTCGTGTTCTTGCCCGACGGATCGCCAATCATCCCGGTGAAGTCACCAATCAGGAACAACACCTGATGACCCAGCTCCTGAAAATGGCGCAGCTTGTTGATGAGCACTGTATGCCCCAGATGCAGATCGGGCGCAGTCGGATCAAAGCCAGCCTTGACGCGCAGAGGCTGCCCCTTTTTAAGCTTCTCCACCAGCTCGGCTTCGATGAGGAGCTCGTCGGCCCCACGCTTGATCAGCTCGAGAGCCGCAGTGATATCGGTCATATTTGTCCTTGCACAAGTCCAGACTCGCATCGTTTTTGTTAGACTTCGCGGCTTATTTTGCTTGGAAAGTCCGATGCTTGGAGAAAAGTGGCTGATTCTAGCGCATCTGAAAATGCTGCGCGAAAGCACCCCCGCCAGGCGCTGGAGCCTGTCCGGGCTTGCCCTGGCCTCGGCAGCCGGCATGGCCACCGCCATTGCAGTCGTCCCCGGAGGCGACGAACGGTCCATCAAGACCGAGACAGTCGTCCAGGCTCTGGGCACGCCCGCAATTCAGATCGAACAAACAGACCCCCGCCCCTTCATCAGGGAAGATCGCATCAGACCCGGCGAGAGCCTTGCCGGCGCGTTACGACGACTCGGCGTCAGCAACACACTGCTCAGCTCCCAGATCAACGCCCTGGCGGCCAGCAACCAGCTTAAGGGCATCACCGCACCAGGAACGCTCATCACGGTCGCCACCAGTGCTGAAGGAAGCCTGCACTCCGCCTCGCTGCACCGCCCGGGATCGGAGATCATCCATACACTGGAAAGCACTGACGGCAAGCTGCGCATCACCCCACAGACGGCCAGCCTAGACGTACGCACACACATGCAGGGCGGCGTAGTGCAGTCATCCCTGTTCGCCGCCATGGACAACGCCGGCCTGCCTGACAGCATCGCGGAAGAACTATCGCGAATCTTCGGTGACGACATCGACTTTCATACGGACGTCCGCCGCGGCGATCGCTTCAACGTAATCTACGAAGTGCTCTACCACCAAGGCCGTGCCGTCAAGACGGGGCGCATTCTCGCCGCCGAATTCATCAACCAGGGCCAGCGCCACTCGGCCTTCCTGTTCACTCACCCCAACGGGGACACGGACTATTACAACACCGACGGACGCAGCCACAAGGCCGGCTTCCTGCGCTCACCACTCGAGTTTTCGCGGGTAAGCTCCGGCTTCTCGATGCGACTTCACCCAGTCTTCGGCACCTGGCGGGAGCACAAGGGAGTCGACTATGCCGCCCCCCACGGCACCGCGGTAAAGGCAACATCGGACGGCACCGTCGAATTTGTCGGACGCCAGAATGGCTACGGCAATTTCGTAGTCCTGCGCCACGGTGATCGCTACACGACCGCTTACGGGCACCTCAGCAGCTTTGCCGCAGGCCTCCGGCAAGGCAGCAAGATCAGTCAGGGCGAAACGATAGGACGGGTTGGCAGCACGGGCTGGGCCACCGGCCCCCATCTGCACTATGAGCTCCGGATCAACAACATCCACCAGGATCCGCTCACGGTACGCCTGCCCGACGCAATGCCGCTGTCGGGCAGTTCGTTGACGCGCTTCCGCAGCCAGATGGAGCCTCTCGCTGCCAGCCTGACGCGCATTCAGGCGATTCAAGCAGCCCAGCTCGACTGAGCCAGAATCCGCCAGGCAAAAGAAACGGGGGCCAAGGCCCCCGTTGTCCATTCAAAAACCTGCGGTCGCAGATTCCGATCAGGCAGAGAACGACGAACCGCAGCCACAGGTGCTGGTTGCATTCGGATTGCGGATGACGAACTGGGAGCCTTCAAGCCCCTCGGAGTAATCGATCTCGGCGCCCACCAAGTACTGGTAGCTCATCGGATCGATCAGCAGCATCACGCCATCCTTCTCCATCACCGTGTCGTCGTCGTTGCGGATCTCGTCAAAGGTGAAACCGTACTGGAAGCCGGAGCACCCACCACCGGTAACGAACACCCGGAGCTTCAGATCCGGATTGCCTTCTTCAATGATCAGGTCCTTGACTTTGCTTGCAGCGCTATCGGTAAAAACGAGCGGCACGGGCATCTCGGTCACGGCGTTCATTGGACTACTCCTTCAGATGTATCTCAAAATTATGGTCAGGGCCCCGACAGCGGTCAAGCCACCCCGATGCGTATAGTTGACTAAAATACTCGATTTTAGTTCAAGGCATCAAGGGGATCTGCTCAAGCCCGGTCGTTTCAGGCAAGCCGAACAGAATGTTCATGTTCTGTACGGCCTGACCAGCCGCGCCCTTGACGAGATTATCGATCACCGACAACACTACAACCACGTCCCCCCCCTGGGGACGATGCACTGCGATCCGGCACATATTCGCCGACCGCACAGAACGGGTGGAGGGATGCGCGCCCTTAGGCATCACATCGACAAACGCCTCGCCGGCATAGCGCTCTTCAAAGAGCGCCTGCAGATCCACATCCTTTGTCAGACGGCCGTAGAGCGTAGCATGAATGCCGCGGATCATCGGGGTCAGATGCGGAACGAAAGTCAGACCAACAGGCTGACCGGCCGCGCGTGACAACCCCTGGCGGATCTCGGGAAGATGGCGATGCCCCGCCACGCCGTAGGCCTGGAAGTTGTCGGCAGACTCGGAGAACAGGATATGGGTTTCGGCCTTCCGGCCAGCGCCCGACACGCCGGACTTTGCATCCGCAATCAGGCCGCCTGCATCAACGATCCCGGCTTCCACGAGCGGCAGAAAACCGAGTTGGACCGCGGTCGGATAGCACCCCGGATTCGCCACAACCCGCGCCGACTTCACCGCTTCGCGATTCACCTCAGGGAGGCCATAGACCGCTTCACCAACCAGATCGGGGCATGCATGCGTCATGCCATACCACTTTTCCCACTCGGCGATATCGGTGATACGGAAATCCGCCGCGAGATCGATCACCTTGACTCCGGCATCGACGAGAGCACGCGCCTGCTGCATAGCAATGCCATTCGGGGTCGCAAAGAAGACCACATCACAGGAGCCCAGATCTGCAGCCTGCGGCTCGACGAAGCGCAGATCAACGCGACGGCGCAGACTCGGGAACATGTCCGCCACAGGCAGACCTGCCTCACCGCGCGAGGTGATGGCCTTCAGTTCCACCTCCGGATGCTGAGCCAACAGGCGAAGTATCTCTACGCCGGTATATCCCGTACCACCAACCACACCAACCTTGATCATGCTCTCCCCCAGAGTTGAAGATTGCCGTCAGACGACAACCCAGAATGCGCACGAAAAGATATCACTTCAAGATGACAAAAAGCCGCCCGAAGGCGGCTTTTTGATACAACTGCCAAGCAGATTAACGCTTGGAGAACTGCTTGCGGCGACGCGCCTTGCGGAAGCCAACCTTCTTACGCTCGACTTCACGAGCGTCACGGGTAACGAGACCCGCCTTCTTGAGCGGCGACTTCAGCTCAGCATCGTAGTCGATCAGGGCGCGGGTGATGCCATGACGAACGGCACCAGCCTGACCAGATTCGCCACCGCCGGTGACGTTCACCAGGATGTCGAAGGAATCGACGAAGTTGGTCAGAACCAGCGGCTGACGCACGATCATGCGGCCGGTTTCGCGGGAGAAGAACTGGTCAACCGGCTTACCGTTCACAACGATATTGCCAGAGCCCTTCTTCATGAAGACGCGGGCAACAGCCGACTTGCGGCGACCGGTACCGTAGTTATAAGTCACAGCCATCATCGGCTCCTGTTAAATCGCGAGAACTTGGGGCTGCTGCGCAGAATGCGGGTGCTCGCCACCGGCGTAGCACTTGAGCTTCTTGAGCATGGCGTAGCCGAGCGGGCCCTTGGGCAGCATGCCCTTGACGGCCTTTTCCAGCACGCGAGCGGGGAAGCGCTGCTGCAGCTTGGTAAAGTTGGTTTCGTAGATGCCGCCCGGATAGCCGGAGTGACGATAGTACTTCTTGTCCTGAGCCTTGTTACCAGTCACACGCAGCTTTTCGACGTTAACGACGACAATGAAGTCACCGGTATCGACGTGCGGGGTGTAGATGGCTTTATGTTTGCCGCGCAAGCGACGAGCAATTTCGGAAGCAAGCCGACCAAGGACCAGATCCGTCGCATCCACGACGAACCAGTCGCGCTTGACCTCATGCGGCTTGGCAGAAAACGTTTTCATGAAGATCCCTCAGACTTTTCCCGACACCGGGAACGACCATAATTCGGAAAGCCGTGGATTCTACAGCGGAGCTTTCGACTATGTCAAACCCTGACGAGAGATAAAAAAAAGCGCAGATCGGGGAGATCTGCGCTAAATCCACACCAAAGGAGGAGGGTGGAGGAGACACTCTTCAGTCGCCCCAGACGACAAAAGCAACTGGACTGAGATAATTATCTCCACCCCCACCCCGGGATGCAAGTCTTTTTTGTGCGATGCACCACAAATCTTTAAATCTATCCATAAATGCTTTCTATACACATAAAATATGTTACAAGCCGCTGTTTTTATTGAAAATATCCATAGCGCAAAAAGAGATTCAATCCGACCTTCCCCACGAAGCCGGAGTGCACCATGATGCACTGCAACAAAAGAACGGATTTCTGCCCCCTCGGCCCCGGCTACAATCCGGGCTGAGCCCCTAGACAGGGATGGGCTCGCAGACCTATCTGCAGTCAGAACACGGAAAGGAAAACAAATTTATGGAATGCGTGGTGAAGTGGGTCGACGGCATGAGTTTCATGGCCGAAACCGGATCAGGGCACCTGGTCATGATGGATGGCGCCCCTGAAGCGGGCGGCCGCAACCTCGCCCCCCGTCCGATGGAAATGATGTTGGCTGGTGCCGGGGGCTGCACGGCCTTCGATGTCGTCCTGATCCTCAAGCGCAGCCGCCAGGACGTCACCGACTGCGCCGTGACCCTCAAGGCAGATCGCGCCGAGAGCGACCCCAAGGTATTCACCCGGATCGCCTTTCACTACAAGGTCACGGGCCGCAACCTGAAGGCGGACAGCGTCGAACGCGCCATCAAGCTCTCTTACGAGAAATACTGCTCCGCCACCATCATGCTGGGCAAGACGGCTGAAATCGAACACACCTGGGAAATCATCGAGGCCTGACCTGCCTGCACAGCGGGACAGACGCCCCGCTACACCCAGTAGGCCACCCCGGTCATCACGCGCGAACTGGCCTTCATGGCGGCCTTGACCACACCGGGCAGTTCGACAGCCCCAAGGCGCAAGGCCGTATCTGCGTGGGCCGCCTCGTCAACCTTCATCTGCACCACGATCTCCCGGGTACGGAGGTCGTGGTCGGGCAAACGGTCGAGGTGACTCTTGAGGTGCGCCTCAACCTGCCTCTCTGTTTCCGCCAGAAAGCCGAGATTGACGCCGTCACCGAATTTTGCGGCGAGCATGCCGATGGCCAGCGATCCCCCATACCAGAGGGGATTGAGGAGGCTTTTACGCCCCCCCAGCTCGGCAATCCGCCGCTCTGTCCAGGCCAAGTGCTCAGTTTCCTCCTGCGCCGCCCCCTCGAGGGCACGCTTGATGCCCTCGTCGCGCGACATCATGGCCTGCCCCTGATAGAGGGCCTGCGCACAAATCTCGCCACAGTGGTTCACCCGCATCAGGGATGCTGCCTGGCGCTTTTCCTCGTCGGAAAGCTCCGCTTCCGGCAAGTCGCCGCCCGGCACAGGGCGGACCGTCCCTGCAGGTGCAAAGACAGTGCGCAGCGCCTTGTCGAAACCGATGATGAGTTGGTCGAGCATGTACGTAAATCCTGAGAGTAAGCGGGTGTTCAGCGGAGCCGGGCGGCATTCCTGAGCTGGCGTACGATTGCCTCGCGATCCGGCAGCACACTGCCCGGCGGGCAAAAGAACTCCTTGGCCAGCACCGCATGCTGGCGGTTGAAGGCGTTATCCACGATGCGCTGCCAGGCATCATTGCGAGACAGGACCCACTCGGAGCTCCTCCCCAACGCATAAAGCCGCCGCTCGGCAGTGGCGCAACGGATCCCTTCGTAACTCAGGTTCTCAGCACCGCCGGCCGCCCTCACCAGCAAAGAGTAACGGACAATTCCGTCATCCCCCAGGGAAAGGGACTTCTCATCGATGAAAAAGGATGCGCTCGCATCAGGGCTGACCTGGAAGGGGATGAGGTTGCTAGACACCGGAAAGGCTGGCAACTGCAGGGGCAGCTCCTTCCACTCCGGCGCGGCCTCCTCTTCGAAGAGGGCCTTTCTCTCGGTGGAACACCCCCCCAGCAACAGGGCAAGAACACAACAGACGGCGAACCGCCGGCCAAGGGAAAACCCGGAAATCTTGTCTGGCATAAACACTTTCAAAGGCGCCGGTCGCAAGGCAGACGGCCTGCCCTGCGCTCCGGCCGGCGGAACACCCCGGGATTATCCAGCAATCGCCGCTTCAATCTCCGCAAAAGTACGCGCAACTTCGGCAGTCTGCAGGGGGATCCCCATCTGCCGGGCGATCTGGGATGCCGAGAAGATCCCTCGCACAGCGAGACCACCGTCCGCCCCCTCTTCCATCACCAGTGCGTGCTGACGCCCACAGGCCTTGAGCGTCGCCACCACATGCCCGACTTCCGAGCGAAGCACGTCTGAGAGATGCACGGCATCCAGCTCTTCAGTCGTCACCATGATATCGCGCACACTGAGTTCTTCATGGCGCATCATCCGCGCCCTCGCCACCCGCGTCGGCTTTTCGCCAAGCAGGTCGTTCGCCGTGACGATGCCGACGATGCGACGCGCCGCATCCGTCACAAACAGCAGACGGACCCCGCGCAGAATCATGCTTTGATTGGTTTCAGGCAGTGACAGTGCGTCGCTGATGGTTGCCGCAGGAATCCGTCGCAAGTCGGTCATCACCTCGATGGCCGGCGACGCTGCGGTCACTTTTGCCAGGCTCCAGGCATCTGCAACCTCGCATGCTCCGCTCTTGACCCGGAACTGCTTGATCGGCTGATAGTTAAGGCGCTCCATGGTGTCTCCTCCCGCTCAGGGCCTGCATGGGAAAACCCGCCCCCGCAAGGGGGCGGGCCGAACGCCGTGCGATGACGGCGAATCCAGGAATGACTCTCTGACACGGGCGCCTCTGCCGAGTTTCCGGAGCTCAGGCGTTCGGCGGCGGCGGCTCCAGGCGATCCTGCGGCCGGTCGAACAGCCTGTAACTCTCGGGCACCTCGAAAATCCGGTCCCGGAACAACAGGCGGGCCAGCTCCATGAGCGCGGACTGATACACCCCCCGCTTGAACTCGATCACCGCATCCAGCGGAACCCAATAGAAACTCCAGCGCCAGGCATCGAACTCCGGGTGATTGCTCGCTCGCAGGCAAACGTCGGAATCGCGCCCCACCAACCGGAGCAGAAACCAGATCTGTTTCTGCCCCCGATAGGTGTTGCGCCATTCCCGCTTGATCCAGTGCTTGGGCACCTCGTAACGCAACCAGCCGCGCGTGCGGCCGATGATGCGGACGTGCTCAGGCTTCAAGCCGACTTCTTCGAAGAGCTCACGGTACATGGCCTGTTCCGGCGACTCGCCGTGCTTGATTCCGCCTTGCGGAAACTGCCAGGAATGTTCTCGTATCCGTTTGCCCCAGAAAACCTCGTTGCGCGCATTCACCAGAATGATGCCGACGTTAGGCCGATAGCCTTCACGGTCGAGCATGGTGCAACCTTTAATTCATGAACTGTCCGGAATTCTTCCACATTTCCCCCTGTCGCGAAAGAACAACGCCCCGATTCGGTGCGCTGCAACAGAGGCACTGGCGGCTCACCGTGTGCACGGTAAAATCATGGACTGACTTATAACGGATTCCGCCATGCGAGCCTCCCAGTTCTTCCTCTCCACCCTCAAGGAAGCCCCCTCCGACGCCGAAGTCACCAGTCACAAGCTGATGATGCGTGCGGGGCTGATCAAGCGCCTTGCCGGCGGCATCTATACCTGGATGCCCCTCGGCCTGCGCGCCCTGCGCAAGGTGGAAGCCATCGTGAGGGAAGAAATGAACCGGGCCGGCGCCATTGAGGTCCTGATGCCTGCCGTCCAGCCTGCCGAACTGTGGCAGGAATCCGGCCGCTGGGACTTCTACGGCCCCGAGCTGCTGCGCTTCAAGGACCGCCATGACCGCGATTTCGTGATCGGCCCCACCCACGAGGAGGTCATCACCGACGTGGTTCGCCGTGAGCTCAAGAGCTATCGTCAGTTGCCCAAGCACTTCTACCAGGTGCAGATGAAGTTCCGCGACGAGATCCGCCCGCGCTTCGGCGTGATGCGTGGCCGCGAGTTCGTCATGAAGGACGGCTACTCCTTCCACAGCTCCTTCGAGGATCTGCAGCGGGAATACCGCAACATGTACGACACCTACCACCGCATTTTCCAGCGCCTCGGCCTGAAGTTCCGTGCGGTGGCGGCCGACACCGGCTCCATCGGCGGTACGGGCTCCCATGAGTTCCACGTGATCGCCGAAACCGGCGAGGACGACATCGCCTACTGCCCGGACTCCGACTACGCCGCCAACGTCGAACTGGCCGAGGCCCTGGCCCCCGCGACACCCCGCCCGGCAGTCTCGGCGCCGCTGACCAAGGTACATACGCCCGGCGCCAAGACCATCGACGAAGTGGCAGCCTTCCTGAAGGTGGCCGCCACCGCCACGGTCAAGGCCATCGTGGTGGACGGCGACGAAGCCTCCGGCAACAAGCCCGTGCTGCTGCTTCTGCGCGGCGACCACGAACTGAACGAAGTGAAGGCCCAGAAGATCGCCGGCGTGAAGAATCCGCTGACTTTCGCCTCGCCGGCCTCCCTGCTCGCCGCCTTCGGCGCCAATGCCGGCTCCCTCGGCCCGGTCGGCTTCCAGGGCCGCGTGGTGATGGACCGCAGCGTGGCCGCCATGGCCGACTTCGTCACCGGCGCCAACGAAGACGACTACCACTACACCGGCGTGAACATCGGGCGCGACTTCCCCGAGGCCGAAGTGGCCGACCTGCGCAACGTGGTGGCCGGCGACCCATCCCCCGACGGCAAGGGCACGCTTGAGATTTGCCGCGGCATCGAAGTCGGCCACATTTTCCAGCTTCGCACCAAGTACTCCGAAGCCCTCGCCTGCAAGTTCCTCAACGAACAGGGCAAGGAGCAGGTCATGGAGATGGGCTGCTACGGCATCGGCGTGTCGCGCATCCTCGGTGCGGCCATCGAACAGAACAACGACGCCCGCGGCATCATCTGGCCGGACGCCATCGCGCCTTTCCAGGTGGCCATCGTGCCGATGGGCTACGCCAAGTCCGAAGCCGTCCGCGAAGCCGCCAACGCGCTCTACGCCGAGCTCACCGCCGCCGGCATCGACGCCTTTCTGGATGACCGCGACGAACGTCCGGGCTCCCTGCTGGCCGACAACGAACTGATCGGCACCCCGCACCGGGTGGTGATCGGCGACCGCGGCCTGAAGGAAGGTGTGGTCGAATACCAGGGCCGTCGCGACGCTGAAGCGACCAAACTGACGGTGGCCGAAGTTGCCGCCACCGTCATCGCCAAACTCAAGGCCTGATGCAGATGACCGGCTTGCGCAAAAACCTGGGCTCCGTGGTGCTGGCCCTGCTGCTGGCAAGCGGAGTTCCGCTTGCCCAGGCCGGCAACCAGCTCTACGAACCGCTGGCTGCCAGCGCCCAGGCGGCCCTGCACGCGGCGGTCGCCGACCAGGCACCGCTCGATCCCAGCTTCCAGCGCAATCCGGAGCGGGCGCGCTGGCTCAACGAGATGTCCCAGCGGCTGGCCAGGCGCATCCCCGACGAAGCCTATCGTTCCGAGCTGCTGCGCGCCGTGCATTACGAGGCCACCCGCGCCGGTCTCGACCCACAGCTGGTGCTGGGTCTCGTCCAGGTCGAAAGCGGCTTCAAGAAATACGCGGTGTCGACGGCCGGCGCGCGCGGCTACATGCAGGTGATGCCCTTCTGGGTCAAGCTCATCGGCAACCAGGAAACCAACCTCTTCCACATGCGCACCAACCTGCGCTTCGGCTGCACCATCCTGCGCCACTACCTGGACATCGAAAAGGGCGACCTCTTCCGCGCCCTGGGCCGCTACAACGGCAGCCTGGGCAAGCCCGAGTACCCCAACCTGGTCCGGGCTGCGTGGGAGAACAACTGGTCCTATCCTTCCCTGCGTCTGGCCCAGAACCCCTGAACCGGACGATCCGGGCACAAACGAAACGGGCACCGCGAGGTGCCCGTTTTCAATCCGCTGAGCAATGGGCTCAGGCGACGATGATCCCGCCTCCCAGGCACACCCGGCTCTCGTAGATCACCACGCTCTGCCCCGGGGTCACCGCCCACTGCGGCTGGGCGAAGGCGATCTCGGCACGGCCATCCACCAGGCTGTCGATCTCGCATGGGGCATCGGGGGTGCGGTAGCGCGGCTTGGCCGTGTACACCCAGTGGGTACGGGGATCGCGCCCCGACACCCAGCTCAGGTCCGCGGCAATCATGCGGTCTTTGAGCAGGGCGGGATGATCGTGCCCCTGAACTACGTACAACACGTTCTTGGCCACATCCTTCACCGCCGCATACCAGGCATCGTGCTCACCGGCCTCATCCTGATTGCCCTTGATGCCGCCGATCTGCAGGCCCTTGCGCTGACCGATGGTGTGATGCATCAGCCCCTGGTGCTGGCCGATCACCTTGTCCCCCTCGAGGGTCCGGATCTCACCCGGGCGGGCGGGCAGATAGCGGGACAGGAACTCCCGGAAGGGCCGCTCGCCGATGAAACAGATGCCGGTCGAGTCCTTCTTGTCGAAAACATGCAAACCGGCCGCCTCGGCCAGCTTGCGGACGTCCCGTTTGTACAGATGACCGATGGGGAACAAGGTCCTGGAGAGCTGGGCCTGGTTGAGGCGGTACAGGAAGTAGCTCTGGTCCTTCGTTCCGTCCTCGGCCTTGAGCAGCTGGAATTCGGTCCGGCCGTCATTGGTCCATTCGCGCACCTGGGCGTAGTGCCCGGTGGCGATACGATCGGCCCCCAGGGCCATCGCGTGATCCAGGAAGGCCTTGAACTTGATTTCCGAGTTGCACAGGATGTCCGGGTTCGGCGTGCGCCCCGCCTCGTACTCCTTCAGGAAGTCGGCGAAGACGCGCTCCTTGTACTCCTTCGAGAAGTTGACCACCTCCAGCTCGATGCCCAGCACATCGGCCACCGATACCACGTCAACCAGGTCGGCCCGGGTCGAGCAGTACTCATCGTCATCGTCGTCCTCCCAGTTCTTCATGAACAGGCCGACCACGTCGTAGCCCTGCTGCTTGAGCAACAGGGCCGCCACCGACGAATCCACACCGCCGGACATGCCGACGACGACTTTTTCCTTACGAGACATTCGGTCCTTCTCCATCCAGCCAGTCTTCCAGGGGCAACACCACGGCCGGATCGCCGTGTTCCCCGAACCACGTATCCACAACGAACTGCTGACCCGGCGGCTCGCCGGCCACATCCCGGATCACCGCAGAAAAATGCTGGCTCACCAGCCAGCGCACCCGCCGCCGAATGGGCTCGACGGCATGAAAGTGCAGCAGCCCGCGCCCTTCCAGCAGATGCAGAAACCCCGTCGTGGTCTCCGCATGGTCAATGCAGTCCATCATTCCATGCACGGCATCATCGAGGAAATCCCCCGGTCGGTCGGCATGGATGGGCGATTGCTCACCCGCCCAGCGGTACATCTGCCCGACCACCTGGGCCAGGATCGCCCGCTCGGCAATCGGCGTGTCGGCCAAACCCAGGCGCTGCCCCAGTTCGGCAATCCGGGCTTCGGCAAAACTCACTTCCTGGCGCGCCATGCAGCCATAGTTGAAGCACACCACTGCCTGCTCGTCGGCGAGCGCCCGGCCGGCTCCGCACAGGCACAGCAGAATCAGAAACCAGCGCATCACCGTCGCTTCAGCCTAACTGTCGTAATGGCGGATCAAGTCCAGGGGATACTGCCTGCCCGCAAGGTAGTCCTCGCAGCATTGCAGGATCAGGGGGCTGCGATGGCGCGCCCGTGTCGCCCGCACTTCATCGAGGTCCATCCACACCGCGCGGACGATGCCCTCATCCAGGCTGCGCGCCGGATCAAAGCCGACGACATCGCCACCGAACGCAAACCGCAAATAGGTCACGTCATTGTCGGGACGTGGCCACTGGTAAACGCCCACCAGGAATCGTGGCACAAAGCTGTGAGCCGTTTCTTCCAGCGCTTCGCGGGCAGTCGCATCAACCAGCGACTCGCCCTGCTCCAGGTGCCCCGCAGGCTGATTGAAGCGCAAGCCACCCTCGGTCTCTTCCTCGACCAGCAGGAAGCGGCCATCGCGCTCGACGATCGCCGCCACTGTGACATTAGGTTTCCAGAGTCTCATGGGCGCCCCACACGCAAAGCCGGCATTCTAACCCCTTCCGGGCGGCGGTCCGCAGGTCCGCGGAATGCGCTAGAATCGGGGGTTTGAATTTACTGCATACAGCTGGAGATCCCCATAATGTCAATGGCAGACCGCGACGGTTTCATCTGGTACGACGGCAAGCTCGTGCCGTGGCGCGAAGCGACCACCCACGTGCTCACCCATTCCCTGCACTACGGCCTGTCCGTATTCGAGGGCGTCCGTGCGTACAACACCGTCAAGGGCACCGCGATCTTCCGCCTGGCCGAGCACACCCAGCGCCTGCTGAACTCCGGCAAGATCTACATGATGAGCATTCCTTACACCAAGGATGAACTCATGGAAGCCCAGCTGGAAGTGGTCCGTGCCAACAAGCTCGAGTCCTGCTATCTGCGCCCAATCGCCTTCTACGGCTCCGAAAAGATGGGCATCTCCACCAAGGGCGCCACCGTCCACGTGGCCATCGCCGCCTGGCCGTGGGGCGCCTACCTGGGTGAAGACGGCCTCGAGAAGGGCATTCGCGTCAAGACCTCGTCCTTCGCCCGTCACCACGTCAACGTGACCATGCCGCGCGCCAAGCTGGCCTCCACCTACGCCAACTCCATTCTGGCCAACCTGGAAGCCACCGAAGCCGGCTACGACGAAGCCCTGCTCCTCGACACCAACGGCTTCGTGGCCGAAGGCGCCGGCGAGAACCTCTTCGTGATCAAGGACGGCGCCATCTACGAACCCGAAATCGCTTCGGCCCTCACCGGCATCACCCGCTCTTCGGTGATCCAGGTGGCCAAGGAATTCGGTCTCGAAGTGATCTCCAAGCGCATCACCCGCGACGACATCTACATCGCCGACGAAGCCTTCTTCACCGGCACCGCCGCCGAAGTCACCCCGATTCGCGAACTCGACGGCCGTACCATCGGCGAAGGCCGCCGCGGCCCGATCACCGAGAAGCTGCAGACCCGCTTCTTCGAGATCGTGAACGGCAAGGCCCCCGAGTACGAACACTGGCTGTCATTCATCTAAGCTCAGAGATCCAGGAGAAATCCATGCCCGAGAACCAGGACAAGACCCAGCCGATCGCAGTCACGGCCAAGGAGCTGCCCCTTCACTGTCCGATGCCCGACGCCCCCCTGTGGGCCCGGCATCCCCGTGTCTTTCTCGACGTGACGGCAGAAGGCCAGGCCACCTGCCCCTACTGTGGCGCCAAGTACGTCTTCTCCGGCGAGTTGCCCAAAGGTCATCACTGACCCTTCGGCGCAGGTAACGGGACGGGGGCGGCAACGCCCCCGTCCCGCGTCCGGACCTTCCCTCCGAGAGGCATCCGCATGAGCAGTCCGATCTTCACCTCCCCGGAAGACGCCGAAGCCGCCTTCTATGCTGCCCTGGCCCAAGCCGACCTGGACCAGATGATGGCCGTCTGGTCGGAGGACGATGAAGTTGTCTGCATCCACCCCGGCAGCATCCGCCTGATCGGCCTCAACGCCATCCGTGAATCCTGGCGCCAATTGTTCGCCAGCGGCGCGCGCATCACCGTCAGCCCCACGCATCCGGTACGCTGGACCGACATGATGCTGGCCGTACACACCGTGCATCAGCATGTGCACGTGGAAGGTGACGATCGCCTGCATCCGCCGATCATCGCCACCAACGTCTTCGCCCGCGGCGCCCTCGGCTGGCGGATGATCATGCACCATGCCGCCCCCGCGCCGGACATGGACAACCTGCACAGCCACGACAGCCCGCACATCATCCATTGAGGCCCCACCGCCCTTCAGGCTACACCGCCCCACGCTGGCTGCCCGGCGGCCACGCCCAGACCATCTGGCCCCTCCTTTGCAAGGGGCCACTCCCCAGCTTCCAGAGAGAACGCTGGGCCACGCCCGACGGCGACTTCATCGACCTGGACTGGCTGCCCCACCAAGCTGGCAAGCCCCTCGTAATCCTCTTCCACGGACTGGAAGGCTCGAGCGACTCACCGTATGCCCGCAGCCTGATGCGCCTCGTCGCGGCCAGGGGCTGGAACGGAGTCGTGCCGCATTTCCGTGGCTGCTCCGGCGAACCCAACCTGCTTCCCCGCGCCTACCATTCGGGTGATGCCGAAGAGATCGGCTGGATTCTCGAACGCCTGGCAAGCCGCCACACCGGCGTCGCCCGCTACGCCGCCGGAGTCTCTCTGGGCGGAAATGCACTGCTGCTCTGGCTCGGCACCCGCGGTGAAGCCGCCCACCCCATCGTCAATGCCGCCGCCGCGATCTGCCCACCGCTGGACCTCAGCGCCGCCGGGCATCACCTCGGCAAGGGCTTCAACCGCCTGTACACCCGCCACTTCCTGGCCACGCTGAAGCACAACGCGGCCACCAAGCTCAGCCGCCACCCGGGCCTCTTCGACCGTGAGGCCATGCTGCGCAGCCGCAACCTCTATGAGTTCGACAACGTCGTCACCGCACCGCTGCATGGCTTCAAGAACACCGACGACTACTGGCAGCGCGCCTCCAGCAAGACCCATCTGCAGGGCATCCGGATCCCGACCCTGGTGATAAACCCGCTCAACGATCCCTTCCTGCCCGCCCGCCACCTACCCGGCAAGCAGGACGTCTCCGCCGCGGTCACCCTGGAGCAGCCTGCCGAGGGCGGCCATGTGGGTTTTGTGTGCGGCCCCTGGCCCGGCCACCTGGACTGGCTTCCGCAGCGACTCGTGAGCTTTTTCACGGACGCTCCGGAATGTTAAACAACATCACAAAGGCACACCGATGTGTCATTGTGCACCGCGTATAATCCGTTCATCATTAACCTCGCACCGGAGCTTCAGCATGTTCGTCCCCGCCCCAGAGATCTTCAAGGCCTATGACATTCGCGGCATCGTCGACAAGACCCTGACCGCCGAAGCCGTTCGCGCCATCGGCCACGCCCTGGGCTCCGAAGCCGTCGCACGCGGCCAGAAGGCCATCGCAGTGGGACGTGACGGCCGCCTGTCGGGCCCCGAACTGGCGGGCGCCCTCTCCGACGGCATCCGCGCTGCCGGCGTCGACGTGATCGACGTGGGCTGCGTCCCCACCCCGCTGACCTACTTCGCCGCCTACGAGCTGGGCACGAACTCCTGCGTCTCCGTCACCGGCAGCCACAATCCGCCGGACTACAACGGCCTCAAGATGGTCCTGGGCGGCCAGACCCTGTTCGGCGAACTGATCCAGGGCCTGCGCCAGCGTATCATCGACGGCGACCTGGTCACTGCGGCGGAGCCCGGCAAGCTGACCCAGGCCGACGTGGTCCCGGCCTACATCGAGAAGATCGTTGGCGACGTGAAGCTGTCCCGCCCCATGAAGGTGGTCATGGACTGCGGCAACGGCGTGGCCGGTGCCGTGGCGCCTGAGCTCTTCAAGCGCATGGGCTGCGAGCTGGTCGAACTGTTCTGTGAGGTGGACGGCAACTTCCCCAACCACCACCCGGACCCGTCCAAGCCCGAGAACCTGGCCGACGTGATCCGCGCTCTCAAGGAAACCGATGCCGAGATCGGCCTGGCCTTCGATGGCGACGGCGACCGCCTGGGCGTGGTGACCAAGGATGGCGAGATCATCTTCCCCGACCGCCAGCTGATGCTGTTTGCCGAGGACGTGCTGACCCGCGTGCCGGGCGGCGAGATCATCTACGACGTCAAATGCACCCGCAACCTGGCCGGCTGGATCAAGGCCCGCGGCGGCAAGCCCACCATGTGGAACACCGGCCACGCCCTGGTCAAGGCCAAGCTCAAGGAAACCGGCGCTCCGCTGGCCGGCGAGATGAGCGGTCACGTGTTCTTCAAGGAGCGCTGGTACGGCTTCGATGACGGCCTGTACACCGGCGCCCGGCTGCTCGAGATCGTCTCCCGTCAGCCCGACGCCAACCCCGTGCTCAAGGGCTTGCCCAACGCCACCAGCACCCCCGAGCTCAACATCAAGATGAACGAGGGCGAGCCCTTCACCCTGGTGGACAAGCTGAAGGCCGAAGCCACCTTTGAAGGCGCCGAGAGCCTGCTGACCATCGACGGCGTACGCGTCGAGTACGCCGACGGCTTCGGGCTGGCCCGCCCCTCCAACACCACCCCGGTGGTGGTCCTGCGTTTCGAAGCCGACAACGAGGCGGCCATCGCCCGCATCCAGGCCGACTTCCGCCGTGCCATCGAAGGCGTGTGGCCGGGCGTCAAGCTGCCGTTCTAATGCATGATCGCTGAATGAAAAGGGCCACCTTCGGGTGGCCCTTTTCACATCTCCGTCCGCTCAGGCGCGCTACAGGTCTGCGTGAGCGAAAAGGTTGCCCTCGACGATCTCGGGCAGCGCCATCCCCTGCGACAGCATCCAGTCGCGCACGGCCTGACCGGTGGCCTGCGGCCACGGCCGCAACTGCTCTGGCCGCAACAGCCGATACTCGGCCAGCTCCTCGTTGAGCACGATCTCGCCCCGCGCCTGCACGTGGTAGCCGATCAGGATCTCATTCTTGCGGAAGAAGGGGTAAGCCCCGAGCAGGCGCACCGACACCGCATCGAGATTGACCTCTTCCTTCACCTCGCGGGCTACGGCATCCTCGGGGGACTCCCCCTTTTCGAGGAAACCCGTGACAAGGGCGAACATCTTCTCTGGCCAGGCATGGTTGCGGGCCAGCAGGATGGCGCCATCCCGGTCCACGCACTCAATCACGGCCGCCACTACCGGCAGCGGGTTATCCCAGCGCACGAAGCCGCAGGAGGGGGTGTAGCAGGCCTGGCGCTCGGCGCCTGCCACTTCCCCCCACTCCAGCGGACTACCGCACTGGGGACAGAAACGCCAGGAAGGGCCGCTCATCGCCTTCAGCCCAGCTTGCCGCCGACCCAGCCGGCCACTCCGGCCAGCGCGGCCGGCAGGGCTGCTGCATCGGTACCACCGGCCTGGGCCATGTCGGGACGGCCGCCGCCCTTGCCACCGACCTGCTGGGCCACGAAGTTGACCAGCTCGCCGGCCTTGACCTTGCCGGTCAGGTCGGAGGTGACGCCGGCAATCAGGCTGACCTTGCCGTCGCTGACACTGGCCAGCACGATGGCCGCGCTCTTGAGCTTATCCTTGAGCTTGTCGAGGGTCTCGCGCAGGGTGGCCACATCGGCCCCGTCCAGGGTCGCCGCCAGCACCTTGGCACCGGCCACGTCGGCAGCCTGTCCCACCAGGTCATCCCCCTGGCTGGAGGCCAGCTTGCTCTTGAGGCGGGCCAGCTCCTTTTCGAGGGCCTTCACGTTGTCCATCACCTGGGCGACGCGGGCCAGCACCTCCTGGGGCTGTGCCTTGAGGGCACCGGTCACGCCGTCCAGCAGGGCCTGCTGCTCCTGCACCAGGGCCACCGCCACATCACCGCACACCGCCTCGATACGACGCACGCCTGCTGCGACGCCGCCTTCGAGGGTGATCTTGAACAGGCCGATGTCGCCGGTACGGGTCACGTGGGTGCCGCCGCACAGCTCCTTGGAGGAGCCGATGCTCAGCACCCGCACTTCGTCACCGTACTTCTCGCCGAAGAGCATCATCGCGCCGGTCTTCTGGGCCGACTCGATGTCCATCACGGCCGCCTCAGTGGCGGCATTGGCGAGGATCTCGTCATTGACGATGCGTTCGATGCGGGCGATCTCCGCGGCGGTCACGGGCTGGGTATGGGCGAAGTCGAAGCGGGTCTTGTCCGGATCCACCTGCGAGCCCTTCTGCTGCACATGCCCGCCCAGCACTTCGCGCAAGGCCTTGTGCATCAGGTGGGTGGCCGAGTGATGACGGGCGGTGCGGGCACGCGCCGCCACATCCACCCTGGCCGTCACGCCGTTGCCGACGGTGAGCTTGCCGGTGCTCACCACGCCGTGGTGGCCGAACACCGCGGCCTGGATCTTCTGGGTGTCTTCCACCGCGAAGATGCCATGCACGGACCGCAGCTCGCCACGGTCGCCCACCTGGCCGCCGGATTCGGCGTAGAAAGGCGTGTCGTCCAGCACGACAACGCCGATGTCGCCTTCGTTGAGTTCATTGACGGCCACGCCGTCCTTGTAGAGGGCCAGCACGTTGCCCTTGGCTTCCAGGTGCTCGTAGCCATGGAAGGTGGTGGCCGGACCGTCATATTCGAGGTTGGCGGCCATCTTGAACTTGCCGGCGGCGCGGGCCTGTTCCTTCTGGCGCGCCATGGCTGCGTCGAAGGCGGCGCTGTCCACGGTGACTTCGCGCTCACGGCACACGTCGGCGGTCAGGTCGAGAGGGAAGCCGAAGGTGTCGTGCAGCTTGAAGGCCGTCTCGCCATTGAAGACGGTATTGCCCGCCGCCGCCATGGCCGCGAGCTCGCCTTCGAGGATGGCCATGCCGTTCTCTATGGTGGCGAAGAAGCGATCTTCTTCCTGCTTGAGGATCTCGGTGACGCGCTGCTCCCCGGCCTTCAGCTCGGGATAGGCCTGGCCCATCTCGGCCACCAGGTCGGGCACCATCTTGTGGAAGAAGGCAGCACGGGCGCCCAGCTTGTAACCGTGGCGGATGGCGCGGCGGATGATCCGGCGCAGCACATAACCGCGACCTTCGTTGCCGGGGATCACGCCATCGGCTATCAGGAAGGAACAGGCGCGGATGTGGTCGGCCAGCACCTTGAGCGACGGGCTGTCCATGTCGGCATCGCTGGTCTCCCGGGCCGCCGCCTTGATCAGGGCCTGGAACAGGTCGATCTCGTAGTTGGCGTGCACGCCCTGCAGCACCGCGGAGACACGCTCCAGGCCCATGCCGGTATCCACGCTGGGCTTGGGCAGCGGATGCATCACGCCGGCCTCGTCCCGGTTGAACTGCATGAACACGTTGTTCCAGATCTCGATGAAACGGTCGCCGTCTTCTTCCGGGGATCCCGGGGGGCCGCCCCAGATGTGCTCGCCGTGATCGTAGAAGATCTCGGTGCAGGGGCCGCAGGGGCCGGTGTCGCCCATCATCCAGAAGTTGTCGGAGGCATAGCGGGCACCCTTGTTGTCGCCGATGCGGATCACGCGCTCGGCCGGAACGCCGATTTCCTTGGTCCAGATGTCGTAGGCCTCGTCGTCCTCCGCGTAGACGGTGACGGTGAGCTTGTCCTTGGGCAGCTTGAAGACGCCGGTGAGCAACTCCCACGCGTAGTTGATCGCGTCGCGCTTGAAGTAGTCGCCAAAGCTGAAGTTGCCCAGCATCTCGAAGAAGGTGTGATGGCGGGCGGTGTAGCCGACGTTCTCGAGGTCGTTGTGCTTGCCGCCGGCACGCACGCACTTCTGGGAGGTGGTGGCGCGGGTGTAAGGGCGCTTGTCGAAGCCGAGGAAGACGTCCTTGAACTGGTTCATACCCGCGTTGGTGAACAGCAGGGTCGGATCCTCGTGGGGCACCAGCGAACTGGAAGCCACGATCTGGTGGCCTTTGGAGGCAAAGAACTCAAGGAACTTCTGGCGGATTTCGGCGCTTTTCATCGGCGTGGGGTCTCCGGGTGACGTCGTCTGACGACGTTCAGGGGAACGCAATTATCAAAGCTGCAAATTGTAGCATCCAACCCTGCCACGTCCCGCTGGCTATAATCGCCCCTCCAATAACATCAACTCCTGCAGGAGACAGCGCTCATGGGCCACCGCCTTTCCAAGATCTACACCCGCACCGGCGACGCCGGCACCACCGGCCTCGGCAACGGCAACCGGGTTTCCAAGAACAGCCTACGCATCCACACCCTGGGTGAGGTTGACGAAGCCAATGCCGCAATCGGCGTACTGCTGTGCGAGGAATTGCCCGAGGAGGTACGCACCCTGCTCACCAATGTGCAGCACGACCTGTTCGACCTGGGTGGCGAGGTGTGCATCCCCGGCATGGAGATGATCACCGCCAAGCAGGTGCAATACCTGGAAGACGAGCTGGACCGGTTCAACGACGATCTGGAACCGCTGAAGGACTTCATCCTGCCCGGCGGCACCCGCGCCGCCGCGCTGGCCCACCAGTCCCGCACCATCTGCCGGCGGGCCGAGCGCATGATCGTCGCCCTGGCCCAGGAAGAGGCGGTGAATGACGCCCCGCGTCAGTACCTGAACCGTCTGTCGGACCTGCTCTTTGTGCTGGGTCGGGTACTCAACCGGGCCGGCGGCCGCGGTGACGTGCTGTGGCAGAAGCGCAAGAACGCCTGAGTCACGGGGGCCGCCTCACCATGGCGGCCGTTCCGCCACACAAACTTACCAATCGACCTTCTCCACGCTTCCCAGCGACCGGCCGAGAAAGCGCTCGCCGATGGTCTGGAAGCGCAGCGGGATATCGGTCACGGTATAGGCGTAGGTGGAAAGGCTGTCGCCCGGATTGGCGATCCCCAGCTCGTTCAGGGTACGCGCAGCCTGTTCGGCCACCGTGATGGCAGAGTCCACCAAGCGCACGTCGGGCCCCACCACTTCCTGCAGCAGCGGCTTGATCAGGGGGTAGTGGGTGCAGCCCAGCACCAGGGAATCCACGTTCTCCACCAACACCGGCTTGAGATACTCCTGGGCCGTCAGGCGGGTCACCTGGTGATCCAGCCAGCCCTCCTCGACCAGGGGCACGAACAGCGGACACGCCTGGGAGTACACCCGCACGTTCGGGTCGAGGGCATGCATGCGCCGGGCGTAGGCGTTGCTGTTGATGGTCGTCGGAGTACCAATCACGCCGATGGCACGCGACGGCGACTCGGCCACCGCGGCCCGGGCCCCGGCATCGATCACGTCCAGCACGGGAATTCCGCCAGCCTTCTGCTTGACCACATGGGATGCCACCGCTGCCATGGTATTGCAGGCGATGATCAGCATCTTCACCCCCTGGTTCAGCAGGTGATCGGTGATCTGCCCGGTGAAATGCTCGATGGTGGCCACCGACTTGACCCCGTAAGGGACCCGGGCGGTGTCGCCAAAATAGATGATGTTCTCGAGGGGCAGGCGCTCCATCAGCGCGCGCACCACGGTAAGGCCCCCCACGCCGGAATCGAAGACCCCGATGGGCAGCTTGCCAGTGTCAGACATGATCGAAGGGAAGGACAGGGGGAGGCGAATTCTACGCCACTCGGGCAGCCAATGCCCCCTCCCTCAATAGCCGAGGCGGGCCACCAGTTCGGCCTCTTCTTCCGGCGTGAAGGCGAACTTGTAGATGGATTTTTCATCGGACAGCTCCCGCCACCTGCCACCGATTTCCTTGAGACGCTGCTCGATGGTTGCGCAGGAGAGATGCATCAGCAGGGCTGGCGCCTTGACCCGCTCGCACATCCGTTCTCCACCCAGCTGCTTGAACTCAAGCAGATTCTCGTAAAAACTCCGATGCCGGGGGTTGATCTCGATGAGGATGTCGGTGCAGCCCTTGACCCGATAGGAATAGATGTACAGAAGATTGAACAGCGAGGCGATAAGCCGCTTGGAGCGGGCCGACGGATCAATGGCGAAGCGCCCGAACTCGCAGAGCTTGCGCCCCTGGGCTCTCAGGCGTGCAGCCTCAGGGCCGTAGGTCTTGTCGAGCGCCAGCCCCGCGGGAGAATCGACATTGACCGTCAAAGTCGCGTAAACCCGGCCGAACAGTTCTGCGTTCATCGTAAGCTGGTTCGGCTCATCCATCGAGCCAAGCTGCCCATAACCCCGCCAGGCATAGCGTTGCTCGATCAGCAGCTCCGTTTCACGCCGGCGATCGCCGTCACGCATGAGCATCTTGATACGGAACTTGCTGGGACGATCGCTCGGAGCGTCAACCTTGGGATCATCCTCCGCGATGCACAGAGGGTCAAAACGCCAAAGCTCCATGGCGGTCACCTCCGCGAGAGTCTGCGGAGGACGGCCATCGTCGGCGGGAGTTTTCGGCACTTTGCGTGACATCATTGCGTAAATATAACTTGCCTCAGCAAGCACGGGGATGATGTTGCCCAAGAGCCCAGGCGACATGCTCCCGGACCAGTGGCGACGGATCGTCCACACGGGCCTCCAGCGCCTCGATGACCCCGGGTTCACCCCGTGCATTTCCGAGGGCCACGGCCAGATTCCTGGACCAGCATTCAAAACCGATCCGGTAGATCGGACTACCTGCCATGCGCGCCTCGAAGGTCGACTTGTCCCAACTGAATAACTCTACCAGCCCTGCTGCGTCAAGCCCATTACGGGGCGTGAAATCCTGCACACTCGAGAGCCGGGCAAAGCGGTTCCAGGGACACACCAGCTGACAGTCGTCGCACCCGTAGATCCGGTTTCCGATCAAGGGCCTCAAATCCTCCGGAATGGCGTCCCGCAATTCGATGGTCAGGTAAGACACGCAACGCCGCGCATCGACACGGTAGGGGGCAACGATCGCCCCGGTCGGACAGGCATCGATACAGGCCGTGCATTGACCGCAATGGGCACTGACCGGTGGATCTGGCGGCAGAGGCAGGTCGGTGTAGATCTCCCCGAGAAAGAAGAACGATCCGGCCTCCCTGGACAACAGCAGGCTATGCTTGCCCCGCCAGCCCAGGCCCGCCTTCTCGGCCAGCGCCACCTCCATAACCGGCGCCGAATCCACGAACACCCGGGTCGCGACAGGCCCGGCTTCGGCGATCTGCCGGGCCAGGCCTTGCAGCCTGGCCCGCAGGACCTTGTGATAATCACGGCCGAGCGCATAGCGGGAAACATACGCCTTGCCCGCATCGGCCAGCACGGCGGCCGGGTCTTCGCCCTGTCCCAGGTAAGACATGCGCGCCGAGATCACGCGCAAAGTGCCCGGGATCAACTCGTCGGGGCGCGTCCGCTTGGCGCCGTGTTTGTACATATAATCCATCTGCCCATGGAAGCCCGCCTCCACCCAGGCAGCCAGACCGGCTTCGGAGGCGCTCAGGTCCACATCGGAAATACCGATCTCATCGAAGCCGAGCGCCTTGCCCCAAGCCTTGATTAGTATCGCCAGGGATGCCCAGTGCTCCCCATCGCCAGAAGGATTATCGTGTCCAACGTCCATTCCGCTGATGATAGCGGTCTCCCCGGCCCCATGCATCTCTCCGATGAAGCTGCCACCCTGAACGCCGGGGAAATCCTCGCCCGCAGCCTGCCGGACAGCCTCACCGCCTACCTTGTAGGCGATCTGGGCGCCGGCAAGACGACCCTCACACGCGGCCTGTTACGGGGCCTGGGTTACACCGGAAAGGTGAAGAGTCCGACATATACCTTGGTTGAACCATATAAAGATTCTAGAATAGTCGTATATCACTTTGATTTTTATCGATTCACTGATGCACATGAGTTTCTCGAAGCAGGTCTGGACGAGTATTTCGAAGGCCTTGGCGTACGGCTGGTGGAGTGGGCTGATCGCGCCCAGCCCTTCCTTCCTCCAGCCGACCTCGAAATCCGCCTCCAGGTGTCTGCCGCGGGCGGACGTGATCTCGCCCTACGGGCGCTGACTGGAGCCGGCCAACAATGTCTGCACGATTTCATGACGGCAAGTCGCTGACCCGCCGACGCTTCCTCGGCTCCGCCGGAGCCAGCCTGCTGCTTCTGGTCAGCCGCAGCGGCCAGGCCGCCGCCAGCACCGTGCTGGCCGTGCGGGTCTGGCCGGCCAAGGATTACACCCGGATCACCATCGAAAGCCGGGAATCCCTAGTGTTCACCCACCAGATGGTGCACAACCCCGAGCGCCTGGTCGTAGACCTCGAAGGCATCGAGCTGAACGAAGTCCTGCAATCACTGCCCGCCAAGATCACCGGCCAGGACCCCTACATCCAGCTGATCCGGGCAGGCCGCAACCGGCCGGGCGTCGTACGCTTGGTGATCGACCTGAAGAGCGAGGTCGTACCCCAGGTTTTCACCCTGAAGCCGGTCGGCGAATACGGCCACCGCCTGGTCCTCGACCTCTACCCGACGGAACCGGTCGATCCCCTGCTCGCCCTGCTGGAAAAGCTCTCCCCGGAGGAGGCGGCGGCAGGTGGCGCCACACCCCCGGCCAAGACCGACAGCAAGCCCGCCAGGAAGGTCGCCGAAGCGGAACGCAAGCCGGTCGAGGCCGCCCGCCGGGAAGCGCCTGCCGAGCCCCCCGCCGTACAGCCGGCAACCAAGGATGACCAGGGCGTGACCCGCCTGATCACCATCGCCATCGACCCGGGGCACGGCGGCGAAGACCCGGGCGCGGTCGGCGCCGCTGGCAGCTTCGAAAAGCACGTCACCCTCTCGGTCGGCCGCCGCCTGAAGGCCCGCATCGACGCCGAACCCAACATGCGCGCCATGCTGACCCGCGACGCCGACTACTTCGTCCCGCTGCAGCAGCGCGTCTCCAAGGCCCGCCGGGTCCAGGCCGACCTGTTCGTGTCGATCCACGCGGATGCCTTCATCAGCCCCACCGCACGCGGCAGCTCGGTCTTCGTGCTCTCGGACAAGGGCGCGTCCAGCACGGCAGCGCGCTGGCTGGCGCAAAAGGAGAACTCCGCCGACCTGATCGGCGGCATCAACCTCGGGATCAAGGACGACCACTTGGCCCGCACCCTTCTCGACCTGTCGCAAACGGCAGCCATCAACGACAGCCTGAAGGTGGGCAAGGCAGTGCTCGGCGAGCTGGGCGGCATCAACCGCCTGCACAAGGGCGAAGTGGAGCAGGCCAGCTTTGCCGTGCTCAAAGCCCCCGACATTCCCTCCATCCTCATCGAAACCGCTTTCATCTCCAACCCAGAAGAAGAAGCCCGGCTCAATGACGAGGCCTACCAGGACCGCATGGCCGACGCTATCCTGCGGGGGCTTAAACGCTATTTCGCGAAGAACCCGCCGCTCTCCAAGTCCAAGCTGGCCCGCCTGGATTGAGCCCTTCCAAGGCGGGGGGCCTGGCCTGACGGCTAGCCGCCCGCCGGCGAATACACCACGAAGCGGTCGCCCCCTTCCTTCTTGGCTTCATACATCGCCTGATCGGCATGCAGGAGCAGCTGCCCGGCATCCTCAGCATCCGAGGGAAAAAGGCTCACGCCGATGCTGGCAGTCACCCGACAGCCGGGGCACAAGTCCAGATCCAGGGCGATCGCGGCCAGCACCCGCTTCATGATCTCGAACAATTGCCAGTCAGCGGCAGCGCCCTCCAGCAGAAGCACGAACTCGTCCCCACCCCAGCGTGCCACGGTATCGCCATCCCTCAGGGCGGCGCTCAGGCGCCCGGCCACCTCACGCAGCACCGCATCCCCAACCTGGTGGCCCCAGCGATCATTGATCGGCTTGAAGCCGTCCAGATCAAGCAGGCACACGGCGATACGCATTCCACTGCGTTGCGCCTTGGCAAGCATGAAGGCCAGTCGGTCGTCGAGCAGGTTCCGGTTGGGCAGCCCCGTCAACGCGTCGCTGTGGGCCATCTCACTGAGCTTCTCCCGCGAACGCTTCAACGCGACATTGAGGCGACGGGTCCGGACATACAGCACCACCAGCACCAGGGACAAGACCAGCACCCCGGCAAGGATGGGGACCGAGTAAGCCCGCAGGACATCCGCCAACGGGATGGGCTCTCTCTGATCGTAGGGATACACCCCGTGCCGACGCATCAGTGCTTGCACCCGCTGATACTCCAGCGGCGTCGACCAACGATGGTAGCGGGCGCTGCGGGCGGCCGGCCCGTCGGGTGGCATCAGCAGAAGGGCCGCCACAACCTTGTTGGTGATGTCGATGGACACGTGCGGCGCAGCCGCCAACGGCCATTCAGGGTAAAGCTCGGTACTGATCAGGAAAGGAAAATCCGGCGTGGGAACCGCATTGATGACCGAGAGGCGGGACAGATCGATCTTTCCCTCCCGAGCCATTGCCTCCAGCACCCCGGTCCTTACGAAACCCACGTCCGCGCGTCGCTCCAGAACCGCATTGACCACGAGATCCTGCGGAAAGCCCAGGAAATCCAGCTTGCAATCCTGCTCAATATCCACGCCGGCCCGCATCAGCAGGTCGTACTGGAGCAGAAAGCCCGCAAAGGACGTCCGGTCAACCGCAGCAATCCGGCGCCCCTTGATGTCCTCCAGGCCCCGGATGTCATGGCGATCACTGCGGGCAAAGACAAGCCCGCCAAACTGCTTGACCACCTTTCCGTTCTCCCGCTTGACCAGCGTCGCCACGCGCGACACACCGAAGCGCACCTCCACGACGATGTAGTGCTGGGGATTGGTCAGCACGAAATCCAGCTCCCGGCGAGCCAGCGCAGCCTCGAACTCCGGAAGGGTCAGCGGCACCACCTCGAAGCGGGCATCGGCAATCTGCGCCGACAGGAAGGCCATGGTCGGCCCCCACTCCTCGAGTGTGACCGCCTTGTCACGAAAGGATGTGACCCCAACCCGATAGACCTGTCCGGCGCACACCACGGAAGCCACTAGACACAACAGCATCCCGGCCAAGCCACGCCACACGGCCATCGAGCACCTGCAGACGCTCATCCGACGCATCATCGACCTCAAGCCCCTGCAGACCTGCAGGCAAGCTCCATCGAATATGGACACAAAAAGTCACGAAACTCATGCATGCAGGCCTTATCGGCCATCCCGCCGGAATCTGGATGGCAAAGCCCGACCATGGCACCGCGACACCACCTGCCCAGGCGCCGTTGAGTGAGTTTCAAAGAAAACAAATAGAGTTACAATGAAAACAAACCTCAAAAGGAAAAGACCATGCTCACAGCCCCGGCCCAGCCCGGCGAAGCCATTGACCGCAAGGCAATTGCCAGCATGCTGATGAAGCTCTTCGACCACTGGCAACTCAGCACCGAAGAACAACTCGACGCGCTTGGATTCGCCATCAGCAATCGGGCCGTGCTGGCCCGCTACCGGCGCGGCGAAGCTATTTCCGGCAGCCGGGACACCCTGGAGCGCGCCGGACACCTGCTGGGCATCCACAAGAACCTGCGCCTGCTCTTCCCCCACGACCGGGACCTCGCCTACCGCTGGATCAAGACCCGCAACCTGGCCTTTGAAAACCGCAGCCCGATCGAGGTGATCCGGGAATTCGGCTTCGCCGGACTGCTGATGGTTCTGGCCTATCTCGACCGGGCGCGCGGCCAATGAAACAGGTCTTCGAGCACGTGGGGCTCGCTGATACCCACACCGACCTGATGCGCAACATCGTCTCCCTGCGCATCTCGCAGGATCTCTTCGACGACCTCAGCGACAATCCCGCGGAGCGCGATGCCGCCGTCGCTCTGGAACTGACCACCAAACCCCGCCTGTTCGCGTCCCCACAACCCGTGATCCAGCGCCCCTTCGAGGAAGCCGCCTGGAACGAGGCTGTCCGCTACCCCTTCACGCACTGGATGCTCAGCCGCTACTCGGACGGCAGCTTCGGCGTCTGGTATGGCGCAGACAGCGTGGAGACCAGCATCCACGAGACCGTGCATCACTGGCGTACCGGCCTGCTCGCCGACGCCGGCTTCCAGCGCCCCGACATCCGCCTGGAAAGAAAGGTCTACCGGGTCCGCTGCGATGCGGCCCTGGTGGACCTGCGTCCGGCCATTACCCACGAAGCCGCACTGCTCGATCCCGACGACTACACGCTCACCCACCAGATAGGCACAAAACTGCAGCGGGAAGGACACCCCGGCCTGGTCACCCGATCCGCCCGCTGCAACGGGGATGTCTATGCCATCCTCAACCCCGGGGTTTTATCGTCACCCAGACAAGCCTGCCTGCTGACTTACGTAACCACCGCAGACGGCGGCGTGAGGGTGGAGCGGGAGCCTGACTCAACCTGGATGCGCCTTCCATGACCAAGGGCTGCCTACGCAACTCCGGATGGCACCAGCCACGCGCATACACGCGAACGCTACGGCAAGGCATTGAGCCTCGCGCAGAAAACGCAATTCAGGGAAAACAGGAAAGGATGGTGGAGGGGGAAGGATTCGAACCTTCGAAGGCAGTGCCGTCAGATTTACAGTCTGATCCCTTTGACCGCTCGGGAACCCCTCCACGGGGTACTGCAGATTAAAAGTGCCAACACACAAACTGCTGGCACTTTTACAAATTGATTGGTGGACCGAATGAGGATCGAACTCACGACCTCCGCATTGCGAACGCGGCGCTCTCCCAGCTGAGCTATCGGCCCACGTAAGCCGCGCATTATAGCGGCGTTTTTTTTGGATGCAAAGCCCGAATGCTTCGAATACCCAGAGGCCTTCAGGTTTCGTCGTCTTCCCCCGAGCCCACCGCCGCACGCCCGAGGCGATCGGCGACCGCGGCCCACTCCGGCGTGACAGGCGGCTCCTCGACGAGGATGCGCCGGCTGGGCGATTCGTCGAGCTCCCGCAGGCGGGCATAGAGATCGTGACCATAAGCCGCAGGGTCGGTCTGCGCCACCACCCAAAGGACACCAGCCCCCAGGCCGGCAGGCGCCGCGCTCCGAGCCAGCACCACATCGCCGTCGCGCAACCGGGGGACGATCCCGTCAAGCGGCAACAATTCGAGCGGAGTGCGCGGCGCATAGTGGGCCGCCAGCGAGCCGGACACCCTCGGCACAGCGCCCCGCCCCACGGCCTGCTCCATTTCATCCCGCAGACGCGGGCGCCGGCCGATCACCCGGGCGATCTCATCAACGCCAATAGCCCCGGGGCGCAGGATCACCGGCACATCCCGAGACAGATCGAGGATGGTGGACTCCAGGCCGACCTGGCAGGCACCCCCTTCGAGGATCAGCGGCACCCTGTCGCCCAGCTCCTGGCGCACATGCTCGGCCGTCGTCGGGCTGATCCGGCCGAAGCGGTTGGCGGACGGGGCCGCCACCCCCCCACCGAAGGCACGCAGCAGCTCCAGCGCGACAGGATGGTTCGGCACCCGTAGACCAACGGTATCCTGCCCGCCGGTGACCAGATCGGGGACCCCCTCTTCCTTGCGCAGGATGAGGGTCAGCGGACCCGGCCAGAAAGCCCGGGCCAGGGCGATCGCCTCGCGCGGCACGTCCCTCGCCCAGTCGAGCAGCCGTTCGGCATCAGACAGATGCACGATCAGCGGATGGTCGGACGGACGCCCCTTGGCTGCGAATATCTTTGCCACCGCAGCAGGGTTGAGCGCATCGGCCCCCAGGCCATAGACGGTCTCGGTGGGCAGCGCCACCAGTTCACCCTGGCGCAGAAGCGCAACCGCGCGCTGGATGTCGTTCATCCCTGGCTTCTTTACTCGTCGCGGATGCCGATGGCCGCGCGCGCCGCCATGGCCTTGGCCAGCACCTCAGCGGGGTCTTCACCAACCACCGTGAAGTGCCCCATCTTGCGACCATGGCGGGCATGGTGCTTGGCATACAGATGCAGGCGCAGGCCCGGCACCGCATGCAACACCGACCAGTCCGGCTCGCGGTAGCGGCCATGGGGGTCGCCGCCCTCGAACCACAGCTCGCCGAGCAGGTTCACCATCACCGAGGCGCTGTGCTGGCGCGGCTCGCCCAGCGGGATGCCGCACAGGGCACGGACCTGCTGGTCGTACTGGCTGACCGCGCAGGCATCGATGGTGTGGTGACCGCTGTTGTGGGGACGCGGCGCCATCTCATTAACATAAAGCTGCCCCCGGCTCACAAAGAACTCGACCGCCAGGGTGCCGATGAAGCCCAGCCGCTCGGCGATCCGCTCGGCGTACTCCTGGGCCGCATCGCGCTGGCAGGCCGAGGTGCGCGCCGGCGCGATGGACACATCGAGGATGCCGCGGCTATGCTGGTTCTCCACCGCCGGGAAACACTTCACCTTGCCGCTCTCGTCACGGGCCAACACCACCGACACCTCGTAGTCGAGGCTCAGCATCTGCTCCAGCACGCAAGGCTCGCCCTTGAACTGACGGAAGGCATGCAGGGCCTCGGCCACATTGGCGACACGGGCCTGGCCCTTGCCGTCGTAGCCGAAGCGGGCCACCTTGAGGATGGCCGGATAGAGGCTGGCATCTGCGGCGGCAATGTCGGCCTCCGACTGGATGACCGCAAACGGGCCATGCGGCAGGCCGTTGTCGCGCAGGAAGGACTTTTCAACGATGCGGTTCTGGCACACCGCCACGGCCGGAGCGCCGGGGCGGACCGGAATGAACTTGGCCAGGTAGTCCAGGGTGGCAGCCGGCACGTTCTCGAACTCGGTGGTGACCGCGGCACACGCCTCAGCCATCGCATCCAGCGCAGCAAAATCCTCGTAGCCCGCCTGCAGGTGACGATCGGCGATGAGGCCGGCCGGGCTGTGGGGGTCTGGATCGAGCACCCAGACCTTGAAGCCCATTTCGTGGGCTGCGGCGACGAAGAAGCGGCCAAGCTGGCCGCCGCCGAGCATGCCGAGGGTAGCGGGCGGGAGAATCATCGCTTCAGTCCTGCAGAATCAGTGGGTTCAGACCGGATCGAGGGTCATGGCCAGCACGCTGGCGGTCTGCTCAGCGCGGAAGGTCTCGAGCCTCTCGGCCAGAGCGGCATCGGTGCCGGCCAGCAGGGCCACGGCGAACAGGCCCGCATTGGCGGCACCGGCCTCGCCGATGGCAAAGGTGGCCACCGGGATGCCCTTGGGCATCTGCACGATCGACAGCAGGGAGTCCTTGCCGGACAGCGCCTTGGACTGGACCGGCACGCCCAGCACCGGCACGGTGGTCTTGGCGGCGATCATGCCCGGTAGATGGGCGGCCCCGCCGGCACCGGCGATGATGGCGCGCAGGCCGCGTCCACGGGCCTGCTCGGCGTACTCGAACATCAGGTCGGGGGTACGGTGCGCCGACACCACGCGGGCCTCGAAGGGCACGCCGAAATCCTTCAGCACCCTGGCCGCAGCCTGCATGGTGGGCCAGTCGGAGTTAGACCCCATGACAATGCCGATGACGGGTTGTTGCTCGCTCATGATTCAGGCCTTCCGGGCAGCGCGGGTTGCCGACTCAACGGTATTGGCAAGCAGCATGGTGATGGTCATGGGGCCGACGCCGCCGGGCACCGGAGTGATGGCACCCGCCACTTCCTTGGCGGATTCGAAATCCACGTCGCCGCACAGCTTGCCCGCATCGGGGCCGCTCGACAGGCGGTTGATACCCACGTCAATGACGATGGCGCCCGGGCGGACCATGTCGCCGGTGACGAACTTCGGCTTGCCGATGGCGGCCACCAGGATGTCGGCGCGGCGGGTGTGGAAATTGAGGTCACGGGTGCCGGAGTGGCAGACGGTCACGGTGGCGCCCGCCGCCGTGAGCAGCATGGCCATGGGCTTGCCGACGATGTTGGAACGGCCGATCACCACGGCCTCGGCGCCACGCAGGGGAGCCTCGATGCTCTTGAGCATTTCCATGACGCCGTTCGGCGTGCAGGGCACGAAGGCTTCCTGCCCCTGGGACAGGCGCCCGACGTTCTCGGCGTGAAAGCCGTCCACGTCCTTCTCGACGGAGATCGCTTCCAGCACGGCCTTTTCATCGAAGTGTTTCGGCAGCGGCAACTGCACCAGAATGCCATGCACCGACGGATCGGCGTTCAGCTCGGCGATCCTGCCCAGCACATCGGCGGGCGAAGCATCCTGCGCATACTCGAACTTGAGCGACTTGATGCCGGCTTTCTCGCAGCCCGCCACCTTGTTGCGCACGTAAACAGCGGAGGCCGGGTCGCCCCCCACCAAGATCACCGCGAGGCAGGGCTGGGTGCCCCGGGCGGTCAGTTCAGCCGCCTTCGCGGCGAGTTCTCCGCGCAGTTTCGCGGAAAGCGCGTTGCCATCGATGATGCGAGCCGTCATGTTGCTGCCCCTCGGGAAAAACCCGTGAGTTTACCACGGCTTGCAGCCCCACGCCGTGCCCGCAGCGGCAAAGCTCAGTTACGGCCGTTTTCGATTGCAATGACGTTCTGGACAAGCTCGGCCAGGGACTGGGCCGCCATCTTCTCCATGACCCGGGCGCGATGGACTTCCACGGTCTTGATGCTGATGCCGAGCACGTCGGCGATCTGCTTGTTGAGCTTGCCGACGATGATCAGATCGAGCACCTCCCGCTCCCGCTGGGTCAGCTGGTCGAGGCGCCGCGACACCTCGGCGTCCTGCCGGCGCCGGGCACGGCTGTCCTGCTCCTTGGCCAGGCACTGGGTGACCAGGCGCAGCAGCTCGGTATCGTCGAAAGGCTTCTCGATGAAATCCACCGCCCCCTTCTTGAGGGCCGCCACCGCCATCGGCACATCGCCATGGCCGGTGATGAAGATGATCGGCAGCGTGCAGTAGCGCGCCCGCAGGCGCTCATGCAGCTCCAGCCCGCTGAGGCCGGGCATCCGCACATCAAGCAGCAGGCAGCCGTTGAAGTCCGGCCGCCAGGCCTTCAGGAAATCTTCGGCGGAGGCGAAGGCCTCCACCCGGAAGCCCTGGGACTCAAGCAGCCAGACCAGGGAGTCGCGGAGGGCTTCGTCATCATCGACGAGATAGACGGTCTGTTCAGACGTCGAGGCTTGCGGTTTCAACGGCGGTCTCCAGGGGCAGGGTGAAGCGGAAGATACATCCTCCGGCCGGATTGGGGTCCACCCAAAGATGGCCTTCATGGAATTCCACGATCGAACGGCAGATGTTCAGACCCATCCCCATGCCCTCCGACTTGGTGGTGTAGAAGGGGGAAAAGAGCCTTTCCCTTGCCTCGTCCGACAGCCCATGGCCACGATCGGCGATCGACACCTCCACCCGGTTCCCCTCGGCCAGGCGGGCGGACACGGTCACGAAACGGTCGTCGGCCGGCGTCTCGGCCATGGCCTCGATGCCGTTCTTGACCAGGTTGAGCACCACCTGCTCGACCATCACCGCATCGGCAAAGACCGGCGGCAGGTCGTCCGGCAACTGGCTCAGCACCTGGGCGCCATGACGCCGGGCATCGATCTCGACAAAGCCGATGGCATCATCCACGATGCCCGCCAGAGACACCGGATGGCGGCGCGGCTCGCTCTTCTTCACAAACTGCCGCACCCGGCGGATGATCTTCCCCGCCCGCTCGGCCTGGGCGCTGGCCTTGAGCATGGCGGCCAGGATGTCCTCCTGCCGGTAATCGCCGGACTGCATTCGATTGACGCAGCCCTTTGAATAATTGGCGATGGCCGCCAGGGGCTGATTGAGCTCATGAGCCAGGGTCGACGCCATCTCGCCCATGGTGATCAGGCGCGAGGTGCGCTGCAGGCGCTCCTGCTGGGCCCGGTTCTCCTCGTCGACCCGCTTGCGGTCGGTGATGTCGGTGGCGATCGCCATGCGCACCACCCGACCATCCACCCAGCGCGTCGCGCGCTCGCGGATGTGATACCAGCGGCCCGACATGGCGTTGCGCAGCTCGCCGTCGTAGAGTTCCCGCGGCACCTGCTCGGGCGACAGGCGGCGCGGATCGACGTCGTACCACAGGGTGTCCGGTGGTGTCGGCAGGGCGTAGATCCCCACCCGCTGCCCCACCGCATCAAAACCGTAGATGCTCTTGAAGGCCCGGTTAGCGAAGAGGATCTCGTCGGTTGCGGCATCCGCCACATACACCGCGGCGTCGAGACCATCGAGGATGGCCACGAAGCGCTCGTGGGCGGCCTCCAGTTCGGCGCGCACCCGCTTGGGTTCGGTGATGTCGGTGATCGACGCCATCCAGCCGGTCTGCCGGCCCTCCCCGTCGATCAGTGGCGACAGGTAGAAGCGCGCGTCCAGCCGCTCGCCGTTCTTGCGCCGGATGCTCATCTCGAAGCCGGTGGCAGGCGCCTCGCCCAACAGGGTCAGCTCCAGGTTGTGCTGCAGGGTTTCATAATTGTCCAGCGGCCAATAGGGGAAAGGCGCCCTCACCCCGACCAGCTCCTCCCGCGACCAGCCGGTCATGCGGCAGAAGGCCGGGTTCACATAGATGATCTGGCCACTCAGGTCGATGGCCCGCAGGCCGGTGATCAGGGACTCCTCCATGGCCTTGCGGAAGGCGTACTCGGCCCGCAGCGCCTCCTCGGCCGCCTTGCGTCCGGTGATGTCGTGGGCCACCGCATACATCAGACGCTCCTCCGGCACCGAATTGACGCTCCACGCCAGCCACTTGTAGCTGCCATCCCTGCAGCGGCAGCGGTTCTCGAAGGCCCCCGGCGTGCCCGAAGCCAGGCTGCGTAGCTGGTCGATGGTGGGCGCCACGTCCTCGGCGTGGATGAAGTCGATCATCGGCCGCCCCGGCAGATCATCCGGCGCATGCCCGAGGATCCGCTCGAAGGCCGGATTGCAGCGCCGGAACACCCCGTCGAGCCCGAGGATGGCCAGCATGTCGAGGGACAGGTTGAACAGCCGGTCGCGCTCCTTCTCCACCCGCACCCGCCGCTGGGTATGCGCCCGCAGCAGCCACAGGCTCCACAGCACGAAGAAGCTCAGCCCGACGATGACCACGATCGGAAACGCCCGCGGCAGGTCGCTCTCGGTGTGATACGCGGTGGCCTCCAGGGTCAGGCCGTTGCCCGGCGGATCGAGAGGCACCGAGAAGGCCAGACTCTCGTCGAGCGGGCGCGCTGCCGAATTGGTCGCCAGCACATCGCCCCGCCCGCCAACAAAGGCCAGCCGGTATTTCTCGCCGAACCAGCTGGGCACCAGGTAGGCCACCATGCGCTCGATCGAATACACCGCCACCACCGCGCCCAGCGGGTTGCGCCCCTGCTGCACCGGCACATACACCTCCAGCACCGACATGTTGCGGGTGTTCACATAGGCGTCCCCGTAAACCGGACGCCCCAGCTCCCGGGCCCGGCTCAGCACCACCGCCTGGATGCCGGACAAGGCATCTCCCACCAGCCAGTCGGTGGTGTCGAAAGGCGCCGTCCATTTGACGCGCTGCTCAGCCACCCACACCACGTTGACCAGCTCCGGATTATTGGCGATGTGCTGGTTGGCCCGCACCTGGAAGCCGTCCGCATCGAGCGTGCCCGCCGCCAGTTCGCGGGACAACTGCCCGAGGAACTCCTCAGTGCCCTGCATGTGCAGGCGCATGGTCTGCTCCGCCCACTGCACGTCACGGGCCAGGGCGTTGCGCTGGGTCTCACCCTCCTGGCGCTGCAGGATCCACACCAGGGTCAGCATGACCAGGGCAAACACCAGGACAGCAAGGTAAGGCACCGTCCAGTACCAATTGGCACGGACGCGAGGAGAGGAAAGAGAGCTTTCGTTCGGCATTTGCTTCCATCCTGCTAGCGTCGCCCCCCAGCCGGCATCGGGAGATACCCTTACTCGTCCCTCATCAAGGCTTTCCGGCACGCAGCACCTCGCCTACGGGTTCATACGGGATTGACGCCGTTTGCCCGGCGGGCGTAGGGTAGGCCCGGCATTGCGAAGGAACGACCGAGAGCCGACTCACGAGCGGCCCGCCACTGATGGAGAAGACACCTTGCTTCGACTCCTGCGCGTCGCGACAGCGGCGGCAATCACCCTTTTCGCGGCGGGCAGCGGAGCCATCGAGCCGATCCGCGTGGGCGTTTCCGGCCCCTTCACGGGCGGCTCCAACCCCATGGGGATTGCCATGCGCGACGGCATCCGGCTGGCAGCGCGGGAAATCAACGAAGCCGGTGGCATCCTCGGCCGCCCCATCCTGCTGATCGAGCGCGACGACGAAGCCCGGCCCGAGCGCGGCGCCCAAGTCATACAGGAGCTGATCAACCAGGAAAAGGTCATCGCCGGCCTGGGCATCGTCAACACCGGCGTGGCCCTGGCCAGCCAGCGCTTCTACCAGCAGGCCCACATCCCGATGATCACCTCGGTGGCCACCGGCACCGTGATCACCCGCCAGTTCCTGCCGCCCCAATACCCGGACAACTACATCTTCCGCGTCTCCGCCCCCGACTCGATCCAGGCGGCGATGATCGTCGAAGAGGCCGTGGTGCGCCGTCGCCTGCGCAAGCTGGCGATCCTCCACGACAGCACCAACTACGGCCAGCTCGGCCGGGAAGACCTGGAGCGCGCCCTCGAACGCCACAGCCTCAAGCCGGTGGCCATCGAGCGCTTCAACATCCGCGACGTGGACATGACCCCGCAGCTAACCCGCGCCCGGGCGGCCGGCGCCGAGGCCATCCTCACCTACGGGCTCGGCCCCGAACTGGCCCACCTGGCCAACGGCATGGTGCGCATCGGCTGGAAGGTGCCACTGATGGGCAGCTGGGCCCTGGCGATGTCCAACTTCATCGACAACGCCGGCCCCAATGCGGAAGGCACGCGCATGCCCCAGACCTTCATCCAGGACGGCAACACCCCCCGACGCAAAGCCTTCATCGACAAGTACCGGCAGACCTTCGGCGTCGAACGCATCCCAGTGGCGCCCGCCGCCGCCCAGGGTTACGACTCCATGCTGCTGCTGGCGACCGCCATCCGCCAGGCCCGCAGCACCGACGGCCCCCGCCTCAAGGACGCCCTGGAGTCCCTCAGCGAAAAGGTCGAAGGCATCGTGATGGTATATGATCGCCCCTTCTCCAAAACCGACCACGAGGCGATCGACACGCCCCGCATCCCGGTCATCGGAGAGGTACGCAACAGTCAAGTGGTCTTCGCCTATGACGAAGACCGAAAGCGGGACGCGCAGTCCAAATGATCCCGCAACGCGGAACTCACATTTCCGCACACGGCCGGGGGTTTTCTCCCTCCCTCCCTCGCCCCCGGCCGTTTTTTTTCCCATTCCCCTCGAACGCAAACGCGCCGGCCCGTGCCCCGGGCCGGGCCGGCGCGCCTGCTCTGCCCCGCACCGTCCCGTTCCATCTTCAGCCCCTGCACGTGCGTCGCACACCCGGGTCGGCCAAGCCACGTCCACCGACCTGAAACGCATAGATTGCGGGAACCCCGTATTGCACGATACGAGATTTGGTTTTATATTGCGAAATATCAGGACCGCGATCCGGTCCACGCAGGTTTTGCAGTGACCCCCCGCCGCCGTTACCCACGGTGGTCATCCACAACCCGCAAGTCATGAGGAGACAAGACCATGGCCGCGAATACGCAGAACACCCGGGCAGACATCGACGCTCAGGAAACCAAGGAATGGCTGGACGCTCTCGAAGGCGTCGTCGCGCAGGAGGGTGCCGAACGCGCCCACTTCCTGATCGAAAAGCTGATCGAGGCTGGCCGTGAGGAAGGGATCGACATCCCCTACTCCGCCAACACCCAGTACATCAACACCATTCCGGCCGACCAGCAGCCCAAGTACCCGGGCGATCCGGACATGGAGATCAAGCTCCATTCGTACATCCGCTGGAACGCCATGGCCATGGTCGTGCGCGCCAACAAGCACACCAACGTCGGCGGCCACATTGCCTCCTTCGCCTCCGCCGCTGCCCTCTATGACGTGGGCTTTTCGCATTTCTGGAAGAGCATCAACCACGACACCGGCGGCGACCTGATCTTCTTCCAGGGCCACTCCGTGCCCGGCGTATATTCGCGCGCCTACATGCTCGGCCGCCTCACCGACGACCAGATGGACAGCTTCCGTCAGGAGTCCGAGGGCCAGGGCATCTCCTCCTACCCGCACCCCTGGCTGATGCCGGACTTCTGGCAGTTCCCGACCGTGTCCATGGGCCTCGGCCCCCTGTGCGCGATCTACTCCGCCCGCTTCATGAAGTACCTTGCCAGCCGTGGCCTGATCGACGCCGCCAAGGCCGAGCAGCGCAAGGTCTGGGCCTTCCTGGGCGACGGCGAGACCGACGAGGTCGAATCCCTCGGCGCCATCGGCATGGCCGGCCGCGAGAAGCTGGACAACCTGATCTTCGTGATCAACTGCAACCTGCAGCGCCTGGACGGCCCGGTGCGCGGCAACGGCAAGATCATCCAGGAACTCGAAGCCGAGTTCCGCGGCGCCGGCTGGAACGTCATCAAGCTGATCTGGGGCACCCACTGGGACGCCCTGTTCAACCGTGACAAGAAGGGCATCATGAAGAAACGCATGATGGAACTCTGTGACGGCGAATATCAGACCTTCAAGGCCAAGAACGGCGCCTACGTGCGCGAGCACTTCTTCAACACGCCCGAGCTGCGCGAGCTGGTGGCCGACTGGACCGACGACGAGGTGTGGAACCTCAACCGCGGCGGCCACGACATCTTCAAGATCTTCACCGCCTACAACGCCGCCGTTAACCACAAGGGCGCCCCGACCCTGATCCTGGCCAAGACCATCAAGGGCTTCGGCATGGGCCAGTCCGGCGAGGCCATGAACATCTCCCACCAGCAGAAGAAGCTGGACATCGACTCGATCCGCCGCTTCCGCGACCGCTTCGGCATCCCGGTGCCCGACGACAAGCTGGCCGAGCTGCCCTACCTGCGCTTCCCGGAAGACTCCCCGGAATACAAGTACATGATGCAGCGCCGCGTCGACCTGGGCGGCTTCCTGCCCCAGCGCCGCCGCAAGGCCGAACCCCTGGCCGTACCGGGCCTGGACACCTTCGGTGCCCTGCTCAAGGCTTCCGGCGAAGGCCGTGAGCTGTCCACCACGATGGCCATCGTGCGCATCATGAACACCCTGCTCAAGGACAAGCAGATCGGCAAGAACATCGTCCCGATCGTGCCCGACGAGTCCCGCACCTTCGGCATGGAAGGCATGTTCCGCCAGTACGGCATCTGGAACCAGGAAGGCCAGAAGTACGTTCCCGAAGACCATGACCAGCTCATGTTCTACAAGGAAAGCCAGACCGGCCAGGTCCTGCAGGAAGGCATCAACGAAGCCGGCGCCATGGCCGACTGGATCGCTGCCGGCACCGCCTACAGCGTGCACGGCGTGCAGATGGTGCCCTTCTACATCTTCTATTCGATGTTCGGCATGCAGCGCACCATGGACCTGTGCTGGGCGGCAGCCGACCAGCGCACCCGCGGCTTCCTGATCGGTGGCACCGCCGGCCGCACCACGCTGAACGGCGAAGGCCTGCAGCACGAGGACGGCCACAGCCAGGTCATGGCCAACATGATCCCCAACTGCATCAGCTACGACCCGACCTTCCAGTACGAAGTCGCCGTCATCGTGCAGGACGGCATGCGCCGCATGTTCGCCGAGCAGGAAGACGTCTACTACTACCTCACCGTGATGAACGAGAACTACGAGCACCCGGAAATGCCCGCCGGTGCCGAGTCCGACATCATCAAGGGGATGTACGCCTTCCGTAAGGGCGGCGAAGGTGCGCTGCGCGTCCAACTGCTGGGCTCCGGCACCATCTTCAACGAAGTCATCGCTGCCGCCGACCTGCTCAAGAACGACTGGGGTGTCGAAGCCGACATCTGGGGCTGCCCGAGCTTCAACGAACTGGCCCGCGACGGTCAGGACGCCTCCCGCTGGAACCTGCTGCATCCGCTCGAAGCCCCGCGCAAGAGCCACGTGGAGCAGAAGCTCGAAGGCGCCGTCGGCCCGGTGGTTGCCGCCACCGACTACATCCGCCTGTTCTCCGAGCAGATCCGCCCCTACGTCAAGAACACCTACGTCACGCTGGGCACCGACGGCTTCGGCCGCTCCGACACCCGCGAAAAGCTGCGCCACTTCTTCGAAGTGGATCGCCACTGGGTCACCCTGGCCGCCCTCAAGGCGCTGGCTGACGAAGGCAAGATCGAACGCGACAAGGTTGCCGCCGCACTGGTCAAGTACAAGCTCGACCCGTCCAAGCCCAACCCCATGTCCGTCTGATTGCCCAGGAGACTGCAAACATGAGCCAACTCATCGAAGTAAAGGTTCCGGACATCGGCGATTTCGACCAGGTGCCGGTGATCGAACTGTTCGTCAAGGTCGGTGACACCATCAAGGTGGACGACGCCATCGCCACCCTCGAGTCCGACAAGGCCACCATGGACGTGCCCTCCTCGGCCGCCGGCGTGGTCAAGGAAGTGCTGATCAACCTCGGCGACAAGGTTGCCGAAGGCACCGTGCTGATCCGCGTCGAAGCCGCTGGTGCCGCCGCCGCGGCCCCTGCTCCGGCAGCGGCTGCCCCCGCGCCCGCTGCAGCCGCACCGGCGCCGGCTCCGGCCGCTCCCGCAGCAGCCCCGGCCGCTGCCGGTGGTGGCATCGTCGAAGTGAAGGTGCCGGACATCGGCGACTTCTCCGACGTGCCCGTCATCGAGCTGTTCGTGAAGGTCGGCGACAGCATCAAGGCCGAAGACGCCATCGCCACGCTCGAATCCGACAAGGCCACCATGGACGTCCCGTCCTCGGCCACCGGCATCGTCAAGGAAGTGCTGGTCCAGCTGGGCAGCAAAGTGTCCGAAGGCGCCGTGCTGATCCGCGTCGAGACCGGTGCCGGCGCAGCTGCCGCGCCCGCCCCGGCCGCCAGCGCTCCCGCCCCCGCTGCAGCCGCCCCCGTCGCGGCTCCGGCAGCGGCTCCGGTCGCTGCCGCACCGGCCGCGGCCGCTGCGCCCTCCGCCGTCACCCTCGGCGGCAAGGTGCACGCCAGCCCCTCGGTGCGCGCCTTTGCCCGCGAGCTCGGCGTCGATCTCGCCCAGGTCAAGGCCACCGGCCCGAAGAACCGCATCGTCCAGGCCGACGTCTCCGCCTTCGTCAAGGGCGCCATGAGCACCGGCGTCGTGCCGGGCAAGACCGTCGCCGCCGCGGCCGTCGGCAGCCTGGGTGGCGGGCTCGACCTGCTGCCGTGGCCGAAGGTCGACTTCTCCAAGTTCGGCGAAGTCGAAGTCAAGCCGCTGTCCCGCATCAAGAAGATCTCCGGCCAGAACCTCGCCCGCAACTGGGCGATGATCCCGGCGGTCACCTACCACGAAGACGCCGACATCACCGATCTGGAAGCCTTCCGCGTCCAGATGAACAAGGAGTTCGAGAAGTCCGGCAAGAAGCTCACCATGCTCGCCTTCATCATCAAGGCCTCGGTGCGCGCCCTGCAGGAATTCCCCGAGTTCAACACCTCGCTCGACGGTGACAACCTGGTCTACAAGAAGTACTTCAACATCGCCTTCGCGGCCGACACCCCCAATGGCCTGGTCGTCCCGGTCATCAAGGATGCCGACAAGAAGAGCGTGTTCGAGATCGCCGCAGAATCCGGCAACCTGGCCAAGCTGGCCCGTGACGGCAAGCTCAAGCCGGCCGACATGTCCGGCGCCTGCTTCACCATCTCCAGCCTTGGCGGCATCGGCGGCACCTACTTCGCGCCCATCGTCAATGCACCGGAAGTGGCCATCCTGGGTGTCAACAAGTCGGTGATGAAGCCGGTGTGGGACGGCAAGCAGTTTGTGCCGCGCCTCACCCTGCCCATGTCGCTGACCGCCGACCACCGCGTCATCGACGGCGCCCTGGCGACCCGCTTCAACGTGTACCTCGCCCAACTGCTGGCCGACTTCCGTCGGGTCATGCTCTAAGGAGATCGCCATGAGCCTCGTAGAAGTCAAGGTTCCGGACATCGGCGATTTTTCCGACGTGCCCGTCATCGAGCTGTTCGTGAAGGTCGGCGACACCATCAAGGTGGACGACGCCATCGCCACCCTCGAATCCGACAAGGCCACCATGGACGTGCCGTCCTCGGCCGCCGGCGTGATCAAGGAAGTCAGGGTCGCCCTGGGTGACCGCGTCGGCGAAGGCAAGGTGCTGATCGTCGTCGAAGCGGACGGCGCGGGCGCCAGCCCCGCTCCCGCAGCGGCCGCAGCACCCGCCGCTGCAGCCGCACCCGCAGCAGCTGCGGTGGCCGCGCCGGCTGCCGCCAGCCATGGCGGTGCGGCCGATGTCGAGTACGACATGGTCGTCCTCGGTGCCGGCCCCGGCGGTTACTCCGCAGCCTTCCGCGCAGCCGATCTCGGTCTCAAGACCGCCATCATCGAGCGCTACGCCACCCTTGGCGGCGTGTGCCTCAACGTGGGCTGCATCCCGTCCAAGGCCCTGCTGCACGTGGCTGCGGTGGTTGAAGAGGCCGAACACGTCTCCGTGGCCGGTGTCAGTTTCGCCAAGCCCAGCGTCGACGTGGACGCCCTGCGCGCCCACAAGGACAAGGTTGTCGGCAAGCTCACCGGCGGCCTCTCCGGCATGGCCAAGGGCCGCAAGGTGGACGTCATCCGCGGCTACGGCAGCTTCCTCGACCCGAACCACATCGAAGTCGAAGAAACCACCGGCTCCGCCCAGGACAAGACCGGCGTCAAGAAGGTGGTGAAGTTCAAGCAGTGCATCATTGCCGCAGGCAGTGCCGCGGTGCACCTGCCCTTCATCCCGCGTGATCCGCGCATCGTCGACTCCACCGGCGCGCTCGAGCTGCGCTTCGTGCCGGCCAAGATGCTCGTCATCGGCGGCGGCATCATCGGCCTGGAAATGGCCACCGTCTATTCCACCCTCGGCGCCCGCGTCGACGTGGTGGAAATGATGGACGGCCTGATGCAAGGCCCCGACCGCGACGCCGTCAAGGTCTGGGAAAAGCAGAACGCCAGCCGCTTCGACAAGATCATGCTCAAGACCAAGACGGTCGGCGTCGAGGCCAAGGAAGACGGCCTCTACGTCACCTTCGAAGGTGAAGGCGTCTCGCCGGAGCCGGTCAAGTACGACATGATCCTGCAGTCTGCGGGCCGCGCGCCCAACGGCAAGAAGATCGGCGCCGAGAAGGCCGGCGTCATCGTCGGCGACCGCGGCTTCATCCCCGTGGATGCCCAGATGCGCACCAACGTGCCCCACATCTTCGCCATCGGCGACGTGGTCGGCCAGCCCATGCTCGCCCACAAGGCGGTGCATGAAGCCCACGTGGCGGCCGAAGTCGCGGCAGGTCACAAGGCCGCGTTTGATGCCACCGTGATCCCCGGCGTCGCCTACACCCATCCGGAAGTGGCATGGGTCGGCTACACCGAAGCCCAGGCCAAGGCCGAAGGCAAGAAGGTGGAAACCGCCAAGTTCCCGTGGGCAGCCAGCGGCCGCGCCATCGCCAACGGCGCCGACTACGGCTTCACCAAGCTGATCTTCGACGCAGAGACCCACCGGGTCATCGGCGGCACCATCGTCGGCCCCTCCGCCGGCGACATGATCGGCGAAGTGTGCCTGGCCATCGAGATGGGCGCCGACGCAGTGGATATCGGCAAGACCATCCACCCCCACCCCACCCTCGGCGAGACGGTCGGCATGGCAGCAGAAGTCGCCCACGGCTCCTGCACCGACGTGCCCCCCGCCCGCAAGAAGTAAAAAACGTACCGAACCCTGTTGCAGCGTTGTTTCGGCGGCCGATTGGCCGCCGTTTTTTTTGCCCCGCGATGCACCGAGGCGACTTGCAGGAGGGGCGGCCTTTATGGACGACTTCAGTCGCCCACAAAGGCCGGGCAAAGCCCCCCACGCGATCTACCTCAAGGGCAAATAGACATCCGTCACCAGCTCACCCTCCGGCGTATCCGGCAACAGGTTCACATAGTGGAAGAACAGCGGAAAATCCCGCAGCTCCTCACCGCTCTGCGGCAGCCAGTCCCGGTACAAGGGGTAGATGCTCTCCCCGATGCGCTGATGCGAACCCAGGTGGCGCACCCGCGCGCAACGCCCACCGGCCAGGCGCTTCGTCACCACGCCCTGCGGGTTGGCCGGCACCTCCGTCGCCACCTCGCCGCAGATATCAAAGCGGAACGAGGCCGGCTCGGTGGTATCGGGGTTGTCGTAGGCAATGCCAAAGGTCCGCACGCTACCCTTGGGCGACAGCCCGCTCGCCTTGCGCCACTCGATGAACTCCGCCACCGACCCATTCACGCCCTCCACCGGGCCACGGTGCTCCAGCACCGCCACCAGGGTGGATTCAAAATCGACAATCTC
Organism: Zoogloea dura; assembly: GCF_012927165.1. GTDB lineage: Bacteria > Pseudomonadota > Gammaproteobacteria > Burkholderiales > Rhodocyclaceae > Zoogloea > Zoogloea dura. The sequence continues at coordinate 45,662 of NZ_JABBGA010000028.1, forward strand.
GACCTGCACTTTCAGTTTCCTTTCCGGTAAGCGGAAACGGTAACGCGTATGCCAGTCCTCCCAGTCCGGACTCCGCCGGAACGCCGACGGAGTACAACCAAAGGTATTGCGGAAGGCCCGCGAAAACGATTCCGGATTCTCAAAACCGGCCTCCAGCGCAATATCGATCACCTTGACGTCCCGACTGAAGACGAGCTGATGACTCGCCCGCCGCAAACGCAACAACAGGATGTAACGCGCCACGCTGACGCCGATGTAATCGGCAAACTGCCGATGAAAATGGAACCGGGAGAAATTGGCCACCTGGCTCAGCCGCTCCACGCTGAGCACCTCGCCAAGGTTCGCCTCGATATGGTCCAGCACCTTGTCGAATCGTGCCGCATAAGCCTGTGCCCGGGTATCTGCCATCATGTCTCCTGAGTTCCGGGGCGCATCATGGCGGATACAGCCGGCCGGATCCTGACCGGAATTGCTCAATCATGGCGGAGGAACAGCCAGACCAGGGCCCGGCGCCCCATCACCGCAGCGCAGGCCCCGCGCCAGCCCCGCACAAGCCCCTATCTCGCCGCCAGCCCGGGCAACAGCGCCAGCGCATTGTCGCGCCGGATGGCCCGCAGGTCTGCCGGGCTCAAGCCCAGCGTGGTGAGGTCTTGCGCCGTCTCGGCCAACGGCACGAAGGGATTGTCGCTTCCCATCAGGATCTGCGACACCGGCACGATACTCGTGATCGCCGCCACCGCCGGCCTGTTGGCCGTACCCGCCAGATCAAAATGATGCCGCCGCAGCTCCCCCTCGATGCCCAGGGGCGCCAGCGCCGCAAGATTGGCCGGCCCATATTGCCTCATGCGCCCGATGATCATCGGCGTATTGCCGCCCGCATGGGTAAAGATGAAGCGGATCCTGCGATAACGGACAAAAGTGCCCGTGAACAGCATATTGGTGATCGCCCGGGCCGTATCCTGCGGAATCTCCGCCACCACCGGCACCACATCCGGCATCAAATTCCGGCAGCACAGCGGTGCCGTCGGGTGCACAAAGACCACCGCGCCGCGCCGGTTCAATTCGGCGAACACCGCATCGTAATCCGGGTTGCCCAACCACTTGTCCCCGTAGCTGGTCATCAAACCGATGCCATCCGCCTTCAACACATCCAGCGAATACTCGATCTCCCGCAGGCTCGCCTCCTGATCCGGCAGCGGCAAGGCCGCAAACAAGCCAAAACGCCCCTTGAACCTGCGCCCCAGGTCGGCCGCATACTCATTTACCTGACGCGCCGTGCGGGCCGCAGCGACGCGGTCGCCAAACCACACCCCGGGCGTCGTCAATGACAGCACCGCCGTTGCCACATTGCTCGCATCCATCGCCGCGATCGCCTTCTCCGGCGACCAACTGAGCCAGGCCGGGCTTATCGCGCCCCCCCTCGCCCCCGCAATCCGGTCCCGGTACGCCTCCAGGTAAAACGGCGGGATGTGATGATGATGCACATCGATCAGCCCATCCCCCGCCGGCCCGGCCGCAAGCGGTGCCGACGTACACGCCGGCAACATCCCGGCCACTCCCAGGCCTGCCGCTCCGGCCAAAAAGCGGCGCCGGTGCAGGCCCTCCGGCCCCAGCCCACATGAACACGGCGCAAACGCGATCTGCGGTGCATTGTCTTGCATGGCGCTCCCTCCAGCGATGATGACGACCCACTGGGAATATAGGTTATGCCGATCGACACCTCACCCCGAACGCCGCCCCCGCCATCAGCGTGCAGAAGCCCACCACCGCCAGCCAACCGCCCTGCGCAAAGGCCAGGCTGCCGAGGGCCGAGCCGCTGGCCATGCCGATGAACATGGCGGTGAGCAGAATCGCATTGAGCCGGCTGCGGGCCGCAGGCTCCAGGCTGTAGATCAAGGATTGGTGAGCCACCAGCGTCGCCTGCACGCCAAAGTCAAAACCCACCGTGGCAACGATCAGCAAACCCAGCCGGAAGGCCTCCGGCAGCTGGGCATCAAGGGCCATCGCGGCAAAGCTCAATGCCGTCAAGGCAGCGCCTGCACGCGTCACCCAGGCCGGGCCATGGCGATCGCTCAGGCGGCCAGCCAGCGGCGCGGCAAGCGCACCGGCTGCGCCGGCCAGGCCAAAGGCTCCGGCCGCAGCGCTACCCATCTGGTAACGCTGGAACAACATCACCGCCAGGGTGGACCAGAACGCGCTGAAGGCCACCGACAGCAAAGCCTGCGCCCAAGCCGCCCGGCGCAACGCCGGATAGCGCCGCCACAAACCCGCCATCGACTTCAGCAGCGCCGCATAGCCCAGCGTGGTGGTCGGTGCGAAGCCGGGCAGGCCGCGCCACACCGCCAGCCCTATCGCCGCCACCGCCACCGCAGCCATAACGAAGACCGCACGCCAGTCAAACTGCTCGGCCACCCAACCACTCACCACGCGGGACAACAAAATCCCCAGCAGCAAACCCGTCATCACCGTACCGATGATGCGCCCGCGTTGCGCATCCGGCGCCAGCGTGGCCGCGGCCGGCACAATGTCCTGCGCCAGGGTCGCCGCGATGCCCACAAACAGGCTGGCCAGCATCAGCGTGCCGATACCGGGCGCCAGCCCGCAGGCCAGCAGGGCCAGGCTCAACACCACCGCCTTGATGGCGATGAGCCTGCGTCGATCATGCCTGTCCCCCAGCGGCGCCAGGAACAAAATGCCCAGCGCGTAGCCCAGCTGCGTCAAAGTCGGGATCAGCCCCACTTGTGCCGTGCTCACCCGCAGGCTCCCGGCGAGATTGCCCAGCAAAGGCTGGCTGTAATAGATCGACGCCACCGACAGACCGGCTCCCGTCGCCAGCAACAGGACCAAAGAAGCGGGCATAGGGCCTGCCGGAGCGTGTGTTGCAGGGTGCGTCAGGCTTGGGGATGACATGAAAGGCCTCCAAAAGAATCAAATTACCCAGGCCTTCATTCTCCGGATACATGAAACACGTTGTAGTAGCCCCTCACGCACAACTGCTATACGCTCAACGCATGCAAAAACCTTCAAACGGCACCGACAGACTCGATCTGCTCGAAACCTTCGTCCGTATCGTCGAAGCGGGCAGCCTTTCGGCCGCCGCACAACAGCAAGCCACCACCCAGCCCACCATCAGCCGGCGCCTGCAGCAGCTTGAGCGGCTCATGGGCCTGCACCTGCTGCAACGCTCCACCCACGTGATGAAACTCACCGAAGATGGCGAGCGCTGCTACGGCCATGCCAAGGAGCTGCTGGAACGCTGGCAGGCCATCGAGGCCGATCTGCGCGGCGTGCAGGACGAACCCCGCGGCAAGCTGCGCGTCCTCGTGCCCTCGGTGTTCGGCCAGCAACAACTCATCCCCCCGCTGGTCCAGTTCCTCCAGCAACACCCCCACGTCTCCGTCGAATGGCTGCTCCACGACCGCATGCCCGACTTCATCGCCGAAGGCATCGACTGCGCAATCAGAATAGGCAGCGTCGACACCCCCAACCTGGTCGCCATCCGCCTCGCCATGCTCCCCCGCATCGTCGTCGCCGCCCCCGGCATCTGGGGCAGCGGCCCCGCCCCCGCAGATCCCGCCGCCCTCGCCACCCTGCCCTGGCTCGCGCTCAACACCTTCTACCGCGACGAAGTCGTCCTCCACCACGCCCAAAGCAAAGAGACCCGACACATCAACATCCGCCCCCGCCTGTCCACCGACCACCTCCGCGCCCTCTGCAACGCCGCCCTCTCCGGGCTCGGCGTTTGCATCGCATCCACATGGTCGGTTGCGGAAGCACTGAAAGAAGGACGGCTGGTGCAATTGGCACCGGAATGGACAGCGCCATCGCTGCCGATATCGCTGGTGTATCCCCCGGCGCGGCTGCACCCGGCGCGCTTGAGGGCGTTTGTGCAGGTGATGAGGGAGTATTTGCCGGGGGTGGAGGGGGTGTCGGTGGCAGGAGATCTGAGAGCAGAGTGACGCCGCCACGTAGGGCTCATGTGGCTATTGCGGGTGTGATGGGTGCATTGTCGGTGGGAGCCGAGTCTTTACGTGTGCAAGCTTGGACGTCCGCTGCCGACCCAATGTCACCGTTGAGCTCTTGAGGAAAGCAGCCGTTCAACGCGGGATCTATGCCTCCCGTAGCGGGTCAGCTTGAGCGCAAAGGGTAGGCAGACAATGAATATGTCACGGAGCATCAGGAGGTTGAGTGAAGGCTTTAGTTAGCACATGTTTAAAGTCTTCGGTCAGAAACGCCAGTTCATAAATTCCGTCGATCATCTGTCTCGCGTGTATTGGTGAGTCGGCTATCTGAGTTATTGGATCAGTACAAGCATCGACTGTGGTGAGTGGAATGTAGAGCGTGAGCAACTGAGAGTTGTGCATACCTTGCAACCGAACATGATTTGAGCCGACAGAATCGACGACCAGCTCAGTAATAGGCAGCCAGCCCGCCTTTTGCCAAGAGTAACGTCTGGTTGGTAAAGACTGATCCGCAGCTACCGATGCTGTCAGCCGCACGGCTCTGGCTCCGTCAGAGCAAGAGTGCTTGGGCCATGGCGGACCCAATTCGTCAAAGATAGCTCTTCCCCCATGTTTAGATTGGTAGAGGAACACAGAGTTTCCGCATGCAGAGCAGACCATAGGAGCCGTGTAGCTGTGGCGGGTATTTTCCGTCGAAAAGAGATCTGCGGTAACATGACTCTCTTTGGAGAGTTTGCTTGGCTGACAGAATTCGCACATGCAATACGGCGGATGATTATGACCTCGAGGAGACATGGGTTAGGCTATCTAATTTGTTTTAGCTCAAAACCAGCAAATTAATCGGTACGAATCGGGGTAAGTCTGGCTTGCATAGCGCAACCAGACATCACATGATGGGTCTCGCTAGTGCTCAAACACATCGGCAATGATTCGTGTAAAAGTGGCAATGACACCACCGAGGTTTATGGCTTGTTGATTGTAATTAGGGAATATCGGGTTGCGCTGCGCTAACCCGACCTACTTGGCTGCTGGACTCCAATAATGGATATTGTGTGAGGCTTAATCCTGGATATAACCGGTCAACGGAGCCCGAAGCGAGGAGGTAACTCGCAAGCGCAGCTTGTGGGTGGGCCGGCTGACCGAAGGGTTGGGCATCACGGCTGGGTATTCACAATTTCGATCAGCTCCTCAATCGTAAGTGGTGGATCGCTAATATGCAGCATCGCGTGACAGTTAGGGCAAACTGGCCTGAGATCAGCAATAGGATCGACTGCATGTTCGCCGGATTGCTTCGCTATCGGTTTGAGGTGATGTACATGGATGAATCCTTTGCCAATGGGACCGTAGCGGGCTCGAAAATCGAACTGACAGACTGAGCATGTGGCGCCGTAGTGTTTGATGCATGCCGCGCGGGCTTTGGGATTACGTTCGTAGGCGTTCACGACTACCTGTTTGGTTGCCCCTTCAAGATGCTCTTCTGTCTCGTCTGGGAAACCGGACTCCCCACCCCCCAATATCTCTTTCGGTACCGTTGCAGAGACACCAATAGTCCAGTAGGTGCGGCCTTTCTCGGAAGGTTGGATGTTTAGCTGGCGGCACAATTCAAGGTACTTTGCTTCAGCGGCTCCATCTGCTGAGTGCTCGCCAAGAAGTCGATTGATTCGCGGCGTTGTAATGGAACCGTTCTTTCGGGGAAATGCAACATGCTTCTGCGCTGTGCAATTTACATAGCCGACGAAACGGCTTGGGCAGAAGACATGTCTCCCGTCAATGATTCCGTGCACAAAAATCTTTCCAAGTCGTAGTCGATCAGCGAAAAAGCTGCGATGTTGCGAGCTGGTACTGGTTCTATACCGATCGAAGCGAACCAAGTTGTCAGTAATTTCGTCGATCGTCGTTACTAACTCCATGCGTATCCTCCAGGATGATCGGATCTATGTAGAACGTAGGCCGACAACACAGCGCTTCGCCCGGATGGCCGCTATTCGGATCGGATGGCGACTGGCCGCTTCTGGCCGACTACAGCCCATCGGACAGGCAAGTTCCGACCCGTTGCCGCCGTTGAGCTTTTAGGGAAGCTGTCATTCAACGCCAAGGTTAGCCGGCGCCGGAGAGCGAAGCGCGCAGGGCACCAACACTGGCCATAAAAAAGGCGAAGCCATGGCCAGCGTTGGCGTCCGCGTTGAACCGTCCAGTTAGCTTGGTGCACTACCTGCAGGAGTTTTTAGTTCATCTTGAAATCTTGTTTCGGCAATTTTGCTTGCCAAGGTTTCGGAAATTTTCCTCGCCTGCTCAGGGATTGGCAAAGAATGATCAACGCTCATACCACCGACGCCAGATGTAGTATCAAAAAACCCAGGGAAGCACTCTGGATACCAAATGGGAATGACCGAGTTGTTTCCGAATCGCCCCTTGAATTGTTCGGACTCAAATTTGCACCAAATCCGTTGCGGATAATCAGGGCTGAGCAGTGCAACGACAAATCTTGATTCGCTCCCATATATGGGGGAAAGGTATGACTCAACGCTCTCTGCGATTATCCTGTGCTGTTCATTTAAATCGTAGAATACAGTAATTTCGTTGGCGGAGAGTTGCTTAAATAGTTCTTCGGCCAACTCGCGTTGAGTGCCCGCAAAAGATAGCGCAAAGTCATATTTGAACTTGAACTCAATGCTTGGGAATCCAATGTTTCTTGCAAAATTGCTCCATGAGATATTTTTGATATAGTAGTAAAATTTTGGGTCTTCAATGGAGAGAATTGTCGATACGTCGTCGTAATACACGATCTCTTCGAGATCTGGGTTTGCGTTCAGGTGGCCCCGTAAATGTCCGCGGTCAATAATTTGCCCGACACTTTGCTTGTGATTCGGGTTGCGTGAAAGCGCATCTCGAATATTTATTGCCCAATCCTGCTCTTGCGACAGCCAGTTTAGTACGTGAAGGTACGGCGCTCGACTGCCTTTCTTTACGCGCTGTCCAGTGCAAAATAGTTTTGCGAGGTCGTAAAAGCTCAGCGATAACTCGTCAATAATCGCTCCCTTTACAGTTTCGAAGCTGGTTTTTATCTCTGTAGTTTGCGCCTGCTGAATCGAGAAACTGTCCAGAATGCATGCCCTGTGCGCGAGCATTTGTGCAATATGAAAGCTCCCTTCTGACTTTTCGGATATTTCATTTTTTATTTTCAGTGAAATATCAAGCGCCTGTTCGCCTAAGTTGAGTAGTTCTTCTATTTTTTCTTCTGGATTGGATTCGAATTTTATTAACTCAATCCTGTTCCGAAGATCTCTGGCGATCGTTAGAAGAGGTTGCCCTGTCTTGCGGCGCGCGTCAAGGTAGTTGTCGCCTCGGTCATGCAGCCAACTGTTGAGTATTCACGTCAGGCAAATGCGTCTTTATGACGGACTCACGTTCCGGGTTGAGCGTGACTGCGCCAATGGGCGACCAGTTGCGCGTATTGCCGGACCAACGCGCCGGGTTGAGTTCGCGAGCCTCGGTGTAAAGAGCATGCCTGGCAGCCAGAATCGCCTGATCCTCACCGGCATGGCGCTGGGCCGGACTGACGTAGCGGATACCGCTGTGACGATGATCGACGTTGTACCACTGGACGAAGCCGGC
>NZ_JABBGA010000029.1 GCF_012927165.1 Zoogloea dura
TATAACCTTGCATCAATAGAAACGCTCGCAAGAAAATACAGTCACACACCCCAAAGAACACACAAAACACTTCTTCCAGTTTGCGGTGCAGGCCACAGCCAGCACCGGACAAGTTACAGTCTGACGACCATAGCGTCTTGGAACCACTCCTTCCCATCCCGAACAGGACAGTGAAACGGGACCGCGCCAATGATAGTGCACACGCGTGCGTGAAAGTAGGTCATCGTCAGACTCACCAACAAAAACCCCCTGAACAAATGCGTTCAGGGGGTTTATTGCGTCTACAAAGCCGCTTTGTATGCCTGCGGTTCGAACAGCACTACATTCTGATCGCCAGTGCAAAAAGGCCCCGCCCTTTCGGGCGAGGCCTTTCTGAAACGCGTGGCAAGGACCTTCCTCACTTGATTGCGGCCTTGCTGCGGAGCTCTGCATCAAGACGAATGGTCCTGGCCTGGAGAGCAGAGTGGATACGGGTAAAACGTGTGCCTGCAAGTCCCTGTTTTCATTACTGGACTGGCTGGAATACAGGCTTGTCGGGCTGGAGATGAACGAATCTCCCGTTGCGCGGGCTCCATGAAAATGAAAAGGCCCGGCCGGGACATGAATCCCGGTCGGGCCTTTGTTCGTGTTGCGCAGGGATATGGTCAGAGCATCATGACGACCGACTTGGATTCCGTATAGAGATCAAGCACTGCCCGACCCATTTCACGGCCAATGCCGGACTGCTTGTAGCCGCCGAAGGGCATCGAATTGTCGAGGATGTTGTGGCAATTGACCCAGACCGTGCCGGCCTTGATCTTGGGAATGAGGCGGTGCACGCGGGACAGATCGTTGGACCAGATGCTGGCGGCAAGGCCGTAAGGGGTGTCGTTTGCGCGGCGGGCGACTTCGTCCAGGTCCTCGTAGGGCATGGCTACGACGACCGGTCCGAAGATCTCCTCGCGGACGACGCGCATGTCTTCGTGGGTATCGACGAGTACCGTCGGTTTGACGAAGTAGCCTGGTCCGTTGCCGGCGCTGCCGCCAGCGACGGCGCGAGCGCCTTCGTCGAAACCGCTCTTGATGTAGCCGAGGACTCGCTGATGCTGGGCGGCGGAAACCAGGGGACCGATCTGGGTGCCGGGATCGATGCCGGCACCGATCTTCATGCTGTTGGCGATTCCGGAAAGGCCTTCGACGACTTCATCGAAGCGGCTGCGGTGAATGTACAGACGCGAGCCGGCGGTGCACACCTGCCCCTGGTTGAAGAAGATGGCCTGAGCCGCGCCGGCTGCAGCCTGGGCAGGATCGGCGTCATCCAGCACGATTACCGGGCTTTTGCCGCCCAGTTCGAGGGAGAAGCGGGTCATGTTGTCGAGGGCGGCCTTGCCGACCAGCTTGCCGACTTCGGTGGAGCCGGTGAAGGCGACCTTCTCGATGCCCTTGTGGGCGGCCAGGGCTGCGCCTGCGGTGTGACCGTGGCCGGTGACGACGTTAAGTACGCCATCCGGGTAGCCGGCTTCCTGCACAAGTTCGCCGAAGCGCAGGGCAGACAGGGGAGTCTCCTCGGCGGGCTTGAGGATCATGGTGCACCCGGCGGCCAGGGCCGGACCGACCTTCCAGGCTGCCATCAGCAGCGGGAAGTTCCAGGGGATGATGGCACCGACGACACCCACCGGTTCCCGCCTGGTGAAGCCGAAGAATTCCCGGTCGCGCACCAGCGGAACGGAGAGATCCATCGTCGAGCCTTCGATCTTGGTGGCCCAGCCGGCCATGTAGCGCAGGAAGTCGATGGACAGGGCCACGTCCACATGGCGCGCCATGGTGACGGGCTTGCCGTTGTCGATAGCTTCAAGTTCTGCCAGTTCCTGGGCGTTGGCTTCGATCAGGTCGGCGAGGCGGAGCAGCAGGCGCTCCCGGTCGATCGGACGCATGCGGGACCAGTCACCAGCCTCGAAGGCATGCCGTGCGGCGGCCACCGCCCTGTCGATGTCTGCTGCGTCCCCGGCGGGGACCTGGCAGAAGGCTTCGCCGCTGGCCGGGTCGACGACGGGAAGAATGGCGCCGCTCAGCGCCTCGACCCGCTGGCCTCCGATCAGCATGCGCTGGGGACGGGCAAGAAAGGCTGCGGTGCCTTCACTGAGGGGGATGCCGTGGAATGTCTTCATGCGTGTTGTCTCCTTCTATCGGTCTTGTGGTTGTAGTAATGGGTAATCAGCATTCGCCAGGGGTGCCGCGCAGGACTCCGGCGCGGGTGCTTGCCGTGGCCCGGGCCAGTGCCACGGCGTCTTCGTTGAGTTCCAGGTGGGTTGCGAGGCGCTGCATGAGGTGGCCCTCGAGCTTCTCGAGGCCGTCCACATAGGCGACTTCCCAGAGCATGGCGAGGATTTCCTGGCGGTCGGCCAGATCAAAGCCCACCCGCACGGCCTCGGCGAACTCCCAGTCGTCGAGGGCCTCGGCGTAGCGCACCTCGGCGATGCCGAGCAGTTGTTCGACGCGTTCGGGCGGGAGCTGGAAGCGGGCCATCAGCAGTCGTTTGACGGCCTGCTGCTCGACCTCGGAGGCCGAGCGGTCCACATACATGGTCTCCAGCAACAGGGCGGCCACGGCAATCAGGCGGCGCTCGAAGGGGCCCTGCTCGGTGGCTTCTGCCTGCACGTCGCCCCGCAGCAGGCCAATCAGTCTTTCCAGCATGCTTTTTTCCTTCTGCTCAGTGAGTTTGAGGGTCCTGGATCAGGCCGTTCTGACCCAGGAGGATCAGGTTGCCGCCGCTGGCCGCAACGGCAGCCAGGTTCTGTCTGTCATCGCGGATGCCGGTGACGAGCTGGCCGTCCTTGTCCGTGATGGTGGCGCCTCCGGTACCGACCAGCACGAGGTGGCCGTCAGCCTTCTCGACGCCACCGGTCAGGGCCTGGTTGGTGCCGGTCTCGAGCACCTTCCAGTGGTCGCCCAGATCGGTGCTTTCCAGCACCTTGCCGCTCATGCCGAGGAGCAGGAGCTGGCCGCCCTTGCGTTGCAGCCCGCTCCACAGGGAGCCGGTGACGCCGGTGTTCAGGCGCTCCCAGTGTTGGCCGCCGTCCTTCGAGCGGAAGGCGCTGCCGCTTTCACCTGCGGCGAAGAGCGTGCCTTCAGGGCCGGAAAACACATGGTTGAGGTGCAGGTCGGCATCCCGGCCCTCACCGACCTGCATGGGTTCCCAGGACTTGCCGCCGTCGGCGGTTTGCAGGGCGGTACCGTAGGCGCCCACCACGTAGCCGTGGTCGGCGTCGGTGAAGAACACGCTCAGCAGTACCGGCTTGCCGTCGGCAGTGTGCTGGATCGCCCATGTATCGCCGCCATCTCGGGTGACAAGGATGATCCCGCCATGCCCGACGGCCCAGCCGTTCTTGGCATCGGCGAAGCTGACGGAGGTCAGCAGCCCGCTGACGGGCACCGCGGCAGCCTGTTGCCAGGCCTTGCCGCCATCAGTGGAGCGGATGATGGTGCCGTAGTCGCCGACGGCCACGTAGGCGTCGCCTGCGGCGGTGACCGACACCAGGCTGGCGTGGCTGGCGAGCCGGGCCTTCATGGCGGGTACCTCGCCTGCCGGGGAAGTGGGGGCCGGAGAGGTGGCCAGCACGATGCTCGCAGCCAGGCTGGCCAGCAGCGTGAGGCTCGCAGTGAGTTTCAGTTTCATGCGTGCGTCTCCATCAATGCATCATCAGGGGGGCCTTGACCGGTCCGCGCCGAGGGATCAGCACGTCGATCATCACGGCCAGGGCGGGCAGTAGGGTGATGGCCATGATCATGTTCACCATGAACATGAAGGTCAGCAGCATGCCCATGTCGGCCTGGAACTTGAGGGCCGAGAAGGACCAGGTGGCCACACCGATGGACAGGGTCACGGCGGTGAACACGGTGGCTACACCCACCTCGCGAAGGGCCTGCTTGAAGGCGGTGACGATGTCCTCGCCGTGGGACAGGTGCATCTGCAGGCGGTTGTAGATGTAGAAGGCGTAATCCACACCGATGCCCACCGCCAGCACCATCACCGGCAGGGTTGCCACGGTGAGGCCGATGTTCAGGGACTTCATGAACCAGTAGCCCAGGAAGGTGGCCAGGGTGAGCGGCACGCAGCAGGCGATCATGGCGCGCCAGTCGCGATACACCAGGAAGACCAGGATCAGGATGGTGGCATAGACGTAGAGCATCATCGGCAGCTCGGAATGTTCCACCACCTCGTTGGTGGCGGCCTGCACACCGGCGTTGCCGCTGGCCAGCCGGACTGTGACACCCGGGAAGGGGTTGGCGTCCCGGTAGGTCTTCACCGCAGCCACGACCTCCTTGATGGTGCTGGCCTTGTGGTCGGTGAGGTAGAGGTTCACCGGCAGCAGGGTGCAGTCCGCGTTGTAGAGACGCAGGCCTTCCGGCACCTGGCGTACCGCTTCGCCGAGGGTCAGCTCCTCCTGGGGCAGGGAGGCCCACTTGGGATTGCCTTCATTGACGCCGGAGGCGGCCAGCTTGGTCAGGGTCGGCAGGGACTGGGTGGACAACACGCCGGGGACGTTGGTCAGATACCAGGTCAGGCGGTCGGCGTAGGCCATGATCTCGTGCTTGTAGCAGCCGTCCTTGGGCGTCTCGACGACCACCGTGAGCATGTCGAGGCCCAGCCCGAAGCGGCTCACCACGGCTTCCACGTCCTGGTTGTAGCGGGAGTCGTTGTGCAGCTCGGGGGCGCCTGGCAGCACGTGGCCCACATGGCGGCCCTGGCTCTGCCACACCGACACGACCAGCAGCACCAGGCACACCGCGGTGCCGATGAAGGCATTGCGGGGGTTGGCGATATGCACGCCGAGGCCGGCCATCAGGCGGTTGCGCATCTCTTCCACCTTGCTGGCGCGGGCCACGAAGTTCTTGTCGAAGCTGAAGAAGCTGGCCAGCACCGGCAGCATGATGAGGTTGGTGACGATCTTGTAGGCGACCCCCACCGAGGCGGTGATGGCCAGCTCGCGGATCATCGGGATCGGCACCAGCACCAGGGTGGCGAAGCCCACGAAGGCGGTGATCAGGGCCAGCGTACCGGGCACCAGCAGGCCGGTGAAGATGCGCGTGGCGGCGGTGAAGCCGTCGGCGCCGTTGATGACCTCCTTGGCGATGTAATTCACCTGCTGGATGCCGTGGGACACGCCGATGGCGAAGACCAGGAAGGGCACCAGCACGGCCAGCGGATCCAGCCCGAAGCCGAGCAGGGTGATGGTGCCGAACTGCCACACCACCGAGACCAGCGAGGAGGCCAGGGGCAGGAAGGTGAGCACCCAGGAGCGGGTGTACCAGTACACCGCCGCGGCGGTGAGCAGGAAGGCCAGGGCGAAGAACTCGACGACACTGGTGGCGCCCTCGGAGATGTCACCCATCTGCTTGGCAAAGCCGATGATGCGGACGTTGGTGTCGGCATCGGCGAACTTGCTGCGGACTTCATCCTCGAGGCGCTTGCTGAACTCGAAATAGTCCAGGCGCTTGCCAGTGGCCGGGTCCGGGTCGGCCAGCTCGGCCACCACCATGGCGCCCGAGCCGTCATTGGCCACCAGGCTGCCAATGAAGCCGCCGATCACGGCCCGTTCGCGGATGCCGGCGATGTTGTCGGGGGTCAGGGACTTGACCGTCACGTCGCCGCCGATCACGTCCTCGGCCTTCATCCCCTCTTCGGTGATCTGCACGGCCCGGGTATTGGGCGTCCACAGGGAGGTGACGGTGCGCCGGTCGACGCCGGGCATGAAGAACAGGGCCTGGGTGACGTCGTAGAGTTTGGTGAGGGCCTTCTCGTTCCAGATGTCGCCCTTCTTCGCTTCCACCACCACGATGATGCGGTTGGCGCCGAAGAGGACGTCCCGGTACTGGTTGAAGGTCTGGATGTATTCGTGGTCCTGCGGCAGCTGCTTGTCGAAGCCGGCTGACATCTTGAGCTGTGCGGCAAACACCCCCATGAGGGCGGTGAAAGCCAGCAGCACGCCCAGCGTCAGCAGTCGATTTCCGAAGAAGAAGCGCTGCAGACCAATGACCAGTTTCTCGATCATGTTGGGGTTCCTGTCTGGCCGGGGGCGCGAGGCCCCCGGAGTCTGCGGGTCAGAACGAGTAGGAGACGCTGGCGGCCAGGAAGTCCCGGTCGCGCATCAGGTTGTTGTCGCCACCACCGGAGAAGTTGGCGTACTGGAGGGCGCCTTTCCAGCGGTCCCGGTAGTTGGCGAAGACGGACAGGGTCACCGCCTTGCGACCTTCCACGAAGGGCAGGGCATTGGGCGCGGTGCCCTTCACGTCGTGGGCAAAGTCGATCTGCGGTGTGAGGGTGATGCCACTGCCGGCGACGTTAGGGTAGTTGATGCCGATTTCCGCCACATAGCCCCAGGAGGTGCGATTGGGAATGCCATAGTTGGGCAGGAAATAGGGAATGTTGCCGCTGCGGTCGAGGTCAGGGTAGTGGGCCACGGCGGCTTCGGCGAGGATGAAGCCGTCGGTGGCTCCCAGTGCAGTGGCGAGTCCGCCGAGGGGGTCATTGCGGGAGAAGGTGTAGAAGGCAGTGGCGTGATACTGCCACTTCTTGTACTCCACGAAGCCCGGGTGGCGGCCTACGTCATACACGCTGTTCTTGTTGTAGCTACCGCCAAAGATGGAACCGAAGGGCACTGTCGGATCCACCCCCACGCTGTCCCTGGGCCGGAACGACAACTCCATCCCCACCGCCACATCACCGACCTTGGTGTTGCCCGAGATCGCAAACAGGTCGCGGTCTTCTCCGTAGGCCAGGAAGTAGCCGGTCACGGCACCTGTGTTGCTGCCGGTAAAGCCCAGGAAGGGCAGCTTGTCGTGATAGCGCTGGTAGGTGAAGGCGAACTCGGTGTCGATGGACTCGGCGTTGTAGCGGAAGTTGACGCCATACTGACCGCCCTGCTTGGGCTTGGCCTGGCCCAGGTAGGGGACGGCGGTGCCATTCAGGAGCATCTGCCGGTCGGTCAGGCCCGAGCGGTCGCCACAGGGGGTTGGCAGGGCAAAGTCGTTACAGATGGACGTAGGGTAGTAGGCCACCCGGTTGCCCTGCCCGATAACGTCTGCGCCCGAAAAGAAGGTGCCTGCCGGGTCGAACTTGAAGCTGTTCCAGGCAAACTGGTAGTAGGCCTCCATGCCCAGATGCTCGGTCAGGCTGCCGGACCACGACGCCATGGGGGCCGGTATGAACACCTCCTTGATCTGGGTGCCCGGCACGTGAAACTTCTGCAGGTCGATGGCATTGATCTGATTCACGCCACCAAGGATGAAGATGTCCTCACCCCAGGAGATCACCTGGTTGCCCAGCTTCACTTTGCCGCGTTGATCGCCGTAGCGGATCTCCTTGGCCACCCAGGCATCCAGCAAGTTGGCCCGCGAGGTGGCGGACGATTCAGTGACCTCGGTGCGGCGGGTCTGGTCGGCCTTGAAATCATGCAGCCAGTAGAAGCGCGCGAGGGCGCTCCAGCCGTCCGGTGCCTTGAGGGACAGATCGTGGGTACCCTTGAGTGCCATCGAAACGATGTCGCCCTTCTTGTAGTTCAGGGTGCCGTCGTCGAAGTTGGTGTAGTTGAAGTCTGCGTTGGCGTAGCCATTGCTGCCCTGGCGGGCCTGCAGCTGGGTGTTGGAGCCCCGGTTGCTGCCGCCGCTGTCGTTGCCGATGATCCGGGAGTCCGGGGAGGACATGCGCCGGATCGCACCGAACGACACCACCGAGTCGAAACTGCCGGAGAGGCCTTCCTCCGAGCCGAAACGGAAGGCTTGTGAGGGGTCGGACCAGGCCGACAGCGCTGCGGCCACGGCCAGGGTAGCCGGTGCCAGGCCGAGCCGGGCCCGGCGATGGGAAATCGCCTGTGTATTCATGATGGGAATCTCCTGGGTGAGGGCGCGGTGGATCAGCGCTCGCCGCGGCGGCGCAGCTCGTCCTGGCTGAAGGTGCCGGCACTGACGCGGCCTTCCTTGCCGGCGGTGATGTCGAGCACTTCCCCTTCGGCGGTCCAGTTGTCGGTCACGTAGCGGCGGGCCACGAGGTCGTACATCTGGTACTCGTAGGACATGCAGGCGCCCACGTCCGGGGCGGCCCACAAGCTGCCTTCCTGGACACGCCACAGGTTGCCCTTGGCGTCATACATGTCCACGTGCAGCAGGGCCCAGGAGTCCTCGTCGATGTAGAACACGCGCTTGGTGAAGCTGTGGCGCTTGTCACCCTTGACCGTGGCCTCCACGACCCACACCCGGTGATTCTCGTAGCGCATGAAGTCGCGCTTCACGTACTCGGGTCCGAGCATGTCCTTGAACTTGTTCTTCTTGTCGATCAGCTTGTAGTTGTTGTACGGGACGAACATCTCCTTCTTGCCGATCAGCTTGAAGTCGTAGCGGTCGGGTGCCCCGGTGAACATGTTGATCTGGTCGACGAAGTACAGGTTGTCGAAGCCGGCGATCGGGTTGTCATAGGCAAAGGTCGGCGAGCGGCGCACGCGGCGCTGGCCCGGGAAGTAGATCCAGGCGTCCTGCGGCTTGTCCAGGTAGGCGTGGATCAGGTAGCCCTCGCCGGCCCGGGAGGGGGGGCTCTGCACGTCGAAAAGCAGCTTGGAGTCGATCCCTTCGATGTCCTTCAGGGTGTTGTTCTTGGGATCATTGAAGGGATACAGCTCGAAGGCCCACTGTTTGGTCTCGACGAGCGAACCGTCCTTTTCGGGCATCAGGGCAGCAATCTGGGCGCGGCGGCCCAGGCCGGTGTAGCGGGTCTTGTAGTTCCACAGGACCTCGACACCGGTCTTGGGGATCGGGAAGGGCACGCCGGCGGTGTGAGCCTGCTCCAGGCGCCAGCCATCTTCGCCGATCTTGGCGTAAGTGGCGTTCTTCTTGGAGCGCTCTGCCACCAGGTCGGGGGCCGGGCAGCTGCGGTGGGTCGGATAGACGTCGAGCTTGTAGCCCTTGTAGGTCTTGATCAGCGTCGCCTGGCCGGGCGGGATCTTGTCCTGGTACTTGTCAAGGTTGGAGGCGTCCACCGAGAACAGCGGCTTGTCGGCCGCGTAGGGGTCGAGACGGCCGGGCTTCCAGCCGGCGGGCACCTTGGTCATGCCGCCGTCCCAGGCCGGGATGGAACCGTCCTTGTTGCCCGCCTTCTCGGCGCCTATGGGGGTGAGGTCCTTGCCCAGGCGTGCAGCTTCCTGCTCGCTGACGGCAGCATGGGCGGAGGCCGTGAAGGCCAGGGCAAGCGCAAGGCCCAGGGCCCGCGGCCGGAGGTGTGAGGCAGTTTTTTTCATGGGTTACTCCCTGTCGAACGATTAAAGCGGTGGGCTATTGGATCGGGATGCCCCGTTCCGCCAGCCTGGTCACGACCGTCGCCCGGGCGGCGGCCACGTCATCCAGCGGGGCGCTGCGCAGGGCAGTGACCTCGCTTTCGGTGTAAGGGACGAAATCCGCCGGCAGGTTGGCCGGGGCGAAGCTCTGCAGCATCCAGTTGAGAAGGCGGGTCAGCTCGGCGTTGTTGAGGGCCGAGTTGGATGAGCCCGGGACCTTCACCAGGAAGGCCCGGCCTTCCGGAATCTTCACGAAATGGCCGAGCTGGCCACGCATGTCGGGAACGCCGGAATGGGTTGCGCCGTGTCCGTCCGACTGGTGGCAGCCGGCGCAGTGCAGGATGTACTGCAGGCGCGCCGAGCGGTCGCCGTCGGCCATGCCGGTGGCGGGCAGCAGCAGGGTGGCGGTGAGCAGGGCGAGGCGGGCGGCCTTCATGATCCGCTCCCCTTGCGCACGCCGTCCCGCAGCTTGCGCACCTCGTGGGGGGCCAGCTTTTCAGCACGGGCTTCGGCCAGCTCCGCCGCGCTGAAGGGCTGGTGCCCTTCCGGCAGGCTGTCGCCGTTGAAGCCGGTGACCACGTAGTTGAGGACGGCGGCCAGCGCCTCGTCGTCCATCTGGGCGCCGAAGGGCGGCATGGCGCCGGTGTAGCGCTGACCATTCACGGTGATGGGGCCGGTCATGCCGTGGGTCACCACCCGGGGCAGGTAGCCCCGGCCGGCGATCTTCAGGCGTTCACCGAGGGTGCCGGCGAGCGGGGGGGCCAGGCCTGGCACCCCGACGCCGCCGGGTTGGTGGCAGGCCGTGCAGTGGGTGGAGAACAACGCGGCACCGTCTGCTGCCCCCGCAGGCAGGGCCGTGATGCATAGAAGGCTTGCGAGGAGGGCACGCATGACAGCTCCTCAGCCTTGACCGTCGGCGACGCCGACCACCGCTGCCAGGGTGCAATGGAACATCGTCGAGTCGTTGGACATGCACCAGTTGATGTCGTTGTGCACGCCCATCCGGTAGGCCGGACGTTCCCGCTCGTTGGTGTTGCACAGGCAGCGGCCGCAGGCGGTCTTGCCACAGCAGTCGTTGTAGCTGATCAGGTAGTCCTTGCCATCGTCCGGATTGCGGCAGGTGCCGATCCAGGCCACCTTGGACGCCTCGGTGCCCGGCGGGCAGGTGTTGGCGTTGCCGCCGCAGCAGTTGCACAGATAGCCGTCCTGGGCACAGTAGCGCCAGTATTCGCAGTCGGTCTCGCCGGGCTTGGCCTTGGCGGCCTTGCGGGCGGCGCCGGCGGCGGCCTGGGCGCTGCGGTCGAAGGGCAGCACCGGTAGCACGAAGGCGGTGCCCACCAGCAGCTTGCCGACGCGGATCAGGGCGCCGCGGCGCGAGGTCTGTTGCGCCACCGTGCGGGTTTTTCGCTCGAATAGATCATCAAGCCATTTCATGGTTTTCTCTCCTTGGTTGGGGGGCGATCACGCGTGCTGGTGATCGATGAACTCCTGCACGGACGCCACGCCGAGTTCCTTGGCGGTGAACAGGCTCTCGAGCTGTTCGCGGGAGTTCACCAGGCCCTTGGCGACGATGCGGCCCTGTTCGTTCAGCAGCACGGCGTAGGGCAGCTTGGCCACGCGGTAGGCCATGCCGGGTTCGCTGGACAGAAGGTAGGGGAATTCCTTCAGATCGGCCTTTTCATAGAAGGCCAGGTGCTCGGGCTGCTCGCCATCGGAGGTGAGCACCACGCGCAGCCAGTCCTTCTCGGTGTTGTTCACCGAACGGAGGATCGGCAGCAGCTTCTTGCACACCGGGCAGGTGGGCGACAGGAAGAACAGCAGGGTGCTCTTGTCGCCGGGGCGGCCGATGGTGACGCGGGCGTTGCCGACCAGGTTGGGCAGCTCGAAGACCGGCGAGGGCTCGCCGACCTTGGGGCCCGTGTCCATCATCAGCGCGCCCATCGGGGCGACGCGCTCGTACAGCACGCCGATCTGGCGGGCCAGGGCAAACAGTCCGACAAGGGCGGCCAGGACGGCGACCCACAGCAGCACGTTCGAAATCATCAGGGCTTCGTTCATGATCAGTTCCTCAGTTGAATCAGGCGGGGGTGGTTGGCCATCAGCTGGTTGGCCGTGGCGTAGAGTCCGAACAGGGCAAGGGTGCCGCCAGCCACCGACAGGTAGTCGATCCACATCAGTTCGCGGCCGCTGCCGTCCTGGCCACCCAGTACGGCTACAAGCAGCAGCAGGGCGTTGCGGGCGGGCAGGGCCCAAGACAGGGTGGTGTGGCCTTCGGCGCCGCCACAGCCGCAGTCGATCTCGGTGTGGCCGCGCAGCAGGTTGAACACCACGCCGGCGGTGGCCACGCCGAGCACGGTGACGGACAGGAGCAGGCCGATGCTGCGGGTCGAGTCGAACAGCAGCGCCGTGCCGGCCAGCGCCTCGAGCACTGGGAAGCCCCGGGCGAAGAGCGGCACCAGGCTGTCGGGAAGCAGGCGGTAGAGATCCACCGAGGCTTCGAAGACCGCCAGGTCGCGCAGCTTCTGCCAGGCTCCGGTGAGCAGCACCACCGCGATGGCGGCACCGCAGGCGCGGGCCAGGACCGGATCGAGGGCGTCCATCAGTGCAGCTCCATCAGGGTGGGCGTCTCGCCAACGCCTTCCATGCGCTTCGCCAGGCTCAGCTTGCGGCTGGCGTCGAACACGGCGATGGCGGCCTTCACGCCGTCGTAGGCGAACAGCTTCGACCCTTCGCCCTGGCTGACGGCCAGCGCGATGGCGTTCTGGCCCGGGGTGCGCTCGATGCGCTTCCTGCTGGCCAGGTCGATGGTCCAGATCTCCTTGGCCGGGGTCTTGTGGCTGCCTTCCATGCCCTTGTCGTGCATGCCCACATACAGGCGGCCGCTGGCGTTGTGCTGGGCGATCAGCTGGTAGCCGCCCGGGCGCCAGCCCTGCTTGCGGTCGGCGGCGGTGAGGATGGACCAGGGGGTTTCAAAACTAGCCACCTCGGCGCCGACCTTGGCGGTGTAGACGTCGCCGAGGAAGGACACGAAGCGGTAGGTATCCTTGTCCTGCTCCGCGTGGATGAAGATCGGGTCCTTGTCCGCGTCGAAGAACTTGGCGCTGCGCTTCTGGGTGGCGACCTGGCCCTTGTCGTCGAGGCTGACGGTGAGCAGGGTGCCGTCGCCGCACACCGTGGAGAAGCGGCCACCCACGCTGGCGGCGGGCAGGATGCTCCAGCAGCCGGGGGTGGCGATCTCATTGACGGTCTTGCGGGTCTTCAGGTCGATCACCCCCACCGAGGTGGCCGGGGTGGCGTACTGCACGAACAGCCAGCGGCCATCGGCCGACGGGCGGATGGTGCCCTTGTAGTTGAGGGACTGGGCATGGCGGGGCGGCAGCTCCACCTCGCCGGTCTTGGTCAGGGTCTGGGCGTCGTGGATATCCACCACGTCGGTACGCGTGCCGTGGGACAGGCGCGAGTAGTAGGTGGTGGCGACGTAGACCTCGCGGCGGTCGGCCGACAGGATGGGCTGGCCGGCATAGCCGGTGGCGATCACCCCTTCGTAGCGCAGCTTGTCGCCATCGATGACGTGCAGGCGGCCGTCCACGATGTGGCCGATGGAGATGTCCGCCAGGTAGATGCGGTAGGGGCTGGGCGGCGGCAGCTTGCCGACGGTGATGGGTTCCGGGGGCAGTTCGGCGAGCGCACCGCCGCTGGCCGCGAGGGCGAGGGCGGTGGTCAGCAGGCGTCCCGCAAAGGCTTTTCGAAGCACGGTTTCCTCCTTGTTGTCGTGGTGCCCGGGTCAGCCATCTCTCTCTGCTGGGGGGCACCGCCAAGTCCTCCCCCGGCGACGGGATTCGGCCGGGGACCCCGCGGCGCCGGCTGGGGGGCCGGACTGCGGATGAGCGGATCTTGAGCGGGAGCAGGGCAAGTCCGTTATCCGATATTGGCAACGCAAGATTGGTGCAAGTTATTGTCCAAAAAGGGGAATTTCCTGTGCACTGCACCATTTTTGTGCATAGCAGCGCCGTAACTCAAATATCTTGCGGTACTGCCCATAGTGGTATTACTTTAGAAAAATAGAGAGTCGTAAGACCGCGCCTGCACACACCGGAATCGAGAGCCCTGCCATGACACACGCCGCCCAGCCGGACGACGCTGACGCGCATTTTTCCTATGCGCTTGCGCGCTCGGACGATGCGCACGACCACGCCTGCAGCCTGCAGCACTGGAAGCAGCGCTACGAGCAACTTTCCCAGGGGCGCTTCACGGGCGAGGTCGAGGAGGTGTGGTTCGGCAACGTGCAGATCTTCCGGGAGAGCACCAACCAGATCGTTCACGAGGCAGGTGTGGCCTGGGAGGGCTCGCGCACCTTCGGCATTCCGCTGGAGGCCGAAGGTGAAGGCTGGTATTGCGGGGAGATCTTCGACCGGAATTCCATGCTCACCCTGAAGGGCGGCGAAGAGCTGGACTTCCGCACCCCGCGCAAGCTCGACATCCTGGCCGTGACGGCCGACATGCAGGTCTTCAGCGATTACGCCAAACGTGTCGAGGGGCGCGACATCGAAGCCGAAATCGGCAGGCAGCGGGTGATCTGTTCGGTGCCCGAGAAAGCAGAGGAATTGCGCTCCTTCCTGCTCACCGCCCTCAATACCGTCAAGGCCGCGCCGCACCTTCTTGAACACGCAGCGATGCGCAAGGCACTGGAACAAGCCATTTTTGGCAGCCTGCTAGCCGCAATCGGCAACGGCAATGGCCAGGAAGTGGCCCGGCCGGCCTCCACGAGTGAAACCAGGCGCCAGATCGTCAACCGGGCCCGCGACTACATGCGCCAGCATGTGGATGGGCCCATCACCATGGCCGACCTGTGCGCCGAGCTCAATGTGTCCCGGCGTACCCTGCAATACAGCTTCCAGGATGTGCTCGACCTGAACCCGGTCGGTTTCCTGCGAGCGATGCGCCTCAACGGTGTCCGGCGCGCCCTGCGCCAGGCCGAGGAGCATGTGTCGGTGGCCGACGTGGCGGCCAGCTGGGGCTTCTGGCACCTGTCCCATTTCGCGGCCGACTACAAGGCCATGTTCGGCGAGCTGCCTTCCGAAACCCTGCGCGCCGGCAGCGTCCGGCGCCTGTCGGTGCCGTCCGGCTGAGCCTGCGGCAGTCTCCCGCCAATTCCCGGTTTTCAGTGGATGCCGTAGTTGAAGGCCAGTTCGATGCGTTGCTGGCGGTTCAGTCGTTCCAGCCCGATCAGCCTGCCGCCCTCGGTCTTCAGGCCGTAGCGGGCCTGAATTTCCGGCAGATGCCGGGAAGCGCGCCGGAAGCGGCCGGCGTAGGCATCCACCGGCAACAGGTACAGGTGGGACGCCCAGTACAGTGCGCCCGGCTTCAGCGCCAGGCCGTTCAGCTGTCGCACATGGTGGCAATGGCGCACGTCGGTGTATATGACCAGCGCGTTGTAGCCGCGCTCACCCACGAAGTCATAGCAGCGCCGGGCATCCGGAATGAAGAGGCTCCAGCCGTCGCAGGAGAAGGCGTGAGGTGAAAGATCGACGAGCTGTCCCTCCGGCGACAGCCACACCGAATGGAAGGTGAAGCCGTGGGCGCCGCGCTGCAGGTCTGCCGGCGCCGGCACGGAATGCAGCCAGCCATAGCATTGCCGCCCGCCGTGGCGGGCCACCTGGTCGCGGACCACGGCGTGGCAGAACAGGTCACTGCCTTCCCTGGCTGCGCCCGGATGGCGGACCCGCAACGGGCCGTGCCCGGCGAAATCGCGCATGCGCTGCTCGACGAGGGAGGGAAGCGGGGGGATTGGCATGGGGTTCCTTGCGGCATTCCGCACTACGCACTATTTTGGCATGTGCCCTGTGAGTAAGGCGCGGGACGCCGCCATTGGGCGCGATAATGCAAAAAAGAATGTCGGGGAGACGCTGGCGCATGACAAGAATGCCTGGAGCAGGCTGGCTGTTGCCAGGCGCCCTGCGGACGGCCGTGATCGCGATCGTCCTGCTGGTGCCGCCGGTCTACTTTGCCGCGCTGGTCGGCGAGGAAGAGCAGATGACCCACCGCCTGCGCTTCGAGCAGCTCGCCGCCACCCAGGTCAACACCATCCGCCGGGAGGTGCTGGTCACCTACGATCTGCTCAAGACCCTCACCGAGCACTTCGAGATGACCGGCGACGACAGCGCCAGTGGCTTTCGCCGGATCACCGCCCCGCTGCTGCGTGACCACCCCTACCTGCAGGCCATCGGCCTCAATCCGCGGGTGGGGCGTAGCGAGCGGGTGGCCTTCGAGGCGCGTATCCGCAAGGAGATCCCCGACTTCGCCATCACCGAGGCGGTGGCGCCAGGCCAGTTCCGGCCGGCCGCAGATCGTGACGAGTACTACCCCTTCCTGCGCGTCGAGCCGCTCGCCAGCAACCACCAGGCCCAGGGCTTCGACAGCCTCACCGATCCGGGCGGGCCGCGTGGGGCACCGGGCAGCGAGCGGCTGGCTGCATTCCGGCGGGCTGCCCGGTCGGGAGAGATGGCCACCACCGGGCCGATCCGCCTGGCCCTGGAGAGGGCCAGCGGGGCGACCGGCGTGATCGTCTTCTCGCCGATCGAGGGGCCGGCAGACGGGCCGCTGGCCGGTTTCCTCACCCTGGTCATCCGCATCGGCGACCTGGTCGGCGCGGCGCGCGGCAGTGTCGGCGCCCAGAGCGAATCCCTCGCCATCTCGATCGACGACATCGGGGCGGATGGCCGCCCGCAGGCCCTGCACATGGAGGCCGGGGCTGCCACGGCCGCCGCCTACGAGGAGACGATCAAGCTGCCGGACGGCAGGGCCTGGCGCGTGAGCATCCGTGCCCGCGAGGAGGTCCCGGGTCGCGGGCGGAACAATGCCATGTGGGTCACCCTGGCTGGCGGGCTGCTGGTCAGCCTGACGCTGGGCATGCTGATCCATGCCCTGGCCAGCCGCAACCGGGTCATCGGCAGCAAAGTCGAGGAACAGACTGCCAAGCTGACCCGCGCCAATGCCGAACTGGCCACCGAGCGCCAGCGCTACCAGCAGATCCTGCGCACCGCCACCGATCTTGTGCACATCTTCGACGAAGACCGCAGGCTGCACGAAGTCAGCGATTCCTTCGTTGCGCATCTGGGCTACACCCGCGAGGAGCTACAGGGGCTCAAGGTCAGCGACTGGGATACCGGCTTCCCGGAGGCGGCATTGAGCGAGCTGTTCGAGCGCATGAGCCGGGAGCCCACCACCTTCGAGACCCGGCATCGTCGGCGCGATGGCAGCCTGCGCGACGTGGAGATCTTCGGTGGAGCGGTGGTGATCGACGGCAGGCGCTACGTGTATTGCTCCGCCCGGGACATCACCGAGAAGCGCCAGATCGCCGGGGAGCTGGAACAGCACCGCCACCACCTCGAGGAAATGCTCGCCGAGCGGACGCGTGACCTGACCCGCGCCAACGCCCAGCTGATCGAGGCCAGGGACGAGGCCGAGCGGGCCAACCAGGCCAAGAGCAGCTTCCTGGCCAACATGAGCCACGAGATCCGCACCCCCCTGAACGCCATCACCGGCATGGTGCATCTGATCCGCCGCTCCGGGTCCATGCCCGAGCAGGCCGCGCGGCTCGAGAAGATCGACGTGGCGGGGCGGCACCTGCTGGAGATCATCAATGCCATTCTGGACTTGTCGCAGATCGATGCCGGCAAGTTCGTGCTCGATGAAGTTCCGTTGCGCGCCCCGGCGATTGTCCGCAACGTGGCCTCCATCCTGGCCCAGGAAGCCCACAACAAGGGCCTGCGCCTGGACGTGGATGTGGACCCGGAAGCCCTGCCCGAGCCCCTGCTGGGCGACACGACCCGCCTCAGCCAGGCCTTGCTGAACTACGGGACCAACGCGGTGAAGTTCACCGACCGCGGTGCGGTGACCCTGCGCCTGCGCGTGCTCGAGAAGCAGGCCGACAGCGTGGTGCTGCGCTTCGAGGTTCAGGACAGCGGCATCGGCATCCCGGCCGACAAGATCGGCAAGCTCTTTTCCCCCTTCGAGCAGGCCGACAACTCGATCCGGCGCCTCTATGGCGGCACCGGGCTGGGCCTGGTCATCACCCGCCGCCTGGCCCAGCTGATGGGCGGTGACGCCGGTGTGACGAGCACGCCTGGCGAGGGCAGCGTCTTCTGGTTTTCAGCCAGACTCAAGCTGGCGGCCGCGGTGCAGCCCGAGGAGCAGGCAGGCAATGATGCGTCGCCGGAGCTGCAGCTCGGGCGGGCGCATGCCGACTGCCGGGTCCTGCTGGTGGAGGACGAGCCGGTCAATCAGGAGGTGGTCATCGAGCTGCTGGCGGAATTCCTGCCGCACATCGATACCGTGGAGAACGGACTTGAGGCTGTGCGCAAGCTTGAGGCACAGGCCTACGACCTGGTGCTGATGGACATGCAGATGCCGCGGATGGATGGACTCGAGGCCACCCGGCGCATCCGCAGCCTGCCCAACGGCGCCACCGTCCCGATCCTGGCGATGACCGCCAACGCCTTTGCCGAGGACCGGGCGCGCTGCCTGGAGGCCGGCATGGATGATTTCGTCGCCAAGCCGGTCGACCCGGCGCTGCTCTACGCCGCCGTGCTGAGGCAGCTCGAGGCGGCGTCCTGCAGCTAGGCCCTGCCGGGCCCGCTCAGGTCTTGAAGTGGGTCACCGCCTGGCGCAGGCGGGTGGCGAGCTCTTTCATGCCGATCGCCTGGGCCCGGTTGTGGCCGGAAGAGCTGGCATTGCTCTCGGCCATCCGGGATATCTCCTCGACCTGCTGGGCGATGTTGCCGCTGGCACTCGATTGTTCCTGGGTGGCCGCGGCGATGTCGTGTACCACCCCGGTGGCGTGGCTGTTGCGCTCCTCGATGCGAGCCAGCACATCACTGATGCTGCTGATGTGACCCAGGCCGGCATCCATCCGGCTGCGCACCGTCTGCATGCGGCTGGCGGCCTGGTTGGTCTCGGCGCCGATGCTGCTGATCATGCTGGCGATTTCGTGGGTGGACTGGGCAGTCCGCTCGGCCAGCTTGCGCACCTCGTCGGCCACCACGGCAAAGCCGCGCCCCTGTTCGCCGGCGCGGGCGGCCTCGATGGCGGCATTGAGGGCGAGCAGGTTGGTCTGGTCCGCAATCTCCCGGATCACGTCGACGATCCGGGCGATGTCGGCCGATTTGGCACCGAGGGCCACGACGCCTTCTGCGCTGACATGGAGCTCCTCGGCCAGCTGACGCAGATCCGAGGTGGCTACGCCGACGACCTGGCGCCCTTCGGCGGAACCGCTGCGGGCCTGCTCGGCAGCCTGGGCGGCTTCCCGGGCGTGGTCGGCCACCTGGCTGATGCTCACCGACAGCTCTTCCACCGCGGCCGCCATGCCGGTGGCGGCCTGGCTCTGCTGGGCCGAGGCGGTGGCCACCTCGGCGGATGAGCCTTCCTGCTGGCGGGCGCTGGCATCGATCTCCTCCGTTGCCCGGGCAATGTCGCGGATCAGCGCGGCGAGGGCGGCCAGGGTGGCGTTGAGCGCCGTGGACAGCACGTCCACCTCATTGGCGCTGCTGGCCGGCCCTTCGCGGAAGCGGAAGCTGAGCTGGCCCTGCTGCACCTGACGCAGGCCTTCCACCATGCCCTTGAGCGGCGACAGGCCATTGCGGATGGCCAGGAACAGTACCAGGATGATGATCAGGCCGGAGGCCGCCGAGGCGATCATCAGCAGGTTGCGCAGGTGCAGCGCATCCTCGAGGAATTCCGCCACCGGGCCGGTGGCGCCGATGACCCAGTCCCACTTGCTGGAGTAGATGAAGACCATCAGTTTCTTCTCCATCCCGCCGTCGGCGGTGGGCCAATCGTAGATGAGAGTGCCTTCCCTGGCCTTGATCTGGTGGCGGGTCACCGCCTTCACGTAGTCGGGCAGGTCGGCGTCGCTCTTGCCCTCGAGCTTGGGATGCAGGGCGAAGCGCACCGCCTCGGACTTGGGCTCCTGGGCCACCGCGTACAGGTAGCCGGTGCGCGCCACGGAGATCTTGCGCATCTGCTCGCGCAGGGCCTGCAGGCCGGCCTTCTCGAGGTCGAGGCGGATCGCGATGGCGGCGATCACCGCGTTGTGGCTGTCCTTCAGCGGGGCGTAGCCGACCATCACGTACTTGCCGTCACGGATCGCCAGGTCGATCACCGATTCGCCGGCAATCAGCTTCTGGCGCATGTCGACGCGCACCGAGGGCATCAGCTTCTTGCCGAACATGCCGGTGGCGGGCTGGCCCTGCACATAGCCGGAGACATAATGGAATTCGTCTCCCCTGCGCACCATCAGCACGTTGTCCAGCTCGGTCTGCTCCAGGAAAGTCCTCTGCCGTGCCAGGTTGGCGTTGAGGACTTCTCCGTTCAGACTGAGCACCGGCACATCGGCGTCGCCCATGCGGGTGGTGTCGGCACTGCGCTCCAGGCGGCCGTCGTACTGGCGGGCCATCTGGCGCAGGCTGCGTTCGGCGCGGCTGCGTTCGCTGTCGTAGGCAAGGTCGAGCAAGGCCCGCACCGACTCGATCTGGCGCTTCACGTCGGCCTCGGCGTTGTCGAGGGCAAAGCGGGTGACCTGCTGATGCACGACGAAGGCGAGAATGCCGGTCACGATCAGGACGATGCTCGCCGCGTAGAGTGCGAGCTTGCTGGCAAGGGACAGTCTGTGGAAGCGGGTCATGCAAATGGGCTTGAAAATGTTAAAAAGAATTTCTGATGGTAATATAAAAAACATGAATGTTCACGTAATCGAAAGCGCCGGGCCGGGTACCGGCCGGGGCCGCCCGATGCAGTGCCTGAGCCGTCTCCTCCTCGGGCTGGCCCTGCCCTTAGTCCTTGCCGCGCCCTGTCAGGCAGCCGATGCATCCCTGCAGCAGTGGGTGGACGGTGCCCAGCGCAGCGAACGCAACCGGCTCCGTGACCCGGCCCGCAAGCCGCTGGAAACCCTCGCCTTCTTCGGCCTGAAGGACGATCAGACGGTGGTCGAGGTGTGGCCGAGCGTCGGCGCCTGGTGGTTCGAGATCCTGGCACCCTATCTGCGCGACCGCGGCCGCTACATCGCCGCCCTGCACGAGGGTGATCACAACCCCGCCGCGGCACAGGCCGAACACGAAGCCATCAAGGCGCGCATCGCGGCGCAGCCCGGGCTGTACGGCAAGGTCGTGCTGGCCGGCAGCCCCGGCCTGGCCGACGGCGTGGCACCGGCTTCGGTGGACCTGGTGCTGACCTTCATGAACCTCCACAACTGGATCACCGACGGCAATGCGGAAGCCGTCATCCGCGAGTTCCACAGCGTGCTCAAGCCCGGTGGCGTGCTCGGCGTGGTGGACCACCGGGCCCGCCTCGACCGGCCTGCCGACGAGCAGTTGAAGGCCGGCTACCTGCGCGAGGACGCGGTCATCGCGCTGATCGAGAAGGCCGGCTTCCGCCTGGAAGCCCGTTCCGGGATCGCCGACAACCCGCGGGACACCAAGGACCATGCCGCCGGGGTGTGGAGCCTGCCGCCCACCCTGAGGCTCAAGGAGGTGGATCGGGCGCGCTACCTGGCGATCGGCGAGAGCGACAAGTTCACCCTGCGTTTCGTCAAGCTGGCACCCCATTAGGCGGCCTTGCGGCCGTCCAGCCTCCAGCGGGGAGCGGACGGAGCGCAAGGCGGGGCGCGCGATTCCGGCGGGCGCTGCCGACGGCGGCGTTTTGTAGTAGCCTTGCCCGCTTTTTGGACGTCCATTTCCGGTATGGCGCGAGGTTTGCCGCGTACGAGTCTCTCTGCTTCCGCGCTCGTCCGCACCCTCGAGGAACTGGCGGTGGCAGACCCCGCCGACACGCGTCAGTCCTTTGGCGAACGGGTCGGGCAGTGGCTGGATTTCAAGGATGCGATCACGCTCTATTCCGTGCTCAATGGTGGCGCGGGAGGGGCTGCGAGGCCTCCGGCCGGAGCATCGTCCGGGGCGCGTGCCGCCCTGCAGGATGAGCTGGTCCGCGTGAGAAACACCCTGACCGAGGCGATCCAGGCCGACGGCCTGCTGGACCCCGGCCGGACAACGAAGAAGCTGCATCCCGCAGCCATGCCTGGCAGTACTGAGGGCACGGCCGATTTCGTGCCCTGCCACCGGTATTACCTGGCCCATCAACGGAACATGAGTACCAGCATCGGCGCTTTGCGCGCCCAGGCGCGCGCGGTGCTGGCCGAGCATTCACCCTCCCTCAAGCGGCTGGCAGCCCTGGATGGCGTGCTGGAACAGGCCCTGGGGGCCCGTGAGCGCAGCCTGCTGGCGACCCTGCCCCAGCTGCTGTCCAGGCGTTTCGAGCATCTGTTCGAGATGCACCGGCGTGCGCTGCTCGATGGGCAGGCGCCGGACGATCCGGACCAGTGGTTGCAGCCGGGTGGCTGGCTGGCCACCTTCTGCAGGGACATGCATGGCGTGCTGATGGCAGAACTGGAGCTGCGCCTGCAGCCGGTCCTGGGGCTGGTCGAGGCACTTGGCAAGGAAGTCACGGAGTAGCGATGAATACAAGGATGTGTTGGGCGGCCTTTTTCGTGGGCCTGGCTGCCGTGGTCTGGGTCGGTGCCGGCTATATCGGCGGGAGTCCGCTGGCCCTTGCCATGACGCTGGTCATCGGGGTGGTCTACGTCATCGGCGCACTGGAATTGCGGCGCTTCCACCAGGCGACGGCGTCGCTGGCCGGCGCGCTGGCGGCGATTCCCGAGGATCTGCCCAGCCTGGACGAGTGGCTGCGTTCGCTGCATCCGACCCTGCAGAACCCGGTGCGCCTGCGCATCGAAGGGGAGCGGGTGGGCCTGCCCGCGCCGGCGGTCACGCCCTACCTGGTGGGGCTGCTGGTGCTGTTGGGGATGCTGGGCACTTTCCTCGGCATGGTGGTGACCCTCAACGGCGCCGTGCTGGCCCTCGAGAGCACCACCGACCTGCAGACCATCCGTGCCTCCCTGGCAGCCCCGGTGAAGGGCCTCGGGGTGGCCTTCGGCACCTCGGTGGCCGGTGTGGCGGCCTCGGCGATGCTGGGCCTCGTCTCGGCCCTGTGCCGGCGCGAACGGCTGCAGGTGTCGCAGGGGCTTGATGGCCGCATCGCCACCGTGCTGCGCCGCTTCTCCATGGCCCACCAGCGCCAGGAGACCTTCCAGGCCCTGCAGCTCCAGGCCCGTGCCCTGCCCGAGGTGGTGGGCAGCCTGCAGAGCATGATGGCGCAGCTGGAACGGCACAACCAGCAGTTGAGCGAGCGCCTGCTGGCCAACCAGGAAAGCCACTACCGCGAGGCCAAGGGCTTGTACACCGGGCTGGCCGCCGCCGTCGATGTGTCGCTCCGCGAGAGCCTGAGCGAAAGCGCCCGCCTGGCCGGCGAGACCATCCGGCCGGTGGTGGAGGCGACCCTGTCCGGCATCGCCCGCGAGACCCACGCCCTGCAGGGCAGCCTGGGTGCCACCGTGGAGACGCAGCTGAATGGCCTGGCCGAGCGCTTCGACCGCAGCGTGACCGGCGTGGCCGACACCTGGACCCAGGCCCTGGCGACCCACGCCCAGACCAGCGCAGCCCTGCACCAGCACCTCCGCGAGGCGCTGGACGCCTACGCCGACAGCTTCGAGCAGCGCTCCGCCGGCCTGCTGGCCTCGGTGGCGCAAACCCACTCCGCCCTGCAGACAGACCTGGCTACCACTGTGGCTGCGGCGGCCCAGGACACCCGCAGGCTGCACGAGCAACTGGCCGGTGCGGTGGAAGCCCGCCTCGATGGCCTGTCGACCCGCTTCGAGCACAGCGTCGGCACCGTGACCACGGGCTGGACCGATGCGCTGGCCCGCCATGAGCGCACCAGCGGGCAACTGAGCCAGGACACCCGGGACGCCCTGGCCGCCTTCGTGGCCCGCTTCGAGACGGGGGCGACGGAGCTGCTCGCCACCGTCCGCGAGGCCCATGCCGGCCTGCAGGCCGACTCGGCAGCCCATGACCAGCAGCGCCTGGCGGCCTTCACCGGGGTGGTGGAGTCCATCACGGCGTCGCTGCAGCGGGAATGGCAGGAGGCCGGTGTGCAGGCCGCCGCCCGCCAGCAGCAGCTGTGCGAGACCCTGGCCGGCACGGCCCGCGAGATCGGCGCCAGCACCCGGGAGCAGGCTACCCGCACCATCGACGAGGTGGCCCGCCTGATGCAGACCGCCGCCGAAGCCCCTCGGGCCGCCGCCGAGGTGATCGGGCAACTGCGCCAGGAGCTCTCCGCCAGCATGGCGCGGGACAACACCCTGCTCGAAGAGCGCAGCCGCATCATGGAGACCCTGGGCTCCCTGCTGGACGCCATCAACCACGCCTCCACCGAGCAGCGCGGGGCGATCGATGCCCTGGTGGCATCGTCCTCCAGCCTGCTCGAAAGGGTCGGCAGCCGCTTCGAGGCGCGCGTGGACACCGAAGCCGGCAGGCTTGCCGAGCTTGCCGCCCAGGTGAGCAGTGGGGCCGTCGATGTGGCCAGCCTGGGCGAAGCCTTCGGCTTTGCGGTGGAACTGTTCAGCGAATCGAACGACAAGCTGATGAGCGCCCTGGAGCGCGTCGAAACCGCCCTGGGCGCCTCGATGGCGCGCAGCGACGAGCAACTGGCCTACTACGTGGCCCAGGCCCGCGAAGTGATCGATTTGAGCATCCTGTCGCAACGCCAGATCGTCGAAGACCTGCAGCGCCTGGGCAGCCAGCCGGCGGCCGTGGCCGGCGGGGTATGAGCATGGACGAGATCGACGGCGGCATCGAGCACGCCGCGCCGGTATGGGCCGTGTTCGGCGACCTGATGTCGGGCCTGCTCGGGGCCTTCGTGCTGATCCTGGTGGGCGTGCTCGGCGTGCACCTCGAGCTGGCCACCAACCTGGAGGCCGAGGTGAACAAGCGCAAGGTCGAGGAACAGCGGCGGGTGGCCCTCGAGCAGGCCCTGGCCGGCCCGTTGGCGTCCGGCCGGGTGACCCTCAACGACGGCCGCATCGGCATCAGCGGCAGCGTGCTGTTTGCCCTCAACTCCGACCACCTGCAGCCGGAAGGCCGGGAGCTCCTCAAGACCCTGGCTGTGCCCCTCACCGCCTACCTGGCCAGCCGCGACGAGATGCTGATGGTCAGCGGCTTCACCGACGACCGGCCGGTGCGCGACAGCAACCGCCAGTTTGCCGACAACTGGGAGCTGTCGGCCCAGCGTGCCCTGACCGTGACGCGGACCCTGATCGAAGAGGGCATTCCCTCGTCCTCGATCTTCGCCGCCGCCTTCGGCCCGGAACAGCCGGTCGCCTCCAATACCGACGCCCAGGGGCGGGCCCGCAACCGCCGCGTGGAAATGGCTCCGGTGCCCAAGTCGTCGAAGGGGAACACCTCAGCTGCGCCCGCAGAGCCTGCCGCAGCTGCCGCGGCGCCCGGCGAGACGCCACGTGAGTGAGATCCGGTCCGCCAGCGGCGTCGCCCCGGATCCCGGGGCGCGGCTGCAGGCCCTGCGGGCGCGTGGCGCGGACGCTTTCGACCGCGTCCGCTTCCGCCACATGGAAGCCCTGGTGGCCCGCGCGGCAGCGCGCGATGGCCTGGCCGGGCAGTTGCTCGCCGGGAAGCTGCAGGCATTGCTGGCCGACTATGAACAGCGTCTCCAGCATGCCCGGCCGCAGTCCGGCCAGGCGGTGGCGCCGGCCAGGCGGCCGCTCGCCGAATTGCTGGCTCATATCGGACACCGCACCGGGGCGGGCACCGGAAGCGGCTCGCCCGATGCCACCGAGCGCGTCACCGAAGCGGCCGGCGAACTCAAATCCGTCGCCTATTTCCGGGACACCTGGCTGAACATCAGCGTCAATCAGCAGGTCACCCAGGCCCTCGCCCAGGCTCCCGACAATGCCGGCCCGCTCAATTCCCATATCCTCGTGCTGCAATCCCTCGAATTGATGCGCGAGATTGCACCCGAATACCTCAAGCGCTTCATGGCCCACAGCGAAGCCCTGCTGTGGCTGGAGCAGGCCGAGAGCGCCGGACAGAAGAGCGTGCAGAAAGCGGTGCAGAAGCCCGCCCCGCGGGCCGACAAGGGTACGAAGCGCAAGGCGGCGCGGGGCGGCACGGGCGGCCAGGCCTGACGTCCGGATCCGCCCCTCAGATCAGCCCCCTCTCGCGGGCCCGGGCGACGGCCTGGGTGCGGTTGCGGGTGCCCAGCTTTGCGTAGATGCGCCGCAGGTGTGTCTCGATGGTGTTCTCGGTGACGAACAGCTTGCGGCTGAGGTCCTTGTTGGAACAGCCCTCGGCCACCAGGCGGAGGATCTGCAGCTCGCGCTGGCTCAGGTCGCCCTCCGGATTGCGGTTGGCTTCCGCGCTCAAGGTCGAGGGCATGTAGGCCACGTTTGTCTCCGAGGCAGCCTTCAGCAGTGCGGTGATGTAGGTCCGCGGGACCACGTGGGAGCGCACCTCCAGGGCTTCGAGAAGTGGTGCGAGCAGCCAGGAGTCGTCGGCGACGACGCGGAACAGGCCTTTCGACTGGGCCTGCACCAGGGCCCGCTCCAGCACCTCCAGGGCATGCTGGCGTTTGCGCGCCGACTCCAGGGCTTGGGCCAGCAGGCAGCGCAGGCGGATCGCCCGGCGCCCCCGGTTGGCCATCTCGGCGGCCTGGATGGCCTCCTCGAGGCGCCCGGTCAGGCCCGGCGCGGTGCCGGCCACCAGGGCGATGCGCACCTCGGCGATGAAGGGGTCGTCCAGATCTTCCGCGTAGGGGAAGAGGCCCTGCCAGTCGCGCCAGATCTCGGGTTCCGACAACAGGGTCAGCAGCCGCCGCGCCGCGGCGAGGTCGCCTGCCCGCAGGGCCAGCCGCAGCTTGCCCTGGCGGGCCGCCGCCGACAGCCGCGGGATGCCCCGCAGATCGCCCATGTCCTGCAGGCAGTCGAGGGTTTCCAGGGCTTCGCGCTGGCGCCCGCGGATGAAATGGATGCGCGAGGCGGCCCGGTAGGTGACGATCAGGTGATCGGGCAGGCAGCTGTCGCGGATCAGGGACAGGTAGTCGGCGATCAGCATCTCGGCCGAGTCGAGTTCGTTGAGCTCGTAGAAGGCTTCAATCAGGTGGGCCGCGGCCACCGCGGTGGAGCTGGTGAAGCGGTAGCCCCCACTTATGATGCTCGACAGGGTGGCGCGGAAGCGCGCGCAGGCCTGGATGGCGTTGCCCTGCAGCAGGTCGATGGCGCCCTCGAAGCACTGGCTGTAACTCAGGCCGTGGATGGCCTTGATCGGCTCCAGGGCGTGCTTGGCCACCACCAGGTGCTGGTGGGCGGCGTAGTAGTTGCCCACCGCGATCTCGCCATAGGCGGCGGCATTGCTGATCAGCCCGACCATGTAGGGGGCGGCCCGGCCCGGCGCGGGCAGCGCGGCGATGGCCGTGCGCAGGGCCTCGGGGAGGCGGTCCATCCAGGCGCCGAGCATGACCTGCAGCACCAGCAGGTCCTGGGCGAACTCTTCCGAAGCCTTCACCTCCGGGCTGATCAGCCCGACCAGGCGGGTGGCGTCCTGGTAGCGGTGCAGGAAGGCGAGGGTGTAGGCCCCGGCGATCAGCAGGGTCGGCTGGGTCTGCAGGACGGCGTCGGGCAGGGCTTCGAGCCACTTGCTGACGATGCCGAACTGGCCGGTGCGCACGTAGTCGGTGGCGCGCCGGGCCATCAGCCGGGCGGCCAGCTCGGGCGCGCCGGCGGCCAGGGCGTGCTCGATGGCCGGCAGGCTCTTGTCGGCGCCATCCAGCCACTGCGCGGCGCGCAGGTGCCAGCCCTGCCGGTCGTCGGCGGCACCGGGCAGGCGGTGGATCTGAGACTGCAGGAAGTCGCGGAACAGCGGGTGGTAGCGGTACCAGTGCCCCTCGGCGTCGATGATCTGCAGGAACAGGTTGTCCTGGTCGGTCTGCAGCAGCAGTCCGGTGCTGTCCTGGCGATCGAACACCGCGTCGCACATCTCCGGGCAGAAGCTCTCGAACAGGCTCGACTGGATCACGAAGGTCCGCAGGGCAGGCGGGAGGCGGTCCAGCACGTCCTCCGCCAGGTAGTCGGTGATGCCCCGCGACGGGCCGTTGAGCCCCTTCAGCACGGCGCTCGGGTCGGCCTTGCCGATCAGCGCCGAGGTGGTCAGCTGCAGCGCCGCGGCCCAGCCGTCGGTGCTCTCCTGCAGGCGCGCCACGTCGGATTCCCCCAGCTCGGCCTTCAGGCGGTTGCGCACGTAGTGGCGGGTCTCGTCGAGCGAAAAGCGCAGGTCCGGGACTTCCAGCTCCAGGAGCTTGCCCTGCACCCGCAGGCGTCCCAGGGGCAGCATGGTCTTGTGGCGGCTGCCCAGGATCAGGCGCTGGCCCGCATTGAGGCTCGACACCAGGCTCATCACGAAGGCCAGCACCTCGCTGGAGGTGATGTGTTCGAACTCGTCGATGAACAGGGCGAGCGGCCCCTCGTGGAGAGCCAGGGCGTCGAGCAGCTCGAAGCTGCGGCCGCTGGCGGTAGCCGATGAGGCCTCCATGGCCGAGGCCTCGAAGTTCTGCCCCTGGAAAGCGGGCAGGGTGGCGCCGAGGCTGAGCCAGACGTACTGGGAGAAGCGGCCGAGATCGTTGTCGGAAGGGTCCAGGGTCAGCCAGCCGACCACCGCGCCCTGATCCGCCAGGTGGCGGTGCAGCTGCCCCATGGCCGTGGATTTGCCGTAGCCCGCGGGGGCGCTGACCAGCACGAGGTTGGCGCCGGACTCTTCGGTGCGCTGGCAGAAGGCGCTGCGCGCGACCAGATCCTGTCCGGCCCGTGGCGGCCTCAGCTTGAGTGGATTCTGCCTTACGGCGGGCAGGGAATCGGGATTCTGGAACATGGGTCGGCGGCGGTGGCGGTCTGTCCGGCGCAGGCGGGCTGCGCAGCAATGTGTATTGGGCCCGGTATTTCCGATGCTCGGCTTCCTATTGTGCAACGGGTCTGCCGATTGTTGCTTCGCCGCATTTGTCCCGGATTTCCGTGTATTGGCGGAGCGACCCATATCCCGGGTCTCCGCGATTGAGAGGGGAGGGGGGCGTCTCCACAATTCGAAAAAGCCAGATCGGAAATGGAATACCGGTTTGCCCGACGAATGTCATGACTGGAGACTGAGAATGAATAAACCCAATAGCATCAAAAAGTCCCCCCGGCTTGGCCCCCTGGGCGCCGAGCCGCCTCTTTTCGATACGGCGGCGATGTTTCAGGAAAGCCTGCATCGATATGCCGAGGAAATCATGCGCCCGGTGGGGACGGCCCTCGACCGGATGGCCCCCGATGCGGTCGTCGCCGCGGATTCACCCTATTGGGAGGCCCGCCGCAAGTTCGTCGAGCTGGGCTTTGGCGTCGAATTGCTGCTGTCCTTCGAGCCGGCCGAGCGGGCCAAGATGATGTCCATCTTCTTCGAGGAACTCGGCTGGGGCGATGCCGGCCTGTCCATTTCCTTCGGCGCCAGCATGCTGCCCGCGTATATGTGTGCGGCGCTGGGGCGCCAGGATCTGCTGGCGCGTTATCCGGAAAGCCTGATTGGCTGCTGGGGCATCACCGAGCCCGATCATGGTTCCGATTCGCTCGATCCGAACCGGATGATCTTTCATGCCGAAGGCAAATACGGACGCCCCAATTGCATTGCCGCCATCGAGGGCGATGAGATTGTCATCAATGGCCAGAAATCCGCCTGGGTATCCAATGGCACGATCGCCGACGTGTGCGTGCTGTATTGCGCCGCCGCCACCGCCAGCGGGCCGGACCACCGCAACGGCTTTGTCGTCATCGTGCCGATGGATGCCCGCGGCGTGTCCCGCGGCAAGCCCCTGGACAAGCTCGGGCAGCGCGCCCTCAACCAAGGCGAGGTGTTCTTCGACGACGTGCGCCTGTCGCTGGATCACGTGCTGGCCGGGCCGGACACCTTCCAGGAGGCGGTGTACATCATTCACACCGCCGCCAATGGTCTGATGGGCGCGGTGTTCACCGGGGTGGGGCGGGCGGCCTTCGAAATGGCCCTGGAATACGCCCACGAGCGCAAGCAGGGCGGCGTACCGATCATCCGCCACCAGTCGGTGGCCCAGCGCCTGTTCCACATGTTCCGCAAGGTCGAGGCCTCGCGGGCGCTGGTCAACCGCGTCCTGCACTACAACTTCGGCACCGAACCGGCCCTGCATGCGGGCATGGCAGCCAAGATCACCGGCACCCAGACCTCCTTCGAGGTGGCCAGCGATGCCCTGCAGATCTTCGGCGGCAACGGCCTGACCCGCGAATACCCGATCGAGAAGCTGCTGCGGGACGCCCGCGCCTCCCTGATCGAGGATGGCTGCAACGAGATTCTCTCCATCAAGGGCGGCTATTACCTGGCCGACCCGGATCGGCTCTGAGGACGGGAGCGGACGTCGATCATGAGCGAGCGCAACGAACTGATTCTTGCCAACCTGATTGCCAACCGGGCCGAGTCGGACCCGGATCGGGATGTACTCACCTTCGAACACGGCGACGGCCCCGACGAGGTCCGGACCTACCGGCAGCTCTGGGACAACGGCTGCCGGATCGCCGGAGCCCTGGGTGAGGAGGGCATCGGGAAGGGGGATTTCTTCGCCATCCTGATGCAGAACCACCCGGAGTTCGTCGATGTCATGGTCGGCGCGTCGATCAGCGGGGCCGTCTTCGTGCCCATCGATCCGCGCACGCGGGGCGAGAAGCTGCTCTACATGCTCCGCCATTCCGGCTGCAAGGGCGTGGTCTGCGCCGACTACAGCCTGCCGGCGGTGCGCGACGTGGCTGCGCAGCTGCCCAACCTGCGCTGGGTGTGGGTGCTCGGCGAGGCCGGCGAGGCGCCGGCGGGCCTGCGCCTGCGCAGCTTGGCGGTGATCCAGGAGGGCCCGGTGCCGGCTGTCGAGATCGCCGTCAGCGACCCCGCCGAGCCGATGGAGATCATGTACACCTCGGGCACCACCGGTGACCCGAAGGGGGTGGTGATCCGCCACGCCCGCTGGGGCGGGGTGGCCAACTGGAACGCCTTGCTCGGCTACCGGGCGGATGACCGGCCCTACACCGGCCTGTCCCTGACCCACGGCAACGCCCAGCTGGTGACCCTGGCCTGCTCCCTCAAGCTGGGCATGCGCGCGGTGTTCAGCCGGCGCTTCACCAAGTCGCGCCTGTGGGACATCGCCCGCAAGTACGGCTGCACCACCTTCACCCTCCTGGGCGGCATGACCACCGCCATCTACAGCGAGCCGCCACGCCCGGACGACGCCGACAACCCGGTGCGCTTCGTCATCTCGGCGGGCATGCCGGCGGGCATCTGGGAGGATTTCGAGCGCCGCTTCGGGGTGCAGATCCTCGAGTTCTACGGCGCCGTGGAGGGCGGCCTGACCATCAAGCCGATCGGCGAGGGCCCGATCGGCAGCATCGGCAAGGCACCACCCTTCCTCAAGCTGCGCCTGGTGGATGAATACGGGGCCGACGTCCCGCCCGGCACCCAGGGAGAAATCATCTTCCAGCTGGCGGACGGCAGCTCGCCGCTGGTCGACTACCTGCACAACCCGGAAGCCTCCGGCAAGAAGGTGCATGGGGGCTGGATGCGCATGGGCGACATCGGCCACCAGGACGAGAACGGCTGGCTGTTCTTCGATTTCCGGGCCGGCGGCGCGATCCGCCACAACGGCGACTTCATCAACCCGGCGGCGGTCGAGAAGCTCCTCGCCGAGAGCCCGCTGGTGGCCGACGTCTTCGTCTACGGGGTGAAGGCGGCGTCGGGCGCCCCCGGCGAGAAGGACGTGGTGGCCGCCGTGGTGCCGACGGACCCCCGCGGCGATGCCGGCTCCACCGCCGCGGCCCTGTTCGCGCTGTGCCGGGCCGGCCTCGAGCCCAACTTTGTGCCGACCTACCTGCAGTGGGTCGACGAGATTCCCAAGACGGCCTCCGAAAAGCCCATCGAGCGCTTCCTGCTGGAGGCCTTCGGGGCCGACGGGGCGCACATCTTCACCGCAGCGGGCCGGCAGTCGGACCGCGCAGCCTGAACCAGAGACAGAAAAAGGAGACAGCAATGGACGATCGTTACCAAGTCGTGGTGTATGGCGCCAGCGGCTACACCGGCAAGCTCACCGCCTGGAAGCTGGCCGAGCGCGGCATCCCCTTCATCGCCGCCGGCCGCAACCTGGCCCGCCTGGAGGCCGAGATGGCCCAGGTGCCCGAGCTGAAGGGGCACGATTACCGCTGCGTGGCGGTGGACAACACCCGCGAAGCCCTGGGCGAACTGTTCCGTGGCCGCCAGGTGGTGATCAACGTGGTAGGCCCCTTCATGCAGCTCGGGGTGCCGGTCGTGGAGGCCTGCCTCGACGCCGGCTGCCACTACTTCGACACCACCGGCGAGGCCGACTGGATGTTCCTGCTCAAGCGGGAATACGGTGCGCGCTTCGCCGCCAAGGGGCGGGTGCTGTGCCCGGCCAACTCCTACATGTGGACCGAAGGCCTGCTGGCGGCGGAGATTGCCCTCGAGACCCCGGGCATCGACTCCCTCAATCTGGTGTACCTGGCCGACTCGGGCGTCAGCGTGGCGTCCACCAAGTCTTTCCTGCGCATGTGCACCCAGCCCCAGTTCCACATCCACAACGGGGCCCTGGCCCAGTGGGAGTACGCCAGATCCCACGTGGTCAACGTGCCGGGCGAGCACGAGCCCTTCAATGCGCTGCCCTGGGGCGGTGGCGGCGAGCCGGTGTGGTACGAGGGCGATCCGCGGGTGCGCCACTGCAAGACCCTGGTGTCCTTCCGCAACCAGGTGGGCTTTGCCGCGGTGTTCGGCTTGCTGCAGAAGTTCGAGGCCGAGTGCCGTCACCTACCCCCGGCGGAGCAGGAGAGGATCACCAACCAGTGGGGCGGCGAGTTCACCACCAGCGAGCCCGGCCGCGAGGATCCGGACCTCAACCGCTGCGTGCTGTCCTGCCATGCCCGCGGCCGCACCCAGTCGGTGAGCGTGATCCTGCGCGGCAATTCACCCTACGTGCAGACCGGCGTGCTCGGCGCCGAGGCGGCCCGGCGCATCCTGCGCGGGCAATACGAGGCGGTGGGCTTTGCCTCGCCGGCCAAGGTCTTCGGGGCCCGCCGGCTGCTCGGGGCGCTCGCCGAGGAAGGCTTCCTCGAGTGGGAAGTGAAGAACGTCTGAGGGGGGCACAGCCCATGAATTCTCAAGTGTACGTGGCCGGGGTCGGCATGACCCACTTCGGCCGGCATACCGGCACCTCCCTCAAGGAGTTGGCGGCGATCGCCATCGAGCGGGCCCTTGTCGATGCCGGCGCCACTGCCGGCGACCTGGAGGCGGCCTTCTTCGCCAACTCGACCCAGGGGCACATGGACGGCCAGGACATGATCCGCGGCCAGATCGCCCTGCGCGCCTTCGGCATCCAGGGCATCCCGGTGGTCAACGTCGAAAACGCCTGCGCCAGCGCCAGCACGGCCTTCCAGCTGGCGGTGACCCAGGTGCGGGCGGGCGCGGCCGACATCGTGCTGGCCATCGGTGCCGAGAAGATGTTCTCCGATGACAAGGCGCGCATGTTCAGCATCTTCGACGGCGCCTGGGATGTGCATGACAGCGAGGCCAACCGCCAGCGCCTGCTGGAGATGGGCCACGGCATTGTCCCGCCGGAGGGCTCGCAGTCGACGCGGCCCTACTCGGTGTTCATGGACATCTACGCCGCCATGGGGCGCATGCACATGCGTGAGTACGGCACCACCCAGCGCCAGTTTGCCGCCGTGTCGGCCAAGAACCACGGGCATTCCGTGCATAACCCCCTGGCCCAGTACCGGGACGCCTATTCCATCGAGGACATCCTGGCGGCGCCACCCATCACCTACCCGCTGACCCTGCCCATGTGCTCACCGATCTGCGACGGCGCCGCTGCCGCCGTGGTGTGCAGCGAGGCCGGCCTGGCCCGCCTGGCACGGGGAGGGGCGCGCGAGCGGGCCATCCGGGTGCTGGCAGCGGTGATGCAGACCGGTTCCGACCGGGCCGCCACCGACATGGAGCGCCACGTGGTCCGCCTGGCCTCGCGACGGGCCTACGAGCTGGCGGGGGTGGGGCCGTCCGACATCTCGGTGGCCGAAGTGCATGACGCCACCGCCATCGGCGAGATCATCCAGTCCGAGGTGCTCGGCTTCTGTCCCCCGGGGCAGGGTGGCTTCCTGGCCGAGCGGGGCGAAACCCGCATCGGCGGGCGGATCCCGATCAACCCGTCCGGCGGCCTCGAATCGAAGGGCCATCCGATAGGGGCCACCGGCCTGGGGCAGATCCACGAGCTGGTCACCCAGCTGCGTGGCGAGGCCGGCGCCCGCCAGGTGGAGGGCGCGCGGCTGGCCCTGGCCGAGAACGGTGGCGGCCTGCACGGCATCGAGGAGGCCGTGGCATGCGTGACCATCCTGGGGCGCTGAACGCCATGACGGAAGATCTGGCAGGCCAGGTCGCCCTGGTCACCGGGGCGGCCCGCGGCCTCGGTCTGGAGGTGGCCGGTGCCCTGGCCGCCGCCGGCGTGCGGGTGATGCTCACCGACGTGCTGTCCGAGGCCGGGCAGGCCGCCGCGGGCGGGATCCCCGGCGCCCGCTTCATCGCCCATGACGTGACCGTCGAGGACGACTGGATACGCGCCGTCGATGCAACGATGCAGCACTTCGGGCGGCTCGACATCGTGGTGAACAACGCCGGAGTGGAGAGCGCCCGCCTCTTCGCGGACTGTTCCCTCGAGGAGTTCCGGCGCATCCAGGCGGTGAACGTGGACGGCAGCTTCCTCGGCATCAAGTGGGGCATCCGCGCGATGCGGCCGGGCGGCTGTGCCGGGCGTGGCGGCGCCATCATCAACCTGTCGTCGGTGGCCGGCCTGATCGGCGTGCCGGGGCTGGGGGCCTATTGCACGGCCAAGGGCGGGGTGCGCCTGATGACCAAGGCGGCGGCCATCGAGTGCGCCCGGCTGGGTTATGGCATCCGGGTGAACTCCATCCATCCCGCCATCATCCGCACCCGGATGGGCGACGAGGTGGTGCAGGGCCTGGTGGACTGCGGCCTGGCGCCGGATCCGGCGACGGCCGAGGCGGCCATGGCCGGCCTGCATCCGATGGGCTACGGCCAGCCGCAGGACGTGGCTTCGGCGGTGTACTACCTGGCGTCGCCCGCCGCCCGCTGGATCAACGGCGCGGAGCTCGTCCTCGATGGCGGGTTGACCGCGTGCTAGGCCGCCTGCAGAGGCCCATTTCATACATACGAAGGACAAGCCATGTTTCAAGCGATTCAGGTCAATGAAGACGGCAGCGCCGCGCTGCGCGAGCTCGACGAATCCACGCTGCCGGACGGCGACGTGGACATCGATGTCGAGTACTCGACCATCAACTACAAGGACGGGCTGGTGATCACCCAGCGCATGCCGCTGGTGAAGCACTTTCCGATGGTGCCGGGCATCGACCTGGCCGGGGTGGTGCGCACCAGCACCCATCCCGCCTGGCAGCCCGGCGACCGGGTGATCCTCAACGGCTACGGGGTCGGCGAATCCCACTGGGGCGGCTTGTCGACCTGCGCCCGGGTCAGCGGCGAGTGGCTGGTGCCGATGCCGGACAGCTTTTCGTCGCGCCAGGCGATGGCCATCGGCACGGCCGGCTACACCGCCATGCTGTGCGTGATGACCCTGGAGCGCCACGGCATCCGGCCCGACAGCGGCGAGGTGCTGGTGACGGGGGCCAGCGGCGGGGTGGGCAGTGTGGCCATCGCCATCCTGTCCCGGCTCGGCTACCGGGTGGTGGCCAGCACCGGCCGGCCGGAGGAGGCGCCTTACCTCAAAGCCCTCGGGGCCGCGGCGATCATCGACCGCAATACCCTGTCCGCCCCCGGCGTGCCGATGGCCGAGGAGCGCTGGGCCGGCGCCATCGATACGGCCGGCAGCCACACCCTGGCCAACGTCTGCGCGGCGGTGCGTTACGGCGGCGCCGTGGCGGCCACCGGCCTGGCCCAGGGCCTGGATTTCCACACCACCATGCTGCCCTTCGTGCTGCGCAACCTGGCCCTCTACGGGGTGGACAGCGTCCGCGCCCCCCAAGCCCTGCGCCGGGAGGCGTGGGCGCGCCTGGCCCGTGACCTGGACACGGGCTTGCTCGAATCCATGGTCACCGAGATCGGCCTGCAGGATGTCCTGCAGTGTGCCCCGCAGATCCTCGAAGGCCGCATCCGCGGCCGCATCGTGGTCAAGGTGGGCACCTGAGGGCCTGCCCAGCTTCAGCCCACCGCCGCACCCCCCCTCCCCAAAGCGGCCGGTGGCTTTCCGGTTCGGGGGCAATCCCCGAACCATTTTTTCTTCCCGAATCAGGAGTACCTATGCCGCTGACCATTGCAGTGGCGCGAGAGCGCGCGCCCGGCGAAAAGCGGGTCGCCCTGTCGCCCGAGAGCGCACGACGCTTCAAGGATCTCGGTGCCGAGCTGCGCATCGAGGCCGGGGCGGGCCTGAGCAGCCATTTCGTGGACGCGGACTACGCGGACGTGGCATCCGCCCACAGCCTGGAAGAAACCTACGCGGGGGCCGACGTGATCCTGCGGGTCAGCCCGCCCTCCCCGGAGGAGATCGCGGCGATGCCCGTCGGCAGCGTGCTGATCGGCCTGCTGCGGCCCTTCGAGCTGCCGGCCCGCCTGGATGCGCTCAACGGGCGGCGCATCACGGCCTTCGCCCTCGAACTGCTGCCGCGCATCTCCCGGGCCCAGAGCATGGATGTGCTGTCGTCCCAGGGCGCCTGCGCCGGCTACCAGAGCGGCCTGATCGCGGCTGCGCGCTGCGCGAAGTTCTTCCCGATGCTGACGACGGCATCGGGCACCGTCCGCCCGGCGCGGGTACTGGTGATCGGTGCCGGTGTGGCGGGCCTGCAGGCCATCGCCACCTGCCGCCGCCTCGGCGCTGCCGTGGAGGCCTACGACGTGCGCGCCGCGGCCCGCGAGCAGATCGAATCCCTGGGCGCCAAGTTCGTCGACACCGGGGTGCAGGCCGACGGCGCCGGTGGCTATGCGCGGGACCTGAGCGCCGTCGAAAAGCTGCAGCAGGCGGAGCGTCTGGCCCGTGCCGTGGCGGCGGCAGACGTGGTCATCACCACCGCGGCGGTGCCCGGCAAGGCCGCGCCGGTGATCGTCACCGAAGAGATGGTGGCGCAGATGCGGCATGGCGCCCTGATCGTCGACCTGGCCGCGGAAACCGGCGGCAACTGCGCCCTGACGCAGCCGGGTGAGCACGTGGACGTCGGCGGCGTGCATATCCACGGCCCGCTGCACCTGGCCTCGCGCATGCCGACCCATGCCTCCGACCTGTATGCCCGCAACCTCTACAACTTCCTGTCGCCCTGGGTCCGTGAAGGGCAGCTCGCCTTCGACGGGGCTGACGAGATCCTCGCCGGGGCGCTGCTGTGCCGGGACGGCAGCACCGTCCATCCCCTGGTGAAGCACGTTCTGGGAGAAGCCTGATGGACCCCGTACTGACGCTCTACATCTTCATGCTCGCCGCCGTTGCCGGCTTCGAGATCATTGCCCGGGTGCCGGTGATCCTGCACACCCCGCTGATGTCCGGCTCCAACTTCATCCACGGTGTGGTGGTGGTGGGGGCCATGATCGTGCTGGGCAGCGCCGACAGCATGCTGGAAAAGGCTATCGGCTTCTTCGCGGTGGCCCTCGGCGCGGCCAATGCCGCCGGCGGCTACGTGGTCACCGAACGCATGCTGGCCATGTTCCGCAGCAAGGGGGAGGGGAAATGACGCTACCCGCATTCGTCCAGGGGGCGTGGTTCGCCGGCGCCCTGTTCTTCATCTTCGGCCTCAAGGGCATGAGCTCGCCGGCCTCCGCGCGGCGCGGCATCATCGTCGCCGGCTACGGCATGCTCACCGCCATTGCCGGCACCTTCCTGATCCCGGGCCTGCAGAACATCGGGCTGATCGCCATCGCCCTGGGGCTGGGCAGCGCGGTGGCCTGGCTGTCCGGGGCGCGGGTCAAGATGACCGACATGCCCCAGATGGTGGCGATCTACAACGGCATGGGCGGCGGCGCCGCGGCGGCCATCGCGGCCGTGGAGTTCGTCAAGGGCGACACC
The DNA here is from genome assembly GCF_012927165.1 of Zoogloea dura. GTDB lineage: Bacteria > Pseudomonadota > Gammaproteobacteria > Burkholderiales > Rhodocyclaceae > Zoogloea > Zoogloea dura. The sequence goes on from NZ_JABBGA010000029.1 coordinate 37,368, forward strand.
CACGACCTGGCGACCACCGCGCTGGCGGTGCTCGGCGCGCTGATCGGGGCGGTGTCCTTCACCGGGTCCTGCATCGCCTGGGCCAAGCTGCAGGGCGTGCTCAGGAAGGCCGTGCGCCTGCCCGCCCAGAATGCCCTCAATGTGCTGCTGGCGCTTGGCACCGTGGCGCTGGGGCTGGCCACCGTGATGCTGGCGCCGGCCCGCCCCGAGCTGGTGTGCGCCTTCTTCGCCCTGGCGCTGATCCTGGGCCTGGTGGTGACCCTGCCGATCGGCGGCGCCGACATGCCGGTGGTGATCTCCCTGTTCAACGCCTTCACGGGGCTGGCGGTGGGTTTCGAGGGCTATGTGCTGGGCAATCCGGCGCTGATCATCGCCGGCATCGTGGTCGGCGCGGCCGGCACCCTGCTCACCCAGCTGATGGCCAAGGCCATGAACCGGCCGATCAGCAACATCCTCTTCGTGCCGATGGCCGCCGCCGGCAGCGGCGCGGCGGTGGAGGGCGAACAGAAGGAGATCGGCGCCATGGATGTGGCGGCGCTGATGCGCTATGCCGACCGGGTCATCATCGTGCCGGGCTACGGCATGGCCGTGGCCCATGCCCAGCACAAGGTGTGGGAGATGACCGAGCTGCTCGAGGAGGCCGGGGTGGAGGTGAAGTTCGCCATCCACCCGGTGGCCGGCCGCATGCCGGGCCACATGAACGTGCTGCTGGCCGAGGCCGGCGTGCCCTACGACAAGATCTTCGACCTGGACGAGATCAACGGGGAATTCGCCCAGGCCGACGTGGCCCTGGTGATCGGCGCCAATGACGTGGTCAATCCGGCGGCCCGCAGCGACAAATCCAGCCCCATCTACGGCATGCCCATCCTCAATGCCGACATGGCCCGCAATGTGATCGTGGTGAAGCGCGGAAAAGGCTCCGGCTATTCCGGCGTGGAGAACGCCCTGTTCTATTCGGACAATTGCCAGATGCTGTATGGCGATGCGCAACCGATGGCGGGCGAAATCATTCAGCACCTGAAGGCCATGGGGTGATCCGTGATGGGTTGATTCTATTTCTCTCCGCTGTTGGTTCGTGTGCTTGGGAACCTGCAGGTTTGGCCGGATGGGGGATCCTGTCCGGCCTTTTTTCTGGGCTTTGTCGGGGGGCTTCATTCGCCCGTGGTGCGTTGGGCCTTTGCTGGTCGGTTTTCCTTTGTTTTACGTTGTATTGGCCGGGATTTCGCCCCGGCGGGCGACTTACTTCTTTGCTTCGCCAAAGAAGTAAGCAAGAAAGGCGACCCGCCTCCCCGGTCATTCGCTTACGCGAATGACTGCCCTGCGCTGCTCACGGCAGGCGGCCGGCGCGGAACTCGCCCTTCGGGCTCAAACAGCCGCGCCGGACTTCCCCGCCTGCCGTTCCGCTGCTCGGCGGGTCGGAACGGGCTTTCAGCAAGCACCGAGCCTCTACGGAAAATCCGGCGGATGCGAGACGTTGGGGTTTTGCTTTTGCGTTGATCATCACCCCCTGCTTCAGCAAACGCGCGGTGTTTGCGAAAAGCCCGTTCTGACCCGCCGAGCAGCGGAGCAGCGGGCGGGGCCTTCCGGCGCGGCTGTCTGAGGAGGCGCAGCCGACGAGTTCCGCGCCGGCCGCCCGATGCGAGCAGCGCAGGGGAGTCGTCCGCTACGCGGACGACCGGGGAAGCCGGGTCGCCTTTCTTTCCCCCTTTCTTTGGCGACGCAAAGAAAGGGGTCGCCCGCCGGGGCGAAATCCCGGCCAATCCAACGTAAAACAACGGAAAGCCCCGGAACAACAGAAAGCCCTCCAGCAACCCCCAAAAACCGCCTCAAACACAAAAATCCAGACACTCCCGCTCCCGGATCGCAGAACTCAATCAAGCCACCGCAGAACTGAGTCAAGGATCGCGTTAACTGAGTTAACGCGCCGCTTAACTCAGTTAACGGACCGCAGATGTCAGTTAACGCATCGCGGATGTCAGTTAACGAACTCGTTAACTCAGTTAACGCACAGCGGATTTGAGTTAACCGACCGCGGAATTGAGTTCACGACCGGCGTAACTCAAATCCGCGACCGCGGATGTCAGTTCCAGCACCGCGGATTTGAGTTCTCGCACTCCGGATCTGACATCCGGCCCCGCGGAAGTGAGTTCACGCATGGCGGATGTGACATCCGGCGGCGCTTCATTCAGTTCCGCGGGCCCGGAAGTGACATCCCCGCGCCCTGCACCCCCGAACACCGCGCCTGCAGCCAGTCCCGATGCTGCTGTGCACCGTCCGTCACGGATTTCCGTGCTTTCCGGGATGCGTGAACCTAACGGCTCTCCGTGATTGAGAGGGGGAGGGGGGCGGCAGAAAATTGAATCGTCGGGAATGGCCATTTGCCTCCAGGCAAATAGGCAATGAGCCCGACGTCAATCAAAAGTGGGGAAGGCAATTGAACACTATCAGGCACAAGATCGCGCACTGGACCCTCAAACGGCCCTGGTTGTCGCTGCTGCTGGCATTGGCCGTGACTGCATTCTTTGCAGTGGGGGCGGCCCGGGTGGAGGTGAGGACCATTTTCTCCGACCTGTTTCCGGAGACTCATCCATTCGTCCAGACATTCCGGGATCACGCCAATTTCGGCAATCCGCTCACCGTGACCATCATGGTCCAGCGTACCGACGGCAAGGACATCTATGCCGCCGACACGATGGAGAAGATCTGGAACCTGTCCCGCGACATCGACCTGACGCCGGGTGTGGACCATGACCAGGTGGTCTCCATCGCCACCGAGAAGGCCCGCTACACGGTGCTCACGGCCGACGGGATCTTCTCCAATCCGGTGATGGACGATCACCCGCCGGCGACGCCGGAGGAACTGGAGGAGGTGCGCCGCCGCATCGGCGAGTCGCCGGCGGTGCGGTCCTTCCTGGTCTCGGGTGACCAGACGGCGGCCATCATCAATGCCACCTTCATCGAGCGCCTGGTGGATTACCGCCAGGTCTTCGAGGCGGTGCAGGCGCTGAGCAGCCAGTACTCCGACGGCCAGCACCGCATCCACGTGGCCGGCTGGCCGATGCTCACCGGCTGGATCTACCACTTCGGCGAGGACACCCCGAAGATCTTCGCGGTGACCCTGGGGCTGATGTTCGTGTTCCTGTTTGCCGCCATGCGCAACCTGGCGGGGGTTGTCACCCCGCTGGTGGTGAGCCTGGTGTCGGCGGTGTGGGGCTTTGGCTTCGTGGGCTGGATCCACCAGCCGGTGGAGCCGCTGCTGATGGTCGTGCCCCTGCTGCTGATCGCCCGCTCCTTCAGCCACTGCGTGCAGGCCACCGAGCGCTATTACGAGATCCTGCTGGAGGTGGGCGATCGTCGCAAGGCGGCCGAGATGTCCCTGGCGATGATGTTCGCACCGGGCACCCTGGGCATCTTCACCGACGTGTGCGGGTTGCTGCTGGTGGGCATCGCCCCCATCCCGGCGATGGAGCGCTTCGCCTTGTTCACCGGCTTCTGGGCGATGTGCCTGGTGCCCACCAGCGTGCTGCTGACGCCGGTGATCCTCAGCCTGCTGCCGGCGCCGGGCAACCTGCGCAGCCTGGTGGGAGAGGGCGGTGGCGGTGCCGGGCAGAAGGCCGGCCTGGTGCAGCGTGGCCTGCACGGGCTGCTCTCCGCGGCGGGCTGGCTCAGCACCGGCGGGCGGGCCCGCTTCACCGCCGCCGCCTTTCTGGCGATGACCGGCTACTCGATCTGGATGATGTTCCAGCTGCAGGTGGGTAATCCGGTGGAGGGCAGCAACCTGCTGCGCCACGATGCGGAGTTCAACACGGCGGTGCGCCAGATCAACCGGAACTTCCCGGGCAGCATGACCCTGGAGGTGGTCTTCGAGGGCAAGGAAGGGCGCATCGTGCGCCAGTCGGACACCCTGCAGACCATGCAGCAGCTGCAGCGCTGCCTGGAGGGCAAGGAACATCCGCCGCGCGCCACCCTGTCCTTTGCCGACTACGCGCCGGAGGCCAACCGCCTGTTCAACGGCGGCCACCCGAAATGGCTGCCGCTGGACCGCAACGATGCCGCCGCCTCGGCCGCTTCCGGCGCGCTGATGCTCGGCTCCAGCCCCAACGCCTACCTGCACATCGCCGACTTCCAGCAGAAGAACGCCACCGTGTCCCTGTGGTATTCGGACAACCGGCAGGCCACCGTGGATGCCGCCCTGGCGGATGCGCGCAGCTGCATCGGCGAGGTGGGGGAGGACCACAAGACCTTCCGCATCCGCCTCGCCACCGGCTCCATCGCCTTGCAGCAGTCGGTCAATGAAACGGTGGACCTGTACCAGTGGTACATCCTGGCCGGCCTCAACCTGGCCATCGGCATCGGCTGCAGCCTGGCCTACCGCTCGGTGGCCGCGGCGCTGATCCTGCTGCTGCCGGTGAACCTGGCCAACGCCATGCTCACCGCCTTCATGGCCTTCTTCGGCATGGGGCTGGACGTGAACAGCCTGCCCATCCTGGCCATCGGCATCGGCGTGGGCATCGACTACGGCATCTACCTGCTCAGCCGCATCTGCGAGGAGTTCAAGGACGCCCAGCACTACGGCAAGGCCATCCAGGCGGCGCTGACCACCTGCGGCAAGGCGATCCTCTTCACCGCCGTGCTGATGACCATCGGCATCGCGCCCTGGTACTTCCTGTCCGAGCTGAAGTTCCTCGCCGACATGGGCCTGCTGCTGGTCATCGTGATGTCCATCAACACGGTGCTGGCCCTGGTGCTGGTGCCCCTGCTGATCTACCTCTTCAAGCCCCGCTTCGTATCCGCGGAGCACCACTTCCTGTCCGAGTCGGTGGATGGCTGGCTCGACACCCACCGGCTCGAACAGAAGACCCAGTCCTGAGCCCCCGCTGCGCAATCCACAAGAACCTTCAGGAGACGAGACATGCATCTGCTCAAGTACGACTTCAACTACAGCCGCCGGGCCTTCCTGGCCAAGGCTGGCACCCTGGCCGGCGCCGGCGTGCTGGCCCCCCTGTGGCCACTGATCGCCCGCGGCGCCGACATCGGCAAGGCCTACCCGGACGAGCTGATGTCCATCGAGGCGTGGACCAAGGGCAAGATCAAGACCGGCGACGTGATCACCGCCGCCAACGTGGACGTGGTGAAGGAGCTGCTCACCCCCATCGCCTACCGCCAGATCAAGGAGATGGGCCGGCGCATCCGCATCGTGGCGACCACCCGCGACGTGTCGCGGCTGTTTCCCCACGATTACTTCGAGGCCACCCTGCGCAATGCCGGCAAGGCCAGCTTCGGTGCCGACGGCAATGTGTATGCCCCCAACGGCGAACGCTGGATCGGCGGCAACCCCTTCCCCGACGCGAAGACCCCGGTCGAGGCCTATGCCAACCTGACCCTCAGCTGGGGCCGCCACAACAACGCGGTGTACGCGGTGAAGGACTGGGACATCGGGCCCGACGGCAAGGTGAACTACCAGTACGACTTTGTGTGGTTCGAGGAGAACACCTGCGGCCGCCTCGGCCCCGGGGGCGCTTTCGGCAGCTACACGGGCGACGGGCACAAGGACAAGCTGCGCTACCAGACGGTGATGTTCACCGGCCCCTCCGACGTGCGCGGCACCGCCTACCTCAACACCTGGTACTACGACCAGCGCAAGTTCCCCGAGCTGGTGGGCTATGTGCCGGCCTTCAAGCGGGTGCGCAAGTTTCCCACCAACCAGCGCTTCGAGCCCCTGGCGCCGGGCCTCACCTTCTATTTGTCCGACGCCTGGGCGGCGGGCGATCCGATGCTGATCTGGGGCAACTACAAGCTGGTGGAGCGGCGCCCGATGCTCGGCGCGGTGTCCCACAACCAGGTGGACGACCCCAACTGGGAGCTGGCCACCCATGGCGGCCCGGAGGGCAAGACCTTCTTCGAGTACGACGTGGAGCTGATCCCCGAATGCCTGGTGGTCGATGCGGAGCCGGTGGGCTTCCCGCGTGCCCCCCTGGGCCGCAAGCGGGCGTGGATCGACGCCCGCAACATGATGTACATCGGCTACCACACCTACGACCGGCGCGGCGAGCTGTTCAAGAGCTTCGAGCCGGCCTACGGCCTGTACGAGAAGAAGGGCGTCAAGGATCTCACCGGCAAGCACACCACCTGGTCGTGGACCTCGGTGATGACCCACGACATCCAGAACAACCGCATGTCCCGCTTCGTGCAGGCCAAGCAGATCGCCGGCGGCTACAAGTCCGCCCGCAACGTGGAGGGCATGTACGACAAGTACCTCACCGAACAGGCCCTTGGCCGAATGGGGGCCTGAGGTGCGGCGCCCGGCATGTTTACGCACCCTGGCCCTGCTGACTGCCACGCTGCTGGCCGGCGGGGTGGGGGCCGCGGAGGCACAGGACCCGCAGGTGAAGATCCGCGGCACGCCCCACGACTTCCTGTACGGCATGAGCTTCGAGGGCAGCGCCGGCACCGCAGTGGGCGACCACGGCCTGGTGCTGGCCACCCGCGATGGCGGCCAGACCTGGACGCGCCAGCCGGCGGTGGCCGGCGGACTCGGCCTGCTGACGGTGACCCGCAGCCAGGGGCGTTGCCTGGCGGGAGGGCAGCAGGGCGCCATCCTGCGCTCGGACGATTGCCTCCGCTGGGAAACCCTCAAGGCCGTCACCGACGCCCGCATCCTCGGCATGCACATGAACGCGCGGGGCGTCGCCTACGCCGTGGGAGGCTTCGGCACGGTGCTGCGCTCCGGCGACTGGGGGCGGACCTGGGAAGTGTTGGCCATCGACTGGAAGGCGGTGCTCGGCACCGACGCCGAGCCGCACCTCTATGGGGTGAAGGTGGATGACGAGGGCGTGGCCACCCTGGCCGGCGAGTTCGAACTGGTGCTGCGCAGCCAGGACGGGGGCGCCCGCTGGCAGGTATTGCACCGTGGCGAGCGCGCTTTGTCGGCCCTGGCGACGGGGCCCGGCGGCCGCCTCTACGCGGTTGGCCAGGAGGGCCTGGTGCTGCGCTCCCAGGATGACGGCCGGACCTGGGCCGCCGTGGACACCGGCTCCCACGCCGTGCTCACCGACGTGTGGGCCAGCCCCGACGGGGCGCTGGTGGTGGCCGTGGGGGTGCGCACGGTGCTGGTCAGCCGTGATGGCGGGGGCAGCTTTGCGCCCGCCGCGGCGGCCTTGCGCCAGGGCATCCATTCCACGGTGCACGGCACCCAGGACGCGTCTGGCGGATCCGGCGGCTATGCGGTGCTGATCGGCGGCAGTGCCGGTGCGGTGACCAGGGCCCGTTTCTGAAGCGCAGTTCTAGCTCAATCAAGTGCTTGGAGGAGAACAGAATAATGAATACGTTTCGAATCTGCGGTATCGCGTCGCTGGGCTTGCTGACCTCGATGCACCCGGCGCTGGCGGCCGACTGGACGGTGTCCGGCCTGCTGCGGGAGGAGATCGCGGTCAAGCTGGGCAACGGCCAGAATCCGCTCAATCACGCTGGCAATGTCTACAACGGCGTGGCGGTGCCGAACACCGGGCTGGGGCCCTTCCTCGCGCCGGGCGCTGCGCCGGCCACTCTGACCCGGCCGGCCTCCCAGGCCAAGGGCAGTGACCTGAACATGCTGGCGACCCGGGTCGAGCTGAACCTGGACGGCCAGCTCGACGACAACTGGGCGGCCCATTTCAAGCTGCGCGGTTTCACCGACCAGATCGGCCGCGTCGAGAACGCCTTCAAGAACCAGAACCTGTACGAGCAGAGCTATGGCGGCAACCGCTACGGCGCCGGGCTGGGCGTGGCCGGCAAAGACTGGATGCTGGATCTGCCGCTGGCCTACCTGGACTACAACAAGGGCCCCCTGTGGCTGCGCATGGGGAACCAGCAGATCGCCTGGGGCGAAGCCGTGTTCTTCCGTGTGGCGGATGTGGCGAACGGACTCGATCTGCGCCGCCACAGCCTGTTCGACGTGGCGGCCGAGGAGTTCTCGGACAAGCGCGTGTCGTCGCCGGCGATCCGCGGCAGCTACCGGGTGGGGGAGCAGCTCCAGGTGGAGGGCTTCGTGCAGCAGTTCAGCCCGTCCGTGCTGCCCGGCGCGACCTCGCCCTACAACCCGATTCCGGCCCAGTTCGTGATCGACCAGAAGACGGGCTACGACAAGGCCCGGGGCGACATCAACCTGGGGCTGCGCCTGCAGGCCAAGGTGGACGACGTGGGCATCCAGGCCTTCGCGGTACGCCGGACCAATCCGGACGGGGTGTATCGGTGGACCGAGGCCAAGGGGGCGGGGGCGATTGCCGGCACGCCCTTCTCGGCGGGCTCCGGGGTGGGCGTGTATAGCGCGAAGGAGTGGTTCCGCTACGCCAGCCTGGCCCGCCTGGACGGCGTGGGCGGGCTGATGAGCGCCCTCAACGAGTTCTCGGCGACCCGGCCGGGGGGCGCACTGGCCAGCACCGCCGCGGCGGTGGCTGGCGGCTGCGGCGCCTCCGGCAGCACGCCGGGCGCCATGGCAGGGGGCGGCGCGGCGTCCTCGTGCATCCTCGACACCTTCTTCGACCCGGTGGCCGGCTTCGGCAACCTGCAGGGCTGGCTGGTGCGCGAGTACCTGCGCGAGAACGTCTTCGGCTTCGGGCTGAACACGGTCTTCAGCGGCGAGCCGGACTCGCTGACCGACCAGCTGATCGGCCGCTTCGAGCTGTCGTACACCCCGAACAAGAAGCTCACCAATCCGAACCTGTCGCAGCGCTACCTGGAGCGGGACGAGCTGAACTTCGCCTTCATCGCCGAGAAGTACCACAAGTTCAGCACCTCCCTGCCGGCCACCTACATGGTGCTGCAGTGGATGCACAAGTCCGACACGGACCTGTTCGGCCGCCCCCTGGCGGGCAGCAACAACACGCCCGGCGAGGCGCCCCGGGGCAAGCGCGGCGGGGCCGACTACGTGGCCTTCGTGCTGCAGCAGCCGTCGCCGTCGCTGGAATGGCGCTTCGACCTGGCGGCCCTGACGGACATGAAGGGCGGCTGGTACCTGCAGCCGGGCACCCGCTGGAAGCCGGGCAAGGACTTCCAGCTCGATGTGTATGCCAACTACCTGCGCAGCAGCAACAAGGGCCAGGACTTTGCGGAGGGCTATGCCTATGCACGGGAACTGCTGCTGCGCGGCTCCTGGTATTTCTGAGCGGCACTGGAGGGCGGAATGATGGATGGAGCGATGAACGGCGTGGCGGACGGCCATGCAAGAGCCCTGTTTTCCTCGGCGGCCCTGTTCAACTTTTCGGCAGGCATCACCTTCCTGGTCGGCATGCCCTGGTTTGCGGCCCTGATCGGCATGCAGCCGGTTCCGGCGGATCCGCTGTTCTGGCATTTCGGCGCGGTGCTGGTGCTGGCCTTCGGCTGGGGCTACTGGCGGGTGTCCCGCGACCCGGTGGCCAACCGCCCGATCATCCACATGGGAATCGTCGGCAAATCCCTGGTGGTGCTGGCCGGTTACACGGACTGGGCGCTGGGCAATACCAACTGGCCCTTCGTGCTGCTGATCAGCGGTGATGCGGTCTATGCGCTGCTGTTTGCCCACTACCTGAGGCAGCGGCCCGTCCGGGCTGCATAGGCAGGACGGCGTGATGAACGGGATTGAGGATGGACTATGAGTGACTATCGAGCGCCGCTCGCCGACATGCGCTTCGTGATGAACGAACTCGCCGGCCTGGGCGAGCTGAGCGGGCAGCTGGCGTGCTTCAGCGAATCGACGCCGGACATGGCCGAGGCGATCCTGCGGGAGGCGGCGCGCTTTGCCGAGGAGGTCCTGGCGCCGCTGAACCGCCGGGGAGACATGGATGGCTGCACGCTCGCCGAGGCGGAGGTGAGCACGCCGGCGGGCTGGAAGGAGGCCTACCGGGCGCTCTGCGAGGGAGGCTGGGGCAGCATCAACCTGCCTGCCGAGCACGGTGGCCATGGACAGCCCGAGGCCATCGGGGTGGCGGTCAAGGAGATGATGTTTGCCGCCAACCTGTCCTTTTCCCTGGCCCCGCTGCTGACCCTGGGGGCCGTCGAGGCCTTGCTTGCCTGCGCCGGCCCGGAAGTGAAGGCGGCTTACCTGGCCCGGATGGTGTCGGGCGAATGGTCCGGCACCATGAACCTGACCGAGCCCCAGGCGGGCTCCGACCTGGCCCTCATCCGGACCCGCGCGGAGCCCCACCCGGACGGGAGCCACCGGCTCTTCGGACAGAAGATCTTCATCACCTACGGCGACCACGACCTCTGCAGCAACATCGTGCACCTGGTGCTGGCGCGGCTTCCCGATGCACCACCGGGGGTCCGGGGCATCTCGATGTTCCTGGTGCCGAAGCGCCTGGTGAATGGCGACGGGACGTTGGGGGCGCACAACGATGTGCGTTGCGTGTCCCTCGAGCACAAGCTCGGCATCCATGCGAGCCCCACCTGCGTGATGGCCTATGGCGACGGGGGCGGTGCGGTGGGCTACCTGCTGGGCCGGCCCAATCGCGGCCTCGAGTACATGTTCATCATGATGAACGTGGCCCGCCTGGCCGTCGGGCTGCAGGGGATCGCCCTCGGCGAGCGGGCCTGGCAGCAGGCCCGGGCCTATGCCGCGGAGCGCCGCCAGGGCCGCGACGCCCTGAGCGGGGCGGCGGCGGTCTGCATCGACCGGCATCCCGACGTGCGCCGCATGCTGATGCTCATGAGATGCCAGGTGGAGGCCTGCCGGGCGGTGGCCTATGTGACCGCTGCCCAGCTCGACCGGGCCCAGGCCCATCCGGATGCCGCAGAGCGGGCGCGCCAGCTGGCGCTGGCCGAATTCATGATCCCCATCGTCAAGGCCGGCGGCTCGGAGATGGGCGTCGAGGTGACGTCGCTGGGCATCCAGGTGCACGGCGGGATGGGCTTCATCGAGGAAACGGGGGCCGCACAGTTCTGGCGCGACGCGCGGATCACCACCATTTACGAAGGCACCACCGGCATCCAGGCCAACGACCTGATCCTGCGCAAGCTGCTGCGCGACGATGGAGCCGTGGCGCGTGACCTGTCCGGGCAGATCGGCACTGTGGTGGATCGATTGACAGCCAGCCCGCGGCCGGACCTGCAGCGGTTGGGCACGCGCCTGCGGTCGGCGCTGGAAGCGTGGACCCGGGCCACCGACTGGGTGCTGGCGCAGGCGGGGCCGAACCTGGCGGGCGTGCTGACCGCGGCGGTGCCCTACCTGCAGCTCGCGGTATCGCTGTGCGGTGGCTGGCAGATGGGCAGGGCGGCTCTGGCTGCCGCAACAAAGCTGGCCGATCCCGAGGCGGATCGCGCCTTCCTCAACAGCAAGCTGGCGTCCGCATGCTTCTATGCCGATCACGTGCTGCCGCGGGCCATCGCCTGCGCGGGGACCGTGCAGGCCTGCGATGCCGATTCGATACGCCTGATGGCGCATGACTGGGAGAACGACGATGACAAATAGAAAGACCGTGACCGTGTTTGCCGCCACTGGGGTGGCGGGGTCGGCGTGCGTGGAGGAATTGCTGCGCCAGGACCTGTTCGACGTGCAGGTGCTCGTCCGCGCCTCCGGCCAGCAGGAGAAGTCCTCCTCCGGGTTGCTCAACGCCGAGGACGGCAAGAAGAAGCGCTGGGACGACTGGCAGCGCCGGGGCGTCGTGGTGCGCTCCGCCGACGTGACGGATCACGCCTCGCTGATCCCTGCCCTGGAGGGGACGGACTACCTGGTGTCCTGCGTGCCCCTGTTCGCCACCGAATCCCAGTATCCGTTGATCTGGGCCGCGAAGGAGGCGGGAGTCGAGCGTTTCGTTCCGTCGGAGTTCGGCTTCATCTACGACTGGGAGCAGTTCTGGCCCACGGACAACGCGCACAAGACGGCGGCGCGCCAGAAGGTGTTCATCCGCAAGATGATCGAGATGGCCGGCCTCGATTTCACGATCATTCCGGCGGGCCTGTGGATCGAGTATTTCATGGCCGAGCCGGTCGCCGTGATGGGCGACGGCAATACCCGCTTCTCCTGGTCCACCGGTCGCGACGTGGGGCGCATCATCCCCCACATCCTGGCCCACCCGGCCTCCCGCAACGCCGTGTGCCCGGTTGCCGCGACGGCCTATTGCACCTGGAACGAACTGCTGGAGATCCGCGAAGGCCTGCTCGGCCGCAAGGTCGCCCGCAACTACCTGTCGAACGAGGACTGGAAGCGGATCTACGCCGCCGCGCCCGACGGCCCCATGAAAGCCATCCTGGGCATTGGCGTGGCTGCCACCGAATGCCCCGAGGGCATGGCCCTGTGGGCCAACTGGAATGCCCTGCACCTCCCCGGGTTCAGGGGGACGCCGCTGGAAACGCTGTTCCCGGAGTACATCGAGCCGCGGGTGTCGGAATTGCAGGGGGCTTTGGGCTAGGCGTCCAGGGTGCGTGGAGCGCCCCTGCCAATGGACTGGCAGGGGCTGCCTGGTTCACAGCAGCCTCTCCGCCAGACGCCTGATGCCGTCCAGGGCTCCCAGTTCAAGGACGAGTGCATCCTGCCGGGGGCGTTGGGCATCCCGCGGGTTGATGCGGATGAAGCTGCCGCCCACCCGCTCGCCAAAGTGGCGCACGGTGGGGATGGCGGTGCCAGCGCCCAGCTCGACCACCACCGGCCGCCGGACCCGGGCCAGCCAGTCGTCGATGCGTAGGTGCTGCTGCCGTGTCCTGTTCTCCAGCCAGTTCCAGTCATCGAACATCAGGATGTTGGGGCGGGCGATGCCGCTGCATGCGGGGCAGCGCGGGAAGGCGTTGGTCAGCAGGCATCCGGCTTCATCGATGGCGGGCGCAAAGCCCGCTGCAGGCCAGATGTGGGACGAGCAGGCCGATGACAGGCATTGCAGATGGTGGATGGAGCCATGGCATTCAAGGATGCGTGATTCCGGGAAGCCCGCCTTCTGGAATTGACCATCTACATTGCTGGTGAACACAAAGAGCCCATGCGCCAGGGGCTCGGCGATGCGCTGGAGCAGGGCAAAGCCCTCGTGCGGCCGGGTGTCCCGATAGCGCTTCAGGCGGTGTCCATAAAAGCCCCAGGCAAGCCGCGGATTTGCGAGGAAGGCCGCGGGGTTGGCGATGCGGGTGAAGTCCAGCCGGGCCCGGCCGAGGGCCGGGTAGGCGGCCCACAAGCCTTCGTTACCGCGGAAGTCGGGCAGGCCGGAGTCCACGCCCATGCCGGCGCCGGCAGTGACCAGGAGTCCGTCGGCCTCCCGGATCGCGGCGACGGCGCGGGCGAGGGTGTCGTCGATCTCATCGGGCGCTGGGCTGTTCATGGGTGTCCTTTTCCATGGAGAGAATAGCCTGCCAGAGTCGCCACCGTGTTGCCGCAATTCGCCACCCGGTCGGGTGAGGATCTCTGGAATGACGACGAGGATCGATTGAGCGACGTTCTGCCGAGAATTGCAGGGGCCTGCGGGCGCTTGTGATGCGATTGCTGCATCCAATAAAAAGCGTCAATCCCGTCGGGGATATGGGGTGAGATTGGTGGGTGTGAAATCAGTGAAGGCCATAAAGGCGATGAGTCGGGTCGTCAGGGTAATTGACCGGATGATTCTCCGCACAAAACAAAAATGCCTTCGGAGGGTAGGCTATGTAATCTGTCTTAAACGGATTAGTTTTGAAATATATAGGCTAGATAGTTGAAAATTTGACATATTTAAGGGAGTGGAGCACTGTGATGGCTCCCTATCGTGCCCCATGCATCACAAACATTGACACTTAAAGCCCACCCGGCGGGCCCCGAGGTTCACCCCGCCAAGACGACCCGTGCTCCCACCGACACTTGGTTCCCTCTTGTAGAGTGGGCAAGCGCTGCAGGCTGCTTCAATGAGCTCGGCCTGCTCGCGCTCGTTTGCCAGAGTACAAAGAACCCTGAATGGCTCGGCACCGTCTTCCATCGGATGTCAGCCTTCAAGGCTCGCCAACTCTTGATCGATTGGACTGCCTGCTTACCCGAACTCGAGTCCCTGTACACTTTGGCGTATGAGGTGAGCGTTACCTCTTCGCCAGTGATCCCTTCCGCGTTGCCGGCCTCCGTTCCGCCAGAGCGGCAATTGCGGGGGAGCCTCTCCACCGCCTTCATTGTCGCGTCACTGATCGATCCTGCCCCGCCTGCGCGCCATAGCCGTCAAGCGTCAGCATTTCCAGAGTGGTTTGACACCCTACGCTTGTGGTTGCTTGGCCAGGCCTGGATTCGGGGGTTACGCAGAAATTATCTGGATCAGAATTTGAGGACAGTCACGGATGCTGTCCGGCACGCAGCTGGGCGCGATCCAGGTTGGCTCAAATTGCTGTCGGAACTTTATGAGCCATTGCCGGCTGACTTTGAATCAGTGTCCAACGCCCTTCGGCGAAAAGCTCAGGCACGACTCCTCGCGTCCGATGAGGATCTGGCCGGCGCAGAGCGGCGGGTGCTGCAGGCCATCATTAGGTTGGCGAAGAACGAGGACGCGCCGATCGCAGTTGCGTCGTCCGAAGACGATGAGTTCCGTGTGCAGGTGCCGAACCGTTTTTCCCGGGGTGATGGGGGGGCACCCATACACGCCCTTCCGGGATTAGAAGAAGGCGACAGCGATCTTGTCGTCGATCTGGATGAAGGCGCTGACGCTGATGGCCAGCGTGTCGCTTGCTTTGTCGGCAAGGCTGCGGAGACCCCCACCCAACGGAACATCACCGGCAAAACGATTTTGCTGCGTAGCAACGAGTTCGGACAGTACCTACCTTGGTCTTGGCATCAGCTGACACCGCAAGAGCGAACCGCTATCGAAGCGTGGCTTGAGTCTCAACCTGAGAGCTTCGGGCAGGACGCCTTGATTGCTTCGATGGCTTGGATTTCTCTTGTCACAGGATATTCGCTCGCGCAAGTGCTCAACTTTGGGGTCGCCGGCGACGTGCACGGCGACTGGCAACTTTCCACCGAACTCGATGCGTTGTTCCGCAAGCCTCCCCGCCCTTCGTATATGCGAGAGTTGCCGAGTGCTGTTGCAGAGGTGCTGGCGACTCCGGCGTCCGTCCATACCATTCGGTTGCCGGAGTGGATCCGAGCTGCGCTAGCGGGTGCCACGCCGATCTCGGCCCCCAAAAAATTGGCTGATTTTTGGACGTCGGTGACGGAGACTCCCAGTCAGGCTTTTTCGCGTATAGCCACGGCACGGGGTTTTGTACGCGTCACGACAAGTATGCTCGGTCATGTGCTGTGTCCGTACCGGTTTAAAACTGACCAGGTGTACCGGTTGAATTTTGACCAGGGACGATAGCCGCCCGTCATTCAGGCTGCTGTGGATAAGTCTATCGGTTTTTCCCTTCCTGGGAAGCTCCTTCCACGTCGATGGCGAGGTGTGTGTTGGCGGTGCGCCCTCCGCGCAGGGCGGAGCCCGGAGCGGAGGGCGCACCGGGGCGCCGTCAGAAGGGTTCAGCATCCTCGGCCGCGCCCGATGTCCGCCTCGCTTTCTCCCGGGTCTTGATCTTTGATCTGGCCACCGCGCTGCTGTGTT
>NZ_JABBGA010000003.1 GCF_012927165.1 Zoogloea dura
CAGGCCGCCACCCAGTACTTTGCCGAGTTGGGCATCACCATCGAGCGAGTGATCACTGACAACGGTTCGGCCTTCCGGTCCCACGCCTTCCGGATCGCCTGCGGTGCCTTGGGCATCCGCCAGAAATTCACCCGCGCCTACCGGCCCCAGACCAACGGCAAGGCTGAGCGATTCATCCAGTCCGCCTTGCGCGAATGGGCCTACGGGCACGCCTACACCAACTCGGATCAGCGGCGTGCTGCGCTGCCACTCTGGAATCACTTCTACAACTGGCACCGACCTCATCACGGAATCGGCTGCCAAACCCCCAGCTCTCGGCTACCGGGTGACAGAAACAACGTCTTGACTCTTCACATCTAGCACATTCAGATTACGCGAGTCACCCGCGGGGCGTAACTCGGGCAAAATACGGGTCTCGCATGCGCAATAGAATGACAATCAGATAAAAACTGACTTCTGCGCAATTCCGCAGCACCATCGGCCGTGCGTCCCCAACCAATCGGCCGGTCCCTTCAGAAGGACAGCAATGGCATATCTCTCTTGGTCAGACGACCTGGACACCGGCATTGTCGAAATCGACAATCAGCACAAGCAGATCATGGACTTCATCAACCGCCTCCATGACGCCCGCCAGCACGCGGACCGGAGCAACATCGTCGCGGTGGTGGACGATCTGGTGGAATACACCCTGTCCCACTTCGCCTTCGAGGAATGCCTGATCGAGGACGCCGGCTACGAGTTCGTGCGCGGCCACAAGAAAGTGCACGAACTCTTCGTGCGGCGGGTGAACGGCTTCGTGGAACGCCTGGCCAAGGGCGAGGACATCAGCCACGAACTGCACAGCCTGCTGCACCGCTGGCTATTCAGCCACATCCGCCACGACGACGCAGCCTACGTGGCAGCGGTCCGCCCCAAGATGAAGGTGCTTACCGAGACGCAGGCACCAGGCGGCTGGCTGTCCCGCTCCCTGAAGCGCTTCTTTGGTGGCTGACGCCCCGCCGGCCGGCCTTCAGCTGCTCAATACGGTGTGCAGCATCTTGGTGGACAGCAGCACCAGCACGGCCGCAAAGATCTTCTTCAGCGTCGCCACCGGCAGCTTGTGAGCCAGCCTGGCACCGACAGGCACCGTAAAACTCGACAAGGCGCTGAGCAGGACCAGGGCCGGCAGATACACATAGCCCGCCGACCACTCCGGCAACCCACCCGAGCCCCAGCCATTGATCAGGTAGCCCACCGCACCCGCCACCGCGATGGGCAGGCCGATCGCCGCGGAGGTGCCGATGGCGTTCTGCATCTTGACGTTGCACCAGGTCATGAAGGGCACCGACAGGGAGCCACCACCGATCGCCACCAGCGCCGAGATCACCCCGATCGCTCCGCCGACACCGGCCAGCCCGACCGTGCCGGGCAATTCACGCGAAGGCTTGGGCTTCACGTTGAGGATCATCTGCAGGGCCACGTAGGCCATGAAGCAGCCAAAGAAGATCGCCAGCGGCGTGGTCGGCACGCGGGAGGCGATGAAGGTCCCGCCAAACGTGCCCAGCAGCACCCCCGGCGCCACGCCCCGGACGATGTCCCAGCGCACCGCGCCGTGCTTGTGGTGGGCCCGCAGGCTGGCTATCGAGGTGACCACGATGGCCGCCATCGACGTCCCCAGAGCCAGGTGCACCAGGTGTTCCCGTGGCACCCCCTGCGCGGCGAACAGCGTCGTCAGGATGGGCACCATGATGCCGCCACCGCCCACCCCCAGCAGTCCCGCAAAAAAGCCCACGAAGGCCCCCAGGGCCAGGTAGGCCACCAACCATTCGATACCCATTGTTCAATCCAGTAGATCAGAAGCGCCAAGCAGCTGCCCGACGATGAAGCGCCATTCCGCCGGCTCCACCGGCGTGATGGAGAGGCGGTTGCCGCGCGCAAGGACGCGCATGTTCTCCAGTTCCGGGTGGCGGCGCAACTCGGGCAAACCCAGGAGCCGCGTCTTGCGCACGAAGGCCACATCCACGTGCATCCAGCGCGGGTTCTCGCGCGTGGCCTTGGGATCGTGGTAGCGATGGGCCGGGTCGAACTGGGTCTCGTCCGGGTAGGCCGTCGAGGCCACCCGGGCAATCCCGGCAACGCCCGGTTCGGCGCAGCCCGAATGGTAGAACAGCACCCCGTCACCCACCTGCATCTGGTCGCGCATGAAATTGCGCGCCTGGTAATTGCGGACGCCGTACCAGGGCACGGTCTGAGCCGGGAGGGCCTGCAGGTCGTCGATCGAAACATCGTCCGGTTCGGACTTCATCAGCCAGTAGCGCATGGGTGACTCCTGTTTACCTGCCCGGTCGTGTGTGATGGCCGAAATTGTGGCATACATGCGGCGGCTGGCCGCAGCACCATTGCGGCACACGCACATCCTGGAGACCGGATCCCATGCGCATCACCCCACCTGCCGGCCGCCAGCGGCCTCTGCCGCCCGCCACGCTGGCGCGCGTCCTGGGCCTTTTGCTGGCGGCCCTCACCCTGCTGCTTGGCGCGGCCACCGCAACCCTTGCAGCGGAGCCTGCCGCCGCCAGCCCGGCTGAAGCCGAGCTGGTGCTGATGAACCGCAGCGTCGTGCGCTTCCGCGCCAGCGTGCTCGGCTCGCCACCCGCCCAACGAGCCGAGCGCGGCGCCCGCAACCTGGCGTCGATCCTGGCCCGCAACGACAGTGACGAGGTCAGGGCCCAGCCCAATGACATCGGCAACCTGATCATGGTGGGCGACCAGCTCGCCTTCATCCTGTCGCCGGACGACGCCGACAAGCTCTCCGGCGAAACCCTGCCGATCCTCACCGACAGGACACTCGATGCCCTGCGCACGGTGATCGCCGAGTCCCGCGAAAGCAGGGACAGCGAGGCCTTGCTGAAAGGGCTGGCGGTCAGCGCGATGGCCACGGCCGTACTGCTCCTGCTGATCTACGTCCTGACGCGCCTGCGCCGCTGGATCGGCACGCACCTACTGACCGCGGTCGAGCGTGGCGCCGAACGCCTGCGCCTGGCCGGAGCCGAGCTGATCCGCCGGGACCGCATCCTTGCAGCGGTCGGCTGGGTCACCCATGCCGTCTATTGGCTGCTGGTGGTGGTGCTTGTCCATGCCTGGCTCGGCGTGGTACTGGCCCGTTTCCCCTACACCCGGGCCTGGGGCGAACGCCTCAGCCAATACCTGCTCGGCGTGGTCGCCGACCTGGGTGGCGGCATCCTGACCACCCTGCCCAACCTCCTCATCGCCGGCTTGATGTTCCTCATCGCCCGTGGCGTGGTGGGCGTTCTGAAGCCCCTCTTCGACCACATCGCCGCCGGCCAGGCCGGTATAGGCTGGCTGGACCAGGACACCGTCGAGCCGACCCGCAAGATCACCAACATCCTGATCTGGATCTTCGCCCTGGTAATGGCCTACCCCTACCTGCCCGGCGCCCACACCGAAGCCTTCAAGGGCATGTCGGTGCTGATCGGCCTGATGGTCTCGCTGGGCGCCTCGAGCATCGTCGGACAGGGCGCCAGCGGGCTCATCCTGATGTACTCGCGCACCCTGCGCAGCGGCGAATACGTGAAGATCGGCGAACACGAGGGCACCATCGTCGGCATCAACCTGTTCACCACACGCCTGCGCACCGGCCGCGGCGCCGAGATCACACTGCCCAATGCCATGATCGTCGGCAGCGCCACCCGCAACTACTCACGCACCGTGAATGGCGAGGGCTTCATGCTGGACACCAGCGTCACCATCGGCTACGACACCCCCTGGCGGCAGGTGGAAGCGATGCTGATGGAGGCTGCCCGGCGCACCCCCGGGATTCTCGCCGAGCCCGTCCCCCGGGTGTTCCAGACCGCCCTGTCAGACTTCTATCCCGAATACTGCCTGGTAGCCCAGGCCACTCCGCTCGGCGCCGCGCCACGGGCCGAAGTACTGAGCCGCCTGCATGCCAACATCCAGGACGTCTTCAACGAATACGGCGTCCAGATCATGTCGCCCCACTACATCGAAGACCCCGAATCCGAAAAGGTAGTGCCCCCTGGCCGCTGGTACCCTTCGCCAGCTCACCAACCAGACGCATGACACGCACACACCAACGCCCTTCGCGCCGCCCAGCTCCCCCTGCCGCTGCATCCGGGCCCCCTGGGGTATGATCCCGGGCTGCCCCATGATCGCCCCAGGAACCCCCATGAGTACATCCCCCGAGCGCCGCAAGAACCTCAGCCTGCGTGAGCTGGTGGACAAGGCCTACCTCATCATCGAGCCCTTCTTCGATCCGGCCAATGCCTGGAACGGCCAGTCCCTCGAGCACCTCGCCTACCGGGTGGTGCGCGAGAACCTGCCCGACATCTCGCCGGCCGAGGTGCAGGTCATCGTCTCCGCCGCTGCCCGCATCTACCGTAGCAAGCACATCCCCCGGTAGGCCCCGGTGACCCCGTTGGCAACCCGTCTCTACCCGCTGCTGTTCGTGCTCCTGTGGAGCACCGGCTTCATCGGCGCCAAGTACGGCCTGCCCTACGCCGAGCCCCTCAGCTTCCTGTGCGCCCGCTATGTGCTGGTGATCGCCCTGATGGGCGTACTCGCCCTGGCCACCCGCGCGCCATGGCCGAAGGACCCGCGCCAGTGGCTGCACATCGCGCTCAGCGGGGTGCTCGTCCATGCCATCTACCTGGGCGGCGTGTTCACCGCCATCCGCCACGGCCTGCCGGCCGGCATCACCGCCCTGGTGGTCGGCCTGCAACCGCTGCTCACCGCCCTGGGTGCCGGCGCCGTACTCGGCGAACGAGTGCTGCCGCGCCAGTGGATCGGCCTGGTGGCCGGCTTCACCGGGGTAGGGCTGGTCGTCGCCCACAAGGTCGCCGCCGCCACCGCACTGCCGGAGCTCGGCGCCATGCTCATGCCGGCCGTGGTCGCGCTCCTTGGCATCACCATCGGCACCCTGTATCAGAAGCGCTTCTGCCCCGGCTTCGACCTGCGCACCGGCTCAGTGATCCAGTTCCTGCCCACCCTGGCCCTGTCGGCCCTGGTGGCCAGCCAGACCGAGAGCATGGTCATCGACTGGTCCGGCCAGTTCGTCTTCGCCCTGCTGTGGCTGGTGCTGGTGCTGTCGGTGGGTGCGGTCAGCCTGCTCAACCTGCTGATCCGCAGCGGCAGCGCGGTGAATGTGGCCAGCCTGTTCTACCTGACGCCCCCCACCACCGCCCTGATCGCCTGGGCCGCCTTTGGCGAAACCCTCACCGGGCTGGCCTTGGCCGGCATGGGCCTCAGCGTCTTCGGCGTGTGGCTGGCACGCAAATGAAGGTCCATGGCCCCGCCGCCTCGGCCACCGTCGCCACGCGCATCCTGGGCATCGACCCGGGCCTGCGCATCACCGGCTTCGGCCTCATCGACACCCTGGGCAGCCAGCTGCGCTACGTGGCCAGCGGCTGCATCAAGACCGGCGAGGGCAGCCTGCCGGAACGCCTCAAGATCATCCTGGCGGGCATCCAGGAGGTGATCGACACCTACCGCCCCGACCAGGTGGCAGTGGAGATCGTCTTCGTCAACGTCAATCCCCAATCCACCCTGCTCCTTGGCCAGGCCCGGGGCGCCGCCATCTGCGGTGCCGTGTCGCGCGACCTGCCGGTGGCCGAATACACGGCCCTGCAGGTCAAGCAGGCGGTGGTAGGCCATGGCAAGGCCGCCAAGGAGCAGGTCAGCCACATGGTGCAGCGCCTGCTGAGCCTGGACGGCGCCCCCTCCGCCGATGCCGCCGACGCCCTCGGCTGTGCCATCTGTCATGCACACGGCAGCAGCGGCCTGGCCGCCATGACCGGGGCCGGCACCCGCAAGCGCGGCAGCCGCCTGACCCTGCGGGAGCGCTGAGCTTCACCCCTGGCTGCTCCCGACCCACGCAGGGGACGGCAGCCTTCATAGCCGCAGACATTCACCATTACGCGAAACGCATCGACATTTCTATCGCACCCCTCCCCGGCGGCACCTAAGATTCAACAACACAAGCCGGCATGACCGGCACATGGGGACGGGGAGACAAAGTGATCGACGTATCGCTGAAGTTCCTGATCGACGAGCTCAACGGCTACCTGCAGCGGCGCCTCGACTCCAGCTTCGGGCAGGCCGCCCTGGGCGCCCTGGTCGATGACAAGGGCACCTGGACCATCTCCGAGGACAGCCTCCGGATGTGCCTGTTCCAGATCGAGGAAGAACGCATCACCCGCGCCCCGGTACCCCAGCAGACGCTGGTGGATGGCCGCCACGTCACCCTGCGGCCGCCTCTCACGATCAACCTCGTGGTGCTCATCGCCGCGCGCTTCAGCCAGTACCACGAAGGGCTGCGCATGCTGGCCCTGGTCCTCACCCACTTCCAGGCCCACTCGCTGTTCACGCCGGCAACCCACCCCGGGCTCCCGGCGGGCGTAGACAGACTGTCCGTAGAACTGGTCAATTACGGGCCCGAGCAGGCCAACCAGATGTGGGCCTGCCTGGGCGCACGCCACCTGCCCTCGGTGGTGTACCGGGTCCGCATGCTGATCCTGCAGGACAGCGAGCCCGACCAGGTGGCCATGCCGGTCACCCACATCAGCACCCGCACGGGGCCGCGATGAACGCGCATTTCCGCCTGCTCTGGCAGATCAGCGTGCATCACGCCTTCCGGGGTGGCGCCGCCGACGAGTTCGAGTTCGTGCCTGCACCCTCCGCCAAGGACAGCCTCGCCGCCATGCAGGCCGTGCTCAGGCAGCGGGGCGGCCGGCTTCAGGTCATCATCGCCACCGACGAACTCGGCGCGCCGCTGGGCGACAGCCCCGGCCGCAGCCTGCTCTTCGGCCTCGTCCCCCGCCAGGCCGCTTTCGCCCTGTACACCCGCGCGCCCGCCCTGGCCGCAGGGCAGATCCCGCTCTACGCCAACAGCCCCGACGCCCCGGACAGCCTGGCCGCACCCCGCGGCATTCCCCGCGGCGACCCGCTGCTCGCCAGCAGCGGCCTGGCCGATGCCACACCCTGGGGCCTCCTGCAGCTCACTGCCAGCAACGACCACGTCAGCCGAGGCCAAGCCTTCCAGCTGAACCTCGAGGCCCGCGAGGACACCCTGCGCTACTACGTGGTGCTCACCCCCGCCGATGCCGACGACGCAGCCAGCCTGCGCATCGAGGACACCGGCGCAGCGGGCGACGGCCGTGCCCCCATCGCCTTCCGCCGCATCGAATCGGACGCCTTCGGGCCCACCCACCTCAGCCCCGCCCAGCTCGGCGGCGGCGCCCGCCGCACCGTGCTGTTCGAGACCCTCGCCCCGGTACCCCGCCGCGCCCGAGGGCCCCGCGGGCTCGAGCTGCACCGCCATGACGAAGTCCTGATCGGCCACCTGCCCCAGGCAGGCGCCGACCGCCCCGACGCCCAGTTCGTCGTCCATCTCAAGTAGTCCAGCGAAGAGGAGCGAAGCCGCCATGCCCACCTACCGCACGCCCGATGTGTATGTCGAAGAGATTTCGGTCTTTCCGCCCTCGGTGGCCGAAGTGGAGACTGCAGTGCCCGCCTTCGTCGGCTACACCGCCCGCGCCACCCGCACGGTGAACAACGACCTGCGCAACGTCCCGACCCGCATCACCTCCCTGCTGGAGTTCGAGACCCTGTTCGGCGGCGCTCCCGCCCTGCAACTCGAGCGGGTGGACCTGGACAACGCCAGCCGCTTCCAGAGCGCGACCCTCGCCGCCACCAACACCAAGTACCTCTACGACAGCATGCGGCTGTTCTTCGACAACGGCGGCGGCAAGGCCTGGATCACCTCGGTGGGCGACCTCGACGACGCGGTGGACAAGACCGCCCTGATCGAAGGCTTCAAGCACGTCGCCACGGTGGACGAGCCCACCATCCTGCTCGCCCCGGATGCCGCCGGCCTCGGCGCCGATGACCTCGCCGCCGTACAGGTGGCCACCCTCAACCAGTGCGGCAAGCTGGGCGACCGGGTCGCCGTGCTCGACACCCGCCTGGCCGGCAACAAGCTGGAACACACCACGGTGGTCGAGGAGTTGCGCAACCGGATCGGCATCAATCACCTCAAGTACGGCGCCGCCTACGCCCCCTGGCTCAAGCTCAACTACCCCAAGAACGTCGGCTATGCCGATGTGCGCGGCGTGCTGCGCAAGGGCGGCGTGGCCGTCACCCTGGCCAGCCTCAGCGGCGACGCCGGCGTCGTCGCCATCATCCAGGGGCTGGAGCAGATCCTCGTCGACCAGAACGGCCTCGCCGCACGCATCGGCAATGTCAGCGGCAGCCCCGCCACGGCCATCTCCGACGCCTACGGCGCCGCCGTGCTGGCCTACCAGGGCGAGCGCAGCGCCGGCAACCTGGAAGACCTGTTCGCCCTGGTCTTCCGCCTCGCCCCCATGCTTGACGGCATGGTCGCCGGCGCCACGGCCTTCACTCACCCCGGCCTGCGCGGCGACGTGACCCGCGCCATCACCAACAGCTTCCTGCCCGCCCTGCGCGAACTCATCGCCATCGAACGCGAAATGGACGACAAGCTCGGCGATGATGCCGGCTACACCCTGCAATACACCAACACCGGCGCGCTGACCCTGCCCGCCTGGGCCACCCTGTTCGGTGCCGGCGCCCCGGCCATCCCCAACCCGGCCACCGCGGTCACCGGCGCGACCGACGCGGAACTGCTCAACAGCGGCCTGGCCCATGTGCAGCGCATCTACGCCCCGCTGGCCTCCGCCCTGGACGCCATCGACGCTTCCCTCGGCGCCTACCGGGCCAATGCCGAAGCCAA
Source organism: Zoogloea dura (assembly GCF_012927165.1). GTDB lineage: Bacteria > Pseudomonadota > Gammaproteobacteria > Burkholderiales > Rhodocyclaceae > Zoogloea > Zoogloea dura. The sequence goes on from NZ_JABBGA010000003.1 coordinate 8,765, forward strand.
CCTGCTGGAGAGCTTCGGCACCTACCGGGACATCATCCGCGGGGTCGGCAGCACCCTCACCGCCTGCCCGCCGTCGGGCGCCATCGCCGGCATCTACGCCCTGGTGGACAACCAGCGCGGCGTCTGGAAAGCCCCCGCCAACGTCAGCCTCACCGGCGTGATCGGGCCGACCTACGCCCTCGACAGCGACGACACCGACAGCCTCAACGTCGATGCCACCGCCGGCAAGTCGGTCAACGCGATCCGCGCCTTCGTCGGCAAGGGCACCCTGATCTGGGGCGCCCGCACCCTGGCCGGCAACGACAACGAATGGCGCTACATCTCGGTGCGGCGCTTCTTCAACATGGTCGAGGAGTCGGTCAAGAAATCCACCTATTGGGCGGTCTTCGAGCCGAATGACGCCAATACCTGGGTCAAGGTGCGGGGCATGATCGAGAGCTACCTCACCCAGAAATGGCGGGAGGGCGCCCTGGCCGGCGCCACCACCAAGGACGCCTTCTTCGTGCGCTGCGGCCTCGGCACCACGATGAGCAGCCAGGACATCCTGGAAGGCCGCATGTACGTGGAGATCGGCATGGCGGTGGTGCGCCCGGCCGAATTCATCATCCTCAAGTTCTACCACAAGCTCCAGACGTCCTGATGCCCGGAGCCGGGCCGCGCTGAATCCCCCGCCGGCCTGCCCCGCCCCCGCCATCGATCGCGAAAGGAACCGACATGCCCGCCCAGTATCCCCTGCCCGTCTTCCATTTCACCGTCCAGTGGGGCGGCACCCGCATCGGCTTTTCGGAGGTCAGCGGCCTGACCCAGGAAAACCAGGCCATCGAGTACCGGGACGGCTCCTTCCCCGAGTACTCCTCTATCAAGATGCCGGGCCTGCGCAAATTCAGCAACCTCACCCTCAAGCGCGGCATCGTGAAATCGGACAACGACTTCTTCAAGTGGCTCGCCACCATCAAGCTCAACACCGTCGAGCGGCGCGACCTCACCATCAGCCTGCTCAACGAAAACCACGAACCGGTGATGGTCTGGAAGATCCACAACGCCTTCCCAGTCAAGGTGGAGGGGCCGCAGCTCAAGGCCAGCGGCAACGAGGTGGCCATCGAGTCCATCGAGCTGGCCCACGAGGGCCTCGAGCTGCAGAACGAATGAGCGGCCTGCCCCAGCCATGTACACCCCGCCGGTCGGATTCCACTTCAAGGTCGAGGTCCTGGGTCTGCCCCGGGCCGTGGACGATGACGTGCGCTTCACCGAAGTCAGCGGCCTGTCCTTCGAGCTGACCACCGAAGAGGTGCCCGAGGGCGGCGAGAACCGCTTCATCCAGCGCTACCCGGTGCGCGTCAAATACCCCGACCTGGTGCTCAAGCGCGGCCTGCTGAAAAGCTCGGCCATCTGGGACTGGACCCGCGACAGCATCGAGAACCTGGACATCCGCCCCTGCAACGTGGACGTCAAGCTCCTCAACGAGGAACACCAGCCCCTGATCACCTGGCACCTGGTCGGCGCCTGGCCGGTCAAGTGGGCGGTCACCGACCTCAACGCCAGCAACAACGCCGTCGTCGTGGAAACCCTGCAGTTGGCCTACCAGTACTTCACCGTGGACAAATCCTGAAAGCCCGCCATGCCCATCATCGTCGATGAAGTGGTCATCTCCGTCGAAGTCGGCAATGCCGCCTCCGGTGGCACCCCCACCCCGCCCGCACCGGAAGCCGACCGGCAGGCCCTGGTGGCCGAATGCGTGCAGCAGGTGCTGGACATCCTGCGCCGGGACCAGGAAGCCTGAGCGCCGGAGCCCGCCGCCATGCCCGACCGCGGACAGCTCGAACACCTCCGGATCGAGGCCTACACCAAGGCCGACTATGCCGGCACACCCATCGCCACCTTCGAGGCCTACGTCAATCCCGCCGAGCTGACCCTCTCCTACGAGATGGAGTACGACAGCGGCCAGGGCGCCGGCACCACCGGCAGCCGCATGGACTTCAAGAAGATCAAGCCCGGCGACCTCAACCTGGCCTTCTTCATCGACGGCACCGGCGCCAACGGCCGGCCGGAGGACGTGCAGCGCAAGGTCGAGTCCTTCCAGGAGGTCACCGGCTACAACGGCGACATCCACCGCCCCAACTACCTCAAGCTGATGTGGGGCCGCCTGCAGGTCAAGCGCTGCGTGCTGAAGAGCGCCTCCATCGCCTACAAGCTCTTCAAGCCCAGCGGCATCCCCCTGCGGGCGGTGATCACCGCGGTGTTCACCGACACCGCCGACGACCAGACCCGGGTGGCCCTGGCCCAGGACTCCTCCCCCGACCTCACCCACGTGCGCATCGTGCATGCGGGCCAGACCCTCGCCGCCCTGTGCCACGAGATCTACGGCGACCCGCGCCTCGCCCCGCGGGTGGCCCGGGCCAACGGGCTGGACGGCTTCCGCCACCTGGCGCCGGGCACCCGGGTCGTCTTTCCGCCCCTGGAGAAATGAAATTCCCGCCCCCCGCACGCTCCCCATCGCCGCCGCCCACCGGGAGTTCACCATCAAGGTGAACGGCAGCCCCGTGCCGCGCACCCACCAGCTCCTGTCGGCCAGCCTGTCCAGCAGCGCCGGCCACATCGCCTGGGCGCGGCTGGCCTGGCGCGACGGGGACGCCGCCAGCGGCGCCTTTGCCCTCGCCGACGACGCCCTCTTCGCCCCCGGCGCCGAAGTCGAGATCCTCGCCGGCGCCGACACTCCGGACCGACTCTTCAAGGGCATCGTGGTCAGCCAGCAGCTGCGCATCCGCGAGAGCTCAACCCCCCAGCTCATCATCGAATGCCGCCACGCCGCCACCCGCATGAGCCTGCGGCGGCACAGCGCCACTTACCTGGAGATGAGCGACGCCGACGTGATCGGCAAGCTCTTCGCCGACGCCGGGCTGAGCATCACCACCGCCACCACCAGCGTCACCCACCCCCACCTGGTGCAATACGACTGCACCGACTGGGACTTTGCGGTGACCCGCGCCGAGGCCAACGGCCAGCTCCTGCTGACCCGCGCCGAGGCCCTCGAGACCCGCGTGCCCGATGCCTCCGGCGCCCCTGTGGCGACCCTCCAGTTCGGCGCCACCCTGCTCGAGTTCGACGCCCGGGTGGACGCCCGCGAACAGACCCGGGCCGTGCAGGCCCTCACCTGGAATGCCGCCGACCAGGCCGTGCACAGCCTCGACGCCAGCCCCCCGGCCTTCACGGCCCCCGGCAACCAGTCCACCGACAGCCTCGCCGATGCCCTCGGGGTGGACAACCTGGCATTGCCCCACGTCATGCTCCCCGACGCCGAGGCCAGCGCCGCCGCCGACGCCCGCCTGCTGCGCGCCCGCCTCGACCAGGTCAGCGGCCGCGCGGCATGCCTCGGCCTCGGCCAGGTGCTGCCCGGCGACGTGGTCGAGCTGGCCGGGGTGGGCGGACGCTTCAACGGCCGCGTGCTGGTCACCGGGGTGCGCCATGAGATGGACGCCACCCAGGGCTGGCGCACCCACCTGCAGTTCGGCGGCGTGGGCGAAGACCCCGCCCGGCGCCAGCGCCTCGAGGCCCGCCGTACCACCAGCCTGCTGCCCCCCGTGCACGGCCTGCAGGTGGGCGTGGTCAGCGACAACGAAGATCCCCAGGGCGAATTCCGGGTACGCATCCGCCTGCCCCTGGTCGACCCGGACAGCGACGGCGTGTGGGCCCGGGTCGCCGCCGCCGACGCCGGCGACAACCGGGGCGTGATGATCCGCCCCGAGATCGGCGACGAGGTGGTGGTCGGCTTCTTCGACGACGACCCGCGCGCCGCGGTGATCCTCGGCATGCTCCACAGCAGCGCCAAACCCGCGCCGCTCACCCCCAGCAACGACAACCACGAGAAGGTCTTCCGCAGCCGCAGCGGTATCCGCATCCACATGGACGACGACAAGGTCGTGCTGACCCTCACCACCCCGGCGGAACAGCAGATCGTCTTCGACGACGACAAGGGCGAGGTGCTGCTCAAGGACAAGAACGGCAACAGCCTGCGCATGGACAGCAGCGGCATCACCATCGAGTGCTGCGACACCCTGTCCGTCAAGACCAAGGGCACGACCCGGCTCGACGTGGGCAGCAACGCCGAGCTGAAAAGCGCCACCGGCATCGAGATCAAGGCCGGCACCCGCCTCGCGCTGGAAGGCAGCGCCGGCACCGAACTGAGCAGCCCGGCCGTCACCCAGGTCAAGGGCTCGCTCGTGCAGATCAACTAGGAGAAGCGCCATGCCCAGTGCCGCCCGCCTCACCGATGTCAGCGTCCATGGCGGCCTCGTCATCGGCCCGGGGGTGCCCACCGTGCTCATCGGCGGCCTGCCCGCAGCGGTGCTGGGCGACCTGCATGGCTGCCCGATCCCCCCGCCGCACCCGCCGGTGAGCCCCTTCGTGGCCGGCAGCGCCACCGTGCTGATCGGCGGCCGGCCAGCCCTGCGGGTCGGTGACAGCTGCGGCTGCGGCGCCAGCACCGCGGTGGGCGAGCCCACCGTGCAGATTGGCTGAGGCGGCCATGAGCGATCCTTCATCCTTCCTCGGCCGCGGCTGGTCCTTCCCGCCCGCCTTCGCCAACGGCGGCGTGCAGATGAGCGAAGACGAGGCCGACATCCAGGCCAGCCTGCACATCCTGTTCGGCACCGCCCCCGGCGAGCGCTTCCTGCACCCGGACTACGGCCTGGACATGCGCGCCCTGATGTTCGAGCCCTTCAGCACCACCCTGCGCAGCGACCTGAAGGACCGCATCCAGAAGAGCGTGCTGGTCCATGAGGCGCGCATCCGCCTGCTCGACGTGGACATCGACGACAGCCGGCTGCACGAAGGGGTGGTCAGCATCCGCCTGGACTACCGGGTGCGCAGCACCAACTCCCGCTTCAACCTGGTCTTCCCCTTTTACCAGGGCGAGGCCGCCGCCGCGGCGCACACCGCCCATGCCGGGAGATGAGCCGCCATGGCCCTGCCGGACCTCCTCGCCGCCCTGATCGCCGCCCCCGGCACGCGCCAGGCAGACCGCCTGCCGGCCGCCCTCGATCCGGCCGGCGCGCCCCTCGATGGCCGGAATCCCGGCGACCTCCTGCACGCGGCGCAGGCCCTGGCCGCCCACCTGCACTACTACGGCCACGACCCCGTCACCCCGGCCGGTGACTGGCAGGCCTTCTTCCCGGCCCGCGGCCCGGGAGAGTCCGACGCCGCCTACCGCGCCCGCCTTACCGCCCTGGCCGACACCCGCGACGGCAGCCTGCCGCCCCACCTGGCCCTGCTCATCGCCTTCCTGCAGGTGGCCCGCCACCCCCGCGCCCTGCTTGACGACTTCACCCGCCGCCACCTGGCCTTCCAGATGGAGACGGTGCTCGGTTTCCGCCCCCGTCCGCCGCAGCCAGACCACGTGCACGTGGTGCTGCACCTCAAGAAAGGCGTCGCCCCCGTCGAGATCGGCCCCGGCCTGGCGCTCGCGGCCGGCAAGGACGCGGAAGGGCGGCCCCTGCACTACCGCCCGGTGCGCCCGGTGGTGGCCGGTCACGCCCGCATCGAACGCCTCGCCGCGCTGGGACGCGACGGCGGGCGGGTCAGCTTCGCGCCGCTGGCCGACTCGGCCAACGGCCTGGGCGAAGCCCTGCCGCCCGACGATCCGGCCTGGCACCCCTTCGGCCTGCGCCGCCCCGGGCAGGCGCCACTGGCCGACGCCCCCCTCGGCTTCGCCCTCGCCGCCCCGGTGCTGCGCCTCGCCGAAGGGCGCCGCCGCATCAGCGTCAGCCTGGGGCTGGCCGGTCTGCCCGCCGACCTGGACGGCGCCACCCTGGCCGCCGCCTTCGAGGCGCGCCTGAGCGGCCCGAAGGGCTGGCTCGGCCCCTACCTGCCTGCCCCCGCCGAGTCCCGCGCCGGGCCCGACGGCTGGAGCTTCGTGCTGCAGCTGGAAGCCGACCAGCCGGCGGTGGTGGACGCCAGCCCGGCCCTCCACCAGCAGGCCTTCCCGGCCGGCACACCGGTGCTGCAGCTCCTGCTGCGCGAAGGCGCCGGCCCCCTGTTCGAGCGCCTCGCCGCGGTGCGCGTGCGCGAGCTGCGCATCGGCGTCACGGTCGAAGACATCCACGGCCTGAGCCTCGACAGCGACTTTGGCCCCCTCGACCCGAAGAAGGCCTTCCTGCCCTTCGGCCCTCAACCCACGCCTGGCACCCGCTTTCACGCCGGCTGCCCGGAAGCCCTGGGCAAGCGCCTGTCGGCCCTCAGCCTCAAGCTCGTCTGGCAGGACGCCCCGACCAGCCAGAGCCGCCTCAACGCCCGCTATGACCATTACTCCGGCCTCGCCGGGCTGGCCGGCGGCGTCCAGGCACAGGCCAGCTGGATGGACGCCAGCGGCAGCCACCCGGCCAGCACCGTCACCCTGGCGCCGGCCCCCGGCAACACGGTGATCCTGGGCCTCGCCGGCATCAGCCCGGCCCCGCCGGCCAGCGGCTTCCGCGCCGTGGATGACTACGCCGCCCTGCTGCGGGTCGGCGGCAAACGGGCCCGCGAGGAGGCCGGTTTCCTCAAATGGCGGCGCGGCAGGTCCTCGCGCCAGCCCGCCGCCAGCCCGCGGGCCGGCTTCATCACCCTCAGCCTCGCCACCGACCTGCTGCACAGCGCCTGGCGCAGCGAGGCCGTGGCCGGCCTGCTGGCCGACCCGCCCACGCCCCTGGCCGAACCGTGGACACCCCGCGCCACCGGCATCAGCCTGTCCTACAGCGCCAGTGCCGGCCCCAGCCGGGTGGACGACCCGGACACCGCCGGCTTCACCGGCGCCGAGATCGAGTTCTTCCACGTGGACGCCCTCGGCGTGGCCCGCGAACACGCCTGGCTCAACGCCCGCCGGCCCTGGGCGCAGCAGGACGGCGTGGCCCTGCTGCCGCCCCATCCGGCCGGCGGCGAGCTGTTCATCGGCCTCTCCGGCAGCGCCCCCGGCGCCCCGCTCAGCCTGCTCTTCCAGGTCGCCGAGGGCAGTGCCGACCCCGGCGCCCACGCCCTGCCGCTGAGCTGGTCGGTGCTCGCCGACAACGCCTGGTACCCCCTCGCCAGCGGCCGCGAGATCGGCCTGGATACCACCCGCGACCTGCGCGCCAGCGGCCTGCTCGCCCTGACCCTGCCGCAGCAGGCCGGCACCGACCACAGCCGCCTGCCCGCCGGTCTGATATGGCTGCGCGCCGTGGCGGGCGACCCGGCGGCCGCCTGCCGGCTTGTCGGCATCCACACCAACGGTATGGAACTGGCCTTTGACGACCAGGGCAACAGCGCCAGCCACCTGGCCGCCCCCCTGCCGGCCGGCCGCATCACCCGCTTCCAGGCCAGCCCGGCGGCGGTCAAGGAAGTCGTCCAGCCCTACGCCTCCTTCGGCGGCGCCCCGCAGGAAGACCCCATGGCCCTGGCCCGGCGGGCCGCCGAGCGCCTGCGCCACCGCAACCGCGCGGTCAGCCGCTGGGACTACGAGCGCCTCGTGCTGGAGGCCTTTCCCGGGGTCGAGCGGGTCAAGTGCATCCCCCATGCCCAGCCGGGCAGCTGGCTCGCCCCCGGCCACGTCCTGCTGGTGGTGGTGCCCGACCTGCGTCAGCGCAACGCCGTCGATCCCCTGCAGCCGCGGGTGGACCTGGACACCCTCACGCGCATCCGCGACTTCATCCTCGAGCGGGCCCCCATGGCCCTCGGGCCCGACAACCTGCACGTGGCCAACCCGGCCTACCGCCCGCTACGGGTGGACTTCAAGGTCGCCATGCGGCCGGGCCATGCCTTCAGCTACTACCGCCAGGCCATCAACGAGGCCCTGGTCCGCGCCCTCTCCCCGTGGGCTTTCGACAGCAGCCAGGCCCTCGATTTCGGCGGCCGGGTACGGCGCTCGTCCCTGGTCAACTTCGTCGAGGACCTGCCCTGGGTGGACTACGTCACCGACTTCCGCCTGAGCCTGGCCGAAACCGGCGCGGCCGACAGCGCCGAGCTTGCCCCCGACGCCCCGGACGCGATCCTCGTGTCCGCCGCGGAGCACCTGATCGCCGAGGTCGCGCCATGACCGACATGCCCCGCCCTGTCAGCCTGTCCCGCGAGCCCGAGCCCACCGGCCGCGACGCCGCAGCCCTCTATGGCGAAGCCCTGGAGCACCTGCGCCGCCTGGCCGGCCGGACCTGGACCGACCACAACCTGCACGACCCGGGCATCACCATTCTCGAGATCGCCACCTGGGGCCTGGCCGAGTTGGGCTACCGGGCCGACCTGCCCCTAGAAGACCTGCTGACGCCCACCGCAGGCAGCCCGGCCACCCTTGCCGAGCAGTTCCTGCAGGCCCGCCGGGTGCTGCCCATGCGCCCCCTCAGCGCCCGCGACTGGCGCAAGCGCCTGATCGACCTGCCCGGGGTCAAGAACGCCTGGGTCCAGCCGGTGACCCCGCCGCCCCTCTACGCCGACCTGCTGGAGCGCCGCCTGCGCCGCCATCCGCCGGAGCACGGGCGCTACCGGGAAGTGCGCCTGCGCGGGCTGGTCCGGGTGCTGATCGACTGCATGGACGGCCTCGACACCCAGGCCGAGCGGGAGCCGGTGCTGCGCGCGGTACGCGCCGCCCTGGAAGCCGGGCGCAACCTGTGCGAAGACTTCGTGGCGGTGGACATCGTCCCCACCCAGTCCTTCGCCCTGTGCGCCGAGGTGGACCTGGAGCCCGCCGCGGACCTCACCGAGACCGCCGCCCGGCTGCTGTTCACCGCCGCCCGCTGGATCGCCCCGCCAGTCCCCGCCCACCGCCTGGGCGAGCTGCTGGCCCGCCCAGGCCCCGACGGTCAGGCGCGAACCCCTGACCAGATCTTCGACGGCCCCCTGCCCGACAACGGCTTCATCGACGACACCGAGCTGGCCGCCGGCGACCTGCCCGCCGAGCTGCACCTCTCCGACCTCATCAACGTGCTGATGGACGTGCCGGGCGTGCGCGCCCTGCCCGACCTGCTGCTGACGCCCCTCGACGGCGACGGCTTCGGCCAGCGCCTCGCCAGCCCCTGGCGCATCCCGGTCACGCCAGGCCATCTGCCGCGCCTGGCCCTCGGCGGCGATGGCCCCGCCGCCGGCCGCCTGGTCTTCCGCAAGCGCGGCCTGCCGGTGGCCGGCTGGAACCTCGACGCCCTGCCCGGCCCCGTCGCCACCCGCCTCGCCGAACTGCAGGAGGCCGCCCGCCGCGCCCTCGAAACCCCCGATACCGAAGACCTGCCCCTGCCCGCCGGGCGCGGCCGCGAGGTGGCCGCCTGGCGCTCGCTGCAGCTCGACTTCCCCCCCCTCTACGGCCTGGGCGAAAGCGGCCTGGCCGGCAACCCGGACCCGCAGCGGCAGGCCCAGGTGCTGCAGCTCAAGGCCTGGCTGAGCTTCTTCGACCAGCAGATCGCCAACGACCTGGCCCTCCTCGGGCAGGCCCGCGAGCGGCTGTCGATGGCCCCGTCCGACCTGGCCGCCACCGCCGCACGCTTCAATGACCCGTCCACGCCCGCGCAGTTACTGGTCGGCCAGCGGGTGGACAGCATGCCCGGCCACACCCGCATCTACACCGACGACGTAGGCCCGGCCCTGCTCGCCGGCCTGATGGAATCCCCAGCCGAGGCGGTGGCCCGCCAGCAGCGCCTTCAGGACCACCTGCTGGCGCGTCTCGGCGAGGACTTCTCCGACTACGCCGGCGCGATGGCCTCCGCCTTCGGCCACAGCGACGCCCGGGTGATCGCCGACAAGAGCCGCTTCCTGGCCGATGCGCCCGAGGTGGTCGGCCAGCGGGCCGGCGCCTACCACCAGGCCGCCGATGCCCCCGAAGCCCTGTGGAACAGCTTCAACGTGAGCGGGCTGGAGATCCGCCTGGCCCGCCTGCTCGGCATTGCCGACTTCAGCCGGCGCAACCTGGGCGCCGTGTCCTACGACACCTATGCCGAGATCGACGCCACCCCCGGCGACGAATTCCGCTTCCGCGTGCTGCGCGCCGGCGACGACAAGATCCTGCTCTCCTCCACCGGCAACTTCACCACCCGGGAAGCCGCGCGGGCCCGCATGATCGAAGCCATCGAGCGTGGCCAGCGCAGCGACGACGGCCACTACCGGATCATCCAGGGCAGCGACGGGCGCTTCTACTTCAGCGTGCAGGCCGCCGACGGCCACCTGCTGGCCCGCCGCGCCGAGGGCTTCGCCAGCCGCGACGCAGCCCTCGCCGAGATCACCGCGCTGGCCGCCTACCTGCGTGACCACTACAGCGGCGAAGGCCTCTACGTGATCGAGAACCTGCTGCTGCGCCCCGCCCTGCAGCGCCAGGCCGACGGCAGCTGGACCTACGCCGAAGACTCCGCCGACCCGGCCAACGACGACCCCTTCCTGCCCATCTGCGTGGACCCGGCCTGCGCCGACTGCGGCGATGACGACCCCTACTCGCAGCGTCTGCAGATCGTGCTGCCGGCCTACGCCGGGCGCTTCCAGGAGCCGGACTTCCGCGACTTCGTCGAACACACCATCCGCCAGGAAGTGCCGGCCCACCTGCTGCCCAAGCTGTGCTGGGTCGGCGCCGACCAGATGGCCCGCTTCGAGGGCGCCTACCGCGACTGGATCCGCCTGCACGCCGGCGCCCTGCGCCCCGACCGGGCCGGCCGCCACGCCATCCTGCAGGCCATGCTGGAGGCCCTCACCGAGATGAAGAACCAGTACCCCCGACGCACCCTGTTCGACTGCGTTGCAGACGCCCCCCGGCCGCCCTTCGTGCTCGGCCTCCACGCCCTCGGCAGCGCCCCCGACCAAAACCTTCCCCAGGAGACGGACAATGGCTAAGGTCCTCACCCGCCTCACCCCGCCCCTTGCCGGCCACTACACGGTCTTCGAGCGGGATCAGGTCCTCACCCACGGCCAGCTCAACGACGTGGCCGACTGGCTCGACCAGCAGGACCGCCTGTCCCGGGTCAGCCTCACCGGCACCGGCCTGATCGCCGGCCTGGCCCTCGGCGGCGACGCCGGACGGATCACCGTCAGCCCGGGCCTGGGCATCACCTGCGACGGCGACCTGGTCCGGGTCGACGCCCCGCTGCTGCTCACCGCCCTGCGCCCCTACGACGACACCGCGCCACGCTACGAGCCCTTCTTCGACGCCACCACCGGCCAGCCGGTGATCCTCGGCGAGCTGGTGGCCAGCGACGACGCCAACCCCGGCCAGCCCCTGGCCGACCTCCCCGGCATCCTCGAGCGCGGCATCGTGGTGCTGCTCGCCGAGACCAGCGACACCGACCGGGACCTGTGCACCGGCACCGACTGCGACAACCTGGGCCAGCAGCGGCGCCAGCGCCTGCGCGTGCTGCTGGCCGACCGGCGCTGGGCCGGACTGCTCACCGACGGCCCGGTCAGCGTTGCCGCACGGGCCCGCGACCTGCCCGAAGCCATCGCCTACCGGCCGCAGCTCGGCGCCGGGCTAGCCAACGCCGAGACCCTTGTCGCGCGATACCAGGAAAGCAGCGACCGCACGGTGGCCGGGCTGCAGACCTGCTTCACCAGCCTGAGCCAGCTCTTCCCCGAACTGCTGCTCGAACTTTTCCAGGGCGACCCGATGCCCGACCTCGACGCCCAGCTCCTCGCCCGCCTGGCAGGCACCCCCGCCCTGGCGGCCCAGACCTTCTCCGACTTCCTGCGCGACCTGGTGGCCAGCTGGAACGAGCTGCGCGACGCCCTGCTCGACGACGACTCGATCAGCAATCCGTCCATCGGCACCTTCCCCAAGCATCTCGGCCTGGGCGCGCTCGGCGACCAGAGCGACGCCCCCATCGGGCGCAGCGGCTTCCACCCGGCAGCCAGCGCCACGGACGCCCGCCAGCGCCGCGCCGACGCCCGCTTCCTGCTGCGCCGCCTGGCCTCCCAGATCGACCGCTACCGGATGCCGGAGGACACGCTGCTGCGGATCACCCCGAGCCACGGCGAGCATGCCCCCCTGGGCGAGCGCGCCATCCCCTGGTACTACACCGCCAGCACCGCCGCCGTGTGGAACCGCCGCCTCGCCGAACGGCGCCTGTCCCACCACAACCTGGGCTACCGGGCCGCCGACTATGGCGGCAGCCCCCGCGCCCTGGTTCCGCTGGCCGGCGCCATCGGCGGCCACGACTTCTTCCGGGTCGAAGGCCACCTGGGGCGCAGGGTGGACGAGGTCTCCGCCGAGCTGAAAAAGCTCATCGCCGAGCACAACCTGCCCTTCCAGGTGCATGCCGTGCTGGCCCACAACCGCAAGGACCGCATCCGCATCCGCCCCGGCATCCGCTACACCGACCTGCACCGCTTCCATTACCTGCTGCGCCAGGACGTGTCCCTGCGCCTCGACGAGAGCGACAGCTACGCCGAGCGCTTTGTCGGCAAGCTGCGCGGCGCGGTGGAGCAGAACGAGGTGCCGGCCGAGACCGACTCCGGCGCCTCCGTGCTCAACATCGCCGGGCTGGCCCGCAGCGCCATCGGCACCCTGGCCGGCCGCGCCAAGCCCGCCCTCGACTCCCGCAGCTACAGCATTTACCGCAGCGCCAGCACCGAAACCCGCTGGAGCAACGGCATCGGCGAGGCCCTCGGCGCCCTTGGCGGCGCCCGCAGCAACCTGGGGCCGCTGGCCCGCAGCGACTTCGTGTCGCCCCTCGACAGCCTGATCCAGACCACCCACCCCCTGTGGCTGGACTGGCTCGATGACCTGATCCAGGCCAAGGACGACAAGGACGACGACAAGCTGCTGCTGGCCCGCTTCGCCACCGACCACCCGGGCCTCGACCACCTCGGCGGGGTGTGGCGCGGCGGCACCCTGGTGCTGGTCTATGACGACAACCAGCGGGTGGTGGCCGACTTCACCCTGGCCTATCCCTGCGCCGAGGCCGACGAGCCCGAGCCCGTCGAGCCGCCGCTGGTGCGACCGCCGCAGCGCCGGCCGCCCTTCGACCTGGACCCGATCCGCCCGATCCGCCCGGTGGACCGCCTGGTCAGCTCCCTCGTCGGCAGCGCCGTGGCCAGCCGCTTCGATGGCGCCCGGGCCGAGCTGGCCGCCGACCTCAAGGCTGTCCAGGCCGAGGTGCGCAGCCGCCTGGACAACCAGACCGCCAGCGTCGAAGGCCTGGTCAAGGGCGTCTTCAGCACCCGCGAGGCCACCGGCGCTGGCGTGGTGCTGCCGGGCAAGAGTGTCGCCACCGGCAACCTGCTGGTCGATGAGATGGTCCGCGACGTGGAACTCAAGCGCCAGAAGGTGCAGAGCCTGGTCGAACTGACCACCCGCGGCGACCTCCCGCCGGAGAGCCGCGAAGATGCCCAGGCCCTGCTCGCCCGCGCCCAGGCCGAACTCGGCGCCTCGGTGGCCGACGCCGCCGAGCAGCTGGTCAAGCACAAGGTGGACACCTCCACCGGCAGCGCCGCCGGGGTGGCCACGGTGCTCGCCAACAGTGCCGTCTTCGTCACCGACGCGGGCGCCGCCAAGGAGCTCGGCAACCGCCTCGACGGCCTGCGCGCCGGCCCCCTGGACAACACCCAGACGGTGCTGATCGGCAACATCCAGAGCGTCACCCGGATCCGGGGCTAAAGGAAGGAACTCTCGATGAGCACCCTGCTGCCCCACCGCATCCGGCGCCTGCACTGGCAGGCCCGGGCCCCCACGCCCACCGCGGCCTTTGGCTTGCGCGGCCTGTTGCGGGACGCCACCGACGAAGTGCTGACCGCGCTAGAGCGCAGCCTGTCGGCCCACATCCCCGCAGACCAGGTGCTGCGCCTGCCCCGCCTGACCCTGAACGTGCGCCTGCCCCCCGGCGCCCAGGCCGACGACCTGGCCCGCGGCATCGAAAGTGCCGTGGCCGAAGCCCTGGCCGGGCAGCTGTCCGCCAGCGCGCCCAGCCCCGGCGGGCAGGGCACGGACGGCAGGCCGATGCAGGAAGACAGCCCTCCCACCGACGCCCTCGCCACCCTGCAGCGCCTGCCGCCCGATGTCCTGCAAGGTCTGCTGGACAGGGTACTGGCCAGCACCCGGACGGAGGACGACGCGGCCCTGGTGCCGATCACCCTGCCCGACCCCCGCCTGCCCACCAGCCACCTGCCCCTCGGCCTCGTCCGCCAGCTCGCCCGGCAACTGCGGGGAGAATCCGCCCCCTCCGGCACCGGCGGCACCAGCCCGGCGCACCACGCCCAGGCCGGCCTGGAGATCTACCTCGGCAGCGGCAACGTGGACTGGCCCCTCGCCGGCCTGGACCCGGAAACCCTGCTGCAGCTCCTGCGCGAAGCCGCCCTCGCCTGGGTGGATGGCGATGCCCTGCCCCCGGCCATTGCCCGCCTGACACCAGCCCTGCGGCCCGGTGCCGTGGCGCGCTGGCTGGCCCTGCTCCCCCTGGCCCGGCGCAGCGACGCGCTGGCCGGGCGGCTGGACGCGGGTGGTGCCCTGGCGCAGCACCCCCTGACCCCGGCACTGCGCGACCGGGCCCTGGCAAACAGCCCTGCCACCACCCTGCTCCCCGCCCTGTGGCTGGCCTGGCGGCTCGAAGCGGCCAGCCCCCCCGCAGCCCTCGCCGACTACTGCCGCGGCCTGCGGCCCCTCCTGGCCCATGCCCCGGCAGCCGATGGCGAGGCCCTGCGGGCGGCGCTGGAAACCGCCGCCCCAGCCGGGCCGGAGTCGATCCCCAGGACAGACCCCGACACACGCCCCGCCACCACCGACACCCCTCGCTTCACCCAACGCCCGGAAAGTGCCGCCCCCTCCGGCCTGCTGGTGCCGGCGGCCGGCCTGGTGCTGGCCCACCCCTACCTGTCGCGCCTGCTCGACGCCACCGGCCTGCACCCGGCAGGCACCCGCGGGCCGATACCCGACCCGGTGCTGCCGGCCGCCGCCAGCCTGCTGCACTGGCTGGCCACCGGACGGGAGGCCGAGCAGGAATTCACCCTGCCCTTCATCAAGCTGCTGCTGGGCCGTGACCCGGACACCCCGCTGCCCCACGCCCCGCCGCCCCTGCCCGAGGCCTGGCGGGTCGAGGCCGACGCCCTGCTGGAAGCCATGCTGGCCCACTGGCAGGCCCTGCGCGGCACCCGCCCGGCGGGCCTGCGCAGCGGCTTCCTGCAGCGCCGCGGCTGCCTCGAAAAAGGCGACGCGGCCTGGCGCCTGCGGATCGAACCCGAATCCTTCGACATGCTGCTCGACCTGCTGCCCTGGGGCTTCAGCCTGGTCCGCCTGCCGTGGATGCCCCGCCCCCTGGTCACGGAGTGGCCCACCCCATGAGCGGCCCCGACCTGCCCTGGACGCCGGCCCCCTCTGCCGCCACGGCGGACAGCCTGCTGCCGGCCGCGGCGGCAAGCCTGGAAGCCGAGCTGGAATGGCTGGCCAGCTGCCTGCAGGCCCGGCTGGGCAGCTACTTCGGCACACCCCCGTCGTCGCCGGCCCTGCCCGTGGACGCCCCGCTCCTCGGGCAGCCGGGCTGCCCCTATGCCGCCGCCGTGCAGGGCCACGGGCTCGACCCGGCGGAGCGGCTGGTGCTGGCCCTCGCCCTGGCCCCCAGCCTGCGGCCCCAGCTCCTCGACGTGCTGTGGTCGCCCAATACCAGCATCCAGCGGCCCTACACCGAGTTTGGCGCCATCGGCGGCGGGCCGGTGTGCCTGCCCAGCGGCGAGACCGCCTGCTTCCTGCTCGCCGGCGACGCCCTCGCACTGCGCCTCGCCGCCATGCGCCGGCTCGCCCCCGAATCCCGCCTGGCCCGCCAGGATGTACTGCGGGTCGGCCCCCCGGCCATGTCTGGCAGCGCCGGCATCCCCGTCAGCCCGCTGGCCGGCCCCCTGCAGGTATCACCGCGCTTCCTTGCCGAGGCCTTGCCCGGCCTGCCCCTGCCGGTCAGCGGCGAAGCCGGCCTGCCGGCGCGGCGGGTCTTCAGCGGGCTGGGCTGGCACGACCTGGTGCTGCCCGCCCAGACCCTCGCCCAGCTGGAGGACATCGCCCTGTGGCTGACCCACGGCCACACCCTGCTGCACGAGTGGGGCCTCGGCCGGCGCAGCGCCCCCGGCCACGTCAGCCTGTTCCACGGCCCCTCCGGCACCGGCAAGACCCTCTCCGCCGGCCTGCTCGGCCAGCGCTGCGGACGCGAGGTGTGGCGGGTGGACCTGTCCCAGGTCAGCTCCAAGTACATCGGCGAGACCGAGAAGAACCTGGCCCGCCTCTTCGAGGCCGCCGAGCAGGCCGGCTGGATCCTCTTCTTCGACGAGGCCGACGCGCTGTTCGGCAAGCGCACCGGCGTCAGCGACGCCCATGACCGCTACGCCAACCAGGAGGTGAGCTACCTGCTGCAGCGCATCGAGGCCTTTGCCGGCGTGGTGATCCTGGCCACCAACCTGCGCCACAACATCGACGACGCCTTCCTGCGCCGCTTCCACTCGGTTGTGGCCTTCCCGATGCCCAAGGCCGCCGAGCGCCTGCGCCTGTGGCAGGAGTCGATCCCCGCCGCGGCCCGCCTCGACCCGGCCATCGACCTGGCAGCCCTGGCCCGCCGCCACGAGATCTCCGGCGGCACCCTCCTCAACGTGGTGCGCCACGCCTGCCTGCAGGCCCTCGGCCGCGGCGACACCACCCTGCGCCCCACCGACCTGGACGAAGGCCTGCGCCGCGAACTCCTCAAGGAGGGCCGGACCAGCTAGGTCCGGCATGGAATGAGCGCCGCCCGGCCGTCCGAAGGCGATCGCCCCGAAGCCCATCAGGGCGGAGGGCGTATTACGGACGCAGCCCGGCCGCCCGAAGGCGATCGCCCCGAAGCCCGCAGGGCGGAGGGCGTCTTATGAATGCGCCCCTGTCGCGGCAGATCCTGCGCGCACCGGAACACCGGAGCCAGGTGGTGGCGGCCCCCCAGGCCCAGCGCTCGGCCGTGTCCGCCGCCCCGGCCAGCTTTGCCGGGCTGCGGGTGTCCAGCCCCCACGATGCCGCCGAGCACGAGGCCACCCGGGTGGCGGCGCGAGTGGTCAGCATGCCGGCGGGTGCGGCGTCGGCCAGCGCGGCCCGCTTCAATGGCCTGGTGCCGCCGTCGGCCCAACGTTCCCCCGCCCTGCCCACCACGGCAGGGGGGGGCCCCAGTGTCTCCGGGCTGCCGGCCGGCGGCCAGCCCCTGCCACGCCCGGTGCGGGATTTCATGGAGCCGCGCTTCGGCGCCGACTTCTCGGCGGTGCGCATCCACACCGGCCCCCAGGCGGCCCAGGCCAGCCGCCAGCTCAACGCCGCCGCCTTCACGGTGGGCCACCAGGTGTTCTTCGGCGCCGGCGCCTGGCAGCCCGACAGCGGCTCCGGCCGCGAGCTGATCGCCCACGAGCTGACCCACACCATCCAGCAGGGCGCCGCCCCCCAGGTGCAGCGCAGCCCGCTGCCCATCCAGCAGCACGGCGCGCCCTCGGTGCAGCGCCTGGGCGTCGCCGATGCGCTGGACTACTTCGCCGAGCAGGCCAACCTGCTGCCCGGCTTCCGCCTGTTCACCCTGGTGCTCGGCGCCAATCCGATCAACCTGCGGGCGGTGGACCGCTCCGCCGCCAACCTGCTGCGGGCGGTGGTCGAGCTGCTGCCCGGCGGCGCGCTGATCACCCGCGCCCTCGACGCCCACGGCATCGTGGACCGGGTGGCCGGCTGGGTGCAGCAGCAGATCGGCAGCCTCGGCCTGGTGGCAGGCAGCATCCGCCAGGCGGTGGACCGCTTCCTGGGCAGCCTGGGCTGGCGCGACATCTTCCGCCTGGGCGACGTGTGGGAACGGGCCCGGCGCATCGTCACCGAGCCCATCGCGCGCATCACCGCCTTCGTCGGCAACCTGGCCGGTGGAGTGCTGGCCTTCATCCGCGATGCGGTTCTGCGCCCCCTGGCCGGGCTGGCCCGCGGCACCCGCGGCTGGGACCTGCTGTGCGCCGTGCTGGGGCGCAACCCGATCACCGGGGAGGCGGTGCCGCGCACCGCCGAGACCCTGATCGGCGGCTTCATGCGCCTGATCGGCCAGGAGGAGGTGTGGCAGAACATCCAGCGTGGCAATGCGCTGGGCCGCGCCTGGACCTGGTTCCAGGGCGCCCTGGCCGGCCTCATGGACTTTGTCGCGACCCTGCCCGGCCTGTTCATGGACACCCTGCGCAGCCTGGGCATCGCCGACCTGGTCAGCCTGCCCCAGACCTTCGCCCGCATCGGCCGGGTCTTCGGCGACTTCGCCGGGCGCTTCGTGGCCTGGGCCGGCCGCCAGGTGATGAGCCTGCTGGAGATCATCTTCGAGGTGGTGGCCCCCGCCGTGATGCCCTACCTGCGCCGCGCCGCCGGGGCCCTGCGCACCATCATCGCCGACCCGGTGCGCTTCATCGGCCACCTGGTGCGGGCCGGGGTGCAGGGCCTGCGCCAGTTCGCCGGCAACATCGTCAGCCACCTGCGCGCCTCCCTGATCGGCTGGCTGACCGGGGCGATGGGCGGTGCCGGGGTCTACATTCCCCAGGCCTTCACCCTGCCGGAGATCATCAAGTTCGTGCTCAGCGTGCTCGGCCTGACCTGGCAGGCGCTGCGCGGCAAGCTGGTGCGGGCGGTGGGCGAAACCGCAGTGACGGCCCTCGAGACCGGCTTCGACATCGTCGTCACGCTGGTCCGCGACGGCCCCGCGGCGGCCTGGGAGCGCATCCGCGAGAGCCTCTCCAACCTGCGCGAGATGGTCATGGAGCAGATCATGAGCTTCGTGCGCGACAACATCGTCAGCGCCGCCATCACCCGCCTGGTGTCCAGCCTCAACCCGGCCGGCGCCTTCATCCAGGCCATCATCGCCACCTACAACACGGTGATGTTCTTCATCGAGCGGATGCGCCAGATCGGCCAGGTGGCGGCGGCGCTGATCGACTCCATCGCGGCCATCGCCAGCGGGGCCATCGGCGCCGCCGCCAGCCGGGTCGAGCAGACCCTGGCCGGCCTGCTGACCCTGGCGATCAGCTTCCTGGCCCGCCTGGTCGGCCTCGGCCGGGTCAGCGATGCGGTGACCAACATCATCAACCGCATCCGCGCCCCCATCGACCGGGCCCTCGACCGGGTGGTGGAGTGGATCGTCGCCATGGCCCGGCGCATCGGTCGGCTGTTCGCGGGTGGAGGTGGAGGCGCCGCCGCCGCACCGGCCGCCGCGGGGGTGCGCGGCGAGGCCGCCCGCCTGCTGCAACAGCGCCTGGGCAGCCACCAGACGCCCGAGCAGGCACGCCAGACTGTCCGCCAGGTGCTGGATCAGCTGCGCCCCGCCGGCCTGCGCAACCTGCTCATCGTGCCCGGCACACCGGAGACCGGCGAGCGCATCGAAGCCGAGGCCAGCCCCCGCCTGCCCCTGCTCAAGCTGCTGCCGCGCGGGCTGATTCCGCCGGGGCGCAGCGTGACCATGGTGGCCCGGGTCACCCTCGACCCGGGCCCCGCGCCGGCCACCCCGGCACCCGGCAGCGTCACGCCCCTGCCCGCCGCGGAGCGGGGCGCCCCGGTGCGCGGTTCGGCCCTGGTGCCCTTCGGCAGTGGCGGCGCGGTGCTGGCCTCCGGGGGGGCACAGATCCTCGACATGGCCAGCTGGAACACCGGCCGCCTCAACGAGACCGGCAACAGCTCCCATGCCGAGCATCAGTTCATCCACCACATGGAAGGGCGCAACCGGCGCGAACGGGGCTTCTTCGGACGCATCGCCAGCCTTGAGCTGAACCTGCGCAACTACAGCCCGTGCACCGTCTGCGTGGACGAGTTGTCCGGCTTCCTGCGTGACATCCGCGCGGCCCGCGCCGCCGCCGGCACCCCCACGGTGCAGGCCCGCATCGCCTGGACCGAAGCCTACCCGGGCGGCCGCGGTGGCCTGCAGGCCACCACCACCCAGAGCCTGGGCACCCTCTCCGGCGCCGGCTGGACCCTGGCCGCGCCGGCCAGCGGGCTACCCCCCAATGACAACGCCTGGGCCGCTCAGGTGCACGTCGAACCACTGTAAGCTTGCTCCTGTTGCCTCAGCCGAGATCCCCGTGCCGGTTCCCTCTTTCCTCAACAGCGTCCTGGGTGGCAGTTGGACGGCCCGCCCCCTCGACGTCAGCGACTTCGCGGCAACCTGGCGGGCCGACGGGCCGGACGGGGCGCTGTTCGTCAAGGCGGTTCCCCTGGCCCGCGCCAGCATGCTGGAGGCTGAGGCCGACGGCCTGGCGGCACTGGCAGCCACCGGTACGGTGCGCACCCCGCAACTGGCCGGCTGCTGGCGGGACGGCGAGCGGGACCAATGCCTCCTGGCCATGGAATGGCTCGATCTGGCACGCCCCGACCAGCGCTTCGGCGAACGTCTCGGCCACGCTCTGGGGGCCCTGCACAGGACCCCGCCGCCCGAAGGCGACGGCCGCTTCGGCTGGCATCGCAACAACGTGCTCGGCGCCACTCCCCAGCTCAACACCTGGAGCCCGCAGGACGGCCGGGCCGGATGGCTGCGTTTCCTCACCGACCAGCGCCTTGGTGCCCTGCGCGAGAGGCTGGCGCGGCGCGGCGCCCCACCTGGCCTGCTGACAGCCCTGGACCCCCTGATCGACGGGCTGGAGCATTTCTTCCCGGCCGACTTCAGCCCTCGGGCCAGCCTCATCCACGGTGATCTGTGGTCCGGCAACCGGGCCATGCTGAAGGATGGCAGCCCGGTCATCTTCGACCCTGCAGTATCCATCTCCGACCCCGAAGCCGAGCTGGCCATGCTGGAGCTCTTCGGCCCCGCCCCCGCCGGCTTTGCCGAGGCCTACGCCGAGGCCGGCCTGCAGCCCGGGGGTTCGGCCGAAGGCGCGATGCAGCGCCGCAAGCTCTACCAGCTGTACCATCTGCTCAATCACGCGCTGCTGTATGGCGGCAGCTACCTGAGCGAAGCAGAACGGGTTGCCCGGGCCCTTCTGCCCCGCTAGCACGCGCAACCCCGCCGCCAGAAGAGCAACACCGCGCCGAACGCCGGACAGCCACCATGCGCCCCCCTGCTTCCACCCCTCTCCCGCCGGAGCCCCTCTGGCATGCCCTCTCCGCCGAACAGGTGCTGGACGCGTTGGGCTGCCTCCCCGCCCGCGGACTGACGCCCGAAGAAGCCGCCGCCCGGCTGGCCCGGGTCGGCCCCAACGCCCTTGCCGAGGCACCGCGCCGGCCCGGCTGGCGGCGCTTCCTCGACCAGTTCACCAGCCTGCTGATCCTGATCCTGCTCGGCGCCGCCGTGCTGGCCGGCCTGCTCGGCGACATCAAGGACGCCGTGGTGATCGGGCTGGTGGTGCTGCTCAATGCCAGCCTCGGCTTCATCCAGGAGAACCGCGCCGAAAGGGCGCTGGCCGCCTTGCGTGACATGCTCTCGCCCTCCGCGCGAGTCCGCCGTGATGGCGCGGAACAGGTCGTCGACGCGGCCAGCCTGGTCCCGGGTGACCTGCTGCTGCTTGAGGCCGGCGAACGCATCGCGGCCGACGCCCGGGTGGTCGTGGCCATCTCCGCCGAAGTGGCGGAAGCCGCCCTCACCGGGGAATCCGCCCCGGTTCCCAAACAGGTGGAGGCCAGCGACGCCGCGGCCGGGCTGGGAGAGCGCCACGGCATGCTGTTCATGAACACAGTCGTCACCCGGGGCCGGCTGGAGGCGGTGGTCACGGCCACCGGGATGGCCACCGAGATGGGCCACCTCGCCGGGCTGCTGGAACAGGCTGGCGAGCCGCCCACGCCGCTGCAGGTCCAGCTCGATGTGCTGGGCAAGCGGCTCGCCCTGATCGCCGGCGTGGTCGTCGCCCTGATGTTCGCCGCCGGCCTGGCCAGGGGCGGCAATCTGATGGACACCGCCCTCACCGCCATCGCCCTGGCCGTGGCGGCGATTCCCGAAGGCCTGCCGGCGGTGGTCACCGTCACCCTGGCCCTGGGCATGCACCGCATGGCCGGGCGCAAGGCCATCGTCAAGAAGCTGGCGGCAGTGGAAACCCTGGGCTGTACCACGGTGATCTGCTCCGACAAGACCGGCACCCTGACCCTCAACCAGATGACCGCCCGGGCCCTGCTCAGCGGCGGACGTCGCTTCACCCCGGCCGCTGACGACGATGCCGGCCCCGCCGGCCTGCGTGCCGAAGACGGGGGCCCGCTACCGGACCTGCAGACCCTGCTGAGGCCCGCCGTGCTGTGTTGCGATGCGTGCCTGCGCGAGGGCGAGCTGATCGGCGACCCCACCGAGGGGGCCTTGCTGGCCCTCGCCAGTCAGGCCGGCCTTGATGGTGAGGCCCTGCGCGAGGCCTTCCCGCGGATTGCCGAGATTCCCTTCGACTCGTCCACCAAGTTCATGGCGACCTTTCATCGCGAGGGCGAACAGGTCCGGATGTGGGTCAAGGGCGCGCCGGACGTGCTCATGGCCCGCGCCTCGCACTACCTGGCGGGGACCGGCGAGGCCGCCCTCGACGACGAGGCCCGGACCCGCCTGCAGGCCGCCAACGAGGCCCTCGCCGGCCAGGCCATGAGGGTGCTGGCCCTGGCCGGGCGGAGCCTGCCGGCCGCGGACTTCGATCCGGACGGGGATCTGCAGGCCTGGGTCCGCGACCTGAACCTGGTGGCCCTGGTGGGCATCATCGACCCACCCCGCCCGGAAGCCCGGGCGGCCATCGCAACCTGCCGGCGGGCCGGCGTCGAGGTGAAGATGATCACCGGTGACCATCGCCTCACCGCCGCCGCCATCGCCGCCGAGCTGGGCCTGCACGGCCGGGTCCGCGAAGGGCGCGAGCTGGACGGCCTGAGCCCCGCCGCCCTGCAGGCCGCGGTGGCGGACACGGCAGTCTTCGCCCGCGTCTCGCCAACCCACAAGACCCGTATCGTCGAGGCCCTGCAGGCCGGCGGCCAGGTGGTGGCGATGACCGGCGACGGGGTCAACGACGCCCCCGCCCTGAAGGCTGCCGACATCGGCGTGGCGATGGGCATCACCGGTACGGCCGTCACCCGCGAAGCCGCCACCCTGGTACTGGCGGACGACAACTTCGCCACCATCGTGGAGGCCATCGAGGAAGGCCGCACCATCTACGACAACATCGTCAAGTTCGTGCGCTTCCAGTTGTCCACCAACATCGGCGCCATCCTGACCGTGCTGGCGGCGCCCTTCCTGGGCTTCGCCACGCCCTTCACGGCCATCCAGATCCTGTGGGTGAACATCATCATGGACGGGCCACCGGCCATGACCCTGGGCCTCGAGCCGGCACGGCCGGGCATCATGGACCGGCCACCCCGCCCGGTCGACGCCGCAATCCTGTCGTGGCCGCGCCTGGCGCGCATCGGCACCTATGGCCTGACCATGGCGGCGGGCACCCTGGGCATGTATGCCTGGGGTCTGGAGCGGGGCGGCGCCGCGCTGGCCGGCACCCTGGCCTTCACCACCTTCGTGCTGTTCCAGCTCTTCAACATCTTCAATGCCCGGACGGAGCACGAGTCGGCCTTCAACCGCCAGTTCTTCAGCAATGGTCGCCTGTGGACCGCCCTTGCCAGTGTCCTGACCCTGCAGGTCCTGGTGGTGCACTGGGCTCCGGCCCGGCAGATCTTCGACACGGTGGAACTGAGCGCGCTGGAATGGGGCCTGGCCGCCCTGGTGGCCTCCACCACCCTGCTGCTTGATGAAGCACGCAAGCTGATGTTGCGCAGCTTCCCCCCCCCGAAAAAAGTGCGCGGCTGAACAACTTTGGCGGAAATTTGTCACCGGCGGGCAGACACAGCCTTCCCCGCCCGGCTTAGACTCATGGTTTTCCCTGATTGCGTCCCGGATTTTCCCGGTCGGCCCCACCCTCCGCCTTGAAGACCTCCATTCTGCTCGAGTCCGGTCGCAGCTTCGGCATCGCCCTCAGTTACCTGGCACTGGGCAGTCTGGGGCTGGTCTTCGCCATCGCTCCCGGCTACGCCAGCCCGATCTTCCCCGCCTCGGGCCTGGCCCTGGCGGTCGCACTGGTGATGGGCAAGCGGGCCCTGCCGGGCATCTGGGCCGGATCGGCGGGCATGAACTGCCTGCTCGCCCTCCTCAGCGGCACCGCCTCCCAGGCCACGCTGACCGCCGCCTTGCTGATCGCCACCGGCGCCACCCTGCAAGCCTGGATCGGCAGCCGCCTGATCCGCATGCTCGAGGCCCAGCGCTGGCGGCAGCTGGAGCAGGAACGCGATGTGGTCGTCTTCCTGCTCATGGGTGGCCCCCTGGCCTGCCTGGTGTCGGCCACCGTTGGCATCGGCAGCCTCTACTTCCTCGACGTGCTGCCCCAGGCCGCCACCCTGTTCGCCTGGTGGAACTGGTTCGTCGGCGACACCCTGGGCGTACTCACCTTCACGCCCCTGTGCATGTCCCTGCTGCTGCGCCACTCGCCGCTGTGGGCATCGCGCCTGCGCCAGGTCGGTGTCCCCATGGTGCTCACCCTGTTCTGTGTGGGGGTCGCCATCTACTTCACCGGCCGCTGGGAACAGCAGGGCCAGCTGAACCGCCTGAAGGCCGACTCCCTGGCCATCCAGAGCCATATCACGGACCGTCTGCTGAGCCACCGGGAAGCCCTGCAGGCCCTGCGCCGCCTGATCGAGATCGACCCCGATCTGTCGCCGGAGCACTTCACCCGCTACACCCTGTCGACCCTGCAGGACAACCCGGACATCTCGGCACTCAGCTTCAACCGGCGGATCCGCGGCGCCCAGCGCAGCAGCTTCGAGCACGATATGGCTACCCGCCTGAGCCAGCCCGGTTTCCGCATCACCGAAAGGAACAGCGAAGGCATGCTGGCACCCGCCGAAGAGCGGTCCTTCTACGTGCCTGTGACCCATATAGTGCCCCGTTCGGGCAACGTGCCGGCCCTCGGTTTCGACCTCAGTTCGGAGTCGGTTCGACGGGAAGCCCTGAACCTGGCCATGGACGGCCAGACCCCCATCACCCTCACCCCGCCCATCCAGCTGGTGCAGGATGGCGCCGAACGGAGTGCCGTGCTCATGATGGCGCCGGTACACCGCCATGAAAGCATGCCGGGCTCTCCCAACGATCGCCTGCTGGGCGTTGCCGTGGCGATCATCCGTCTGGAAACCCTACTCGAGACCTCGATCCGCGGACACCTGCCGGCGGGGCTGTCCCTTGAGCTGTACGACGCGGGCGGCGGCCTCCTGGCCCGTCATCACCGCCTGGAAGCCGAAAAAAATGACCGGATCACCTGGCAGGGCCAGTTTCCGGTCGGCCAGCGCACCTGGGAACTGAAGGTCTACGCGGAAGATGCCTACCTGGAGCAGAACCGTCTGTGGGTGGCCTGGGCGGTGGGCGTGGTGGGCCTGCTCTTCGCGTCCCTGCTGCAGACCCTGATGCTGGGCATGAGCGGCCGGGCCGCCATCATCCAGCGCAAGGTCGAGGAGCAGACGGCCGACATCGCGGCCAAGAACCAGGAACTGGCGCTGGTCAAGATCTCCACCGACCGCTCCGCCGACGGCACCTACTGGATGCACACCGACGGCCGGATCGTGCGGGTCAACCCCGCGGCGCACCGGATGCTCGGCTACACCGAGGAGGAGCTGACCCGCCTGCGCGTGCCGGACATCGACCCGCTGGTCAGCCAGGCCGTCTGGCAGGGCCACGTGAAGCTCCTCGCCGAAGGGGCCACCAGCCGCTTCGAAACCCTGCACCAGCGCAAGGACGGCAGCCGCTTCCCGGTGGCCATCTCGGCCGCCATGGTGCATGCCGGCGGGCAGGACTACATCTACGCCACCGCACGGGACATCACCGAACGCAAGCTGGCCGACGACGAGCTGCGCCGCCACCGGGACCACCTCGAAGACCTGGTCACCACCCGCACCGCCGACCTGAACATGGCCAAGGAGGCCGCCGAAAGCGCCAACCGGGCCAAGAGCAGCTTCCTCGCCAACATGAGCCACGAACTGCGCACGCCGATGAACGCCATCATCGGCCTGACCCACATCCTGAGCCGCCGCAACACCGACCCGGAACAGAAGGATCGCCTCTCCAGCATCAGCCGGGCCGCCCGCCACCTCATGCAGTTGCTCAACGACGTGCTCGAACTGTCGCGCATCGAAGCCGAGCGCCTGCCCCTCGAAGAGCAGGATTTCATCATCGACGGGGTCATCACCGGGGTACAGGGCCTGGTCTCCACCGATGCGGCCAACAAGGGCCTGAGCCTCGATTTTGCGGTGGCCCCGGCCCTGGCCGGACAGCCCCTGCACGGCGATCCCCTGCGCCTGCAGCAGATTCTCCTCAACTTGGTCGGCAACGCCATCAAGTTCACCCGCGCCGGCGGGGTGCGGGTGCGGATCGACATGACTCCGGGCGAAGGCCGGGAGATCCTGCTGCGGGTTGAAGTGGACGATGACGGGATCGGGATTCCACCCGAGGCACGGCAGCGCATCTTCGAACCCTTCGAGCAGGCGGATGGCTCCACCACCCGCCAGTTCGGCGGCACCGGGCTCGGCCTGGCCATCTGCAAGCGCCTGGTGAACATGATGGGCGGGCAGATCGGGGTCGGCGAGCACCAGGGCGCGGGCAGCACCGTGTGGTTTACCGCCCGCCTGCAACGTGGCACCGAGGGCTGCCACCTCCCCGGTGCCAGTACCAGCCAGGACGGCATCGAGGCGGAACGCCAGCTACGGGCGCACCATCGCCAACGCCGCGTCCTGTTTGTCGAGGACGACGCGGTGAACCAGGTGGTCGGGCTCGAACTGCTGCGGGAGATCCTCGGCCTGCACACCGAACTGGCCTGCAATGGCCTGGAAGCCCTCCAGAAGGCCGAAACCCAGGCCTATGACCTGATCCTGATGGACATCCAGATGCCGGTGATGGACGGCCTCACTTCCACCCGCCGGATCCGGGCCCTGCCGGGGCATGCCCGCACACCCATCGTGGCGATGACCGCCAACGCCTTCGAGGAAGACCGCCGGGCCTGCCGCGAAGCCGGGCTCGATGACTTCATCTCCAAGCCGGTCGCCCCCGACCGCCTGTATGCCACACTGCTGCAGTGGTTCGAGGCTGCGGTCGACACGGCCCCCGCCCTGCCCGAGCGCGCCTGAATCCGCGCCGGCAGTCCCCTGGTAGATCCATTCCCCTTGCCCGAACTCCGCCCCGGGCCTAGCATCCCGCCCGGCATGCCCGCCCCACCGGAGATTCCGATGCCCACCGACAACGCGACGCGCCCGCGCGTCGGCCTGTTCGCCACCTGCCTGATGAACCTGTTCCGCCCGAACGTGGGCTTCGCCGCGGCGCGGCTGCTGGAGGATGCCGGCTGCAGCGTGGAGGTGCCCCAGGCCCAGACCTGCTGCGGCCAGCCCGGCTACAACAGCGGAGATTTCGAGGCCGCCCGGGCCCTGGCGCGGCAGCTCATCGAGGTGTTCGAGGGTTACGACTACGTGGTCGGCCCCTCCGGGTCGTGCATGGCCACCCTGCGCCACGACTACCCGAAGCTGCTCGCCGACGACCCCGCCTGGCGGGCCCGGGCCGAGGCCCTGGCGGCAAAGAGCCACGAGCTGCTGTCCTTCCTGACCGATGTGCGCGGCGTCCGCAGCGTGCCCACCCGCTACGCCGGCACGGTCACCTACCACGACTCCTGCTCATCGATGCGCGGCCTGGGGGTCGAGGCCCAGCCGCGCCTGCTGCTCGGCTCGGTGGCCGGCCTGAGCCTGGCCGAGATGGCCGACCGGGAGGTGTGCTGCGGCTTTGGCGGCAGTTTCTGCGTCAAGTACCCGGCCATCTCCGGCCGCCTCGCCGGAGACAAGACCGCCGCGGTGGCGGCCAGCGGCGCGGACACCCTGCTCGGCGGCGACCTGGGCTGCCTGCTGCACCTGGCCGGCAAGCTCCGCCGCGACGGCCAGCCGGTCAAGATCTTCCACACCGCCGAGGTGCTGGCCGGCATGGCCGATGGCCCCGGCATCGGCGGCGAGGCCTGAGCCCATGCAGGTCAACAGCCCGAACTTCAAGGCGAAGGCGGAAGCCGCCCTGACCGACCCCCAGTTGCGGGAGGCCCTGGGCAAGACCCGCATCATGTTCGTGAACAAGCGCGCCGAACTGGCCGCCGCCCTGCCCGAATTCGAGCACCTGCGCGACGAGGCCCGCGATCGCAAGAACCACATCCTGGCCCACCTCGACCACTACCTGGAACGCTTCGACGAGGCCGTGACCCGGGCTGGCGGCAAGGTGCACTGGTGCGCCGACGCGGCGGAGGCACGCCGCGTCATCCTCGACATCTGCCGTCGGGTCGAAGCGAAGTCCATCACCAAGGGCAAGTCCATGGTGTCGGAGGAGATCGGCCTCAACGAAGCGCTTGAGGCCGAGGGCTACCGGGTGCTGGAGACCGACCTGGGCGAGTACATCATCCAGCTCGCCCACGAGCCGCCCTCCCACATCATCGCCCCGGCCGCCCACAAGACCCAGGAGCAGGTGGCCGACCTCTTCCACGCGGCCCACGGCGGCCCGCGCAAGACCACCGTCGCGGAGCTGGTCACCGAGGCCCGCCTGGTGCTGCGCGACGAGTACTTCAGGGCCGACGTGGGCATCACCGGCGGCAACTTCCTGGTGGCCGAGACCGGCTCCACGGTGATCGTCACCAACGAGGGCAACGGCGACCTGACCCAGACCCTCGCCAGGGTGCACATCGTCACCAGCGGCATCGAGCGCATCGTGCCGACGCTGGAGGACGTCAGCCTGTTCCTGCGCATCCTGGCCCGCAGCGCCACCGGCCAGGAAACCGAGACCTACACCACCTTCTCCACCGGCCCGCGGCGCCCCGGCGACCCGGACGGCCCCGAGGAATTCCACGTGGTCCTGGTGGACAACGGGCGCAGCGGCATGCTCGGCGGCCCCTTCCAGGACATGCTGCGCTGCATCCGCTGCGGTGCCTGCATGAACCACTGCCCGGTGTATGGCGCGGTGGGCGGCCATGCCTACGGCTGGGTCTATCCGGGCCCCATGGGCGCGGTGCTGACGCCGCTGTTCGTCGGCCTCGACGCTACCCGCGACCTGCCGAATGCGTGCACCCTCAACGGCCGCTGCCAGTCGGTATGCCCGGTGCGCATCCCCCTGCCCGAACTGCTCCGTGAGCTGCGCCACCAGCAGCACCAGCAGGGCCTCCGCCCGCCGGCCGAACGCCGCGCCCTGGCCACCTGGCGCTTCGTGGCGGAACGGCCGCGCCTCTACCAGTTCGCCAACCGGGTGGCGGCACGCGCCCTCAAGGGCCTCGGCGGCGACGCCGGCCGCCTCCGCAGCCTGCCCTTCGCCGAAGGCTGGACCGCCTTCCGTGACCTGCCGGCACCCGAAGGCCTGACCTTCCTCGAACTGTGGCAGGCCCGCCACCCCGGAAAGCGCTGAAGCCATGCCCGACTCCCGCGACACCATCCTCGCCCGCATCCGCGCCGGCCTTGGCCGCGGCCCACTGCCCGCGGCCGCCGGAGCGGCCCTGGATGCCCGCCCCGCGCACACCCGCATCGCCTTTGACGATGACCTGACGGAGCGCTTCATCACCAAACTGTGCAGCCGCGCCGGCAGCGTGAACCGCCTTGCCAGCCTGTCGGAAGTGCCCGCCGCCGTCGACGCCTACGGCGAGGCCCATGGCCTGCCGCCCCGCGCCGCCGTGGCCCGCCCCCTTGCCGGCCTGCCCTGGCCGGCCGGGCTGGCCCGCCATGAGGGGCCCGCCGGCAAGGACGAGATCCTGTCCGTCACGGCCTGCCTGGCCGGCATCGCCGAGACCGGCAGCATCCTGCTCGCCTCCGGCCCAGACAGCCCGACCACTCTCAACTTCGTGCCCGACCACCATCTGGTCGTCTTGCTGGCCAGCCAGCTGGTGCCCGATTTCGAGGCTGCCTGGGCGCACCTGCGGGCCCTGCCGGGAGGCATGCCGCGAACGGTGAACATCGTCTCCGGCCCGTCCCGCACCGGCGACGTGGGGTTGACCCTGCAGCTCGGCGCCCACGGACCACGCAGCCTGCATGTACTGCTGGTGGGCGGCGACACCTAAACTTCTGCCGCCGACGGCCGAAAACCTCCATTCATCCGCCCTGACCGTCGCCCGATGCAAGCATCACCGCCCCAGGATTTCGTCGTGACCCCCGACCAGCTGTGCCTCGGGCTGTTCGTGCACATCGACCTGCCCTGGTTCAGCCACCCCTTCAGCTTCAACAGCTTCAAGATCCGCAATGCGGAACAGCTGGCGACGCTGCGCAAGCTGGGCGTCAAGCACTTCCGCTACGACCCGGACCGCTCCGACGTGCAACCGGCCGGGCTATCGGCTGCGCCACAGGTCGAGGCCCCGCCCCCCCCACCGGCCGAGCCGGTGGACGATGGCACGCTGGCGGCCAAGCGCGAGCGCATCGCACGCCTGGCCCAGCGCAAGCGCAAGGTGGTGGAGGTGGAAAAAGCCCTGGTCAAAGCCGCCGGGGTGATGCGCAACATCAGCAAGAACCTCTTCGCGCGCCCCAAGGAATGCATGGAGGAGGTGAGCGAGCTGGTGACCCAGATGGTGGTCGCCTTTCTCGACCAGCCGGAGGTCGCCCTGCACGTGATCGGCGAGCACTCTGGCGGCGAGGAGACCTATTACCACGGCCTCAACTGCTCGATCCTGTCGATGATGCTGGCCAAGGAGCTGGGTTTCCCCCGCGCCCATTGCCAGCTGCTGGGGGTCGGCGCCCTGCTCCACGACATCGGCCTCAACGACATTCCCGACCGGGTGGCCCGCCCGCGCCACGAGCTGACCGCCCCGGAGCGCCACCTGCGGGAGCTCCACTGCGAATACGGCGTTCGCACGGGCAAGCAGATCGGCCTGCCCGAGCCCGTCCTGCGCATCATCGCCCAGCACCACGAGCTGGCCGACGGCAGCGGCTTCCCGAACCGCCTCAAGGGCGACCAGATCGACCCCCTGGCGCGCATCGTGGCGCTGGTCAATTACTACGACAACCTGTGCAATCCAGCGGATCAGGCCAAGGCCATGACGCCCCACGAAGCCCTCTCGCTCATGTTCGCCCAGCGCCGTGCCAAGTTCGACCCCAAGGCCCTGCAGGTCATGATCCGCTGCCTGGGGGTGTATCCGCCCGGCACCGTGGTCAAGCTGTCCAACGACGCCATCGCCCTGGTGGCTTCGGTCAACCCGGTCAAGCCGCTGCGGCCCTGGGTCACGGTCTACGACCCCGGCGTCCCCAAGGATGAAGCCATCATGCTCGACCTGGAAGAGGAGCCGGACATCAACATCGCCAAGGCCCTCAGGCCCATCCAGCTGCCGCCCGAGGTCTACGACTATCTCAGCCCGCGCAAGCGCGTGACCTACTACTTCGACGCCGACTCCAAGAAAGGGCGCACGTGATGACCGCCCCCTACAAGGACGTCCTGCTCGCCGCCGCCGAGGAGATCCTGCTGCTGGTCGACCCGACCAGCCTCTCCATCCTGGCGGCCAACCCGGCCGCCGCGCGCCTGCTCGGCCACCCCGCCGACGCCCTGGTGGGCATGTCCATCACCGACGTGGAGTGCGCCCTCGCCGACCTGTTCTTCTGGGAGGAGGTGCGGGCTGGCGGCGCCATCGACGAGCAAGTGATGGAAGGCCTCTACCGCCGCGCCGACGACAGCCTGCTGGCCGCCCGCAAGACCGTGCACCGCATCCCGGAAGGCGTCCTGGTGCGGGCCTCCGACATCGGCGCCCAGAAGCGCGCCGAGGACGAGCTGGCCCAGATGGCCTCGCGCCTGCGCGCCACCCTGGAGGCGACCGCCGACGGCATCCTGGTGCTCGACCGGGACGACCGGGTGGTCAATCTCAACCGCCGCCTGGCCCAACTCTGGCAGATCCCCGAATCCCTGCTCGCCCGGCACGATGACGAAGCCCTGCTGGAACATTTCTGCCAGGCCGTCGAAGACCCCGCCACCCTGCGCCGCCTGCTGACCGGCCACGGCCGCGACACCCGGGAGACCTTCGACACGGTGTCCCTGCGCGACGGCCGCATCTTCGAGATCAGCTCGCGCCCCGCACGCCACGACGAACAGATGATCGGCCGGGTCTTCTGCATCACCGACGTGACCGAGAGGCAACGCGCTCAGCAGGCCCTGATCACCGCCCGCGACGCCGCCACCGCCGCCAGCCGCGCCAAGAGCGACTTCCTGGCGATGATGTCGCACGAGATCCGGACCCCGATGAACGGCATCATCGGCATGGCCCAGCTGCTCGAGATGGCACCCCACTCGGAAGAGCAGCAGGAGTACATCTCGACCATCCAGAAGAGCGGCGAGGCCTTGCTCGGCATCATCAACGACATCCTCGACTACTCCAAGATCGAGGCCAACAAGATGAGCCTCGAGACCGTCGGCTTCGACCTGCGCCAGCTGGTCCTCGACGTGGAGCGCCTGTTCCGCCCGAAGGCCGCCGAAAAGAAACTGGCCTTCGCCACCTCGGTGGCGGCCAACATCCCGCGGGTGCTGATGGGCGATCCGACCCGCCTCAGGCAGATCCTGGTCAACCTGACCGGCAATGCCTTCAAGTTCACCGCCCACGGCGAAGTCGGCATCCACGTGGCCGGCGTCCCCGGCCAGCCGGGACGAACCAACCTGCGGATCACGGTGAGCGACAGCGGCATCGGCATCGCCCCGGCCAAATGCAAGCACATCTTCACGCCCTTCGAGCAGGCCGACATGTCCACCACCCGCCGCTATGGCGGCACCGGGCTGGGGCTGGCCATCTGCCGCATGCTGTGCGAGCTGATGGGTGGCGAGATCGGCGTGGACAGCGAGGAGGGCGCCGGGTCGCGCTTCTGGTTCACCCTCAACCTGGAGAACGGCGCCGGCGAGGAATCCCAGCCTCCCGAAACGCCCCGCCCCATCCTGCGCCAGAGCACGCGCATCCTGATCGTCGAGGACAACCCCATCAACCGGATGGTGCTGGGGCGCATGCTAGAACGCTTCGGCGCGAAGGAGCTGGCCTACGCCGAAGACGGCCAGGAAGCCCTGGAGAGCTGCGCCACGAAAGCCTACGAGCTGATCTTCATGGATGCCCGCATGCCGCGCCTGGACGGCCTGGCGGCCACCCGGGCCCTGCGCGAAGCCGGCAACCCGGCCTACATCATCGGAGTCAGCGCCGACGCCATGAGCGACGAGCGCAGCAAGGCCCTCGAGGCCGGCATGAACGACTACGTGGTCAAGCCGGTGGCACGCCAGGCCCTGGCCGAAGCCATCCATCGCTGGCGGCAGACCCTCATCGACAGCCACAATGCGGCCAGGGAGGACAGCCAGGAAAGCTGATGGCCCGCAGCCGTGGCACAAAAGTTTGCTTACAAAGGCTCACCACCCGTCACGACGGGCCTGGCTATCCTGCAAGCGCGTCCGGTTCAACCGGAACCTTGAGGAGAATACGATGAGCCCCCTGAAACTGCTGACCGCCTGCCTGATCGCACTGGGCACCCTGAGTGTGTCCCTCCCCGCCAGCGCCGACCGGGGCGAACATCGGGGACACCACAAGCACTGGGAACGTCATGACCACCGCCATCGGCATCATGATGAATACCGTTATTACCGCCCCTATCGGGCTCCGGTCGCCGTGATGCCCGCGCCGGTCTATGTGCCGCAACCGGTGTACCCGGCGCCGGCCTACGCCTACTCCCGCGATCCCGCCGTGGTGATCGGCATACCGCCGCTGGTCATCCCCCTGCGCTGAGCCTGGCGCGCACACCCTGGCGCAGCGCCAGGGTGAGGGGATCGGGGCCAGAGAACGCCAGCCGCAGGGCCGGATGCTCGGCCTCCCCCACCGCAAAGACGCTCCGCACCCAGCGCATCTGGGCTGCACCGGCCTCGTCGATCAAGCCCTGGAGAATGGTCACGCAGCCCTCGGCGCCCGCTTCTATCATCAGGTTCAGGCGATTGTCGAGTTCGGCCCGATCGACCGCGTAGAGCACATCGTCCTGCCGCAGGGCCTGGCCGCGCAGACAGCTGCTGGTCGCCCCCAGGAGCAGGCGTCCGGCCAGGAAATGCAGGCGCTGCGCGGCATCCGCCTGCGCCAGCAGCAGGCTGCCGAACAGGTCCGTGAGGTGCAGGCTGGCGCATTGTGCCGATTCCGGTTGGATCCACATGGGCGGGCTCTCGTTGAGGGTGATGACCGGGCTCCCTTGGCGGCCACAGGCCGGGGGAATCGAATTGCTGCGGGCGATCCAGGCGGTTTCCGCCCGACAGGGTCGGACGCCATGCGCACGCAGCTGCCCATTCTGCGCCAGTTGCGGCTGAATGTGTCAGCTGTCGCGGGCGTTCACCGGCCACAGCCAGGCCGCCCCGCGCACCCCCGATGCATCCCCGTGCAGGGCCGGCGCCAGGCGTGTCGCCACCTCATCCGAGAACACGTGCGGGCACCACAAGCGGGGGACTGACTCGTATAGACGGGCCAGGTTGGAAAGCCCGCCGCCCAGCACGATCACATCCGGATCGAGAATATTGATGACGCCGGCCAGCGCCCTCGCCAGGCGTGTCTCATAAGCCTGCAGGCTGGCCTCGCAGGCCGCATCCCCGGTCGCCGCCGCGGCCACGATGGCCTCCGGGGCCAGGCGGAGGCCGCTGTCGCGGGCATGCAGGGCGGCCAGGCCCGGGCCGGACAGATAGGTCTCGATGCAGCCCGCCCGGCCGCAATAGCACGGCGGCAGCGGCAGATCGGCCCCCTCCGGCAGGGGCAAGGGGTTGTGCCCCCACTCACCGGCAATCGCATTGACCCCCTCGACGACCTCTCCGCGGATCGCGATCCCGCCACCCACGCCGGTGCCGATGATGACCCCAAACACCACATCGGCCCCCGCCGCAGCCCCGTCACCCGCCTCGGACAATGCCAGGCAGTTGGCGTCGTTGGCCAGCCGGACCTCGCGCCCCAGGGCGGCCGCCAGGTCCGCCGCCAGTGGCCGGCCGATCAGGCAGGTGGAGTTGGCGTTCTTGATCAGGCCGCTGCGCCGGGACGGCGCGCCGGGCATCCCGACGCCCACCGTTCCGCGCTGCCCGAGTTCGGCCTCGACACCGTGCACCAGGCCGGCCACCGCCGCCACCGTGCCCGCATAGTCGCCCTGCGGCGTCGCCACCCGCCGCCGCGCCAGGGTCTGGCCGCCGCGGCCGAGGGCGATGATCTCGATCTTCGTGCCGCCAAGGTCGATGCCGATACGCATGCTCAATCGTCTCCGCAAATGGGCGCCCGATGATAAGCCTTACTCCCCGTGGCAAACGACGGATGACTGGCATATTCTTCAGGCACGCCACGCGCAGGCCAGGAGGAGCGTTCCCACCATGCCCCACGAAGCCGGACAGTCCGAGATCGGCCAGATCTTCGTGAGCGCCACCGCCCAGGACTGCAAGGTCTACCGGGAAGCCGTGCGGGACTTCATCCACGACAACCTCGAGTCGACCAGGATCTTCCTCCAGGAGAACTGGGCCGCCGGCGGCCAGTATGTCGAGAAGGTGTGCAAGCGCAAGGTGCAGGAATCGGACGCCTACCTCGGCCTGTTCGGCCACCGCTACGGCTGGACCCCGCCGCTGCAGCGGCGCTCCATCACAGAACTCGAATTCCGCTGGGCGGTCGAGCGCTGGGGTGCGGGCGAGGCGCCGATCTTCATCCTGCGCCCGGTGCCCGGCAGCGAGGCCGACCAACATCTGCGAGACCAGGCCGCCCTGCTCCACGCGCAGCTGCCCCCCGCCGACGCCGAGGCCGACCGGGCCGCCCAGCAGCAATTTCTCGCCAGCGTCGATGACTGGGCCGGCGGACGCATCCAGGTCTTCTACCGGACCCCACTGCAGCTGGTCGGCAAGGCCCTGTGCTGCATCAAGGACTGGGATCAGGAAGTGCTCCGCAATGCCTCGCGGGGCCGTTACGCAGCCGCCGGCGACATCCCCCGTGACGAGCTCGGCCGGATCGGCCGCGACGCGCAGATCAGCGCCCTCGAAAACGCCCTCGAAGCCTTCCGCGAGCGCAAGACCGAGCGCGCCGCGGCCTTTCTCGTCCATGGCCCGGAAAGCCACGGCCAGCTGGAGTTCGTCGAATTCCTGCGCAACTGGCACGACGAATGGGACGGGATGGACGTCCATTGCGGCCAGGCCGACGAACCCGACAGCGCCGAGTCCCTCATCTGCTGGACCTGCAGCCAGCTCGGCGAACCCCTGCTCGGCGAGCCCGGCATCGAGGCCCTCGCCGGCCTCCTCGCGGTACGCCTGGCCGGGCGCTCGGTGGTCATCATCCTGCGCACCGCCGGGCTCGAGGCGACCCGGCTGGCGCTCTTCCAGCAGCGCTTCTGGCTGCCCCTGAAGGCCGCCCTTACCACCCGCCCGCCAGCCGGCAAGGGGCGCCTGTACTGCTTCCTGGCCGACCACGCCGCCCTGCCGCCGGGCCCCGACGCCGCCTTCCGCAGCGCCGGCCTGGACGCGGACGACGTGGACTACCGCCAGATCCTGGCCTTGCCGCCCTTGGGCCCCATCAGCGCGCGGCAGGTGCGCAGCTGGCTGGCCGACATCCGGACGAGCGCCGGCGTGCGCGTCGGCGAAGCCGAGCGGGAGAGCATCGCCGAGCACGCCACCACCCCCGACGGCAATCCCCCCCACGTCTTCAACCGATTGATCCTGCACGGCTTCTGGAGCCGCGCCCGCTGAGGAACCCACCGTGCCCGACACCCCGCCCTACACCGAATTCAGCGGCAACCGCGCCACCGGCTACGTGGCCGCCCCCCACACCGCCACCATCATAAACCTGGCCATCCGCCTGGGCCGGCCGCTGCTGGTGGAAGGTGAGGCGGGCTGCGGCAAGACCCGCCTGGCCAGCGCCATCGCCGAGGAGCTGGGCATCGACCTCACCGTGATGACGGTCAAGAGCACCAGCCAGGCCCGCGACCTGCTCTACCGCTTCGACGCCCTGCGACGCCTGCAGGACGCCCAGGACCCGGCCAATCGCAGCGCCCGCCAGGTGCATCCCTACATCGACCTGGAACCCCTCGGCCACGCCATCCGCGAAGGCCGGCCGCAGGTGGTCCTGATCGACGAGGTGGACAAGGCCGACATCGACTTCCCCAACGACCTGCTCGACGTCCTCGACCGCTTCGAGTTCGACATCGAGGACCTGCCCCGCACCGAGGACGACGCCTGCCGCCAGGCCCGCGGCTTCGGCCGCCACGTCACCGGCCCCGAGGGCGGCGTGCGGCCCATCGTGCTCATCACCAGCAACCGCGAGAAGCAGCTCCCCGAACCCTTCCTGCGCCGCTGCCTGTACGTCCAGCTCGACTTCCCCGCCGACCAGCCCGGCATGCTGGCCGACATCGTGCGCAAGAACCTCGACGCCCGCAGCGAGCAGATCAGCGACGAACTCATCACCGGTGCCGTGGAGCGTCTGTGCCGCATCCGCGAACGGGGCCGCGAGCTGGGCATGCAGAAGCTCCCCGCCACCAGCGAGCTGGTGGACTGGGTGCGCGTGCTGCACTGGCAGGGCCGCAAGGCCGAAGCCGTGTCGGTCGACAGCCTCGATGCCGTGGATCAGGCCGTGCTCTTCAAGGTCCGCCAGGACATCGAACGCTACCGCGCCCGCACCGACGACGAGGCCGGGCGGTGAGCCACACCCTGCCGCCCCTGCTGCTCGGCCTGTTCCGCGAGCTCAAGGCGCATGGCGTGCCGGTCGGCGTGCGCGACTACCTGGACGGCATCGAGGCCCTGCGCCTGGGCTTCGGCCACGGCGACCGGGCCGCCCTGCGCGACCTGGCGGTGGCCCTGTGGGGACGCAGCGACGAGGAACGCCGCCTCATCAGCCGCTGGTTCGACGTATTGCCGGCCCCCGACGGAGCCCTCACCGACGCCATCCACGCCAGCCTGTCCGCCCTGGACACCCACGACAGCGACGGTACATCGCCCTCTGGCACCGCTCCACCTCCCGGCCGCGGCTCCTCGTCCGGCGCTGCGCCCCCGGTCCGCCCACCCCCCGTCGAGGCTGACGCCCAGGCCGCTGAAGCCCGCGCCGCCATGGCCCGGGTCGCCTTCGCCGCCGCCCGCGAAGGCAGCGGCCTGCCGATCCCCCGCCTCGCCACCACCCCGCAGATCGGCGAAGACTACGTGCTCATACCCCAGCCCCTCGTCAGCCCGCGCGACCTGGCCGTGCTGTGGCGGCGCTACCGGCGCAGCACCCGCCACGGCCCACGCACCGAGCTGGACCTGGCCGCCACCCTGCGCGAACGCTGCCGCCGCGGGCTGCTGTGCCAGCCCGTATGCCGCCCCCGCCGCAGCAACAGCGCCCGCCTGCTGATCCTCGCCGACGCCAGCCCAAGCATGGACCCGTGGCGCCCCTTCCTCGCCACCCTGGCCGAATCCCTGCCCCTGGGCCGCCTGGGCCAGGCCGAGGTGCACTACTTCAACAACCTGCCCCGCCGCCAGCTGTTTGCCACACCCGGTCTGGCCAAGGCAGCAGAGCGGGATGAGATCCTGCGCCGCCATGCGGGTGCCGGCCTACTGGTGGTGAGCGACGCCGGCAGCGCCCGGGGCGTGCTCAACCGCCGCCGGGCCCTCCAGACCGCCACCTTCCTCGAGGACGCCCGCAAGTTCTGCCCCACCGCCGTGTGGCTCAACCCGATGCCGCGGAGCCGCTGGGCCGGCACCACCGCCGGCCTCATCGCCGACGGCCCGGTGCGTATGCTCCCCCTGGACGCCGCCCACCTGCTGCGCGCCATCGACATCCTGCGCGGCAACAAGTAGCCATGCCCTACCCCGCCGCCCTCGGCCACCGCCCGCTGGAAGTCGACGAAGCCTACGCGGCACTCACCCAGTACGCCGCCGACTACGGCCGCGAACCCCTGCTGCTGCTGATGCACGCCGCGGTGCCGGAAACCCTGCGGCCCGACCTGCTCAACCTGATCCGGGTGAACTTCCTCGCCGCCCGCGGCCCCGACACGAGCCTGGAGGCGGACGTCCTGTTCTCCCCCCTCGCCACCGCCCTGGGCGGCGGCTACTACCGCATCGACGCCCAAGTGCGCTGGCATTGCCTGGTGATGCTGCGCTCCCTCTACCGTCACGACCCGCGGCCGCGCATCCGGCGCATTGCCGAGCTGCTGTGGCGCTACGTGGAGGCCCGCGAGCACCAGGCCAGCCGTGCCGCCGACCCGCAGCTGGCGGAGTTTCTCGACATCCAGCGCTGGGTCGCCCTGGCCTTCCTCGAGCCGGGCAGCGCCGCCCACGCCTTTGCCGATGCCCTGCGCCAGGCCGGCGACAGCCGCAGCGAGGTCACCCTGCGCCTGGGCGGACTCGCCGCCGCCATCGAGATCCCCCTGGCCGGCCAGCCGGAGCTGCTGGCCTACGCCCGCGGGCTGGACGCCCTCGCCGGCGGCAACGAGGAGGCCGGCCGGCAACTGCTCGAAGCCCTCGGCGACGGGGACATCCGGGTCGGCGACATCGTCCTGCGCCCGGGCGAACTGCTCGCAGATTCAGCGGCCCCCTCGCTCCGGCCGGACACGAAGGGAACACCAGCGTCCCGCCGCATCTGCCTGGTTCTGGCCGGCCGGGGCAGCACTCGCGACCCGATGGACGGATCACTCATCGATTTCGAGGCCCTCTACCCGGCCATTACGCAGGGCCTTGCCCGCCTCGATATCGCCAGCCGGCGCTTCGACCTGCCCGCCTCCGACAGCATCCAGATCCTGCTCGACGCCGACCTGGTACTCGGCGACCTGAGCGGCGCCGACCCGGACACCTGTTACCAACTGGGCCTGGCCCTGGCCCTGCGGCCCGAGGGTGTCCAGCTCATCGCCCGGCGCGACAGCTGGCAGGGCGTGGACGCCCTGGCGCTGGGGCTGATCCACGAATACGATGCCCCGGAATCCACGCCGGCCGGACTCGCCCGCTTCGCCGCCTGGCTGGCCGGCAGCCTGCAAGGCCCCGGCACCCCGCTGGCACGCAGCCCGGTCTATCTCGACCTGGACCTGCGCCCTCCCCACCTGGACGAGGACGCCATCGCCCAGCCCCTGCCTGCCTGGCCCTCCCGCCCGCAGGCCCTGCTGATCCAGGCGCACGGCCTGCGCGTCGACCCGGCAAGCGGGCGCAGCATCGATCTGGACGATAGCCGGGCAAGCCTGGGAAGGGCGCTCCAGGGCGCCGGGATCGACATCCGGAGGGCCGACGACGACGCCACGCCGGGCTCACCCGACTTCCTGCGGCAGCTCCTGGAGGCCGACCTGGTGGTCGCCGACCTGAGCACCCTGCCGCCGGACACCCTGCTCCAGCTCGGCCTGCGCCACGGCCTGCGGCCCGGCCGCAACCTGCTGCTGGCCGAAGCGGAGACCCCGCTCCCGATCAGCCTGCGCAGCCAGAAGGTGCTGCGCTACAAGCGGGTGAACACCCACCTGGACACCCGCGAACAGGCAGACCTGAACGCCATGCTGCAGGCCGCCCTGGTGCACCTGCTGGCCCAGACCCGCGCCGACAGCCCGGTCTACGAAGCACTCCCGGCCCTGCACCCCCCCAGCCCGCGCCCGGCCCGCATCTTCGTGTCCTACCCCCAGACCTACACACCCTACGTCCGCCCCCTGGTCGCCGCCCTCAAGGGCCTCGGTCTCGAGGTCAGCTGGGACATGGATCTCTCGTCCGGTCACGACTGGGCCACAGCCCTGAGCCGGATGCTGGAAGAAGCCGACGCGGTGATCTGTGTCGCTGGCCGGGACACCGCGGCACGGGAATTCCCCATGGCCGAGATCCAACGGAGCGTCGAACTGGGCAAGCGCTTGATCCCGGTGCTGGTCGAGCCCATCGACGCCCCGCCCGAGCTCACCTCACGCAGCGCCGCCAACCCCGAACGGAACGGGCGGCTGCGCTATCTGCTGGACGGCTGGCGGGAGGACGACTTCGACGCCCTGGTGGCGGAAATTGCAGAACGCATCCGCACGCGCCTTGGCGCACCGGAGCAGGCACCGCCAGCTGATTCCAACGGCCAGGCCACCCGCCAGCTCAGCATCCGGGTCCTGCGGGCCGGACAGCTGGAGGTCCAGTGTGCCGACGAAAGCGGACGCCACGACTGGAGGCAGGCCTACGACCCGGCTGCGGTCGCCCTCGCTGCCGACACTTTCCAGCACCAGACACCAAGGACCGGACAAGCCCTCGACGTCCTCACCGACCTGCTCATCCCCTCTGCCCTTGCCGGACTTCCACGCGCCTCCGCCTACCGCTTGATCCTCGGCCCCGAA
Source organism: Zoogloea dura (assembly GCF_012927165.1). Classification (GTDB taxonomy): domain Bacteria; phylum Pseudomonadota; class Gammaproteobacteria; order Burkholderiales; family Rhodocyclaceae; genus Zoogloea; species Zoogloea dura. Next base: position 49,872 of record NZ_JABBGA010000003.1, read on the forward strand.
GCCGTGCCCTGGCCTTGGGAGCTGATGCTGTCCTGGCGCCTGCACGCATTGCGCAAGGCCATCCCGGTGCTGCGCCGGAGCGACGGCAATCTCTTCTCGGTATTGCGTGAGCCGCCCCGCCGGGCCCTGCTGGTTCATTCCCGGCCTCAGTCCGAAGCCCCGATCCGCGCGGACGGACTTGACGCCCTCCAGGGCGCGGGCTTCGAGGTCACCATCAGCACGGGCGAGCCACGGGAGACCCTCCTGGCGCTCACCTCCGGCGATTTCGGCCTGGTCATCATCAATGGTCGCTCGAGCGCCGGAGACGGGCGCGCCGGGATGCTCCTCGGCGACGGCGTGGCCTTGGGCAGCGAGGACCTGGCCCAGATGCGCCTCACCCCGGAAGTCGTGATCCTGCACGCCCCGGAAGTCGACCACGGCGGGCTGGCCAGCCTGATGGCGCCGGCCCTGCAGAAGGCTGGGGTGCGCTGCGTGGTGGCGCCCGCCTGGGGCACCGGGGGCCCGGCCGATGCGGCCTACCACGACACCCTGCTGAGCCTGCTGGCCGGCGGCGAGCGCTTCGCGGACGCCCACGCCGGCGCAGTGGCGGCCTGCTTCGACGCCGCCCCGCAGGACGGCCAGTGGGCAGCCTACCAGGCCTGGGGCGAGCCGGACTTCCGCTTCCCCGGCCTGGCGCCTGCCTGAACGGCTCAGCCGGCCCGGGCCGCCCGGTATTTCTGCCAGCCGCTCCAGCTGTACAGCCCCAGGCCGGCCCAGATCAGCGCAAAGGTGAACAGGCGGGCCGGCTGCAGGGGTTCACCGAAGATCAGCACCGCCGTGAGGAACTGCAGGGTCGGATTGATGTACATGAGCATGCCCACCGTAGCCAGGTTGAGGCGCTGGGTGGCCGCCGCAAAGAACATCAGCGGCAGGGCGGTGATCGCCCCGGCAGCGGCCAGCATCGACTGGGTGGAAGCATCGAAGCCGGTGAACACACCGTGTCCCTGGCCACCCTGCCACAGCGCATAAATGCCGATCAGGGGCAGCATGGAGAGGGTCTCCAGCCACAACCCGGACAAGGCATCCACCTGCACCTGCTTGCGCACCAGGCCGTACAGCCCGAAGCTGGCCCCCAGGAAGATCGAGATCCAGGGCAGGCTGCCGAGGGTCAGGAACTCGCTGCCCACCGCCGCCAGGGCCAGGGCCACCGAGGCCCATTCCTTGCCATTGAGCCGCTCCTTGAGCACCAGCATGCCCAGCAGCACATTGACCAGCGGCGTCAGGAAGTAACCCAGGCTGGAGGCCACCACCTGGCGCTGGTCCACCGCCCACAGGAAGGCCAGCCAGTTGGATCCCACCAGCAGTGCCGCCACGAACAGGCGCAGCACGGTGCCCGGCCGCCGCGCCGCCGCCAGGGTGGGGCCCCAGTGACGACGGGCGGTGAGGATCAGGCTGACGAAGACACAGCCCCACACCGCCCGATTGCACAGCACGTCCATCGGGCTCACATGCCCGAGCTGCCGGAAGAACAAGGGAAAGAAACCCCAGATGCCATAGGCACCGAGGCCGAAGGCGATGCCGGCGAGAGTGGTGCGAGGATCCACGGGATTGACGGGCACGGAAGCTAGGCCCTCCAACTTACCACCAGGGCCGCATGGACACCCTTGGGGTTTTCCTCCACGCCGGCCCGCGGGCCTACAATGCCGTCATTCCACTGTGAGGATCCTTTTACCCATGCTGATCATCTTCAAATCCCCGGCCGGCGGCGACGTCATCATGTTCGAGAAGAACGGCAAGGACATGCTCGAGGTGCTGGGCAAGGACCCGGCCGACGCCAAGGGCATCGTCACCGTCGAGCAGCTGCCTGCCGCCATCGACACCCTCAAGGCCGCCATCGCCGCCGACAAGGCCCGCCAGGCCGAACAGGGCGAGCCGGACGATGCCGACGCCAAGCCCGGCAGCGGCAATGTCAGCTTCTTTCAGCGGGCCGTGCCCCTGCTCGAACTGCTCGAGCGCTCCCTCAAGGACAGGAAGCCTGTCACCTGGGGCGTGTAGGGGCGGTGCAGGGGCGGCTTCAGCCGCCCACCTCCTGCTCAGTCCGCAATCGCCTCCCCGCCCGGCACCACCACCGCGAACAGGTCACCCAGGGCCGCCAGCGCTACAGCCTGCACGGTCGCCGCTTCCACGACGCCACCACCCGGCATCGGCAGCGGGCGGGTTGCGGTGGCCGCCGCCGGCACCGTCACCGCGAAGCCCAGGTTGAAGGCGCCCCGGGTCGTCGAGTTGATGCACATGTGGGTCATGAAGCCGACCACCACCAGGTTCTTCACGCCGGCCGCCTTCAGGCGTTCCTCGAGGTCGGTGCCGACGAAGGAGTTCGGATAGTGCTTGATCACCACCGCCTCGCCCTCCTGCGGCGCCACCTTGGCGGCGATCGCGCCGTTTTCCGCGCGGATGTCGTAGGGCGAGCCCGGGCCGGCGTCGTGCTGGATGTGGATCACCGGGATGCCGAGGCCACGGGCCCGGGCCAGCAGGCGGGCACATTCGTCCAGCGCCGGCTCGACGCCGGTGAGCTGCATGATGCCTTCCCGGTAGGTGTTCTGCGCATCGACGATGATCAGGGCCGACGCGGACAAGGGCGCGGGCTCGGCGGGCAGGCCGGAAAGCTGGCGAAGGGTGTGGGCTGCAGTCATGTGGGTCTCCGTTGGGTGGGTTGCAGTAAATCAGTGCGCACAGGCTAAACTCCGGCCACCCCTGCGCAAATAGACATCCATACCCGAGACACCTGCAAAAATGCAGCCCCCCTCCACAGTCCCCAACTGGGACGACCTGCGCTTTCTCGCCACCATCGGTCGGGAAGGCACCCTGGCCGCCACGGCCCGCCGCCTCGGCGTGGACCAGACCACCGTGGCCCGCCGGCTGCGCGCCCTGGAGGAGGCCCTCGGCACCCCTCTCTTCGAGCGCAATGACGGCCGCTGGCAGCCGACGCCGGTCGGCATGCGGGTGCTGGAACGCTGCAGCCGCATCGAGGACGAGGTGGCCGGCGTGATCCGGGTGGCCGACGCCGGCACCCAGGCCATCAGCGGCCTGGTGCGCATCACGGCCGTCAGTGCGCTGATCGGCGATTACCTGGCCGGCCAGCTGGGCAGCCTGTACGCCCTGCACCCCGAGCTGAGCATCGAGCTGATCGCCAGCAACGACAACCTCAGCGTGTCACGCCGGGAGGCGGACATCGCCATCCGCCTGGCGCGGCCGGCCAGCGGCGACTTCCTGATCCGCAAGCTGGCCGACGTGGGCTTTGCCATCTACGGGGCGGCCCAGGGCGACCTGCCGGTACGCCCCGGTGACTGGGTCGCCTACAACCCCGACCTCGACCACACCCCGGAGATGCGCCAGCTGACCGCCATGCTGGGGGACGGGCGGATCCGCCTGCGCTCCAACAGCCTGCGCGGCCTTGCCCGCGCGGTGGCGGACGGCATCGGCCAGGGCATCCTGCCGTGCTTCCTGGCCGACCCCGACACCCACCTGACCCGCCTGTCCGGTCCTCAACCCGTGTTGAGCCGCGAAGTGTGGATGCTGATCCACCCTGACGCCCGCCAGCAGGCCCGCGTTGCGGCCACCGCCGACTGGCTGGTGCGACGCTTCGAGGCCACTGCAGGGATTTTCAGCGGCACGCTTTGAGTGATCAGCCTTTGCGTTTGCCGCAGATCAGAATAAGAGGAATTTTCCCGTTCCGTGCAGTAGTTGAGCAGGCGAAGCGACAGCCCCTTCGGATAAGATCGGGCGATGCTCCTGAAACGATTTTTTACAAGCCTTCTCAGCCGGATGATTCTCTTCGGGCTGCTGCTGGTGCTGCTCGGCGGCGGGGCCCGGTACGTCTTTCTGTCCAGGTTCCTGCAGGAGGATCTGACCCAGGTGGTATCGGCCCAGCAGAAGGCCCTGGCGGAGGCCGTAGCCCAGGACATCGATGGCAAGCTCGTGGAGCGGCTCAACCTGCTCGCCCAACTGGGCAAGACGCTGCCACCAGAATTGCTGACCCAACCGGCCCGGCTGGAAGCCTGGCTCGCCGAACGGCACGAGCTCCACCCGGTGTTTTCCCTTGGCATGGTGGTGGCCGACCCACAGGGCCGGGTCATTGCCGACTTTCCACCGATCAGCGGACGCCGGGGTGCATCCCTGGCTGGACAGGCCAACTTCCGCGCCGCGGCAGAGGGCAAGGGCGGCGTCGGACAACCCCGGCGCGGGGATTTTTCCCATCAGTGGATGCTGCCGATCGGCAGGGCGGTGAAAGACGCCGACGGCAGTGTCCGAGCTGTCCTGATCGGCATCACCGCCCTCAACACCCCCGGCTTCCTGGACAGGATCTCCCACGGACGGATCGGGGAGGCCGGTAGCTTCCTGCTGGTGTCGCCGGCCGACAAGCTTTTCATCGCCGCCGGCGACCCCGACCTGGTGATGAAGCCGACCCCGCCCCCGGGCGTCAACCTCCTGCACGACAAGGCCATGGCCGGCTTCCGCGGAACCGGCATCACCGTCAATGCCAAAGGCGTTGAAGAGCTGGCCACCATGGTCAGCGTGCCGAGCACCGGCTGGTTCGTGGTGGCCCGGCTACCCACCTCCGAGGCCTTCGCTCCGGTGCGCCGCGCCCAGGACACGGTGATCCGGCACAGCTTCACAGCGATGTTGATGGTCCTGCTGGTGGCCGGCTTCTTCATCCGCGCCATGCTCGGCCCGCTGCACCGGGCCGCCCAGCTTGCCGACCGGATGACCCAGGGGGACATCCCGATGCAACCCCTGCCGGTGGTTCGCAATGACGAAGTGGGGCACCTCACCGTGGCCTTCAACCAGCTCCTGGACAAGCTGCGCAACAGCCAGGTGGAGCTGGAACGCCTGGCCCACCACGACAGCCTCACCGGCCTGCCCAACCGCCTCCTGCTGGCCGACCGCATGCAGCAGGGGCTGGCCCGGGCGCGACGCAACGGCACCCGGATCGCCGTGCTCTACCTGGACCTGGACGGCTTCAAGCCGATCAACGATGAGCTTGGACACGAGGCCGGCGACCAGGCGCTGATCGAAGTCGCCCGGCGCCTGTCGGCCACCCTGCGCCGCAGCGACACCCTGGCCCGGATCGGTGGCGACGAGTTCGTGCTGCTCGCCACCGACCTGTCCGGCGACTGGCAGGAGAGCGCCATCAGCCTGGCCAGCAAGTGCATCACGATCCTGTCGGCCGGCGTCGAGCTGGATGGGCGTGCCCGCGCGCTGGGGGCCTCCATCGGCATCGCGGCGAGCGCCGGGCACGACACGCCGGAGGCCATCCTGTTCGCCGCCGACGAGGCCATGTACGACGCCAAGCGCGCCGGCCGGGGCCGCTACGCCATGGCCCCGGACAAGCACGATGACAAAGCCCGGGGGGTCAGCGGGGCCCTGCGTCCATGAGCGCCAGCAGGCTGCGCAGCTGAATGCCTTGCGGGCGGGCCAGGTCGTCCAGCACCGAGAAGTGGTGGCAGCCGGGCAGGGGCAGATAACTGACCTGCTCGCCGGCCTGCACGCCGGCCACCGCATAGTCGCGGGAATGCCGCAGCAGCTCCGGCAGTTCGTCATTGCCCACGGTGACCAGGGTGGGCACGCCCCTGCCGATCTGGCGCAGGGGGCTGAAGGCGGCGATCTCGGCCGGCGTCAGCTGCAACTTGTCGTTGAGCCAGCACAGGCTGATCGGCTCCAGGTCCACCAGGGCGCTGATCGGCATGGCATGGGTGAGCGCCGGATGGCTGCGGAAAAGCGCCGTGAGGTGGCCCCCGGCGGAGTGCCCGCTCAGCACCACGCGCCGCCCGCGCAGGCCGAACTCGCCCTCGCTGGCGGCCAGATGGTCGAGGAGCCGGCCGATGTCGCCGACGATCCGGCTCATCGAGGCCTCGGGCGCCAGGGTGTATTCCGCCAGCACCACGTCGAAGCCCTGCTCCAGGGGCCCCCGGGCGATGAAGGCGAAGTCTTCCTTGGTGGTGGCCTGCCAGTAGCCGCCATGGATGAAGATGAACACCGGCGCATCCGGGCGCCCGCAGCCGAACCAGTCGAAGCGCTGGCGCGGGCCGGGCCCGTAGGCGCCGTCGCGCAGGCAGGGGTGTTCCCAGTAGAGGCGGGCGCTGCGGGCCTGGAAGTCGGCCAGGATGGCCGGGAAGCCCGGCACGGCGCGGGTGTTGTTGTAGGCCAGCTCGAGCTGCGCCCGATCCAGCCCGCGATAGAGGGGCTGGCCGGCGGCCGGCATGGATTCGTCGCGCGCAGGAGTGCTCATGGCAGGTAACCGGTATCGAAAATGACCCGGCGATCCTGAACAAATCCGCCACGCCTGACTATCCGGATCCGCGGCCGGATGTGTCCGGCTTTTCCGGCCAGACAGCCACTGCGCAGACTGCGTCGACGGACTCCGGCGTCACGGACTCTGCGGCTAAAATAGGCTCGCCCGCGGCCTCCCTCAAGCCGGCATTCTGCCGCGGCCTTGGTCGCTCCTCCACCCTGCCCGCCCCGCATGTCCGATCTCCCCGAGCCCCCCAGCCGCCAGCCGCGCCGCCTGCCCCAACGCCTTCTCGCCTACCTGCGCGGCCTGCCCCGGCCATCACGGAGCAGCCTGCGGCGCATCGCGCTGGCGCTGCCGGTGCTGGCCCTCGCCTATGTGCTGGTGCTGATCCCCTTCACCCCCGGCATCCGCGACATCCGCAAGGCCAAGGTGGAGCAGCCCGCCCGGGTGCTGTCGGCCGACGGCAAGGAGCTCGCCGTGTTCAAGTGGGCCAACCGCCAGTGGGTGGGCCTGGCGGACATTTCGCCGCAGGTCACCGCCGCCCTGATCGCCACCGAGGACCACCGCTTCCGCGAGCATCACGGCATCGACTTCTACCGCCTTGGCGGGGCGATGCTGCACACCTTCTCCGGCGAGCGCCAGGGCGGCTCGACCCTCACCCAGCAGCTCGCCCGCAACCTCTTCCCGGACGAGATCGGCCGCGCCCCCACCCTGACCCGCAAGCTCAAGGAGGCCATCACCGCCCTGAAGATCGAGGCGCTCTACTCCAAGGACGAGATCCTCGAGACCTACCTCAACACGGTGCCCTTCCTCTACAACGCCTGGGGCATCGAGATGGCGGCTCGCACCTATTTCGACAAGCCGGCGCGCAACCTGGACGTGCTGGAGGCCGCCACCCTGGTCGGCATGCTCAAGGGCAACAGCTACTACAACCCGGTGCTCAACCCGGAGCGGGCGGTGGCCCGCCGCAACACCGTGCTGGCCCAGATGGTCAAGCGCGGCCAGCTCGACGAGCGCCGCCTGGAGGCCCTGCAGAAGAAGCCGCTGCGCATCGACTTCGAGCGCCAGCTGGAGTCCCCCGGCCCGGCGCCCCACTTCGCCGTGCAGATCCGCAAGTGGTTGATCAGCTGGGCCGACCGCAACGACTACAACATCTACGCCGACGGCCTGGTGCTGCGCACCACCCTGGACAGCCGCCTGCAGGCCCGGGCCACCCAGGCGGTGATGCGGCGCGGACGCCAGCTGCAGGGCCTCGCTGACCAGGCCTGGAACAGCCGCAAGGGTTGGTCGGGCAGCCCGGAGCTGGTGGCCACCTTTGTACGGGAGTCAAAGGAATACCGCGCCGCCGTGGCCCGCGGCCAGGATCCGGACGAATCCCTGGCCCGCCTGCTCGCCGACAAGGCCTTCATGGAGGCCCTGCGCCAGGACAAGACCCGGGTCCAGGTCGGCTTCCTGGCCATCGACCCGCGCAACGCCCAGATCCGCGCCTGGGTGGGCAGCCGCGACTTCGTGCAGGACCCGTTCGATCACGTCGCCCAGGCCCGCCGCCAGCCCGGCTCCACCTTCAAGCCCTTCGTGTATGGTGCGGCCTTCGACAAGGGCATGAGTCCCGCCGGCACCCTGGTGGACCAGGCCGTGGAAATCCCCCTGAAGAACGACGAGATCTGGCGCCCCGACGACGAATCCCCGCCCAGCGGCAAGCCGGTGAGCCTGCGCGACGGGCTGGTCTACTCCCGCAACCGCATCACCGCCCAGCTCATGCAGGAGGTCGGCCCGGCCCGGGTTGCCCGCCTGGCGAAGAAGATGGGCGTCCGCCAGAGCCCGCTGGAGGAAGTGCCCTCCCTGGCCCTCGGCACCAGCCCGGTGACCCTGCGCGAGATGGTCAGCGCCTACGCCACCCTGGCCAATGGCGGCGCCTTCATCGAGCCGGTGCTGGTGACCCGCATCGAGGACCGGGAAGGCCGGGTGCTCGAGGAATTCGCCCCGGCCGACGCCGAGGCCGCCCTGGACGCCGGCACCGCCTACACCCTGCTCGACGTGATGCGCGGCGTGGTGGACCGGGGTACCGGCGTGGCCATCCGCAACCAGTTCGGGCTGCGCGCCGACCTGGCCGGCAAGACCGGCACCACCCAGGACAACACCGACGGCTGGTTCATCCTGATGCACCCGCAGCTGGTCGGCGGCGCCTGGGTCGGCTTCAACGACAACCGCATCACCCTGCGCAGCGACTACTGGGGACAAGGGGCCCGCAGCGCCCTGCCCATCGTCGGCGACACCTTCCATTACGCCCTGGCCAACCGCCTGATCGATCCGAAGCTGCGCTTCCAGTCGCAGGAAGGGCCGGGCCTGCTGCAACGCGGCTGGAACTGGCTGAAGGGCCTGTTCGTCACTCCCGAGCCGGAACCCGCGCCCGAGCCCCGGCGTCCACGCCGACAGGCCGCCCCGCGCCCGGCGACAGCGCCCGCAGACACACCGCCGCCGACGCCGCCAGCCGTGCCCCAGGCTCCATCGCCACCCCCCGTACCCGTGGCACCGGAAGCCACCGCCCCGGCGGCAGCCCCCACCCAATGACCTCGCCCGGACCCGCCCGATGGACGACCACGACCCGCACGCCAAGCGCCCCTTCGCCCTCGACGAAGCCGAGAAGGAACGCCGCCTCGCCGCCGTGAAGGCCCGCCTCACCATCGACACGCCCCCCCCGCCACGCAACGCCGGCCGCAGTGCGGGCGGCTGGTTCCTGCCCGCCCTGTTCTGGACCGCCCTGATCGTGCTCGGCACCGTCGCCACCAGCCACTGGCTGGGCGGCCGCGGCGACACCACCCCGAGCGTGCGCGCCGACGGCAGCCTGAGCCTGCGTCTCGGGCCGGGCGGCCGCTACGAGGTGGCCGGCAGCGTGGCCGGTCAGCCCACCCGCTTCATCGTCGATACGGGCGCCAGCCTCACCTCCATCCCCAAGGCCCTCGGCGACCGGATCGGCATCCGTGAATGCCCCGCCATCGGCTTCGACCTGAGCCGGGCGGACGAACCCGGTTGCTGCCGCCGGGAGACCTTCCACACCGCCAACGGCAGCACCGAAGGCTGCGTGGCGCGGGTGCCGCTGCTGCGCTTCGGCCCCTTCGAAGTGCAGCATGCCCAGGTCGCGGTGATGCCGGCCATCGGCGACCGGGCCCTGCTCGGCATGAACGTGCTCAAGCACTTCAGCCTGCTCCACGCCGGGGCCGAGCTGAGCATCCGCCCAACACAACGACCATGACAGACACCATGGACACCCTCCGTTTCCCGCTGGCCATCATCGGCGCCGGCGCCCTCGGCCTGCACTTCGCCGCCCGCCTGGCCACCGCCGGCCCGGTGGCCCTGGTGGCACGCAACGATGCGCAGGCCGCTGCGCTGCGCGCCGGCACCCGGGTCGGCGGCGTCCTGTTCCAGGCGCAGGCCTTCGGACCGGCCGCCCTGCCCCGGGCCGACTGGGTGATCCTGCTGGTCAAGACCGGCGACACCCTCGCCGCGGCCGCCACCGCCAGATCCATGGCGCCGCGGGGCATCGTGTCCCTGCAGAACGGGCTGGTGGACCACCTCCTGCAGGCCGCCTGCCCCGGCCTGCCCACCGGCCAGGGCATCACCACCGCCGGCGCCTGGCGCGATGCGGACGGCGTACACCCGGCCGGCACCGGCGACACCCTGCTGCCGCCCGGCTTCGAAGCCGTGGCGGAGAGACTGACGGCAGCCGGCCTGCCAGCCCGGGTGGAGCCGGAGATCGCCGCCGCCCGCCTGGCCAAGCTGCTGGTCAATGTGGCCATCAACCCCCTCGCCGCCCTGCATGGCGTGACCAACGGTGCCCTGCGGGAGGCGCCCTACCGGGCCGCACTGGACGCCCTGGTGGACGAGGCCTGGCCGGTCCTGCGCGCGGCCGGGCTGGCCCTCGACGCCGAGGCCGCCCGCCAGCGGGTCATCGCTGTGGCCACCGCCACCGCCGCCAACCGGGCCAGCATGCTGCAGGACGTGCAGGCCGGCCGGCGCACCGAGATCGACGCAATCACCGGGGCCCTGCTGGAGATGGCCCGCCAGCAAGGCATCGACCTGCCGGCCCACCGGGAGATCTTCTCCCGCATCAAGGCCCTGGAAGTTGATTAAAGTCATACGGTATTACGCTTTACCTTGACCCCGGGGCGATCGCCGCCTACCTTGAACCATCATGAATGGCGACGTCTTCTCCTGGTGGGCCTTCCTGTCCACGATAGCGACCCTCAACATCGCTGCCTGGGCCTATGCAGCCTGGCAACTGCAGCGACGACGTCCGCTGATGGACGCCGAGGCCTTCGCCCTGCGCCGGGCCCAGCTGCTGCTGTCGGCCGGCTACGTCTTCGGCTGCGCCTACCGCTCCTACCTGCCGGTGTTCGACGTGCCGCGGCTGTGCCTGGTGGATAGCTGGCTGTCCAGCGTGGTGGTCGGCCGCTCGGTGGCGACCATCGCCGAACTGTGCTTCGTGGCCCAGTGGGCGCTGATCCTGCGCGCCACCTCACGGGCCACCGGCAGCAGCGTGGGCGGCGCCATCTCGTCCCTGCTGGTGCCGATGATCGCCGTCGCCGAAACCTGCTCCTGGTATGCCGTGCTGACCACCTCCAACCTCGGCCACGTCATCGAGGAGACCCTGTGGGGCCTCGGCGCCGCCCTGCTGGTGATCAGCCTGGTGGAGATCTGGCCGCGCTGCGCCCGCCGCCTGCGCCCCCTGCTGGCCGTGTGGGGTGCCGCCGGGCTGGGCTACGTGTTCTTCATGTTCCTGGTGGACGTGCCCATGTACTGGTCGCGCTGGCTCGCCGACGAAGCCACCGGACGCCACTACATGAGCCTCGCCCAGGGCCTGCTGGACGCCTCCAGCCGCTGGGTGGTGTCCCACCGCTGGGCCGACTGGCACAGTGAGGTGGCCTGGATGAGCCTGTACTTCAGTGTGGCGGTGTGGCTGAGCATTGCGCTGATCCACGCCCCACTGCCCGCCGGGCGCCGGCTGCGCCCGCACTGAACGCACGCCACAGTTTCCTTCAATACGGCGCGGTCGCGCCGGCCCAAGCTGCGTCTCCCGACCCTGCGTGGAGACGCGAATGAGCACCCTTGTTTCCATGGCGGCCTTTGCCCTGGCCGCCTCGATCTCACCCGGCCCGGTCAATGTCGTGGCGCTCGGCGCCGGGGCGCGCTTCGGCCTGCGGGCGGGGCTGCGCCATGTGGGCGGCGCCACCATCGGCTTCACCCTGCTCCTGCTGCTGTGCGGGCTGGGCCTGCAGGCGGCCCTGGCGCAATGGCCCGGCGCCCTCGGGGTGATCCGCGGCAGCGGGGTGGCCTTCCTGCTGTGGATGGCCTGGCGCCTGGCCTGCGACGACGGCCGCCTGGCCACGGATGGGCCACTCCGCGCCCCGTCCTTCCGGGTCGGCGCGGTGATGCAATGGCTCAACCCCAAGGCCTGGCTGGCGGCAGTAGCGGGGATGGGCGCCTACGCGGCCGATGGCGACCTGGGCCAGGTGTGGCTGTTCACCGGGATCTACTTCGTGGTCTGCTACCTGTCCGTCGGCTGCTGGGCCTGGGCTGGCGCCCGCCTGCGCGGCCACCTCGCCGCCCCGGCGCGGATGCGCGCCTTCAACCGGACCATGGCCGGGCTGCTGGTCGGCAGTGCGGCCTGGCTGCTGCTGGAAGCCTAGCGCCGGTACTGCCCCGGCGTAGCGGCCACGTGGCGCTTGAAGGCCCGCTGCAGGTGGGCCTGGTCGGCAAAGCCGGCCTCCAGCGCCACATCGGCGATGGGGTGGCCTTGGCGCAGGCGGGCGCGGCAGAACTGGATGCGGCGATTGACCAGGTAGGCGTGGGGCGTCATCCCGTACTGCCCCTTGAACGCCCGGATCAGGTGGGACTGGGACAAGCCCGCCGCGGCGCAGATGTCGTCCAGGCGCAGGCTGCGGGTGTAGTTGTCGCGGATGAAATCGGCGGCCCGGGCCAGGGGCCGGTGCACCTCGGCACGGCACTCCGGAGGCGGGTCGAGGTGGTCGTGCAGATCGGCCACGAAACCCACCAGGGCGGCCTCCTTGGCGAGCAGCCCTGCCGCGGGGTCATCCAGCAGCCGGCACAGCGCCGCGGTCGCCCGGTACAGGCCCGGGGCATGGCTGAGCCGGGTGGCCGAAGGGCGGAAGCCCCGCTCGCCGGCAAAGCCCAGTTCCTGTTGCCGGCAGGCCAGCCACGCCGTGTCGAGGTAGAGCATGCGGTAGGACCACGGCGCATCCTCCAGCGGATTGCAGGCATGCACCTCCTCCGGGTTCATGATCACCACCGCCCCGGGCCCCACCCGCTCGCGCAGGCGGCCGTTCACGTAGGTGCTGCGGCCGCCGGTGATGATCCCGAGGGAAAAGCTCTCGTGGCTGTGCGGGGCGTAGCAGACGCGCCGCCCGTCGGCGATGGAGCGGGCTTCGGCGAAGGGCAGCGCGGGGTCGTACCAGAAGCGGGGAGTGGCGTCGGAGGGCATGCCTCGTTCCTCAAGGCCGTGAGGACGCCACTGTACCCCGCCGGGCGGCGCCGCGCCCGGGGCTCAGGCCTTCTTGACGAACTCCGACTTGAGCTGCATGGCGCCGAAGCCGTCGATCTTGCAGTCGATGTCGTGGTCACCATCGACCAGGCGGATGTTCTTGACCTTGGTGCCGACCTTCACCACCGAGGACGAGCCCTTGACCTTGAGGTCCTTGATCACGGTGACCGAATCACCGTCCTGCAGCACGTTGCCGTTGGCGTCACGCACCACCTTCTGTTCTTCGGCGGCGGCCACCCTGGGCCACTCGTGGGCGCATTCGGGGCACACGAAGTTGTCCCCGTCCTCGTAGGTGAACTCGGACTTGCACTGGGGGCACGGGGGCAGGCTGCTCATGGACTTTCCTTTGAATGAAGCGCCCGGCTGGCGGGCGGAAGGGGCGCAAGAATAACCTTTTGGCGGGCAGGGGGAAATGCCGGGCCGCCCTGTGCTAGGGTTCGCCCCCCAAGGAAGAGCTGCCATGACGACCTCCCGCAACACTCCGCCCCCGCCCCCCGCCGACAGCCGCGGCACCCGCGCGGCGCTGATCTTCGCCCTCGCCGCGGAGCGCCTGTCCCTGTACTACGAGCACGGCCAGTGGCCCACCGAGGCCCAGGGCGCCACCCTGGTGGCCGACTGGCTGGGCCGCACCCGGCGCAGCCTGCCCCTGGCGGAGCGGCGCCAGTTGTCGGCCCTCAGCGACAGCCTGGCGCGCCGCCTGGCCGGCGAGCTGTCCCGCGAGGCGGGGCTGCACGTCGTGCACGAGATGATGGAAGCCCTCGACCCCAACCACGAAAGCGACCTGAGCCGGGCCCTGATGGGCGAATGCGAGCGCCTGCTCGACGAGGGGGCCTGATTACGCACCGCCGATGCGCAGGCCGGTCTTCTTGAGGATGGCGGTGGAGAACAGCACGTCCTGCCCCCGGCAGGCGCTGCCCAGCAGCCTGGCGATCTCGGCGACGCCGGCCAGCACGGTGTCCCGGTCACGGCCGTGCACCATGGCGAACAGGTTGTAGGGCCAGTCGGGCAGCGCCCGCGGGCGCTCGTAGCAGTGGGTGACGAAGTCGAGGCGCCCCACCGCCTCGCCCAGCTCGACGATGCGCGCGTCGTCCACGTCCCAGACCGACATGCCGTTGGCCGTGTAGCCCAGGGCATAGTGGTTGGGCACCGCACCGATGCGGCGGATGCGGCCGCTGGCGAGCATGGCGGCGAGGCGGGCCTTGACCTCCTCGGCCGTCACCCCCAGCCCGGCTGCCAGGGCGTCGTAGGGGCGTGCCACCAGGGGCAGGCCGGCCTGGGTGGCGATGACCAGGCGGCGGTCGAGATCATCCGGCAACGAATCCATGGCGGCGCTCCGTTCAGGCCTGCAGGCGCATGTCCACGAAGAACTCGCGGTGCTTGGGAAAGGCGAATACCGGCAGGCCGGTGGCGGCCTCGATCTTCGCGATGGCGCCGGCGATGCCTTCCGGCTTCTCGGTGGCGAGCACGAACCACATGTTGAGGCGGTGGGTGCGCCGGTAGTTGTGGGCCACCTCGGGCAGGGCGTTGACCACCGCCGTCACTGCGTCGAAGCGCTCCTCGGGCACCGCCAGCGCGGCCAGCACGAAGCGGCCGCCCAGGCGTTCGATCTGGAACATGGGGCCAAAGCGGGTCAGCACCCCCGTTTCGCGCAGGCGCCGGACCCGTTCCAGGACCTCTTCCGGGGTGCTGCCGACGGCCTCGGCCACCACCCGCCAGGGTTCATCCACCAGTGGGAAGCCCTCCTGCAGGGTGTTGATGAGGTGCCGGTCGAGGGTGTCCAGGGTCGACGTCATGCGGCCAGGCTCCGCGGCGTGGTGTAGCGGGCGCCGCACTGCTTGTAGCAGTCGGTGGAGAACAGCACCGCGGCGGGGTAGGCCGACAGGCCGACCGCCTCGGCCAGCTCGGCGCGGCGCCGGGCCACGGCCTCGCGGTCCTGCCCGTGGATCATGCAGAACAGGTTGTGGGCCCAGTCCCGCTCGGGCCGGCGGCGGTAGCACAGGCTCACCCCATGGTGGCCGGCGAGGGCAGCACCGAGCGCGTCGACGTGGCCGTCGGGCACCGTCCACACGCACATGGCGTTGGCCTTCCAGCCCAGCTCCCGGTGGCGCACCACCACGCCAAAGCGGCGCACCGTGCCGTCGGCCAGCCAGTCAGCCAGGGTCGCCAGCACGCTTTGCTCGGTGAAGCCCGCCGCGTCGCCGAGGGTGCGGAAGGGCCGCGGCACCCAGGGGAGGCCCTCCTGCAGGCTCTCAATGAGGCGCCAGTCGGCCGTGCTCAGGGGACGCCGCGGCCGCCCCGTGGCCGGGGCATGACGGGTGCGCGCGCCGCTGGCCAGGTCGAAGCCGAGGTCGATGTGGTACTCCTGCACCAGGGGCAGGGCGATGGGCGGGCAGCCGGTGGCCTCGCCCATCTCGTCGAGCAGGGCGGACAGGGCCGGCTGGTCGGCGGCCCCGGCGACGAACCACAGGTTGTAGCGGTGCTCGCGCCGGTAGTTGTGATTGACCCCGGCAAAGGCGCTGACCTGCGCTGCCACGCCGGCCAGGCGCTCCGGCGGCACGGCCATCGCGGCCAGGGTGCTGGCACCGATCCGGTTGGGAGCGAAGACCGCCCCGACCCGGCTGATCTTGCCTTCGTCGCGCAGCATGGTGAGGCGGGCCAGCACTTCGGCACCGTCGCGGCCGAGCCGCTCGCCGAGCGCCTCCCAGGGCCGGGGCTGCAGCGGAAAGCCGCGCTGGAACTCGTTGAGCAGGCGGAAATCGAGGGAGTCGCGGGCCAGCATGGCGTCAGAACCCGATGCGCTGGCCACGGGCCGTGAAGAAGATGCCCGACGGCGCGTCGGCGGGCAGCTCCCGGCGCAGCGCAAAGCTGGCCGTATCCACCACGCTGATCCGGTTGCTGTCCCGCGAGGACAGCCACACGGCCTCGCCGCGCGGCGTGAATTCCATGTGCAGCACCGCCTTGCCGGGGCTGAAGGTATGCACCACGCGCTTCTCCAGGGTGTCGATGACCTGCACCCATTCGTTGTCGGGGAAGGCGAAGTTGACCCACACCTGGCGCCCGTCCGGCCGCGCCATCACAAACACCGGCTGGCCCTTGACCGGGATGCGGGCGCTCTCCGCCCAGCTCCGGGTGTCGGCCACCAGTACCTCGTGGCGGCCGATGGCGGGCAGCCAGGCCTGGCCGCCCGCCATTGCCCAGCCGCGCAGGTGGGGCATCTTGAAGACCGGCAGCTTCTCCTCGCCCTTGCCATAGCCGGCGAGGATCCTGCGCACACCGGTCTGGGGCTGCCACAGGTCGAGGAGCGACAGGCCGTCCTCGCCGAACAGACCGGCGATGAAGTAGCGCCCGTCCGGCGTGACCAGCCCGTCGTAGGGCTGGCGGCCGGCCGGAAAGCGGGTGGTGACGGGCTGGCGCGGATTGGAGAAGTCGGTGATGCGGATCTCGTCCGCGTCAAACAGCGCATACACGAAGCGCTGGCCGGAGACGTCGGCCAGGCCCACCACCCGCGAGAATTTGCCCGGCGCGTACTCGGCGGGCACGTCGGCGAGCAGCGCCAGGGTGTCGGCGTCGAAGGCCTTGATGCCGCCCGGCTCGTAGTTCTGGGCCACCACCAGGCGGCCGTCCTGGGACACCGAGCCGCCGATGGAATTGCCGGCCTGGACGATGCGCCGGTCGATGCGGCGGGTCAGCAGATCCACCTTGGTGAGGCCGCCGTCGCGCCCGAACACGTAGGCGTAGCGGCCATCCCGGGAGAAGGCCACATGGGCGTGGGACAGGTCGCCGAGGCCCTCCACCGTGCCGAGGCGGCTGTCGTGGCTGTGCTCCACCACCTGCACCCGGCCGGCGGCGCGCTCGATGACCACCCCGAGATCGCCGGTGCCACGCAATTCGGGCGCGCTGCCAGACGTTATGGCAGGCGGAGGAGCCGAGGCGCAGGCCACCAGGCCCAGGGCCAGCAGCGGGGCGAACAGGCGCGCGCGCATGATCAGGGCAGCTCCGGAAAGCCGCTCTTCAGGCGGGCGACGATCCAGCCCGCCTCGTCCTCGTCCACAAAGCGCTGCCAGCCCGGCATGGCCGTGCCGGGGCGGCCGTGGAGGATGGTGGCGACCAGGAACTCGTCGGGCAGCTCGGCCAGGCGCGCCGGCAGCAGGTCGGGGCCCAGGCCGCCGGCCAGGCGCATGCCATGGCAGGAGCCGCAGTCCTGGCGGACCATGTGCACCAGCGCAGCCTGGCGTTCGGTGGCAGGCTCGGCCGCGGGGGCGGCGGTCACCGCCAGGGCGGTGAGGCCGAGCAGCACGGCCACGTGGATGAGCAGGGAACGGTCCATCGCTGAGCTCCGGAGAATGACGCCATCACATTAGGGCGCAGCCCTCAGCGGGTCATTGACCGCCATCAAGAAGGCCGGCAGCTGCCGGTTTTGAGTATTCTTGCCGCCTCACCCCGCGCCCTCCGCCATGCCCCAGACCCTCGCCGCGCCTGCCCACAGCGAACTGCTGATCAAGAAGAGCCGCTTCATCGGCTGCGTCCAGCCGATGGCCGACCGGGCCGGCGCCCAGCGCGTGGTGGCCGCCCTCAAGGCCGCGCACCCGGGTGCCGCCCATGTGTGCTGGGCCCTGCTGGCCGGCGGGCAGTCGGCCGCGGTGGACGACGGCGAGCCCTCGGGCACCGCCGGCCGGCCGATGCTCGACGTGCTGCGCCACCAGGACCTGGAAGGCGTGCTGGCCACCGTGGTGCGCTACTACGGCGGCGTGAAGCTGGGCGCCGGCGGCCTGGTCCGCGCCTATACCGACAGCGTCGCCCAGGCCCTGCTGGGCGCCAGCAAGGTCGCCATCGTGCGCCTGACGGAACTGCACTGCCGCGTGCCCTACGCCCTGGAAGGCCTGCTGCGGCGCGAGCTGGAACAGGCCGGCGCCAGCCTGCTGGAGGTCTCCCACGCCGACGCGGTGGGCTTCGCCTTCAGCCTGGCGGAAAACCAGGCCGCCGCGCTGGTGGCCCGGCTGGATGAAGCGGGGAATGGCCGGGTGGTATGGCTGTAGGGGCGTGTTGCTTATTCTGCGTTTGTGCGTTTGTCTGGGCGGCTTTCCTTTTTTCAGCGTTGGATTGGCCGGGAGTTCGCCCCGGCGGGCGACCTCCTTTCTTGCTTCGCCAAGAAAGGAGGCAAAGAAGGCGACCCGCCTCCCCGGTCATTCGCTTACGCGAATGACTGCCCTGCGCTGCTCACGCCAGGCGGCCGGCGCGGAACTCGCCCTGCGGGCTCAGACAGCCGCGCCGGACTACCCCGCCTGCCGTTCCGCTGCTCGGCGGGTCGGGACGGGCTTTTCGTAAGCACCGAGCCTTTGCTGAAGCCTTGGTTGGCTTTCATGGAAAAAGCAAAACCCCAGCGTCTCGCATCCACCGACCTCTCCGTAGAGGCTCGGTGTCTGCTGAAAGCCCGTTCTGACCCGCCGAGCAGCGGAGTATCGGGCGGGGCTTTCCGGCGCGGCTGTCTGAGGAGGCGCAGCCGACGAGTTCCGCGCCGGCCGCCCGATGCGAGCAGCGCAGGGGAGTCGTCCGCTACGCGGACGACCGGGGAAGCCGGGTCGCCTTTCTTTCCCCCTTTCTTTGGCGACGCAAAGAAAGGGGTCGCCTGCCGGGGCGAATTCCCGGCCAATTCAAGGCGGAAAAAAGGCAAGCCGACCAGCAAAAGCTCCACAGGCCAATACCCACTGCAGGCCCATGCACAGAGCCGAAAGCCGGATTCATGGGGTGACGAGCCCCGGCGACGGGGCTCCAAGGCCTTCTCTCGCGCGGCGGCGGGCCTTGGGGGGGTGTGCCGCGGCCCGCCGCCCGGCAAAAGAAAAGGCGGCCGAAGCCGCCTCATGGATCGATGACCAAAGCTCGCGCTCAGCCCTTCAGGATCCACCCCACCACGTCCTTCAGGTCTGCGTCGCTGATCTTCTCGGCGGCGTTGGGCGGCATCGGGATCGGGCCCCAGACGCCGGAGCCGCCCTTGCGGACCTTGTCGCTGAGCTTGGCGACGGCGTCGCCCTGGCCCTTGTACTTGGCCGCAATGTCCTTGAAGGCCGGGCCGACCATCTTCTTGTCCATGGTGTGACAGGCCATGCAGCCGGCCTTCTGGGCGGCGGCGGCCGGGTCGGCGGCGAGGGCGCTGCCGCTGGCGGCGGTGGCCAGCAGGGCGGCGAGAACAAACGCGTATTTCATTTTTTGAGTCTCCTGGCAGAAAGACGCCGCCGACCCGGCAGGCCGGGCGGCGGCAGGCAGCGACGATCAATAGACGTCGTGCTGGGTATTGTGCAGGTTGAAGTGGCCGGTCGGTGTGACGATGCGCGGATCCTTGATCACCGCCTTCAGGGTCAGGGTCTTGTCATCCACGACGACGATCGCCGACTCCTTGTTCTTGGCACTCCACACCGAGAACCACACCTCGTCGCCCGCCTTGTTGTACTCGGGCTGCACCACGCGCTTGGCGCCGTCGTCCTTCAGGCCGGCCCACTGGGCGATGGGCAGGGTCTTGTAGCCGGCGGCCAGGTTGTTGATGTCGAACACCGCCACCGACTGCGACAGAGCCGGATCCGGGTTGAGCGGGGTGTCGGAATACAGGTGGGTGGACTTGGGATGGCTCTTGATGAAGAGGGCACCGCCGCCCGGGCCCTTGATCGATTCGACCATCTTCCAGGCGTATTGCTTGTGCTTGACCGGGTCGGTGCCGATCAGGGCGATGGTGTCGTCACCCAGGTGGCCGGTGGACCACACCGGGCCGTACTTCGGGTGGATGAAGTTGGCGCCGCGGCCCGGGTGCGGGATCTTGCCGACTTCGATCAGGCCGGCCAGCTTGCCGTCCTTCAGGTCGATGGCGCCGATCTTGTTGGACTGGTTGGCGGCCACCATGAAGTAGCGCTTGGAGCTGTCGAGGCCGCCGTCGTGCAGGAACTTGGCGACCGGGATCTCCTTGGTGGTGATGGCGTTGATGTCGGTGTAGTTGACCATCAGGGTCTTGCCGGTCTCCTTCACGTTCACCACGAACTCAGGCTTGTAGTGGGAGGCGACGATGGAGGCCACGCGCGGCTCGGGGTGGTATTC
The DNA here is from genome assembly GCF_012927165.1 of Zoogloea dura. Lineage (GTDB taxonomy): Bacteria > Pseudomonadota > Gammaproteobacteria > Burkholderiales > Rhodocyclaceae > Zoogloea > Zoogloea dura. Next base: position 69,782 of record NZ_JABBGA010000003.1, read on the forward strand.
CTGGTCATCCACGGTCATGCCGCGGGTGGCCATGATCTTCAGCGGCTCGAGGGTGTCACCCTTCATGATCACGTACTGGGGCGGCCAGTAGGAGCCCGCCACGGCCAGCTTGTCTTCATAGCCCTTGAACTTGGAGGTCTCCACCGAGCGGGCTTCCAGGCCGGTGCGGATCTCGGCGACGTTGTCGGGCTTCTCCATCCACAGGTCGATCATGTTGATCTTGGCGTCGCGGCCGATCACGAACAGGTAGCGGCCGGAGGCGGAGACACGGGAGATGTGCACCGCGTAGCCGGTCTTGACGATGTTGATGATCTTCTTGGTGTCGCCGTCGATCAGCGCCACCTCGCCGGTGTCGCGCAGGGTGGTCGAGAAGATGTTGTCGATGTTGTAGCTGTTCATCTTCTTCCTGGGCCGCTGCTCGGGCGGAATGATGACCTTCCACGTGGCCTTCATCTCCTTGAGCCCGAACTCGGGCGGCTGCGGCGGGGTCTGCTGGACGTAGCGGGCCATCAGGTCCACCTCGTCATCGCTCAGCTCACCCGAGGTACCCCAGTTGGGCATGCCGGCCGGGGAGCCGTACTTGATGAAAACCTTCAGGTAGTCGGTGCCGGCGGCCAGGGTCTTGTCGGTGGTCAGCGGCTTGCCGGTGGCCCCCTTGCGCAGCACCCCGTGACAGCCCGCGCAACGCTCGAAGTAGATCTGGCGTGCCTTGTCGAACTCCGCCTTGGTCATCGGCGGCGCCTTCGGATTGATGTCCTGGTACATCTCCACGTTGGCCAGCGGCGAGCCGCCGGCCTGGTACTGCACCTCGGCAGGGCTTACGTTCTTCTTGCCCTCGTCGGCAAAGGCTTGAGCCAGAGCCAACGGCAGCAAGGCCGCGGCAATGATTCCGGACTTCCACGTTTTCATCGTGCATCTCCCTTGATTGAACCCACCAGCGGCGATTCCCGCTCGCGGCGAAGAGTGCGCTTCCGGGCAATATCCCTTCCTTGACTCGGGTCAAGTTAAGAAACGCCCCCCCGCTGCTAGATTGCGGTCGTCATGAATCCGGGAGTTCCGCCATGCCTCCGTCCGCCTCAATCTCATCCGGCATGCCGGCCCCGGTCACGCTGCGCAGCCTCTTCGAGCTGCTCGGCGGGCGCATGGACGAAGGCCTGCAGGCGGGCCGCCCTGCCATGAGGACGACACCATCCGTCGGGCATGTCGCCCTGGTGGGGGCCGGCCCGGGCGATCCGGAACTGCTCACCCTGCGCGCCGCCCGCCTGATCGGGCAGGCCGGAGTACTGGTGGTGGATCACCTGGTCAGCGATGGGGTGCTGGATCTGGCCCGGCCGGGGGCGGAGCGGATCTATGTGGGCAAGGAGTCCGGGCACCACACCCTGCCCCAGGAGGAGATCAACGCCCTGCTGGTCCGCCTCGGGCGGGAAGAACGCCAGGTGGTGCGCCTGAAGGGCGGCGACCCCTACATCTTCGGGCGCGGTGGAGAGGAGGTGGAGGCCCTGCTCGAGGCCGGCATCTCCTTCGAGGTGGTGCCGGGCATCACCGCGGCCTGCGGGGCCTCGGCCTATGCCGGCATCCCCCTCACCCACCGGGACCATGCGCGCTCGGTGGTCTTTGCCACCGGCCACCGGCGGGCCGGGCAGGACGCCCTGGACTGGTCGGTGCTGGCCCGTCCGCAGCAGACCGCGGTGATCTACATGGGCGTGGGCCAGCTGGCCGCCCACTGCGCCGCCCTGATCGACCACGGCCGCGGCGCCGCCACCCCGGCGGCCCTTGTGGAGAACGCCACCTCGCCGCGCCAGCGGGTGGTCACCGGCACCCTCGAGACCCTGCCGGAAATCGCTGCCCAGGCCGGCATCCGGCCACCGGCGCTGCTGATCGTCGGCGAGGTGGTGAGCCTGGCCGGACGCCTCCAGCCTACCGCCAGCCGCCCTGCAGAGGCCGCGCTGGCTGTCTGACCCCTATCCCGGAGCACGCCGGCTCCGGCACGGGATCGCACCATGCCGGTGCGCTTCCCGCAATCCATTCTGGTGCATGCACCGCAACGGGTTGCCACCCGAGGCGGGACTTCGGGCTATTTCTTCACGCCACAGGCATTCTGGCGACTTCGCACAGCACTTCATCCGCAAAACCTGCGCAACAAGACAGGCGTAAACCACTTGGCGTGAAGTTTGCTAGACGGATACACAAGCCTGAAACCCGCAGCTCAAGAACGGAGTAGCCCGTGACCATCCATGTCGCCCTCAATCACCTGACCTCCTACAAGTACGACCGCCCGATCAACGTGGGTCCCCAGGTCGTCCGTCTGCGCCCCGCTCCCCACAGCCGCACCCGCATCCTGTCCTACTCGCTGCGCGTGCTGCCCAAGCCCCACTTCATCAACTGGCAACAGGACCCGCAGGCCAACTACCTGGCCCGCCTGGTCTTCCCGGAGAAGGTCACCGAATTCAGCGTCGAGGTGGACCTGGTCGCCGAAATGTCGGTGATCAACCCCTTCGACTTCTTCCTGGAGCCCGAGGCCGAGAATTTCCCCTTCGAGTACGCAGGCGCCCTCAGCCACGAGCTGGCCCCGTACCGCCTGAAGGAAGAAGCCACCCCCGAATTCCAGAAGTACCTGGACACCATTCCCCGCGACAAGCTGCGCATGGTGGACTTCCTGGTCAAGATCAACGCCGACCTGCAGAAGCACATCGGCTACGTGATCCGCATGGAGCCCGGCGTGCAGACGCCCGAGGAGACCCTCGCCAAGCGCACCGGCTCGTGCCGCGACTCGGCCTGGCTGCTGGTCCAGCTGCTGCGCCACCTGGGCCTGGCGGCGCGCTTCGTGTCCGGCTACCTGATCCAGTTGAAGGCCGACGTGAAGTCCCTCGACGGCCCCTCCGGCACCGAGGTGGACTTCACCGACCTGCACGCCTGGACCGAGGTCTACCTGCCCGGCGCCGGCTGGGTCGGCCTCGACCCGACCTCCGGCCTGTTCGCCGGTGAGGGCCACATCCCGCTGGCCGCCTCGCCCGACCCCTCCTCCGCAGCCCCGGTGTCCGGCCTGATCGATGAGTGCGAGTGCGAGTTCGAGCACGTCATGAAGGTCACCCGGGTCAAGGAAGCGCCCCGCGTCACCAAGCCCTACACCGAAGAGCAGTGGGCCGAGATCGAAGCCCTCGGCCATCTCATCGACACCGACATCGAAGCCCACGACATGCGCCTGACCATGGGCGGCGAGCCGACCTTCGTGTCGATCGACGACCCGGACGGCGCCGAATGGAACACCGAGGCGATGGGCCCCACCAAGCGCGTCCGCGCCGAGGACCTCTACCACCGCCTGCGCGACAAGTACGCCCCCACCGGCCTGGCCCACTTCGGCCAGGGCAAGTGGTACCCCGGCGAGCAGCTGCCGCGCTGGTCGCTGACCTGCTTCTGGCGCAAGGACGGCCAGCCGGTGTGGACCCGCCCCGACCTGATCGCCGATGCCTCCACCCCCGGTGAAGTCACCGTGGACAAGGCCCACACCTTCCTCGCCGGCGTGGCCTCGCGCCTGGCCGTGGACCAGCGCCGGGTCTTCCCCGCCTACGAGGATGCCTTCTACTACCTGTGGCGCGAGCGCCGCCTGCCGGGCAACGTGGATCCCTTCGATGCCCGCCTCGACGACCCGCTCGAGCGCGACCGCATCCGCCGCGTGTATGAGCACGGCCTGCCCAACCCGGTCGGCTACGTGCTGCCCATCTCCATCAACAACTGGACCGGCGCCTGGCAGACCGGGCCGTGGTTCCTGCGCGACGAGCGCTGCTACCTGATCCCCGGCGACTCCCCGGTGGGCTACCGCCTGCCGCTGGACTCCCAGCCCTGGGTGACGAAGGGCGAGTACCCCTACGTCCACCCGACGGACAGCCACCAGGTCTTCCCGCCGCTGCCCGAGTACAAGGCGATCCGCCGCCAGCTGCCGGGCGGCCAGACCGCGGTGCTCAACGCCCTGTCGGACGACGAACCCGGCTTCGGCTCCTCCGCTGCGGCCCGCGCCGCCGCCGCCCTGAAGGCCGCCCGCGACGCCGAGAAGCAGTCCCCCACCGACCGCCAGCCGGCCCAGTTCGAGTCCGCCAACTGGATCGTCCGCACCGCCATGTGCGCAGAGACCCGCAACGGCACCATGCACATCTTCATGCCGCCGCTGTCGAGCCTGGAGAAGTACCTGGAACTGGTCACCGCCATCGAAGCCACCGCCGAGGACCTCGCCATGCCGGTGGTCATCGAGGGCTACGAGCCGCCCTCCGACCCACGCCTGCAGCACTTCCGCATCACTCCCGACCCGGGCGTGATCGAGGTCAACATCCACCCGTCCAGCAACTGGGAAGAGCTGGTGGACCGCACCACCCACCTGTATGAGGCGGCCCATTACTCGCGCCTGACCACCGAGAAGTTCATGGTGGATGGCCGCCACACCGGCACCGGCGGCGGCAACCACTTCGTGCTCGGCGGCGCCACGCCGTCCGATTCGCCCTTCCTGCGGCGCCCGGACCTGCTGCGCAGCCTGGTCTCCTACTGGCACAACCACCCCAGCCTGTCTTACCTGTTCTCCGGCCTGTTCATCGGCCCGACCAGCCAGGCGCCGCGCATCGACGAAGCCCGCAACGACTCCGTATATGAAATCGAGACGGCCTTCCGCCAGTTCCCGCCCCCGGGCGAGAGCCTGCAGCCGTGGCTGATCGACCGCCTGCTGCGCAACCTGCTGATCGACGTCACCGGCAACACCCACCGCTCCGAGTTCTGCATCGACAAGCTCTACTCGCCCGACGGCCCCACCGGCCGCCTCGGCCTGCTCGAGCTGCGCGCCTTCGAGATGCCGCCCCATGCCCGCATGTCGCTGGCCCAGCAGCTCCTGCTGCGCGGCCTGCTGGCCCGCTTCTGGGAAACCCCCTACGCGCCGGAACGCCTGGTGCGCTGGGGCACCGAGCTGCACGACCGCTTCCTGCTGCCGCACTTCGTGCAGCAGGACTTCAGCGACGTGATGGAAGACATGCAGGCCCACGGCCTGGACTTCAAGCCGGAGTGGTTTGCCCCCCACATGGAGTTCCGCTTCCCCAAGATCGGCGACTTCGCGGTGCGCGGCATCGAGGTGGAGCTGCGCAGCGCCCTCGAGCCCTGGCATGTGATGGGTGAGGAAGGCGCCATCGGCGGCACCGTGCGCTTCGTCGATTCGTCGGTGGAACGCCTGCAGGTCAAGGTCAGCGGCATGTCCGACGACCGCTTCCAGCTCGCCGTGAATGGCCGCAGCGTGCCGCTGCAGCCCACCGGCACCGTGGGCGAGCACGTGGCCGGGGTGCGCTACCGCGCCTGGCAACCGCCGTCCTGCCTGCACCCGACCATCCCGTCCCACGCCCCGCTGGTCTTCGACCTGGTGGATACCTGGACCGGGCGCTCCCTGGGCGGCTGCCAGTACCACGTGTCGCACCCGGGCGGGCGCAGCTTCGAGACCTTCCCGATCAATGCCTTCGAAGCCGAGAGCCGCCGCCTGGCCCGCTTCTTCCGCATGGGCCACACCCCGGGCGCGCCCAAGGTGACGACCTCCCCGGTCGAGCGGGAATTCCCCTTCACCCTCGACCTGCGTCGCTGAGCAACTCAAGCGCGACAGGCGGATGCAACGACACCCGCTGCGGAGGCACCCGCCTCCGCAGCCCGGGTCGTTGCGTCAACGCCAACTCTGCCATTTCCCGAATGCCGGTAAGAGTGTTAGCTTCTGCCGATGCCCAGTTCGATCCTCTCCCACTATCCCTACCGTCCCGACAGCTATGACGAGCTCTTCGGCGAAGACGGCGTACGCCCCCACTGGCAGGAATTCCTCGACCACATCGACGAATCCAGCGCCGATGTACTGAAGGCCCGCGCGGCCCAGCTGGCGCGGGGAATCCAGCAGAACGGGGTCACCTACAACGTCTATGCCGACCCCCGCGGCACCGACCGCCCGTGGTCCCTCGACCTGCTCCCGCTGATCCTTCCCACCGAGGAATGGCGCGGCATTTCCGCCGCCATCAGCCAGCGCGTACGCCTGCTCGACGCCCTGCTGGGCGACCTTTACGGTGACCAGACGACCCTCGCCGAGGGGCTGCTGCCCCCCGAACTGGTCTTTGGACACAAAGGTTTTCATTGGCCGTGCAAGGGCATCAAGCCCGCCGGTGGCGCCTTCCTGCATCTCTACGCCGCCGACCTGGCACGCTCGCCGGACGGGCATTGGTGGGTCATCGCCGACCGCACCCAGTCCCCCTCCGGGGCCGGCTATGCACTGGAAAACCGCCTGCTGGTGTCGCGCGCCTTCCCCGACCTGTTCCGCGACCTGCAGGTGCAGACCCTGGCCGGCTTCTTCCGCGGCCTGCAGCGCAGCCTGGGCAGCCAGGCCCCGACCGACGGCGAGCATCCCCTGACGGTGCTGCTGACCCCGGGGCCCTTCAACGAAACCTACTTCGAACACGTCTACCTGGCCCGCTACCTGGGTTTTCCCCTGGTCGAGGGCCAGGACCTGACGGTGCGCCACGACACCGTCTATCTCAAGACCGTCTCCGGCCTGAAGCGGGTGCATGCCATCCTGCGCCGCCTCGACGACGACTTCTGCGACCCGGTCGAGCTGCGGGCCGATTCTGCTCTGGGCGTGCCCGGCCTGCTCGGCGCGGTGCGCGCCGGCCGCGTGCTGGTGGCCAACGCGCTGGGCAGCGGCCTGCTCGAATCCGCCGCCCTGCCCGGCTTCCTGCCCGGCATCTCGCGCCACTTGCTGGGCGAGGAGCTGATGATGCCCTCGGTGGCCACCTGGTGGTGCGGCGAGGAGCCGGCCAAAGCCGTGGTGCTCAAGCACCTGCGCGAGCTGGTCATCAAGCCCACCTTCCCCGGCGGCGGCAGCGACGTGATCTTTGGCGACCAGCTCGATGCCCCCCAGTTGGCTGCCCTCGCCGCGCGCATCGAGGCCGACCCCTCCGCCTTCGTGGCCCAGGAGCTGGTCAAACTGTCGCGCGCCCCGGCATGGACCGGCGGCCACCGGCGCAAGCTGATGACCCGGGCCATGGGCCTGCGCGTCTATGCGGCGATCACGCCGGAAGGCTACAGCGTGCTGCCCGGTGGCCTGGCCCGGGTGGCCGGCATGGACAACACCCGCATCCTGACCATGCAGAAGGGCGGCAGCAGCAAGGACACCTGGGTGCCGTCCGACGGCCCGGTGTCCACCTTCAGCCTGCTGCAGAACACTCTGCGGGTCAGCGACCTGATCGGCGAAACCGGCACCCTGTCGTCGCGCCTGGCCGAGAACCTGTTCTGGTTCGGCCGCTACGGCGAGCGCTGCGACGCGGTCGCCCGGCTGGCCCGGCTGGCCCTGTCGCGCCTCTCCGAGGGGCGCCGCACCGAAAGGGCCGGCGCCCTGTCGGTGATGCTCGACCTGGCCGCCGGTGCCGGACTGATCGAGGGAGAAGTCTCCGCCACCCCGCTCGCCAAGGCCGAGCTCGACCTGTTCCGGGCCGTCCTCGACCGCCGCGCCGAATGCGGCCTGGCGGCCAACCTGCAGCGCCTGACCTGGTGTGCCACCCAGGCCCGCGAACACCTGTCGCTGGACCACTGGCACGCCCTCAAACGCCTGTCGGCAGAGATCGAGAGCGCCCGCGGGCGGGTCAGCGACGTCTCCGCCCTGCTCGAATTCCTCGACGAAGCCCTGACCACCTTTGTGTCCCTGTCCGGCTTCGCCATGGACAACATGACCCGTGACATGGGCTGGCGCCTGCACATCGTGGGCCGTCGCCTGGAGCGCCTGGACAACCTGTCCGGCCGCCTGGCGCGCTTCCTGCGGCGCTACGCCGAGGTGGCCGGCCCGCTGCACCGGGAGCTGGCGGTAGAGGCCCTGCTGGAGCTGTGCGACTCGATCATCACCTACCGGACCCGCTACCGGGCCCAGCCCGAGCTGCTGCCCGCCATGCACCTGCTCACCATGGATGATGCCAACCCCCACGCCCTGGCCTTCCAGGCCCGCATGCTCAGCAACTACCTCAAGACCTTCGAGACCGACGGTGTGGAGCTGGGCGTGGCGGAACTCGACCGGGCCTTCGGCGCCGTCCAGGCCTTCCCCTGGGCACACCTTGAGTCCCTCTGCCCCGAACCCGAACGGCGCGAAGCCGTCCTGCAGCTGGCCGATCTGCTGGATCACCTGGCCCGGGCCGGCCGCCACCTGTCCGATCGCCTGGCCATGCGCTTTTTCAGCCACGTGGGCATCGCCGGCCAGGCCACCTTCGCCGCCTGAGCGGCCAGCAAGGATCTGTTCCCTCATGACCCGCCGCGTCGCCTATACCGTCATCCACGAGACCGAGTACCCCGCCTGCGGCGTCCCGGTCTCGCTGGCCCAGCACCTGCTCCACCTGATCCCCCGGAAACTGCCGTGGCAGACCCGCGAGTCGGGCCAGATCACCATCGAGCCGGCCCTGGCCCAGCTGGAGGAAGGCGAGGACGCCTTCGGCAACCCGGTGGCCTGGCTGTCCCTCGACACCCCCCACGATGGACTGCTCGTACGCGCCGAAAGCCATGTCACGGTGATCGGCCGGGAGCTGCCCAAGCCCGACGACTCCCCCCTCTGGGAGAGCGTGCGCGACAGCCTGCGCTACCACCCCAAGCCCCGCAGCGCCGACTCCCTGGACGCCCTGCGCTACCTCTATGCCTCGCCCCGGGTGCCCCGTGACGCACTACTGGCCGAATTCGCCGCCACCGCCTTCAAGCCGGGCCTGCCCCTGCTGGTCGCCACCAAGGCGCTGATGGACCTGATCTTCAAGACCTTCACCTTCGATGCCAAGGCCACCGAGGTGAGCACCCCGGTGCACGAGGTGCTCAAGCGCAAGCGCGGTGTCTGCCAGGATTTTGCCCACCTGATGATTGCCGCCCTGCGCTCGGTCGGCATCCCGGCCCGCTACATGTCCGGCTACCTGCTGACCGACCCACCGCCGGGCAAGCCCCGCCTGATCGGCGCCGACGCATCCCACGCCTGGGTCTCCGTGTGGTGCCCACGCAATGGCTGGGTGGAATACGACCCCACCAACGGCATCCAGCCCGATGTGCGTCACGTCACCCTGGGCTGGGGGCGGGATTTCCAGGACGTCTCGCCGCTACGCGGGGTGATCCTCGGCGGCCTCGCCCAGGCCCCTGAAGTGCGCGTCACCGTGATGCCGGACTCGGAGAAGGCAGCCCCGCGGAGCCCGGCCGGAGCCTGATCCCGGCACTCTGAAAGGCCCCCGGCGCCCACTTCGCCGGCACAAGCAGGGGCGTCGTCCCGACCGGGAAGCTGAACTCCGCAGTGGGCACGAGCTCGGCCTCGGTGGTCGGCGACGGCATGTCGACCTGCCCCCGCAGCGACGAATCCTCCGGCAGGCTGAACGCCAGACTCTCCGTCTCCAGGGCCCCCGGGCGCAGCAGATGATTGCCCTGGTGCGTGCCGGGCAGCACCAGGTCGAACAGCCCCAGGCCAGCCAGCAGGTTGTTGCGCGTCACCACCGTGGTGTTCGCCGGCAGGCGGCTGCCCCACACCCGGGCGAACAGGGCCGGACGCCAGCCCTCGCTGATCAGGGTGTTATGCGACAGCACCAGCCGGTTTTCCGGCCACACGGACGATTCGGCGCCGTAGGCCACCATGGTGATGTTGGAACTGGCGCGGCTCTGCCCGATCACGTTGCCCACCACCAGCGCCACCCCGCCATTGGGAAACTCGAGCTCGTAGGAAGCGCGGCCGTCCCGCCCGTCCACCAGCAGGTTGTAGCGGATCTCGCTACGCGCCGCCCGGCTCTTCAGGAGATGCCCCAGGTAGCCGCCGTGGAAGCGGCTGCCCTCCACCGACAGGTGGCGGATCCGCCCGGCATAGAGCAGGTGGTGCAGGGACAGACTGTCCTGTGGCGCGCGGCTGAAAATGCTGTCCCGCACCTGCAGCTCGGTGTCGGCATCGTTGCCGGTGAGGATGGCCGTCTCATTGCCCTCGAAGACGCAGTTGCCGATCTCCAGGCTCCCTTTCTCGAGACGGATCCCGGCACCATTGTGGTCTGTGGCACGGGCACCGCGAAACTCGATGTTGGCCACCTTGAAGCGCCCGCCGGCAAACACCCAGATGCCCTTGCCCTCGGCACTGCTACCCGCCGCCTCGAGCACCGGACGCTGGCCGATCCCCCGGATCTCGAGGCTGCGCTGCCTCCACACCGCTACATCGCCCCGGTAGGTACCGGGCTGGATGAGCACGGTATCGCCGTCCTTCGCCAACCGGGCGGCCTCGGCGATGCGGGTGATGGCCTCCAGCGGGCCGACCGTAAGGGTCGCCGCCTGGGCCGACGCACTGCACGCCGCCAGCACGACAGCGATCAATGGGATCGATGGTTTCACATCTGCACTCCTGTTTCGGTCACGCCCGCCGGACTAGCCCGGCCCGGACTGCACCGGGTCTGGCGGGAGACGAAGATTCAAACCCAGCCACAGAACCAGCAGCAGCAGCAGCGTGATGCGGGGCATGTCCACCAGGCTGTCCACCAGGCCCACCGTCACCCCGCCCGCCAGCGAAGCCAGCAGGACGGGGGCCAGCGGATGACCGCGGGTCCGCCGGCCGGCCAGATGGACCCCCGCCGCCCCCAGCGCCGCCACCAGCGCGATCATGCCCAGCAGGCCCTGTTCCACATAGGTCTGCAGAAAAACATTCTTGGCGTGCCAGGGCAAGTGGTCGTGGTCGGACGAGAAGAACCAGAAATCACTGCCACGCTCGAAATCCCCATTGCGCAACAGGCTGCGCAGACGGCCATCGAAGAGTTGCAGTTCATCGAAATCCACCGGCCCCTTGCCCAGCACGCTGACCGACAACACCGCGGGGCGGGGCGGCCAGCCGGCGGGGCGGAAGGTGGCACCATCGAGGCGGATCTCCACCTCCTGCCAGTTTGCGTCCCCCCTCACCGGGATCGCCTGCTCGGTGCAGTCCTCCGGGTACAGCAGATGCTTGCGGCACACCGCCACGGCGATCTGGATGGCTCCCGCGCTGCGCAGCCTGGCCCTGAGCTGGAAAGGCGCTCGCGGATCGCCCTCGAGCCGCTGCATCAGGTGCAGATGCTCGCCGAACCCCGTCACCCGGCGCTCCCCGCCAAGCTGCAGGTAACGGTGGCCAGGGGCGCCCTGCAAGGCCAGGAAGCCCGGCACCCCCGGATCCGTCACGTTCCAGAAATAGCTGTCGGGATAACGCCCGAGCCCCAGCCCGAAGGCCGTGCCGCCAAGGTCGCGCACCAGTCCGAGGCTATGCTCGAAGTGCCTCATGCGCCCCTTGAAGTCATCCTCCGTAGACGCCAGGCGGTTACCCATGTAAGCGCTCGCCAGGGTGGCGACGACCATACCCCCCGCCACCAGCAACCCGGCCACCACGTGCAGGTCACGCAGCCGGGGCACCCACAGGGGGCGTACCCCGGCGGACTGGGCGATCAGCACGCCCCCCACCATCCCGACGGCCAGCAGCACACCTGGGAGACCCGTCATCTCGCCCCAGAAGGCATTCACCAGCACGGCATGGGCTGCGAGCCATGCCAGCAGGGCCGCCACCAGCGCCGGAGGGGCCGTCAGGCGGCCACGCAGCCCACCGAGCAGGACCACGGCCGTGATACACCAGGCCAGGCCATAAACCACGTAAACCCCCTTGGGCAACCACCAGGCCAGCACGCCCGTCACGGCAGCCAGCAGCAGGCCCGCCAGCCCGCCTCCGGCCAGCACGCCCCCCTTGCCGTCACGGAGCACGCCGCCCCCCAGGTAAACGAGCAGCAACAGACCGGCAAAGGCCGCCATGCCCCGATAACCTCCCGACTGGAAGGCCAGGGCGCATCCTGCCAGGCCCGCCACCGCGAGCACGATCAGCACCAGCGCATGGTCGCCCCCCTCATCCGCACCCGCCCGCCGCGCCGGGTGACGCCACGCCGCCACCGCCAGCACCGTGCCCGACACCAGCATCGAGGCATAGACGATGCGCGAAAAAGTGGTGAACAAGGCATAGCTGCCAAGCCCCACCAGGAACAGGGCCACCACCCGCGCCCACTTGCTGCGGGCGGCGTGCAAGTGCGCCAAGGCAAAAGGAAAGCTCAGGCTGAGCCAGGCATCCAGGGCGGCACCGCCGACGTGCATCTCCCAGAACAGGGCCGCACTCCGGTAGTCTGCCGAGAAGTTGGTCAGGCCGGGGAAGGCCATCCGCTCCCACAGGGCCCCCAGCGCACAGGTCCCCAGGCCGAAGGTCACGCCCGCCGCAAAACGGCGCAGGGCCAGCTCGCCATCTCGCCGGATCGCCAGGTGCAGGAAGGGGATCAGTGCAAAGGCCAGGACGTAGCCCTTGGCCACCCGCAGGCTGTTGAGTGGCGTGCCATAGCCCACCAGGCTGCCGGCATCGAGCGGCGGAAAGGGCTGCAGGCCGCGCAGGGTGGATATCACCACGGCGGCCGCCAGCAGACCGAAGCAGGCCAGCGCGGCTGCCCTCAGCTTGACCGGGGCCCTGCCCTGCAGCGTCGGCGGCGGCGGCGCCAGCAACTCGCGCAGGCCAAGACCGGCCAGCGTGGCCAGCGCCAGGGCATCGCTCTCGTTGATGTGGATCTGGCCGGTCCATGGCGCCAGGTCGATCACCGGCCACAGGGCCGGCAGCAACACCAGCCACAGGGCCGGCTGGATCAGGACCAGCACCATATAAACCGCCAGAATGACACCCGCCAGCCAGGGGCCGAAGGGATACACGGCAAGCCAAGCTGCCAGCGCCACCAGGGCCACCAGCGCCACGCCCCCGCCGTAAATACGCGGGGCCATGGCGGAGGCATGGGAACGAGGATGGGCAAGAGTCGCCAAGATCGGACTTCCGGCAGCGGGATCAGGCGTCGATCCTAACCGATAGGGCTTGCAATTGTCGTGTTCCGCATACCCGCAACTTGACCCGGACGCCGCCCCAACGCAGGATTGCGTGTCCATCCGACCTCAAAGCCCATGTCCCCCCCACCCGCTCACGTCCATCCGCCTCAACCCGCCGAACCCGGCCCCGGCCTGCGCGCCCGCCCGGTGATGGCCTGCGTGATGGCCACCCGGCCGGCCTTCCTGGGTGTGACCCTGTTTGCCTGCCTGATCGGCCTGGCCGCCGCGCATGGAAGCGGCGTGCCCCTGGATCTGGCAAAGGCGGTGCTGAGCGTGCTCTTCGCCCTGGTTGCCCACGCCGGCATCAATGTCCTGAACGACTACTACGACGCCCGCAGCGGCGCCGACGCCGCCAACACCGAGCGCATCTATCCCTTCACCGGCGGCAGCCGCTTCATCCAGAACGGCGTGCTCAGCGAAGCCGAAACCGGCCGCCTGGGCTATGCCCTGCTGGCCCTGGTGGTACCCGCCGGCCTGTGGCTGGCCACCCACTCCGCCGCGGGGCTGATCCTCATCGGGCTGGCCGGGCTGTTCCTGGGCTGGGCTTACACCGCCCCGCCGCTGGCCCTGGTCAGCCGCGGCCTGGGCGAGGCTGCCGTGGCGGCCGGCTGGCTGATCGTCATCATCGGCAGCGATTTCGTGCAGCGCGGCAGCTTCTCGCCGGTCCCCTTCCAGGCTGGCCTGTCCTACGCCCTGCTGGTGGCCGCGATCCTGTTCGTCAATGAATTCCCTGACCGCCAGGGCGATGCCAGCGCCGGCAAACGCACCCTGGTGGTCCGCCTGGGGCCCGACACGGCCAAGTGGGTCTGCCTGGGCCTGGTGCTGGCGGCCTACGCCTGGCTGGTCCTGATGGTCGGGCGCGAGCGCCTGCCGCAGGGCGCCGCCGCCGCCGCGATGACGCTGATCCTGTCGTTCCGCGGGCTGCGCACCCTGCTCGCCCACGCCAGCGAGCCGGCCGAGCTGGCCCCCGCCCTGCGGCTCACCATCGCCGCCGCCAACCTGCACGGCCTCGTCCTCGCCGCCACCCTGGCCTTCGGACGCTGGCCCGGACCCCAGCCATGAGCCCGCCCCTGCACCTACCTTTCTCCCCTGCGCAGATCCAGGGCGTGATCTTCGACATGGACGGCCTGCTCCTCGACAGCGAGCGGGTCGCCCTGGCCACCGTCGCCGAGGCCGCCACCGAACTGGGCCTGCCCTGGCGGCCGGAGGTGGGGCTGGCCATGGTGGGCCTCAATTCCAATGACGGGCCGGCGGTGATCCGCCAGCACCTCGGTGAGGACTACCCGGTCGCCGAGCTCTACGAAGCCTTCGGACGCATCTACGAAGCCGCCATTGCCGCCGGCCGCATTCCGCTCAAGGGCGGCGTCACCGAGCTCTTCGATGTGCTCGACGGGCTGGCCATCCGCCGTGTCGTCGCCACCTCGACCCGGCGCTCCCGGGCCGAGCCCAAGCTCGCCGCGGTCGGCCTGCTGAGCCGGGTACACGGCATGGTCTGCGGTGACGAGGTCAGCCGGGGCAAGCCGGCCCCGGACATCTTCCTGGCCGCCGCCGAGCGCCTGGGGCTGCCGGTGGGCCACTGCCTGGTCCTCGAGGACTCCAATGCCGGCGTGCGCGGCGCCCTGGCCGCCGGCGCGCGGGTGGTGATGGTCCCCGACCTGCTGCAGCCCGCCGCCGACCTGCGGGCCGCCGCCGTGCCCGTGGCCGGCAGCCTGCACGATATAGCCCGCTTTCTGGAGGGAAGACTGTCATGATGCCGCGCCACCTGCTGCGCCCCATGCTGGCCATCGTCCTTGCGCTGGCAGCCCCCCTGACGCGGGCCGCCGATGCCGGCTCGACCGCCTTCTGCCTGTTCCCGCTGCCTGCCGACGGCGGCACCCAGCGCTTCATCAACCTCGGCATCGTGCAATACGTGGATGTCCGCGCGGATGAGGTCCGCCTCTATTTCGGCGGCGGCAACCTGGGCAGCGGTCACGAGGCCCGCCTGCCGGCCAGGGGCCGGGACGAGGCGGAAGCCATCCTGACCCGCCTGCGCAGCACCGCCGCCCGTTGCGCCCAAACCCTTACCGGAGGATCACCATGAAACTTATCGGCCTGCTCGACTCCCCCTTCGTCCGCCGCAGCTTCATCACGGCACGCACGCTCGGCATTCCCTTCGAGCACCAGACCCTGTCGGTCTTCCGCAACTTCGACGAATTCCACGCCATCAACCCGCTCGTGAAGGCCCCTACCCTGGTCTTCGACGACGGCGAGCTGATGGTGGACAGCTCCCAGATCATCGCCTGGCTGGAACACATCGCCGGGCCGGGCAAGAGCCTGTGGCCCACCGACCCTTCCGCGTACCGCCGCTGCCTGCAGCTCGTCAGCCTGGGCCTCGCCGCCGCCGAGAAGAGCGTGCACCGGGTCTACGAGATGAAGGTACGGGCCGCCGAATATCGCGACCCCGATTGGCTGCAGCGCGTCGAAGGCCAGATCGCCGACACCTACGCGCTGCTCGAAGGCCATCTGGGCGACAGCGAGTGGCTGTGCGGTGACCGCGTCACCCAGGCCGACATCACCGTCGCGGTGGCCTGGCGCTTCACCCACTTCTCCGCCCCCGGCCTGCTGGCCGACAGTGAGCACCCCCGCCTGGCAGCCCTCTCTGCCGCCGCCGAGGCACTCCCGGCCTTCATCGCCGCCGACTACTCGTAACCCCCGAAAGCACGCATGATCGGACGCATCACCGGCCGCCTGGCCGAAAAGAACCCGCCGCAGATCCTGGTGGACGTCAACGGCGTCGGCTATGAACTGGAGGTGCCGATGAGCACCTTCTACGGCCTGCCCGCCAACGGCCAGAACGTCAGCCTGGCCACCCACATGGCGGTGCGCGAAGATGGCCACTTCCTGTACGGCTTCGCCACCGAAGAAGAACGCGCCGCCTTCCGCCAGCTCCTCAAGGTGGCCGGCATCGGAGCCCGCACCGCCCTGGCCGTCCTCTCCGGGCTGTCGGTCGGCGACCTGGCCCAGGCGGTGGCCCTGCAGGAGAGCGGGCGCCTGATCAAGATTCCCGGCATCGGCAAGAAGACCGCCGAGCGGCTGCTGCTGGAGCTGCGCGACAAGCTCGCCAAGGCCCTGCCGACGGTGGCCGGCAGCACCATCACCGCCAGGCCCGGCGACGACCGGGGCGACATCGTCAATGCCCTGCTGGCGCTCGGCTACAACGAGAAGGAAGCCATCGGCGCGGTCAAGACCCTGCCTGAAGGCGTCAGCGTCTCCGACGGCATCCGCCAGGCCCTCAGGGGCCTGTCCAAGGCCTGAGCGGACGGGGAGAACGGGGATGAGCCAGAAACTCAAGCAGGGCTTCATGCGCAACGTGAAGCTCGGAGCCGGTCCGCTGCGCCTGCTGATGAACCTGTGGCCGCCCTTCATCGGGGCCGGCATCCACGTGGAGCGGATCAGCCCCGACTACCTGGAAGCCTCGGTGCGCATGCGCATGGGACTGCTCAACCGCAACTACATGGGCACCCATTTCGGCGGCTCCCTGTTCGCCATGACCGATCCCTTCTTCGCCCTGCTGGTCATGCACAACCTGGGCCGCCGCTACGTGGTGTGGGACAAGGCCTCCAGCATCGACTACCGCCTGCCCGGCCGCGGTACGGTGCGCGCCACCTTCCGCATCACCCCCGCCCAGCTGGAGTCCATCCGCGCCGCGACTGCCGGCGGCGACAAGCACGAGCCGACCTTTGCCGTGGATGTGCTCAACCACAAGGGCGAGGTGGTGGCCACCGTCAGCAAGACCCTCTACGTCCGGCTCAAGCCTCCCAAGCCGGCGTCATGAGTGGCAGGCTGCTGCCGGGCGGCAGAATCGGGGATAATCCGGCAAACCCATTCGAGACACGCCCATGACTCCCCGACGCACCGCCCAGTTGGCCATCACGGCCCTGCTGCTCCTCGGCTGCGCCTTCGTGCTCAGCCCCTTCTTTGCGGCCATCCTGTTCGCCGGCACGGTATGCGTCACCACCTGGCCGCTCTACGAGAGCCTGCACCGCCGCCTGGGGCGGCGCGATGGCCTGGCCGCCATCACCATGACCCTGCTGCTCACTGCCGTGCTGCTGGTGCCGATGATCGGCCTCGCCGCCTCCCTCACCGATTCGGCCATCGACCTGGTGGATTACATCCGGACCCTCATCGAGCAATCCGACGGCCGTCCACCGGCCTGGCTGAAGGACATCCCGCTGGTCGGTGGCGAGATCGATGCCTACGTGCGCAAGCTGACCCACAGCCAGGCGGAGATGCGCAAGCTGGCCCTGCAGGCCGTGGAGCCCGCCCGCAAGCTCGCCCTCGGCATGGGCGGAGTGGTGGGCCAAGGCCTGCTGCAGATCTCCCTGGTCCTGTTCATCGTGTTCTTCCTGTACCGGGACGGAGCGCGTATCGAGGCCAAACTGGAAGCCGGCGCGGCGCGCCTCGGCAGCGAGCTGTGGAGCGAACTGCTGGAGCTCGCCGGCAATACCGTCAAGGCGGTGATGATCGGGATCGTCGGAACCGCTGCGGCCCAGGCCATCGTGGCCTTGGTCGGCTTCCTGCTGGCTGGCGTGCCCGGCGCCCTGCTGATGGCCGCCGGTGTGTTCTTCCTGTCCCTGGTCCCCATCGGTCCGCCCCTGATCTGGGGCGGCGCGGCCTTCTGGCTGTACCAGCAGGGCGAGAACGGTTGGGCCATCTTCATGGTGCTGTGGGGCGTGCTGGCGATCAGTTCGGTGGACAACTTCCTCAAGCCCTTCCTGATCAGCCGCACGGCCAGCCTGCCCATCCTGCTGATCGCGCTGGGAGCCTTCGGCGGGGTGCTGGCCTTCGGCTTCATCGGCATCTTCCTGGGCCCCACCTTCCTGGCCCTCGGCCAGGCCCTGTTCTCCCACTGGACGGAAGCCCGTACCAGCGAGAACGCCCCCGACCTCGACGAAGAGGCCCAAGACGCCCCGCAAGCCCGCCCATGATCCAGACCGACGACCTGAAGGGCGGCCAGCCCGACCCTTCCGCCCGCCTCATCACCGCCCAGCGGGCCAGCACCCAGGAGGAGGCCCTGGAACGGGCCCTGCGTCCCAAGCGCCTGGACGATTACGTCGGCCAGCAGAAGATCCGCGAACAGCTGGACATCTTCATCAGTGCCGCCCGCAAACGTGGCGAAGCCCTCGACCACGTGCTGCTGTTCGGCCCGCCGGGCCTCGGCAAGACCACCCTGGCCCACATCGTGGCCGCCGAGATGGGGGTGAACCTGCGTCAGACCTCCGGCCCGGTGCTGGAACGGGCGGGCGACCTTGCCGCCCTGCTGACCAACCTGGAACCCCACGACGTCCTCTTCATCGACGAGATCCACCGCCTCAGCCCGGTGGTGGAGGAGATCCTCTACCCGGCCCTGGAAGACTTCCAGATCGACATCATGATCGGCGAAGGCCCGGCCGCCCGTTCGGTGAAGCTGGACCTGCCACCCTTCACCCTGGTGGGCGCCACCACCCGCGCCGGCATGCTCACCAACCCCCTGCGCGACCGCTTCGGCATCGTCGCGCGGCTGGAGTTCTACACCGCCCAGGAACTGGCCTACATCGTCGGCCGCTCGTCGCGCCTGCTCGACGTGGAAATCGACGATACCGGTGCCTTTGAAATCGCCCGCCGCGCCCGCGGCACGCCGCGCATTGCCAACCGCCTGCTGCGGCGCGTCCGCGACTACGCCGAAGTGCGTGCCGACGGCCGCATCAGCGCCCAGGTGGCGGATGCGGCACTCACCATGCTGGACGTGGACCATCTCGGCCTCGACCTGATGGACCGCAAGCTGCTGGGAGCGATGCTGGAGAAGTTCGGCGGCGGCCCGGTGGGCCTGGACAACCTGGCGGCCGCCATCGGTGAATCGTCCGACACCATCGAGGACGTACTGGAACCCTACCTCATCCAGCAGGGCTACCTGCAGCGCACGCCACGCGGCCGCATGGCCACGGCGTCGATCTGGCAGCACTTCGGGCTGCGCGCACCGGGCGGAACGGGCAGCGGCGGGCTGTGGGATCCGCAGGGCTGATCAACAGGCGGAACACATCAACAGACACGAGGAGCGCCCCGGGCGGGGCACTTCCAGCGCCATCCGGTTCAGCTGCCGGTGTCGCTCTGCACAGCGCGGATCCGGTCGGCCGTCGACAGGAAATCGGCCAGGTTTTCCTGGTCGAAGGGTTCGAGGCAGATATTGATGGCCTTGGCGGTGATCGTCAGGCCGCCCTTCACGTCACGGGCGATCCAGCCAAGCTGGATCAGGTGGCTCACCTTGCGGCGCACGGTTTCCCGCGGGATGCCGGTGGACGAACTGATCGAGAAGGCATTGCAGGGGCGCAGGGGCAGCTTTTCGAAGTCCTGCTCGCCATGGCAGCGCAGCGCAGCCAGGGCCTGGTCATCGAGCCCCAGGCCGCCCACGTTGTAGAGGCCGACCTCACCCAGCACGATGGGCAGCAGGAGGTCGCCATCGAAGGCCGCATAAAGACGAACCAGCTGGCGCAGGTTGTAGCGGGACAGCAGCAGGGAAGCGACCCGCTGGTCGTTGCGCGCCTGAGCCCCGGATTCATCCCCGGCAGGCGTAGCGAGGATCGTTGCGTCAGGGGAATGCGGGGTGTTCATCTGTATCTCCGTAGCAAGTCGAATCAGTTAAAAGACACAACATTTAACCGATTCCATGACAACAGGAGGATACACACCTCAACCGGATTTGACGCCTGGATAAATACCCGTTTTGAGCACCCCACCTCCACCCGGCCGGGCGCAGGGGCCGCCCCCCTCACGAGAGGGACGGCAGACACACTGCACGCAGGGTCGCCCGACTCAGATCTGGCAGGCCAGGCCCTTCAGATATTCGCCTTCCGGCACGGCCAGCCCGATGGGATGATCGGGCGCCGCCGACAGGCGATGCAGGATGCGCGCCTCGACGCCCACGTCGGCCGCCGCCCCGGCGATGATCTTCTGGAACAACTCCTGGCCGATTCCGCCAGAGCAGGAGTAGGTCATCAGGATGCCGCCGGGATTGAGCAGGCGGAAACCCAGCAGGTTGATGTCCTTGTAGGCACGCGCCGCCCGCTCCGCGTGGGCCGCGGAAGGCGCGAACTTGGGCGGATCGAGCACGATCAGGTCGAACTTGCGCCCTTCGGCCTTGAAACCGCGCAGGGCCTGGAACACGTCGTCCTCACGCCATTCGGCGCGGCTCGCGTCAAGCTGGGGGTTGTGGGCCACGTTGCGGGCCGCGGTGGCCAGCGCAGGCCCCGAGGAGTCGATGGAGATCACGCTCTTCACGCCACCGGCCAGGGCCTGCAGCGAGAAACCGCCGGTGTAGCAGAAGCAGTTGAGCATGTCGCGTCCGGCGGCGAGCTGGCCGGTGAGCAGGCGGTTGTCGCGCTGGTCGAGATAGAAGCCGGTCTTGTGGCCCTTCTCCACGTCCACTTCCATGCGCACACCGTTCTCGACGATGGTCAGCAGCTCGGGCAGCTCGCCGTGGGCCAGGCCGGTCACCGGGCCCAGGCCTTCGAGCTTGCGCACGTCGGAATCCGAGCGTTCATAGACCGTACCGCAGCCGGTGGCCTGGACCAGGCCGGCGACGATGGCATCGCGCCACTTGTCCGCTCCCGCGCTGGTGAGCTGGACCACCACCACAGGTCCGAAGCGGTCGGCAATGACGCCGGGCAAGCCGTCGGACTCCCCGTGGATCAGGCGCACCCCGTCCTGGCCCGCCAGCCAGGGGTGCGACGCCCGCCGCGCCACCGATGCCGCCACCGCACGCTTGATGAAGGCATGATCGACGGACTGCTCCACATCGAAGGACCACACCCGGGCCCGGATCTGCGACTCCGGCGACCACGCGGCCCGCGCCAGCGCCTTACCATCGGCGTCCTTGACCAGCACCGTATCCCCCGGCCGCGCCCGCCCCTCCAGCCGATCCACCGATCCGGCAAAGATCCAGGGGTGACGACGGAGCACGGAACGTTCCTTGCCGGGTTTGAGAATCAGATCAGCCATTGAAAAAACCTTCAAAAAACAAAAACCCCCAGGCCGGGAGCTTCCATAAAAGACAACCCCTCGCCGGAGGGGTCGAGAGCGCGTAGCGAGCGGCCCGAGGCCGCGGGGAGAAGCGCAGCCGTACATGAGTACGGCGAGCATCGCAGTCGCGGGAGCGGGTTGCGCAGTAGCGCTATCGACCCCTCAGCCGAGTTGGCGGCGGAGGGCGCAGGAAACCATCTCGCCGATCCGCGTGACGTAGAGCGTGCCCATCTCCGGATAGAAACGTTCCGGGTCTTCACTGCCCATCGCCAGCAGGCCAAAGGTCTGGTCGTCGCGCTGCAGCGGCACCAGGGCCACCGAACGCAGCAGGCGGCTGGCCGGCCCGAACCAGGCCATGACTTCCTTGGTCACCGGCGCGCCGCAATAGGGCTGCACCAGGTCGCCGGCGAAGAAGCGCACCTCCTCGCCCACCGGCAGGAACTCCGGCCCGCTGCGCGACAGCACGCTGTTCCAGACCCGGAAGGCCACGTGGGGCACGGAGAAATCTTCCTTGAGATGCAGGTAGATGGCCTGGCGGATGGACTCGAAATCCTCCGCCTCCAGCAGGGACAGGGTGAGGCGATGAACCTTCTCGCCGATCGCATCATTTTCCTCGCCGAAGGACAGGAGTTCGGCAAACTTGTCTTCCAGCTGGGCAATCCGGTCACGCAGCGCGATGAGCTGCCTCTCGGTGAGAGAGATGGCCTGCCCATTGTTGGGGTGGGTCACCGTGAGGTCGGTCAGCAGGGTCGAATTCCGGTCGAAGAAGTCGGGATTCTCCTCGAGGAAGGCAATGACGTCGGAAGGATTCATGGGGTGGGCCGCAAGGGTGGAACGTGAAACTCAGGGAAGGCTCAGCTCGCCGCTGAACACGGTGACGGCCGGGCCGGTCATCATGACGGGCGTACCGACGCCGTCCCAGGCGATACTCAGCTCGCCGCCCCGGGTCTCGACGGTGACGGGCGACACGACCAGTTCGCGCAGGATGCCGGTGACCACCGCGGCACAGGCGCCGGTGCCGCAAGCCAGGGTTTCGCCGGCACCACGCTCGAACACACGCAGGCGCACCCGGTGTTCATCGACGATCTGCAGGAAGCCGGCATTGACCCGTGCCGGAAAGCGCGGGTGATGCTCGATCAGCGGCCCCTGCTCCGCCACCGGGGCGGTATCCACATCCGCCACCACCTGCACGGCGTGGGGGTTGCCCATGCTCACGGCGGTGATCGCCACGCTGGTGCCGGCCACGTCGAGCGGCTGCACCCAGGCATCGGAATCGCTGACGAAGGGCACCTCGGCCGGCTTGAGCACCGGCACGCCCATGTCGACGGTGACATTGCCGTCGTCCTCGAGGCGCGGCGCGATGACTCCGCGCTGGGTCTCGACGCGGATCTCGCGCTTGTCGGTGAGGCCCTGGTCGAACACGAAGCGGGCAAAGCAGCGGGCACCGTTGCCGCACTGCTCCACCTCGCCGCCATCGGCGTTGAAGATACGGTAACGGAAGTCCACGCCGGGCGTCTGCGCCGGCTCGACCACCAGCAGCTGGTCGCAACCCACGCCGAAGTGGCGGTCGGCCAGGTAGCGCACCTGATCCCCGGAAAGCTGGATGTCCTGGCGCACGGCGTCGATCATCACGAAATCGTTGCCGAGGCCCTGCATCTTGGTGAAGGCGAGTTTCTTGCTCATGGGATAAGATCCATGTAATCCCGCCAAACGCAGCGGTCCATCACCACGGTGATGCCGGCAGCCCGGGCGCGTTCGGCGGCGTCGAAGTTGATCACTCCGTCCTGCAGCCAGATGCGCCTGACCCCCAGGGCGATGCACTCGTCCACGATGGGCCCTACTTCGTCGGCGGCGCGGAACACATCCACCAGGTCCACCGGGAAGGGAATGTCGGAGAGGCGCGGATAGGCTTTTTCGCCCAGGACTTCAGCAACCGCCGGACGAACCGGTACGATGCGGTAGCCGAAGCCCTGCATCGCGCGGGACACCCTGTAACTCGGGCGTTCCGGCCGCGGCGACAGGCCGACGACGGCAATTGTCCGGACTTCCTGCAGCAGGCTGCGGAGCTGGTCGGGAGTGGGATTGGTAAACATGGCGGGATTCTACCGGATTGGTGGACCCCGCAAACCTTGGAGGCGGCCGATGGCCGCCGGGCCGTGAGGCCCGTCTGGAGAATGTAATGGATCGGAAAGCACGGCCCGGTGTCGTGAGAAGAGTTTTTTCGGCGGTATGGCGAGCGATCGACCGCTTCAGGCAGCTCAGCCTCAACCTGCTGTTCCTGGCCGTGGTGGCCTTCCTGGTGGCAGGCTGGCTGGCCGCCAGGCCGACGCCGCTGCCGGCCGAAGCCGCCCTGCTGATCGCCCCCAACGGGCAGCTGGTCGAGCAGCGCAGCGTGCGCAACCCCCTCAGCGTGCTGCAGGGTGGCGACGGCATCCACCAGGTGCTGCTGCGTGACGTGGTGGACGCCATCCGCGCCGCTGCGGGTGACGCCCGCATCAAGGCCCTGGTCATCGAGACCGACAGCCTGGCCGGCGCCGGCCTGTCGAAACTGCAGGAGATCGCCGCCGCCGTGGCCGACTTCCGCAAGGCGGGCAAGAAGGTCTATGTCCACGGCAAGAACTTCAACCAGGTTCAGTACCACCTGGCCGCCCAGGCCGACGAAGTCTTCGTCAGCCCGGATGGCTACGTCTTCCTGTCCGGCTTCGCCCGCTACCCGACCTACTTCAAGGGCCTGTTCGACCAGGCCGGCGTGAAGATGCAGATCTTCCGGGTGGGCACCTACAAGTCCTTCGTTGAACCCTATACCCGCAGCGACATGTCGCCGGAGGACCGGGAGGCCACCCGCGACTACCTGGACGCCGCCTGGCGCACCTACCAGGCCGACATTGCCGCCGCCCGCCCGAAAGCCGCCGCCGGCCTCGCCCGCTATGTGAGCGAGGCTCCGGCCCTGCTGGCAGAAGCCGGGGGCGACACCGCCCGGATGGCACTCAAGGCCGGCCTGGTGGACGGGCTCAAGACAGCCGATGAATGGCGTGACTTCCTGAAGGAACGGGTTGGTGCCAGCGACGACGCGCGCGGCTACAAGCACGTGGACATGGCCACCTACATCTCGCGGGTGCGCGACGAAACGCCCCAGGCCAGCGACCACATCGGCATCGTCGTGGCCCAGGGCGCCATCGTGGACGGCGAGCAGCCTTCCGGCGTGGTCGGCGGCGACACCGTGGCCGGCCTGATCCGCCAGGCCCGCGAGGACAAGAGCATCAAGGCCGTGGTGCTACGCGTGGACAGCCCCGGCGGCAGCGCCACCGCCTCGGAAGTCATCCGCCGCGAGCTGGAACTGACCCGCAAGGCCGGCAAGCCGGTGATCGTCTCGATGGGTTCGGTGGCGGCCTCGGGCGGCTACTGGATCAGCATGGCCGCCGACGAGGTATGGGCCGGCCCGGCCACCCTCACCGGCTCCATCGGCATCTTCGCCATGGTGCCGGATCTCTCCGGCCCGATGGGCAAGCTGGGCCTGGCGGTGGACGGCGTCGGCACCTCGGCCCTGGCCAGCGGCCTCGACCCGCGTCGCCCGCTGGATCCACAAGTGGCCAGCGTGCTCCAGCAGAGCATCGAGTTCGGCTACAAGCGCTTCATCGAACTGGTGGGCAAGAACCGCCGCATGGATGTCGCGGCGGTGGACCAGGTCGCCCAGGGCCGCGTCTGGCTGGGCAGCCAGGCCAAGGAAAAGGGGCTGGTGGACAAACTCGGCGGCCTCGACGAAGCCGTCAAGGCTGCAGCCACCCGGGCCGGACTCAAGGACTACGACGTGAGCTACGTGGAAAAGCCCCTGTCGCCCCGCGACCAGTTGCTGGCCAAGCTGCTCGACAACGGCGAGGACACGGAGGGCGCCAAGACCCGCCTGTCCCCGGTGGAGGCCACCCTGGCCCGCATCCGCAACGAGCTGGCCGGGCTGGCCCTGTGGAACGATCCGGGCGCCACCTACCTGCACTGCCTGTGCGAGGCACCCTGAAAGCAGGAGCTGAAGGGGCGGCCAGGGGCGGCTTCAGCCGCCCGCAAGTGCCTGACCGGGGTCCGAGGGCGGATGAATCCGCCCCTACAACCTCAAATAAAAAAGGCCGGGAACCCCCGGCCTTTTTTCGTTCACCCGGCAATCGGGCTCACCAGCGCTTGATCACCCACTTGGGCACCCGGATGCCCGAATCCTGGGCGTCGCGGCGGGTGAAGTCGCCGTTGCCGACGTCGTCGTAGAGGTAGTAGGGCACGCCGCCAGGCGGGGTGACCTTGACCATGTAGAGCTGGCCATTGACCCGGAATTCCTCGACCGTGTCCTCACCCTTCCTGGTGATGGTGACCTGCGGCTCGACGTCCTGGTCGAGCTCCATGCCGGGCGGCGGCGGAGGGGGTTCGGGCAGGGGCTCGAGCTTGGGGGGCTGCTGGGCCCAGGCCGGCAAGGCAAGGGCGATCAGCAGGGCGGCGATATGACGTGCTCGGGGCATGATAGGTCTCCTGGCAATGCCACGATTGTAACCCGCGGCATGACGGCTACAGGGCATTGCGGCTACAGGTTGAGCATGAGCTCGTGTTCTTCCGGCAGGGGCAGGAAGCCGCGGCTCTGGTAGTGATCGAAGATGGCATCCACCACTTTTTCCGGCTCGTCGATGACCTGCACCAGGTCCAGGTCGTCCGGGTTGACCATGCCCTCGGCCACCAGGCGCTCCTTGAACCAGTCGATCAGGCCTCGCCAGAAAGGCTCGTGAACCAGGATCACCGGGATCTTGCGGCTCTTGCCGGTCTGGATCAGGGTCATCGCCTCCAGCAGTTCATCGAGGGTGCCGAAGCCACCGGGCATCACCACGTAGGCCGTGGCGAACTTGACGAACATGAACTTGCGGGCAAAGAAGTGCTGGAAGGTCTGGGAGATGTCCTGGTAGGGATTGGCCTGCTGCTCCATGGGCAGCTGGATGTTGAGCCCCACGCTGGGTGACTTGCCGAAGTAGGCGCCCTTGTTGGCCGCCTCCATGATGCCGGGCCCGCCGCCGGAGATCACCGAGAAGCCGGCGTCGGAGAGCAGGCGGGCGATGCGCTCGGTGGTGGCGTAATAAGGGTGGTCGGGCTTGGTGCGGGCGCTGCCGAAGATGGACACCGCCGGACGGATGGGCTTGAGGCGTTCAGTCGCTTCGACGAACTCTGCCATAATCCCGAAAATCCGCCAGGACTCCCGGGCCGTGAAATTCTGGGCCGCCGTGCTCGGCGCCATCCGGGGAAGCTTGTCTTTTGCAGTCATTTTTCTTGTAAGGAGTGAGGGGTGAGGGGTGCCGGGCGCCTGCTCAGCCTTGCATGCCCATGCCTACCTTGTTGCTCGTCGACGGTTCCAGCTACCTGTACCGTGCTTTCCATGCCCTCCCCGATCTGCGCAATTCCGCGGGGGAGCCAACCGGTGCCGTGCGCGGCGTGCTGTCCATGCTACGTCGGCTCGAATCCGACTACAAGGCGGAGTATCGCGCCTGCGTATTCGATGCCAAGGGCAAGACCTTCCGGGACGACTGGTTTCCCGACTACAAGGCCCAGCGCCCGCCCATGCCCGACGACCTGCGGGCCCAGATCGAGCCGCTGCACGAGGCAGTCAAGGCCGAAGGCTGGCCCCTGCTGATGGAAGAGGGCGTGGAGGCCGACGACGTGATCGGCACCCTGACCCGCCAGGCGGTGGAGGCCGGCTGGGAGGTGGTCATCTCCACCGGCGACAAGGACCTCACCCAGCTGGTCCAGCCCGGCGTACGCTGGGTGAATACCATGAGCGAGGAAGTGCTCGACGAAGCCGGCGTCACCGCCAAGTTCGGCGTGCCGCCGAAGCTCATCGTGGACTACCTGACCCTGATCGGCGACACCGTGGACAACGTCCCCGGCGTCGAGAAATGCGGCCCCAAGACCGCCGTGAAGTGGCTCACCGAGTACGGCAACCTGGACAAGCTGGTGGCCAGTGCCGACAAGGTGGGCGGCAAGGTCGGCGAGAACCTGCGCAAGCACCTGGATTTCCTGCCCCTCGGCCGCCGGCTGGTCACCGTGGTCACCGACCTCAAGCTGCCCGTCGGCCCCGCCGACCTGCCGGCCCGCGAGGACGACAAGGCCGCCCTCGCCGCGATCTACCGGCGCATGGAGTTCAAGGGCTGGCTGAAGGAACTGGAAGAAGGCACCCACCGCCCCGCCGCCAGCAACGCAGCCACCAGCCCCGCCGCGGGCACCGCCATCGCGCAACCCGAGGCGGCCGGCGAGCCCGGAGCCCATCGCACCGGCTACGAAGTCCTGCTCGACTGGGCCAGCTTCGACGCCTGGCTGGCAAAGATCAGCTCGGCCGCGCTCACCGCCTTCGACACCGAGACCACCGGCCTCGACCCGATGGCCGCCACCCTGGTGGGCATGTCCTTCGCCATCGTGGAGGGCGAAGCCGCCTACCTGCCCCTCGCCCACACCTACCCGGACGCACCGGCCCAACTGCCCCTGGCCGAAGTGCTCGACAAGCTGCGCCCCTGGCTCGAGTCGGAAGCCCACGCCAAGCTCGGCCAGAACCTCAAGTACGACGCCCACATCCTAGCCAATCACGGCATCCACCTCAACGGCATTGCCGAGGACACCCTGCTCGAGTCCTACATCCTGGAGAGCGACAAGTCCCACGACATGGACTCCCTGGCCAGCCGCCACCTGGGCCTCAAGACCCTCACCTACGCCGAGGTCTGCGGCAAGGGCGCCAAGCAGATCGGCTTCGGCGAGGTGGACCTGGCCCGCGCCACCGAGTATGCCGCCGAGGACGCCGACATCACCCTGCGCCTGCACCACAACCTGTCGGCCCAGCTGGCGGCGGAGCCGGCCCTGGCCGCCCTGTACCGGGAGGTGGAGCTGCCCACCGCGCGGGTGCTGTTCGAGATGGAACGCAATGGCGTGCTTATCGACGACTTCCTGCTCGCCCAGCATTCCGAAGAACTCGGCCGCCGCCTGCACGAACTGGAACAGCAGGCCCATGAACTGGCCGGCCAGCCCTTCAACCTGGGCTCCCCCAAGCAGCTCGGCGAGATCCTGTTCACCAAGCTCGGCCTGCCGGTGGTCAAGAAGACCGCCACCGGCCAGCCGTCCACCGACGAGGACGTGCTCAGCCAGCTCGCCGAGGACTACCCGCTGCCCAAGCTGCTGCTGGAACACCGCAGCCTGGCCAAGCTCAAGAACACCTACACCGACAAGTTGCCGGCAATGGTCAACCCGCGCACCGGCCGGGTCCACACCAGCTTCAGCCAGGCGGTGGCGGTCACCGGGCGCCTCGCCAGCACCGAGCCCAACCTGCAGAACATCCCCATCCGCACCCCGGAAGGCCGCCGCATCCGCGCCGCCTTCATCGCCCCGGCCGGCCACCGCATCCTCTCGGCCGACTACTCGCAGATCGAGCTGCGCATCATGGCCCACCTGTCCGGCGACAAGGGCCTGCTCGACGCCTTCGCCAAGGGCGAGGACGTGCACCGCGCCACCGCCGGCGAGATCTTCGGCGTCACCCCGCTGGAGGTCACCAGCGAGCAGCGCCGCTACGCCAAGGTGATCAACTTCGGCCTGATCTACGGCATGAGCGCCCACGGCCTGGCCAAGAACCTGGGCATCGAGCGGGCCGCCGCCGCCAGCTATATCGACCGCTACTTCGCCCGCTACCCCGGCGTCGCCGACTACATGGAGCGCACCCGCGCCGAGGCCAAGGCCCAGGGCTACGTGGAGACCGTCTTCGGCCGCCGCCTGCACCTGCCGGAGATCCGCGCCCAGCAGGTGGGCCGCCGCCAGGCCGCCGAACGGGCGGCCATCAACGCACCGATGCAGGGCACCGCCGCCGACCTGATCAAGAAGGCCATGATCGCCGCCTCCGCCTGGCTGCGGGAATCCGGCGTCAAATCCAAGCTGATCCTGCAGGTGCATGACGAACTGGTGCTGGAGGTGCCGGACGACGAAGTGGCCCTGATCCGCGAGCAGATTCCGAGGCTGATGGCCGGCGTGGCGCAACTTTCCGTACCCCTGGTTGCCGAAGTCGGGGTCGGCGCCAACTGGGACGAAGCCCACTGACCTGGAGCTGTAGGGGCGGCTTCAGCCGCCCGCAGGCGTCGATCAAGTCCCTGAGGGCGGCTGAAGCCGCCCCTACAGCCTTCCGAACTCCACCGAGTACCGCCATCCATGCGTCACCGTGTCACCCTGCTGATCCTGACCCTCGCCCTGGCTGCCTGCAGCAACCTCTCCTCCAAGCCCAAGGAGGAGAGCTACAAGCTCGAGAACTTCACGCCTGACTCACCCTACGAGCAGTCCTTCGAAGTGCCCCCCCAGGCGGCCTGCGAAGCCGGTCGGCGCGCGCTCCTCAGCCAGGGCTACCTGATCGACGAGAGCAAGCCCGACGCGGTCAAGGCCCGCAAGTTTTTCCAGCCCAACCGCGAAAGCCAGGTCCAGCTCACCTTCAGCCTTTTCTGCCTGGCCGAGGGCGAAGGGGCTGCCGTGTATGCCAACGTCCGCCAGGTCCGGGAGGAGCTGAAGGCCGGCTCGGCCAGCACCGGCCTGAGCGTCACCGGCATCGGCTCCCTGTCCCTGCCCTTCGGCGGCAACAACGAAACCCTGGTCAAGGTGGGCGAGGAAACCGTCACCGACGCCGACTTCTACGGGCGCTTCTTCGCCCTGATGCAATCCTTCATACGTTGATGAAACCACTCACCCGAATCCTTGCCGGGATCGCCCTGAGCGCCGCCGGCCTGGCCCACGGCGCACACGCCGCCGACCTCCCAGACCCATCGCGTTTCACCCCCTGCGTGGCCGAGCTGAAATCCGGCGCCACCGCCCGGGGAGTGTCCGGCAGCGGTTACGAGCGCCTCACCGCCAGCCTGCAGCCCGACCTGAAGGTACTGGACTTCCTCGATTACCAGCCCGAGTTCCGCACCCCGATCTGGGACTACCTCTCCGGCCTGGTGGACGACGAACGGGTTGCCGACGGGCAGGCCATGCTCAGGCAGTGGGGTGACACCCTCAACGCGGTGGCGGCCCGCTACAAGGTCGATCCGGCCACAGTGGTTGCCGTGTGGGGCGTGGAGAGCAACTTCGGCCGCAACTTCGGCTCCCGCCCCCTGCTCACCTCCCTGGCCACCCTGTCCTGCTACGGCCGCCGCCAGGCCTACTTCCGCGGCGAGTTCTTCGACGCCTTGAAGATCGTCGACGCCGGCGACGTGAAGGCCGAGCAGATGGTCGGCTCGTGGGCCGGCGCCTTCGGCCACACCCAGTTCATGCCCTCCACCTTCCTGCGCCTGGCCGTAGACTTTGACGGTGACGGCCGCCGCGACCTGGTCGGCAGCGTTCCCGACGCCCTCGCCTCCACCGCCAACTTCCTGCGCAAGGCCGGCTGGCGCGAAGACGAGGTGTGGGGCTACGAAGTGCGCCTGCCCGCCGGCTTCGACGCCAGCAGCGCCGGCCGCCGCAACAAGCAGCCCCTGTCCGCCTGGGCCGCCCGCGGCCTCAAGCGCAGCGACGGCAGCCCCCTCGCCGGTGACGGCAACGCCGGCCTGCTGCTGCCCGCCGGCCCCAAGGGCCCGGCCTTCCTGGTGTTCCGCAACTTCGACGCCATCTACGGCTACAACGCCGCCGAGAGCTACGCCCTGGCCATCGCCCACCTGTCCGACCGGCTGCGCGGCGGCGGCGCCTTCACCACCCCCTGGCCCACCGACGATGCCGGCCTGTCCCGCGCCGAACGCCGCGAGCTGCAAGTCCTGCTGGCCGCCCGCGGCCATGCCATCGGCGCCATCGACGGCATGCTCGGCGACGCCAGCCGGGCCGCCATCCGGGTCGAACAGCAACGCCTCGGCCACACCGTGGACGGCCGTGCCGGGCAGAAGCTGCTCAAGGCGCTCAAGGAGAACCGTTGATGAGCACAGCAGCCTCTCACCCCGACGCCTCGCCCCTCGGCAAGGCCGTCGCCTACGCCGAGCATTACGCCCCCGAGCTGCTCTTCCCCATCGCCCGCCAAGGCAAGCGGGACGAGATCGGCATCGCGGCCGACGCCCTGCCCTTCATCGGCGAAGACTTGTGGACCGCCTTCGAGCTCTCCTGGCTCGGCCCCAGGGGCAAGCCGGAGGTGGCCCTGGCGCACTTCCGGGTGCCAGCTGATTCGCCCAACATCGTCGAGTCCAAGTCCTTCAAGCTCTACCTCAACGCCTTCAACCAAACCAAGGTGAACGACGTGGCCGAACTGCAGGCGACCCTCGCCCGCGATCTGTCCGCCGCCGCCGGCGCCCCGGTCACGGTGCAGGTCGAGCCCCTCTCCAGCCGCCCCGCACGGGCCATCGGCTACCCGCAGGGCGTGCTCCTCGACACCCTCGACATCGAGGTGGACCGCTACACCCCCGACCCCGGCCTGCTGCGCAGCGACGCCGGCCAGCCGGAGGTGGAGGAAACCTTGTATTCCCACCTGCTCAAGTCCAACTGTCTGGTCACCGGCCAGCCCGACTGGGGCATGGTGGCCATGCATTACCGCGGCGCCCCCATCGACCGGGAGGCCCTGCTGCGCTACATCATCTCCTTCCGCCGCCACAACGAATTCCACGAGCAGTGCGTGGAACGCATCTTCACCGACGTGCTGCGCCAGTGCCGCCCGGCCGAGCTGTGCGTGTGGGCCCGCTACACCCGCCGCGGCGGGCTGGACATCAACCCCTGCCGGCGCACGCCGGGCCTGCCCGCTCCGGCGGTCCTGGCGGAGGTGAGGCAATGAGCGCCCCCGCCCGCCCGTCACGCTGCACCAGGAAGATCGCGCCATGAGCCGCAACCCCACCGTCTCCGCCGACAGCCTGCTGCGCCAGGACGTACCGCTCGACAGCCTCAACACCCTGCGCCTGCCCGCCCGGGCCGCCTGGTTCGCCGCGGTGGACGAGGTGGACGGCCTGCGCGCCGTGCTCGACGACCCGCGGGTGGCCGGCCTGCCCCGCCTGGTGCTCGGCGGCGGCTCCAACCTGGTGCTCACCGGCGATTTTCCCGGCCTGGTGCTGCACGTGGCCTTCCATGGGCGCAACCGCATCCAGGAAGACACGGATGCCTTCTTCGTGCGTGCCGGCGGCGGCGAGAACTGGCACGACTTCGTGCGCTGGACCCTCGACATGGGCATGCCCGGCCTCGAGAACCTGTCCCTCATCCCCGGCACCGTGGGCGCCGCGCCGGTACAGAACATCGGCGCCTACGGCCTGGAGATGGCCGAGCACTTCTACAGCCTGCGCGCCTACGACCTGGAAACCGGCAAGACCGTGGGCTTCGACAAGCGCGACTGCGCCTTCGGCTACCGCGACAGCTTCTTCAAGCAGGCCGGCAAGGGCCGCTACCTGATCGCCGCCGTCACCTTCCGCCTGCCCAAGGCGTGGGCGCCCAACACCGGCTATGCCGACGTGGCCCGTGAGCTGGAGACCCAAGGCATCGCTCACCCCAACGCCCTGCAGGTGTCGGACGCGGTCATCGCCATCCGCCGCCGCAAGCTGCCCGACCCGGCCGAGATCGGCAACGCCGGCAGCTTCTTCAAGAACCCGGTGGTGGACGCCGCCAGCCATGCCTGCCTGGCCGCCGCCCACCCGGGCCTGCCCAGCTACCCGCAGCCCGACGGGCGGGTCAAGCTGGCCGCCGGCTGGCTGATCGAGCAGGCCGGCTGGAAGGGCCGCCGCCTCGGCCCGGTGGGCTGCTACGACAAGCAGGCCCTGGTGCTGGTCAACCATGGCGGCGCCACCGGTGCCGACGTGCTTGCCACCAGCCGCGCGGTACAGCGCGACGTGCAGGCCCGCTTCGGGGTTGAGCTGGAGCCGGAGCCCGTCTTCGCTGGGGAGGCGTAGAAAGGTGCCCTAAAGCTTTTCGGAACCATGCCGAAAACCCGGGACCCAGTCCAAAAGCGGAGAAAGTAATGACAGCAGCAGACGAACGTCGCGGCACCAGCGCCCACATGCCCGATCTGGACTGGAGCCAGGTGCGTGAGACCGTGCTGATGCTCGAGCTGGCGGTCGGCCAGATCGAAGCGGCGATGAAGGAAGGCCACAGCTCGGTGGAAGTGCTGACCGACTCCTTCACGTCGATGGCCGGCTACATGCGCATGATGGGCACGGCCCTCGAGCAGCTGCCCGACTCCCCCGCCACCGCCCAGCTCAAGGAATCGCTGATCGGCCACGCCGCCGAAGTGGCCGGCCGGGTCCAGAAATCCATCATCGCCTTCCAGTTCTACGACAAGCTCAGCCAGCGCCTGGCCCACGTCTCCCACAGTCTGGAAGCGCTCAGCAGCCTGGTCACCGACCAGCGCAAGCTCTACAACCCCTTCGAGTGGGTCGCCCTGCAGGAAAAGATCCGCGCCAAATACTCCACCCGCGAAGAGCTCGACATGTTCAACGCGGTGATGCAGGGCATGCCGGTGAAGGAAGCGCTGGACCAGTACAAGGCCGAGATGAAGGATAAAGGCGACGACGTCGAACTCTTCTGAACGCACCCCGTAAAGCTACTGCGCGCCCCGATCTTGCAACTCCGGTGCTCGCCGTACTCATGTACGGCTGTGCTCCTCATTGCGACCTCGGGGCGCTCGCTACGCTTTCCGGGGCACGTTCGAAATCGCGGTTTTTTTGTAAGGCTTTCTGATGGGGCGGCGGGGGTGGGGGTAAAGGCGTAAACTGCGGCGCCTTCCGTTTAAACCTACCCTACTGCCGGATTCCGCAATGCCGCCCGTCATCCATTTTGCCGACCCTGCTCCCGACCCCGTCGAAGACCGCCCCGCTGCCAGCCGGGCGATTGGTGCGCCGCCGCTGCGCCTGACCGCGGAGCGCTACGCGGCCGAGGACGGGGCGCTGTCGATGGGCGACTGGGAATGCGAGCCGGGGGCCTGGCGGATCGCCTTCCACGAAGGGCGGCACGAGTTCTTCCAGGTGGTCCGCGGCCGCCTGCGCATCATCGACACGGCAGGCAACGCGCGGGAGTTCGGCCCCGGCGACGCGGGCATCATCCCCACCGGCTTCATCGGCACCTTCGAGGTGGTAGAGCCCGTGCTCAAGCGCTACGTGATGTTCGACCGCAAGGGTTAGCCGCCCCTGCGTCAGCTCCTCACGTGGTTAGCCCCTAAAGCGGTCACCCCCTAACGCTGTCCGCCCAGTCGGCCAGGGCCCGGGCGGCCTCTTCCCATTGCGGGTCCAGCATCAGCATGTGCCCGGCACCGTCCACCACCACCTGCCGGGCGCGCCAGGAGAGGGCCGTGAAGAACAGCATCGACGGGGGGAACACCGCGTCCTCGCGCCCACCCATCACCAGCGCGGGGATGTCCGGCCGGCGCCCGACGGGGTGGAAGGGCAGGGTCGCCATCTCGGCCACCGCCTGTTCCGATTCGTCCTGGATCATCGGCAGGCAAGCCAGCACCGCGTCAAGCGACATCTCCGGCGAGAAATACACCTCGGCCATCACCTCCAGCGTGCGCTGGGTGGGGTGGCCGGACGTCACCCGCGGCAGCTCGGCGAAGAACTCCGGCCGGGTCAGCGCCAGGCGGGCCGCCGATCCGCCAGTGCCGGTGGGCGGCACCGGCGACAGCAGGGCCAGGCCGGCCGCCTGGCCGCTCGCCAGGTAGCGCTGCACCACCAGGCTGCCCATGGAATGCCCGACCAGGATGGGCAGGGCCGGCAGGCTGGCGACCGCCTCCGCCAGGTCCACCGCATAGTCGGCCAGCCCGAACCCGTGCAGCGATGCCCGCGCCGCGCTCTGCCCGTGGCCGGACAGGTCCACGGTGTAGCAATCAAAGCCCCGCGCATTGAAATAGGGGACAAAGTTCGGCATCCAGCACAAGGCGTGGGTGTAGGCACCGTGCACGAACAGCAGCGGCGGGCGGCTTCCCGCGGGGGTGGCGGCAGGGTGGGCGTAGAGCTTGAAATTCCGGATCGGCATGATGGGTCGGCAGTGAATGGGGTCGGGGCTTGGAACGCCAGGCAGGGCGCGGGTTCCGGCACGGGGCGGATTCCATGCCCGGGCCGCGCGGCGGGCAGGCCCCGGCGGCCCGCCGCGCACGGGCTCCCCCGGCAGGCCCGAGAAGCGTATATTCGCCCCTCTTTCGCCGGCCACCGCCGGCCAGCCGGTTGCCCCGCCATGCCCCTTCCCAGCATCAACCCCGCCGACTACGACCACCAGCTTGCCGCCAAGGTGGCGGCCTTCAAGGCCGATTTCGCCGGCTTCGGCCTGCCCGAGCCCCTTGTGCACGCCTCCGCGCCCCTCCACTACCGGCTACGCGCCGAATTCCGCATGTGGCACGAGGGCGACCGGGTGGACTACGCCATGTTCGACTCGGACGACCCGAAGACCCCGGTGATCATCCAGGACTTTCCGGCCGTCGCCGCCCCCATCGCGCAGGCCATGCCGGTGCTGCGCGAGCGCCTGATGGCCAGCGAGCCCCTCAAGCGCAAGATCTTCCAGGTGGACTTCCTGGCCACCCTGAGCGGCCGGCTGATGATCTGCCTGGTCTACCACCGGCCCCTCGACGAGGCCTGGGAGGCCGCCGCTCGCGAACTGGCCACGGCCATGGACGCCCAGATCATCGGGCGCAGCCGCAAGCAGAAGATCGTGGTCGGCCAGGACTGGCTGCTCGAGGAGTTCGAGCTGGACGGCCGGCTACTGCGCTACCAGCAGATCGAGGGCAGCTTCACCCAGCCCAATGGCGGCGTGAACCGCCAGATGCTGGGCTGGGCCTGCCACCAGGTGGAGGGCGCAGGCGGCGACCTGCTGGAGCTCTACTGCGGCAACGGCAATTTCACCATGGCCCTGGCACCGCGCTTTGGCCGAGTGCTGGCCACCGAGGTCAGCAAGTCATCGGTCAAGGCCGCCCACTACAACCTGGAAGCCAACGGCGTCGGCAATGTGACGATGGTGCGCATGTCCAGCGACGAGATCAGCGATGCCCTGGCCGGCGGCCGCGAATACAAGCGCATGCAGGGAGTGGACCTGCCCGGCTACGACTTCAGCACCCTCTTCGTGGACCCGCCGCGCATGGGCCTGGACGACGCCACCGTGGCCCTGGCCCGGCGCTTTCCGAACATCCTGTACATCTCCTGCAACCCGCAGACCCTGCACGCCAACGTGGCGGCCCTGGCGGACACCCACGAGATCCGCGCCGCAGCGGTGTTCGACCAGTTCCCGTACACCCATCACCTGGAATGCGGCCTGCTGCTGACCCGCCGCCCGGAGGCCTGATGGACACCACCGCCTTCGACGAAGCCGGCGAGCCCGACAGCATCCACGAGGCGCGCCTGTGGCGGGACAACGGCTGGACCGCCCGGGTCATCAAGAACGAGGACGATGACGGCTGGGCCGTGGAGATGATCAAGGACGGCGAGGCCGAGCCGGCACTGGTGGGGCCGTGGACCATGGGCCGCGACAAGAAGAACCCCAAGCCCCTCGACGCCCCGGCCTTCCAGACCCTGGTCAAGACCGCCTCCGAAGTGCTGCGCCGCCACGAGCAGCACCTCCACGCCCTGTATCACAAGCGGCTCAGCATCAGCACCGACGACGGGCCGGTGGACGTCTTCCTCGACATCGTGCCCGACGAGTACGAGCCCTACGCCACCCTGTCGGCCCGCAACAGCTTCGACGAGCTGCTGGCCGAGGTGCGCGTCGCCGCCAGCTTCAAGCTCGACCGGCGCAGCGCCCAGAGCTGGGTGGACAGCGGCTTTGCCAGACCGCAGTAGGCGCTCAAGAGCGCTCCCGCCACGCCGTTAGGGCTTTTCCCCGCATAATGGGGAAACGATCGATCCCCCGCCCCCGGATGACGTGAAGAGAGCCTGTCTTGCCCATTGCGCCCCCCAGCCTGCGCCCCCGGCTGCCCGACACACCGGGCGGTGACCGCCCGGAGACGGCGACACAGCGCCTGTCCTGGGTCGTGCAGATGCACTACCGGATGCGCACCGCCGCCTTCGGCATGCTCTTCCTGGCGGTCTGCCTGCACGCCCGGGTCGAGGCGGTCAGCGCCAGCATCTGGCTCTTCCTCGGCGTGCTGCTGATTGTTTACCCGCACCTGCAGTTCCGCCGTGCGCGGAGCTCCAGCGCCCCGCTGGACACTGAGATGCACAACCTCAGCGCCGA
Organism: Zoogloea dura; assembly: GCF_012927165.1. Lineage (GTDB taxonomy): Bacteria > Pseudomonadota > Gammaproteobacteria > Burkholderiales > Rhodocyclaceae > Zoogloea > Zoogloea dura. The sequence continues at coordinate 106,838 of NZ_JABBGA010000003.1, forward strand.
CTCGCTCCTCCTCGGCATGGCGGCGGCGGCCCTCGGCTTTCCCCTGTGGATCACCTTCTCGTCCCTGCTCGGCACCCTCTCCAACAACACCGCCAACAAGGGCTGGCCCGGCGTCGCCGAGACCCTGCTGGCCTTCTCCACCGGCGCCCTGATCGGCGGCCTGGTGTGGGGCTTCCGCCTGGTCCCCGGCAATGATCTGCCGACCACCCTGCTGTGCATCGTCTGCCTGACCGCCTACCTGGTGGCCATGGGCCACATCGCCTTCACCCGCATCCAGCGCCTGCGCGACACCCGCGAGGCCCTGCAGCAGCGCGAACGCGACCTGCTGGCCGCCAACGACGCCCTGCAGCGCAACCTGCAGGCCATCGACGCCCTGCAGGCGCAGCTGCGCGAGCAGGCCATCCGCGACCCGCTCACCGGGCTCTACAACCGCCGCTACCTGGACGCCACCCTGCAGCGGGAGCTCGCCCGCAGCCAGCGCGACGACCAGCCCCTGGCTCTGATCCTGATGGACCTGGACCACTTCAAGCGGGTCAATGACACCTACGGCCACCAGGCCGGCGACGCAGTCCTGCTGCAGCTGGCCCGGCTCCTCACCGAGATGGCCCGCGCCGGCGATGTGGCCAGCCGCCATGGCGGCGAGGAGTTCCTGCTGCTGATGCCCACCATGTCCCTGGCCACCGCCCGGGAACGGGCCGAGGCCCTGCGCCACGCCTTCGGCAGCCGCGGGATCCCCTTCGGCGGCCTCACGCTGCACGCCACCCTGTCCATCGGCATCGCCGCCTGCCCCGACCACGGCAACACCGCCGAGGACCTGTTCCGCCACGCCGACCGCAGCCTCTACCAGGCCAAGCACGGCGGGCGAAACCGGGTGGAAGGCTGAATCACCCGCGAAAATTGAGCCAGGACAGGGCCACGCCGCCAGCGCCACGCTAGGCTGCGCTCCATGAAGCCCGCGCGCCCCCGGCCCTTCCTTCCGCCCCCCGCCACGCCCGCCCGGCCAGCGCCGGAGATCGCCGCACGGACCGCCCCCTGCGCTAGCATCCTCCCTTTGCCCGGGCAGTCGCCCGGCACCCCACAAGGAGAGAACGATGCTGGCAGGTAGAACGGCTTTGGTGACGGGTTCCACTTCAGGAATCGGGCTGGCGGTAGCGCGGGCCCTGGCCCGGGCCGGCGCCCGGGTGATGCTCAACGGCTCGCGCCCGGCCGACGAAGCGGAGAGCCTGCGCGCCGGGCTGGCCGCCGAGACCGGCGCCGAGATCGGCTACACCCGGGCCAACCTGGCCCAGGCCGCGTCCGCCCGCGAACTGGTGGAGAGCACCATCGCCGCCTTTGGCAGCCTGGACATCCTGGTGAACAACGCCGGCATGCAGCACGTGGCGGCGGTGGACGCCTTCCCCGACGACAAGTGGGACGCGCTGATCGCCCTCAACCTGTCCTCGGTCTTCCACACCACCAAGGCCGCCCTGCCCGGCATGCAGGCGCGGGGCTGGGGGCGCATCGTCAACATCGCCTCCGCCCACGGCGTGGTCGCCTCGCCCTTCAAGGCGCCCTACACCGCCAGCAAGCACGCGGTGGTGGGCTTCTCCAAGGCCGTGGCGCTGGAAGTGGCCGAGCAGGGCATCACCTGCAACGCCCTGTGCCCCGGCTACGTGCGCACCCCCCTGATCGACAAGCAGGTGGTGGACCAAGCGAAAGTACACAACATGCCGGAAGACCGGGTGATCCGCGAGGTGATCCTGGCCGCCCAGCCCACCAAGCAGTTCGTGGAGGCGGACGAAGTGGCCGCCTTCACGGTGTTCCTGTGCTCCGATGCGGCAAAGTCCGTCACCGGCTCGGTACAACTCATCGATGGGGGCTGGACCGCGAGGTAAACAGCCCCCGCAACGGAAGCAGACATGGAAGAGTTCATCGGCGGCCTGTGGCATCGCTTCATCACCCGCGCGGCAAGCCGTAGCCACCCGGCTGCGGCCGTGCGGCTGGCCGAGATGGAGCGCAGCGCCGGAATCCTCTTCCGGGCCCTCGGCGGCGACCCCGGCCTGCGGGTGGCCCCGGCCGCCGAGGTCGAGCACGGCGCCCGCCGAAACTGGCTGGCGCGCCTGGCCCACAGCGGCGAAAAGGCCGCCCTGGCCGCGCGGGACGCGGAGACCCTGCGCCTGCCGGCCGAGATCGCCCTGTTCCCCGACCGCACTCTCAACCGCGACCTCTACCTGTGGCTGATCGCCCAGGGTGCGGCCCTGCCCGCCGCGGGCCTCGATGCCGACAGCTGGATCAGCGCCAACCAGCAGGCCAGCACCGCCACCCTGGCCGCCTTTCCCGGCTTTGCCGCGCGCTACCGCCGCCTGGTGGCCGCCGTGCTGGCGGAGCGCCCCGACCCCGCCCGCCTGCCGGCCGACGAGGCCGCCGCCGAACAGGCCATCCGCCAGGCCCTCGCCGAGCCGGGCAGCGTCACCCGCCTGCCCGCCGCCCGCCGCCCGCCCCAACCCGTGGCCCTATGGCTGTACCCGGCACCGGTGGCCATCGACCGGCGCAACAACGCCGCCGACCCCACCCCCGCCGAGCAGCGCGAGAGCGGCAAGAGCGCCGACGCCACCGATCGGCGCCGCCAGGCCAGCCGCGAGGACATGCCCGACGGCCGCAACGGCCTGATCCTGCCCTTCCGCGCCGAGAGCCTGCTGTCCTTTGCCGAATACGTGAAGGTCAATCGCAGCCACGAGGAGGGCGATGACGAGGACCCGGTGCGCGCCGCCAGCGAGATGGAGCAGGTGGCGGTGGCCCAGGACAGCCGCGACACGGCCTCCAAGGTGCGCTTCGACCTGGACCTGCCCTCCGCCGCCCACGACGACATCCCCCTCGAAACCGGCATCCTGCTGCCCGAATGGGACTGGAAGAAGCAGCAGCTCAAGCCGGACATGTGCCGCCTCGACGTGCTCGACCCGCGCGACGCCGAGCCCTGCGCCCTGCCTCCGCGCCTGATCGTGCCGGCCCGGCGCCTGCGCCGCCAGCTGGAAGCCCTCACCCCCGCCCGGCGCTGGCTCAAGAACCAGCCCGACGGCCAGGAGCTCGACCTGGACGCCTGCGTGCGCGCCTTCACCGACCGGCACAGCGGCCACGCCGCCAGCGCCAGCGGCGGCTACCTGTCCTGCGAGCGGCGCGAGCGCGACCTGTGCTGCCTGGTGCTGGCCGACCTGTCCCTGTCCACCGACGCCTGGGTGAGCGACGAGCAGCGGGTCATCGACGTGATCCGCGACAGCCTGTGGCTGTTCAGCGAAGCCCTCGGCGCCACCGGCGACCCTTTCGGCCTGTACGGCTTCTCGTCGCGGCGGCGCGAGCACATCCGCTTCCACCGCATCAAGGATTTCGACGATCGGGTGGACGACCGCATCCGCGGCCGCATCCAGGCCATCCGCCCGGGCTTCTACACCCGCATGGGCGCGGCCATCCGCCACGCCACGCAGATTCTCGCCAGACGCCCGGAGAGCCTGCGCCTGCTGCTGATCCTGTCGGACGGCAAGCCCAACGATGTGGATCACTACGAAGGCCGCTACGGCATCGAGGACACCCGGATGAGCCTGCACGCCGCCCGGGCCCAGGGCCTGCGCCCCTTCTGCGTCACCATCGACCGGGAGGGCGAAGCCTACCTGCCTCACCTCTTCGGGCCGGCAGGCTACAGCGTGCTGCGCAAGCCGGAAGAACTTCCGGTGCACCTGCCGCGCCTGTATGCCCGCCTGACCGCGGGCTGACGCCGCTCTAGGCCAGCCCGGGACGGGTCGTCGCCAGCACGCCGGCCACGCTGCGCGACAGCTGGCGGACGGGTTCGGCGGAGGGACGGCCGAGCAGGAAACCCTGGGCGCACTGGCAGCCCAGCTGGTGCAGCAGGGCCAGGTCGCGCGCATCCTCGACGCCTTCGGCAATGCTCCGCCCCCCCTGGCGGGCGCCCTGCGCGAGCAAGGCATCCAGACCCTGGCGACGGTCGGGATCGGCGTGGATCCGCCCGATCCGGGAGGCCGCGATCTTCAGGAAGGCGCCGTCCCTCAAATTGGGGACGGGCGTATCGAAAGCCAGGCCGCAAGCCCGTTCGGCCAGGCGGACCAGGGCAGCATCCAGGCGCTCGGCCTGTGCCGCCGCCCCCATGCACTCGACCACCATCCGCCCGGGGGCCAGGCCGGCCTTGTCGAGCAGGCGGTCGAGCGCGTCACCCTCGGCCAGATCGATGATCATCGCCTCGCCGAAGTTGATGAACAGCCGGCCGGGCAGCTGCCCCTCCACGAAGGCGTCGATCGCCAGCCCCGCGGCGAGGCGCTCCAGTTCAATCCCCAGCCCGGCATCGCGGGCCACCCGCAGCAGTTGCTCCGGCGTGTGCAGCGGCGAATCGGCAGGCCCGCGCATCAGCGTCTCGTAGCCCAGCACCTCGCGCTGCTCGAGATCGAAGATGGGCTGGAACACGACGCTCAGGGCCTGGCTGAGCAGGATGCTGCGGAGATGGGTCACGAGACCGCTGAAGTACATGGCGCGGGTGCACGGGCTGAATCAGTAATACCGACATTGTTGATGGCGGCTCACGCAATTTGAATGAAACTTTTGTGAAGTCTCTGCACGGTCACACACGCGGCGCGGAGCACAGGCACTGGAACGCCCGTTTGATCTTGATTTCATACCCGGATAAGATGCGGCGGAATTTGTAAAACGCCGTTACACCCTTTATAGCTGCCCTATTTCGCGCCCTGCCGCGCCCTCTTCGGCCGTGATCCGGATCATGAAGCCTCACCGCCTTGCGCTCCTTCTGTTCGGTCTTCCGGCCCTCTCCTGGGCTGACGCCCCGGCTATCGAAAACCTGCCCCTGGCCGGCTTCGTGGATGCCACCAGCCTCGAGCAGCTCGGCAACCTGGTGGTCACCGACACCAAGCTGGGCCAGGCACCGGATTCGGTCACCCAGCAGATCCTGGTGCTGCGCAGCGACGAGATCGAGCGCCTGCCCACCCCCAACCGCAACCTCGCCGAGCTGATGCGCCACACCTCGGGCCAGTTCGTCAATGTGCTGTCGCGCAACGACGCCAACTGGGGCGCCTACGCCGGCCTCGGCCCCAAGTACAACAGCTACCTGCTGGACGGCCTGCCGATCGACTCTTTCGTGGATGCGATGAGCCTGGACAGCGCCGCCATCGAACGGGTGGAAGTCCACAAGGGGCCGGCCTCGGTGCTTTATTCCGGCTATCTGTCGATGGACTTCGTGGGCAACGAGACGCCCCTCGCCGGCACCACCAACTTCGTGCTGCGCAACCGGGTGGACGAAGCCCAGACGCGCTTTGCGGCGGGCGCCGGCAGCTATGGCACCTTTGCCGGCAGCGCCTACACCCAGGGGCGCAGCGGCGCCCTGAGCTACATACTGAGCGCCCGCCACGAGCGTTCCGACTACACCCCCTACGGCACCCGCGGCTCGTGGCTGCACACGGTGCAATCACCGCGCTACGAGAAGGACCGGGCCTTCGCCAAGCTCAGCTACGCCCTCGACCGACCCGACCACACGGTCTCCCTGTTCTACCAGCGGACTTTCCAGCAGGGCAACATGGGCCGCCCCAATCGGGATTTCGAGCACCACTACGACACCTTCAACTTCGCCTACAACAACCCCTTCGCCACCGACTGGCACCTCCAGTTCAAGTACGGCGAGCGGCGCTACGACCGGCGCTTCGCCAACGACGCCTTTCCGGCCAGCCTGGCCCTGGTCAACCTGGAGAACACCCGCCAGACCATCCGCCCGGCCGACCTGACCTTCAGCCATCGCCACGGGCAGGACGCCCTGCTGACCCTCGGCGTCGACGCCCAGTGGGTGGACTACGCCACCGACCTGCGCGGCGCCGGTGGCGCCACATCGCGGGAGAACCGCGCCGAAGCCCGCTCGACGGGCTACTTCGTGCAGGAGAAGATCCGCCTGGACGACTGGATCCTGCGCGGCGGCCTGCGCCGCAACAGCCTGCACAACGATTACGCCCTGCTCGCCGGCAACACCCCGGACGTGCGCGCCGCCAGCTGGAGCAAGAACCTGTGGAGCCTCGGCACCCGCTACAACATGCATCCGGGCCTGGCCTTCTACGCCAACGCCGGCTCCAGCTTCATGGCCCCCACCGCCAAGCAGATCGGCGGCACGGTGTCCTCGCTGCAGGCCAGCGGCGAGCTGCCCAACCCGAACCTCAAGCCGGAGAGCGGCATCGGCCGCGATCTGGGGCTTGCCTGGCAGGCCAGCCGGGACCTGGCGGTCGACCTGCGCGCCTACCTCAACACCATCGGTGACGCCATCGTCACCAACATCGTCAGCGCCGCGCCCTCCCAAGTGCGCTCGGTGAACGCCGGCAGCGCCCGCGCCGCTGGCTACGAGGTGGATGCCCGCTACAGCCCGGCCGGCGGCAGCACCTTCTTCGCCAACTTCACGCGCACCCACAGCCGGGTCAGCGATCCGGTCAATGCGGCCCAGGACGGCAGCGCCATCCCCTTCGCCCCGGACACCCTGGCCAATGCCGGCCTCAGCCTGCGCCTGCCCGGCGAGCTCAGCGCATCCGCCTACTACCACTGGGTCGGCCGCTACTACGACAGCACCGACCGGGGCAGCCGCCAGGCCTACGGGCACTTCGGGGTGATCAACGCACGGCTGCAGAAGACCCTCGACCGCCAGGGCAGCCAGGAGGTCCGCCTGACCCTCGACCTCAACAACCTGACCGACCGGCAATACCGCATGCCCTTCGACTTCCGGGACCCCGGCTTCAATGCCTTCGTCGGCCTGGATGTGCGCTACTGAGCCTGCCGGGCGCCCTCGCCCCGCCGCGCTGCGCGCCTGCGTCCCGCTCCTGCTGGCGGCCGGCCTGATGGCCTTCGCCCCACTGGCCCGGCCGGCCGAGCTGGAGGCCAAGGTCAAAGCCGCCTACGTCTTCCATGTCATCAAGTTCGTTGACTGGCCGGCCCTGCCCGGCGACGCCCTGACCCTGTGCATCAACGGCAGCGACGCGGTCAGTGCCCTGCTCGGCGACCTGGCCGGCAAGCCGGTCAAAGACCGCCCCCTGCGCGTCCTCGCCAGCCTGCCGGCCGACGTGGCCCAGTGCCAGGTGCTGTACGTGGGCGGCCCGGAACGGCGCTGGGCCGAGCTGCAGCCCCGCCTGCGCGGCCACAGCGTGCTCACCCTCAGCGACCAGGACGGCTTTGCCCGCAACGGCGGCATCGTCGGCTTCTACCCGGAGGCCGGCAGGATCCGGCTGGAGATCAACCCCGAGGCGGCCCGCCAGGCCAACCTCCGGATCAGCGCCAAGCTCCTCGAGCTGGCGCGGACCGTCCCCTGACCCGGACCCGCGGCCATGCACAAGCGCTTCGACGGCCTGCAGATCAAGACCAAGCTGGTGGCGATCATCGTCATCACGACCCTCGCCGCCCTGCTCATCGAGGCGGTGGGCTTCATCGTCTATGAGCGGATGCGGGTCAAGGACGAGCTGGTGCGCGACCTCTCGTCGCTGGCCCGCATCGTGGCCGACCGGAGCGGCGCCGCCCTGCTCTTCAACGACGACAAGATGGCGGCCGAAACCCTCGGCGCCCTGAAGGTCAAGCGGCCGGTCACCGCCGCCGGCCTGTACGACGCCGCGGGCCAGGTCTTCGTCCGCTACGACAGCGGCGAGGAACGCGCCTACGCCTTCCCGGCCGGCCTCCGCGCCGAAAGCCGGGCCGAGATGGCCGACGGCTACCTGGTCCTGACCGAACCGGTGGTGGTGGACGGCAGCACCGTCGGCACCGTGCTGATCCGCGCCAGCCTGCGCGAGCTGGACCGCCTGTGGCGGGACTACCTGCTGATCGCCGCCGGCATCGCCCTGGTCACCTCGGCGCTGGCCCTGCTGGTGGCCACCCGCCTGCAACGCATCATCTCCGGCCCCCTCGAGCGCCTCACCCGCACCGTGCAGACGATTGCCCGGGGCAAGGACTACAGCGTCCGCGCCCGCCTCGAGAGCCGCGACGAGATCGGCACCCTGGTCGGCGTCTTCAACGGCATGCTCGATGCCATCGAGGACGGCAACGCCGCCCTGCTCACCTCCAACCAGCGCCTGTCCGACAACGAGGCCCAGCTCAAGGCCGTCAACGAAGCCCTCGAGCAGCGGGTCCGCGAACGTACCGCCGAACTGCAGGCCCTCTTCGATTCGGCCAGTGTCGGCATCGTGCTGGTGCGCGACGGCCTGATCATGCACGGCAACCGGCGCCTCGACGAGCTCTTCGGCTACCCGCCCGGCGCCCAGCTGGGCCGCCCGGCCCGCCAGTGGCTGGCCTATCCGGACGCCGGCCTGGCCGACGACGCGGAGTCCACCGCCCGCCTGGCACGCGGCGAGACCCTGTGCCAGGACGTGGAGGTGCGCCGGGGCGACGGCGAACACTTCTGGGTGCGCCTGTCGCGGCGGGTGATCGACCCGGCCAACCCGCGGCGGGGCATGGTCGGCGTGCTCGAGGACATCACCGCCGAACGCGACGCCATGGACGAGATGCTGAAGGCCAAGACCCTGGCCGAGGAGGCCTCGCGGATGAAGTCCGACTTCCTGGCCAACATGAGCCACGAGATCCGCACCCCGATGAACGCCATCATCGGCATGCTCTACCTGGCCCTCAACGCCGAGCTCACCCCCAGCCTGCAGAACTACCTGTCCAAGGCCCAGGGCTCGGCCCACGCCCTGCTCGGCATCCTCAACGACATCCTGGACTTCTCCAAGATCGAGGCCGGCAAGCTGGAGATCGAGGCCATCGAGTTCGGCCTCGACACGGTGCTGGAGCAGCTCAAGGACAGCATCGGCCTGCAGGCCGAGCACAAGGGCATCGAGTTCCTGATCCGCTACGACGTGACCATCCCGCCGGTGCTGGTGGGCGACCCGCTGCGCCTCGGCCAGGTGATGCTCAACCTGTGCAGCAACGCCATCAAGTTCACCGAGAAGGGCGAGGTGGAGCTGGCCTTCCGCTGCCTCTCCGCCACCGACGACGAGCTGGTGCTGCATTTCTCGGTACGCGACACCGGCATCGGCATGGAGCCGGAGCTGGTGGACCGCTTGTTTCAGAAATTCACCCAGGCCGACCAGACCACCACCCGCCGCTTCGGCGGCACCGGCCTCGGCCTGGCCATCAGCAAGCACCTGGCCGGGCTGATGGGCGGCCGCCTGTGGATCGAGGACTCCCACCCCGGCAAGGGCACCACGGTGTGCTGCACGGTGCGCCTGCAGATCCCCCGCGAAGCCCGCCAGCGCGGCCGCCTGGTGGAGCGGGCCGGCCCGCTGCTGCAGGGCATCCGCGTGCTGGTGGTGGACGACAACGAGGTGTCCCGCGAAATCCTTGCCGAGATGCTGCGCTTCTTCCAGCTCGACGTGGAGGTCGCCTCCAACGGCGCCAGCGCCATGGGCATGCTGCAGACCGGCGACGGCCCCCCCTTCGACATCGTGCTGATGGACTGGCGCATGCCGCCGATGAACGGCGACGAGGTGATCCGGCGCATCCACGCCAACCCGGCCATCGCCCCCAAGCCGCGCATCATCATGGTCACCGCCTATGGCCGCGAAGATGTGCTGCGCGCCGCCGCCCAGGCCGGCGCCGGTGGCATCCTGATCAAGCCGGTGTCTCCCTCGGCCCTGCTCGACACCCTGCTCAACACCCTCGGCCGCGGCCGCATCCTCGAGGACAACCCGCCGCGCCTGCCCCATGCCGGGCTGTGCGACCTGCGTGGCGCGCGCCTGCTCCTGGTCGAGGACAACGACATCAACCGGGAATTCGCCACCGAGCTGCTGGCCCGCATGAACACCGAGGTGGCCTGCGCCGGCAACGGCCAGGAAGCCCTCACCATGCTCCAGGCGCGCCCCTACGACGCGGTGCTGATGGACATCCACATGCCGGTGATGGACGGCCTGGAAGCCACCCGGCAGATCCGCGCCCTGGGCACCCAGCCTGGTGGCGAGCGCTTCCGCGACGTCCCCATCATCGCCATGACGGCCCTCGCCATGGCCCACGACGAGCAGCGCAGCCTCGAAGCCGGCATGAACGACCACATCACCAAGCCGGTATCCCCCGAGCGCCTGCAGGCCGCCCTGTCGCGCTGGCTGCACATCCCCCTGCAGGCCCCGGCCGGCGACGGGCACGCGCAGGCCGCCCTCCCGGAGGACCTGCAAAGGCTCGACGGGCTCGACGCTGCCCAGGGGGTGCGCCGCATCGGCGGCGACGCGGAGGCCTACCGCAAGCAGCTGCGGCGCTTCCGCAACCGCTATGCCGACACCGCGCAACACCTGCGCGGCCTGCTCGACACGGATGCCCTGCCTCAGGCGGAGGAGTACTGCCATGCCCTCAAGGGGGTGTGCGGCAACATCGGCGCGGATGCCCTGTCCGCCTGCATCGCCTCGATCGACGCGGCGCTCAAGCAGCACCGCCGGCCCGACGCCGCCACCCTGGCGCAGCTGGACACCCTGCTGCACCGGGTGCTCGAAGCGATTGACAGCCTGGACGCAGCCGTCGCACCCTCCAGCGCAGCCCCCCGGCTGAGCAACGCCGACGCCGCAGCCCATGTCTCCCGCCTGGCCAGGCTCCTCGAGACCGACCTCGGCGCAGCCCAGGCGGTGCTCGCCGGGTTGCGCGCCGGCACCCTCGGCAGCGAACACGAAGCCTCCATCCGCAAGGTGGCGGAGAAGATCGACCTCTTCGAGATCGACGACGCCCTCACCCTGCTCCAGGAACTGCACACGCAACTGGCCCGACAAGCATGAGCGACCTCTCCCTGCACCTCCCGGACAAGACCAAGCCGCGCATCCTGGTTGTGGATGACGTCAGCGAGAACCTGCACATCCTGGTCGGCATCCTGCGCGCCGACTACGCCGTGGTGGTGGCCACCAACGGCCCCAAGGCCCTCGAGCTGGCCAGCCGCCTGCCGGCCCCCGACCTGGTCCTGCTGGACATCCGCATGCCTGGCATGGATGGCTATGAGGTGCTCCACCGGCTCAAGTCCGACCCCGGCACGGCGGACATCCCGGTGATCTTCGTCACCGCCCTGTCCGAGTCCGCCGACGAGGCGGTGGGCCTGCGCCTGGGCGCCGCCGACTACGTCACCAAGCCGATCAACCCAGAGCTGCTGCTGCTGCGCGTGCGCAACCAGCTCGAGCTGCGCGTGCACCGGCGCCGCCACCACGCCGCCAGCCTGGGCATCGACGCCCTGCGGCGGGAGGAGAAGCCGGCCCTGCTGCTGGTGGACGACATCCCCGACAACATCCACGGCCTGGCCGCGGTGCTGCAGGACGACTACCGGATCATGGTGGCCTCCAACGGCGCGCGCGCCCTGGAGGTGGTGAGCGGCCCCCATCCGCCCGACCTGGTGCTGCTCGACATCATCATGCCGGACATGGACGGCTACGAAGTCTGCCGGCGCATCAAGGCCACCCCCGACGGCAGCCGCATCCCGGTGATCTTCGTGACCGTGGTGGACCGCGTGGTGGACAAGGTGCAGGGCTTTTCGGTGGGCGCCGCCGACTACATCACCAAACCCTTCGACATCGACGAGGTGCGTGCCCGGATCCGCACCCACCTCGACCTGAGCCGCCTGCAGCGCTCCCTCGAGGACCTGGTGGACGAGCGCATGGCCTCCCTGCACGAGGCCAACGAGGCCCTCGCCGAGAGCAAGGAGAAGTACCGCATCCTGGCCGAGTACTCGCCCAACTGGGAATACTGGGTCGACCCCCGTGGCGACTATCTCTACCTGTCCCCGGCCTGTCTGGAGGTATCGGGCTACGGCCCGGTGGATTTCATCGGCGACCCGGACCTGATGCGCAAGCTCATCCACCCGGACGACCTGCCGATCTGGGATGCCCACGACGAGCGCCAGGCCACTCCCGGCGGCTACCGCCTGCCGCCCTTCCGCATCCGCGCGCGGGACGGCTCGGAGCGCTGGATCGAACACGTCTGCCAGCCTGTCATCGACGCCCACGGGCATTTCCTGGGCACCCGCGGCACCCACCGGGACGTCACCGAGCGGGTCATGGCCGAAGAACAGCGCGACCTCGCCGCCACCGTCTTCGCCAACACCTCCGAGGCGGTCATCATCACCGACGCAGACAACCGCGTCCTCACCATCAACCCGGCCTTCACCGAGATCACCGGCTACACCCAGGACGACACCTTCGGCCGGCCGGCACGCCTGCTGCAGGCCGACCAGCTCGAGCCGGACAGCCACCGGGCCCTGTGGACCGCCGTGGAACAGACCGGCCGCTGGCAGGGCGAGATCGCCGGGCGGAGCAAGGACGGCCATGCCTTCATCGCCTGGATCACCGTCAGCACCGTGTTCCGCGACGACCGGGCGGTGCACCGCCGGGTCGTGCTGTTTTCGGACATCACCGAGAAGAAGAAGGCCGACAACCTGATCTGGACCCAGGCCAACTACGACCACCTCACCAGCCTGCCCAACCGGCGCCTGTTCAATGACCGCCTGGAGCGGGAGATCAAGAAGGCCCAGCGCGACAGCACCACCATCGGCCTGCTGTTCATCGACCTCGACCGCTTCAAGGAGGTGAACGAGACCCGCGGCCACGAAGTCGGCGACCTGCTGCTGGTGGAGGCCGCCAGCCGCATCCGCCAGTGCGTGCGCGACTACGACACGGTGGCCCGGCTGGGCGGCGACGAGTTCATGGTGATCCTGTCGGAGCTGCAGGATGGCACCGACATCGGCCGCATCGCCCAGGACATCATCGACCGCCTGTCACGCCCCTTCGAGCTGCACCGCGACGAGCACTTCGTCTCGGCCAGCATCGGCATCACCCTCTACCCGGAGGACGGCAACAGCATCAGCGAGCTGATCAAGCATGCCGAGCGCGCCATGTACCTGGCCAAGGACGCCGGCCGGGCCTGCTTCCGCTTCTTCACCCGGGCCCTGCAGGAAGGCGCCGAGGAGCGGGTGCGCCTGGCCAGCGAGCTGCGCCGCGCCATCGACGCCGGCCAGATCGAGCTCTACTACCAGCCCATCATCGAACTGGCCAGCGACCGCATCGTCAAGGCCGAGGCCCTGATGCGCTGGAAGCACCCGGAGCTCGGCTTCGTCAGCCCGGCCACCTTCATCCCGATCGCCGAAGACACCGGCACCATCCACGACCTGGGCGAATGGGCCTTCGCCCAGGTCGTGAAACAAACCGGCCAGTGGCGCAACCTGCTCGGCCCCGACATCCAGATCAGCCTGAATGTGTCGCCAGCCCAGTTCAACACCGGCCCGCAGACCTTCCAGCGCTGGATCGACGCCCTGCGCACAGCCGGCGTCCCCGGCGCCAACCTGGTGGTGGAGATCACCGAGGGCCTGCTGATGGATAACGCCCCGGGCATCCGCGACAGCCTGCTGTGCTTCCGCGACGCCGGCATCGGCGTCTCCATCGACGACTTCGGCACCGGCTACTCGTCGCTGTCCTACCTCAAGAAGTTCGACATCGACGTGCTCAAGATCGACCAGTCCTTCACCCGCAACCTGAGCCCCGACGGCGCCGACTTCGCCCTCTGCGAGGCCATCGTGGTGATGGCCCACAAGCTCGGCCTGAAGGTGGTCGCCGAGGGCGTCGAGACCGCGGAGCAACGGGACCTGCTGTGCCAGATCGGCTGCGACTACGCCCAGGGCTACCTGTTTTCCCGGGCAGTGCCGGCGGGCGAGTTCGAGGCACTCACCCTGCGCCATACATGACATGACGCGGCCCGCCCCGTGCCACAATCCGGGGCTTGCCCACCCCACCCGATGCCCGTGATCAAGCTCCTGCACACCGCCGACTGGCAGATCGGCAAGCTGTTCGGCCAGTTCGACGCCGATGACGCCAGCGCCCTGGCCGAAGCCCGCATCGCCACCGTCGAAGGCCTCGCCCGCCTGGCCACCGAGGAACAGGTGGACCTGGTGCTGGTGGCCGGCGACGTCTTCGATGCCCAGGGCATTGCCGAAAAAACCGTGCGCCGCCTCTTCAACGCCCTGGCCGGCTACCGCGGCCCCTGGGTGATGATCCCCGGCAACCACGATGCCGGCCTGGCCGAATCCGTGTGGACCCGCGCGGCCCGCCTGCAGGCCATCCCGGCCAATGTGACGGTCTGCCTGAGCCCGGGGCCCGTGCTGCTGGCCAGCCCGCCGCTGGCCATCCTGCCCGCACCGCTGACCCAGCGCATCACCTACACCGACCTCACCGAGGGCTTCGCCGCCACCGACACCCCGGCCGGCCTGCCGCGCATCGGCCTGGCCCACGGCAGCGTGCAGGGCCTGCTGGCCGACGGCATCGACTCCACCAACCCCATCGCTGCCGGCCGTGCCACCCAGGCCCGCCTGGACTACCTGGCCCTCGGCGACTGGCACGGCACCCGCCAGGTGGATGAACGCTGCTGGTACGCCGGCACCCCCGAGACCGACAACTTCAAGGGCAACGACTCCGGCAACGCCCTGCTGGTCGAGATCGACGGCCCTGGAGCCTTGCCGCGCGTCACCCCCGTCGCCACCGGGCGCTACCGCTGGCACGACCGCACGAGCGAGCTCCTGGTGGGCAGCGACACCGACCGGCTGGTGGACGAACTGGCCGGTTTCGGGGCCCTGGACGTGATCCAGCTGAGCGTTACCGGCCACACCGATCTGGCCGGGCACCGCCGCATCCAGCAGGCCATTGGCACCACCGGGGGGCGTGTCCGCAGCCTCGCCGCCGACCTCTCCGCCCTGCGCCTCGCCCCCACCGACGAGGACATCGCTGCGCTGCAGGCCGACGGCTACCTCGGCGAAGTCATCGACACACTGCGCCAGGGCCAGGAAGGCAACGACGCGGCCGCCGCCGGCGTCGCCCGCGATGCGCTGGCCCTGCTCGCCAGCCTGCTCGACGAACAGCGCGGAAGCGACACCCGATGAAGCTCAAGCGCCTGCGCCTCGAACAGTTCCGCCGCTTCCGCCAGCCCTTCCAGATCGACGGCCTGACGCCCGGCCTCAACCTGTTCACCGGCCCCAACGAAGCCGGCAAGAGCACCCTGGTCGCCGCCCTGCGCGCCGCCTTCTTCGAGCGCTACCGCTCCAGCGCGGTGGACGACCTGCGCCCCTGGGGCGACAGCGCCGCCGCGCCGACGGTGGAGCTGGACTTCGAGCTGGGCGGCCACGACTACCGCCTCACCAAGAGCTTCCTGCACAAGAAACGCTGCGAACTGCAATGGAACGGCCAGCAACTCGACGGCACCGACGCCGAAGACCGGCTGGCCGAGCTGCTCGGCTTCCAGCACGCCGGCAAGGGCGCCAGCAAGGCCGAGCACTGGGGCATCCCCGGCCTGCTGTGGATCAGCCAGGGCAGCGCCCAGGAGATCCGCGAGCCGGTCGCCCACGCCACCGACCACCTGCGCCGGGCCCTCAACACCTCCCTCGGCGAGGTAGCCGCCAGCGGCGGTGACGACCTGCTGGCCAACGTCGAGGCCCGCCGCAACGAACTCCTCACCGCCGCCGGCGGCAAACCCCGCGGCGACTACGCGGCGGCCCGCGAGCAGGAGAAGGCCCTGGAAGACGAGCTGGCCAGCCTGGACCAGGACATCGCCCAGTACAGCCAGAAGGTGGACCGCCTCGCCCGCCTGCGCCAGGAGCACACCCGTGAAGGCACCGAGCAGACCTGGGTGGCCTTCCGCGCACAGGAAGCCGACGCCCGCGCCCGGCTCGAGGCGCTGCAGGGCGTCGAACGGGAGCTCGCCGGCACCCGCCAGCAGCAGGCCCGAGGCGAAGAGCGCCTGCGCCTGCTGCGCAGCCACCTCGACGCCTTCGAACGCGAAGAGAAGGAGCTGGCCACCCGTCGCGCCGCCACGGCCGCCGCCCAGCACACCCTGGACGAAGCCGCCGCGGCCCTGACCCACTGGCAACCCCGCCACGACGAGGCCGCCCGGCGCTACGACAGCGCCCGCCACGCCCTGCGCCTGGCCCGCCAGGAGGACACCCGGCGCAACCTGGTCCGCAGCCGTGACGAGCAGCGCCGCCAGGCCGAAGCGGCCGGCGCCGCGCTGACCCAGGCCGAAGCCGCCCACGCCATCCTGCAGGCCCTCCGCCAGCAGGCCGCCGCCGGCGCCATCAAGGACAGCGAGCTGAAGACCCTGCGCGAGCTGGGAAGCCAGCTCACCGAGAACCGCATCCGCCGCGAAGCCTCCGCCACCCGCCTGGGCTACACGCTGGACGCCGGCGTGCGCCTGACACTCGACGGCCAGGGCCTGGAAGGCCGTGGCGAGCGCCACCTCTTCGACCACAGCCAGATCGACCTGCCCGGCCTCGGCCGCCTGGAGATCACCCCCGGCGGCACCGGCCTGGCCGAACTGCAACGGGCCGCCGACGAACTCGAGGACCAGCGCAGCGCGCTGCTCCAGCGCCTTGGCCTGAACAGCCCCGAAGAGGCCGAGACCCGGGCCGAAGCCCGCCGGCAGCTGGAGGCCGACCTGCGCAGCGCAGAAACCGGATTCAAGGCCCTCGCCCCCAAGGGGCTCGACGCCCTGCGCCTGGAACACGCCCAAAGAACCACCGGTGCCGCCGAGGCCGAAACCTCGCTGGCCGCCCTCGCCCCACCGCCGGAGCAGCCGCCACCCGCGGTAGCCACCGCCGAAGCCGAAGAAGAGGCTGCACGCCAGGCCCTGGCCATCCTCGACAGCCAGCTCGCCACCGCCCGCCTTGCCGAAAGCAGCGCCCGCGCCGCCTTCGCCGCCGCCACCCAGGAGCAGGCCAGCGCCCAGGCCCGCCTGGATGATCCGGCGCGCGGCCAGCGCCTCGGCGCCGCCAACGCCGAGCTGACCGACGCCCGCGCCGAACAGGACACCCTGTCCCGACGGGTCGCCGCCCTGGAGCAGCAGATCGCCGAAGCCCATCCGGACATCCTGCGCCAGGACGTGGAGCGCTACCGCAGCAGCGCCGGGGCCGCCGAAGCCCGCCACCGGGAGCGGGCCACCGAGATCTACCGGCTCGAGGTCGAGCTCGAGGCCGCTGGCGCCCGGGGCCTGGACGAACGCCGCGCCGAGATCGACCGCGACCTCGCCCAGGCCCGCCGGCGCAGCGCCGAACTGGCCCGCCGCGCCGCTGCCCTGGATCACCTGCTGACCCTGCTGCGCAGCCACCGCCAGGCCCTCACCCAGCGCCTGCAGGCCCCCCTGCAAAAGCACCTGGCCCGCTATCTCCAGCTACTCTTCCCCCGCGCCCGCCTGGACATCGACGAGAACCTCGGCCCCGGCCCTCTGACCCGGCCAGGCCCCCAGGGCGACGAAACCGGCAACCTGGAAGCCCTCAGCTTCGGCGCCCGCGAACAGATGGGCGTGATCACCCGTCTGGCCTATGCCGACCTCCTGCGCGAAGCCGGCCGCCCCACTTTGCTGGTCCTCGACGACGCCCTCGTGCATAGCGACGAAACCCGCCTCGCCCAGATGAAGCGGGTCCTCTTCGACGCCGCCGGGCGCCACCAGATCCTGCTGTTCACCTGCCACCCCGAAAAGTGGCGCGACCTCGGCGTGGCCGCCCGCACGCTGGACAGCACCCCCTAAGGACACCCCCATGAACGACAAGACCAAGCTCGCCGACCTGCGCAAATCCTACGAACGGGGCAGCCTCGACGTGGACGACGTGGCCTCCGACCCCTTCGCCCAGTTCGGCCACTGGCTGAACGAAGCCCTCTCCGCCGAAGTCCCCGAACCCAACGCCATGACCCTCGCCACCGTCGGCCCCGACGGCCGGCCATCCACCCGCATCGTGCTGATCAAGGACTACGACGAACGCGGCGTCGTCTGGTACACCAACTACCGCAGCCGCAAGGGCCGCGAACTGGCCGACCACCCCTTCGCCGCCCTGCAGTTCCACTGGGTCGAGCTCGAACGGGTCGTGCGCATCGAAGGCAAGGTGGAAAAGGTCTCCGACGCCGAATCCGACACCTACTTCGCCAGCCGCCCCCTGACCAGCCGCATCGGCGCCTGGGCCTCCAACCAGAGCGAACCCATCCCCGGCCGCGGCACCATCGTCGCCAAGGCCGCCGAATACGGCCTCAAGTTCGGCCTCAACCCCCCCCGCCCCCCCCACTGGGGCGGCTACCGCCTGATCCCCGACCGCTGGGAATTCTGGCAAGGCCGCGCATCCAGGCTGCATGACCGGATCGTCTATGAGCAGGACGGCAATGGAGGCTGGACGCGCTCGCGCTTGTCACCGTGAGCGGCGGGAACTTTGGCTGGGTGGGTGCCTGAGAGTCGAACGCTCAGACATCAAACGCGCATGCCTGCCGAAATACCTGGGCGGGCCTCCCCCCGCAATTACTTCCTGCACTGATGAGGACTGAGATCCGTCGCCTCCCGGCCGGTTTCCTTGTCGATCACCACCACGCGCGCACCGGGGTAAGCCAGACAGGTGCCATTGATGGCCGAATAGACAGCACGCCCCTGGGCCATGAAGGAACGCCCCGGATTGATGGGCTTGCCCTCGCCATCGTATGCGGTCAGCGAATAGAAACCCTGCGGGCTGGCACAGCCTCCAGCCGCCAACAGCAACACCAGCAGGCAAGAAGAGCGCAAACAACTATGGTGCAGAATCATCCCGACATCCTCCCTCACTCAGTCCTGAAATAAGGCTGACACCAGGTCGGTGCCTGCCTGGGCTTGTTCTTGTAATGTTTGAAGCAGTCCTGCTTGAGGATCTCCATCGCCTGCAATCTCGTCGTCTCCACTTCAGATGCGGCGAGGTCCGTCCAGGGCTCTACCTTCACAGACTCCAGCAAACGATGAAACAGCACATCCATCGCTTGGAAAGCCTCAGGGTTCTTGATTGACTCCTGGTTGGCCCTCATGGAGATCGCAATCGTGAAACCGCTGTCGGCCACGGGTGTTACATAGATTTTGTAGGGACCACCAATCATATTTAGTTGTGGAGGCTGAAGCGTGGCAACGTAAGCCATCCAGGTGTTCTTTCCGATGACTTCCCAAGCCTTCTTCAAATCCCTCTGGGGGTACGTCTCATCAAGGATGGCAGTCCATTGAGATAGAGTCCGCTCATAGAATCGCATCTCGACACCCATTCCAATTCCCTGCCAATTCTGCTCACACATCCACCCCAATCCATCCTCCCGCTCCTCGTACCTCTTTTCGTCGGGCTTGTCCTTGACATCGCCTTCCTGTCTTGTGCTGATCGGCACCTGGCGCTTGACGCTACGAAAAAGCGCATTCACCCCCGTCGCTCCTCCCTCAAAACGCTCCTGCCATATTGAGCCTTCGCGCTCGAAGATGGGGAAGACATACATTGGCCCTCCTCGGTAAAAGCCGTCTGAGTCCACTGCGCTCGCCCGCAAAGAACCATAGCGGCACGAAGACGACACTGGCCACCCATGCCGAATCCAATAACGATCCAGAAAACGAAAACCGTACGTCTTGAGGTTCCAGGGGATCGGAGAATCCAACGCCCCGGGCTTCAACAACCGATCTTCCATAGCTTTATCCGACAACTGCTGAAAAACGAAACCACATGAGGATAGGTTTACGCCCAACAAGAAACTCAGAAACACCTTTTTAATTACTCTCACAGCACCCTCTCAATCCGCTACCTTAATCGGATTCATATCCCCATCGTAGGTAACACCCCCAATGTACTGAATCAAGGAACTACTATTCTGACTTGCACCTTTTGGCGCATCGGGCGTCAGGTACTGAACTTGCTGACACCCTGCAGCCCCCGTCCCGTAGCAACTGTGGGCACTGTTGGAAGTTGTGAGGACATTCCAGAACTCCGACAGACTCAGGACCCCAGGATTACCGCCAGCGACAACACTGACAGGATCGTTCTTGAAGTAGGCGTACCGTATATTTTCAACATTCCCCGTCCCGACTACTTTCTGGGCGGACTGGGTATAGGCCTCAGCCGAAACAGCCCCTCCCACACCTTGCATGGAGAGACTGGGAATAGTGACTCCCTGATCAGCAAGAATTGCATTCGCGTTCATTTGCACGATCGTTCCTCTACTATGCCCCAGACTTACAGCCCCCCCTGAAGAGCTTCCATTTCCTGACCTTACGTTTCCACCAAACACCCGCAGCCCCTCAGCATAGGCATAATCCTGATTGGTATATCCTGCCACCGGCGCTAGGGTCTTCTCGTAGCCCGCAATCATTAATTCACCGAGAGCAGTATTTGCAGGCACGTAGTGCATCAAATATACTTCTGATGGCTTTTGACCATTAACAGGCGCGGCATTCTGCATTGCCAACTGGCTAGCCCTATCCAGGGGATTAAGAATGCCATTCACGGCCAACACCGAGCCTGGACTCGCCTTGGCAAGTTCCGCCTGAACCTCCTCGGGCTTGCCAACGATCAGTTCCGCTTTGACCATCTCCGGCTTTGCAGTGCAGTTTTCACCCGCAGGGCAAGTAACTTTATAGAATCGAGGCTGCTCTTTGAACATCACGCGATAGGCATCATCCGTAAAGGTCGTAAACTGCTTGATGGCTGCTTGCTGCGCGACCCGTCTATCCTCCACTTCAGTCAGCACTCGACGCCCGTCATACATTGGAACACTTTGTTGTGAGGCGCCAGTATCCCGATTGAGTTCGCTAACCGTCTGTTCGACACTTTTACCACTCAACGCGCGCTGCCCCGCAGAGTCTGAAATGGTGATTTGCGCTTCACTCACTACAGCACGGGTGGCGCCTTCCGATGCTCTATCCTCGGAGGCCTGGTTCAAGCCATTGATCACCAGCCCCTTGCTCAGCCCATATTTGCCCTGGGTGAACATATCTGAACTCAGCGTAATTCCGCTGCTACTTGCCTCAACGCTGGAGTGATTCGAAAGATCACCCGTTGTAATGGTCCCTGAGACGAGTACATTCTTCTCGTCAAGCACGGCTTTTTCCGTGCTAACAATCGCCCCGCCTTTCAGGTCGGTATTGCCCCCGACATGAATCTGAAACCCATCGTCCCCCGCCTTTATGGCACTTTGCTCGCCCACATTCACATAGTTGCTCGTAACCTGGCTCTTGCTCAACGACACACTGGCCGTAGACGCACCTGCACATATGGGAGGAACACATACACTGACGCCGATACCCGCACTACTGTTCTGGCTTGAATAACTTGCGCTATCTTGAAGACTCTCGACGGACAGATCCCCGGCAACATTTCCTACAATGCGAGGCGCCTCAACTACAGCTCCCTTCAAGACAGTATTACCACCGGAATCCAACTCAACCTCCTGCCCGCCGCGGACATGAGTGTTGATGTAACGCGTGCTGGAGCCCTCGCTATTACCCTTGGCTTGGCTGGCAGAGGCCTGAAAGCTGATTCCATTTTGCGCGCCTCCCCAACTTATCCCCACTCCGACACTGGCAGAGCTGCTCTTGCTGCTGCCACGATCCTCCTGAGTATCAGCAGCAGCCCCTAGCGAAATCTGGTCATCGGCCTTGATCCGTAGCACCTGCCCCGCACTGACCTCTGAGCTTCGCACAGTTATGTCGCTATCTGCCGCACCGCCAGTAGCAATGAGACTTACATTGCCCCCCGCGGCTACGCGAGCGCTACTCGCACTGTCGGATTTCTGACTTTGGGTCACTTGGCTGCGGCTTGTGCCGAGGCTGATGTTAATTTGTACACCACCGACCTGATCTGCGAGGCCTGCATTGGCACGACTCTGCCCCGCAGAGACAGTTCCGTAAGCACTGTAGCTGGACAGTAGCGCTGCCGCGCCAGCCAGGGCCTGAGTACGTGAGTCATCAGTACGTGAAATGACTTGACTCATTTGCTGAGTGGTACGGGCTGCCTCTATGACCGGACTACTGACCCCAAGACTGATTCCACTTTGGCGCATCCGAAGCTCGAACTGCGTTGCCTCAAGTTCCCGCGCTTCGACCACGTCAATTCGCTTGGCATTGACATTGACATCACCAACAGGAGCCAGCACTTCTGAACCGACCTGGTTATAGGCACCACCAGCTGAAATGGTCACGCTGCCTTGCAGACTGGCTATGGTAGAGCCCACAGCCTGGGTACTGCTCTGGCTCTTTATCGAACTGACTTCGCTTGAGCCCAAAGTGAGTTTGCCGCCGCCAGCGAACAGGCCACTCTTTCTGGTCTGACGAGAACTACTGCCGCTCGCATCGTGTGCGTCCGCCAAGATAGATACATCACCCTTCGCTTGCAACACGGTTCCGTTCAAACTGACCACACCGCTATTGGCAACGAGCACGTTGCCCTGGTCATCTTTCAATTCATTCATGCCTGAGCCGATAATGGATATGTCGCGCCCGGCATCCAGCACAACTGTATCCCCAAGCACGGCACTGCCCTGAGCCAGACTGCTTTGTCCTTGCTCTTTGGTGTGGGTACTCTTGCTACTCAAGAAGCCACTCTTAGCCGTGTAGGTTTCCTCGAAATTGTTATGCTCCGTATGCTCAGAACCTACAAGGACATCTCGCTTCGCGCTAAGGGATGTCTGCCCCTGCCCACCATTGACCACGGCGCCTTTGAGCAAAATATCACCTTGATCTTCTTTGTCGCCGAAGGCAGCAATGATTACCCCCTGTTCGGCGCTAAGTGTCGCTCCGGAGAGAGTTTCGTCGTAGGTAAGCTTCTTATGGTCATAGCGCTTACGGTGCTCCTCAGTAAGAGTAGCCATGCTGTCGGTCGCCGCAGCAATGCTCACATTGCTACCCAGCAGCACAGCACGCCCCTGAGTCTTGAGATTAGCTCCGACTAGTTTTACGTCACCGCCCCCTGCGATGACCAACTCGCCATCTCCTGCATCGATCTCAACTCCCTGATTATTGGAAGCATCACGAACAAGCGCACTGCGGCCAACCTGCTGCTGCTCCAACGTGCGGCTCTGCAATGTATCGAGGCTAATTTCCTGGGCTGAACGAATATCTACGCCATGCGCGCCAGTGAGCTTGCCTCCGGAAACACTGATGTTCCCCTGCGCTTCCATGGCGAGCACTCCTCCAGACTCCAACACCCCTCCCGTCGCGCTGTCGCGGTGCGTCAGCTTGAGTTGCTCCCCGCTCCGGGTGACCAGGCCCGGAAGGAAAGCGGCGCCGTCGGTCTGGGTGACCTTGCGGGATTCGGTGTGCGTGCTGTTCTGGACGCTCCCGACGACCAGGTGGCCGCCGGCGACGATGCGCGTCTCGCCGCCGGACTTGAGGTCGGCGCCCAGGATGAAGGTGCTGCCGCCGCTTTCCAGGTCGAGCTTGCCACCGGCCTGAAGCCGGGCGTCCTGATGCTGGATGTCACGCTCGATCTGCGTGGAGACCTGGCTGCCACTGGCGGTGAGGCCGGTGATTTCGGTCTCTCCATTGTTGTAGGTGTAGGTCCGTTCATTGGCGACCGTGTGGGTCTGGGTGCGGCTGTTCTCGATGCTGAGGGCCTGGATGTCGATCTTGCCGCCGACCCGGCCGGTGAGGTCTCCGCTGGCGCTGAGGTCGGCGCCGGTCGACGTGAGGTTCTTGCCGACGTTGAGATCCAGGTCGCCATCACGGGCCTGGATACCGGCCCGCTGGTCGGCGCGCTGGACCACCGTGGTGTCGCTGTCCGTGGTGGTGGTAGCGCCAAAGAAGCTGTCGTAGTCGGTGTGACTACGGGTCGTCGTGTCCTTCTGGTCGACCGCGTAAAGCGTGCGGTTGAAGAGGTCGCCCGCTACGCTCACGGCAAGGCTGCCGGCTTCGATGCGGCCGGAGTCGTTGATCAGGTCGCCCCCGGCATAGATCGCGGCATCCTTGTCGACGAGGATCTGGCCGCGGATGTTGTTCAGTTCCCCATCGACCGACAGGGCGAGACTGGCGGCTTCGATCCGGCCGTTGCGGTTGTCGAGGCTGGCGCCGAACAGGCCCAGGGCGCCGCCAGCCTTGATGGCGGCGCCGAAGTTGTCGATGCGGCCTTCCGACTTGATCAGCAGCTGGTCGCTGACTTCCAGAACACCCCGGTTGGTGAGGTTTCCGGAGAGCACGAGCTCCAGGTTGTTGGCGGCGAGACCGCCCGCAGGCGTGCTGAAGCTGCCCCAATCGGGGAAGGCGAGGCCGTAGCGGGCGGCTTCGGTGGCAGGAAGGGTCTGGCCGGGGGTGGGATCGGGGGTAGGGCTGGAGGTGCCGCCACCTGCCGGCACCTGGGGTGCGGCGGGATCCACATTGACCCAGGCCTGGGGGGAGGCGCTGTTGCCGGGCTGGGCAGGGACAAGCACGCCGGTCTCATCGGATGGTGCTTCACGGGCCGCTATGGCGGTACGGGACAGATCAGCCAGGCCGGCGCCGCTGAGCATGCTGCGAGTGATGCTCTCGGCCGTGACCTGCAAGGGGCGGCCAGGCGCCACGACTGCTGCGCCACTCCCTGCCGTGGTCGAGGGCGTCATGATGTGGATACCCGGGTCGCCCTGGGGCGCCAGGCCCAGCCCTGCGACAAGCCCACGGACTCCCGCCATCATCAAGGCCGGGACCCGATTGTCCCGGGCGGCGGCCAGCGCAGCCTGGTCAGCCGAGCTGTCGACGCCGGCCACAATGGTGAGATCCACACCGGACAGACTCAGCGCATCGGCCTTGATGGTACCGGCCTCAGGACTCCTGAGGGTGATGGCGGTGGGCCCCCCGGTGGCATCGAGACGGGCGAGGCTCAGGGCATCGGTGGCCTCGGTCTGGCCCGAAGCATTGGCCCAAAGCAAGGTCTGGGGCAGATTCTCAGCGGTGTAGTCGAAGCGGCCAGCTACCTTGGCATCGGAGGCCTGGTTGCGCAGGCTGCCCTCGAAGTAGCCATTGACCACAAAGCTGGCACGCTGGCCTACATCGGAATGGCTCTCCAGGTAGGCGCCACCCAGGGTCGGCATGCCAAGCAGAAGGTAGCTGCCGTTCGACAGGTTGGGCTCGCCGGCGACCGTCCGGTTGCCGGTGGCCAGGTTATCGACGACACCGTAAGCATTGCCGCCGAGGAGCACATTGCCGGTATTGACCAGCACGCCACTCCACACCGTGTTGACAGCCGGACTGACCCAGACCTCTCCCACACCCACCTCAAGACCCGCCACGTCGAGACGCAGCGTGCCAAGCGCCACCAGCGGGTTGCGGGCCGGCTGCAGGACGAGGGACGGGGTATCCAGCCGGGCATCGCCCCGGGACGCCACCGTGCCGCTGTTGGAATAGCTTGTCGCCTTGATCTCCAGCGTGGATCCGGCCAGCACGGTGCCGCTGGCGGCATTGCTGAAGGCGCCGCTGCCAGCATCGATGCTGATCCGCTCGGCAGCGGCACCATTGCCGTAGATGAGGCCGGCGTTCTGGATGCCGTTGCCGGCCTGGAGGCTTACCGAGCGGGTGGCCAGCAGGGCGCCGCCCGTGCTGTTATCCAGCGTCGTGGCGGCCTTCACGGTGAGGCTGTCATCGGCGACGAGAGTGGCCCGGTTGGTCACGCTGCCCGTGCGGGCATTCACCGTGAGCTCCCGGCGGGCCTGCACCAGACCCTCGGTGACCACCTCGGCCCCCCTGAGCGTCACGTCCCGGGCCTGCATCACCGGAGCCAGGCCCTCCCGTTCCCCTGCCACTGAGGTGAGACGGCCCGTGACATTCACGTTCAGATCACCACCGGTGGCAAGGCGCCCGCCCGTATTGGCGAAGGAGCCCGCGGTGATGGTGATGCCATCTTCCGCCGCGATCACCCCGGTGTTGATGGTGGGCGTCGTGGAGCCGAAGTTGCCTTCGGTCAGGACGTCGTTCTCGCTGCGGGTATTGCTCAAAGCAGCGTTGCCCAGGTTGATGTCGATGCGCCGCGCCTGGATGACACCCTGGTTGTCCACCTCACCGCCGCTCAGGCTTAAGCTCCCGCCCACCGCCAGCACGGCCGGGCTTTGCACGAAACGGAAATCCTTGTCGGGATCGGGTGCGCGTGGCGGCGGAGTGCCCGACGACGGCGTGCAGACTTCGGGCGTCACACAGCGGGACGACTCGGTCACCTGGTTGACGAAGCCCCCCACGGCGGTGATGCGGGCATCGCCCTCCACCACCACGCGGCCGCTGTTGGTGAACACCCCCGCCGCATAGGCATCCAGGCTACCGGCGCTGAGCGTGCCCAGGTTGCCCAGTTGAACGGTCTCGATGCCAAGATGCCCGGCGGAAACCACCCCATAGTTGTATACATCAGGACCCAACAGCCTGACCCGGTCACCGGTGATCTCCCCGGTGTTGCTGATGAGGCCGCTTGCAGCCACATCCACACCGGCAATCCTGCCGGTATTGAGGAGCCCACCGTCGAAGGCGAGGGTGCTACCCGCCAGCGTGCCGCTGTTGGTGGTGTAGCCGCTCACCGCTACCGCGTCGCTGTAGAGGGTCCCCCGGTTGTCGAGACTGCCCGCGATATCCACCTGCCCGGCCGTAATGCGCCCCAGGTTGGCCAGGCTGCCCCCCGAAAAGACGAAGCGGGCGCCACCGGGAATCACGTCGCCGGCATTCTCGAAACGGTTGGCGGACAGCAGCACGGAACCACCGCTGCTCAACACCGATCCCCCGGCACCGATACTGCCCTGCTCGCGGGCGGACAGCTCGATGTCACCATTGGCCACCATCCCACCACTGCCTGTCTGATTGGCCTGGATGTTGCGAGCCCGGATCCGGATGCCTCCGACACTCTGCAGCAGCCCCTCACTGACGAAGTCCCCCGCGATGTCCAGGCGCAGGTCTCCATCCACCAGCAGGCTGCCGCGGCTCTCCAGGCTGCGGCCCACGCTGTTGGCGGACAGGGGGCCGTGGAAGCGGGTGTTACCCAGGAAGACGAGGTCCTGGCCGGCTGCAAAAGATGCAGCGCCGCCGGCCTCCAGCGCCTCGGCGAAGACCACCGAACCCGTGCTGGCGCGAGCGTCGAGTGCGCCCCCCACCAGCACATCGGAGGCAAGCCGGACGTCACCGGCCGCCGCGAGGGAAAGCGCCCCGACTGCGGTGACAGGCCCCGCCAGGCGGACATCCGCCTGGCGGCTGACCAGTTGGGCGTCGCCCACCGCAAGGGTTTCCCCGCCCACGCCCACCAACCGGTCGGCGGCCACCTTCAAGGCACCACCGGAGCGCAGGTCACCGGCAATCGTGAGCGCTCCCGTGCCCGCCTCGATGCCCACCCGCGCCGGCGATAGCACACTGCCGGCCACCTCCACCCCGGCCCCGGCCTGGAGAGCCAGGCCCCCCCCTGCCACCAGCTCTCCGGTGTAGCGCTGGCTACCGCCACTGCTCAGCGCTGCAGCACCGAAGACACGCGTGTCTCCCTGTGTCAGGGCGCCACCAGCCCGGACCAGGGCATCCCCGCCGACACTCACCGCACCGGCCTGGACCACATCCCGCCCGGCAGCCAGATCGAGCTGGCCGACCACCACGGTCTCACCGGCTACCTGGTAGTCCCGACCCCCGCGGACCCGATAGTCGCCACCAGCCCGGACCTGGCCTGCCGTGATGTCACCGGCCGCGTCGACAGACACTGCTGCTGCATTGTTCAGCCCACCCTGCAAGCCCCCCACGGACAGGTCGGCGCCCGACTTGAGCGTCACGGCATCGTTGGACACGACAGTCCCGCCAATGAGGAGAGCACCTTTCTCCGAAGCAAGACTGATCGCCCCGCCGGCCATCACATCCCGGGCAGCCGTGAGGGATGCAGCGGCGCGGACGTCCACGGTGCCGGCAGCACGCCAAGCACCCTCGGCGACCAGGTTGCCGCCGGTGCGCACGTCCAAACTGTCCCCGGACGCCACATCACCCAGCAGCCGGACATCCTGCCCGGCCACGAGCGTGACCTTCCCCAGGCTGGCAAGCACGCCCTCCTGGCTCACCCCACCACCGGACACCACGTCCACGGCGCGGTTGCCGATCAGCTTGCCGGTATTCTCGAGACCCGCGGATCCGGCCTGCACGCTCACCCGGGAAGCGCTCTGCACGCCTGCGGCGGAGATCTGCCCTCCGCTGAGGAAGATGTCTCCGTCCGCCCGTGCCTCCGCCGAGAGCAGGAGCGCATCGCTGCCCGCATCGACGCTCAGCCTGCCTGCCGACACGAGGTTTCCGCTGACGGTGATGCCGCGACCTGAGAGGCTCACATCGCCATCACTGACGACCGGCCCGGCCAGCGAGACGGCGGCTGCCGCCTCCACGCGGATGGGGTCGTTCGCCACCAGCGTAGCCGACGACACGCCGCCCCTGGCACTGCGTATGACAAGACTTCCCCCAGCCGCCAGGGCCTGGGTGGACACGCCATCCCGTCCATCCAGTACGGCGTCTCCGCCCGCGACAAACTCGCTGCCCACCCCGACGCTGCCCTCGCGGGCGATCAGGGTCGCATCCTTGCCGGCACCACCCCTGGCCAGCTTGAGCGTGCGCCCTGCCTCGAGCCGCAGCCGGCCATTGGCCGCGACGAGGCCATCGCTGTCCAGGTCACGGGCACTGGAGACACCGAGGTCACCGCCAGCCACGATGAGACCACCGCGATTGATCACCGATGCTCCGCTGACAATGGTGAGTCCATCGGTCGCGGACAGCGTGCCCTGGTCGTTGAACAGCCCCTGGACCAGCTGGAGGCTGGCAGACCCGCCCGCCCTCAGGCTGCCCAGGTTCTCCACGGAAGCTGCGTTCAGGCGCAGCAGGCCGGCGGACTCGATGACGCCATGGTTGCTGACACCGCCGCTCAGATCCAGATCGAGGCTGCCCCCGTACAGCACACCGCTATTGGCCAGGGACGCCCCGTGGATGACCGCCGAATCGGCGGCGACCAGACCGGTATTGCTGACCCGGCCACCGTCGATACGCAGCACGCCACCGCCGAGGCTCCCGCTATTCACCAGGTCGCCGCCCAGCTCCACCCGGTCTCCGATCACGCTTCCGGCATTGTCGAGACCACCGGACAGTACGATGCTGGCACCCTCGATCCCGCCCCGATTGACCGTTGCGCCCAGCACCTCGACCCCGCCGGCAGAAACCTGTCCTGTCGCCTCATTCGTCAGGCGGCCATCCACCCGCAGCGTCTGACCCGCCAGCAAGCCGGTATTGGCGAGGGTGCCGCCGCTGAAACCGAGGGTGCCTCCGGTGGCGAGGACCGCACCGTCCGTCTCGAAACGCGGACTGTCGATGCGCACGCCAGCCCCGCCGACGATCGCTCCCAGCGCCCCCAGCCGGACGGACTCACGGGCCGCCAGGCTGATGTCGCCATTGGCGAAGACACCGCCGGCCCGGGACTCGTCAAAGACAAGGCGGTCAGCCCGGATGGAGACCCTGCCCAGGCTCTCGAGGCGCCCTTCGCTGACAAAGACGCCCGCGGTATCCAGGACGAAATCGGTGTTGGCATGCAGCAGCCCGTAGTGGGCGATCAGCCCATCCGAGCTGCCCAGGGTCAGGGGGCCGTAGAAGAACGCGTCCCCGCCGAGGACGAGGCCCCGCGCGCCGCTCAGGGTCGCCGCCCCGCCCACCGCAAGGGCTCCATCGAAACGGATCGGGCCCGCCGTGGAACGGACCTCAAGATCGCCCGCCAGCCCCGTACCGCCCCCAAAACGGATCATCCCCGGCGCCACCGCGGTGACGCTGCCGGCGCCCGCCAGAGGGCCGCCGATGTCGATGCCACCCTGCCCGCTGGCAAGGCTCACGGGGCCACCGGCCTTCACGGCACCCGCCACCACGATGCCATCCCGCGCATCGGCGTCGAGGGCTGCGTTGGACCCGAGAGCCCCGCCCACCGACAGCGCACCATCACTCACCGTGACATTCAGCGGCCCGTTGGCGAGGAGGTCGCCGCCGATGTCCACACCCGTACGGGCCTGAACTGTGAGCGCATCGCCCGCACCAACATTGCGCATGGAGACGCTGCCACCACTGACATCAAGCCGGCCTGCGGCGACCACGTCCCGCGCCGAGACACGCGCACCGGCCAAGCGCACGCCGCCACCGGCAGACACATCACTGTCCAGCTTCAGCGCCTGCGCCGCTTGCAGGCTTACATCCCCGCCCCCCAGCAGCAGCCCTGTGATCTGTATGTCGCGGGCCGCAGTGATGCTCACATCGCCACCAGCCTGCAGCTCGCCGCTCACAACGCCACCCTGCCTGCTGGTCAGTGCGAGCTTGCCGCCGGCGGACACCGCAGCGGTCGTGATGCCGTCCCGGGCGCTCAAGGCTGCATCACTGCCGGCCACCAGCGTGCTGCCCAGGCTTAGCGCGCCGCCGCGGGCCTCCAGGCCGACCCGGCCTCCCGCACCGCTCTCGGCAAGGGCCATGCGCCCGCCGGCGACGAGGTTCAGGTCGCCATTGGCCACCACCCGCCCTTCGCTGAGCAGGTCTCCCGCTGTCTCGATGCGCAGGTCGCCGCCGGCCTCGACCTTCCGGGGCAAGGCGACACTGCCTGCAACAATGCTGGCATCACCCAGCACGGCCACGTCACCGCCAAACACGGCACGGCCCGCGGCCAGGTCGAGGGCACCGGCCGTGACCGCACCGGAGATGTCCACCGACCCGCCGGCCTGCAGGCTCGCACCGCCACCCACGCTGATCCGCCCGCCGGCCAGGATGTCGGAGCCGGCGTCCACGCTGAGCTTGCCGCCGACATTCACATCGCCTCCAAAGCCGACGGATGCACCCGCGACCAGCCGGGTGTTGCCTGTGACGGTCACTGCTCCCGGCGCCACCAGGTCACCCGACACGGCCAGTGCCAGGTTGCCCTGGACCTGGAAATCGCCCCGCCCGTCGCCGAGGCTCAGCTCACGGGCGCGGATCTGCGTGTCGGTGGCCGCCACGCCGGCCGTCAGGCGCACCCGGTCCGCGTCGAGGCTCAGGCTGCCACCCGCAGCAAGGGGGGCTGCAACATCCAGCGTGTCGCCCGCCACCAGGTTCGCGTCGCCGGAAACCCGGGCCGGGCCCTGCAGGGCCAGCTGGCCGCCGGCCCGCGCCGAGAGGTCACCACCGGCCTCGGTCGCGCCCTGGAGGCTGAGGTTGCCGGCGGCATCCAGCGTGATGGACTGCTGTGCATGCAGGTCGCCCAGGCTCAGATCACCGGCGCTCCGGGCCAGCAGGCCCCGGCTGTCTGCCAGCAGAGGGCCGGCGAGCCGCACCCCGGCCCCCTGCTCGGTGGATACGATGCGGATCTGGCTGCTGCTCATGGCCCCGAAGGCCGTGCCGTCGATAGCGTAGGCCCGCGCCGCGGCCGGGCCCGCCTGGACGGGTGCGATGTTGTCGAACTGGCCATCCTGCTCGGCCACACGCCCCGCCCCCGCCAGCAGGCTGATGCCGGCGAGCTCCGGGTTAAGGTAGTGGGCCCGCACGGGGCCATCCAGGTGGATGCCCACGGCGATCAGGTCGACCTTGCCGACCGTGCCTTCGAGCCCCCGCCCCTCAATGCTCAGCTCGCCACCCGCCACGTCGAAGGCCAGCCCGGACGCCTCGGCAAGGGGCACCGGACTGCCGCCAGCCCCCAGCCAGACGGGCGTACCGGTGGAGAGCATGAAGCGCGGGCTGTTCAAGGTGCCGCAGCCGGCGCAGCTCACCCCATGGGGGTTGGCCACGATGACGGTGGCCGGCGCACCGAAGACCTCCAGCGTACCCGCCAGGCGTGAGGTGGCCCCGGGCGCCACGACCTCGTTGACGATCACACTGGCCGGCGCGCCCCCCGCGAGATTGGGGTTGGCCTCGACACTGCCGCCAAGGAAAGTGGTACCGCCACGGGTGCTGTTGTTGAGGACCGCCCCTTCAGCCTCGACATCGAA
This sequence comes from Zoogloea dura, assembly GCF_012927165.1. Lineage (GTDB taxonomy): Bacteria > Pseudomonadota > Gammaproteobacteria > Burkholderiales > Rhodocyclaceae > Zoogloea > Zoogloea dura. Next base: position 138,520 of record NZ_JABBGA010000003.1, read on the forward strand.
GCGCTGGAAGCGGTTGTAGGACGTCCCGGCCGCATTGGGCCGGGTGATGTCGATGGCCGGCACACCGGTGCTGGTCTGTCCGACTCCGGGGCGGAAGGCGATGGGTCCGTTGGGATCGGCGATGGGCGCGCCGTAGGCGCCCCCCGGCAGGATGCAGCCCGACCCGAACACCACCAGCAGGATGCGGGCAGTCAGCCTGCGCCAGCGGGAGCAGCTCGGCAGGTCGGTCGCGAGGTCGGCAGGGTGCATCGATCGGATCTCCAGGCAGGTGGGGCCGTACGGCTTTAATGCATTTGACATTAAAGCAAACCACACCGGCGAAGATAACCTGAATATCCATTCAGACTATCCAATACACATAATGTTGCAAGAACGGCCTAGTCCATTCGACCAGGACGCCCCATTTCGGGTAGCAATCTATTGACCGGATTAAGTCAACCGACTAATTTAATTCAGTCATCTGACTTAGATCCTTACCGCATAAGGATGGCATCCCGTATTCATGAGCACCCAGGCAAACAACAACTCTTCCCACACGCCAGTCCGTGCCGACGGCACCCTGGCCCGCAAGCGCCTGCTCGACACGGCCCTGCGTCTCTTCGCCGAGAAGGGGTACCAGAAGACGTCCACGCGCGAGATCGCCGACCAGGCGGGGGTCAACCTCGGCGCCATCAGCTACTACTTCGGCGACAAGCCAGGCCTCTACCGGGCGGCCTTCTGCGAGTCCTGCTGCGATACCACCAACGCACCGGATATCCAGCTGGCCTGCGATTGCGTGCCCGATCACCGGGCCGCCGGCCTGTCCCCGGCCGAGGCGCTGGGCGTGTTCTTCCGCAACTTCCTGCAGCCCCTCAAGCAGGGCGACCAGGTGCGGCTCTTCATGCGCCTGCATTTCCGGGAGCTGGTCGAGCCCAGCGGCGTCCTCGGCAACGAGATGGAGGAAGACATGGCCGCGCTCTTCCGGGCTCTCGCCGGTCTGGTCGCGGATGCCCTGACGCTGCCTGCCGCCGACCCCGACGCTCTCCGCCTGACCCATGCCGTGATGGGTGTGGCCATCCACTTCTTCGTTGCCCAGGATCTGGTCGAGCAGACCAGCCCCCAGCTGGTGGCCCGACCGGACGACATCGACACCCTCGCCGACCGCCTCGCCCTGTATGCGGAAGGCATGATCGCGGCCGAAACCCACCGCCGCACCCACACCGGGAGTTCCCGATGACCCGCTCCGCCCACCTCCTCCACCTGGCCGCCACCCTCGTCGTATTCGGCAGCCTGCCCGCCTGCTCCGTGTTGCCGAGGGTCGGCCCCGACTACGCCGCCCCCGCAGTCCAGGCACCGCCAGGCTGGCAGGCACCCCTGCCCCACGACGGCCAGCTCGGCGAGTTGGGCACCTGGTGGGCCCGCCTGGATGATCCGCTGCTGCCCGATCTGATCAACGCCGCCCAGCGCGAAAGCGCCACCCTGGCCCAGGCCCGGGCCCGCATCGCCCAGGCCCGCGCTTCCGCCGTGGCCGCCGGCGTGGCTGGCCTGCCGACCCTGGATGCCAGCCTCGCCGCCAAGCGGGCCGCCTTCACTTTCGGCGCCCCCACCACCTTCCAGACCACCCGGCAGGCCTCGCTGATGGCCAACTGGGAGATCGACCTGTTCGGCGGCATCGGCCGCCAGCAGGAGGAGGCCGATGCCCGCCTCGGCGCCAGCCAGGCGCGCTGGCACGACGCCCGGGTGTCGGTGGCAGCCGAGACTGCCGACGCCTACCTGCAGCTGCGCTACCAGGAGCGCCGGGTCGCCCAGGCCGAGGCCGACGCGGCCTCCCGGGCCGAGACCGCGCGCCTGATCGACACCCTCGGGCGGGCCGGGCTGAGCCCCCCGGCCCAGGTCGCCCTGGCCCGCGCCAGCGCTGCCGACGGTGCAGCCACCCTCACCGAACTCAAGGCCAGCCGCGATCGCCAGATCAAGGCCCTGGTCGCCCTCACCGCGCTCGACGAAACCGATCTGCGGCAACGCCTCGCCAAGGCCGCCGGCCGCTTCCCGCAACCCGCCGCCTTCACCGTGGACACCCTGCCGGCCCGCCTGCTCGCCCAGCGCCCCGATGTGGCCGCCGCCGAACGCGACCTGGCGGCCGCCAATGCCGCCATCGGCGTGGCTGGAGCCGCCCGCTATCCGCGCCTGAGCCTGTCGGGCTTCATCACGCCCCTGCGCCTCAACACCAACGGCGACCGCATGTCAGCCACCACCTGGTCGCTCGGGCCGACGCTCTCGATGCCGGTCTTCGACGGTGGCCGCATCGGTGCCAACGTGGAATCCGCGCGGGCCACCTACGCCGCGGCAGAATCCGCCTACCGCCAGAGACTGCGCGATGCGGTCAGCGAAGTGGAGCAAGCCCTGATCCGCCTCGACGCCGCCCGCCAGCGGGAGGCCGACGTGCGTCGCGCCGCCGCCGGCTACCGGGAAGCCTTCACCGCCACCGAAGCCCGCCAGCGCGCCGGCCTGGCCAGCCTGATGGAGCTGGAGGACGCGCGCCGCACCCTGCTCGCCGCCGACACCAGCCTGTCGGGCTGGGAGCAGGAACGCGCCTCCGCCTGGGTCGCCCTGTACCGGGCGGCCGGCGGCGGCTGGGCCGCCAGCGACACCGACACTTCCGCCAACCTTCCCCAAGCCGCCCTGCCCGGAGCTGCCCGATGACCACCCCCCGCACCTTTCTGCCCGCCCTGCTCTCCCTGCTGCTGCTCGCCGCCTGCTCGTCCGGCGGCGACACCCCGGCCCAGCCTGCCAAACCGGCAGAGCCCGCCGCCCCCGCCAAGCCCGCCCTGACGGTCACCGTGGTCGGCCCCGAAGAGCGTGAGGTGGATCGCCGCCTGGCCGCCAACGGCAGTGTCGCCGCCTGGCAGGAAGCCTCCCTCGGCGCAGAATCCGGCGGCCTGCGCCTGACCACCGTTAAGGCCAGCGTGGGCGACCGGGTCAAGCGCGGCGAACTGCTCGCCGAATTTGCCGCCGAAGTCCCCCTCGCCGAGCAGGCCCAGGCCCGCGCCAGCCTGGCCGAAGCGGAGGCGACCCTGGCCGAGGCCCGCGCCAATGCCGCCCGGGCCCGCAGCGTGGACGGCACCGGCGCCCTCAGCCCGCAGCAGTTGCAGCAATACCTCACCGCCGAGACCGCCGCCGATGCCCGCGTCAAAGCCGCCCGGGCCAGCCTAGACGCCGCCGAGCTGCGCGTCCGGCACACCCGGGTGGTGGCCAGCGACGACGGTGTGATCTCCTTCCGCGCCCCCGTCGCCACCCTCGGCGCGGTGGTGCCCCAGGGCCAGGAGCTGTACCGCTTGATCCGCCAGTACCGCCTCGAATGGCGGGGCGAGGTGCCTGCCGCCGAGCTGGCCCGGCTCAAGGTCGGCCAGAAGGTCGTCGTCACCGCCCCCTCCGGCGGCAAGGTGAGCGGCGTGGTGCGTACCATCGCCCCCACCGTGGACAGCCAGACCCGCAACGCCCTGGTCTACGTGGATCTGCCCGCCAGTGCCGGCAGCGGTGCCGATGCGCCGCTCAAGGCCGGCATGTTCGCCCGCGGCGAGTTCGACCTGGGCAAGGGCCGCGGCCTGACCCTGCCGCGCCAGGCGGTGGCCATGCGCGACGGCTTCAATTTCATCTTCCTGGTGGGCGCCGACCGGCGCGTGACCCAGACCAAGGTGGAGGTCGGCTACCGGGACGCCGAGCGGGTCGGGATCAACACCCGCCTGCCGGCCGGGGCCCAGGTGGTGGCCAGCGGCGCCGGCTTCCTGGCCGACGGCGATCTGGTGCAGGTCGCCACGGCCGGCAGCCCGGCCGCCAAGGCCGAGTGAGCGCCACACCATGAACTTCTCCGCCCTCTCAATCCGCAACCCCATCCCGGCGATCCTGCTCTTCGCCCTGCTGACCCTGGCCGGCCTGCTGGCCTTCCGGGGGTCCGGCGTGCAGGACTTCCCCGACATCGAACTGCCGGTGGTCACGGTCAGCGCCAGCCTGCCCGGCGCCGCCCCCGGCACCCTGGAGACCGAAGTGGCGCGCAAGCTGGAAAACAGCATCGCGACCCTGGCCCAGATCAAGAAGATGTACACCACCATCCTCGACGGGGAGGTGACGATCTCCATCGAGTTCGAGCTGGAAAAGAACGCCAACGAGGCCGAGACCGAAGTCCGCGCCGCGGTCAGCCGGGTGCGCTCCGACCTGCCGGCCGACGTGCGCGAGCCGGTGGTGGCCAAGATCCTCACCGCCGGGCGGCCTCTCGGCGCCTGGACGCTCACCTCTCCCACGCTCGACGAGGAGGCCCTGAGCTGGCTGGTGGATGACACCATCACCCGGCGCCTGCTGGCCGTGAAGGGCGTCGGCGCGGTCAAGCGCATGGGCGGCCTGCTGCGCGAGGTCCGCGTGGAACTGGACGCCGACCGCATGGCGGCCCTCGGTGTGAGCGCCGCCGACGTGTCCCGCCAGCTGCGCAGATCCCAGCTGGAAGCCCCCGGCGGCCGCGGCGACGTGGGCGGCGGCGAGCAAGCCGTACGGACCATCGCCACGGTGGCCAGCGCAGCCGACCTGGCGACCATGGACGTGCCCCTGCCCGACGGCCGCAGCGTGCGCCTGGAGCGCATCGCCCGCATCACCGACACCACCGCCGAGCGCCGCTCGGTGGCCCTGCTGGACGGCAAGCAGGTGGTCGGCTTCGAGGTCTCCCGCACCAAGGGCGCCAGCGAGATCACCGTCGCAGCTGGCGTGCAGAAGGCCATCGACGAGCTGCAGGCCGCCCACCCGGAGCTGCGCATCGTGCACGCCTACGACAACGTGGCGCCGGTGCAGGAGAACTTCGACGGCTCCATGCAGCTGCTCTACGAGGGCGCCCTGCTGGCCGTGCTGGTGGTCTGGTGGTTCCTGCGCGACTGGCGCTCCACCCTGGTGGCGGCGATGGCCCTGCCCCTGTCGGTGATCCCCACCTTCCTCGGCATGTACTGGTTCGGCTTCACCCTCAACACCGTGACCCTGCTGTCCATGGCCCTGGTGGTGGGCATCCTGGTGGACGATGCGATCGTCGAGATCGAGAACATCGCGCGCCACCTGCGCATGGGCAAGACGCCCGTCCAGGCAGCCATGGAAGCGGCCGACGAGATCGGCCTGGCGGTGATCGCCACCACCTTCGCCCTGGTCGCCGTGTTCCTGCCCACCGCCTTCATGGCGGGCATCGCCGGCAAGTTCTTCAAGCAGTTCGGGTGGACCGCCGTGCTGGCCATTCTCGCCTCCCTGGTGGTGGCGCGCCTGCTCACCCCGATGATGGCCGCCTACTTCCTCAAGCCGGTGGCCCACGGCGAGGTGCCCGAGGGCCGCATGATGCGAGCCTACATGCGCAGCATGCAGTGGTGCCTGCGCCACCGCTTCGTGACCCTGCTCGGCGCCATCGCCTTCTTTGTCGGCTCGGTGATGCTGATCCCCCTGCTGCCCACCGGCTTCGTGCCGCCGGCCGACCGGGCCCAGACCCTGGTGAACGTGGAGCTGCCCCCCGGCAGCACCCTGCGCGAGACCTGGGACGCCGCCGAGCAGGCACGCGCCGCCATCGGTGACATGCCCGACGTGAAGGCCGTGTTCAGCTCGGTGGGCGGGGGTGCCGCCGGCGACGGCTTCAACCCTGGCGCCGCAGCGGAGGTACGCCGTGCCGTGCTCACCGTAACCCTCAGCCACCGCACCACCCGGCCGCGCAACCAGCAGGCCGTGGAGGTGGAGATGCGCGAACGCCTGGCCAGACTGCCCGGCATGCGCATCACCGTCGGCCCGGCCGATTCCGGGGTCAAGATGATCCTGGTGCTGAAGAGCGACGACCCGGCCGCCCTGGCCACCGCCGCCCAGGCCGCCACCCGTGACCTGCGCACCCTGCAGGGCGTCGGCAACATCACCTCCAGCGCCAGCCTGGTGCGGCCCGAGGTGGTGCTGCGCCCGGACTTCGCCCGCGCCGCCGACCTGGGCGTGAGCGCCGAGTCCATCGGTGAGACCGTGCGCATCGCCACCGCCGGCGACTACGACGTGGGCCTCGCCAAGCTCAACCTGGAACGCCGCCAGGTGCCGATCCGGGTCAAGCTGAACAACGACGTGCGGGCCGACCTGGAAGCCATCGGACGCCTCAGCGTGCCCGGCCGCCATGGCCCGGTACAGCTCGCCAACGTGGCCGACATCCGCATCGACAGCGGCCCGGCCCAAGTCAACCGGATGGACCGCAGCCGCAACGTGATCCTCGAGGTGGAACTGGGCCAGCGCGAGCTGGGCGAGGTCTACAACGAGGCCCTGGCCCTGCCGGCCCTGCGCAACCTGCCGCCGGGCGTGCGCCTGGCCGACTCGGGCGACGCGGAGATGATGCAGGAGCTGTTCGGCAGCTTCGGGCTGGCCATGGGCATCGGTGTGCTGTGCATCTACATGGTGCTGGTCCTGCTGTTCAAGGGCTTCACCCAGCCGGTGACCATCCTGGCGGCCCTTCCGCTGGCCATCGGTGGGGCCTTCGTGGCCCTGCTGGCGACCCGCAGCAGCTTCTCCATGCCGTCCCTGATCGGCCTGCTGATGCTGATGGGCGTGGTGACCAAGAACTCCATCCTGCTCATCGAGTACGCCATCGAAGCCCGCCGCGGACGCGGCGGCGCCCCGATGAACCGCTTCGATGCCCTGGTGGATGCCTGCCGCAAGCGGGCCCGCCCCATCGTCATGACCTCCCTCGCCATGGGCGCCGGCATGCTGCCCATCGCCATGGGCCTGGGCGCCGACCCGAGCTTCCGCGCGCCGATGGCGATTGCGGTGATCGGCGGCCTGATCAGCTCCACCCTGCTGAGCCTGCTGGTGGTGCCGGCGGTATATACCTACGTGGACGATCTGGAGGATCTGATCGCCCGCCTCAATGAGCGCCTGCGCGGCCGCAAACGCCCGGCAGTGGCCGTAGAATGAGGGTTCGCGCGCATTTGCCATGGGGAACGATTGGGATTAGCCTAGGTCAGGAATCATAGAGGGCCATGACAAGCGGCCCCGTCCCACCTTCCTTCCATTCCGAACAACATACGGAGAACGTCATGAGCGACGCACAAGTTACCAAGGACAAACTGGTTTCCGATTTCAAGGCCGTGGTGGCCGACACCGAAGAGCTGCTCAAGCTCACCGCTGGCCAGGCCGGCGACAAGGTGGCTGACGTACGTGGCCGCCTGAGCGAAAAGCTGGTGTCCGCCAAATACAAGCTGCAGGACCTGGAAGCCGCCGTGGTGCAGAAGACCAAGGCAGCTGCCCGCGCCACCGACGACTACGTCCATGACAACCCCTGGAAATCCGTCGGCGTGGCCGCTGGCGTGGGCTTCCTGCTCGGGCTGCTGGTCAACCGTCGCTAAGCCCCGCTCCCCATGAGCGAACCTGCGCCCTCGCGCCTCGGCGAGTCCCTCCGGGGGCTTGCCGACTCCGGGCTGGCCACCGTCCAGACCCGGCTGGAACTCTTTGCCGTCGAGCTCAAGGAAGAAAAGCTGCGTGCAGGCGGCTTTCTCTTCGACACCGTGCTCGCCGCGCTTTTCATCGGTTTTGGCGTGGTCTTCCTGCTCGCCTTCCTGACCGTGCTGCTGTGGGACAGCCAACGCCTGTTGGCACTGGGTCTTGCCACCGTGGGCCTGTTTGCGGCCGGCATCTGGGCAGCCACCCGGGCGGCCACCCGCATGCGTGCCGGCTCCCGCCTGTTTGCGTCCAGCCTGGCCGAACTCGCCCAGGACCGGGACGCCCTGCGCTCCCGCGAATGAACCCCGAACTGGTCGAACTGGCCCTGCGCAAGCAGCGCCTGCAGATCCGCAGCGCCGAACAACGCGACGCTCTGGCCTATCATGCCCAGGCCTTCACGCCCTTGCTGCACGGCATCGACCGGGTGAGTGACGGCGTGCGCTGGGCCCGCGACAACGCCCCGGTGCTGTCCGGGCTCGGCGTCTTCCTGCTGGTCGTCCGCCCCCGCGCGACCCTGCGCTGGGCCCGCCGCGCATGGGTGGGCTGGCAACTGGTGCGGCGGGTCCGCGCACTGATTCCCTGACTCTCCGACTGACCACCATGAACGTCGATCTCGAAGAAATCCGTCGTGCCCGCGAAGAGGCCGACTGTCTGTGCACCCCGGCCGAGGTGGATGCGGCACTCAACCAGCTGGCCGCCGACATCACGGTGCGTCTGCAGGACAAGAACCCGCTGGTGTACGTGGTGATGAACGGCGGCCTGATCCTCGCCGGCCGCCTGCTGCCGCGCCTGCCCTTCCCGCTCGAGCTGGCCTACCTGCATGCCACCCGCTACGGCCACGCCCTGCAGGGCACCCTGCTCGACTGGCGGGTCCGCCCGACCCAGGACCTGCGTGACCGCACGGTGCTGGTGCTCGACGACATCCTCGACGAAGGCCACACCCTGGCCGCCATCATCGCTTTCCTCAAGGAAGAAGGCGCCCGCGAAGTCCATTCGGCGGTGCTGGTCCACAAGGTCCACGACCGCAAGGCCTACCCGGGCATGCGTGCCGACTTCACCGGCCTGGACGTGGCCGACCGCTTCCTGTTCGGTGGCGGCATGGATTACAAGGGCTACTGGCGCAACGCACCGGGCATCTACGCGCTCAAAGGGCACTGAGGGGGCACCGCCTGGCCGGGCTCAGCCCTCCTGCCCCATCCCCGCCAGGCGGGTCATCACGGCCCGCCAGGCCGCCTCACCTTCACCGCCCTCTCCCCCCGCGGCCTCGAAGACGTCGGCCAGCATGGCCAGCTGGGTGCCACTGAGCTCCGCCTCCAGCGCCACCCCGGCTCCGGTCAGCTCCAGCCGCCGCATCCGCCGGTCGTGTTCGCCCACCGACGCCACCACCAGCCCTGCCTCCTGCAATTGTCGCAGCGGCGCATTGAGCGCCTGCTTGGTCACGCCCAGTGTCCCCAGCAGCTCGGTCACCGTGGTGCCTGGCTGGCGGGCCACGAAATACAGGATGCGGTGATGGACCCGCCCCAGCCCCCGCTCGGCCAGGATCCGGTCCGGCGGCGCGGTGAAGGCGCGGTAGGCGAAAAAGAAGAGCTCGATGGCTTCACGCAGCTTGGCCTGACGACTTAGGTCAATCATGTTGACTTTATTCCGGATGGGCAGGTAGGATTTATAGGTCAATATTATTGACTTTTATGCTGCTTTGCACAATCAGGAGAAGCCCATGCCGTCCCATACCGCCGACCGACCGCCCCTTTCCTTGTCCGCCCGGGTGCACGACCTGCACCCGTCGCCGATTAGGGAGATTTTGGCAGTGGTAGGCCGGCCCGGCATGATCTCCTTTGCCGGCGGCCTGCCGGCGGCCGAGACCTTTCCACGCCTGGATGGCACCTCCCCCACCGACGCGCTGCAATACGGCCCGAGCGAAGGCGACCCGGCCCTGCGTGCGCGCATCGCCGACGAGCTCGCCGGGCTCGGCCTGGACTGCGCACCCGAGCGCGTGCTGGTGCTGTCCGGCTCCCAGCAGGGTATCGACCTGGTCGGCAAGCTGTTCATCGACCCAGGCACGCCGGTGGCCGTCGAATCGCCGACCTACCTGGCCGCCCTGCAGGTGTTCCGCTTCTTCGGCGCGCGCTTCCAGCCCTTCAGCTCCACCACCGTGAGTGCCGCCGCCCTCCGTGACGGGCGCCCGGCCTTTGCCTACGCCATCCCGACCTTCCAGAACCCCACCGGCCACTGCTACGGCGACACCGAGCGGGCGCGCCTGGCCGCCGCCTGCGGCGAAGCCGGCGTGCCTCTGTTCGAGGACGACCCCTACCGGGACCTGGCCTACGACACGGTGAGCAGGCGCCCCGTCTGCGCCGACCTGAAGGGCAGCCCGTGGATCTACCAGGGCTCCTTCTCGAAAAGCCTGGCCCCCGGCCTGCGCCTCGGCTTCATGACCGCCTCGGAAGAGTTCTTCACCCTGCTGGTGCGCCTCAAGCAGGCGGCCGACCTGCACAGCAACCGCCTCAGCCAGTGGCTGGTGCTGCAGCAGCTGGAATCCGCCGGCCGAGGTGCGCGCATGGAAAAACTGGTGGCCTTCTACCAGCGCAAGCGCGACTGCTTCGCCGCCGCCCTGGACAAGCACTTCGGCGGCCTGGCCGACTGGCAGGCGCCCTCCGGCGGCCTGTTCTTCTGGCTGCGCCTGCGCCACCCCATCGACACCCGCAGCCTGCTGCCCCTGGCCATCGAGCGCAACGTGGCCTTCATGCCGGGCGAAGCCTTCTACGCCGGCGAACCCGAGTTGGGCACCCTGCGCCTGAACTTCAGCCATGCCTCGGAAGAAGAGATCGACCGCGGACTGGGCGTGCTGGCCGAACTGGTGGTGGACGCCCTGAACGGACGGGTTCAGCTGCCCGCGGACGCGGATCAAAGGGCCGTGCCTGCTTGATGGATCGCGGGCGGCTGAAGCCGCCCCTTGTACAGGCCCCTACAAGGCCCCGCCGAACAGGGCAGCCGTCGCCGCCGGATTCGACGGAAAGTAGAAATGCACGTACGACGCCGTCAGCCGCCCGAGCCGGTAGATGGCTTCGCCTTCGCGGCCAGTCGGGGTGCTGGCCCGGGCGATCGGGGCCAGCGGGGTTTCGCTGCGGGAGTAATGGAAGGTGTGGCCGGTCAGGCGGCCCTCCGGCAGCTCGGCAAACTGCGTGCCGAGCGCGGCCAGGCGGGTCTGCATGCGGGTGTGGCCGGGCAGCAGGCCGGCACCGGGATGCACGCTGCCGTCCCGGTCGGTGAGGGTCTCGAACAGGCTCATCATGCCGCCGCACTCCGCCAGCAAGGGCTTGCCGGCGGCCTGGTGGGCCTTCAGGCCGGCCTGCCAGGCTGCATTGGCAGCCAGGGCGCCGGCGTGCAGCTCCGGGTATCCGCCAGGCAGCCACAGGGCATCACATTGCGGCAGGGCGTCACCTGCCAGGGGCGAGAAGAAGCTCAGCTCGGCGCCCAGCGCCTGCAAGGTGTCCAGGTTGGCCGGGTAGATGAAGCCGAAGGCCGCATCCCTGGCAATCGCCACCCGGCGGCCCTGCAGCAGCGGCGCGGTGGAAGGCGCGGGCATGGCCGGGAAAGCCACGGCAGCCGGCAGATCCGCCGCGCCGGTGCGGGCCAGGTGGTCGGCCAGGCGATCCAGGCGGGCATCCAGGTCGGCGATCTCGGCGGCCTGCAGCAAGCCCAGGTGGCGCTCAGGCAGCGCCGCATCCGCGTCCCGGGGCAGCGCCCCATACCAGGCGATGCCGGGCCGCAGGCTGTCCTGCAGCAGGCGGGCATGGCCTTCGCTTCCCACGTGGTTGGCCAGGACGCCGGAGAAAGGCAGATCAGGCTGCCAGGTCGCCAGCCCGTGGACCAGGGCGCCGAAAGTCTGGGCCATCGCCTTGGCGTCGATCACCGCCATCACCGGAATGCCGAAACGGCGGGCAATGTCGGCCCCCGACGGACTGCCGTCAAACAAGCCCATGACCCCCTCGACCAGGATCAGGTCGGACTGCTGCGCCGCGCGGTGAAGCCGCCAGGCCGCATCGGCCGGACCACATATCCCCAGGTCGAGGTTGTAAACCGGCGCACCGCTGGCCACCGCATGGATCTGCGGGTCGAGGAAATCCGGGCCGCACTTGAACACCGTGACCCGCCGCCCCTGCCGCACATGCAGGCGGGCCAGCGCGGCGGTGACGGTGGTCTTGCCCTGGCCGGAAGCCTGGGCCGCCACGAACAGGGCCGGGCACAGGGCCGCCTGATCTGCCCCGCTCACTGGACTCCCTCCGCCCTCACGGGCTTCGGTGCGGCCACCTTCGGGCGGCCGGGCGGCGCTGGCTGGATTACCTCCGCCCTCGCGGGCTTCGGTGCAATCGCCTTCGGGCGGCCGGGCGGCGCTCATGCGTCCCCCTCTTCCGGGTGGAACCAGGCCAGGCGCGACTGCAGGCTGACCACCTCACCCACGATGGTGAGGGCCGGCGGCGTGATGCCGGCCGCCTTGACCGCCCCGGCCAGGCCGGTGAGGTCGGAGGTGACCACCCGCTGGGCGCGGGTGGTGCCACGGCGCACCACGGCAGCCGGTGTGCTACCGGGCAGGCCGTGCTCCACCAGCCGCGCGCAGATGGTGGCCAGCTGGGTGATACCCATGTAGAAGACCAGGGTCTGGCGCGGCCGGGCGAGCATGTCCCAGTCCAGGTCCACGCTGCCATCCTTGAGGTGGCCGGTGACAAAGACGCAGGACTGGGCGAAATCCCGGTGGGTCAGGGGGATGCCCGCGTAGGCGCCAATACCGGAGGCCGCGGTGATACCGGGGATGACCTCGAAGGGCACGCCGGCCTTCACCAGCTCCTCGACCTCTTCGCCGCCGCGGCCGAAGATGAACGGGTCACCGCCCTTGAGGCGCACCACGCGCTTGCCGCGCTGCGCCTGCTCCACCAGCAGGGCATTGATGCCGTGCTGGGGCAGCGCATGATTGGATGCCTTCTTGCCTACATAGATGCGCTCGACCTCGTCGGGCACGCAAGCCAGGACTTCCTGGCTGACCAGGTTGTCATAGACCAGCACATCGGCCTCGATCAACAATCGGGCGGCACGCAGGGTCAGCAGTTCCGGGTCGCCGGGGCCGGCGCCCACCAGGTACACCCAGCCGGGGCGGGCGGGGTTGCGTTCGCGGGGAAGGGTCCGTGTTGGCACGTCGGCGCTCCAGGGAGAAAGGTTCAGGATAGCGCCGGCTTGCGCCACAGGGCCAGCCGAACCGGCGCGCCAGGGGCAAAGCGCAGACGGCCGGCCACGGTTTCACCGCGGGCCAGGCTGACTTCCTGCCAGGCTTCCGCCGGAACCTCAGCGGAGAAGGCCAGCAGATCAGTACGAGCCTGGTCATCTTCCGCCGTTGCCACCAGGCGGCCGCCCGGCGCCAGGCGGGCCCAGGCCGCGACCAGCCAGTCGCTCAGGCCCGCCGCGCCGCGGATGAACACGGCGTCCGGCATCGGCCATTCACGGCAGCGCAGGGGCGAAGCGGCAGGCGTGGCGGCCAGGTTTTCACCGATGCCGGCCTCCTGCAGGCTGACCCCGAGGAGGTTCGGCTCGATGCCGACGGCCCGCACCCGGGCGGTCGGCACGGCGCGCGCCCATTCAAGTGCGAGGCTGGCCTCGCCATCGGAGATGGCCCAGCCGCTCTCCCAGGCAGCGGGTTGCAACCAGGCCAGGGCCAGCAGGCGGGCCGCCAGCGGCAAGGCCGCCGGGGCACCCTCGCCGAGGGCCGCGTCGGACAGGCCGGGCAGCTCGCTGAAGGCGCCGGACGAGGGCCCGGTGGCGATCACCAGCACCGCGCGGGCATCGACCGGATCACGCAGCTCCACCAGCTCGGAGGCCAGCCAGGCACGCGCCTGCAGGCCAGCCGCGGGGAACTCGCAGACCCACACACGGGCGCGGTCAAAGCCGCAGTCGAGCAGGAGACGGGCCACGGCGCGGGGCGCCTCCGCATCAGCCAGCGGCACCGCCAGCAGGCGATGGGCCCGCAACTGGCCCCGCAAGGCCGCCAGCGGCGCCCGCCGCAGGTCCACCACCGAGACGATCTCGGCGGACACGCCCAGTGCGGCACAGGCCGCCTGGACCCGGCCGACACCCGGCAGCACACGCACATGGGCCGGCCCCAGCTCGGCCAGCAACTCGGGCGCGGGACCGTCACCGGCCGCATCGCCCACCACCACCAGCACGCTGCCCGCATGCCCGGCGCTGCGCACCTCGAGGTGCACGGCGTCCGCTGCGCACAGGCGTTGGGGTGCCTCCAGCCCGAGGTCCTGCAGGCGGTCGAGGGCATCGGCGCTGCCGAGGATCAGGCGGGCCGAACGCAAGGCGGCGTGGGCTGCGGCAGACAGCACCGGAGGCTGCTCGAGCCCCAGGCTGAGGATGGTGAGGGGCGGCAGGGGCTCCGGCTCGCTGGCCGCCTCGACCGGCGCACTGGTCTCGATCACGCTGGCAAGGGACTCGCCAGGTACGTCGCCGGAAACAGGCTCGACATCGGCATCCCCGTCGACCTCGCCGAGGCCGGGCATCTCGACCTGCTCACCCGCAGCCGCCGGACTGCGCTCACCACGGCCGCGACGACGCTTGCGCTTGCGGCGGGGCGCCTCGACGGTGGCTTCATCGGCCGCCCCGTCCACCACCTCGTCCGCGGCACCGGGTTCGTCGTCGCCCTCAGCCTCCGGCGATGACTCGAGCGCTCCGGCATCCGCGAGCGCAACGTCAAGCGGCGCTGCGGGCTCCTGCGCTGCATCGAGTTGCGGTGGCGCGTCCGGCGCGGCAACGGGAGCCTCGGGAATGGCTTCCGGCTCGGCATTGGGCAACTCAGGTGCCACCTCGAGCGCCGGCAGTGCCACTTCCGCGCTCGCAAACAGGTCGGCGGTGACGACATCCAGCGGGGCCGCCTCAACCGCCTTGGGCTTGCGCGGTGCTCGCTTGGCCTTAGGCTTGGTGGCCGGCGCGGTCACCTCCGCGGCGGAGGCTTCGCCCGGCGTCGGAAGGGCATCGGCAGAGGCTGCGTCCGGCGGCGTCTTGCGCGCACTGCGGGCCGGCGCCTTGCGGCGGGCAGGCGCAGGCACGGCAGCGGAATCGATGGCGGCGTCGGCCGGCACGGCCTCCGGGAGGGTGAGATTGTCTTCGCTCATGTTCTGGCGGCCGTACCCATGCACGACCGGAAAAACGGGGGCCGCAGGATAACACGAAGCGTTTTCCCATCCGCGGACAGGCCGGCTCCGGACAGCCTTCCCCCTGGAGCACACCCGTGACGAGATGTCCCATGCTCAAGGGCCTGGAAGACGAAGGGAATATCCACATCGTGGGCGCGCTCCACAACTCCGGCAGCGGCGAGGTCCGCTAATGCTGACGGACCGCGTCGACAGGTGGCGGTGCTGTCACACCGGCTTCGCCACCATCAAGAAGTACACCATGACCATGGCCAGGAATGCCGGATAACCCAGCATCTCCCAGCGCCGCGCATAGTGCCAGTAGCGCCCGGGGAGTGGCGTTCCCTGCTCATGGGCGGCCAGGGCCATCCGCCCCATCCTGATCTGGTACCACACCACCGGCAGCCAGCAGAGGCCAGCCACCCCGTACAGCGCGATCGAGGCGACGATCCAGAGGGCATCCAGGGGGTAACCGGCCAGGTGGATCAGGTAGGCCCCGGTCAAGGGCTGAATGACGACGGCAGGCGTGGTGAACCACCAGTCGGCCTTCACCACCAGACGCGAGACCACGGCGATTGCTGCCACGGAGCCGGATCGATTCGCGAAGAACAGGTAGAAGGCCGTCCCGAAGCCGGTGCCGACCAACAGCACCGAGGAGAGGACATGAATCGTCTTGAGGGTCAGATAGTCCATGATCGCGGCTCCGCAGACAGAATGAAGAGGATGGCCAGGATGGGCAGGTTCTTCAGGACCGGCCCGAAGGGGTGCGTCAGAAACTCCGGCATGGTCATGACTATGATCCCCGTGTAGGCAATCACCAGTGCCGCCTGGGCGCCCCAGAGGGCGCGGCCGGGATAACGGATGCATGCCACCCCCATCGCCAGGTCCAGCACCGACGCGGCATGGAGGGCCAGTATCGCGGGCCACCCCGAGATCCCGGCGCGCCCCAGGAGCGCCAGGCTTTCCGCCACCGGATGGGCCATGAGGCTCACCCAGGCCGTCGCGATCCAGACCCAGGCCAGCGCATGACGCAACAGGCCCGACTGCCAGGCGGCAAGGGCGCGCAGCCCCAGGAGTTCGGCTTCCGCTGGCGCCATGAACTGTTCGATGCGCCTCGGCGGGTGACCCAGCAGACGGGTGGTGCCCGCCATTGAGCCGGCGTTGCCAGCCCTGAGCATGCGCCAGGTGTCCGGCGTCAAGCTCGCGCCGGGTAGCCACGCCGACAGTCTGGCCACGCCCCCCATCAACCGTGCCGGGACCTTCAGGTAAAGCGCCTCACCGAGCCCCATGGCCCGGCGGTAGTGCTCCAGCATGGCGCGAAAGCTCACAGGCGATGCTCCCACCATGTCCACCTGCTGTCCGGCCGGCTCGGTGGGCTGGGCAGCCCGCAACACGCCCTCGGCCAGATCGTCGATGTGGATCGGTTGGAAAATGGCCTGCCCCACGTCGGGAACGGGAATCACAGGCAGACTCGCCAGCATCCGGAACAGGGCCGCAGAGCCACCCGCCTGGCCATGGACCAGGGAGGGACGCAGGATCTGCCACTCCAGCGGCAACCCGCTCAGGAAGCGATCCGCCGCATGCTTGCTCCTGAAGTAGGGCGTGTCGCCGCGCTCCGCGCCCAAGGCCGAAATCTGGATGACCCGCCGCACACCGGCCCTGAGGCAGGCGGCGAACAGGGCGGCCGGCGCTCGATGGTGGATGTCGTCGAAGCGGGCCGACGGACTTTCGGTGATGATTCCGACTGCATTGACGACCACATCGATGCCTTCCAGGCGGCCCGCCCAGCACCAGCAGTCCGTGTCCGTGGCGTAATCAATGAGGATGTCCGCCGGCCCCACCGGGTGCCGGACACCCCTGATGACCTGATGGCCGGCGTGAGTGAACCGGTCGCAAATGGCCTGGCCGATGAGGCCCGAAGCACCGCAGACCAGGACTCTCATCGACCTCCCCCGGCGAGGTCGCAGCCCACCAGAGGCGGCGGGACGGAGATCCCGGTCATCAGCTTGCTGACTTTCATGGCGCCCTCTCTTTAAAACAGTAATTTCAGTAAAAACAGAAATTAATATCCAAAAAAAACGGGCGATGCTGCCCGTCCCTTCAGGGTTTCCGGCGGACCACCTGACTGATCCTGGCACTGACGCCCAAGGTCTTCATCAAGGTCTCCGGCTTCAACCGGAGCATCTCGTCAGCCAGGGTGCCCATGATCTCGATGAACTTCAGGGTCTCCTCGATCCGCTGCCGCGTACCTTCGTGCTCTTCCTCGATGACCGGGTTGTCCAGGCACTCCCGGAGGGCAACCACCGTCGGGTCGATCTCCCGCTGACGGCGCCCTGCAACGATCAGCTTGAACAACTCCCACACATCGGTGGACGTCTCGAAATGGTCGCGGCGATCGCCCTTGAGATGGATGATCCGCACCAGATTCCAGGACTGGAGTTCCTTGAGGCTGTTGCTCACATTGGATCGGGCCACCCCCAGCGTGCTGGTGATCTCTTCCGCATCCATCGGCCGACCGGCCAGATAGAGAAGGGCGTGGATCTGGGCTACGGTCCGATTGACCCCCCAACGTGATCCCATCTCACCCCAATGGAGCACAAAACGCTCGGCTATCGGTTTCAGTTCCATGACCGTTACTTTACCCCTTCCTTTGTTTCTGTCAATACAGAAATCAAGGAAGGGGTATTTCATTCCAAGGCCTGAAGCCCCCGCCAGAGCGCAAAGCCGGCGGGCTGGGCGGACTTACAGCAGCACGCGCTCGATGCCGCCGCTGTTGGCCTTGCTCACGTAGTCGGCCATCCAGTTGTCGCCAAGGAGGTGCTTGGCCATCTCGACGACGATGTAGTCCGCGCCCACGTTGGCATCGTTGGTGTAACGGGACAGGCCCTGCAGGCAGCTCGGGCAGGAGGTGAGGATGGTCACCGGGGTGGCGGCGTCGGCACCGCGCAACAGCTCGGCCCCCTTCTCGATCTCCTCCTGCTTGCGGAAGCGGACCTGGGTGGAGATGTCCGGGCGGGACACCGCCAGGGTGCCGGATTCGCCGCAGCATCGGTCACTCAGATCAACCCGCGTACCCATCAGCTCGTTGGCCACCTTGATGCCGGAATGGACCTTCATCGGGGTATGGCAGGGCTCGTGGTACATGTAGCGTGTACCGGTGATGCCTTCCAGCTTGAGGCCCTTCTCCATCAGGTACTCATGGATGTCCAGCAGCCGGCAGCCCGGGAAGATCTTCTCGAACTGGTACTTCATCAGCTGATCCATGCAGGTGCCGCAGGACACGATCACCGTCTTGATGTCGAGGTAATTGAGCGTGTTGGCGACCCGGTGGAAGAGCACCCGGTTGTCGGTGGTGATCTGCTGGCCCTTGTCCTCCTCGCCGGCCGAGGTCTGCGGATAGCCGCAGCACAGGTAGCCCGGCGGCAGCACGGTGGTGGCGCCGACCTGGTAGAGCATGGCCTGGGTGGCCAGGCCGACCTGGCTGAACAGGCGCTCGGAACCGCAGCCGGGGAAGTAGAACACTGCCTCGGACTCGTCGCGCTTGACCTGCGGATTGCGGATCACCGGGACGATGGTGTCATCCTCGATGTCGAGCAGGGCCCGCGAGGTGCGCTTGGGCAGGCCGCCCGGCATGGGCTTGTTGATGAAGTGGATCACCTGGGCCTTGATCGTCGGCTTGCCGAGGGTGGCGGGCGGATGCTGGACTTGGTTCTGGATCAGGCCCAGCGACTTGCCGATGCGGTGCCCCAGGCGCTGGGCCTTGTAGCCCCACTCGATCATGCCGGTGCGGATGGCCTTGATGGTGGCCGGGTCCTTGGCGGTGAGGAAGGCCATGGCGGCGGCCTTGCCCGGGTTGAAGGACTTCTTGCCTTGCTCCCGCAGCAGGTTGCGCATCTTGATCGACACGTCGCCGAAGTCGATGTCCACCGGGCAGGGCTTCTCGCACTTGTGGCAGACCGTGCAGTGGTCGGCCACGTCCTCGAACTCGGCCCAGTGGGCCAGCGACACGCCGCGGCGGGTCTGCTCCTCGTACAGGAAGGCCTCGATCAGCAGCGAGGTGCTGAGGATCTTGTTGCGCGGGCTGTAGAGCAGGTTGGCGCGGGGCACGTGGGTGGAGCACACCGGCTTGCACTTGCCGCAGCGCAGGCAGTCCTTGATGTCATGGGAGATCTCGCCGATGGCGGTCTGCTCCATGATCAGGGACTCATGGCCCATCAGGTTGAAGCTGGGGGTGTAGGCGTTGTCGAGGTTGCCGCCGCGCAGCAGCTTGCCGCGGTTGAAGCGGCCTTCCGGGTCCACCCTTTTCTTGTAGTCCCAGAAGTTGGCCATCTCGGCGTCGGTGAGATAGTCCAGCTTGGTGATGCCGATGCCGTGCTCGCCGGAGATCACGCCGTCGAGCGAGCGGGCCAGCTCCATGATGCGGTCCACGGCGCGGTTGGCCGTCTGCAACATCTCGTAGTTGTCGGAGTTGACCGGGATGTTGGTGTGCACGTTGCCATCGCCGGCGTGCATGTGCAGGGCCACGAAGACGCGGCCGCGCAGCACCTGCTTGTGCAGCTTCTTGATCTCGTCGCGCAGCGGCCCGAACAGCTGGCCGTCGAAGATCTTGTCGAGGCGCGGCTTGAGCTCGGTCTTCCAGCCGGTACGCACGGAGTAGTCCTGCAGGCGGTGGAACAGGCGCGGATTGGCGGCCCGGTTGGAGAGCTCTCCGGCCACCACGCCATACTCTGCGAAGTGGGGTTCGGCCTCGGCCAAGGGCATGTCGAGGTTGTCGAGCAGCCACTGCCAGCGGCGGCGCACGCTGGCCACGTAATCCAGCGCGTCCTTGCGGCGCTCGCCAATCAGTTCGTCGCGGGAGATGGTGGCGTCGCCGGTATCCAGCGGCAGCTCACCCTGCAGGCGCTCAATCAGGGCGTCGCACAGGGCCAGCTTGTTCTGGGTGGACAGTTCGATGTTGATGCGCTCAATGCCGTCGCAGTAGTCGCCCATCCGCGGCAGCGGGATCACCACGTCCTCGTTTACCTTGAAGGCGTTGGTGTGACGGGAGATGGCGGCGGTGCGCGAGCGGTCGAGCCAGAACTTCTTGCGCTGCTCGGGGCTGACCGCGATGAAGCCTTCGGCGCCGCGGGTGTTGGTCATGCGGATGACCTCGGAGGCGGCGGTCATCACCGCGGCTTCGTCGTGGCCGACGATGTCGCCGATCAGCACCATCTTGGGCCGCCCGTGGCGCTTGGCCTTGGTGGTGTAGCCCACCGCCTTGACGTAGCGCTCGTCCAGGTGCTCCAGGCCGGCCAGCAGCACGCCGGCGGCGTTGCCGGCACCACCCGGCTTGAAGTAGTCGGTGATCTCGACGATGGCCGGCACCGCTTCGCGCACCTGGCCGAAGAACTCCAGGCAGACCGTGCGGGTGACCGGCGGCATCTTGTGCAGCACCCAGCGCGACGCCACGATCAGGCCGTCGGTGCCTTCCTTCTGCACCCCCGGCACACCACCGAGGAACTTGTCGGTCACGTCCTTGCCCAGTCCGTCCTTGCGGCAGGCTGCGCCCGGCATGGAGAGGACTTCCTCGGACAGGAACTTGTAGCCCTTCGCATCAAAGCGCTTGAGGCGGAAGGACACGGTCTTCTGCTCGTGGATCTTGCCGAAATTGTGGTCGAGGCGCTCCACCTCGAGCCAGTTGCCGTCCGGCGTGACCATCTTCCACCAGGCCAGGTTGTCCAGCGCGGTGCCCCACAGCACGGCCTTCTTGCCGCCGGCGTTCATGGCGATGTTGCCGCCGATGCAGGAAGCGCTGGCCGAGGTCGGGTCCACCGCAAACACGCGGCCGGCCGCCGAGGCGGCTTCGGAGACGCGCTCGGTGACCACACCGGCTCCGGTACGGATGGTGGCGTAGGGAGCGGACATCGGGCCGTTGAGGCCAGGCAGCACGACCTCCTCGACCGGGCCCAGGTCAATCAGCTTTTCGGTGTTGATGACCACCGACTTCGCGTCCAAGGGCACGGCGCCGCCGGTGTAGCCGGTGCCGCCGCCGCGCGGGATGATGGTCAGCCCGAGCTCGATGCAGCTCTTCACCAGCGGCGCCATCTCTTCCTCGGTGTCCGGGTAGAGGACCACGAAGGGATATTCGACGCGCCAGTCGGTGGCATCGGTCACGTGGGAAACCCGGGCGTGACCGTCGAAACAGATGTTGTCCTTGCGGGTATGGCGGGCCAGCTCGCGCAGCACGCGCTTGCGCAGTTCGCCGGTCTCGTCGAAGAGGCGGGCGAAACGGTCCACCGCCGCATTGGCGGCCACCACCAGGCTGGCCACCTTGGTGCTGCGCTCGGGATCCTCGCCGCTGGCTTCCTCGCGGCGCTTCTCGACCTCGGACAGGCGGTGGCGCAGGGCGCCGATCAAAGCACCGAGACGATCGCGGTTGGCCAGCAGGTCGTCCTGCAGGTAGGGGTTGCGCTGGACCACCCAGACGTCCCCCAGCACCTCGTAGAGCATCCGCGCGGAGCGGCCGGTGACACGCTCGGAACGCAGGGCGTCGAGGGTGTGCCACGCATCGGCGCCAAGCAGGCGGATGACGATCTCCCGGTCGGAGAACGAAGTGTAGTTATAGGGAATTTCACGCAGGCGCTGGGTCATCGGGGTACCTGGGTTCTGACAGCAGAGAACGGGACATTTTAGCGGACGGACCCGCCTTCTGTCTCCGGAAACAAAGCCTTACGGCTGCAGGGGGTTCTCAGCGGAGGAGGGAGGCAAGGCTGTTGACCCGGAACGGGGGGCAGGGTTCAACCTGCCCGGGCGGGCGGCAGACGCCCGTCAGGCGGCGTACGGGACGGGT
Organism: Zoogloea dura; assembly: GCF_012927165.1. Lineage (GTDB taxonomy): Bacteria > Pseudomonadota > Gammaproteobacteria > Burkholderiales > Rhodocyclaceae > Zoogloea > Zoogloea dura. The sequence continues at coordinate 159,985 of NZ_JABBGA010000003.1, forward strand.
AGCAGGCGGCGGGAGGCCATGCCTCCCGGAGAGAAAACGACTATTTCCGGCGCCGCAGGAGCGGCAGCATGGACAGCACGGACAGCACGAGCAGGGCACTCTCGGGCTCGGGAACCTGCGACAGCGCAACCTGGCCGACGATGGCATGCATCGCGGTGGTCGGGTGCACGCCGTCGGCGTACATGGAGTCGCTGCAGGCCGGCGCGCCAGGCTGCAGGCACGGCACCAGCACGTTGCCCAGACCGTAGCGGAGGCCACCATTCAGGCCATCCTGCGTCACCGCCTGGGAGATGCCATAGAAATCGAGCTCGGTCACCCCTACTGCAAAGGAATTACGGAATGCCGCCAGACGCAGGGCCAGTCCGGTGTTGAAGTAGTCAGTGGTCTGCGCATAGGCGGCAGACGTGCCCAGCGCCAATGCTTCGGGCGTCGTGGCGAGGTCCGGGACATTGGCCACCAGGAAGCTCTTCGCTCCCTTCGCCGCCAGGAAACCGAGGCTGACCATCAGATTGTCGAGGGCACTGTCGGCGGCGGCCTCCCGCCCCTGGATGTCAGGCAGACCCATGCCACTGTTGCCTTCGACAACCGAGAACAGGTCATTGGCGCCGATCCCGATCACGTACAGACCATTGGGGTCGGCGACGCCACCGCTGACCCCCGCCCAGAAACCGAGAGCCTGTGCCTGCAGCCCGACATTGGTCAGCCCCCCGTAGCCATCCAGCCCGGTCTGGGCGCCGATGAAGGCGTAGTTGCTGCCGCCGACCTGGAATGGCGCGGCGGCCGAAGGCATGCCCAGCCCCTGGGCCAGGTATTCCACCCACACGGGCCCGTCGGAACGCCGTCCGTCGAAATAGGGTGGTGGCGGGAAGCTGCCCCCGCTGGCGATGAAGAGATTGCCCGTGTCGGACAGGCTGTCCCCGAAGAAGGTCAGGCTCGAATAACCTGCATGGGCCGCCATGGCGCCAGCAGACAGGCACAGGCCGACAAGGCCGCGGGACAGACGTGACAGGCAGGACATGGACTTCTCCCTTGAGCAATCGGCCGGCGGCCGGATCATTGCGAAAACGCCCGGCGCTCCGGGCAATTCGATCAGGACACGCCGCAGGATCCCGGCTCCTGTCAGGGAAGGCAGGCCGCCTGCACGGCAATCTCGACCCGCCAGCCCGGATGCGCCAGCGCGGCCACCTGCACACAGGCCCGCGTCGGCGCCGTGCCGGGGGGCACCCAGGCATCCCATACGGCATTCACTGCATCATAGTCGCTGATGTCAGTCAGGTAGAGGGTTGCGAGCAGCATGCGGTCCTTGCTGCTACCCGCATTGAGCAGCAAGGTCTCCACGCTGGCCAGCATGGCTGCCGTCTGGGCCGTGATGCCGGCAGTGGCGTCGGGCGGCACCTCGACGCAATACACCACGCCGTTATGGACGGTGTAGTCGGAATAGCGCGGTGTCGTACCGGCACGCAGGATTTCACTCATCTTGGATTCCTCGGTGAAAAAAGCGCCTATGTTGCAGTGCGAACGCTCCGGCTGCTACCCTCAAGCACTTCCCCAGCCGAAAAGCACAGGTTCAGCCATGAGCGCGCAGCACCCCGACTATCTCCAGAAGATCCTCACTGCCCAGGTCTACGACGCGGCGATCGAAACGCCCCTCGACCTGGCTCCGAACCTGTCGGCGCGCATCCACAACACGATTTACTTCAAGCGCGAGGACATGCAGCCCGTGTTCAGCTTCAAGCTGCGCGGCGCCTACAACAAGATGGCCAGCCTCAGCCCGGCGGCCCTCAAGCGCGGCGTGATCTGCGCCTCCGCCGGCAACCACGCCCAGGGCGTCGCCCTGTCGGCGAAGAAGCTCGGCGCCCGCGCCGTGATCGTGATGCCCACCACCACGCCGGCGATCAAGATCGACGCGGTCAAGCGCCACGGTGGCGAGGTGGTGCTGGCCGGCGAGAGCTATTCCGACTCCTACGGCCACGCCAAGGAACTCGAGAAGGCCGAGAAGCTCACCTTCGTGCACCCCTACGACGACGTGGAAGTGATCGCCGGCCAGGGCACCATTGCCATGGAGATCCTGCGCCAGCACTCCAAGCCCATCCACGCGGTGTTCTGCTGCGTCGGTGGCGGTGGCCTGCTGGCCGGCGTGGCCGCCTACATCAAGCGGGTGCGCCCGGAGATCAAGGTGATCGGGGTGGAAACCGTGGACGCCAACGCCATGACCCAGTCGCTGGCTGCCGGCAAGCGCATCGAACTGGCCACCGTGGGCCTGTTTGCCGACGGCGCCGCGGTCAAGCTGGTGGGCGAGGAGACCTTCCGCCTGTGCCAGGAATACGTGGACGAAATGGTGGTGGTGGATAACGACGCCATCTGCGCAGCCATCAAGGACGTCTTCGAGGACACCCGCTCCATCCTCGAGCCCGCCGGCGCCCTGGCCGTGGCCGGCGCCAAGGAATACGCCAAGCGCCACAACCTGAAGGACAAGACCCTGGTGGCGGTGGCCTCCGGTGCCAACATGAACTTCGACCGCCTGCGCTTCGTGGCCGAAAGGGCCGAAGTGGGCGAGCAGCGCGAAGCCGTGCTGGCCGTGACCATCCCGGAGAAGCCGGGCTCCTTCAAGAAGTTCTGCAACCTGCTCGGCAACCGCAACATCACCGAGTTCAACTACCGCTACGCGGACCGCCAGAAGGCCCACATCTTCGTCGGCGTCAGCGTGCACAACCGGGCCGAAGGCGGGCGCATCACCGAGCTGCTGCAGCGCCACGAGCTGCCCTGCCTGGACCTCACCGACGACGAGATGGCCAAGAGCCACATCCGCTACATGGTCGGCGGCCACGCGCCCCAGGCGGAGAACGAAGTGCTCTACCGCTTCATCTTCCCGGAGCGTCCGGGCGCCCTGCTCAACTTCCTCGACACCCTGCGTTCGGACTGGAACATCAGCCTGTTCCACTATCGCAACCACGGCGCCGACTTTGGTCGCGTGCTGGTGGGCATGCAGGTGCCACCCCAGGACCGGGAAGCCTTCCAGGATTTCCTCGGACGGCTGGGTTATGAGTATGTGGATGAAACAGGCAACCCGGCCTACCGCATGTTCCTGGGTTGAAATCGGGCCGCCACCACCACCCGGCGCGCAAACTTGATGTCGCGCAATGGCGGTGGGCCCTGGCGGGACTAAGGTTGGACCTTGGTCACCGCCCAATGGAGAAGGCAGACGCCATGATCACTCTCGAATCGATGCTCGCCAACCCGGGCAAGGACAACCTCGACGCGGTGTCCTCACTCTACCTCGGCGCCTTCGTCGCCGCCCAGCGCCTGGTGGCCCTGAACATCCGGGCCACCCAGTCGCTGATGGAAAGCAACATGTCGTCGGTCCAGGCTCTGGCCCGGGCACGCAACCTTGAAAACTGGCAGGAGGCACAGTCGGCTGCGACTCAGCAACTGGTCAACCAGATCGTCGGCTACGCCGGTGATTTCAACGAAGTTGTTGCAGAAAATCAGAAAGAACTGACAAGCCTGCTCCAGGCGGCACCTCCGGTGCCGGCATCCGGCAAGCCTGCCGCCAATCTGCTGGCCATGAGCGAAGTGGTCCAGACCATGCTCGACGCTGCGCTCCACTCACGGAACGCAATGCTCGACATGGCGATGCGGGTGGATCAGCGACGCCAGGACGCGGCGCCGGAAAGCTAGGCCGCCGCCGGATCCGGCGCTTCAGGCGCCCAGGTTGCGGATCCCACCCCCGCGCCCTGATAGCACCGGTCTACAACCAGGCCGGCAGACTGGCGGCCAGCACCTGCTTGCGGCTGGTCGCGGCACCCAGCAGGGCGAAGCCGGCCGGGCTGCCATCAGGCGTCAGGAACAGGGCCTCCAGCCCGCCCTCCGGGTGCGTCAGCACCCATTCACCGGCCAGCCCGGCCGGAGGAGGCGCCGCCACTGTCGGCAGGGCCGGCGTCTTGACCAGTACCGGCATGGCCGGGTAGCTCACCGCGGTCGGCGTACCGGTGAGGGTTTTCGCCAGGGCCCGCACCTGCTGCATGATGGGCATCACGAAGGGCAGGCTCAACCCCACCACTTCGGCACAATCGCCGATCGCAGACACACCCGCAGCACTGCTGGCCAGGTGACGGTCGGTGACGATGCCGCGCCCGACCTGGATAGCGGCCGCCTCCGCCAGGCCGATGCGCGGGCGCAGGCCTACCGCGGACAGCACCAGGTCGGCCTCGGCCACGCTGCCATCGCTCAGGCGCAGCCGGTAGGTGGCGCCCTGGCGATCCACGCCGATGGCCGAAATGCCCATGCGGAACACCACCCCCGCCGCCTCCAGCCCTGCCCGGAAGTACGCACCTGCTTCCTCGGGCAGCAGGCGGCCGAGCGGCCACGGCGCCGGGTCGAACACGGTCGGCTCGATCCCCCGGGCCAGCATGTCGTTGGCAAACTCGCAACCAATCAGGCCGCCCCCCAGGATGGCCACCCGGCGGGCCCCATCGAGGCGGGCACTGAAGCGCGCAAAGTCGTCCAGGTCATTCACCGACAAGACCTCCGGAGCCGCATCGCCATCCAGGGGCAGGCGGATCGGATCGGCGCCAAGGGCCAGCACCAGGTCCCGGTACGGCAGCACTTCTCCATCCTGCAGGCTGACCTGGCGGGCCGAGGTGTCGATGGCCGTCACCTGCCGCCGGGCCAGGATCCGGGCATCCAGTTCCTCGGCCATGCGCTCGGCCGTCTTCATCACCAGCGTGGCGGCGCTCTTGCCGCTCGCCAGGGCGTTGGACAGCATCGGCTTGGAATAGAAGGGCGCGTCATCGCGGCTGACCAGCACGAGGGGCACGCTCTTGTCGAGCTTGCGGATCTCGCGGGCCAGGTTGTAGCCCGCGAGGCCGGTACCGAGGATCAGGATGGGAGCGGTCATGACGTCCTCAGATCTCGACCATCTCGAAATCGGACTTGGCCACACCGCAATCCGGACAGGCCCAGTCGTCAGGGATGTCGGCCCAGCGGGTGCCGGGGGCAAGCCCCTCCTCGGGGAGGCCGGCAGCCTCGTCGTAGATGAAGCCGCATACGATGCACTGGAAGGTTTTCATGATCTTGGTTCCTTTATGTCTGGATGTCGGGTCGGGACGGGCTCAGCCGGCGATCTTGTCGAGGGCTGCCTGGTAGTGGGCGGCATGTCGCTCTTCAACCTTGGCGAGGGCCGCAAAACGCTTGGCGGCCTTCTCGAGTACGGCCTTGAACTGGGCCGCGTGCTCCCTGGACTCTTCGATCTGCTCGTCGATTTCTTGCACTGCGGCGTGGTTGCCTTCTTCCACCGCAGCGTGGCGGAAGGACGGGTACATCTCGGTGTACTCGTAGGTCTCACCCTCGATGGCGAACTGCAAGGCGCGGGCCGGGCTCATGCTGGCCTTGGGGTAGAGCAGGTCGAGGTGACCGAAGGCGTGCATCACCTCCTGGTCGGCGGTGGCTTCGAAAGCCCGTGCCGTCTCCTCGTCGCCCATCTCGCGGCTGAGCTTGGCGAAGTAGCGGTACTTGATGTGGGCCATGGCCTCGCCGGCGAAAGCGGCTTCGAGGTTCTGGATGGTGGCCGAGGCGGGATCGTGGAAGGGGTTTGCCATGATGATGATCTCCTTTAAGGGTTGTCTCGATCGCTTGGATTCGATGGAGACCATCTTACGGATGGTGGATTTATTCTAGAAATTGATTGATTAAAGAATTACTATTAAACATAACTATCGAACGCACCGTACCTGGCAGGCAGCAGATCAAGAATGGCGCAGCCCATGACCATCACGGGCTGCGCCACCGGCAGGGCCTTGCCTTACCAGGACACGTCGTAGTCGACCGTCAACGGCGCATGATCGCTGAAGCGCTCGTCCTTATAGACAGCCGCCCGCTGGGCACGGCTCCCGATGCCGGGCGTGGCGATCTGGTAGTCGAGACGCCAGCCCACGTTCTTGGCCCAGGCCTGGCCGCGATTCGACCACCAGGTGTAGCAGGTGTCGGTGGCCTCGGGATGCAGGCGCCGATAGGTGTCCACCCAGGCCTGCTCGTCGAACAGGCGCGACAGCCAGGCCCGCTCTTCCGGCAGGAAGCCCGAGTTCTTCTGGTTGGAGCGCCAGTTCTTGAGATCGATGGCCTGGTGGGCGATGTTCCAGTCACCACAGATGATCACCTCGCGGCCACTGTCGCGCAGGGCCGCCATATGAGGCAGGAAGATATCCATGAAACGGAACTTCGCAGCCTGGCGCTCCTCGGAACTGGAACCGGAGGGCAGATACAGGGACACTACGGAGAGATTTCCGAAATCGGCCTGGAGGTAGCGCCCCTCGGCGTCGAATTCCTCGTTTCCAAGCCCCTCCACGATCCGGTCGGGCGGCCTGCGGGTGTAGATGCCTACGCCGCTGTAGCCTTTCTTGAGGGCGCAATGGAAGTGTCCGGCAAGGTCGCCGGGCGCGCGCATTTCGGGGCTGAGGTCCGCCAGCTGAGCCTTCAATTCCTGCACGCAGACCACATCTGCCTGCTGATTGCCGAGCCACATGAGGAAGCCTTTCACGCTGGCCGAGCGGATGCCGTTGAGATTGGCCGTGACGACGCGTAACATTTTGGGTAATTTGGCCTGTTTTTTGATTGGGAAATGCCGTGGATTTTAGCCGTGATTTCATCGCCCTCTCCTGCGAAAAGGGGATCCTGCGCTTCGGGGAGTTCGTGACCAAGGCAGGTCGCCTGTCCCCTTACTTCTTCAACGCCGGCCTTTTCAATGACGGTGACTCCTTCGGCAAGCTCTGCGAGTTCTATGCACGCACGCTGGTGGCGGCAGGCCTTCCCTGCGACATGCTGTTCGGTCCGGCCTACAAGGGCATTCCCTTGGTCGCCGGTACCGCCATGCGCCTGGCCGAACACGGCCACAACCTGCCCTTCTGCTTCAACCGCAAGGAGGCCAAGGACCACGGTGAAGGCGGTACCCTGGTGGGCGCGCCGCTGGCCGGCCGGGTCGCCATCCTCGACGACGTGATCTCGGCCGGCACCTCGGTACGCGAATCAGTGGAGATCATCCGCGCCCACGGCGCCACCCCCTCGGCGGTGGTGATCGCCCTCGATCGCATGGAGCGCGGCACCGGCACCCTGTCTGCCGTCCAGGAGGTCCGCGAGGCCTACGGAATTCCTGTCCTCGCCGTGGCCAGCCTGACCGATCTGATCGCCTTCCTGGGCGACACGCCGGCCCTGCAGGCCAATCTCCCGGCCGTCGAGCGCTACCGGGAAACTTACGGCGTCAGCGGAGACCTCTGAAACCATGCGACGCCTGGCCCTGCTTTGCGCACTGTTGGTCAGTCTTCCCACCCCAGCCCAGACGGCGCAGCGGGGAACGGTGTACTGCTGCACGGACAACGGGCATCAAGTTTGTGGTGATGTCTTGCCGGCCCAGTGCTTCGGCAAGAGCTACCGGGAGATGAGCCCGCAGGGCACCGTCCGGCGTGTCGTGGAGGCCCCCCTGACAACCGAGCAGATGGCACGCAAGGAGGCCGAGGAGCGGGAGCGGCGCGCCGAGATCGCCCGCCAGCGCGCCGAGATGCGCCGCAACCAGTCCCTGCTCGAAACCTATTCCAGCGTGGCCGACATCGATGCCCGCCGCGACCGGGCCATCGAGGGCGTGCAGTCGGAACTGAAGCGCGGCGAAGTCATCCAGGCCCAACTCCAGAAAAAGCGCGCCGGCCTGCTGCGCGAAGCCGAGTTCTACCAGAAGCGGGCCATGCCCGCCGCGCTGGCCGCCTCCATCCGCGACGTGGACAGCGAGATTGCCACCCAAAGCCTGGTGATCGACTCCAAGCGAAAGGATATCGAATCGATCCGCAACCGCTACGAGCAGGACCGCAGCCGCTACATTGCCCTGACCGAAGCCCGCAACTCGCCCCCCAATTCACGCTGAACGCGTCTTCCTGCCCATGCGCCCCCGTTCGGGGCGTGCTCCCCATGAGTGAAAACAAGCGTTTCAAGACGGCCTCCAGGGCTTCTGGGAGACAACAGCTTGCATGGCGGCCATTTTGGGGCGTGCTAAACTGCAGCGCATGCAGGGACTCCTGGCACCGGTCTTGATAATTGGGCCGCCGAGGCGTAATTAGTCGTTGTTTCTCCCCTACCACTACGCCGGTCAGGCCTTCAGAAGATCATCATGCTCAAGTACAAGATCGTCCCCGTCACCCCCTTCGAACAGAACTGTTCGATTCTCTGGTGCGACCAGAGCCGCAAGGCCGCGGTCGTCGATCCGGGGGGCAACATCGAACGCATCCTCAAGGCTGCGGACGAACTGGGTGTCGACATCGAACGCATCCTGCTCACCCACGGGCACATCGACCATGCCGGCGGCACGGCCGGACTGGCCCGCCAGCTTGGCGTCCCTATCGAAGGCCCGGAGCGCGAGGAGAGCTTCTGGATCGACGCACTTCCCCAGCAGAGCAAGATGTTCGGTTTTCCGCAGGTCGAGACCTTTACCCCCGATCGCTGGCTCGCCGAAGGTGATCAGGTCCAGGTCGGCAACGAGTCCCTCTCCGTGATCCACTGCCCGGGGCACACGCCGGGCCACGTGGTATTTTTCAGCAACACTGCGCGCCTGGCAGTCGTGGGGGATGTGCTCTTCGCCGGTTCGATCGGCCGCACTGACTTCCCGAGGGGCGACCACTCCGCGCTCGTCAACTCAATCCGCCAGAAACTGTGGCCCCTTGGCAACGATGTGAGCTTCATTCCTGGTCACGGACCGATGTCTACTTTCGGCGCCGAACGGGAAGGCAACCCGTATGTGGGCGACTACGCCTGAGCTGCGGCTTCGGGCCCGGGCCATTTCCGTCACCGCGTGCATATAACTCTCGATTAAAGGTAAACCAGCGTGCGATTCGCTATTCTCGAAGACGATCCTGCCCAAATGGAAGTCCTGACGGGCTGGCTGCGGGAAGTCGGACATGACGTGCATGGCTTCGGTCTGGCCCGCGAACTGATGCGGGTCGCCAGCCGTGAGAGCTTCGACCTGTTCCTGGTGGACTGGGTGCTCCCGGACCTCACGGGCGAGCAGGTCCTGCGCTGGCTGCGGGTTGAACGCGGCAACGACACTCCGGCCATCTTCATCACCTCCCGGGACTCCGAAGAGGACATTGCCAACGCCTTCAGCGCCGGCGCCGATGACTACCTCATCAAGCCTCCCCGCCGGATCGAGCTGCTGTCACGCATCGAGGCCGTACTTCGCCGTGCCCAGCCCCGCAACCCGAACCAGACCTTGACGGTAGGCCCCTACCACTTCGATCTGGTCAAGAAGGCGCTCAACGTGGACGGCGTGGCTGTCGAAATGACCGACAAGGAATTCGACTTGGCCGCCTTCCTGTTCCGCAACCTCGGGCGCCTGCTGTCCCGGGGGCACCTGCTCGAAGCGGTGTGGGGCCGCAACCCCGATCTGGCCACGCGGACCGTGGATACTCACATCAGCCGGGTTCGCAGCAAGCTCAACCTGCGCCCCGAAAACGGCTTCCGCCTGACCCCCACCTACAACTTCGGCTACCGGCTGGAACGCATCGACCCCTCCGAGCTACCGGCAGCGGGCGACGCCCCGGCCCCGGCGGGCGAATGACAGAGGGGCCCGCGCAGGGCCCCTCTGCTTTGGCGGGTTGCCTATGACTATTTCTTCAGCGAATCACGGATCTCGCGCAGCAGCTTGACATCTTCCGGCTCGGCCGGCGGTGCCTCCGGAGCCGGGGCCGGCTCATCGCGCTTCAGCTTGTTCATCGCCTTGATCGCCACGAAGATGGCCATGGCCACGATCATGAAGTCGATCACCGAGTTGATGAATACGCCATACTTGAACAAGGGTGCACCGGCTTTCTCTGCGGCCTCCATGGTTTCGAAGGTCTTGTCCCCGAGATTCAGGTAAAGGTGCTTGAAATCCACCCCGCCAAGCAGTTTGCCGATCACCGGCATGAGCATGTCCTTGACGAGGGAATCGACGATCTTCTGGAAAGCGCCGCCGATGATGACGCCAACCGCGAGGTCGACGACATTGCCTTTCATGGCAAATTCCTTGAACTCCTGCATGAAACTCATGTTCTTTCCTTTTCGGGTTTGAAATCGGTGGAGCATCGGCCCCGGCCCCCCGGATGATCGGACACCACCGGAGAAGCGCAGGAATGGTAGGCGCCAGCGCAAATAACAGTGCGGCGTATTTAACATGCCCCCGTGATTGCCTGGAGTATTTTGCGAAGTTTTGCACCCTCTGTGGGGCCGGGACTTAATATAACCCCCGAAAAACAGAAAGAAAGAGCGATCACGTGGCCCGTACCCCCTTCCGCTTCCTTGGCATCGCCCTGAGCCTGATGGTCTGGCAGGGCGTTGGCGCGTCCGAGCTTGAGATCATCCACACCGCCAGGGCCGGTGACACCCTCATCGGCATCGAGCGCGAATATCTCGCCCCGCCCTACCGCTGGCGTGGGCTCAAGACCCTCAACCGCGTCGACAATCCGATGCGCATTCCGGTCGGAACCCCCTTGCGCATCCCGGAGAGCTGGCTGCGGGTCGAACCCCGCAGCGCCAGGGTCGTGGCCCTCAACGGCGATGTGACGATGAACGGCCGCCCCCTCTCCGCCGATGCGCGGGTCCCGGCTGGCGCCATACTGCGTACCGGCACGGGCGGCTTCGTGACGCTCGCCATGCCCGACGAATCGCGCCTGACCGTACAGCCCGGCAGCCAGGCACAGGTGGAAAAGATGCAGGGCTACAAGGGGATCACGGGACAGAGCACCCAGATCAACCTCGAGCAGGGGCGCCTGGAAACCACCGTCACGCCCCAGCGCGGCCCCGCCGCCCGTTACCAGATCCGCACCCCCACCGCCTCCCTGAGTGTGCGCGGCACCGCCTTCCGGGTCGGCTCCGATCCGGCCGCCCAGTCGTCCCAGGCCGAGGTCACCGAGGGCGAGGTGGCCATGAACAACGCCAGCCGCGACGATGCACGTGCCCTGCCCGCAGGCTATGGTGTGGTGGCACGGGCCGGCGAGGCGATACCCCAGCCGCGCCCCCTGTTGCCGGCCCCGCTCGTGGGCATCCCGCCCATCCTCGAGCAGATCGACCTGGCCATCCCCATCACGCCAGTAGTCGGCGCCGTCGCCTATCGTGCCCAGCTCGCCCGGGACGAAAGCTTCAGCGACATGGTCTCCGCTGAGCGCCTGAGCACCGCAGTGGCGCACTACAAGGGGTTGCCCGATGGCAGCTATGTGCTGCGCGTGCGGGCCATCGACGAAGCCGGACTGGAAGGCCATGACAGCACGACACGCTTCACGCTGCGCGCCCGCCCCACACCGCCGAGCCCGGCCACCGATGGCAGCCTGAGCTGGACCCCCGGCCCGGAAAGCGGCTCCCGCTACCGCATCCAGGTCGCCGGCCCCGAAGGCTTCGAGCGGCCGGTCTTCGAGCAGGACACCGACGCCCGCAGCATCGAAGCGGCACTTCCTCCCGGGCGTCACGGCTGGCGCGTGGCCAGCCTGCGCCCGGACGGCCAACCCGGGCCATGGAGCAGGACCGCCGTATCGGACATCCGCCGGGCACCCGGCGGGGCTCAACTGAGCGTCTTCAACAACCGCCTCCGATTCGCCTGGCAGGGCCTGGCCGGACAGATCTACGACGTCCAGATCGCCGCCGACGAAGCCTTCACGCAAGTGCTCCTCGAGGAGAGCATCGGTGAAGCCGCCGTCACCTGGCCCTCTCCTGGCCTGGGCAGCTACTATCTGCGCCTTCGCGCCCGCGATCCGGACGGCGGAGTCTCCCCGTGGTCCGAAACCCAGACACTGCGCCCGCTCCTTCCGATGCTGACCTGGTCCCTGTCGTCTCCCGGCCGTCCGAGTCCGTGAGATCCGACTCCCCCCCCCTGCGCCGCCCGACGCTGGAGTGGTTTGCCGTCACGCTGTTCTGCGTGCTGCTGGCGGCCCTGTCGGCGGTGGAGGGCTGGCTCTGGCGCATCGACCAGTCCATCTACGACGGGATCCTGTCGTCCTGGCCCCGCCCGGTCAGCACTGACGTAGCCGTCATTTCCATCGATGATGCGAGCCTGTCCCGGATAGGCCCGTGGCCCTGGTCCCGGCGCGTCCACGCCGCCCTGATCGACCGGGCCCACTCCGCGGGTTCGTCCGCCATCGTCCTCGACATCCTCCTCGATGCGCCCAGCCGTGATGATCCGGGAGCCGACGCAGCCCTCGCCCAGGCCATCCGCAACCACGGCCAGGTGATCCTGCCCCTCGCCCAAGCGGTGACCGGTGCGGTGCTGAGCGGCGAGACCCTTCCGCTTGCGCCTTTCACGGAAGCCGCCGCCGCCCTCGGCCACAGCCAGACAGAATTCGACCCGGACGGGATCGCCCGCAGCGTCTACCTGTGGGAGGGCTTCGGCGGTGCCCATCATCCCCAGCTCGCGCTGGCCCTGCTGCGCCTCGTCGAACCCCAGGCGGCCCGCAACTTCCCGCCTCCGGCCCCCGAGTCGGGCGCCGACCAGCAACAGTGGCAGCGCGCCGACTGGCTGCGCATCCCCTTCGCCGGTCCGCCCGGCACCTATCCCCATTACTCCTACCAGGCCGTCCTGAATGGCGACGTCCCTGCCTCCGAGCTACGCGGCAAGATCCTGCTGGTCGGCGCCACCGCCACCGGCATGGGCGACGCGGTGCCCACGCCTACTTCCGGCCTGTCTCGCCCGATGCCGGGCATAGAGGTCCAGGCGAACGTATTTGACGCCCTGCGCCACAATGCCGGCGTCCATCCTCTGTCGCCGTGGATCGCCGCCGCCGTGGCCTCCACGCTGGTAGTGGTGCTGATGCTCACCCTGCTCTACGCAGAGGCGCGCACCGGACTGGTGGCGACCTTCGTGCTCGCCAGCACGGCCCTGGTCGTGGCCGCCATCGGCCTGCTGTGGGGCAGTGTCTGGTTCGGTCCGGCCCCCGCCGTGCTCGGCTGCATGCTGGCTTACCCACTATGGAGCTGGCGCCGTCTCGAATCCGCCCAGCGCTATCTCGATGCGGAGCTGCTTGCCCTGGGCCGCGAGGGCACCCCCCTGGGCCTGCCGATCGACGAATTCGGGCGACGCACTGCCGACCCCCTGGAGCAGCGCATCCGCATCGTGCGTCAGGCTGCCCAGCACCAGCGCGACGTCCGCCGCTTCATTTCCGACACCCTTGAACACCTGCCCATCGGCGTGGTGGTGATCGACCAGCTCGACCGGGTGATCCTGCACAACGAACGTGCCCGACACCTTCTTCGCGCCTTCCGCAGCGACGCACTTCTGGCCGCCCTGCGCGGCCTGCCCTGGCCCAGCTACCTGCCGATGCGCGACGGCCTGCCGGACCTGAGCGGGTTCTCCGGCACCCGCCAGTTCGAGCTGTCGCCGGACAAGAAGCGCTATCTGCTGGTGTCGGTGGCCGACCTCTTCTCGGAGTCCAGCGGCAAGCCGGGCCGCGTCATCGGCCTTGCCGACGTGACCGCCATGCACGAAGCCCAGCGCAGCCGTGAGGACACCATGCACTTCCTGTCCCACGACCTGCGCGCTCCGCTGGCCTCCATCCTCACCCTGATCGATGGCTACCGGGACGAACCGGCCCTGCAGGCTGAGCAGATCCCGCGGATAGCCCGCTATGCCCGTTCGGCCCTCGATCTCGCCGACGGCCTGTTCCGCCTGGTGCGCGCCGAAGGCTCCGACCCGAAGGACTTCGTCGAGCTCGACCTGGCCGGCCTGGTGGATTCGGCCGCCGACGAAGTCTGGCCACAGGCTCACGCCCGGGGCATCCGCATCTCCGTCGATACCCACGACGCGGAGCGGGAGGAAGCGATCGTCAGGGGTGACTTCTCGCTGCTGCGCCGGGCGGTGATCAACCTGATGACCAATGCCATCAAGTATGGCGATGCCAACAGCAATGTCGGCGTCAGCCTGGCGGCCGAAGGGCCCGACTGGGTCATCCGGGTCCGTGACCAGGGCGCCGGCATACCCGCCGATGCCCTGCCGCGGCTGTTCCGGCGCTTCAGCCGGATCGTCGGTGAGGGGCGTGACCGCCCCAGCGGAGTCGGCCTCGGCCTGGTGATCGTCAAGACCGTGGCCGAACGCCATGGCGGCAATGTCGTCGTCAACAGCGAACCCGGCGTCGGCAGCACCTTTGAATTGCGCCTGCCCCTGCGCAACCACCTGAGCCCCCCGACCGTCGCCTGACGCCACTGCGGTAAAATCCGCCCATCGGTCTCGGGTTTGCCAGACATGCGCCTCAACTACCTCCGGATCCTCGCCTTTGCCCTGGGCGGGCTGAGCACGGTGATCGCCGCCGGAGCCCTGTACCTTTACGCCACCTTCGACGGCCTGCGCCTGGCCACGGAGCTGTCCCAGTTCGTCCGTCAGCGCTACCAGCGGGTACTGCGCATCGACGGCCCGGTCGAGCTCTCCATGTTCCCGTGGCCGGCCTTGCGTCTGCCGGCCACCTCGCTGTCCTCCCGCAATTCGACCGGCGAGTTCATGGCGGTCGAACAGGCATCGGTCGGCGTCCGCCTCCTCCCCCTGCTCGCCCGCCGGGTCGTGGTGGACCAGCTCGAGCTGGATGGCCTTCGGCTGGCCCTGCTGCGCGACAAGAACGGGCGCCTGAACGCCGACGACCTGCTCGCCGCAACGGACAAGGACGCCGAGCCCATCACCAGCCCGCTGGAGATGGACCTCGGCGCACTGCACATCCACCACAGCGCCCTGACCTGGACCGACGAGGCCGCCGGCCGCCAGCTGGCCCTGTCCGATCTGTCCCTGGAAAGCGGCCAGCTCGGTCGCAACGCCGAAGGCCGGCTTGCACTCACCGCGCGCCTGACCCGCGCGGCACCGACCACCGACCTGCAACTCGAGATCCAGACCGCCTACCGTCTCGACGAACACACCTGGCCCCAGCGCCTGCGGCAGCTCCATGCCACCGCCCGGGGCGACGTGGACGGCCGGCAGGGCCTGGTCGGAGAGATCGCCGCCACCGAGATCCTGAGCACCGAAGACCAGCCCATGCAAGTGCAGGGCGGCAGCCTGCAGGCCCGCCTCAAGACCTCTGCCGGCACCCTGGAGCTCAAGGGCAGCAGCCCGCGCCTCCAACTCGACCCCCACGGCCCCCAGGCGGAGCAGCTGGATGGGTCGCTGAACCTTGCAGGCAGCCCGCACAGCGGCAAGCTGCAGCTGCGCCTCAGCGGCCTGACAGCCAGCGCGAAGGGGCTCGAGGCGCAGCAGCTCGAAGCGGACATCGAGCTGCGCACACCCGCGCTGCAGCTCACCGGCACGCTGGCAGGGCCGCTGCGCTGGCCCACCGGCAGCCCGGGGCCGGAGCTGCCCACGCTGCTTGGCCGCCTCGATCTCACCCCGGCCGGCCCGGAAGCCCGCCCCCGCCACATCGACACCGAAGCCAGCCTGCAGCTTGATCCGGCCCGCGGCAGTGCCACCGGCGGACTCTCCCTGCGCATGGACGGCAGCCACCTCCGCGGCAAGTGGTCCGTGGCGTCGAGCGCGTCTCCCACCCTCGGTTTCGATCTGGACGTGGATCACCTCGACCTCGCAACGCTTAGCAGCCAGAAGCCGGCCGCCAAGCCGCGCAGCAACACCGCCGAAGCCGCCGGATCACCCCTCGACCTGACTTCGCTGCTGGGGCTCGACCTCGAAGGCACCTTGCGTGTCGACCAGTTGAAAGCCGCCGGCCTGCACCTGGAAAAGCTGCGCCTGCCGCTGCGTGTCCGTGACGGCAGACTCGTCTCCACGGGACACAGCATGTCGCTCTACGGCGGCAGCCTGGAGGGCAGCCTGAGCATCGACGCAGCCAGCCGGCAGATGGCCTACCGGAGCTACCTCCAGGGTGCCAGCCTGGGGCCGCTGCTGCGCGACCTGAACGGCACCGAGACACTCACCGGCACCACCAACTTCTTTATGGATGTGAGCAGCGCTGGAAGCACACGGGATGCGCTCCTCGATGCGCTGCACGGTGTGGCCCGCCTGCGTATCCGCAACAGCACGGTGCCGGGCATAGACCTCAGCCAGGCCTTCAGGGAATGGCGCAACCAGATCGGCACCCGCCAGGGCGCCCGGCGCGGCTTTCATGACAAGGAGTCCACGGCCATCGGCGAACTCACCGCGAGCTTCCAGGTGGACAAGGGGATTGCCACCAGCACGGACCTGCTGGCCAAGGGCGGCACGCTCAAGGTGACCGGCGAGGGGCAGGTCGATCTGGCCCGGCAGTCCATCGACTATCTGTCGCATGTCACCCTGCTTGCCGTGCCGGCAGGCATCGACACCAGCCTCCGGGGCACCACCGTGCCGATCCGCATCAAGGGGCCGGCAGGGCGCCCCGACTGGCACCTGGAAGCAGGCACAGGCCTGCCTGCCGCAGCCGCCGCGGCCAGTCGCAAGGTGGTCCGGCAAAGTTCCCGGATCACTCCGGCCAAGGCCGTCGACAAACCCGGGAACAAGGCTCAGCCTGTACCGGCTCCCGCGGCCGGCAACACCGAATAGTCCGCCGGCTGTCTCCCTGCAGGCATGCTAGATTCGCCCTGCAGCACCTACAACAATATCCACGGAGACAGCATCCATGACCCTTCCCGTCGCCTTTCGCGGCTGCATGCGGCTACCCGCCATCGCCGCCCCCATGTTCCTCGTGTCCGGCCCAGAGCTTGTATCCGAGACCTGCAAGGCCGGCGTTGCCGGCAGCTTCCCGGCGCTCAATGCGCGCACCAGCGAAGAGCTGGAGGCCTGGCTGACCGACATCGACAGCGCGCTGGAGGCCGCACGCACGGCGGCCCCCACCAGCCCGGTCGCCCCCTACGGGATCAACCTGATCCTGCACGCCTCCAACCCCCGGGTGGCGCCCGACCTGGACCTGATCTGCAAGCACCGGGTGCCCTTCGTCATCACCAGCCTGGGCCACCCGGGCGAGGTGGTCGAGCGGGTGCACGCCTACGGCGGCCTGGTCTTCTCGGACGTGATCCACACCTATCACGCCCGCAAGGCCGCCGCCGCCGGGGTGGACGGCATCATCGCCGTGGCCTCCGGCGCGGGAGGCCATGCGGGCACCCAGAATGCCTTCAGCCTGGTGCGCGAGATCCGTGAATTCTGGAACGGCACCCTGATCCTCGGCGGCGCCATCTCCGACGGCTTCGCCGTGCGCGCCGCCGAAGTGCTGGGTGCCGACCTGGCCTACATGGGCACCCGCTTCATCGCCACCCGTGAGTCCCGCGCCCAGGAGGCCTACAAGCAGATGCTGGTGGAGGCCGGAGCCGAAGACATTGTCTATACCGATGCCATTTCCGGCACCAACGCCAACTTCCTGTGGCCCAGCCTGGAAAAGCTCGGCCACAAGCGCGAAGAGCTGGTGCAAGGGGTCGGCAAGGGCAAGCTCAAGGCCTTGTCGGACGAGGCCAAGGCATGGCGTGACGTGTGGAGTGCCGGCCATGGCGTGGCCACCATCCACGATGCACCCGCGGTACAGGTGCTGTGCGAGCGGCTGGCCGAGGAATACCAGGCCGCCTGCGCCCTGCCGCCCAGCCCGGCCCTGGGCTGATCGGCAGACGATCCGCACCCTCTGCAGGGGAGGGTGCTCAGACCGGCTCGGAGCTGGAGCCGGAGTCCGCGCAACGGGTGCGCTTGGCGCAGTACATGGCCTTGTCGGCGTGATTCAGCAGGCTGGCCGGATCGGTGCCGTGGTCCGGGAACACCGCCAACCCGACCGAGCAGGCGACGCGCACATGGCAGTGCCCCAGGTTGATCGGCATGGCCACCGCCTGGTTGATCTTGCCGATGATGGTGTCGATATTGTGCGGATCACCCGCCCCGGCAATCAGGACGGCAAATTCGTCGCCGCCATAGCGGGCCACCAAGTCCTCGCTGCGCAGGACGCGTCGGACCCGCCCGGCCACCGCCTTGAGCACCGTATCGCCAGCGTTGTGGCCATGGTTGTCGTTGATGCCCTTGAAGTCGTCCAGATCGATGAAGAGCAGGGCCAGCCGGTCCGAAACCTCCCGGGCACCACTGATCGCCGCCCGCAGATGGCGTTCGAAGCGGTCGCGGTTGAGCAGGGAGGTCAGGCCGTCATGGTTGGCGCGGAATTCGTTGCGGGTCGCCCGCTCATGCAGGTCGGTCACGTCCAGCATGGTGCCAATGAAGCCGCCGATGCGGCCGCTCTCGTCGCGCAGCGGGCCGGCCTCGGCGCGCATCCACAAGTAGGAGCCATCCGGGCGGGTGAAGCGGAACTCCTCGGAAAAACGGGTGGCGGATTCAACCGCCTGGCACCAGCTCTTGCGCACGCGGGTCTGCTCGCTGAAGGGCAACAGGTTGATCCACGGCGTGCCGGCCACGGCCACCAGCTCCTGGCCGAGCAACTGCTCGCAGCGCTCGTTGAGAAAGGTGCAGCAGGCCTGAGCGTCGGCCTCGAAAAGGCCCGCCGGGGCCTGCCGGGCCAGCTCGCGAAAGCGCATTTCGCTGCGCTGCAGCTCCGTCTGGGCACGGGTCAGGCGGTGAAGATCGGCGCGCAGCTGTCGCGCCTGCTGCTTGAGCAGGGCCTCCCGGCGCACCGTCTCGGTCACGTCACGCACCTGCACCAGGCACTGGTTGGTTCCGCCCAGAGGCAGCGAAGTCACATCAATGGATTGCTTCATCCGCTCGGCCCGCCCACCGCCGGGGGGAAACAGTGGCAGAGGCATCGGATGGAGCGCGTGGGACAGGCGGGCCGACCAGCCGAAATCGAGCGCCTCACGGATCACCAGTGCCACCCGCGGATCGACGTGGGGGCCGAAGGCCTCGGACAGGGTCAGACCGAGGGCCTGCTCCGACGACAGGCCGGCACGCTCCTCGATCCAGCGGTTCCAGACCAGGATGCGTCCATCCTGGCCGACCAGGATCAGCCCGATATCGACGCAGTCAGGGAGCAGCTGGCAGCAGTCCATCAGGGAGACAGGCCGTCGTCCTGCTCCGGCAAGCGGAACAGGCGGCCCACCTGGGCCATGAAATTCTCGATGGAGGGTACGTCCATGATGAACAGGACATAGCCGGAAAGGTTGTGGGCCGCCATCGTCATGCCGATGCGGGCCACCAGGATCACATCGCTGTCCGATTTGTCGTCAAGCAGGGTCCGCGCCGTGCGGGACTGCACGCGGGGCAGGGAGCCGCGCATCTCGGTGCCGAACAGGTTGGCCAGGCTGCTCATGCAGCTGTTGATGATGATGTTGCCAATCTCCGCCAGGGCGTCCTGCTCCAGCTCGGTGATCTGCTGCACCGGCGTGTCGTCGCCGAGCATGCGCCGCACGATCTCCAGGCTGCCATGCTCCGGAAAGAGGAGCAGGGCGTCGGTCTGGAAGCCGCTGGCCGCATCGAACTTCTGGTTGATGCGGCACAGGCGGTCCCCCGCGGCGCTCGGCTGGACGCTTTCCAGGCGCTGGGTCAGCTCGTCGCGGGAGAGGATCTCGATGGTGGGCACCGACAGTTCGATCTCCTCCCGGACGATCACCGAGAAGGTGGCCGCCGCCTCGCCCAGGGAGAGATTGAAGGCCTCGGTCAGAGCGTCCATCTCGAGTTCGGAGAAGCGCCTCATGGCCCTAGCCCAGCAAGGCCAGAATGTCACCGATCACCGCCTCGCTGATCGGCTTGCGGAAGAAATGCACGCCCTGGGCGGCGGCCCGGCGCTGGATCGCATCCTGGGAATTGGCCGTCAGCAGGGCCAGCTTCATCATCGGATGGCCAAGGTGCAGCTTTTCGGCCAGCTCCAGCCCGGACATACCGGGCATGTTCATGTCGAGGATGGCAAGACCGGCCTGTTCGCCGGCCATCAGCGCCAGTGCCGCGTCACCGTCCCCGGCCTCCAGGATCCGCAGATCGGGGTTCAGACTGCGCAGAACGGTAGCGCAGAGCATGCGGGAGGCACGGCTGTCATCAACGAGGAGAATCGTGGCGGGGACTGACATTGCGGCTTTCCTTTGGTGTCGTGGCCCTGTTACGACGCTGCAGAGTGCAAACTTTAGTTAAATTATGCACAGCGCGTGGGTGTGCAAGACCACTTGCCGCGGCCCGCCCGATTGGCCTCGGAAAGGCCGGCACGGGTCCCGCGCCCGCTCCGGGATTCCACCCATCGGGAGTTTCCCTGATCTTCCGACACGCCGGCGTCGCGGCCCGGTAAGCTCCGGACTCGCCCTGATGCTCCGTCGCCCCATGCCCGCCCCCTCCGCCCCTGGTAAGGCCTATCTCGTCAGCCGTATCTTCCTGCCCTTCGCTTTGGGCTACTACTTGTCCTACCTGCTGCGCACGGTCAACGCGGTGATCTCGCCCGATCTGACCCGCGAGCTGGGCCTGAGCGCGGCCGACCTGGGGCTGCTGACCAGCACCTATTTCTTCGCCTTCGGGCTGGCCCAGATTCCCGTGGGCATCGCCCTTGACCGTTACGGGCCGCGCCGGGTTGAAGCTGCGCTGCTGCTGGTCACCGCCTTCGGCGGCGTGCTCTTTGCCAGCGGCGACAGCCTGCCGACGCTGGCCAGCGCCCGCGGGCTGATCGGCTTCGGCGTGGCCGCCTGCCTGATGGGTGGCCTGAAGGGCTTCACCCAGTGGTTTCCCCGGGAGAAGCTGGCCTCCATGACCGGCTACATCATGGCCAGCGGTGCCCTCGGCGCCGTCACCGCCTCGGCGCCGCTGGAGGCGGCCCTGCCTTTCCTGGGCTGGCGGGGCGCCTTCTGGATGGTGGCGGCCCTGGCCACAGCGGTGGCCGCCTTGATCTTCTTCGCCATGCCGGAAAAGGACGAAGCCCACTCCTCGGGCGACCTCCAGCATGCCCTGAGGGGGGTACGCGAGGTGCTGATGGCAGGGCGGTTCTGGAACTTCGCTGGGCAATCCGCCTTCTTCACGGGCGGCTTCATGGCCTTGCAGGGGCTATGGGCGGTCCCCTGGCTGATGCAGGTCAATGGCTATTCCCGCGCCCTGGCGGCAGACCACCTGTTCTGGCTCAACATCGGCATGCTGACCGGCCAGCTCTCCATCGGGGCCTGGGCCTTCAGGCTCGAGGCCAGGGGCTTTCCGCCCCTGCGCCTGATGCAGATCGGGCTGTTCCTGACCATGGTCGTGGAGGCGCTCATCATCGCCCAGCAAGGTCCGACCCTGCTGCTGTGGTGCATGCTGGGCGTAGTGTCGGCCACGGGGGCTCAGATGTATGGCGTGGTGGCCGGCCTGTTTCCCCTGCACCTGAGCGGCCGGGTAACCACCAGCATCAACCTGATGGCCTTTGTCGGCGCCTTTGTGGTGCAGTGGGGCCTCGGCGGCCTGCTCGACACACTCCGCGCGGGCGGCATGGCCGCGGCGGACTCGCTGCGGGTCGCCTTCCTGATCCTCCTGGCAGCCCAGCTGGCCAGCTTCGTGCCGCTGGCCAGGGCAGGGCGCTTCAAGCCACACGGAATGCAGTAGCTCAGGCCTCGCCGGGGCCGGCCAGGCTGAACTCACCCCGGCTCAAGCGTTCCATCGCCGCCGCGAAGCCCGACACGCCGCCACCCCGGTAGAACAGGCAGGGCTTGCCAACCCGCTTGCACTGGGATTTCACGTGGTAATAGGCGTTGTGGCTGATCCTGTCGGTCGGGCACACCACCGCATCCGCACCGCGGATCAGGTCCGGCAGGCGCGACAGGGATTCCTCCAGCCCGCCATCGTGATGGATCAGGGTGATCCCCAGGCGCTCCGCCAGCTGCCGGTACTGAGCCAGCAGCGAAGCCCGCCCACCCACGTAGAGCACGCAGCGCGCAGACAGGGCATCGGGGCAGCCGGCACACGCGTCACCACCGGGCTCGGCGCAGGGCACCGGCTGGGCCAGCTCCAGCACCCGCAGCAGGGCGTCGCGTTCGGCGATCACCTCGTCCCTCTCGGCGATCGCACGACGCGCCTCCTCGCGCGCATCCTTCATGCACCGTTCCGCCTCCTGGAGCAGACGCGCGTTGTCCAGCAGGCGCTCGTGGGACCCCTGCAGGGCGAGCAGGCGCTGTCCCATCTCGACCATGACCTCACCGGACTCGAAGCGCGCCAGCCTCTTGCGCAGCAGCGCGGCCTCGCTGCACACGGCATCCTTGTCGGCGAGGCCGGCCTCCGCCGCGCTGAGCTGTCTGCGCAGCGCGGCCAGCTCACGGCGCAGACCCTCCTTCAGCTCGGCATTCTCCTTTTCCAGGAAGGCCAGACGCCGCGTATCGGCCGCCTGACCCGCCCCCACCTGGTGAGACAGCATGTGGAGGTCGGCATACACCTGCTGGCAGGTTTCCGCCGAGGCGGACCGGTGCGTGCAGATCGCCCACAGGGGGCCTGCCACCTCGCCCCGGGCACAACATGCCCGCCATTCCCGGCGAATCTCCAGGTCGGTCTTGAGCTTGGCGAAGCGGGTCACCGAGAGCCGGTATTTCTTCTCAAGGTGGCGTTGCACCGCCTCGGACAAGGGATTGCGATTGCGCGCCAGCCCCACCACCTCGACGTGGAGCGTGAAGTCGTCGACACCGGGCTGGCTGATCTGGAAGCGCCGGGCAAAGCCGTGCAGCTCACTCATCGACAGGCAGGTGCCGATGACCGGGCAGTGCAACTTGTCCTCCAGATCCCACAACCTGGCCCGGCGCGCAGGACCCGGCTCACCGGAGGCCGGCAGGTCGAGCGTCACCAGCGCACTGGCGTACTCGGCACGGATCAGGTTTTGCAGCGAATCCCCCTTCGCTTCAGGCGCGAGGCACATGGTGCAGCTCCCCGGCGGACGGTTCAAGACGGGAGCAGGCCCTCTCGCAGAGGTCGCGCAATTCTCGGTCGACGGCCGGGCATTCAGCCAGGCGGTTCAACAGATCCGCGGCACGGTGCGCCGAATGTGGACAACCCGTTTCCCCGTAGCTCAAGAGCTGGCTGAGGGCGCCCGCCCACAAACTGGCGGGAACAGGCAAGGGCAGGGAAGCAGGCAGGTTTTCCATCAGCAGCATCCATTCAGATGAGAATGGTTCGCAATATAAGCCGACAAGCACAACTTGTAAACGAGAATTATTCTCGTATATGTAAGAGGTCTTTTCCCTGGTCGGATCGGGAGATCACGCCATGTCCGCACCAGGCTTCCCTTCCCCCGATACGGTTGCCTCCTCCCGCGCAATCTTCACCAACCAACGCCGGATCACCTGCTCCTCGTCGGACGGCAGGCCTTCCAGCAGGCCCTTTTCGATGGTCCGGACGCGTTCCTTGCAGCGCTCCAGCAGGGCCCGGCCCGCCGCACTGACCTCGATCACCCGGACCCGTCCATGGGTGGGGTGCGGATGCCGCACGATCGCCTCACTGCGCTCCAGGTTGGCCACGATCAGGCTGACGGTCTGCGGAGTGAGCAGGGACAGACGGGCAAGATCGGCCCCCGACAGGCCGGGGTAGGCCACCAGCATGGTCAGCACCGAGAACTGGGGCGGCGTCACGCCCAGGTCTGCAAGGGCTCTTTCCATGCGCAGACGATAGGCCGCTGCGGCCTGGCGCAACAGGTAACCGACGTGGCCCTCCACACCGCGCTTGCCTTCACCCGGCCCAGGAATCAGCGGGGAGACAGGGGCGGGCGTGATGGAGACCGATGACTTGCGCATGATATCAGGGCTCGAATACTATATCAGGGCTCTTATATTAATCCCGGAGGACGGACCATGACAGCTTTTGAATTCAGCGATTTCCAGCAGACCGCGGGCAAGGTCGTCGATGCCCTGCTGGCGATGGGCAAGGCCGTGGATGCCTCCGGCCTGGAAAAGCCCCTGACCGAACTGGTGAAACTGCGGGTATCGCAGATCAACGCCTGCACCTTCTGCCTGCAATATCACCTCAACCTCGCCCGCCAGGCCGGCATTCCCGCGGCCAAGCTCGATCTGCTGGCGGCCTGGCGCGACGCACCGATATTCGATCAGCGGGAAAGGGCGGCCCTGGGCTGGGCCGAAGCACTCACCGGAATGGCCGGCCAGCCCATCCAGGAGAGCACACGTCAGCACGCAGCTGCCGCGTTTTCTCCCACCGAGCTGGCTTTCCTGACCGCCGCGATCGCCAGCATCAACGCCTGGAATCGGATCGGCGGCGGGCTCGGCTTCGCGCCGCCCCCCGCGGCAGGCTGAGCTGAAGGGCATGCATCTGCCCAGGTGCGCGGCGGAGGCGCGCTCTGACGTTCGGCTGCATGCGGCAGGGCAGTTCCGAGCGCATTCACGCCTCGCTAAGGAGCGCCCACAATGCAAAAGGGGCGTGTTCCGGAATTCCGGAACACGCCCCGTTCGGACTGGCGGTGCTTACTTGGCGGCAGGCGCTGCAGCGGCCGGCGTGGCAGGAGTCTCGGGCGTGGCAGGGGTGGCGGCGGCCTTCTTGTGCACCACTTTCTTGTGCGCCTTCGGTGCTTCGGCCTTGGCCGGTGCGGCGGCCTCGGCCTTCACGGCGGGAGCGGCGGCAGGGGCCTCGGCAAAGGAAGCAGTAGCGAAACCGGTAGCAACGGCCAGAGCGATGATCTTGTTCAGCATGGTGGTTCTCCTTGAGAGGCGGGTTATTCGTTCCGGGTCGGCGTCATTGTCGGCCCTTGCAGCGAATAACGTGATGCCCTCTGCCGGGTTGTCAGCGCAAATGTAAGCCCGCGTTAACATGTAACAGCGGTGCGGCGCCCTCCACCTGCTCAAACCTCGGCCGGATCCACATCCAGGTGCCAGCGCAGGTCGCGGGGAGGCCGGATGCTCCACAGCAAACGGCTCCACGCCCCCAGGAAACCCTGCAGGGCCGGCCGGCCGGGGGCTTCGACCAGCAGCTGGGCCCGCTCCCGACGGGCCAGGCGGAGCATGCGCATCGGCACCGCATCAAAGACCTGCACACCGAAAGCCTGGGCAAGGGGCAGGGCGGCCGCCCGCGCCTCGGCCAGCCAGGCCAGGGCGCCGGCAACTTCCGGTGCGGTAGCGCACAGCAGGGCGTTGGCCGCAAAGGGCGGGAAGCGGGCCTGCTTGCGCTCCTCGAGCTGCAAGGCGGCGTAACGCACGAAGTCATGGGCCTCGAGGCACTTGTAGAGCGGGTGGTCGGGGTACTGGGTCTGCACCATGACCTCGCCGGGCAACTCGCCCCGGCCTGCCCGCCCCCCAACCTGCATCAACTGCTGGAAGAGCCTCTCCGGCGCCCGGAAGTCGGCTGCGAACAGGGATGAATCCGCGTTGAGCACCCCCACGAAGGTGAGCCGCGGAAAATCATGCCCCTTCGCCATCATCTGGGTACCGACCAGGATGTCGGCCTCGCCGCGCCCTATCTGGTCGAGCAGGGCCTCCCACTGCGCCCGGGTGCGCGCCGCGTCACGGTCGATCCGCAGCACGCGGGCCTGCGGGAAGCGGGCGGCCAGAGTCTCCTCCAGGCGCTGGGTGCCACGGCCAAAGGGCTGGATGTCCTGATCGCCACAGTCGGGGCAGGCCAGGGGAATCGTCGCCTCGTGGCTGCAGTGATGACAGCGCAGACGCCTGTCGGTCAGGTGGAGCACCATGTTGGCCGTGCAGTGGGGGCAGCGGCTGACCCAGCCGCAGGAGGGGCAGGACAGCACCGGCGCGTAACCACGGCGGTTGAGGAAGACCAGGCTCTGTTCCCCCCTTTCAAGGCAGCGGCCGATGGCCCGCAACAGGTGCTCCGACACGCCGTGCTGCAGCTTCTCCCGACGGATATCCACCGGCCGGACCCGGGGCAGGGTGGCGGCCACCGCCCGGCTGGCCAGCTCCACCCGGCGGTAGCGCCCGGTCTCGGCGGCATGCCAGCTTTCCAGCGACGGGGTGGCCGAACCCAGCACGATGGGCACCGCGCACTGGCGGGCGCGCCAGATGGCCAGGTCACGGGCGTTGTAGCGGACGCCTTCGTGCTGCTTGTAGCTGGCGTCGTGCTCCTCGTCGACCACGATCAGGCCGAGGCGGGGCAGGGGCGTGAACACCGACAGGCGGGTGCCAAGCACGATGTCCGCACGCCCCTCCATGGCCTGCACGAAGCCCTGGGAGCGCGCCCCTTCGGCCAGGCCGGAGTGCAGGCTGACCACCCGGGCCGATGGAAAGCGGCCCGCCACACGCCCCTCCAGCTGCGGCGTCAGGGCGATCTCGGGAACCAGGATCAAGGCCTGCCGGCCCTGGGCAATCGCCTGCTGGACCAGGCGCAGATAGACCTCCGTCTTGCCGCTGCCGGTCACACCGGCCAGCAGGAAGGGCCGGAAGCAGCCAAAGCCCTCCGACAACACCTCCAGAGCGGCCTGCTGCTCGGCCGTCAGTTCCGGGGCGCCGTCCATCAGCGCGGCATCCGCAGCGGCACCGGGGGCGACCCAGCCTCGCTTCAGGGCATCGGCAACCGCCGGCGCCCCTTCCTCCTCGCGCAACAGGGAACGCCGCCGCGGCCCCTGCTCGGCGAGACGTCGCAGGATGGCCAGCGCACGGCTGTCACGGCGGGCCTCGTGCAGAGCCTCACGCCCCTCCGGCGTGGCCTCGAGCAGGGGGTCGGCCTCAGTGCCGGCCACGGCATCGGCCTTGCGCAGTCGGGGTGGCAGGGCCATTGCCACCACCTCGCCCAGGGGGTGCTGGTAATAGCGGGCAGTGAACTCGACCATGGCCAGCCAGTCGGCCGGCAGGGCAGGGGCCTCGCGCTGGATGGCGATCACCGGCTTGAGACGCTCCACGGGCAGATCGGCGTCTTCCGGCAATGCAACGATCAAGCCGGTCTTCTCGCCCCGCCCGAAGGGTACCCGGACGCACCGACCCAGATCCCCAGGCGTGATGTTTTCCGCAGTGTAATCAAACACTTGAGGAATCGGCACCGGCAAGGCGACGCGAACGACGAGGGCACTCATGGGCGGCAGCAATTCTTCAGTTTTTAAAAATTATAAATATCAGTAACTTACATTGTTTTTATGAAGCTCTGCCTGTGAAACAAAGCTGAAGCCTTTGGGTGAAAATGGGTATTTATCTTGTCCACAAAACCTGTGGATAACTTTGTGGAAGAACTCATTGAAAGGACGCTAAACCCGCTTTCCATAAGCGTTTTTCCTACTCTGCCCAAAACAGAAGCACAAAATAATTCATTTAAATACAAAGGCTTATACAATCATGGCATATTTGGCGAGGAGCACTGTAATAAAACGGACAAAAACCTTGGTGCTGTGCACAAGTCAAGCCCCGAAAGCCAAATTTAGTGCTTGACGGGGGAGCTTTCAGCAGCCCGGCGGAAACAAAAGGGCCGGCCACCAGGCCGGCCCAGCAGATACACCGGAACTACGCTTCAGCGACTGCCGGCGCGCAGGCTGCGGCTGTATTCATGCACCGTATTGACCAGCACGCTGACGTTCTCGGGCGGGGTGAACTGGGAAATCCCATGGCCGAGGTTGAACACATGGCCGGGATTCGGGCCGAACGCATCCAGCACCTTGCGCGTCTCGGCAGCCACCGCTTCCGGGCTACCGAACAGGACGGCCGGATCGAGATTGCCCTGCAGCGCCACCTTGTCGCCCACCAGGCGGCGGGCCGCACCGATGTCCACGGTCCAGTCGAGGCCCACCGCGTCGGCACCGCTGTCGGCGATGTCGGCCAGCCACAGGCCGCCACCCTTGGTGAAGACGATGCAGGGGATCTTCTCGCCATCCTTCTCGCGGGTCAGGCCGGCAATGATCTGGCGGATGTAGGAGAGCGAGAATTCACGGTAGGCCTCGTGGGCCAGCACGCCACCCCAGGAGTCGAAGATCATCACGGCCTGGGCGCCGGCCTCGATCTGCGCATTGAGGTAGGCCGTGACGGCCTTCGCGGTGATATCCAGGATGTGGTGCATCAGGTCCGGACGGCTGTACAGCAGGGCCTTTACCTTGCGGTAGTCGTCAGAGCCGCCACCTTCGACCATGTAGCAGGCCAGGGTCCAGGGGCTGCCAGAAAAGCCGATCAGCGGCACCGAGTTGTCGAGCGCACGGCGGATCTCGGCGACCGCATCCATCACGTAACCGAGTTCCTGGTTGGGATCAGGCACGGCCAGATTGCGGATCTCCCACTCTTCCTTGAGTGGACGCTCGAACTTGGGGCCTTCGCCTTCGGCGAAGTACAGGCCCAGGCCCATGGCATCGGGGACGGTGAGGATGTCGGAGAACAGGATGGCCGCATCCAGGTTGTAGCGGGCCAGCGGCTGCAGGGTGACTTCGCAGGCCAGGCCGGGGTTCTTGCACAGATCGAGGAAGCTGCCGGCACGCTTGCGGGTCTCGCGGTACTCGGGCAGGTAGCGGCCAGCCTGGCGCATCAGCCAGAGCGGGGTGTAGTCGGTGGGCTGGCGCAGCAGGGCGCGCAGGAAGGTGTCGTTCTTCGGACGGCTCACTTGAAATCCTCGGCAGCAGTACCGCGCGTTGCGGCAAAGGCGGGATTATCCGCCATTTGCCGGCAGGGCGTGGATACGTCAGATCAAGGAAGCGCTATTTGCGCCAGAACTGGGGCGTGAAGACCACCGCGAGAGACAATACCTCCAGGCGGCCGAGCAGCATCGTGAAGCTGCACACCCAGGTCTGGAAGTCAGTGAGCACCGCATAATTGGTCGCCGGCCCGACCTGGTTGAGACCGGGCCCCGCATTGTTGATGCTGGCCACCACAGCGCCCAGCGAGGTCATGAAATCGAGCCCCGACAAGATCATCACGAAGGTGAGCATGACCACGCTGATGAAGTACAGGAAGATGAAACCCAGGACCGCGATGACGACGCCGTTAGGGATCGGGCTTCCGCCGATCTTGACCGGATTGACCACCGCGGGGTGAATCAGCCGGGTGAGCTCGCGGTTGGCCTGCTTGGCCAGGATCAGGGTCCGGATCATCTTGATGCCGCCCCCCGTTGAACCGGAACTTGCGGTGATGCAGGACAGGAAGAGCATCCACAGGGGTGCGAAGACCGGCCATTTGTCGAAGTCCTGGCTGGCGAAGCCACAGTCTGTAGCCATGGAAACCAGGTTGAAGCTGACGTGGCGCAGGGCCGTGGGGTAATCCTCGTAGGTCCCTTCCAGCCACACATATAGGGCCACGCCAAAGCACGATGCGACGATGAGGCCGACGGTTCCGCGGGCTTCGACGTCTTGCCAATAGACCCGTATGTCGCGCCCCCGCAATGCCACGAAATGGGTCGCAAAGTTGAGGGCGGCAATCACCATGAAGACGATCAG
Source organism: Zoogloea dura (assembly GCF_012927165.1). Lineage (GTDB taxonomy): Bacteria > Pseudomonadota > Gammaproteobacteria > Burkholderiales > Rhodocyclaceae > Zoogloea > Zoogloea dura. Next base: position 189,138 of record NZ_JABBGA010000003.1, read on the forward strand.
GATGAACTCGACCCCGGGGTTGTCGAAGGCCCCGACGCTCGCATCACGGGTCGAGAAGCCGCCCAGGCCCATCGCAGCAAAAGCATGGCAGATCGCGTCGAGCCACGACAGGCCTGCCCAGTTGAGCAACAGGATGCACACTGCCGTAATGCCGAAGTACACCAGCCACAGCGCCTTGGCCGTGTCGGCGATACGCGCGGTGAGCTTGGAGTCCTTCATGGGCCCCGGCGTCTCGGCCTTGTAGAGCTGCATGCCGCCCACGCCCAGCAGCGGAAGCACGGCCACCGCCAGCACGATGATACCCATACCCCCAAGCCAGTTGAGCTCGTGGCGCCACAGGTTGATGGCCGGCGGTGCGTGATCCAGGTTGGTCATCACCGTGGAGCCGGTGGTGGTGAGGCCCGACATGGTCTCGAAGAAGGCATCCGTGAAGCTCATGGTGTCGTACACCAGGAGCAGGGGAATGGTGGCGATGGCGGCCATCAGGGCCCACACGGTGGACACCAGCAGGAAGCCATCCCGCGGCTTGAGCTCCCGGTAGTGGGAACGGGTCACGCCGTAAAGGATCAGGCCGCTCCCGAGGGAGATGACCATCGCCGCCACAAAGTCGGCCGTTGTACCGTCGTCGTAGATCAAGGACGCCAAGATCGGCATCAGATAGGCAAAGCTGAAGATCGACAGCAGCCGGCCCAGCACGTTGGCAACAGGGAGGAGGGCGTCCATCAGAAGAATCCCCAGCCAACCTGGAACAGCTTCTCCACCTGTGCCACCAGCCTCTTGCTGGTGCAGAAGACGATCACGTGGTCCTCGGCCCGGATCACGGTATCGTGATGGGCCATGATGACCTCGTGGATGGGCACCTCGTAGGGCACCAGTTCCTTGTACTCCGTACGCGTCTGGCCCGTCTTGCGGACGATCGCGGCAATGGTGGCACCTTCGGGAAGGTCGAGCTCCTCGACCTTGCGACCAATCACCTTGCAGTGCTTGGCATCCCCATGGGCCACCAGCTCGAGGGTCTCCGCGGCGCCCCGGCGCAGGCTGTGCACCGCAGCCACGTCGCCCCGCCGGACCCGTGCCAGGAGCTGGCCGATGGAGGTCTGGGCCGGCGAGATGGCGATGTCGATGCGCCCCCCTTGAACCAGGTCCACATAGGAGCGCCGGTTGATCAGGGCGAGGGTGCGCCGGGCCCCCATCTGCTTGGCCAGCGAGGCCGACATGATGTTGTCTTCCTCGTCGTTGGTGAGGGCGAGGAACATGTCGGTCTCCTCGATGCTCTCGGCGTCCAGCAAGGCTTCGTCGGTACCGTCGCCGCGCAGCACCAGGGCACGCTCGAGTTGGGCGGCCAGGGTCTCGGCGCGCCGCCGGTCGCGCTCGATGAGCTTGACACTGACGCTGCGCTCGATGGCCTTGGCCAGACGAAAGCCGATGTTGCCGCCACCGGCGATGATGACCCGACGGATCGGCTTGTCCATGCGTCGCAACTCGGTCATCACCTTGCGGATATGCGAGGTGGCCGCCACGATGAAGACCTCGTCGCCGCTCTCGATCACCGTGTCACCGCTGGGCACCAGCGGCTGGTCGCTGCGGAAGATGGCCGCCACCCGGGCGTCGATATTGGGCAGGCGCTGGGGGATGGTCTTGAGGGACTTGCCGACCAGCATGCCGCCATCGAAAGCCCTCACCGCGATCATGGTCACCATGCCTTCGGCAAACTCGAGCACCTGCAAGGCCTCGGGAAATTCGATGAGCTTGCGGATGTAGTCGGTGATGATCTGCTCGGGGCAGATGGAGTGATCCACCGCAAAATTTGCGTCATCCAGCAGCTCGGGATGATCTGCGTAGTCGGCAGAGCGCAGGCGCGCTATGCGGGTGGGAATGTTGAACAGCGTCTTGGCCACCCGGCAGGCGCACAGGTTGGTCTGATCGGACTGGGTCACGGCGATCAGCAGATCGGCATCGTCCGCGCCGGCGGCCTCGAGGATGGAGGGTGAGGCGCCATTGCCGCTGACGACCCGCAGGTCCAGGCGCTCCTGCAGGGAAGTGAGATGTTCGACGTTGTTGTCCACGACGGTGATGTCGTTGGCCTCGGACACCAGGCTCTCGGCCACGGACGTGCCTACCTGACCCGCCCCCAGGATGATGATCTTCATGCTGTCTCCTGCCGGTGAGCGATCGGGCGCTCACCCTCTTGTGGTGGTGATGCAGGGGGACGACTCAGGCGCTCCCCTCTTCATTGCGGCGGCCTACGCTGATCCCCAGTTGCTTGAGCTTGCGATAGAGATGGGTGCGCTCGAGGCCGGTCTTTTCGGCGAGCCGGGTCATGTTGCCGCCATCGATCTGCAGGTGATGCTCGAAGTACAGGCGCTCGAAGATCTCCCGCGCCTCCCGTAGCGGCAGATCGAGCGGCAACCCGAGCGCCGCGGTCGGGGTCTTGACCAGCAGGTGGGCGACCTCGTCCATGCCGATCTCTTCCTCCAGGGTCCCCAGGGCGAGGGACTTGATGGCAGCCTTCAGCTCACCATAGCCGCCACCCCACGGCTGGTTGCGCAGGGCATTGAGGGCCGCGGAGGAGAGCCGGCGGGGCGGCACTTCACCCGCCTCGACGTAGTGCAGCAGGATCTGGCTGGCGATCTCGGGGATCTCGTCGCGGATCTCGGCCAGGGCGGGAGGGGCCAGGGAGACTTCGAACAGACGGGCCAGGACGCGCTCTTCCCAGCCATGCTCGACCAGCTCTTCTGGGCGATGCTCGGTGGCCACCACAAGGGTCTGGGCATGCCGCTCCAGGCGGTCCATGGCGAACACCAGATTCTTCTGCTGGGGGCGCGACAGATAGATCAGCTCTGGCACATACAGCACGCCGTTACGGGCGCCTTCAAGCACATTGAGCTCGATCGGCAGGGTCGTCAGGGAGAGGTCCAGCCACGGGGTACCCACCCGCTGCAGGCTGCGCCCACAAAGCTCCGCAAGGCTGCCGGGGCCCACCCGCAGCAGGATGATGCGGGACTTGTCGGCCATCTGCTCGAGACGCTTGCGCAGATCCCGCAGCGGAACAGAGCGGGAGAAGGCCGCCAGGCCCAGGGGGCTGGGTGCATGAGCCGGTTTGATGCGGGCCAGGCCGCGCTTGACCGCCGCCAGCAGCTTCTGCAGGGCGATGGGCTTCTCGAGAAACTCCATGGCGCCAATGCGGGTGGCCTCCACCGCCGTATCGATGGTGCCGTGGCCGGACATCATCACCACCGGCATGGTGAGCTGGCCGTTGGCGGACCACTCCTTGAGCAGGCTGACGCCGTCGGTATCAGGCATCCAGATGTCGAGCAGCACCAAGTCGGGCCGCGCGGCATTGCGGGCGGCCCGGGCAGCAGCAGCGTTCTCGGCGAGGATGATGTCGTGCCCCTCGTCCCGCAGGATTTCGGAGAGGAGTTCACGGATGCCGACTTCGTCGTCAACGATGAGGATCTTGGCCATGGCTGATGGACTCGGATTGAGGAGCGACACGTAGGCGGATGCGGATTTCCGCCCCACCTGCTTCGCGGTTGGCAAGACGGATCTCACCCTCGTGTTCGTCGATGATCTTCTTGACGATGGCCAGCCCCAGGCCGGTGCCGCGGGCCTTGGTCGTCACATAGGGCTCGAAGGCGCGGGACAGGATCTCGGGCGGAAAGCCCGGCCCGTTGTCGCGCAGGACCAAGTCTACCCGGCGGGCGTCCGCTCGGGTCAACAGGTGGATCTCTGCCTCCTCCACTTCGGCCAGCGCATCTTCCGAATTTTGCAAAAGGTTGTGGATGACCTGGCGGACCTGGGTAGCATCGCCCAGCACACGGGGCAGATCGCCACCCAGCTCGGCCTGGATCCGGACCCGGGAGCCCTCGTAAAGCACCAGGACCTCCCGCACCAGGGAGTTCAGATCCAGGGCCGCCATCACCGGGCTGGGCAACCGTGCGTAGTCGCGGAAGGCATTGACGAGGTTCTTCATGGCCTCCACCTGGTTGACGATGGTGGTGGTCGAACGCTCCAGCATCTCGCGGCCTTCCTGATCGAGGCGGTCGGCCAGCTTGAACTGCAATCTCTCCGCCGACAGCTGGATCGGGGTCAGCGGGTTCTTGATCTCGTGAGCCAGGCGCCGGGCCACTTCGGCCCACGCTGCGGTTCGCTGGGCGGCGATGAGATGGGTGATGTCGTCGAAGACCACCACCCAGCCGCCACCCGTATCGTCGGGCAGGCGGGTGCCGTGCAGCAGCAGGGTCTGGGTACTGCCGTCCGGATTGGAGAATTCGATCTGCCGGTTCCAGTCGGCATCGCTGCCCAGGAAGCCTTCCCGCAGCGCCTCACGAAAGTCCTGGTGGGCGTTCCAGTCTTCCAAACGCACCCGCTCGTAGCCGCTCAGGGGGTCGTTCAGGATGGTCATTGCACCATGGTTGGCCGCCCGCAGGTGGCCATCCGGCGAGAAGGCCAGCACCCCGGCAGAGAGATTGGCCAGCACCCCTTCCAGGTAGGCCCGGTTGCGCTCGACCGCAGCCCGGTTCTTCTCGGCCTGGGCCCGGGCATCCTCGAGCTGGCGGGTCATCTGGTTGAAGGACTGGGTCAGCACGCCCAACTCGTCCCGAGCGGGCAGGGCCTGGCGCGGGCTGAAGTCACCGGCGGCCACCGCCTGGGTGCCCTCCGCCAGGATGAAGAGCGGCGCAGCGAGCCTGCGGGTAAGCACGAATGCCACCGCCACCGCCGCAAACAGGGCCAGCAGCAGCGTGAGGGTGAGGGTGAGGGTGTAGATGCGCTTGAGCCCGTTGCGTGCCAGGGACAGCTCCTGGTAGTCCCGATGCACCGTCTCGACGCTCTCGGCGTGCATGGCGAAGGCCCGGGGTACGCTCTGGGTCAGCTGCAGGAGCAGGGGCTCCGCCAGGTTGCGCGACGGGATGGGGACGATCACCCGCAGGACCAACCCCTCCTGGGCATGCCCCTCGACCGCCCGGAAGCCCTTGCTCTGGCGGGCCTGGCGCAGTTGGGTGGCGTTGGGGCGCTCGGGCATCAGGCGATCGAGCTCGGCATCCGCCGTGACGATGATGCGGCCACTGGGTGAGAACACCGTTGCGGTCTCGACGTTGGCACGCTCCCGCAGGTGATTGAGCAGGGTGGGGCGGACCTGGGGCGCCAGCTCCAGCTCCAGAACGATGCGATCGGCCTTGTCGGCGAGCTGGTCGAGAAGCATCTCCAGCGAGCTGCGGCCGAGCTGCAGGCCGCTCTCCAGGGCTGCGTCGACCCGCACATTGAACCAGGACTCGATGCTCTTCACCGCGAACTGCAGGGACACGGCATAGACGAGCACACCGGGCACCACGGCCATCGCTGCGAAGATCGCCATCAGGCGGAGCTTCAGGCGGGAGCCGAAACGCCGGGCCCGATACTCCCGCCACAGGCTCCGCAACTGCACGAAAACCAGGCTGGCGAGCCCCAGGGCGATGGCCCCGTTGAGGGCCAGTAGCAGGGTGTAGTTGCGGGCGAAAAGAGGCGTGTTTGCACTCGCTGTCGCCAGCAGGAAGAGCAGGATGCCCGAGATGGCGGCGGCAACGACAAGGGCGGTGGGTCTCATTTGCTGTCCCGTCCGGCAACGTAGGTCCAGCGGTACCAGTCGGACCCGAGGTTCCAGTCCTTGCGTCCGAAGGCGCTGACCTGGAGCGGCTTGGGTAATTCGCCCACGTCGAGGCGGAAGCGCAGGGCAGCGTTGTAGGTCCGCCCCGTCTTCAGCGCAGCACGATCGGCAACGCCCCAGCTACGGATGCGCAGCATGGTCCGCAGTGCCTCCTCGGCGCTGGAGAAGTTCTGGTGAAGGGCTCCGGTGGTGAGCCGGTACTGGCGGGTCAGGGACTGGTAGGACAGGCGATAGGTCAGCGTCTTGCTGACCACCTCCTCGTCGAGCCAGTACCAGCGGGGGGCGCTGAGCTCGAACTCGGTCACGAAATACAGGGACACACCGCGTGCCACCACGTCGGAGAGCAAGGGAGTCAGCTCGGCGACGATGTCGGCATTGACGACATACTGGTCGTCCACCGGGAGCAGGGTCGCCGAACGGATCTCGGCTTCGGCGGCCAACCCGCGTGCGGGAGCCCCGGCCATGCAGGCCCCCAGCACCAAAAGGGCAGATACCCGGCCCAGGAAACGGCGGCGCTCAGGCAGCTTTCTCGAGCAGGGCGTAGAAGAATCCGTCATGTTCAGCGCAAGGCAGGTACTGGCAGTCGGGTTGTCCCCCGATGGGCAGTTGGCGACAGTCGGCATGACGGCCCGCAAATCCGGCAATCTGCTCCTGGTTTTCCTCGGCAAATACCGAGCATGTGGCATACAGCATTCTGCCACCCGGCGCGAGGACCTGCCACAGCGCCTCAAGGATCTCGGCCTGCTGGGCGGCAAAGCGGGCGATGTCGTCGGAGCGGCGCAGCCATTTGATGTCCGGATTGCGACGCACCACCCCCGAAGCGGAGCAGGGCACATCAGCCAGAATCCGGTCGAACGGCCGACCGTCCCACCAGCGCCCGGAATCGCGGCAATCGGCCGTCCGCACCTCCGCCTCGAGGCCCAGGCGGGTCAGGTTGTCCGTCACCCGAGCAGCCCGCTGCGGGTCGCTGTCCAGGGCCAGCAGGGACACATCTGCGCGCTCCAGGATGTGGGCGGCCTTGCCCCCCGGCGCGGCACAGGCATCCAGCACCCGCTGCCCGTCAGCCAGATCCAGCAGGCGTGCAGCGTGCTGGGCACCCGCGTCCTGAACGCTCAACAGCCCCTCGGCGAAGCCCGGAATCCGTGTAACCGGGACGGGGCGCTCCAGCAGCAAGGCGCCATTGGCGAGCTCCCGCACAGGCAGGTCGGCGGCTGCAAAGGCCTCGAGCGTGGCACGCAGCCCAGTGCGCCTCCGGTTGAGGCGGAGCGCCATCGGCGGATGGGTATTGCCTGCCGCCAAAATCGATCGCCAGGATTCGGGATACTGGCTGCGCAGGCGACGGATCCACCAGGGCGGATGGCGAAACTCGGCCACCATGTCGGCATCGGCGGCACGCTCCAGATCTGCCGACTGCCTCAGGGCATTGCGCAGGACCCCATTCACCACCCCCTTGAACTTGCCGGCGAGCACGGTCGCCGCGGCTTCCACTGCCTGGTCGACCACCGTATGCGCGGTGTCGGCGCGCACCCCGAGCCGGTGGAGCGCCACCCTCAGCAGGGACTGCAGCGGCTCCGGCAGGGGCTTCTGCAGCAACTTGGCGAGGATGAAATCCTGGCGGCCGTAGTCCCGCAGGCAGCCGTAAGTCAGGTCGAGGATGGCGCCTCGCGTCCCAGCAGGAGTATCGGGGCGGCTCTTCCATAGGATGGCAAGCGCTTCGGTCAGGGTTTTTCCGGCAGTCACATCGGCGATGAGACGTGCCGACGTAAGCAGGGCATAGGCAAGGCTGTCTTCGGGGAGGCGAGGCACGGGAGCAGATTGACGGGACATGAATCTCAGGCGAGCAGGTCGTGGATGTAAGTGGGCAGGGCTCGGCTGGCCGCATGGACGGCCGGGTTGTAATAGCGCAGATCGCGGATGTCGCGCTCCACCATGCGGGCCATCAGGCAGGCTTCGGCGGGGTCATCCCCGGCGCCGATAGATGCAACGAGCCAGGGTCCGCCATAAAGGGGAGCATGGAGCAGGGCCAGCCGGAGCTCGGAAAACAGGCTTGCAAGCCGGCCATGCAGCATTCGAACCTTGCTGGCCTGAAAGGCCGGAGAGCCGAGCTGGACCTGGATTATCCCATGGGGCGCCAGGCTTTCCGCGCAGAGTTTCAGGAAATCGGGGCCATGCAAATGCGCGCAGGCCGGATCATCCGGCTCGGTCAGATCAAAGAGGATCAGGTCAAAGCGCTCGCCCGCCTGGTAGGCAGCACGCAAGCTTCGCGCAGCATCGCCGATCCGCAGATCGACGCGGGGGTCTTCGAAGGCGCCATGGGGGAGGGCGGGGATGAACCTGCGCACGGCGCTCACCACGGCCGGATCGAGCTCGGCCACCACGACCTGCCGTATCCCCGGATGCTTGAGCAATTCCCGGGCGCTGGCACCGTCACCCCCGCCGAGTACCAGCGCCCGGACGGGCGCAGGGTGGGCCAGGGCCACCATATGCACCAGGCTTTCGTGGACCACGTACTCTTCCCTGTCGCAGGCCATGGCGGCGCCATCCAGGGTATACAGCTGCCCGAACGCGGGCGTACCCACAGTGGAGATGCGCTGGTAGGCACTTGGCAGCCGCCTGACCAGCCCCCGGGTTTTGGCGATCAATCCGACGCCATCACCCAGAGGGAGGCGGAGATCGGAACGATGTTTCACGTGAAACACTCCCGCATGAACGCCACAGCAAGACTCCCGCAAAGCGCCTCTCGCCCCGGACATGTTTCACGTGGAACACATCCGGGAGCGACTCAACGCTGGGCGACGATGAACACCCGACGAAAAGGAAACAGGGTTACACCGTCAGCCCCCATCGGATAGGCCACCTCCAGGCGTTCGCCCAACTCAAGCAGGAAGGCATCGCGCACCGGCTCATCCAAGGGCGACAGATAAGGCACCAGGGTGGTCCCCCGCAGCCATTCCAGCACCGGGGATGGCCCGCGCAGCGTCTGCCAATAAGTGGTCTCCCACAAGCCCAGACGGGTACACAGGGGCGCAAGGATGCGGTGGTAATCAGCCATCGCCAGAATTCCCCCCATGCGCCCGGAACCCAGGCGACCGGCCCACTCCGGCGACTCTGCCATCTCGCGGATCAAGCGATGGGATGGCGCTTCGAAATTGCCCGGCATCTGCACCGCCAGCACTCCGCCGGGAAACAGGGCATTGACCAGCCTCGGCAGCAAGGCTTCGTGCTCACCCACCCAATGCAGGGCAGCGTTGGAGAACAACAGGTCGAGCGCCTCCTCGGCTTCCCAATGCTCCACACCGGCCTGCTCGAACTGTGCATTCGGCAACGCAGATCGAGCGCGCTCGAGCATCTCCGGCGAGCTGTCCAGGCCGGTGATATCGGCATCCGGCCAACGCTCTGCCAGCAGACGCGTCACGTTTCCCGCGCCACATCCCAGATCGACGATGTGCCGGGGATGACTCAGTGGAATTCGCGCCAGCAGATCCACTGCCGGACGCAGACGATCATCGGCATACCGCAGATAACGATCTGGCTCCCAAGTCATGATGTCCTCCGTTTCAGTGAACGGATTGTCGCCGAAGGCTGCCGGAAAAGGGCAAAGAAAAACCCGGCCGAAGCCGGGCTGGAGATCACCATTGCGCCGAAAGATCAGATCGCCGGCGCAACCCCGTCCGCCTTGAACATCGCCTTGATGCCGCGGATGGCCTGACGGATGCGGGCCTCATTCTCGATCAATGCAAAGCGCACGTGATCGTCGCCATGATCCCCGAAGCCTATGCCTGGCGAGACACAAACCTTGGCCTTGTCCAGCATCAGGCGGGCAAACTCGATGGAGCCCAGCGCCTTGTACTGATCGGGGATCCTGGCCCAGATGTACATCGACGCCTTGGGACACTCGACCATCCAGCCCGCCTCATGCAAACCTTTGACGAGCACATCGCGACGGCTCTGGTACTTGGCGGCAATCTCCTTCACGCACTGCTGGTCTCCCTCCAGCGCCGCGATCGCAGCAACCTGCAGGGGCGTGAAGGTGCCGTAGTCGTGATAGCTCTTGATGCGCGCCAGGGCTGCCACCAGCTCCGGATTGCCAACCATGAAGCCGATGCGCCAGCCTGCCATGTTGTAACTCTTGCTGAGGGTGAAGAACTCCACCGCAATATCCTTCGCGCCGGGCACCTGCATGATGGAAGGCGCTTTCCAGCCATCGAAGACGATATCGGCATAGGCCAGATCATGCACAACAAAAATATCGTGCTTCCGGGCCAGGGCGATCACCCGCTCGAAGAAATCGAGCTCGACGCACTGCGCAGTCGGATTGGACGGAAAGCCCAGGATCATCATCTTGGGCTTGGGATAGCTGCCGCGGATCGCCCGCTCCAGCTCGGCAAAAAAATCCACACCCGGCACCAGAGGTACCGAGCGGATGTCGGCACCGGCAATCACCGCACCATAGATATGGATCGGATAACTGGGATCGGGCACCAGCACCGTATCACCGCGATCCAGCGTGGCCAGCATCAGATGGGCGAGGCCTTCCTTGGAGCCGATGGTGACGATCGCCTCCTTGTCCGGATCGACATCGACGTCGTAACGTGCCTTGTACCAATGGGAGATCGCCCGACGCAGCCGGGGAATCCCCTTCGACGCCGAATACCCGTGGGTATCGGGGCGTCGTGCCACTTCGGTGAGCTTGGCGACGATGTGCTCCGGCGTGGCCCCATCGGGGTTGCCCATGCTCATGTCGATGATATCTTCCCCGCGGCGGCGGGCAGCCAGCTTCAGCTCGGCCGTGATGTTGAAGACGTAGGGGGGAAGACGATCGATGCGCGCAAAGCGGCGCTTGCCTGCAGACGAGGACATGGTGTTTCTTTCACGTAAGCGCCCGGAACCGTCCGAGCGACGCGGCCACACCAGAGTGTGCAGCCCGGACTGATTCTATCCGAAGCCGGCTAGCTGCCAAGACCCATTTTCGGCCGACGTGACGCCACGCCCCAATCCGGCAAAGCCCGAAAAATGAAAAACCCGCTGCAACGCGGGTTTTCTGGTTGTTCCCGAGACTCTCTGGAAGTCTCGCTATTTTCCGATGCAGAAGCGCGAGAAGATGACGCCCAGCAGATCATCCGGGGTGAACTCCCCGGTAATCTCGTTCACCGCCTCCTGTGCCAGGCGCAGTTCTTCGGCCATCAACTCGAGTGCATGCCGGGCCTCGAGGGCTGCCTCGACACGCGCCAGCGCCTCACGCAGGGCGATCAGGTGGCGCTCGCGGGCGAGGATCACATCCTCCCCATGGCGATGCCAGCCCGCCACCCGCAGCAGTTCCGCGCGGAGCTGCTCGACACCCATGCCGGCCTTGGCCGACAGGTAAAGGCGCACACCTTCTTCGCCGTCCTCCCGCCCAGGCTCACGGGCCACCAGGTCCACCTTGTTGAACACGGTGATCCGCTCCACCCCCGCCGGCAGACGGGCATCGATGGCCGCATCGGCTTCGGTCAGGCCGGCGCGCACATCCACGAGGCGCACCACCACGTCGGCCCGTGCGATCTCGGCCCAGGTGCGGGCGATGCCGATCTTCTCGACCTCGTCGGTCGTTTCCCGCAAACCGGCCGTGTCGGTAATGTGCAGCGGAATGCCTTCGATCTGGATGGTCTCGCGCAGGGCATCACGAGTAGTCCCGGCAATGTCGGTGACGATGGCCCGTTCTTCTCCGGCCAAGCGGTTGAGCAGGCTGGATTTGCCAACGTTCGGCTGCCCGACCAGCACCACATGGAGGCCATTGCGCAGGAGGCTGCCCTGGCGGGCCCGATCGAGAATGGCGCGCAACTCGGACGCCACCACCTCGATCCGCTCGAAGGCCTTCGCCTCAATCAGGAAGTCCACGTCCTCGTCCGGAAAATCCAGGGTCGCCTCGACCAGCATGCGCAGATCGATCAGGCGCTCGCACAGACCCTGGACTTCCTTCGAGAAGCTGCCCGCAAGAGAGCGCACCGCAGAGCGGGCCGCAGCAGCCGTGGAAGCCTCGATGAGATCGGCGACGCTTTCAGCCTGGGCCAGATCAAGCTTGCCGTTGAGAAAGGCACGACGGGTGAACTCGCCGGGCTCGGCCAGGCGGGCACCGAGTTCCAGGCAGCGAGCCAGCAGCATCTGCATGACCACCGGGCCGCCGTGGCCCTGCAACTCGATGATGTCTTCGCCGGTGAAGGAATGAGGCGCCGGGAACCAGAGGAGCAGGCCCTCGTCGATGAGTGCGCCAGCAGCGTCGCGGAAGCGGGCAAACTGGGCCAGACGGGCCTGCGGCTCGCGGCCGGAGAATACCGCCGCGAGCGAGGAGAGATTCGGTCCGGAGATCCGGACCACGCCGATGCCACCACGCCCCGGCGCAGTGGCAATCGCCGCTATGACGTCACTCGGCGGGCTTGCCACCGGCCGCGATCATCCGGTTGATCTGCCATTGCTGAGCGATCGACAGGGTGTTATTGACCACCCAGTAGAGCACCAGGCCAGCCGGGAACCACAGGAACATGAAGGTGAAGAGGATGGGCATCATCATCATCACCTTGGCCTGGATGGGATCGGGCGGAGCCGGGTTCAGCTTGGTCTGAATGAAGCTGGTGGCACCCATGATCAGAGGCAGGATGTAATACGGATCCTTGATGGACAAATCCTGGATCCAGCCCAGCCAGGGCGCACCGCGCATCTCGACCACGCCCAGCAGCACCCAGTACAGGGCTATGAACACCGGGATCTGGATCAGGATGGGCAGACAACCACCAAGCGGATTGACCTTTTCGCGCTTGTAGAGGTCCATCATCGCCTGCTGCATTTTCATGCGGTCATCGCCGTACTGCTCCTTGAGGCGCTGCAGGCGGGGGGCCAGGGTTTTCATCTTGGCCATGGACTTGTAGCTGGCCGCCGACAAGGGGAAGAACAGCGCCTTCAGGGCGATGGTCACCAGGATGATGGCCCAGCCCCAGTTGCCGGTCAGCTTGTGGAACCACTCCAGCACCCAGAACAGGGGCGCCGCGATGATGGTCAGCCAGCCGTAGTCCACCACCAGGTCGAAGCCCTTGGCGAAAGTCTCGAGACGGCTCTGTTCCTGCGGACCGGCATACAGCGGCACCGACAGCTTGCCGCTCTGACCCGGGGCGATCGCCGCCACCGGCACGATCACGCCTGCGGAGTACAGATCGGAGCTAACCTGGTTCGCGAAGTACTCCCTCTCACCCGCAGCAGGCGCCCAGCCCGCCACGAAGTAATGCTGAACCATCGCAGACCAGCCATCAGCCGCCTTGGCGACGAACTTGGCCTTCTTGGCGGCCACATCCTCGAAGGACACCTTCTGGTACTTGTCCGCCTCGGTATAGAAGGCGGGGCCGGTGAAGGTCTGCACGCCGAAGCCGCCAGGCTGCTCGGCCGGCTTGCCGTCACGGGTGAACTGGAAGTAGGCATGCGGCGCCAGCGGAGCAGCGCTGCCGTTGGTGATCTCGTAGCTCACCTCGGCCTGGTAGCTGTTGCGATGGAAGGTGATCAGCTTGCTCACCTTCACGCCATCGGCGGTCGGCGGCGCATCCATGCGCAGCGTGACTGCGTCCTGGCCATCCTTCAGCTCTACACTCTGGGTTGCCAGAGAGAACAGCGTCTTGTGATTGGGCAGACCGCTGCCGATCAGGCCGGTCTGGGCCGCATAGTTGTGCTTCTCACCATTGTCGAAGAGCACATAGTTGCGGCTGGTGTCCTCGGTGGCCTTATGGTGAGTCAGTTCGAGCCGGACGATGTCGCCGCCCTGGGCCGACACTTCCGCGACCAGCACATCGGTGCGGATAATCGCCTTGGGGGCTTTCACTGCTGCAGCGGCCTCGGCTGACGCAGCCTGCGGAGCCGCACCTGGAGCAGCCGAGCCCGCGGTCGGGGTCGGTACACCTGCATTGGGTCCGGCCTGGGACGCAACCTGCGCGGGCGGCTGTTTTTGCTTCTGCCAGCCGTCCCACAGCATGACCAGCGAGAACGAAAAGACGAGAAGGAGGATGAGGCGACGGTTGTCCATCGGAGTCAGTGTCAGGAAGGGTTGAAGCGGAAGGGTTGAACTGCGTGCTCGTGCCCGGACGGATCAGGGCACCGGATCGTAGCCACCCCCGCTGAAGGGGTGGCATCGACACACCCTGCGGGCCGCCAGCCAGGAGCCCTTGAAGGCTCCATGCCGTTCAACGGCCTCGAGGGCATATTCCGAACACGACGGTACAAAGCGGCAGTTGCGTCCCAGCATCGGGCTGACGGCGTAACGATAGACACGCAGCAGGGCCATGACCAAGGCTTTCACAGCTATCCCCTTGTGTCACCGGCCTGCCTGGGCAGGCGCTCGAACAGGCTGTGCATGTCCTCGCGCATCGTCAGTTTCGTGACGTCGGCAACCTTGGCTGATAATCGTAACACCAGATCATAGGCCGGCAGGCTTGCACAGGCATGACGAAACACATCACGGCCGATGCGCTTGACCAGATTGCGCTGCACGGCGCGCTTGGCGAGCTTCTTCGCCACCACCAGCCCGAGCCGGGGCTTGCCCGCCTCGTTGGGGCAGTAGTGAAGCGCGAAGTAACGCCCGCGAACGACACGCCGAAAAGCAAAAACGGATGAAAATTCATCCGTTTTGTGCAGCCTTAGAGACGCGTCGAAGCCGAAGTCCGCCAAGTTTACCTTGACGCCGGCATTCCGAGCAGGGCAATCAATACCACCAGCTGCGGAAGCGGCAACGGGGCCGGCCTCGTTACGGGCCTCAGACGGCGAGACGATGACGGCCCTTGGCGCGGCGAGCGGCGATGACCTTGCGACCGCCACGGGTGGCCATGCGAACCAGGAAGCCGTGGGTGCGCTTGCGACGGACGACGGACGGTTGGTAAGTACGTTTCATTTTTCGTGCCCGAAAAGTTGAGTCAAACGCGCAATTTGATACGTTAACCCTCTGTTTGTCAAGCACCTTTCAACAAGCAACAAGCAACACCCCCACAGCCCGGGCGCAGCGGACCTGTGGATAAGTCCCTGCCGCGCAGGTACAATGGCGGTCTTGCCGGACTCCCAGCGCGCGCCCGGCAGCCCTTCTTGATGGGGCAAAGCATCGCAACGCGGCGCGCGCTCCGCCGTCGAACCACACCCGCCCTGAATCGTGCCCGAAGCCTCATCGTCGCCCCAATGCGCTGCATTCTGGTCGCATTGCCTGAATTGCCTGGAACAGGAATTGCCCGCCCAGCAGTTCAAGACCTGGATCCTCCCCCTGCGCGCCGAAGAACTCCCCGGCGACGAGGGCGTCGGCCTGCGTCTCGTGGCGCCTTCCAACTTCCATCGCCAATGGCTGCGTGACCGCTACCTGCGGCGCATTGAGGAGCTGGGGGAAGAGTTCTTTGGCGGCCTGCCCACGATCGAGGTCGGACTCGCGCCCGCCGGCGGCCTGCGCCGGCCCTCTCCGCCTCCACCGGCCAGTGCCCCCGCGCCTGCCGCTGCACCCGCGGCCCCGGCAGCTTCGGCCCCGACGTCCGCCGCCCCTGCAGCACCCGCCGTGCTGCGTGGCAGCGCCGCCGAAGCCCCGGTGTCGGTGGAGTCCGCCAATTACGACAAGTCCCGCCTCAACCCGGACTTCACCTTCGACACCCTGGTCACCGGCCGCGCCAACGACCTGGCCCGCGCCGCCGCCATCCAGGTGGCCCAGAACCCCGGGGTGTCCTACAACCCGCTGTTCATCTATGGCGGCGTCGGCCTCGGCAAGACCCACCTGATCCACGCCCTCGGCAACACCGTCTTCAAGACCGACCCGCGCAAGATCATCCGCTACGTGCATGCCGAGGACTACTACGCCGACGTGGTGCGCGCCTACCAGCAGAAGTCCTTCGACGTCTTCAAGCGCTACTACCGCTCGCTCGACGTGCTGATCATCGATGACATCCAGTTCTTCAACAACAAGAACCGGACCCAGGAAGAGTTCTTCCACGCCTTCAACGCCCTCACCGAGGCCAAGAAGCAGATCATCATCACCAGCGACACCTACCCCAAGGACGTGCAGGGCCTCGAAGACCGCCTGATCTCCCGCTTCGACTGGGGCCTTACGGTGCAGATCGAGCCGCCGGAGCTCGAGATGCGGGTCGCCATCCTCAAGAAGAAGGCCGAGGTCGAGCGCATCGAGCTCAACGAGGACGTCGCCTTCCTGATCGCCAAGAATCTCCGCTCCAACGTGCGCGAGCTCGAGGGCGCCCTCAAGAAGGTGCTGGCCTTCGCCCGCTTTCACGGCCGCGAAGTGACCCTCGAGGTGGCCAAGGAGGCTCTCAAGGACCTCCTCAATGCCCACAACCGGCAGCTCACTGCCGAGTTCATACAAAAGACAGTCGCCGACTACTACAAGATCAAGGTCGCCGACATGCACTCCAAGAAGCGCACCCGGGTCATCGCCCGGCCGCGCCAGGTCGCCATGTTCCTCGCCAAGGACCTCACCCCCATGAGCCTCCCCGCCATCGGCGAGGCCTTTGGCGGACGCGACCACACCACCGTGCTGCACGCCTGCCGAACCATCGCCGAGTTGCGCCTGTCGGACACCCAGCTCAACCACGACCTGCACGTGCTCACCCAGGTGCTGCGCGGATGAAACCTTTCGCACCGAGAATCGCCGGGCAAGCCCCCGCACCGGGCCTGCCCCTTTAAGAAACGATACGGAGACCTGACTCAATGCTGCTTTTCACTGCGCCCCGCGACGCCCTTCTCGCACCGCTGCAATCGGTGTCCGGCATCGTCGAAAAACGCCACACCCTGCCGATCCTCTCCAATGTCCTGATCGAAAAGAAGGGCGACGCGCTCACCCTGCTCGCCACCGACATCGAGATCCAGATCCGCAACAGCACCACCGGCGACCTGGCCAGTGAAGACTTCGCCATCACCGTCGGCGCCCGCAAGCTGCAGGACATCCTGCGCGCCCTGCCCGACACCTCCGACGTCAGCCTGACCCTCGACGACAAGCGCATCACCCTCAAGGCCGGCAAGAGCCGCTTCCAGCTGCAGACCCTGCCTGCCGCCGACTACCCGCGCCTGGCCCCGCCCGAAGGCGAAGGCCTCAACTTCCGCACCACCCAGAAGGCCTTCAAGAAGCAGCTCGCCCTGGTGCAGTACGCCATGGCCCAGCAGGACATCCGCTACTACCTCAACGGCCTGCTGCTGGTCGTTGCCGGTGACGCCCTGCGCATGGTGGCCACCGATGGTCACCGCCTCGCCTACGCCGCCTCCCCGCTGGTGGGCGACTACCCGCGCACCGACGTCATCCTGCCGCGCAAGACCGTGGTCGAACTCGCCCGCCAGCTCGCCGACTCCGACGAGCCCCTCGAAGTCACCCTGGTCGGCAACCAGATCGTCTTCCGCTTCGGCAGCATCGAACTGATCTCCAAGCTCATCGACGGCAAGTTCCCCGACTACGAGCGCGTCATTCCCCAGGGCCACCCCAAGCTGGTCAAGGCCAGCCGCCTGGCCCTGCTGCAATCCCTGCAACGCGCGGCCATTCTCACCAACGAGAAATTCCGCGGCGTGCGCCTGATGCTCTCCGAAGGCAGCCTCAAGCTCGTCTCCACCAACGCCGAGCAGGAAGAAGCCCTCGAAGAACTCGAGGTCAACTACAGCGGCGACAGCCTGGACATCGGCTTCAACGTCACCTACCTGCTCGACGTCCTCACCAACCTGTCCGCCAACGAGATCGAGATCCGCTTCAACGACGGCAACGCCAGCGCCCTCTTCGGCCTGGCGGAAAATGCAGATTTCAAATACGTAGTCATGCCCATGCGCATTTGAGTCCGCGGATAAAGCTACTGCGCGGCCCGATCTCGCAGCTCCGGTGCTCGCTGTACTCAAGTACAGCTCCGCTCCTCCCTGCGACCTCGGGCCTGCTCGCTACGCTTTCTCCACGAACTCTCGAGCGGGTCGCTTAAAGATCAATGACCCGCTGGGCCTACGGCCCAAGCAGAACAACCAAGCAGAACCGAGAACGCCATGTCCGATACGCCGCAACAACCCGCACCCGCCGACAACTACGACGAATCCAGCATCCAGCAGCTCGAGGGGCTGGAGGCCGTGCGCAAGCGGCCGGGCATGTACATCGGCGACACCTCCGACGGCACCGGCCTGCACCACATGGTCTTCGAAGTCGTCGACAACGCCATCGACGAAGCCCTGGCCGGCCACTGCGACGACATCGTCATCACCATCCACGCCGACAACTCCATCTCCGTCACCGACAACGGCCGCGGCATCCCGGTCGGCGTCAAGATGGACGACAAGCACGAGCCCAAGCGCTCCGCCGCCGAGATCGTCATGTGCGTGCTGCACGCCGGCGGCAAGTTCAACCAGAACAGCTACAAGGTCTCCGGCGGCCTGCACGGCGTCGGCGTCTCCTGCGTCAACGCCCTCTCCAAGTGGCTGCGCCTCACCGTGCGCCGCGACGGCAAGAAGTACGGCATCGAATTCAACCGCGGCCACGCCGTCGACCGCCTGATCGAAGTCGTCGACGGCATCGAGACCAGCCCCCTGCGCGTGCTCGGCGACACCAACCGGCGCGGCACCGAGGTGCACTACCTGGCCGACGAAGAGATCTTCGGCACCGTCGAATACCACTACGAAATCCTCGCCAAGCGCCTGCGCGAACTCTCCTTCCTCAACAACGGCGTCAAGATCCGCCTGATCGACCGCCGCACCGGCAAGGAAGAAGACTTCGCCTTCGCAGGCGGCGTGGCCGGCTTCGTCGAATACGTCAACCGCGCCAAGTCCGTGCTCCACCCCACGGTCTTCCACGCCAGCGGCGAATCCATCCAGAACGGCGTGCCCATCACCGTCGAAGTCGCCATGCAGTGGAACGACAGCTATGCCGAACAGGTGCTGTGCTTCACCAACAACATCCCCCAGGCCGACGGCGGCACCCACCTCACCGGCCTGCGCGCGGCGATGACCCGCGTCATCAACAAGTACATCGAAGAGAACGAGATCGCCAAGAAGGCCAAGGTCGACATCTCCGGCGACGACATGCGCGAAGGCCTCGCCTGCGTGCTGTCGGTCAAGATGCCCGACCCCAAGTTCGCCTCCCAGACCAAGATGAAGCTGGTCTCCGGCGAAGCCCGCCCGGCGGTCGAAGAAGTCGTCGCCCAGAAGCTCGCCGACTTCCTGCTCGAGCGCCCGATCGACGCCAAGACCATCTGCGGCAAGATCGTCGAAGCCTCCCGTGCCCGTGAAGCTGCCCGCAAGGCCCGCGAAATGACCCGCCGCAAGGGCGTGCTCGACGGCGTCGGCCTGCCCGGCAAGCTCGCCGACTGCCAGGAAAAAGACCCCGCCCTGTGCGAGATCTACATCGTCGAGGGCGACTCCGCCGGCGGCTCCGCCAAGCAGGGCCGCGACCGTAAGTTCCAGGCCATCCTGCCGCTGCGCGGCAAGGTCCTCAACGTCGAGCGCGCCCGCTTCGACAAGCTCATCAGCTCCGAGCAGATCGCCACCCTCATCACCGCCCTGGGCACCAGCATCGGCACCGAAGACTTCAAGCCCGAGAAGCTGCGCTACCACCGCATCATCCTGATGACCGACGCGGACGTGGACGGCGCACACATCCGCACCCTGCTGCTCACCTTCTTCTACCGCCAGATGCGCGAACTCGTCGAGCGCGGCCACATCTACATCGCCCAGCCGCCGCTCTACAAGATCAAGCACGGCAAGAACGAGATGTACATCAAGGACGACAACGAGCTCAACGCCCACCTGCTCAAGCTCGGCCTCGACGGCGCCACCCTCATCCCCGGCGAAGGCGCCGAGGCCATCCAGGGCGACGCCCTCGGCGGCCTCGCCCGTACCTACCTGCTCGCCGAAGGCGTCATCCGCCGCCTCGCCGACTGGATCGACTCCGACGTCCTGCACGCCCTGCTCGCCAACGACCTGCCCCTCTCCGTCGAAGACGAAGCCGCCGCCCGCGACTCCGCCCAACGCCTGCAGGCCGCCGTCGGCACCAGCGTCAGCATCGAAGCCCACCGCGACGAAGGCGGCGAAAGCTGGGTCCTCGACATCGCCCGCATGCACCACGGCAACCGCAAGCTCACCCAGATCGACGGCGACTTCCTGCGCTCCGGCGACTGGCGCATCATCCGCCAGGCCACCGAATCCATCTCCGGCCTCATCCAGGCCGGCGCCCTCATGCGCCGCGGCGAAAAGCAGCAAGGCGTCAGCAGCTTCGCCGACGCCATCCGCTGGATGCTCGCCGACGTCGAACGCGGCCTCAGCAAGCAGCGCTACAAGGGTCTCGGCGAAATGAACCCCGAGCAGCTCTGGGAAACCACCATGGACCCGGCCGTGCGCCGCCTGCTCCGCGTGCAGATCGACGACGCCATTGCAGCAGACGAGATCTTCACCACCCTGATGGGCGACAACGTGGAACCGCGCCGGGCCTTCATCGAGGAGAACGCGCTGTATGCGCGGAACCTGGATGTGTGAGAACTGTTGAATGACATAAAAGGTGATCTGTGCGAGGTGAGTGAAGAATCACTGCCACGGATACTGAAATAAACGGGACCTTCTGGTCCCGTTTTTCTTTCAGGTCATAAAATCCATTCCTCATCCGCAGAAGTGCCGGCTTCCATGAACCCAGTGCAATCCCCTCCACACCAGAATCCCTCCTGCTTCATCTGGAATCTCGCCAACAAGCTGCGCGGCCCCTATCGTCCGCCGCAGTACCGTCGCGTCATACTCCATCTCGTAGTACTGCGCCGATTTGAGCTCGTACTGGCCGATCACAAGCAGAAGATGCGGCAAGCATTCGACGCCAGGAGGGCCGGTGCATGAGCGATCAGCCCGTCGGTGAGTTCCTGCTCTATGAGAGCGAAGACGGCAAGACCCGCATCGAATGCCGTTTTACCGAGGAAACCCTGTGGTTGAGCCAGGCCCTGATGGCCGAGCTGTTCCAGACCACGCCGCAGAACATCACTTTGCATTTGAAGGCGTTATACAAGGAAGGGGAAATTGATCCTGCCGCAACCTGTAAGCCGTACTTACAAGTTCGTACCGAGGGCGGCAGGCAGGTCAAACGCGAGCTGAGTTTCTACAACCTCGACGCCATCCTTGCCGTGGGCTACCGAGTGCGTTCGGTACGCGGCACGCAGTTCCGCCGCTGGGCGACGGAGCGGCTGCGGGAGTATCTCGTCAAGGGCTTCACCATGGATGACGAGCGACTGAAGAACCCGCCCGTAGGGCAACTGTCAGCGCCGGACCACTTCGACGAGCTGCTCGGCCGCATCCGTGACATCCGCGCCAGCGAACGGCGGATGTACCTCCGGGTGCGCGAGATCTTCGCGATGGCCGCGGACTATTCGCCCAGCCTGGCCGAAACGACTCAGTTCTTCCAGACCATCCAGAACAAGCTGCATTTCGCGGTGACGGGCAAGACAGCAGCCGAGCTGATCATTCAGCGGGCGGATGCCTCGGCACCCAACATGGGGCTGACGACCTGGAAGTCGGATCGTGTGAACAAGACCGATGCCCGCGTGGCGAAGAACTACCTGCGTGAAGGCGAGATCGACGAGTTGAACCGCATCGTGACGATGTGGCTGGATTTTGCCGAGGATCAGGCCAAACGCCGCAAGGAGGTCTTCCTCAAGGATTGGGAAGCGAAGCTGAACGACTTTCTGAAGTTCAACGAACGCGAGGTACTGCCAGGTGCGGGCAGCCGCTCGCACAAACAGGCCATCGCACATGCCGAGGCGGAGTACGAACGCTTTGCTGCCCAGCGCCGTGCTCTGCTGGAAGCCGAAGGCGAAGCGAGCAACATGCAGATACTGGAAGCCGCAGCCAAGGAATTGCCAAAACCCACCAGCAAAACCCGCATGCGAGGCCCCAAGTGAGCGACATCAAACTCTTCCGCTACACCCACGACAGCGCCAGCGAGCTGGCCGGCAAAACGGCAGCCATCGAGCGCAGCTTGCAGCGCCTGATCGAATCGCAGATGGAGACCTTTCTCGGCGTCCGTTTCCTTGCCACCGAGTACAGCACCGGCCCCAAGCATCGCGGACGCATCGATTCGCTGGGACTGGATGAAAACGGCTGCCCGGTGATCATCGAGTACAAGCGCCACAGCAACGAGAACGTCATCAACCAGGGCCTGTTCTATCTGGACTGGCTGCTCGATCACAAAGCAGAGTTTCAGCTGCTGGTGATGAAACGACTGGGCAAGGACAACGCGGACAAGATCGAGTGGAACGGCACCCGTCTGCTGTGTATTGCGGCGGACTTCACCCGCTATGACGAACACGCAGTCTCGCAAATCAACCGCAATATCGAGCTGATCCGCTACAAATTGTTCGACGAGGAGCTGCTGCTGCTCGAACTGGTGAACGGAGCGAGCGCAGCCAGTACGCAATTTGTTGCCGAAGTAATTGAATCGGCTATCGACAAGCCGGCCAAGGTGCCAGCAGCCTCCACCCTGGCGATGAAGACGCACGCCGACCAGATCGCCACCGCCTCACCCGAGTTGTTGGCGCTGTTCGAGCAGACGCGCAGCTTCATTCTCGTACAGGGGGACGACATCATCGAGAAGCCGCTGAAGCTCTATGTGGCTTTCCGCCGCTTGAAGAACTTCGTATGCATGTCGCTGATCTCGAAAGTCGATCCGCATGTCTTCCTGATCATCAAGCTCGACCCGGCAACAGTGCAACTTGAAGAGGGCTTCACACGTGACGTGGGCAATATTGGTCACTGGGGAACCGGTGATCTGGAGCTGACCTTGCGCACGCCTGCCGACTTCGAGAAGGCCAAGGGTCTGATCGAGCGGGCGTACCAGGAAAACTGAGTGCGCCTACATTTCCACACCGCCCGCTGCCTTGATCGCATTGACGAGTAAATGCCTCGCGCTTGGGTTGAACTACCTTGAGCTTCAGACAGCACAAATGGCTGACTTGAATTCACGAGTGCGGGGGGAGTGAGGCAGATCTACTGTCTGAAATTGATGAGACCGCACTCCAAGCGGTATGTGATCTGTTTGCAGGGCGTCGCGGGTGGCATATCCGGTTTTTTCAGTTTTCGAGACAATCAATGAGCACTTCGATGGCAGAAAAATAAAAAGGCTCCGACTGGAGCCTTTTTATTTTCAGTTCATCTGATCGAGCCTTGCCTGCATCTCCTGCCACTGCAACCGGATATCGAGTCGAGCCCAAAAAATACTAGGAACTGCCCAGATTGTGCCCGGGCAGTTCCTAGGCTCACTCAACGCGTGAGGCCGCCGTGTTTGTAGTCATCTTTTGTCACTGGCTGACCCCGCGCAACTCCTCCGTAACGGCCGGAACTATAAGAGTATTTTGTACAAAAATCCACGAAATTTAACTTATGGCAAGCCCCCATCCCGGGCTGCCGGGGGCCCGCCGGGCCAAAAAAAAAGCCCGGGCCTGTAAGGGCTCGGGCTTAATCCACACCAAAGGAGGAGGGTGGAGGAGACAAGCCAATTCTAGGCGTCCTGCGCGCGCTCTGCGTGCAAAGTTTTCTATTTATCCATAAGTAAATTGATTGGCCTCCCGGGGCGGGGGAGGCGGCATCGGGGCTGCCATCGCCGCCTCAATCCCGCCTCACCGCCTCACGGCCTCGTCATTCAAGCGTCATTCCCCGCCGCCCAGCCCCACCCGCGTCGGCAGATCCCAGGCGCCGCCGGGGGCGATGAGGCGGCACATGCCGGTGGTGGTCGAATGGGTCAGCACGAAGCCCTTGCCGTCCCACAGCCATTCGTCCGACGACCAGCAGTCGCCCAGGCCGCGGCCCTTGTGGGTCGCGGTGAGGGTGCCGGCCTGGTACTCCGAGCCGCTGGTGGTGACCAGCACCGGCTGGTAGGGCGGGGCCTGGTTGACGATCCAGTGGCCATAGCCGACGTTGTAGGCGCCGCTCCAGCAGCGGGTGGCGACGAGCAGGCGGGTGTCGCTGAGGCGGGTGGCGGTGGGGGCTTCCTGGAAGGACGGATCGGGCTCGGTGAGGTCGGGGCAGTAGTCGGTGTCCTCGTTCCTGAGGGTGGCGCGCAGGGCCTTGAGGAGGGCCGGGCCTTGCTGCTTGACCCAGCCCTTGTCGCCGGCCCTGGCGGGGGCGAGGGGGCCGGGCTTGACGCTGAGGCCGGGCAGCATGGGGAGCACGCCGCTCTCCGGCTGCTTGCCGCGCCGGATGATCGCGCCGGGGGTGCCGAGGCGGCCCTGGAATTCGTCCATCTTGAGCAGGACGGCGGCGGCGCCGCTGTCGGACAGGGCCCAGGTGCTGCCGTTGCGCACGAATTCGAGGCTGCTCTTGCGGCTCAGCGCCGCCAGCAGGGCATTGACCTGGGCCGTGTCGAGGCGGCCCTGCAGGCTGTCACTGTCGAAGGCCACCGTGCCCTGGGCCTTGCCGTTGATCTGCAGGTTCAGGCGGAAGCGCTTGGGGAGCGCGTCCACCACCGGGTTGTCGCCGTAGCGGCCGATCTTCACCTCGGCGCTGACCGGCTGGTCCGGCCCGGCCTGGCGGGTGAGCAGCACGGAGACGCTGAGCTCGGCGCCGTCGGCGCTGTAGCCGGCGGCGCGGCAGGTGCGCGTGTTGTCGCAGGCCAGCTCCCAGTCGCCATGGGAGAAGCGGGCCTGGGGCAGGTCGGCGGCCCGCAGGGCCGGCGTGGCGAGGAGCAGGGGGGCGGACAGGAGCAGGGCGGGGAGGCGCATGGGGTGGGCAGATCGTTCGGCGGGTGAGGGGGTGGGTGGCCGCCATTATGCAGACTGCCCGCCGCGCCGCAGCCTGCGCCGACACCCTTTTTTCCACATATACCTTTGACATGTCCGCCGCCCGGCTTCCACAATCCCTGGCGCACCGGATGGTGCCAATGTCATTAACAAATGCCATTTACAAGGAGCGAGACAATGTCCCAGAACGTGGTTTCCCTGTCGCTTTCCAGCGACCAGATCGAGCAGGTGCAGGGCGCCCTGGCGGTGCTGGAAAGGAATCTGTCGGGCCTGGTGTCCCTGTCGGTGGAGGAGCGCCGGGAGTTGAACAAGATGGGTCCAAAATCCGAGATGTTCGCGCGCAAGGCGCACGATGTGATCGCCCAGTCACCCGACATGATGCCGGGCAGCTTCAACCTGAAGGAGTTTGCCGCAGATCTCGCGGCCCTGGACCAGCTGCGGCCCGTGGTCGCCCGGCTTGTTGCGCTGGCCCAGCGCGGGGAGGACACCGAGATGGCCCTCGGCAGCGACATCTACAGCGCCGCCCTGGAGGGCTACCGCTTCGCCAAGCTGGCCGGCAAGGGCGCAGCACTGGATGAGCTGCGCAACCAGGCATCGGTGCGCTTCGCGGGGCAAGGCCGGCGCCGGGCGGCTGCGGCCGGCGAACCCACCTGACCCACCGGCCCCCGCGGCACTCGGGTTGGGCTCAGAGGGAAGCGGGTTTCCCTCTGAGCCCAACGTGTTTCCCTCCAGGCTGAACCCGTTCTCCTCAGACACTCGCTGACTGGGCTCCGGGCTGAACTCACCGGGCTCGGAGATGAACAAGTTCAGCGCTGAACCCAGCTCATCCTCCTTCCGAGCCCAACTTGTTTCCTTCCGAGCCCAGTGAGTTCAGCGCAGAGCGAAACCCACTGGCCTCGGAGCCCAACCGGCCTCCCACCGAAGGCAACAAGTTGGGCTCCGAGGCTAACCGGCCCGCTGACGGGCAGGCCCCGCCGCCCACTCCGGCCGGGCAAACCACTCCACCAGAAAATCCACCAGCGCCCGCAGCACCGGCGGCATCTGGCGGTGGGACTGGAACACCGCGTGGATGCCCAGCGCCTTGACTTCATAGCCGGGCAGCAAAGCCACCAGGCGGCCGGCCTCGATGAGCGCCCTGGCCGCATACAGGGGCTGCATCGAGATGCCTGCGCCGTGCTCCGCCGCCGCCAGCAGCGCCTGGGCCTCGTTGGCGCTCAGGTTGCCGCCCACCGGCACGCTGATGCGCTCGCCGGCGCCATCGGCAAACTCCCACAGGCTGCGCCCGAAGTAGGAGTAGGTGAGGCAGTTGTGGCCTGCCAGGGCCTCGGGCCGCGCCGGGCTGCCGTGCTCGGCCAGGTAGGCCGGCGCGGCGCACACCACCGAGATGCAGTCGCCCAGGCGGCGGGCGATCAGGTTGGGGTCCAGGTCATTGGTGATGCGGATGGCCAGGTCGATGCGCTCCTCCACCAGGTTCACCGCCCGCGAATCGACACGCAGATCCACCGCCGCCAGGGGGTGGCGGCGCAGGAAGGCGGTCATCGCCGGGGCCAGCACCTCCTGGGCCATGGACTGGGC
This sequence comes from Zoogloea dura, assembly GCF_012927165.1. Taxonomy (GTDB): domain Bacteria; phylum Pseudomonadota; class Gammaproteobacteria; order Burkholderiales; family Rhodocyclaceae; genus Zoogloea; species Zoogloea dura. The sequence goes on from NZ_JABBGA010000003.1 coordinate 215,073, forward strand.
GCAGGCCACCCGCAACAGGCCGCGCACGGCCGAGGCATCGTCGGCCGGCAGGGTCGGCATCTCGGCGGCGAAAGCCAGCATGCCCCGGCAGCGCGCCAGCACCTGCTCGCCGGCCGCCGTCAGGCTCAGGCGGCGGGTCGTGCGGTGCAGGAGGCGTGCCCCGGCCCACTGCTCCATCTGCGCCAGGTAGCGCGTCACCATGGCCCGCGACATCTCCAGCGCATCGGCGGCGGCGGCCATGCTGCCCCGTTCGGCGATCTCTACAAACACTTCGGCGGCAGTTACACGGTCCATATTCAATCGATCAGTGCAACAAACATTTGTCGATTATGCGGTTTTTCCACCGGAACAAGAAACATACGATGGCGGACATCAACCTTCAGGAGCCATCCCATCATGTCCCGCCAGCCCTCCCGCCGCCCCTTCCTCCGCACGCTGGCCGCCAGCGCCCTCGGCCTGGCCTTCGCCGCCGGCGCCCTCGCTGCCCAGCCCACCGAGCCGCTCATCACCGAGCCACTCACCCTCGAGGTGTACAACCCGGGCGACCAGGCCATCTTCCCCGTCTCCTCGGCGATCGTCGCCGGCAAGACCGAAGTGCTGCTGATCGACGCCCAGTTCCAGCGCAACGACGCCGAAGCCCTGGTGGCGCGCATCCAGGCCACCGGCAAGAAGCTCACCACGGTCTATATCAGCCACGGCGACCCGGACTACTACTTCGGGCTGGACGTGATCCGCCGCGCCTTCCCCGACGCGCGCATCGTCGCCACCCCGCAGACCGTGGCCCACATCCGGGCCAGCAAGGACGGCAAGCTCGCCTACTGGGGCCCCATCCTCAAGGACAAGGCCCCGCAGGAAGTCATCGTCCCCGACACCCTGGACGGCACCAGCCTCACTGTGGACGGCCAGCGCCTGGACATCACCGGCCCCGAGCAGGCCCGCCGCTTCGTGTGGATCCCGTCCCTGCGCACCGTGGTGGGCGGGATTCCCGTGGCCGCCAACATCCATGTCTGGATGGCCGACACCCAGACCCCCGCATCCCGCCAGCAGTGGCAGAAGACGCTCAAGGCCATCACCGCCCTCCAGCCCCGCGCCGTGGTGCCCGGCCACTACCTGCCCAACCCCGATGGCTCGGCCCCCACCACCCTGGCCGCGGTGAAGTTCACCCAGGCCTACCTGCAGACCTTCGAGCAGGCCGCCGCCCGCGCCGGGGACGCCACCCAGCTCGTCGCCGCCATGAAGCAGCACTACCCGCAGCTGCGCGAGTCCGCCTCCCTCGAGCTCGGCGCCAAAGTCATCAAGGGCGAGCTCAAGTGGCCCCAGTGAGCCCGTCCATCCCACCCGATCAGTAGCCCCCTAGCCCCCATAGCCCCCATAACCCCCGTTCAATCAAGGAGAACCCCATGACCCACATCGCCATCCTCGGCATCACCGGCCGCGCCGGCTCCCGCATTGCCACCGAACTGCTGCAACGCGGCCACAGCGTCACCGGCATCGCCCGCGACATCTCCAAGGCCGCGCCGCAGCCCGGCCTCAGCCTGAAGGCCGCCGACGCCACCGACGCCGGCACCCTCACCCCGCTGCTGCAAGGCCACGACGTGGTGGTCAGCAGCACCCGCTTCGTCGGCGGCATCGACGCGGCCACCCTCATCGCCGCAGCCAAGCAGGCCGGCGTCAAGCGGATCGTCGTGGTCGGCGGCGCCGGCAGCCTCGAAGTGGCGCCGGGCAAGGCCCTCATCGACACACCCGAGTTCCCCGAGATCTACAAGGCCGAAGCCAGCAGCGGCCGCAGCTTCCTGCAGGCCCTGCGCGCCGAGAGTGAGCTCGACTGGACCTTCATCTCCCCCTCGGCCCTGTTCGAACCCGGCCCGCGCACCGGCCACTTCCGCCTGGGCGGCGACCAGTTGCTGGTGGACGCCGACGGCCAGAGCCACATCTCCATGGAGGACTACGCCATCGCCCTGGCCGACGAGATCGAAGCACCGCGGCATTCGCGCGCGCGCTTCACCGTCGGCTATTGAAACCGGCGTACCGCAAGCCGGCCGCAGCATGAAGAAAGGCTCCTTGCGGAGCCTTTCTTCGTACTACAGCGGCTCGAAACGGCCGCGTTTTCTCCCTCACCTCAAATACGGCAACACAAAAGGTACGGCGACGATCACGGCCACCACCGCGGTACTCCACCAGGATGACCGGAAGCCGCGCCCACCCACCACCCCGACCCTCAGGAAATACAGGAAGGCCAGGACGGGCGCGATGAAATAAAGGGCCGGGCTGTCGTCCAGAAAGAGCGGCCTGGCGTCGTCCTGCCACAGGAGTGAGGCCAGGCCGGTCAACCAGCAGACCGGGATGGAGAGCAGGACGATCACCCCCTGCGGGGTGTCGAGCCAATGGCCATGGCGGTACCAGGCGCGGAGCGGATTGGAATGTTCCATGATGCGGGCACTGCACGTGATCCAGGCCAGGTGTGGAGCCGGCGCTGGCGCAGAGGGTGGGCTTCTGCTGCGAGGTTTATGTGCGCCCATCCTGCCCCTATGCTCACGGGGCGCCTATGGACTGGTTCACTCCTTTTGTTTGCCGTAGTGGAGCGGGGCCAGGGCACCGCGCCCCGGCCTGCAGGCAAATCAGTGCCCGAAGCTGTCTGCGTCCAGCATCGTCGGGTCGGGGCGGTCCAGGGTGTCGAGGCGCGCCATCTCGGCCTCGCTCAGGCTGAAGCCGAAGATGTCCAGGTTCTCGGCCAGGCGCACGGGATTGGCCGACTTGGGGGTGGCGACGATGCCTTGCTGGACGATCCAGCGCAGCACCACCTGGGCCGGAGTCCGCCCGTGGGCCTCGGCGATGCGGGTGATCAGCGGGTCGGCCAGCATCGCGTTGCCGCAGCCCAGCGGGCGCCAGGCGCCGGTGGCGATGCCACGCTGGTGGTGGATGGCCAGCAGATCGTCGCGGCGGTGGTAGGGGTCGAGCTGGATCTGGTTGAGCTGGGGCAGCAGGCCCAGGTCGAAGAGCCGCTGCAGGTGGGCCGGCTTGAAGTTGGAGGTGCCGATGGCACGCACCTGGCCGGCCTCGCGCAGCTTGACCAGCCCCTCGAAGGCCTCCACAAAGCGGTCCTGGTCCGGGTTGGGCCAATGCACCAGCAGCAGGTCGATGTAATCCACCCCAAGCCTGGCCAGGCTGGCCTCGCAGGCCTGGCGGGCACCCTCCACGCTGTGCCACTGGCGGTTGAACTTGGTGGTGATGAAGACCTCCTCCCGGGCCAGCCCCGAGCGGCGCAGGCCTTCGCCCACCCCACGCTCGTTGGCGTAGTTCTCGGCGGTATCCACATGCCGGTAGCCGATGCGCAAGGCCTCGGCCACCGCCACGGCGGCCTCGTCGTCATTCATCGGCCAGGTACCGAGGCCGAGGAGGGGGATGTCCACGCCCGGGGCGAGGGGCAGGGTCGGGGCAAGGGAAATAGCGGAAGTCATGGGCAGGGTCGGGTCGGGGTATGAAAGAAAAGGGAGGTACGGATGCGTGCGTCAGGCTTAGGACAGGGGTCACCCGGCTCCGGTTCAGGCCGCAAGCCCTGTCCGGTGACCACCTGATTAATCGTGCCTCTCTGACGCGGATCAATAATGTTAAACACTGACATAAAATAGAGTGCAGCCTGGGGGAGAGGCATTGCGCTCCTGAACTCGTCGCCCGACACTCTTTGCACGCCAGCCATCATGAAATCGAGGGTCACACTCTCCGCGGCTCTCATCATTGCGGTGGTCCTCCTGCTCGGCGCGCTGCTGACCATCGAGCTGCAACGCAGCCGCCAGCGGGAAATCGAGGGCGCCTACGCGGTCACCGCCTCGGTGGCCCGCCTGATCGAACGGGAGCTGCTCGCCTCCGTCGGCCGGATCGATCTCATCACGCGGGAAGCCCGCTTCCATTACGCGGCCTACCTCAGGGGCGACGAGGCCCGCGACAGCCTCAACCCCACGCTGAAGCGACTGCTCGAGGAAGTGCCGGGTGTCCTCAGCCTGCGCCTGATCAATGAGCACGGCGACTACGTGTTCGACGCCAGCGGTCAGCCGTCAACGGCCAGGATCGCCGACAGGGCGTATTTCCGCATCCACCAGGATGGCAAGAGCACCGGGCTGTTCGGCGAAGGCCCCCTGTTTTCCCGGGTCGCCAACATCTGGACCTTCACCTTCAGCCGCGGCATCACCGACCAGAACGGCAAGTTTGCGGGCATCGTCCAGAGCTCCATTCCCAGCCAGTGGCTGAGCAGCGCCTTTTCCGGTGTCTCTCTCGGCGGCAGTGATGTGGTGACCCTGGTCAATACCGACCTGACCCTGATCGCCCGCGCCCCCGCTGCGGACAGCGTGGTCGGCACGCAGATCGGCAGCGAGACGCTGCGGAAAGCCATCGTCCGCGATCCGGAGCAGGGCAGTTACCTGGCCCCGGGCAGCGTGGACGGTATCGAGCGGATCTTCAGCTACCGCAAGGTGGCAGGGCTCCCGATCTATGTGATCTCCGGCATCGGCACTGCGCACGTGCTGAGCGGCTGGCGGCGTACCGCCATCATCTACAGCGTGGCCCTGGCCCTGCTGCTGGGCACCGGCATCGCCATGGTCATCAACTTCTACCGCAAGGTGCGCGACACGGAGCAGATCGAGGAATTCCGCTACAAGGAACTGCTCAAGACCTCGACCGACGGCATCCACATCATCGATACGTCCGGCCGCCTCCTGGAGGCCAGCGACGCCTTCTACCACACCCTCGGCTACGATCCGCAGTCCCCACCGCCCCTGAACGTCCGGGATTGGGACAGCCAATACGGGGAAGCCGACCTGAAGGACATGATCCGTCATTGCGTGGAAACGGAGAGCAGCTTCCAGACCCGCCATCGCCGGCGGGACGGCACCTACTCCGACGTGGAGATCCGGGCCCACGGGATCACCCTGCGGGGCGAAAGGCTGCTCTACTGCTCGGCCCGCGACATCACCGACCGGGTCAAGGCCCAGACCGACCTGGAGCACTACAAGGACCACCTCGAGGAACTGGTCCTCCAGCGCACCGAGGAGCTCAGCCAGGCCAAACTGGCCGCCGAGGCCGCCAACAAGGCCAAGTCGACCTTCCTGGCCAACATGAGCCACGAGATCCGCACCCCCATGAACGCGATCATCGGGCTCACCTACGTCATCCGGCGCCAGGCCACCGATCCGGACCTGATCGCCCGGCTCGACAAGATCAACCAGGCCGCCCAGCACCTGCTGGAGATCATCACCGACATTCTCGACCTGTCGAAGATCGAAGCCGACAAGCTGACCCTCGAATCCATCGACATGGATGTCCGCCTGATCGGCGCCCATATCTACTCGATGCTGGCCGAGACCGCCCGCAACAAGGGCATCTCCCTGCAGGTCAGCTGCGACGAGCTGCCCGGCAACTTGATCGGCGACCCCACCCGCATCACCCAGGCCTTGCTGAACCTGGCCAACAACGCGGTCAAGTTCACCAGCGCCGGCACCATCGAGATCCGCACCATCAAGCAGGAAGAAAGCGACAGCGAAGTGCTCCTGCGCTTCGAGGTGAAGGATACGGGCAACGGCGTGACGCCCGAAGTCCGCGAGAAGCTCTTCCTGCCCTTCCAGCAGGGCGACGACTCCATCAACAGGCTGTTTGGCGGCACCGGGCTCGGCCTGGTCATCACCCGCCGCCTCGCCGAGCTGATGGATGGCAACGCCGGACTCGACAGCATCCCCGGCCTGGGCAGCACCTTCTGGTTCACCGCCCGCTTGCGCAAGGCTGGGCAAAACCAGCCCGCCCCGGTGCAGCCCACTCCCGATGACACCGGTGAGATGCTCAAGCAACGACACGCCAATGCCCGGATCCTCCTGGTAGAGGACGACCCCATCAACCAGGAAGTCGCCACCGAACTGCTGGAAGACGCGGGACTGGTGGTGGATGTAGCCGAGGACGGCCTGGCCGCGGTCGAGGCGGTGCGCCTGAAGCCGGCCTACGAGCTGATCCTCATGGACATGCAGATGCCCCGCATGGACGGCCTGAGCGCCACCCGGGAGATCCGCAGACTGACCCCGGGCGCCCGCATCCCCATCGTGGCCATGACGGCCAATGCCTTTGCGGACGATCGGGAACACTGCCTGGAAGCCGGCATGAACGACTTCATCGCCAAGCCCGTCGATCCCGAAACGCTGTACCTCGTCATCACCCGGTGGCTGGACAGCCCACCGCCCGACACCCGGCCGCCAGCGGCCCCCCCCTCTTCCCCGCCATGAACTTCCTCGCCCACGCCTGGCTCGCCGGCCCGCTGCCCACCGACCGCATCGGCGGGGTGGCGGGAGATTTCGTGAAGGGCATCATCGCACCCCCGCCACCCGAACTGGACCCGGCGCTGGCAGCAGGGGTGATGCTGCACCGGCGCATCGACAGCTTCGCCGACGGTCACCCGGCCTTCCTGCGCAGCCGGGCACGGGTCAGCGAAGCACGACGGCGGGTCGGCGGCATCATGATCGACATGTTCTACGACCACTTCCTGGCCCGGCATTGGGTCCGCTTCGGCCCGCAACCGCTGGCGGCTTTCACCGCCGAGACCTACACCATGATCGAGGCCCGCCTGGGCGACCTGCCAGCCAGCTTCACCCCGGTGTTCGAGCGGATGGTCGAACACGACTGGCTGTCCAGCTACCGGGAGGCGGACTCGGTGGCCGTGGCCCTGGACCGGATGGCGGAATTCCGCCTGCGCCGGCCCAATCCCCTGGCCGGCTCAGGAGAGGAGCTGCGGCGTGACTACGCCGGCTTCGAGGCCGACTTCCTGGCCTTCATGCCCGACGCAGCAGCCTTCGCCGCAGCCCACCGGAAGCAGCGGAACATCAACGGCAACTAGCCCGCCACCGCCTCGCGCCCCCGGTCGGGAATCAGGCCGAGGGCGATCAGCAGCACCACCCCCAGCCCCATCACTGCCGCCGCCAGGTAGAGCCCGCTGGCATAGCCTCCCCCCTGGGCCGCCAGCCGGCCGGTGAGGGCCGGCGCCAGCACCTGGGCGATGCCGTAGGCGGCGGTCATCTTGCTCATCATCTTGGCCGGGCGGGTCGGGTAGTAGCGGCCCGACATCGACATCACCAAACTCACCATGCCGGCAAAGGTGCCGCCGAAGAGGGCCGCGCCCGCCATCGCCGGGAGCAGGCCGTCGCCCAGCACCGGCAGCAGGATGCCGACGATCTGGGCCAGGCTGGCGAGGATCAGGGCATTCACCTGGCCGGTGCGGCGGGCGATCAGGTCCCACAGGATGCAGGCCGGCGCGGCGGCCAGCCCCAGCACCAGGAAGACCCAGGTGCCCTGGCCCTTCATCGCGGGCTGGGCATTGACGATGGCCACAATGAAGGTGGCGGTCACCACGTAACCCACCCCGGCACAGAAGTAGGCCGCCATCAGCACCCGGCGGAACAGGTTGCCGGGAGGCGAATCGTGCATGTGGGTGGCCGAGGCCGGCAGCGGCGCCATGTCGGGGCGGGGCAGCCAGCGCCAGGCCGGGATCGCCAGCAGGGCGCCGATCAGGCTGAACAGGAACCACTGCTCGCGCCAGTCGAAGCGGTCGCCGATGAAGATCACCACCACGGAGCACAGGGCGATGCCGAGGCCGATGCCCGAGAAATGGATGCCCAGCTCGCTGCGCTGGCGGTGCCGCATCAGCCAGTTGATCACCAGCCCGGCCCCCAGCACCATGCCGGCCGCGGTGCTGAGGCCGGCGATGAAGCGCGACAGGGCCCATACCCATTCATGGGTGGAGAGCCCCATCAGCACGGTGCTGAGCACCGCCACCACCATGGCGCTGCGGTACAGGCGGTCCTTGACGGCGAGGCTGACGATGCGCCCCACCACCACCACGCCGATCAGGTAACCCGCGTAGTTGGCCGCCGCCAGCCAGCCGCCGGCCTCGATGCCGAGGCCGGCCTGGCTGCGCATCAGGGGCAGCAGGGGGGTGTAGGCGAAGCGCGCCACCCCCAGGAACAGCAGGAGTCCCAGGACTCCTGCAAACAGGACTTTCAGGCGCTGGCGGGCCTCGCTCATGGCTGTCTCCTCGGATCGTTTTATGGTTTGCGCCGGCGGTCTGAGGCCGCGGTCGTCGCGGCAGTATCCGGGCCCTACCGGGAGAGCTGCAAGCGCGCAAAACTCATCGCCCCATGCGCCTGGCGCATGCGTCAGGAGGGCGGATGGGCAGGCGGCCCCGCCTCATCCAGCTTGCGGTCAAAGCGGTGGGTGAGGCGGAACACCTTCTCGCCGCAGACATCCACGCAGCGGCCACAGGTGGTGCAATTGGAATCGAGGATGAGCGGCGTCCCCTTGCCCTTGAGCGCCGGGCGGATCACCTGGGGCTCGGGGCAGGCGGTGAAGCAGTCCATGCAGTCGGTGCAGGCCCTGCGCCGCGGCGCACTGACCCGCAGCAGGGCGGTCTTGCCGAGCAGGCCGTAGAAGGCCCCCATCGGGCAGACGTGCCCGCACCAGCCGCGCTGCACCACGAACAGGTCGAACAGGAAGATCGCCCCCACCAGCCCACCGGTCCAGCCCAGCCCGAAAACCAGCCCGCGCATCAGCCCGGTGACCGGATTGACGTACTCCCAGGCCAGGCTGCCGGTCAGCCACGCCGCCAGCAGACAGGCCGGCAACAAGGCCAGGCGGAAGTGGCGGGACGGCATGAAGCCCGACTTGATGCCCAGCCGGCGGCGCAGCCAGCCGGCCAGGTCGGTCACCGGATTGATCGGGCAGGCCCACGCGCAGAACAGGCGCCCACCCACCAGTAGATAGCCCCCCGCCACCAGGGCCGCGCCGAGCATCGCCTGCGGCGCCGGAGAATGCCCGGCAGCAAGGGATTGGATGAAGGTGAAGGGGTCGGCCAGCGGCACCTGGCCGAGCAGCAGGCTGGAGGCGAGATTGCCCTCGAGGATCCACACCCCGCAGCAGGGCCCGGCCAGGAAGCCGGCCAGCACCAGCAGCTGCGACAGGCGTCGCAGGATCAACCAGCGATAGCTCAACCAGCGGCCCTTGCGTTCGAGGGCATCGGCCAGAAAGGGGCGGGCGCTCATCGCGTCTTCGGCCGGGGCGGCGCGCTGACCGCCGGGCGGTCGGCGGGCGGCATGCCCAGGGCGGCCTCGCTGCGCCGCCGGCCGCGCTCGAGTTCGCCGCGCACCTGGGCCACCGGCATCACGCGGATCACCGCCACCTGAGGCACGCAGTCGTGCTCGCACTTGCCGCAGCCGGTGCAGGCGGCATGCACCGAGGGCATGAAGACGGTCATCCCGCCGGGCTTGTGCAGGCGCTCCATGGTGATGGCCTTACCCTTGATGGGGCAGGCCTGGAAGCAGGCGTCGCAGCGCATGCCCTGCAGGCTGAGGCAGCGCTCCGGGTCGGCCAGCACGGCCACCCCCATGCGCGCCTGGGCAATGTCGTCGAGCACGGGGGCCAGGGCGCCGGTGGGGCAGGCCGCCTTGCAGGGAATGTCGGTGCACATCTCGCAGGGCACGCTGCGCGCTTCGAAGTAGGGTGTGCCGACCGGGATGCCACCACCGGCTGGCGCCAGGTTGAGGGTGGTGAAGGGGCAGGCCCGCACGCACAGGCCGCAGCGCACGCAAGCGGCGTCGAAGTCGGCCTCGGGCAGTGCACCGGGCGGCCGCAAGGCCTGGGAGGGCAGGGCGCGGGCACGCTGCACATGGGCCATCAAGCCCAGGCCGGCCACACCCGCGGCGCAGGCACTGCCCGCCCCCTGCAGCAGGAACTTGCGGCGGCCCGCATCCAGAAAGCCGGTGAATGTGCCGCGATCCTTTCCGCCATCGTCCATGCCCGCCTCCACCGGTCCGCCAACACGGCCCCTTGACTGCACCATAGCCACGGCCAGGGGGCAGGTGTTATCCGGAAACGGCAAGGCGCCGCTGCGCCAGGCGCTAGCCGGTGGTGGCGCAGCAGGAATCCAGGAAGGTGTCGCGATCCACCGGGCGGCCGAACAGGTAACCCTGCAGATGCTCGCAGCCCATGCTGCGCAGAGTGTCGGCCTGCAGCTCGTCCTCCACCCCTTCGGCCACGACCTTCAGGTTGAGGCTCTTGGCCATTGCCACGATGGCCTTGGTGAGCTCCAGGCTGGGCAGGTGATCGGGCAGGCGCGACACGAAGGCCCGGTCGATCTTGAGGGTGTCGAAGGGAAAGCGGGTGAGATAGGAGAGCGACGAGTAGCCCGTGCCGAAGTCGTCGAGGGCCAGGCTGATGCCCAGCTGCTTGACCCCGTCGATCCGCTCATTCACCGCCTCGGCATGCGATACGAGCACGCTCTCGGTCATCTCCAGCTCGAGCTCCTCGGGGGTGATGCCGGCACGGCGCAGGGCCCGGTCGACGATGCGGGGGAGGTCGGAATCCTTGAACTGGGCGGCCGACACATTGACCGACACCTTGAGGGAACGACCACTGCGGGCCTTGAACTCGCGAGACAGGTTGCAGGCCTCCTGCAGCACCCAGATGCCGAGGTCGAGGATGCTGCCGTTCTCTTCGGCAATCGCGATGAACTCGTCGGGCCGCACCGCCCCGAGGGACGGATGGGTCCAGCGCAGCAGGGCCTCGGCCTTCACCACCTCGCCGCTGTGAGCATCGACGATGGGCTGGTAGGCCACCCAGATCTCCCGCCGCTCGAGGGCGCCGCGCAGGGCCATGTCGAGCTCCAGGTGGCGCTCGATGCGCAGCCCCGTCTCACGCCCATAGAAGCCGATGCGCTTGCGGCCGCGGGCCTTGGCCTCGTACATGGCGGCGTCGGCGTTCTTGAGGAGCTGTTCCGGGGTGTCTCCGTCGGCGGGAAAGAGGGCCACCCCCACGGTGGCCGACACCACCAGGTGGCGGTCATCCACCAGCACCGGCTGCTCGAAAGCGTCGAGCACCCGCTGGGCGCACTTGACCGCCTCGGAGCGGCCGGAGATGCGGTCCAGGAAGATGACGAACTCGTCGCCGCCAAAACGGGCCGCGGTATCCGAGTGGCGGGCGATCTCCTTGATGCGCTCGCCCACCTTGCGCAGCAGGGCATCCCCGCCGGCGTGACCGAGGGAGTCATTGACCCGCTTGAAGTGGTCCAGATCGATGAACAGCAGGCCGCAGAAGTAGCCGTAGCGTTTGGCCGCCGCCAGCCCGCGGGCCATGCGCTCGGCCAGCAAGGCGCGGTTGGGCAGGCCGGTGACCTCGTCGCAATAGGCCTGGCGCATCAGCGAGGCCTGATAGCGCTCCCGCTCCTCGACGTTGTGGAGCTGCAGCATGATCATGGCGCGCCCCTGCCATTGCAGGCGGGCGGCGCTGGCTTCGGCCGGGAAGACGCTGCCGTCGTAACGCCGGCACTGCTGCTTCTCGGGCGCACCGTCGAGGGCCGGCAGGCGGTCCAGGACGGATTTTTCGGAGTTCAGCGCATTGCTCCAGTGCGCGCTTGCCTCCGGCAGGCACAGCTCGCGCCGGGCGGCCGGATTGGCCCGGATGATGGTGCCGTCCTCGTCGAGGATCAGCCACGGGTCGCGGACGGCGTCGGTGATCGTCTCAAGGCGCCGCTTCTCACGCTGGATCTTGTTCAGCTGCAGATGGATCGTGCGCAACAGGACCAGCACGACGACGATCGCCAGCAGGCTGGTGATGCCTATCCATTGCAGGCGGCCGATCCAGCGCTCGGTGAAATCCTCCTGGCGGGTGGACACGCCAACCAGCACCGGCAGGCTGCCGATCCAGGAAAAGCTCACCAGACGAACGGCGTGATCGACCGGGCTGACCAGTTCGACCACCTCACCCTGCATGCCCCCGATCAGCTGCCCATCCTCTCCGAGCACCGGCCGCGGCTTCGCGAGGGCCCGCGCCAGGCCTGGATCGGCGCTGAGATCCAGGCTCATCGCCTGCTCACTGAAAGGGTGGCGGGCGAGCAGCCGGCCATTGGTCTTGCACACGAGTGCGGCAAAGGGCTTGCCGGACAGCAGGCTGGCCACCAACCCCTCGATCTTCGAGGCAGTGAAGCGTGCGCCGACAATGCCTGCAAAGCGGCCGTCCGCATGGTTGAGCCGGCGGGACACGACGAAACTCACCTCCCCCGATGCCCAGTCCAGGAAGGAGTCGGAGACGAACAGGCCGACATCCTGTGCATCCCGGTGCACCCGGAAGAAATCGGATTCGGCAGACGCCTCACCGATCGGCTTGCGGCCGTCCCGTTTGTCAGCCTGCCTGATGAGCTTGCTGTCGGCCCCTAACAGGAAGATCTCGGCCACCTCAGGCGAACTCTCACTGAGGGCCTTGAAGTCGTCGGACTGAAGCCCGCGGCCGCTATAGCCCAGCCACTGCTCATCTTCAAAAGCCACTGTCACGTGGCGCAGAATCACGTCAGCCTCCTGCACGCTGCGCTGCAGGTTCCTGGCCACCATATCGGAGAAGGTGGTCAGCTCCCGGTCGGTCTCGGCCTTGAGGACGCCGTAGGAAACATAGGCCTCGATCAGCGCGGCAAGCACGATGAGGGTGATCAGGATGTAGCCGGAAAGCAGCGGACTGATCCGGTAGCGCAGCTTTGCCAGCCGCACGCAATACTCGGGAAAGTGCAGGATGCGTTCCATGGCGTCAGGCAGCCCGGCGGCCAAGCTCGTCGTTCATGACCCGGGCGATGGAGAACAGACCCAGCGCACTCGCCGAGGCATTGGCAGCGATGGCGGTGTTCTCGACCACCAGGCGCGCCACTTTGCCACTCTGCTGGATCAGGAGCATCGTATTGCGGCACTGCGCCTCGACCGTTACACCTGTGGCCAGCATGACCGCCCCGCTGCGCCCCACATCCGCCTCGAGATCGCCGAACAGCGCCACGGTCTGTCTGAGCAGCTCATCGGACGGCCCCGGCCGGGCCTGACCGGCGTTCAGCACCAGGCTGTCCAGGGCATCCTTCATCCGGGACAAGGTCCGGGCCGTGCGGGCGACCTGCTCCCGGGCCTCGGCCAGACGATCATGGACACCCGGGATCCCGATCTCCAGATCATCCGCGGTGGCCCTCATCTGCTCGGCCTGGATGCTCTGGCCATCAGCAAGCTCCGAGAGCTTGCGCGATACCAGCAGCAGGTCGGCCGCCGCTGCCGCGACCTGCGTCCCGTGCTCGCGCAGGTCGACCAGCCTGCCCTGGAAACCCTCGGCCATCTCCGCAACCGCATCGCGGATCCGGTAAGCGAAAACCAGCAGTGGAACCGCGGCGAGCAGGCTCAGCAGGACCATGGCTGCCGAACCAAGGCGCGCGCTGTGGCGGGATGCATCCACGGCATCCGCGGCAAGCTGGAAGCTGTAGTCGTGATGCCGGCGAAGGGCCTCGGAAACCTGGCCAAGAGGAAGCTGGGTTTCTGCCAGGGCAGCCCGGACATCCTGCGCTTGAGCTGACACGGCCAGGATCTCGTACTGACGGGCATCGAATGCCTGCACCGCGTCGCGGACCTGCTGGAGCAGCGCCTTCTCCCTCGGGTCAACGACGAAATCCGACTCGTAGTGGGCCAGGTCCCGGTCCAGCCCCTGACGGAAGAACATCAGCTTCCGCGCCTGCTCCATGCGGTCGGCCTCATCCGGAGCCAGCATGTAACGGAGGATCGTCGCCCGGATGGAGGCGAACTTGACCGCCACCCCGTTGATGGTCTCGAGACTCGGAATGACATTCCCGGTCAGGGTCGTCACCTGCGCATTCATATGGAAAGCCAGGATCAGCGACGATACGAGCAGTGCGAGCAGCAGTGAAACCGAGGCGACGACAAGAAGAAGGATCCGTCTTCCAATACGTATGGATTCACTCATGGGTCCAGTTTCCGTGATGCACACTACCGTGGAAAATCAAAGGGCGCCGGAGCTGTGGTCAGGTGGCGTGGTCTCCCAGCCCCCGAAATTCGGCGTGGGCGCATTCTAGGGCGGTGTATATGCCATCAGCAGAGTGGAAATACCCATCGATCCAGGGTGGTTCCCACCTTCAGAAGACAAACTCATCGCGCGAAGATGGCCGGGTCGAAACGCAACGCGCACACTCCCATGCCCCGACACTCCGCTACGCCGCCCCCGGTCACCGCCGGCCGCCCCCCGCGCCACTCGCACCTGAATGTGCTGACGGGATATAACCGTCAGAGGCTGCTCAGGCTCATCGACTCGATGCTGGCCACCGAGCATCCTCCGGCCCGCAGCACCCTGTCGGAAATGATGAGCGAGTTCTTCGAGCACGCGATCGTCCATTTCGAAGCCGAAAGTACCTGGCTCACCGAGATCGGCTACCCGGACGCCGGCCACCACAGCCAGGAACACCAGTCGCTGGTGGAAACCTTCTCCGACGTCTGCTTCCTGATCATGGAATCCCACGAAGCCCCCTGGCATGCCTTCCTCGACCAGATCTGCATCCCCCTCTATCACCACCTCACCGAGGAAGACCACAAGGTCATCACCTTCCTGAAAGCACACCACACGGCCTGAAGCACCGGGCAGGGCCTCGCGCTGCTTGCCAAGATCAGCCCAATCGGTCATCTTTACGCGGCCAACGCCCAAACTGGGCGCGGCCGCGTATCCCGGCATCCTATGCCGTAAGAAATCGATGAGGGCCAATGACACAGTGCAAGCCATGACGAGTGCTGCGAGGGACTCGCGGATCATCTTCATCCCTGCAGTACTGGCCATCACCGTCCTGATGCTGGGTGGCTTGCTGGCGATCGAGGCCATCGAGTCCGAGAACCACGGCAAGGTGCATGACAACCTCAGGACCCAGGTCGAGACCATCACCCGCACCATCCGGCTGATCAACAGCGACGTCACCGAGCGCACCAGCGACATCGCCGCCGACCCCCTGTTCCAGAGGCATGTCCGTCAGCTGCTCGGGAACCCCACCGACCCGGCCCGCCTGGGCGAACTCAAAAGCTGGATCACCCCGGCCTATCGAAGCCGCGGATTCGACGGTTTTTCGCTGATCACCGTCGATCAGGGCATCATCATCGCTTCATCCAGTGAGAACTACGAAGGCAAGCCGGTCGCCCGCCAGGCCACCCGTGACCTGCTCCTGCGCAACCCCTCCGCAGGGAGCCAGCTGAGCGCCCCCTTTCCGGCCCCCCAGTCGTTCCGCAAGAACAACACCACGCTCTCCAGCGGCTCGGCCATCCAGCTGGGCTGCACCCCGGTGCGCGACAGCGGCGAGGTGCTGGCCTTCCTGTGCCTGCGCATCGACCCCTATTCAAAGCTCTACCGCATCCTCGAAGCCAGCCGCAACGGCGAGACCGGCGAAGCCTACATCGTTGGCGAAAGAGGCCTGCTCCTCTCACCCAGCCGCTTCGAAAGCAGCTTCGAAGGCGGTCCGAAACCCCTCCCGGGATGGAGCCTGTTCCGGCTCTATGCACGCATCCCGCCCCCCAACTGGATCAAGTCGGGCGGCCTCTCTCCTGCAACGATCGAGCACCCCCCTACGCGGGCGCTCGAGAACATCGAAAAGCATGGAGACAGCGTGTGGGTCGAGGAGGACTACCCTGGCTACCGCGGACGCAAGGTCATCGGCGCCGGCTTGTGGCTGCCCGAAAACCGGATGGGCATCGTGGTGGAGCAGGACATGGACGAAGCCTTCCGCTCATCGCGGATCGTGCGCCGGATCATCATTGCCCTGTTGGCGGGCAGTGCCCTGCTGATCGGCATCCTGTCCATCGTCGAATGGCGCTCGCGCCGGTCCGTCAGCCGCAGCGAGAAGCAGTTCGCGGCTTTCGCCGAGAACCTTCCCGCCGGCCTCTCGATGCGCTCCCGGGAAGGGCGCTACATGATCGCCAACCCGCTCTTCTATGCGATGTTCGACCTCCACGAGGGCCCCCTGACCGGCAGGCTCGACGCCGAGATCTTTCCCGCCGAACTGGCCCGCCGCCACGAAGCCGAGCTGGAGGAAGTCCTGCGCAGTGGACGCGCCTGCTCATCCACCAGCACCCGCCGCAATGGCAACCGTGAAGAAGCGGTGTTCACCTCCGTCCGCTTCCCGATCCGGGACGACCCGATGGGCCAGATCATCGCCGTGGGCACCATTGACACCGATGTCACCCAGTTGGTGAAGACCCAGAAGAACCTCGAGGCCCTGACCCGCCAGCTGGAACAGCGGGTCGACGACCGGACCCGCGAACTGCTCGCCGCGCGGGACCAGGCCGAGCAGGCCGCCACCGCCAAGGCCGACTTCCTGGCCAACATGAGCCACGAGATCCGCACCCCGCTGAACGCCATCATCGGCATGACCCACCTGGCCGAACACCTGGAGACCACGCCCAAGGTCGGCCACTACCTGAGCCGCATCCAGTCGTCGAGCCGCCACCTTCTGGGGCTGGTGAACAACATCCTCGACCTGTCCAAGATCGAGGCCGGCAAGCTCAAGGTCGAACACAGCGAATTCAGCCTCGATCTCCTGATGGACCACGTCAGCAGCATGGTCGGCAACACCGCCGAGGCCAAGGGCCTTGAGCTGCTCATCGATATCGAACCCGACATGCCCGACCAACTGGTCGGCGATGCCCTGCGGATAGGCCAGATCCTCATCAATTTCGCCAGCAATGCTGTCAAGTTCACCGAACGCGGCACCGTCTGCCTGCGGGTCAGGGCTGGCGAACGCCATGGCAGGCAGTTGCGCACCCGCTTCGAGGTCGAGGATGATGGCATCGGCATTGCCGCCGACGACATCGCCAGGCTGTTCGCCCCCTTCCAGCAGCTGGAGGACCCGCTCTCCAAGCGCTTCGAGGGCACCGGACTGGGTCTGGCGATCAGCCACAACCTGGCGCAGCTGATGGGCGGGCAGGTCGGCGTGGCGAGCAGCAAGGGGCTCGGCAGCACCTTCTCCTTCGAGCTCGACCTGGGGATCGGCGAACCTGCGGCGGCCCCCGACGAAGCGCCACGGCGCATCCTGGTGGTGGACGACCACCCGGAAGCCCGTCACATCCTCGCCCGTATCCTGCGGGGACTGGCAGCCGAAGTCACCGAAGCTGCCGGCGGCCAGGCAGCCATCCCCCTGGTCAGCGCGGCCGCCGCCCGGGGCCAGCCCTTTGACGCGATCTTCATCGACCTGCGCATGCCAGGCATGTCCGGCACCGAAACCGCCGCCGCGCTCGACGCCCTGACCCCGCCCGCATTCCGCGTCCCCCGCGTACTGCTCTTCACCGGCGGGCTGGACGCCACCTACGGCACTGAAGGTGCCGCCTTCGACGCGATCATGCGCAAGCCCGCCACATCCTCGACGGTCCGCGAAACACTCCATGGCCTGAGTCATCCCCGCGAACGCATCACCGCCAACCACGCCGGAGAGCGCTTCAGCGTGCTCCGGGGCCGGCACCTGCTGGTGGTCGAGGACAATCCGGTAAACCAGGAGGTCATCAAGGATCTCCTGGAAGCCGTCGGCGCCATCGCGAGCCTCGCCTCCAGCGGCGAAAAGGCCATCGAACTATTGACCCAACAGCCCTTCGATGCGGTGTTGATGGACATCCACATGCCCGGCAAGAACGGCTTGCAGACCACCGCCGAAATCCGCCAGATCCCCGCGCTGGCGGGCCTGCCGATCATCGCGCTGACCGCCAGCGCCCTCGAAGGCAACCGGGAATACTGCCTGTCCATGGGAATGAACGGCTACGTCTCCAAGCCCATCGATCCGAACGCCCTCTTCGCCACTCTTGCAGGCCACCTCACCGATCTGTCGCTGCCGTTGCCAGGCGCCCCGCACCCCGGACCGTCCCCCGCCATGCCGCCTCCGCCCGCATCCTGCCAGGCCCTCCGGTCGATTCCCGGCCTGGACCTCGACGCCGGCCTCGCCAACACCATGGGGCGGGAAGACATCTACCTCCGCCTGATCGCCAAGGTCCTTGCCGAACGCAGTGATATCGACGACCGGATCGCGGCGGCGCTGGCCGCCGGAAACCACGAGGCGGTGATCCATATCGCCCACGGCATGCGCGCCGTCCTGGGCACCCTGGGCGCCCGGCAACTGGAATCCCTGGCCATCGAAATCGAGGAGCAGGCCGTGCCCGGGCCGGCCATGGACGAACTCCTGGCCAGCTTCCGGACAGGTTACGCGAGCCTGCTGCTCGCCCTGCAGGGCGCCACGGCCACCGATCCACCGCCAGACAAGCCCATCCCGGCGGGGCCAGGCTGAGTCGAAAACAGCACTTTCGTGCAACTTGTCCATGCAAGCCGCGCCCGCACAGGCCATGATGCAAGAAGAAGCCCCCGCGACACGGCAGCATGAGTGCCGCGTGGAGCAGGCTGGACAGAGCACCCACCGCAACAGAGACACCCACATGAGCTTCGACACACCCATCATCTACATCATCGACGACGACGAGATCTCCCTGTGGATGCTCAAGGAGTTCGTGCAGGGGATCGGGGCGGATGTCCGCACCTACAGTTCCGCCATCGCCTTCCTCAAGTCCTACCGGCCCGGCCCTCACGAGTGCCTGATCTGCGACCTTCGCATGCCTGAGCTGGGCGGCCTTGATGTCCAGCGCCAGTTACTCGAAAAGGGCGACGCCCTGCCCATCCTCTTCGTCTCGGCCTACCCCGAGGTGCACGCCGCCGTGCAGGCCATCAAGCGGGGCGCCGTCGACTTCCTGCAGAAACCGGTGAACGGCAGCGTGCTGCTGCAGAAGGCGCAAAGCGCCCTGGCCTACAGCCGCGAGCTGCACTCGGCACGCCTCGCCCGCATCACCCGGGAGGCACGCCTCTCGCTACTCACGCCCAAGGAAAGGCAGATCGCCGAAATGGTGGTGGACGGCAAGTCCAGCCCACGGATCGCCGAGGAGCTGCAGATCAGCGTCCGCACCGTCGAGAATCACCGTGCCCGCCTGATGGACAAACTTCACGCGGGCACAGTGGTGGAGCTGGTGAAGCTGTTTCTCTGATTCCGGCCGCGTGGTTAAATCCGGCGCATGACGTCGCCCCCCACCGGTTCCACCGCCACCGCCCCCACCTCCCGCGAAGCCATCTGGTCCGACTACGCCGTGCTGGTGGTCGATGACGAAGCCGGAGTACGCAACTTCCTCGAACGTGCCCTGCGCGGCCGCGGCTGCCGGGTGGACGTGGCCGGATCCTCCGAAGAAGGCGCCGAGCGGCTGCGTGAGCACCACTTCGACGCCATCGTGCTCGACATCGCCCTGCCGGGCCGCTCCGGCATGGAATGGCTGCGCAGCCTGCGCAACCAGGGTTTCGCCGGCGATGTGATCCTGATCACCGCCTTTGCCGACATCGAGACCGCCATTGACGCCCTGCGCGCCGGCGCCTCCGATTTCGTGCTCAAGCCCTTCCGGGTCGACCAGATCATCAATTCCCTGCGCCGCTGCTTCGAAAGAGCCCGGCTGGACCGCGAGAACTTTGTCCTGCAGCGCCAGGTGGCCGGCCTGGGCGGCGAAGTCGATGGCCTGATCGGCCACTCGGCGCCGATGCGCGCCCTCTGCGACCTGATCCGGCGGGTCGCACCAACCCCCTCCACCGTGCTGATCCTGGGTGAATCGGGAGTGGGCAAGGAAGTCACCGCCCGGGCCCTGCACCAGATGAGCCCGCGCGCCGAGCGCTCCTTTGTTGCCCTCAACTGCGCCGCCGTCTCGCCCGAACTCATCGAGAGCGAGCTCTTCGGACACGTCCGGGGCGCCTTCACCGGCGCCCGCGACGCCCGCCGTGGCCTGTTCCACTACGCCAACGGCGGCACCCTGTTCCTCGACGAGATCGGCGAGTTGCCCCTGGCCATGCAGACCAAGCTGCTGCGCGCCCTGGAAGCACGCCGGATCCGCCCGGTCGGCAGCGAGACCGAGGTGCCCGTGGATGTCCGCATCGTCGCCGCCACCAACCGCGACCTGCGTGCCGAGGTTGCCGCCGGGCGCTTCCGCCAGGATCTCTTCTACCGCATCGAGGTGGTCACCCTGGTGATCCCGCCCCTGCGCGAACGCCAGGAAGACGTCGCCGAACTGATCACGCACTTCAACGCCCAGCTGGCCACCCACCTCGGCCTGCCCCCGCTCGAGATCACCCAGCTGGACCTCGCCCGCCTGGCCGCCTACGCCTGGCCGGGCAACGTGCGCGAACTGCGCAACCTGATCGAGCGCTCGCTGATCCTCGGCAGCCTGCCCCGCCACGACCAGGCCCAGGGCATGGCCGACCCGCTGCCCCTCAGCCTGGCGGAAGTCGAGAAGCGCCACATCCTGGCCGTCCTGGAGCAATGCGGTGGCAACAAGACACGCGCGGCGACCCTGCTCGGCGTATCGCGCAAGACCCTCGACCGCAAGGCCGTGGAGTGGAGCCTGGCTTGAGCCGGCCGGCACCACGATGATCGCCCGCCTCCTCGCCCGCCTCGGGCATTCCGTGCGAGCCAAGCTGCTCGCCATGGTGCTCGCCCCGCTGCTGCTGGGCGTCCCCATCCTGCTCACCCTGGTGTGGGTGTCAGGCAACGAGGGCTACCAGCGACTGGTCAGCTACAAGGTCGGCTCCGACCTGGTCACCGCCCACGAGTACTTCGCCCGCATGCGCCAGAACGTGGCTGTGGACATCGCCGCCCTGGCTGACAGCCAGCGCCTCGCCCGGGCCCTGGCCGAGACATCGCGGGACAGCCTGCCGGCCTACCTCGAGGCCGCCCGCCGCCAGGCCCGGCTCGATTTTCTCTACCTGCTCGACCCCCAGGGCAGGCTGCAGATGCTCAGCCTGCCGCCGGACAGCCCTCATGCCGACCGGACCCACTGGCCGGTGGTCAGGGCCGCCCTCACCGGCGAAGCGTCCGAAGGCATCGATGTGTTCGATGCGGCGCAGCTGGAAGCCATCGATCCCGCCCTGCGCCAGCGCGCCCGCCTGCCTCTGGTGAGCACGCCCAATGCCGTTCCCGACCCGCGCCGGGAGGAAACCCGCGGCCTGCTCATCCATGCAGCCCTGCCGGTGCGCGACGACAGCGGCCGCCTGATCGCCGTGCTGGAAGGCGGGGTACTGCTCAATGGCAACAGCGAGATGGTGGATCGCATCAACGCCATCATCTACCGGGACGGCACCCTGCCACTGGGCAGCCGCGGCACCGCCACCCTGTTCCTCAACGACACCCGCATCGCCACCAACGTGCGCCTGTTCGAAGGCGAACGGGCCCTCGGCACCCGCGTCTCGGCGGCCGTGCGCAACCACGTGCTGGAGGAGGGGAAGGTCTGGCTGGGCACAGCCTTCGTGGTCAATGACGACTACGTGTCCGGCTACGAACCCGTCCAGGACAGCTTTGGCGAGCGGGTCGGGATGCTCTACGTGGGCTTTCTCGAAGCCCCCTTCAAGGCGGCCATGCACAACGCCCTGTACATCCTGTTCGGGGTCTTCCTGGCGGTCAGCCTGCTCGGCAGCGTGTTGTCCCTGCGCTGGGCCCGCAGCATCTTCAAGCCGCTGGAAAAGGTGGGCGCCACCATCAGGCGGATCCGCGAGGGTGAGACCGAGGCGCGGGTCGGCCCGGTGGCCAGCCGTGACGAGATCGGCCAGCTGGCAGCCGCCTTCGACGGACTGCTCGGCAACCTGGCCGACCGGCGCGCAGAGCTGCAGCGCTGGGGTGACGAGCTCGACCGCAAGGTGGCGGAGCGCACCCTCGAGCTGCAGCACGCCCTCGCCACCCTGGAGCAGGCCCGCCGCCATCTCGCCATGACCGAGAAGCTGGCCGCCATCGGCGAGCTGACCGCCGGCGTCGCCCACGAGATCAACAACCCGGTGGCGGTGATCCAGGGCAACCTCGACGTAATGAAGGAGATCCTGGGGCCAGCGGCCGATCCGGTGCGGGAGGAAATGCGCCTGATCCATGAGCAGACCCACCGGATCTGGCTGATCGTCACCAAGCTGCTGCAGTTTGCGCGGCCTGGCGAATTCGCCGGCTACGCCGAAGCCATCGATCCCAACACGGTGATCGCCGACTGCCTGGTGCTGACCCGCCACAACCTCGACCGCCGCAACATCAACGTCAGCGTGACGCCCGAAGCCACCCGGCGGGTCGAGGTCAATCCCAGCGAGCTCCAGCAGGTGCTGATCAACCTCATCGTCAACGCCATCCAAGCCATGCCCGGCGGCGGCTCACTGCGCATCCACAGCACCGACTGGCAGATCGACGGCGAAACCGTCGGCGCGGTGATCGAAGTGTGCGACACCGGCGAAGGCATTGCCGAGGAAGACCTGTCGCGGATCTTCGACCCCTTCTTCACCACCAAGAAAGGCTCAGGCACCGGGCTCGGGCTGTCCATCAGTTATGCCATCATCGAACGCTACGGCGGCCACATCGCCGTCAGCAGCCGCGCTGGCGAAGGCGCCTGCTTCAGCGTGAGCCTGCGCAGCGAGGCCGTCTATAGCGCCGCGCCGAGTGCCCCCGGCTTCACCGCCCTGCGGATCGAGCCGGGTCGCGGCGCACAATGAAAGATGCCCCCACGCTCCCCGCTGGCGCGGCTCGCTGCCCCCCAAGGGGGCGCCTTTCATCTTGGGGCGGCCCGGCGATGAAACAGGCCTGATCAGCCCGCCATGCGCTGGCGCAACCAGGCGCTGGCCCCATCCACCGCGATGGCCATCGCCAGCATGGCCAGGATCACCGTGCTGGCCTCCGCCTCGTGGAACAGGGACAGGCTGTAATAAAGCAGCGCACCCAGCCCGCCGGCCCCGACGAAGCCGAGGATCGCCGCCATCCGGATGTTCATCTCCCAGCGATACAGGGCATAGGCCAGCCACTGCGGCGCCACCAGGGGCAGCACCGCGTAGAGAAAGGCCGCCAGGGGGCCGGCCCCCAGCCCCGTCACGGCCTGTGCCGGAGCACGCGGGGTGTTCTCCAGGGCCTCGGCGAAGAGCCGGCCGAGCACCCCGGTGGTGTGCAGGGCCAGGGCCAGGGTTCCGGCAAAGGGGCCAAGCCCGGCCGCCAGCACCATCAAGGTCGCCCATACCAGTTCCGGCACCGAGCGCAGCAGGTTGAGCACGAAGCGCGCCGCCTGGCGGGCCAGCGGCCCCTGCCGGCCCGCCGCGGGCAGCGCCAGGGTAACGCCGCCCAGCACCGCCAGCAAGGTGCTGAGCAGGGAGATCGCCAGGGTTTCCAGGGCTGCCCAGCCCACCTTGGCGAGAAAGGCCGGATCCGTCTCGGGAGGGATGAAGCGCCCCACGAAGGCCACCGCCTCGCGCGCCGCGGAGCCGGTGAACAAGGCCCCCAGCGGCATCTCCAGGAAGGCGAAGCTGCCGGCCGCCGCCGCCGCCAGCAGCACCAGGCCAAACACGCCGGCGGGGCTGATGCCGGCCCTCATGCCAACCTCCGGCGCAGGAACTCCGACAGGCCGTCGGCCGCCAGCACGAGGAGCAGGAAAGTCAGCAGGATGCTTGCCGCCTCGCCGCCATTGAGCATTTTCATGGACTGGTCCATCAACTGCCCGAGGCCGCCCGCGCCGACAAAACCCATCACAACCGAGGCGCGCACCGCACATTCCCAGCGATACACCGTGTAGGACACCAGCTCGCCGCCGGCATGCGGCAGGAGACCATAGAACAGGGCCGCCACCCGCCCGCTGCCGGCCTCCAGCAGGCCCCGGGCCGTGCGGCCATCGGTGGACTCGAGGATCTCCCCATACACCTTGCCGAGCATGCCGCCATAGGTGATGCCCAGGGCCAGCACACCGGCGCTCGCCCCCAGGCCGAAGACCCGCACGAACAGCAGGGCCCAGACCAGCTCGGGAACGCCGCGCAGCACCGCCAGCAGCGCCCGCACCAGGGCCCGCACCAGGGTTCCGATCCAGGCCCGGCGGCCGGGGCCGATGCGCGAGACGGACAGGCCCCGCGTCATCGCCAGGCCCAGGGGCACCGCCAACAGCAGCGACAGGGCGATACCGGCCGTCGCCATGGCCAACGTCTCGACCATGGCCTTGCCGAGCAAGGCCATGAAATCGTGGGACGTCTCCATCGGCAGGAAGCCGCGGATGAAGTGGCCCATGGCCCGCAGATTGCCCTCATCCAACAAGCGTACAGGCTCGAAATCGGCCAGCCGCAGCAGCGGCCACAGCAGCACCAGGGCGGCCAGGGTCCATCCCAGGCGGGGCAAGGCGGCGGGATCGCGGGGCACGGCGCTCATGCGCAGCGCAGGGGAGGCGGCGCCGCGGCGGCGGGCTGGCCGGCGTCCGGCAGCACGGCCAGGCCGGCCATCGGCACACTGCCCTCGGCGGCATAGAGCTCACGCAGCTGGGCCTCCCGCACCTGGCCGGCGGGCAAGTCGAACAGGACCTGCCCCTCCTTGACACCGATGACCCGGGGGAAATGGCGCAACGCCAGATCCACCGCATGCAGGCTGGCCACCAGGGTCACGCCGCGGCGGCTGGCTTCTTCGTTGAGCAGCGCGACGGTCAGCTCCGACAGGGCCGGGTCCATGGCCGACACCGGCTCATCGGCCAGGAACAGATCCGGCTGCTGGTACAGCACGCGGGCCAGGGCGACGCGCTGCAGCTGGCCGCCGGAGAGGCGGTCGCAACGTTCGTAGAGACGCTCGCCCAGGTCCAGGCGGGCCAGCTGGTGGCGGGCTCCTTCCGGGTCGAGGGGATACAGCAGCGAGGCCAGGGATTTCCACAGCGGCCACTGGCCCAGCCGGCCGGCCAGCACCGCCGTCACCACGCGCTGGCGCGGCGGGATGGGCGGCGCCTGATGCACCAGGCCGATACGCGCCCGCAGGCGGCGCAAGGTGGCCGGTGAGGCGTCCCAGGGATCGGTGCCGAGCAGCGAGAGCCGCCCCGTGTCCGGACGCAGGGCCGCCGCCAAGACCCGCAGCAGGGTGGTCTTGCCGGCACCCGAGGCGCCCACCAGCGCCACCCGCTCACCGCAGGCCACGCGCAGGTCCACGTCACGCAGCGCGCGAAAACCGTTGGCGTGGGTCAGCCCGACGCCCTTCAGGGAAAAACCCATGATGATCCTTGTCTTTGCCGGACGGCCCTACAAGCGGCCATCCGGCAGATGGCCGTGCTACTTCAGCAGGCCGGCGGCCTGGGCGGCCGTTTCGATGCCCTTGTAGTTCTCCGCCTTGGTGGGGATGAACTTGCTGGCGCGCTGCAGGGCCATGATCTCCTTGTGCGCCGGGTTGGCCGGATCGAGCTTCAGGAAAGCCTGGGTCAGCTTGGCCTGGATCTTCGGATCCAGGTCGCCACGCACCGTCCAGTTGTAATCGAAGTACGACGGGGTGGTGGCGAACACGCGCACCTTGGCCGGATCCACCTTCTTCTGTTCGACCAGCTTGTCCCACACCGAGGCGTTCAGCACCCCTGCATCGACCTTGCCCGCCTGCACAAAGGCCACGGTGGCGTCGTGGGCGCCGGAGAAGGCCACGTTCTTGAAGTCCTTGTCCGGATTGAGCCCTTCCTGGCCCAGGAAGTAGCGCGGCATCAGGTGGCCGGAGGTGGAGGAGGGCGCGCCGAAGGCGAAGGTCTTGCCCTTCAGGTCGGCAAAGCCCTTGATACCGTCGTTCGCAGTGATGAACTTCGAGGTGAACTTCGCGTCCTCGGCCCGCTGCACCAGGGGCACCGCGGTGCCGTTGGTGCGGATCTTCGCCTGCACGAAGGTGAAGCCACCCAGCCAGGCCATGTCGATCTTGCGGGTGGCCAGGGCCTCCACCACGGCCGCGTAATCGGTCACCGGCACGAAGTTGACCTTCATGCCGGTCTCGGCCTCCAGGTAGGCGCCGAGGGGGGCGAACTTGCGCTGCAGCTCGGTGGGCGCTTCGTCGGGAATGGCGGAGACCCGCAGCACATCCTCCGCCTGGGCAGCGAGGGGCAGGGCGCCGAGGCCAGCCAGGGTGGAAACAACACAGGCGCGCAGCAGCGCGCGCCGGGAGAACGGCACGGTAGTCATCGATTGCTCCTCAAAAGGCGCCGCAAGGCACCAGCCGCCGGGACGAGGGAGGACGGCCCCGGCTTGATATCGGCGCCGGAATCGACCGGCCCCGCAGAAAGTGCATCCAGGCAGTACGCAGACTGCGGGGCGGACTATAACGAGGGAGAAAGCAGGCGTGAAGGCCCATCTGTCACGGTTCCCCGACGTCATGGTGCGTCGGGGCATGCCACCGGGACATTTTGTCCACGTGAAAGACAAATTGTCCCGACCACCTCCCCGCAAGACGCGTTAAAGCCTTGATTTCGCATGGCCGCACCCTTGGCGCGGGCCTTGCTGGGCAGAACAACGCTGTCTTTTCATAACAACCGGAGGAGGAAGAGTCACCATGCAACTCTCCAGGCGCCAGTTCTTCAAGGTGGCCGCCGGAGGTTTGACCGGGTCGAGTCTGGTCGCGATGGGCTTCTCGCCCACCGCGGCCCTCGCCGAAGTTCGAACCTTCAAGCTCGCGCGCACCACGGAAACCCGCAACACCTGTCCGTACTGTTCGGTCGGCTGCGGCATCATCATGTACAGCCTGGGCGACCGGGCCAAGAATGCCCACGC
Organism: Zoogloea dura; assembly: GCF_012927165.1. Lineage (GTDB taxonomy): Bacteria > Pseudomonadota > Gammaproteobacteria > Burkholderiales > Rhodocyclaceae > Zoogloea > Zoogloea dura. The sequence continues at coordinate 241,488 of NZ_JABBGA010000003.1, forward strand.
CGAGATCATCCACATCGAAGGCGACCCCGATCACCCGGTCAATCGCGGCACCCTGTGCCCGAAGGGTGCCGGTCTGCTCGACTTCGTGCACAGCAAGAACCGGCTCAAGTACCCGGAAGTGCGCGAACCCGGCAGCAAGGAATGGAAGCGCATCGGCTGGGACGAGGCCTTCGGCCGCATCGCCAAGCTGATGAAGGAAGACCGCGACGCCAACTTCGTCGCCAAGAACGCCGACGGCGTGACGGTGAACCGCTGGCTGACCACGGGTTTCCTGGCCGCCTCCGCCTCCAGCAACGAATCCGGCTACATCACCCACAAGGTGGTGCGCAGCCTGGGGATGCTCGCATTCGATAACCAAGCGCGTGTCTGACACGGCCCGACGGTGGCAAGTCTTGCCCCGACGTATGGCCGTGGCGCCATGACCAATCACTGGACCGACATCAAGAATGCGGACGTGATCCTGATCATGGGCGGCAACGCTGCCGAAGCCCACCCCTGCGGCTTCAAATGGGTGACCGAAGCGAAGGCCAAGAACAAGGCCCGCCTGGTCGTCGTGGATCCGCGCTTCACGCGGTCCGCCGCGCTGGCCGACCTTTATGCGCCCATCCGCACCGGCACCGACATCGCCTTCCTGGGCGGGGTGATCCATTACCTGATCACCAACAACAAGGTGCACATGGACTACATCAAGTCCTACACCGACATGACTTACCTCGTGAAGGAGGAGTTCGCCTTTGCGGACGGCTTCTTCAGCGGCTATGACCCCGAGAAGCGCAAGTACGACAAATCGACCTGGGAATACCAGATCGGCGAGGACGGCTACGTCAAGACCGACCCCAGCCTGGAGAATCCGCGCTGCGTTTGGAACCTGATGAAGGCCCACTTCAGCCGCTACACCCCGGAAGTGGTCGAGAACATCTGCGGCACGCCCAAGGACAAGTTCCTGCAGGTCGCCGAGGTACTGGCTTCCAGCCACACCCCCGACCGGGTGATGACCATGCTCTACGCCCTGGGCTGGACCCAGCACAGCGTCGGCTCGCAGATCATCCGCACGGCGGCGATGGTGCAGCTCCTGCTCGGCAACATCGGGCGGGCCGGCGGCGGCGTGAACGCCCTGCGCGGTCACTCCAACATCCAGGGCCTCACCGACCTGGGACTGCTGTCCAACCTGCTGCCGGGCTACATGACCCTGCCGGGCGAGAAGGAAACCGACTACGAGCAGTACATCGCCAGGCGCGCCCCCAAGCCGATGCGGCCGGGTCAGCTCTCCTACTGGCAGAACTACGGCAAGTTCCACGTCAGTCTGATGAAGGCCTGGTACGGCGCTGCCGCCACCAAGGAGAACAACTGGGCCTTCGACTACCTGCCCAAGCTCGACAAGACCTACGACGTATTGCAGGTTTTCGAGCTGATGCACCAGGGCAAGATGAACGGTTACGTGGCCCAGGGCTTCAACCCGCTCAACTCCTTCCCCAACAAAGCGAAGGTCGGTGCGGCACTGGGCAAGCTCAAGTACCTGGTCATCATCGACCCGCTGGCCACCGAGACCTCCGAGTTCTGGCAGAACTACGGCGAATTCAACGACGTGGACCCGGCCAAGATCCAGACCACGGTGTTCCGCTTGCCGTCCACCTGCTTTGCCGAGGAAGACGGGGCCATCATCAACTCAGGGCGCTGGATGCAGTGGCACTGGAAGGGCGCCGAGCCCCCCGGCGAAGCCAAGTCCGACCCGGAGATCATGGCCGGCATCTTCCTGCGCCTGCGGGAGATGTACAAAAAGGATGGCGGCGCCTTCCCCGACCCCGTCCTCAACCTGACCTGGGCCCACAAGGTCCCCTTCGAACCCTCGTCCGAGGAGCTGGCCAAGGAGTACAACGGCAAGACCCTGGCCGACCAGACCGATCCGAAGGACCCCACCAAGGTCCTCAAGAAGGCCGGCGAGCTGCTCGACGGCTTCGCCCAGCTCAAGGACGACGGCTCCACCGCCTGCGGCTGCTGGATCTTCTCCGGCGCGTGGACCGAGAAGGGCAACATGATGGCCCGGCGCGACAACGCCGACCCCTATCACAACGGCCAGACCCTCGGCTGGGCCTTCGCCTGGCCGGCCAACCGGCGCATTCTCTACAACCGCGCCGCGGCCGATCCGGCCGGCAAGCCATGGGATCCCAAGCGCAAGCAGGTGTGGTGGGATGCGGCAGGCGGCAAGTGGGTGGGTTCCGACGTGCCCGACTTCAAGGTGGACTCCGCCCCCGAGGACGGAATGGGTCCCTTCATCATGAACCCGGAGGGCATCGCCCGCTTCTTCGCCCGGGGCATGATGAACGAAGGGCCCTTCCCCGAGCACTACGAGCCCTTCGAGACCCCCATCGGCGTCAATCCGATGCACCGCAACAACCCCAAGGCCACATCCAACCCGGCCGCCCGGGTGTTCAAGGGCGACATGGAAGCCTTCGGCACGGCCAAGGAGTTCCCCTACGCGGCCACCACCTACCGGCTCACCGAGCACTTCCACTACTGGACCAAGCACGTCGAGTCCAACGCCATCATCCAGCCCGAGCAGTTCGTCGAGATCGGCGAGGCGCTGGCGGCGGAGAAGGGCATCAAGGCCGGCGACAAGGTCAAGGTCAGCTCCAACCGGGGCTATATCAAGGCGGTGGCAGTGGTCACCAAGCGCATCAAACCCCTCAAGGTCGACGGAAAGACGGTCCACCACGTCGGGATTCCGCTCCACTGGGGCTTCAAGGGGGTGGCGAAGAACGGCTTCATCACCAACACCCTGACGCCCTTCGTCGGTGACGGAAACACCCAGACACCGGAGTTCAAGTCCTTCCTGGTCAACGTCGAGAAAGCCTGAGGAGAGAGATCGCCATGGCACTGCAATCACTGGATATCGCCAAGCGCTCGGCCACCACGACCGAGCCCCCCCAGGCGCGCAAGACCCTCGAGGTCGCCAAGCTCATCGACGTCTCCAAGTGCATCGGCTGCAAGGCCTGCCAGGTGGCGTGCATGCAGTGGAACGACCTGCGGGACGAAGTGGGGACTTGCGGCGGCACCTACGACAACCCGACCGACATGACCGACCAGAGCTGGACGGTGATGCGCTACGCCGAGGTCGAATCGGAGGAAAAGGGCCTCGAGTGGCTGATCCGCAAGGACGGCTGCATGCACTGCGAGGACCCGGGCTGCCTCAAGGCCTGCCCGGCGCCGGGCGCCATCATCAAGTACGCCAACGGGATCGTGGATTTCCACCAGGAAAACTGCATCGGCTGCGGCTACTGCGTGACTGGCTGCCCCTTCAACGTACCGCGCATCTCCAAGAAGGACAGCAAGGCCTACAAGTGCACGCTCTGCTCCGACCGCGTCGCGGTCGGCCTGGAGCCGGCCTGCGTCAAGGTCTGCCCCACCGGCAGCATCAGCTTCGGCTCCAAGGAGGACATGAAGGAGCTGGCCGAGGAGCGGGTCACCGAGCTGAAGGAGCGCGGCTTCAAGAACGCCGGCCTGTACGACCCGGCCGGGGTGGGCGGCACGCACGTCATGTACGTGCTCAACCACGCCGACAAGCCGAGCCTGTACAGCGGCCTGCCCGACGACCCGACGATCGCGCCCACCGTCTCCCTGTGGAAGGGCTTCGCCAAACCCCTCGCCATGGCCGGCATCGCCGCCGCGGCGCTGGGAGGCCTCTTCCACTATGTGATGAAGGGCCCGAACGAAGTGTCCAAAGAGGTTGAAGCCGAAGTCGAAAAGGAACTGGAGGCCGAAAAATGATCCGCGATCCGTCCGACCTGCAACGCTACAACGCGTCCGAAAGGGCCAACCACTGGGTCGTGGGCATCTGCTTCATCCTCCTCGCCCTGTCCGGCCTGGCGCTCTTCCACCCGGCCCTGTTTCCCCTCACCGGCCTGTTCGGCGGCGGGGTGTGGACGCGCATCCTGCACCCCTTCGTCGGGGTGGTCATGATGCTGTTCTTCGTGCTCATGTTCTTCCGCTTCAAGCACCTCAACCAGATGGGCGACACCGACTGGGAATGGGTCAAGCGAGCGAAGGAGATGGTGGACGGCGACGACCACAACATGCCGGAGATGGGCAAGTACAACGGGGGCCAGAAGCTGCTGTTCTGGTTCCTCGGCCTGGCCATGCTGGTGCTCTTCGTCTCGGGCATCATCATCTGGCGGGCGTACTTCTCCCACTACTTCCCGATCGGCGTGATCCGCCTCGGCGCGGTCTTGCATGCGGCCTTCGCAGCGGTGATGATCATCGCCATCATCGTGCACGTGTATGCCGCCATCTGGGTCCGCGGCACCATCCGGGCCATGCTCTATGGCACCGTGACCCGCGCCTGGGCCAAGCAGCATCACCGGGCCTGGTATCGCCAGGTGACCGGCAAGTAGCACAATCCGGGGATCCCCCGCCTGCGCCGGCCCGGCGCGGGCGGGTGCCTCACCCGATCGATTCCCGATCACCGGTTCATCGGGGCCGCATGACGGCCCCGGCCCTTTTTGGAACGCCATGCAACCCTTGCTCTCCCCGGAAGAAATCGCCACCCAGGCCCCCGGCGATGTCAGCCCCAACCGCCTGCCCGCCGGGCGCGTCTTCAGCCAGCGGGCCGAACGCCTGCGCGCCCTGGCCGGCGGCCATGCCATGGGTGACTTCCTGCTCTTCTGCGCGCGCATCGCTGATGCCCAGCAACAGGAGCTCGAGCGCCTCATCCCGCTTGCGCCCCGCCCCGACGCAGACACCCTCAAGCGCTGCCGCCAGCATGGCATGCCGCCCCTCGACGCCCAGGGCGCCGAACTGCCCGAGGCCTGGTTCGATGCTTTCACCCAACTCGTCGCCCGCCTGGAACCCTGGTCGCCGCCAGTCCTCCAGTCCGCCCTGATGAGCGTGCCGGGCCTCGGCCGCAGCGCCCTCGACGACCTGGCCCGTGGCATCCTGCGCTGCGACGAGAACCCCGACACCGTCATCGAACTGGCCCTCGCCCCGCTGGTGGGTGCGGCCCTGCAGGTCACCTGGACGGCCCGCGCCCTGGCCCTTGCCGAACACGACATCCCGGCCGGCTTCGAAGACAGCCTGTGCCCGGCCTGCGGCTCCCACCCGGTGGCCTCCATCGTGCGCATCGGCGAAGCCGGCCACGGCGTGCGCTACGCCACCTGCAGCCTGTGCGCCTGCGAATGGCACGTGACCCGGATCAAGTGCGTGCTCTGCCACAACACCAAGGGCATCGCCTACCAGGCCCTGGAAGGCGAGGAGGGCGCCCTCAATCCGGGGGTCAAGGCCGAGACCTGCCCCGAATGCCACGCCAGCCTCAAGATCGTGTCGATGGAGAAGGATCCCTTCGTGGACGCCTTCGCCGACGACCTGGCCACCCTCACCCTCGACATGCTGGTGGATGAAGCCGGCTTCCACCGCGCCGGTCGCAACCTCTTCCTGTTCACCCCCTAGGAGACTCCCCACGATGGCGTCCATGGTCCATGGCACCACGTCCGACGACAGCACCGCCTACCGCGCCCTGCCCAGTCTAGACCGCCTGCTCGCTGCCGCTCCCGGCCTGATCGAAAGCCACGGGCGGAGCGAAGCCACGCAGGCCCTGCGCCAGGTGCTGGCCGAGGCCCGCAGCGGCATCGGCGAGGGCCGACCGGCTCCTGACAGCCAAGCCCTTCTCGCCGCCGCCGAAAGTCACCTGGCGGCCCGCGCCAGCCCGCGGCTCAAGCGTGTCTTCAACCTCACCGGCACCGTGCTGCACACCAACCTCGGCCGCGCCGTGCTGCCCGAAGAAGCCATCGCCGCCATGGTGGCCGCCGCCCGCTCCCCCTGCGCACTGGAATACGACGTGGATACGGGCGGCCGCGGCGACCGGGACGACGTGGTCAATGCCCTGCTGCAGGAGCTCACCGGCGCCGAGGCCGCCACCGTGGTCAACAACAACGCCGCCGCCGTCTTCCTGCTCCTCAACACCCTGGCCCAGCGCAAGGAGGTCATCGTCTCGCGCGGCGAACTGGTCGAGATCGGCGGCGCCTTCCGGGTCCCCGACATCATGAAGCGGGCCGGCGCCCGCCTGGTCGAAGTCGGCTGCACCAACCGCACCCACCCCCGGGACTTCGAGGACGCCATCGGGCCGCGAACCGGCCTGCTGATGAAGATCCACACCAGCAACTACGCCATCGAAGGCTTCACCGCCAGCGTCGCCCAGGCCGACATGGCACGCATCGCCCATGCCCGCGGCCTGCCCTTCGTCGAAGACCTGGGCAGCGGCACCCTCACCGACCTGGAGCGCTGGGGCCTGCCCCATGAGCCCACCCCCCGCGAAGCCATCGCCAACGGTGCCGACCTGGTCAGCTTCTCCTGCGACAAGCTGCTTGGCGGCCCCCAGGCCGGCATCCTGGTCGGCCGCAAGGACCTGATCGCCCGGATCAAGAAGAACCCCCTCAAGCGCGCCCTGCGCGTCGGCAAGATCACCCTGGCCGGCCTGGAGGCCGTGCTGCGCCTCTACCGGGACCCGGACACCCTGGCCGAGCGCCTCACCACCCTGCGCCTGCTGACCCGCCCCCGCGACGAGATGCTGGCCCAGGCCGAACGCCTGCAGGCCTGCGTCACCGCCGCCCTGGCCGGTTGGCCCCTCACGGTGAGCATCGAGCCCATGCTGTCGCAGATCGGCTCCGGCAGCCTGCCGGTGGACCGCCTGCCCTCCGCCGGGCTGGTGTTCCGCCCCCAGGGCCGCAAGAGCGGCGTGCTCAACAAGCTCGAGGCCGCCCTGCGCGGCCTGCCTGTACCGGTCATCGGGCGCATCGCCGACAACGCCCTGCACCTGGACCTGCGCTGCCTGCCGGCCGCCGACGAGGCCAGCTTCGCTGCCCAGTTGGCCCAGGGCTTCAAGCCATGCTGATCGGCACCGCCGGGCACATCGACCACGGCAAGACCACCCTGGTCCGCGCCCTCACCGGGGTGGACACCGACCGCCTGCCCGAGGAAAAGCGGCGCGGCATCACCATCGAGCTGGGCTACGCCTACCTGCCGCAGCCCGGGATGAACGATACACCGGAGCAGGTGATCGGCTTCGTCGATGTACCCGGCCACGAGAAGTTCGTGCCGACCATGCTGGCCGGCGCCAGCGGCGTGGATTTCGCCCTGCTGGTGGTGGCTGCCGACGACGGCCTCATGCCGCAGACCCGCGAGCACCTGCAGATCCTCGAGCTGCTCGGCCTGGGTCGCGGTGCCGTGGCCCTCACCAAGGCCGACCGGGCCAGCCCGGAACGGCTCGCCCGGGTAAGCCATGAAATCGCCGCGCTGCTGGCCCCGACGAACCTGGCCGGTGCCCCCATATTTCCGCTGTCGGCGATCACCGGAGAAGGCGTGGCTGTGCTGCGCGACCACCTCTTCGACGTTGCCCGCAGCCTGCCGCAGCCCGCCGGCGAGGGTGGGTTCCGCCTCGCCGTGGACCGGGTGTTCACCCTTCCCGGCGCCGGCACCATCGTCGCCGGCAGTGTGCATGCGGGGCAGATTGCAGTGGGCGACACCGTCATCGTCGCCCCCGCCGGCACCACCGCCCGGGTGCGCAGCCTGCATGTGCAGAACCGCAAGGCCGAACAGGGCAGGGCGGGGCAGCGCTGTGCCCTGAACCTGGCCGGCCTGTCGGTGGACCAGGTGAAACGCGGCGACTGGCTCAGCGGGGCGGGCCAGGTGCTGCCCGTCACCCGGCTGGACATCGACCTGCAGCTGGCCATCGATGCCCCCAGGGCTCTGGCCCACGGCGCGGTGGTGCAGATCCACCATGGCACCCGCCACCTGCCCGGCCGCGTCGCCCTGCTCGATGCCAGCCTCGAGAAGAGCGGCCTGCCGCCGGGCAGGCGCAGCCTGGCCCAGGTGGTGGCCGACGCACCCCTGCACGCCTGCCGCGGCGACCTGGTCGTGCTGCGGGACAGCCACGGCCGCCACACCCTGGGCGGCGGACGCATCCTCGACCCCTTCGGCCCGACGCGCCAGCGCCGCCACCCGGAGCGCCTCGCCATCCTGGCCGCCCAGGCCCTGACCGACCCGGCCGGGCGCCTGCAGGCGCTGCTCGGGCAGGCCCCCCTCGGCCTCGATCTGGCTCAGCTGGCCGTCGCAGAGAACCGCCGCAGCGCCGATCTGCTCGCCCTGCTGCCCGCTGGCGCCTTCCACCTGACCGACAGGGCCGACTGGCTGATCGGCCACCAGCCGCTGCTCATCCTGGCCCGCCGCGTCACCGCCCGCCTGGCCGAACATCACGCCCAGCACGGCGACGAACCGGGCCTGGAGCGGGACCGCCTGCGCCGCATGGTCGCCCCTCAGGCTCCCGCTGCCGCCTTCACCGACTGGCTTGCACGATGGCTCGGCGAAGGCTTGCTGGCGCGTAGTGGCAGCGCCTGGCACCTGCCCGACCACAAGGTCGAACTCGACGCCCGCGACCGCCGGCTGGCCGACACCCTGCTGCCCTGGCTGCAGGACGCCGGCTTCGAGCCCCCCTGGGTGCGCGACATCGCCACCCGCCTGGGCCAACCCGAGGCCCTCACCCGCGACCTGCTCAAACGCCTGGCCACCCGCGGCGAAACCTGCCAGGTGGTGCGCGACCTGTTCTATACACCCGCGGCGGTCCGCCGCCTGGGCACCATCGCCAACGAGCTGATGGCCGAACACGGCGCCATCCGGGCCGCCGACTTCCGCGACCGCACAGGCCTGGGCCGCAAGCGGGCGATCCAGATCCTCGAATATTTCGACCGGGTCGGCTTTACTCGCAAACTGGGCCACGGCCATGGTGAGCAACACCGGATAAGAGGCGAACTCCCGGTTAATTGACAACAAATGCGTTAAAATACGCTAAACGTGCATTTATTTAACGGAAGGGACACGACCCCCGGTGGGGCGACTGGTCTTCAAAACCAGGAGGGGCCGTCAAACGGTTCCTGGTGGGTTCGACTCCCATTCTCTTCCGCCACCTTCTTTTGCCACCTCTCCTGCAGAGCACCCCATGGCCCAGCTGCGCGGCTGCGAATTCCCGGACGACCTGCTCTACCACCCGGACAGCCACCTGTGGTTCGCTCCCCTGGATGACGGGCGTTACCGGGTTGGTGTAACCCGCTTCGGCATCGCCCTGTCCGGCGAGATCCTGCTGTTCACTCCCAAACCCTGCGGTGTCGAACTGGACGCCGGACGCGGTTTCGGCCTGCTGGAAGCCGGCAAGACCGTGTTCCCGGTCAAGACGCCCTTCGCCGCCCGCCTGGTGCAGGCCAATGCCGGCCTCGACCCCTCGGCCCGGGCCATGAACCGCGCCCCCTTTGCGGCCTGGCTGGTCGAACTGCAGGCCTTGCAGCCACCGGCCCCTGAGCTCCTGCTGCCGTGGCCGCAAGCTGCCGGCCCGCTCACCGCGATCATGGAGCGCTACGCCTTCCGCGACCTGGCCGACTTCTCGGCCCCGCTGTTCCACGAGGATGATCGTGACTTCTGAAGCCCGCGCCGAAAAGCTGGCCATCCTCGTCTGGGCGGCCGACCCGGGCCGACCGGAGCTATGCGCCACACCTTTCTATTTCGCCGCCGCGGCCGCCGCCATGGATGTGGAGGTGGAGATGTACTTCACGGCCCGCTCAGTGGAGCTGCTGCGCCAGGGTGTGGCCGAGGGCATCGAGGCCGCCGCCGGCAGCGGCAAGTCGGTAGCCGACTTCCGCCGCGAGGCGCTGGCCTTCGGCGTTCGGCTCTACGCCTGCCCGACAGCCCTGGCCGCCCACAGCATTGCGGGCGACGCCCTGATCCCCGGCCTCGCCGGCCAGGCCGGCGCCGCCGCCTATCTGGGCCGCACGCTCGACCCGGCCTGGCGCACCCTGAGCTTCTGAACGGAGTCCCCCAATGGCAAACCCGTCCATCACCGGACTCATCCTCGCCGGCGGTCTCGGCACCCGCATGGGCGGACAGGACAAGGGCCTCGTCGCCCTCGCCGGGCGGCCAATGGTCGAGCACGTACTGGCCCGCCTGGCTCCCCAGGTCGGCCGCGTGATGATCAACGCCAACCGCAATGCCGATGTCTATGCGCACTTCGGTCTGCCGGTGCTGGCCGACCGTTTGCCGGGTTTCGTCGGGCCGCTGGCCGGCCTGGACGCCGCCCTGCACGCCCCCGGGACAGAGGGCGAATGGGTGCTGACCTGCCCCTGCGACTCCCCCTTCCTGCCCCTCGACCTGGCCCCACGCATGCTCGCCGCAGCCCTGTCGACCAATGCCGATGTGGCCATGGCCAGCGCCGGCGGCCAGCCAGAACCGGCCTTCCTCCTCGCCCACCTGCGCGTCGCCCCGCAGCTGGCCGCCTTCCTCGACGGCGGGGGGCGGCAGATCCGCCGCTGGGTCGGGGAAACCCGCCACGTGGTGGTGGACTTCTCCGATTGCCCGGACGCCTTCTCCAACATCAACACACCGGAAGAACTGGCCCGCCAGACACCGGGCCCGTCCTGAAGGGCGGAAAGCCGACAACAAGGCCGACAAAACCGCCCTGCCATCGGGCCACCCGGGCAGCGGAACGCGCCGTTCAAGCCACTGCCAGCCTGGTCCCTGTCTTGCTTCCCGGAGAGTCACTCCCCATCCAGGACGACGCTCCCATGAAGTTCTACATGACCCCCGGTTCCTGTTCCACCGGCATCCACATCCTGCTCGAAGAGGTCGGCGCCGTCTTCGAGGCCTACATCGTCAATCTACCGGCTGGCGACCACCTCAAGCCCGACTATCTGGCGATCAACCCCAAGTCGACGATTCCCACCCTGGTCCTCGACGATGGCTACCCGATCACCGAATTTCAGGCCATCGCCTGGTGGCTGGCCCGCCAGTATCCGCGACGCAAGCTGCTCCCCGAAGATTCTGGCGGCGAGGTGAGGGTACTGGAATGGATGGATTACGCCGTCGGGACGATCCACGGCCAGGGCTTCACGCGCATCTTCACCACCTCCACCTTCACGCCGAACGGCGCCGACCACGAAGCGGTGCAGGCCCGCGGCCGGGAGATCGTGGCGCGGGGCTTCGAGGTGGTGGATGCCCAGCTCGACGGGCGCGACTACCTGGCGGACCGCTTCTCGATTGCCGACGCGGCGCTCTTCTACACGGAGTTCTGGGCCGAGCACCTGAAGATGACCCTGCCGCCCAACTGCAGGGCCCACTACCTGCGCATGCTCGAGCGGCCCGCCGTGCGGCAGGTGCTGGCGGAGGAGGGCTACCGGATCTGAGCCGCCCGCCGGCTCGACAGCCAGCCGAACAGGGAGAGCAGGGTCAGGCCGCCGCCGATCAGCAGGATGCCCGCGACTTCGCTGCTCTTGAACTCCTCACCAAGGGCCAGCCGCGACGACAGGATGGCCACCACCGGGGTGCCCAGCACCGACAGGCTGGCCTCCCAGGCCGGCACCCGATCGAGGATCCACACCCACAGCCACCAGCACAGGGCCACGCTGGCCACCGACAGGAAGCTGAGGATGGCGATGTAGTGGCCGGTCCACTCGGTGCTGCGCCCCGGCACCAGCTCAGCCAGCAACAGCAGCGGCACCGAACCGATGATCATCTGCCAGGTGGTCAGCACCACCAGGTCCACCGGCTCGCGGCTGCGCAGGCGCTTGATCAGGATGGTGCTGACGGCCCAGCACATGGCAGCACCGATGCCCAGCATCTTGCTGAACAGGCTGGAATGCATGTTCCATGGCTCGATGATCAGCAGCAGCCCCCCCAGGGTGAAGGCCGCCGCCAGCCACTGCTTGCCACGGACCCGCTCGCCGAGGATCGGCCAGGCCATCAGCAGCGTCCAGATCGGCATGGTGAAGATCAGCACCGCCGTCTTGCCGGGGCCCCCTTCCACCAGCGCCCAGGTCTGCAGGGCCACGAAGCCGGTGATCTGGACCAGGCCCAGCACCACGGTTTCCCACGGCGCCACCAGGCGCATCGACTTGCCCATCAGCCTGACGGCCACCAGCAGCGCCAGCGCGCCGCCCACGCAGCGCTGCGCGGCCAGGGCCAGCGGCGAGGCATACATCAGGCCCTGTTTTAGCAGGACCCAGGTGTAACCCCAGGTACAGGACAGGACTACGAGGGCAAGGGCAGGGACCCAGCGGGCTGACGAAGTGGGGGAAGACATGGGGAAACCGCCGGACGGACGGAGAGCAGGGCAAAGGTGACTGACTGGCGGGCAGAAGGGAAGTTCAGCCCGCCGGTGTCACAAACCGTCAAGGTGACGGATTCAGGCCTCGCCGGTTTTCCTGGAGCGGGGAGTGCGACTCGGCTTCTTGCGCCGCGTCTCGACATTCTCGGCTGGCGCCGCTGGCGGCTCGAGGGAGGCGGGAGCGGCTTCCTGCACCGCCTCGGCCTTTTTGCGCGGGCTGCGCTTGCGTGGCTTGGCGGTGGTTTCGGCCTTGCTGTCGACATCAGCAGCGGCCGGGCTTTCGGGCTGGGTCGCGATGGCAGGCGGGGGAGCGTCCACGACCGGCGCGGCGGCAGGCACCGGCTCGGCGCTGGATTCGATCACCGGTTCGGCAGGTTTGCGCCGGCCGCGCCCTTTGCGCCCCGTCTCCCGGGCAGACGCCTTTGCTGATTCCAGGGACTCTGCCACCTCGTCGAGGATGCGGGTTTCGATGGCCTCGGAAGAATCGTCCGCCTGAAGCTGGAGCTCATCGATCGGCAGCTCGGCCTGTCCCTTGCGGGGGCCACGGCCACTGCGCCGCGACGGCCGGCGCGGCTCGGCAGGCTGCAACTGGAAACCCTCACTGCCTGCCGGCGCTTCGGCGGAATCGGAGGCAAGCAGAATTGCCTCGCTGCGGCTGCTCACCAGACCGGCAGACTGGCTGCGGGTCACCCAGGTGCCGGACTTTTCATCCCGCCCCACCTCGAGCAAACCACGGGCCTGGGCTTCCTCGAGGAGATTGCCGAAAGCCTTGAAGCCGTAGCGGGTTTCGCTGAAATCCGGTTTGCGGCGCTTGATCGCCTCTTTCAGCACAGACGCCCAGATCTTCCCGGTATCGCCTCTTTCGGCCAGCAGGGCGTCAAAGGTCTCGGCCACGATGTCCACCGCGCGGCTGCGCCTGGCATCGGTTTCCTCCTTGCGGCGCTTCTCCTCCTCGGGGCTGCGCCGGGGTGCCTGCTGGGCTTCCCTGGGTTCCCGCCGGGCGGCCGCATGGCGGGTCTCGCGGACCAGGTCGTCGTAGAAGATGAACTCGTCGCAATTGGCGATGAGCAGGTCGGAGGTGGATTGCTTGACCCCCACGCCGATCACCTGCTTGGCGTTCTCGCGCAGCTTGGAGACCAGCGGCGAAAAATCCGAATCGCCGCTGATGATCACGAAGGTGTCCACGTGGCTCTTGGTGTAGCAGAGGTCCAACGCGTCCACCACGAGGCGGATGTCGGCGGAATTCTTGCCCGACTGGCGCACGTGGGGAATCTCGATCAGTTCGAAATTGGCCTCGTGCATGCCGGCCTTGAAGCCCTTGTAGCGCTCCCAGTCGCAGTAGGCCTTCTTGACCACGATGCTGCCCTTGAGAAGGAGGCGCTCGAGCACCAGCTTGATATCGAATTTTTCGTACTTGGCATCGCGTACGCCGAGGGCGACGTTCTCGAAGTCACAGAACAGGGCCATGCTGACGCTGTCGGGGGATGCGGCCATGGAAGGCTCCTGATGACGGGGCAAGGCCCCTGAATGGCGCCGATTGTAGTCTGCCACCACGCGATGCGTGAAGAAGGATGGATAAGGCTGGATAAGGCCGGGATGCGTGCAGCGGCGAACGTCAGCGGCCTTCTTCGTTCTCCGCCGGCGGCGCGACCTTGACCACTTCCTCCAGCGTGGTGATACCGGCCGCCACCTTGAGGGCCCCGGACAGGCGCAGCGGCTTCATGCCCTCACGGATCGCCAGGTCGCGTATGCGCGCGATATCCACCTCGCCGCCCACAGCCCGGCGAACCTCGGGCGACATCAGCAGGATCTCATAGAGGCCGATGCGCCCCATGTAGCCGGTCATGCGGCATTCGATGCACCCCGTCGCCCGGTGGATGCGGGCCGGCCGCGGGGCCTTCCAGGGGGTCACCAGGTGATCCCAGATGGCCTCCTGCTCCGGCGTCATCGGATGCGCCTGCTTGCAATGAGGGCACAGGATGCGCACCAGGCGCTGGGCCATGATGCCCAGCAGGGTGGCGTTGAGCAGATAGGCCGGTACGCCGAGGTCGAGCATCCGCGTCACGGCCGACGGGGCGTCGTTGGTATGCAGGGTGGACAGCACCAGGTGGCCGGTGAGGGCTGCCTGGATGGCCATCTCGGCCGTTTCCAGATCGCGGATCTCGCCCACCATGATGATGTCCGGGTCCTGCCGCATCAGTGCCCGCACGCCCTCGGCAAAACCCAGCTCGATCGACTGCTGGACCTGCATCTGGTTGAAGGCCGGCTCCACCATCTCGATCGGGTCCTCGATGGTGCACACGTTCACTTCCGGCGTGGCCAGCTGCTTGAGGGTCGAGTACAGCGTGGTGGTCTTGCCCGAGCCGGTCGGTCCGGTCACCAGGATGATGCCATTGGGGCGGGACGAGATGGACTTCCAGCGCGCCTCGTCCTGCTCCGAAAAGCCCAGCTCCACCATGTTGCGGACCAGCACCTCCGGGTCGAAGATGCGCATCACCAGCTTTTCGCCGAAGGCCGTGGGCAGGGTGGACAGGCGCAGCTCCACCTCCTTGCCGCTCGCCACCCGGGTCTTGATGCGGCCGTCCTGTGGGCGGCGCTTTTCGACCACGTCCATGCGGCCGAGGATCTTGATGCGGCTGGTCATGGCCACCAGCACCGGCATCGGCATCTGGTACACCTGGTGCAGCACCCCGTCGATGCGGAAGCGCACCAGGCCCATGTCGCGCCGCGGCTCGATGTGGATGTCGCTGGCGCGCTGCTCGAAGGCGTACTGCCACAACCAGTCCACGATATTGACGATGTGGCGGTCGTTGGCATCGAACTGGCGGTTGCCCTGGCCCAGCTCCACCAACTGCTCGAAGGACGACAGGTGGCTACCCGAGTGGCCGCTGCTCTGGGCCGCGTTCTTCACCGAACGGGCCAGGTTGTAGAACTCCACCAGGTAGCGGGCCACGTCGGCCGGGTTGGCCATGACCCGCCGGATCTCCTTCTTGAGGATGCCGGACACCTCCCTCTCCCATTCCCGCAGGAAGGGCTGGGAAGTCGCCACCACCACCTCGCGCAAGCCCACCTGCACCGGCAGCACGCCGAAACGGGTGGCGTAGGCCGAGGACATCACGGCGGTGACGGCTGCAAAATCGATCTTCAGCGGGTCGATGCGGAAGTAATCCAGCTCCAGCTTGCCGGCCAGCCACTCGGTGAGCTCCTCGAGGCCCAGCACCCGGTGCGGCGCCTGGCGCGACACCCACTTCTGCCCGGCGATGACGACCAGCGGGTGGGTATCGCCGGATTTCAGCCCCTGGGCCAGGCGCAGCGCATCCGCATCCGCCGGATCCACCAAGTGATCGAGCATCAGCAGGTCGAGCACCTCGGCCAGGGTCAGGCGGTGTTCGTGGGTTGGAACGGAACGCAGGGCAGACGGCATCGGACAGGTATGGCACGCCCGCATCGGGCATGCCCGCGGAAGGGTTGTTCGCAGGCGACGAGCATAAGCCCAAACCCCTCCGGCGGCCGCAACTTTTACGCAGGCTTACCAGCCCCGGCGATCCCAGCCACGGCCGTAGCCCGGCCCAGGGCCATAACCCGGGCGGGGCGCCGGCACCACCACCGCCGGCGGAGGCGCGTCGTAGTGGCGATGGCCATGGCGATACCCGTGTCCCACCGGCAGGACGACACAGCCTACGAGCAGAGTGGCGGGCAGGAGCAGCAAGAGCAGGGTCTTCATGGAAGGACTCCAGGGGTGGATGCGTACCCGATTAACGCCCGGTGACCAAAGCGGTGCGCATGGAATCATCTCCGGATGTTTCCAACCCCCTTGAAAATGCTTTATGCATTTAGTTAAATGACATCTCCACTACAACCAGAAGCACAAGGAGACATCATGAAGCGCCTGCGTACCTTCCTCTTCCTCGCCCTTGCCGGCATCCACAGCGCCTTCGGGGCGGTCAACCTCAACACCGCCACGGTGGCCGAGCTGGACAGCGTCAAGGGTATAGGCCCGTCCAAAGCCCAGGCCATCGTGGATTACCGGACCAAGAACGGCCCCTTCAAGAGCCTCGACGACCTGAAGAACATCAAGGGTTTTGGCGACAAGAGCATCGCCCGCATGAAGGACGAGCTCACCGTGGGACCCGCCAAGAAATAAGGCTCCACCCATTGCTGGCGGGGCATGACGGAAGGCGCCACACGCGCTAGTGTGTGGATGAATCCCGTCATGTCCTGCCACAAGGAGCCACCATGCCTGCCTCTCTCCCTGCCTCCATCCGCCTATCTCACCTATCCCACCTATCCCGCGTCATCCGTCCAACCCTGCTGGCAGCATTACTGGTCCCCCTCGCCGGCTGTGGCCTCGGCGATGCAGGCAGCAGCGCCGCCACAGCTGCCAAGCTCAAAGCCCACGAGGCTGAACAGGCCCAGGCCACCAGGGCGCGCATCGAAACCCAGCTCGATGCGGCCAACCAGCAGGCCGAGCAGCGCCGCAAGGAGGCCGAAGCCGCCAATCGCTGAAAGCCAAGCCTTCTCGGGCGACTCGGGCTCGGGTACATTGCCCGTCACATTGCTCCGTCATGCTCGCTGGCCAGCCTCAGGCTGTGCCTGAAAGGACGCCCGTGATTTCCCCTGTCCGCCACCGGGGCCTGGCCCTGGTTTCCGTCCTGGTGATGTTCGTCGCCGCCGTGGCCGCCGGTCTCTACCTCACCCGCAACGGGGCCGACGCCGGGCCGGCCGAAGACGGCACCGACGGCCCTTTCCGGATCATCGAGCTGGCCAACCGGGATCTCGACGGATCGCCAGCCCTGGCCCTGACCTTCAGCCAGCCCCTCGACGCCAGACGTGGCTACGACCCGGAGATCCAGGTCTTCGAGATGCCGCCGGAAGCCGGCGCAACGACAGACAAGCAGGCACAGCAGGAAGAGGACAGCGGAGACGGGGATGGCGAAGGCGGCCCCGACCCCGACAGCAAGGCCACCGCGGTCGCCAGCACCGCACCCGCCGACATCGCCACCGACGGCGGCACCCTGGTCAAAGGCGCCTGGACCGTCGGCGACAATCCGCGCCTGCTCTTCTTCCCCCACATCAAGCCGCGCACCCGCTACGTGGTCCGCATCGCTGCCGGACTCCCCGCCAGGAGTGGCCAGAAGCTGGACGCCGAGGCCCGCTATTCGATCCGCACGGCCACGGTCTCACCGGCCTATTACTTCGCCAGCCAGGGCGCCGTGCTGCCCGCCCGTCAGAACGGCGGCCTGCCGGTGGTCACCGTCAATGTGCCGGAGGTGGACATCCAGTTCCTGCGGGTCAAACCCGACCAGCTGCCGCGTTTCCTCGACCGCATCATCAGCCCCGCCCGGCAGCCCCGCGACGCCAGCCCCAGGGATGAAGACGACGGGGAAGGCGACGATTACGACTACGCCAACCGCCGCCTCAAGCTGCGCGGCGCCATCGGCAACTGGGAGCTGGACAGCCTGCACGGGCTCACCGACAGCGTCTATGCCGGCCGCTTCCTGACCGAACAGAAGAGCAACCGGCGCAGCGTCACCTTCATTCCCGTGGAGGACATCAAGGCCCTCCAGGAACCCGGCGTCTACATCGCCGTGATGAGCCAGCCCAACCGCTTCCGCTACGACTACCAGGTGAGCTGGTTCTACGTGAGCGATCTGGGTCTCCACCTGCGCCTGTTCGACAAGAGTGCCGACGCCTATGTCAGCTCCCTGACCGACGGCAAGGGCCTCAAGGGGGTCGAGATCAGCTGGATCGACGAAGCGGGCAAGATGCTGATCCGCGGTGAGACCGACGCGGACGGCCGCGCCAGTTTTGCAGAACGCCCCGCCAGCGCCCGGGTCGTGATGGCCCGCAAGGGGCAGCAGATGTCCCTGATCGCCACCCGCGAGCCGGCCCTGGACCTGTCCGAATTCGACATTGCCGGTCTGCCCGGGCGGGCGGTGCGCCTGTTCGCCTGGTCCGGCCGCAACCTCTACCGGCCTGGCGAGCGCTTCGACCTGTCGGTACTGGCGCGGGATGCCGACGGCCGCCCCGTCCCGCCCCAGCCGCTGCAGGCGATCCTCAAGCGTCCCGACGGCAAGGCCCAGTTCACGGCCACCTGGCAGGCCGACGCCGGCCATGCCGGCTACTACCGCCGCCCCATCGAGCTCCCGGCCGACGCGCCGACCGGGGCCTGGGTGCTCGAGCTGCGCGCCGACCCGGCCGACAAGCTGCCCACCAACACCTACCGCTTCCAGGTGGAGGAATTCCTGCCCGAGCGCATGAAGTTGACGCTCACGCCCGCTCACCCCAGCCTGGACAAGGACCACCCCTTCCACCTGGAGGTGCAGGGCAGCTACCTCTACGGTGCCCCGGCCTCCGGCAACCGGCTCCTCGGCGTCGTCCAGTACGAGCGCAACAAGAACCCCCTGGGCCAGAGCCTGCCCGGTTTCGAGTTCGGTGACACCAACGAGGACAGCGCCCGCAGCCGTGCCGAACTGAACGAGGCGACCCTCGACGAAGCCGGCAAGGCCGCCTTCGACATCGACCTGGAGCCCGCCTCCAGCCGCCAGTCCCCTTTCACGATCCGCAGCACCCTGAGCCTGCTCGAAAGCGGCGGCCGCCCAGTGGTCCGTTCGGTCGAGCGGGTGTTCTGGCCCGCCCCCGTGCTGGTCGGTGTGCGCCCGCTGTTCCAGGGGGACTACGCCCGTGAAAACGCCCCCGCGCGCTTCGAAGTCGTCCGCGCCGACCGGGACGGCAAGCTGCGCGGTGCGAGCCTGCCGGTCCGCCTGTTCCGTGAGAACCGGGACTACTACTGGCGCTTCGACGACCAGCGCGGCTGGCATTCGGGCTTCACCGAGACCGACGAGCTGGTCGCCACCCGCAGCGTTGCCATCACCGCCACCCAGCGCGGCCAGCTGGAGGTGCCGGTCAAGTACGGCCGCTACCGCCTCGAGATCAGTGATCCGGAAACCGGCAAGGCCCTCAAATACCGCTTCTACGCCGGCTGGAGCGCCAAGGGTGACGAAGAGCAGGGGCTGCGCCCCGACCGGGTGGCCCTCAAGCTCGACAAGCCCGCCTACAAGGATGGCGACAGCGCCCGCCTGAGCATCACCCCGCCCCACGGCGGCCAGGCGCTGGTCAGCGTCGAAGGCGACAAGACCCTGTGGGTCAAACGTCTCGCCATGCCCGCCGAGGGCACGACCGTGGACATCCCTCTCGATCCCGCCTGGCGCCGCCACGACCTGCACGTCAGCGTGCTGGTCCTGCGTCCAGGCAGCGAGGGCGACCGGATCACCCCGGCGCGGGCCGTCGGCCTCATCCACCTGCCCCTCGAACGGGGTGACCGGAAGCTGGCGGTCAGCCTCGAGGCCCCGAAGAAGATGCTCCCCGAGACCCCCCTCAAGGTGAAGGTCAGGGTGCCCGCGGCCAAAGGCCAGAAAGCCATGCTGACCCTGTCGGCGGTCGACGTGGGCATCCTCAACATCACCCGCTTCCCCAGCCCCGATCCGCACGGGCATTTCTTCGGCAAGTTGCGCTACGGCGCCGACCTGTACGACGTGTATGGCCGGCTGATCGAGAAGATGGCCGGGCGCAAGGGCAAGCTCAAGTGGGGGGGCGACGCGGCGCCCAAGCCCACCCAGAGCCTGCCGAAGAAAGTCCGCCTGGTGGACCTCTTCTCCGGCCCGGTCAGCCTGGACGAGCAGGGCGAGGCGGAAATCAGCCTGCCGGTGCCCGACTTCAACGGCAGCCTGCGCCTGATGGCGGTGGTGGCGAGCCCCGACAGCTTCGGCAGCGCCGAGGCCGAAGTGGTGGTGGCCGCCCCCCTGGTTGCCGAGTTGTCCACACCCCGCTTCCTCACCGTCGGAGACAGCGCCACCGTCGCCCTGGACCTGCACAACCTGTCCGGCGCCGAGCAGAAGCTGAAGGTGGAGATCAGCTCACCCGACGGCCTGCGCATCCAGAACGCCAGCCAGACCCTCAGCCTCGCCGATCAGCGCCGGCAGACCCTGCGCTTCCCGGTCGAGGCCGGCAGCGCTTTCGGCCTTGCCGCCGTCAGGGTCCAGGTCAGCGGCAGCCTTGCCCTGAAGCGGGAATTCGCCCTGCAGGTCCAGGCTCCCACACCACAGCAACAGTACAGCCGCCGCTTCACGCTGGCACCGGATGAGACCCTCGTGATCAAGGATGCCGAGCTGGGCGGCTTCCTGCGACATTCCGTGGAAGCCCACCTGAGTGTCTCCAACCAGCCGCCCATCGACGTGCGCAGCGCCATCCAGGGCCTGCTGGTCTATCCCTATGGCTGCGCCGAGCAGACCACCAGCACCGCCTATCCGCATGTCTTCGTCGATGAAGACGCGGCCCGGCGCTTCGGGCTCAAGCCCTTCAGCCGCGAGCAGCGGGCGGCCATGCTCGAGAAGTCGATCGCCCGGCTCGGCGCCATGCAGGCCCCCAACGGCGGTTTCAGCCTGTGGGGCAATGTCTCGGAGTACGAATACTGGCTGTCGGCCTATGTCACCCACTTCCTGCTGGATGCCCGTGAGCAGGGCTTCAACGTACCGCCGGCAGTGCAGCAGAAAGCCACCGATTTCCTGTTGCGCGCCCTGCAGGAAGGCGTCGCCGGCCTCCCCACGGCCAAGCCGGCCTACAACGAGAGCAGCATCTGGGCCGACCGCCGCTACGCCGGCAGCGGCCGTTTTGGCGTGCTGGCCTACGGCGCCTACGTGCTGGCCCGCGAATCGAAGGCCCCGCTGGCCACCCTGCGCCAGCTCCACGAACTGCGCGCCCAGGCCCATTCGGGCCTGGCCCTGGTGCAGCTCGGCATCGCCCTCAAGCTGATGGGCGATGAAGCCCGGGCCAGGGTGGCCATCGCCGAGGGTATCGCCAAGCCCCGCGACAGCGGCTACTGGTGGGGCGACTATGGCAGCCCGCTGCGCGATGCGGCCTTGTCCTACGCGCTGATCCAGCGTCACCGCATCCAGGCGGATGGCAGCGCCGCGCTGGTGACCCTGGCCGCCGCCGAACTCGACCGCAACCGGTGGACCAGCACCCAGGAGAAGTTCGCCCTGTTCCTGATCGGCCGCGAGCTGGGCAACCCGGAGAAGGGTGCTGCCTGGCGTGCCGAGCTGTCCTCGGGCGGCGACAAGCCCCAGCCCCTGAGCGGCCCGGGCAACCAGGTGAGCAGCCTCGCCGCAGACAGACTCACGGCCGGCGCAAAGCTGCGCAATACCCACAGCGACAAACTCTTCGTTGAACTCGGGGTGAGCGGCCACCCCGCGAGGATGCCGGCCGAGCGCAGCGACGCCATCGCCCTAGAACGGAAACTCTTCGACAGCCAGGGCAAACCCCTTGGCGAGCGCCCCCTGCGGGTCGGCGAAAGCGTGCTGTTGCGGGTCCTGGTCAAGCCCAAGGTGCATATCGCCAATGCCCTGGTGGTGGACCGCATCCCCGCCGGGCTGGAGATCGAAAACCTCAACCTGGTCCAGGGCGAGGCAATGGGTTCGGTGACCCTCGACGGCATCGATCCAGCCGCCGCCATGGCCGACCGGCGCATCCAGCACGTGGAGTTCCGCGACGACCGCTTTGCCGCGGCCCTGCGCCTGGACGGCCCGATCCAGCTGTTCTACCGGGCCCGGGTGGTCACCCCCGGCAAGTTCGTGATCCCGCCTGTGTTTGCCGAGGACATGTACCGGCCCGACACCTACGGGCTGGCCGATGGCGGCCGCACGCTGACGGTGGTGGATGGCAAGGAGAAGGACAAGTCCGCTCCCTGAACGGCTTACCGACAATGGCATTGCTGCCGGCCGCGCCTTTCCTTCCCCTGCCCGTGGCGGCCTTCGCTTGCCTGGGCCTGGCCATCATCGCCGCGGCCCTCCCCATCCAGGGCCGGGCGAGGTGGGGGTGGAGCCTGTTCTTCCTGGCCGCCTGCGGCCTCGGCGTGGCCGGGGACACCCTCGCGCCTCCCGCCCTCGCCAGCCTCGCCGCCCTGGGCCTGGCCTGCGCGGCCAGTCAGCACGCCCGGCTATCAGCCGCGGCGCAGTGGCTGGCGGGCACCTTGACCCTGCTGCTGGCCCTGCACCTTGTCCCCGGTTTCCAGCCTCTGCTGCTGGCGGATGGCCTGAGCCTGAGTCCGGGGGCCACCCCCTTCACCCTGCGTGCCGGCTTCGACAAGGCTGCTGCCGGCCTGCTCCTGCTGGCCTGCTTTGCCCCCCGCTGCAGGCGCTTCGATGAACTCGGCCAAAGCCTGCGAGACATCCTTCCGCTGGCCATCCTGACCGTGGTGCTGACCCTCGCCGCGGCCTGGCTGAACGGGCGAGTGGTGCCGGATCCAAAATGGCCGGCCGTCGCGCCCACCTTCCTGGCCATCAACCTGCTGTTCACCTGCGTCGCCGAAGAGGCCTTCTTCCGCGGCCTCATCCAGGAAGGCCTGCACCGCCGCTTTGCCAGCCTCGGCCCGGCCCTGCCGGTAGGCCTGAGTACCGTGCTTTTTGCCGCTGCCCACCTGGGAGGAGGCGTCCTTCATGCCGTCATCGCCGGGCTGGCGGGACTGGGTTACGCCCTGGTCCATGCCCGCAGCCGACGCATCGAAGCCGCGATCCTGACCCACTTCGCGGTCAACGCCGTGCACTTCCTCGGCTTCACCTATCCCGGACTGGCTCCCTGAAGCACACTGGAGCCCACCAGAGCCCGTTCAGGCCCACGCACCATGCCCTCCAGCTGGCTCCCCACCTTCCACCCCCTGCGCCACACGCTGGCGGCCCTGCTGCTGGGCCTGCTGATCATCGACCAGCTACTGCCGCCACCCCTACCGGGGCGCGACTCACCGCAGGCGCTGCTGGTGGTGGCACAGGATGGAACGCCCCTGCGGGCCTTTCCCGACCGGGATCACGTCTGGCGCCATCCGGTGACCCTCGAAGAGGTCTCGCCCCTGTACCGGGAGGCCTTGCTGGCCTACGAGGATCGCTACTTCCGCTGGCATCCCGGCGTCAATCCGGCCGCCCTGCTGCGCGCCGCCGGGCAGTGGATCCGCCATGGCCGCATCGTCTCCGGCGGATCAACCCTGACCATGCAGGTGGCACGCATCCTCGAGCCGGTGCCGCGCAGCCTACCGGGAAAACTGCGCCAGATCCTGCGTGCACTGCAGCTCGAGGCGCGCCTGTCCAAGGACGAGATCCTCACCCTCTATCTCAACTACGCCCCCATGGGCGGCGTGCTGGAAGGCGTCGAAGCGGCCAGCCGGGCCTACCTGGGCAAGCCGGCGCGCCGCCTGAGCCATGCCGAAGCGGCCCTGCTGGTCGTGCTGCCCCAGGCGCCATCGCTGCTGCGCCCCGACCGCCACGCCGATGCAGCCCGCCAGGCCCGCGACAAGGTCCTGCAGCGCCTGCAGGGGCGCTGGCCGGACGCCGCGATCGCCGATGCCCTGCAGGAACCCGCATACGCCCAGACCCTGCGCGAACCCCTGCTGGCGCCCTTGCTGGCCGAGAGGCTGCGGGCCGGCGCAGCGGGGCGGACACGCATCGATACCTTCATCGACGCCCAGGCCCAGCAGACCGTCGAACTCCTCCTGGCAGACCGCCTCGCCGCGCTGCCGGCACGGGTTTCCATGGCCGCGCTGGTGGTGGACAACGCCAGGCTGGAGGTGCGCGCCTATGCCGGCTCGGCCGACTTCACGGACAAGCAGCGCTTCAGCCATGTGGACATGGTGCGGGCTTCCCGCTCTCCCGGCTCCACCCTCAAGCCCTTTCTCTACGGCCTGGCCCTGGATGAAGGCCTGATCCACTCCGAATCCCTGCTGGCCGACGTGCCCCAGTCCTTCGGCGGCTACCAGCCGGGCAACTTCCAGCAATCCTTCCACGGCCCGGTCAGCGTCTCCGAAGCCCTCACCAAGTCGCTCAACGTGCCGGCCGTCGAGGTGCTGGAACGCCTCGACCCGGTGCGCTTCGTGTCCCTGCTGCGGCGGGGCGGGCTGAAACTGGATTTTCCGAAGGGGGGCGCCCCCAATCTCGCGGTGATCCTCGGCGGTGCCGGTACCAGCCTGGAACAGCTGGTCGGTGCCTACAGCGCCTTCGCCCGCGGCGGCATTGCCGGCAAGCCGCGCTACACGCCGGACGCGCCTGTGGAGGAGCAACGCATGCTGTCGGCAGGAGCGGCCTTCATCATCCGCGATCTGCTGGAATCCGGCGGCCCCACCGGCCGGGCTGTCGAAAGCGGCGCCGGCGTCCGGCGCGGCATCGCGTGGAAGACCGGCACCAGCTTCGGCTTCCGCGACGCCTGGTCGATCGGGGTCTCGGACCGGCTGACCATCGGCGTGTGGGTGGGGCGCCCCGACGGTACCCCCAATCCGGGCTTCTTCGGCGCCAACATCGCCGCCCCACTGCTGGTGGATCTGTTCAACGCCCTGGATGGCAGCCCACCCACCCGGCGGGAAGCACCGCCCGGCGTCCGCCAGCAACGCATCTGCTGGCCTCTCGGTACCGCGGCCCCGGACGGGGATGATGACCCCACCTGCCAGCAGCGCCGCCTGGCCTGGACCCTGGACGGGGCCAGCCCGCCCACCTTCCCGGACCGCCTGCGCGGCGGCGAGGCACGCTATCGCATCCTGGTGGATCCGCAATCCGGGCAACGTGCCTTGCCCGAGTGCTTCCGGGGCCCCCTGGAGAGCCGGGAGATGGCCCGCTGGCCCGCCGTTCTGGAACCCTGGCTGGGCAGCGAGCTGCGTCAGCGGGTCCTACCTCCGCCGTGGCTGAAGGCCTGTGCCGACCTGGCCCAGCCCGAAAGCGGTCTGCGCATCGTCGGCGCCAGCAACGGTGATGTGCTGCGCCGGGCCGGCGCCACGCCACCGCTGCTGCACCTGGAAGTGCGCGGAACGGCTGACGGCGATGTGATCTGGCTGGTCAACGGCCAGCCAGCCGGTCGAAAGCCGGCCGCCGCAGGATTCGAGAAACGGATGGATGAGCCTGGCCGATACGACATCACGGTCCTGGACGACCAGGGTCGCTACGACCGGATCAGCCTGAGCGTGCGTTGAAAACCCGGGGCTCACAAGCCCCGGGAAACGGAAGGAATCAGCCCTTGATCACTGTTTCCAGCGCACTCAGACACAGGGCAATGTTGGCGGCCCGGCTGGAATGCCCCATCAAGCCGATACGCCAGACCCGGCCAGCCAGCGCGCCCAGGCCGGCACCGATCTCCAGGCCGAACTCCTGGAGCAGGCGGGTACGCGCCGCCGCTTCGTCCACACCTTCCGGCACCCACACGGTGTTGAGCTGAGGCAGGCGGGCGTCCTCCCGCACCACGAAACGCAGGCCCATGGCTTCCAGGCCGGCGCGCAGGCGCAGGTGGTTGTCACGGTGGCGCTGCCAGGCGTTCTCGAGGCCTTCCTCGGCCAGCATCACCAGGGATTCGTGCAGCCCGTAGAGCGGATTGACCGGCGCCGTGTGGTGGTAGGTGCGCTTGGCACCACTCCAGTAGCCCAGCACCAGGCTCAAGTCCTGGAACCAGCTGGGGCAGGGCGTCTTGCGGTTACGGATGCGCTCCACCGCGGCGGCCGAGAAGCTCACCGGCGACAGGCCCGGGGTGCAGGACAGGCATTTCTGGCTGCCCGAGTAGGCCGCATCAATGCCCCACTCGTCCAGCAACACCGGCACGCCGCCCAGCGAGGTGACGCAGTCCATGATCGTGAGCGCCCCATGGCGGCGGGCGATGGCTGCCAGGGTGGCCGCGTCGGAGAGGGCGCCCGTGGAGGTTTCCGCATGCACGAAAGCGAAGATCGCGGTGTCCGGGTTGGCGGCAAAGGCCTCTTCCACCTTGGCCGGGTCCACCGGCTCGCCCCATGGATCCTCGACGATCACCGGCACACCGCCCACCCGGCGGACATTCTCGGCCATACGCTGGCCGAACACGCCGTTGATGCAGACGATGACCTTGTCGCCCGGCATCACCAGGTTCACGAAACAGGTTTCCATGCCCACCGAACCGGGCGCCGAAACCGGGAAAGTCAGCTCGTTGTCGGTCTGGAAAGCGTAACGCAGCAGGCCCTTCAACTCGTCCATCATGCCCACGAAGACCGGGTCCAGGTGGCCGACAGTAGGACGGGCGAGGGCGGCCAGCACCCGCGGCGGCACATCGGAGGGGCCAGGGCCCATCAGGGTACGGACGGGCGGCTGGAAGGAAGTGATCCCGGGATTGGCGACCTTCATGGATGAATCTCCTGGTCTTGTCGTGGTGTCAGGATGAAAACAGGGGGCCGGCCTTCACTGGGGAAGGCCGCCGGTGGCGATCAGGCGGATGACCCGGACAGTGTCCAGGTCGGATTCCCGGTAGGCCGACTTGACGAACTCGGACACTTTCACGCCCTCATCGGAGCTCAGGCCATCCGGCAGCGAGGTTTCGTAGGTGAAGCGTAGGAACAGCCGCAACGCGTCAGGCTGTTCGATACGGATGGTCAGGCTGCCCCCCGCATGCTCGGCGGTAGCCGCGGATTCGAAGCGTACCCACTCCCCCGGCTCGAAGGTGACGGTGTCGCGGATCCGGGCCTGGCCGAAATGCAGCAGGCGCTCGAGCTGCTGCCCTTCACGGAAGAGGATCTCGCAGCGGTCCAGCCCCGGCAGGAAGGCCGTGGGATCCTCGACCCGGTACATCAGGCCGGCCCACACCTGCTCCAGGCTCAGGCTTTCGATCAGGGGGTTGAGGGGATCGTTGATTTCGATCAGGTGTTCAAAACGCAAGGGGTGCTCCCGGATTAGGGGTGGGAGTCTAGCCTTTCTTGAAACCTGTCGTCAGCCAGATTCCACTCAGGATCAGTGCAATACCCAAAAAATGATAGGTCCGGGGGATCTCGCCGAGGAAGACGGTGGCCAGGATGGTGCTGAAGGCAGGCATCAGATGGATGAACAGCCCGCCCCTCGAGGCTCCCACCTCGCCCACCGCCCGGTTGTAGAACACGTAGCCCAGGAAGGCCGGAAAGATCCCGGTATAAGCCACCCCGGCCAGGGACATGGGGCTGAGATGCAGCTGCGCACCGTGGGAGAGCTCCCACCACGCCAGCGGCACCAGCACCACCAGGCCGATCACCGTCAGCACCGCCAGCAAGGCCATCGGGTGCAAGCCAGCGGGCCGCCAGCGCAGGCCGATGGTGTACAGCGCCCACGACAGCACCGCACCGAGCATCCACAGATCGCCCACGTTCAGGCTCAACCCCGCCAGCACGGCCAGATCTCCCCGCCCGATGATGGTCATGACGCCACCGAAGGAGACGGCCACCCCGATCGACTCGAGCAGGGTGGCCCGATGTCCCATGAACCAGGTGATGGCGATGATGGCGATCGGGATGAAGGAATTCAACAGGGCGGCGTTGGTCGCGGTGGTATGCACCAGGGCCAGGTAGGCCAGGGTGTTGTAGGCCCCTATCCCCAGCACCCCGAGCACCAGCAGGACGCCCCACTTGCCGCGGGACAGGCCGCGCAGGGTGTGAAGGTGTGGCCAGGCGAAGGGCAGGGTCAGCAGCAGGGCCAGCACCCAGCGGGCCAGGGCCAGGCTCATGGGCGGCACGGCTTCCCTCAGGCCCCGTCCCACCACCATGTTGCCAGACCAGAACAGCACGGTGAGCGTCAGCAACAGGTAGGGATGGGTCAGGCTGCGGGGCAATCGCGACAAGGGCATGGCGGCATTTTGCGGACTGATCGGTCGGGAATTATCGGTGACCAATGGTTTTCCTGCGCTTGGGATCTACCCCTATGTCTTTCCGGAGGGCTGCCCCTGCTGAAGACAGGATGTTCTTATAAGGTTTTGTATACATATAAGTACACGTTAACTATGCTCGGCCTGTTTCTGTGGATAACCGTGTTAACCCTTTAATAATCATTGCTTTGATCCGTGAAAAAAGCTCTGGAAACAGGGCGGGACAGGATCTGGACAGTTTGGGGATGGTTTACCGGCTTGTGCGTCTTTCAGGGGTTGTGCACATTTTCTACGTGTGTTAACACGGTAGTTGTGCACATGGCTGATGTGGACAACCTGGAATGAGGGGCCTCAAGGGCTTTCCTTGGAGCCGAGTCGAATACATCAGGACCTGGATGAAGCGGAGTCCTGTTGATCGATCCAGGAGTGTGAAGAACCGGTTTTGTACTGCAGTCGGCCTTTCCTGTTCGAAAAGGTCTGGGCATAAGTTGTTTACAGTTTTTAGATATATATAAGTACTGTTAACAATAATGCTCGGCCCGTTTCTGTGGAAAACTACAAAAAATTCAGTTTTTTCAGTTTGTTGCGGCGTTGATAAGCCTGTAGGCGAAGCCCTTGTTGTCGTGTGGGTCGATTGTTGAGGAAATTTGGCCGCGCACCCGCCATGGGCTTTGTGCACAATTTGACTGGTGTCCTTCCCAAGGTTTGTCCCCAGATTTGGATCCTTCCGCTCTTCTCCGTGCTCCCGAGGACCACTGGGACATCTTTTGTCCGGTGGTGGATAACTACGGCGATGTCGGTGTGTGCTGGCGTCTGGCCCGCCAGCTCGTCACCGAACACGGAATCGCCGTCCGCCTGTGGATCGATGACCTGAGCAGCGCGCGGCGCCTGATTCCTTCCCTCGACCCAAGCCTGGACGGGCAGACCGTGCGTGGTGTGGATATCCGGGCGTGGACCAGTACGTTCCCCGATGCACCGGTGGGGGCGGTGGTCATCGCGGCTTTTGCCGCATCCCTGCCCGAATCCTTCCTGGAGGCGATGGCCCAGCGTTCGCCGCGTCCGGCCTGGATCAACCTGGAGTATCTGAGCGCTGAAGACTGGGTCGCCGGCTGCCACCGCCTGCCTTCGCCGCACCCCCGTCTGCCCCTGGTCCAGCACTTCTTCTTTCCGGGGCTGGACGCCCGGACCGGTGGCTTGTTGCGGGAGGCCGACTACGCCGCCCGGCGCCGGGCGTTTTCCAGGGAGGCCTTCAGGCAGGCCCTGGAGCTGCCTCCGGAACAGCCCGGGGAGCGCATGGTGTCCCTGTTCACCTACGAGAATCCGGCCCTGCCCGAGTTGCTCGAGCTGTGGAGCAAGTCGCCTTTGCCGGTCTGTTGCCTGGTGCCGGAAGGGCGGGTCCTGCCTGGATTGGCGGCCCATCTTGGGCTGAGCGGCTTGCGCGCGGGCGACAAGATCCTGCACGAGGCGTTGACGGTCTGTGTCCTGCCTTTTGTCGAACAGACCGGCTACGACGAGCTGCTGTGGGCTTGTGACCTGAATTTCGTGCGCGGGGAGGACTCCTTTGTGCGGGCCCAGTGGGCCGAGCTGCCCTTCGTGTGGCACATCTACGCGCAGGAGGAGGACGCCCATTTGGTGAAACTGCAGGCCTTCATCACGCGCTACCTGGATGGCGTCGAACCGGCGGTGGAACTCGCCCTTAGGGATTTCTGGCTGGCCTGGAACCGGGGTGAAGGCGTGGCCGCCGCCTGGCCGTCCTTCGCGGCTTGCCTGCCGCTGCTCAAGCTTCACGGACCTGCCTGGTCGGCCTGCCTGCAGGAAACAGGCGACCTCGCTGCGAATCTGGTGCGTTTCTGTAAAGTTGAGATAGAATAATAAGTTACCTATTTACCGTGGCCCGTGCCGCGCAATCTTCAGCAAGCAGGAAACAGCATGAAAACCGCAATGGAACTCCGCTCCGGCAACGTGATCATGGTGGGCAGCGACGCCCTCGTGGTTCAGAAGGCCGAGTACAACAAGTCCGGCCGCAACGCCGCCGTCGTCAAGATGAAGCTCAAGAACCTGCTCACCGGCGCGCCGTCCGAGTCGGTGTACAAGGCGGACGACAAGTTCGAAATTGTGGTGCTCGACCGCAAGGAAGTGACCTTCTCCTACTTTGCTGATCCGATGTACGTGTTCATGGACGCCGAGTACGAACAGTACGAAGTGGAAGCCGAGAACATGACCGACGCGCTGAAGTACCTGGTGGACGGCATGCCCTGTGAAGTGGTGTTCTACAACGGCAAGGCCATCTCCGTGGAACTGCCCACCACCGTGGTGCGTGAAGTGGAATACACCGAGCCCGCCGTCAAGGGCGACACTTCGGGCAAGGTGCTGAAGCCTGCCCGCATCGCTCCCAGCGGCTACGAGCTGGCGGTGCCGGCCTTTGTCGAAATCGGTGACAAGATCGAAATCGACACCCGTACCGACGAGTACCGCAACCGGGTGAAGTGATTCCCCGTGGCAAAATGACAACAAGGTCCTGAGGGACCTTGTTTCATTTTGTGGCGCCAGTCATCCTCCTGACCTGATTCTGCGTTAATTTTCCGTGCGTTAGTGAATTCGAATCCATACCGGGTCCGTTACCTGTCCGATTCCGGATCCCCTTTTGATCCAACCCAGGAGAATTTCATATGAATACCCGTGCCCTCGCTCTTGCTGCCCTGATCGCCCTTGGCCTGAACGCTTGCTCCAAGAAGGAAGAGGCGCCTGCACAGGCTCCCGCGCCGGTGGTCGATGCCGCCAAGGAGGCCGCTGTCAAGGCTGAAGAGGCTGCCAAGCAGGCCGCCGAAGCAACCAAGGATGCGGCAGGTGCCGTGAAGGAAGCCGGTAAGGACGCGGTTGATGCGACCAAGGAAGCTGCCAAGGATGCCGTGGCCGCCGCGAAGGATGCCGCCGGTGCCGCCAAGGAAGCGGGCAAGGAAGCCGTCGCCGCGACCGCGGATGCCACCAAGGAAGCGGCCGACAAGGCCAAGGCTGCCGTCGGCAAGTAAAATCCGGCCAGCCTGTTGCGTGACCGGGCCTCTGGCCCGGTTTTTTGTTTACTGTCTCCGATCCATCATGGCCCTCAAATCCACCATCTTCCGAGCCACGCTCACTGTTTCCGACCTCGATCGGGGATATTTCGGCGAACACATCCTGACCCTCGCCCGCCACCCCTCGGAAACCGACGAGCGGATGATGGTGCGGGTCCTGGCCTTTGCCCTCAATGCCGATGAGCGCCTGGAGTTCGGGCGTGGCATTTCGACCGATGATGAACCAGCCTTGTGGCGCAAGGACGATACGGGGCGGATCCTCCAGTGGATTGAAGTGGGGCTGCCGGACGAACGATTGCTGCGCCGGGCTGCTGGCCGGGCCGATGAGGTGATCGTGTTGGCCTATGGCGGCCGCACGGTGGATCTGTGGTGGCAGAAGGACGTTGCCACCTTGGGCAAGCTGTCCAACCTGCGGGTGCTCACCCTGCCCCAGGACGAGTCACGTGCCCTGGCGGCCCTGGCATCCAGGAACATGTCGCTGACCTGCACCATCCAGGACGGGCAGATCTGGTTTTCCGCTGGAGAAACGGTATTGAGCCTGACGCCCGGCAGCCTTCATCCAGCAGTTTGAGGTTGTTGCGACACACTTGATGACAAAAGCGTGCCGGACTGGCTAATAATGGGCGGCCCGATCATCACTCCGATGGCCGGATCCAGCGAACCTGATACAGGAGAGTCCGCATGAAGCTTCCCCAACACGCCAACGTTTCGTCCGGTGTCGATCGTCGCCACTTTCTGGGTGCTTCCCTTGGCCTGATCGCCGCGACTTCCCTCGGCGGCCTGGCCCGCCCGGCAAGCGCCGCCAGCCCGATTCTGTTGCCGCCGCTGCCTTATGCTGACAGTGCCCTGGCGCCGGTCATCTCGGCCAACACCATCGGTTTCCACTACGGAAAGCACCACAAGGGCTATGTGGATAACCTCAACCGCCTGCTGGCCGGCTCCGACCTGGCCGATCTGCCTCTCGAGAAGATCGTTGCCGCGGTGACCGGCAAGGCCGACAAGACCGCCATCTTCAACAACGCGGCGCAGATCTGGAATCACACCTTCTACTGGAACAGCCTGCGTCCCAACGGCGGTGGCGAGCCGCCTGTGGCGCTGAAGCAGAAGATCGAGGCATCTTTTGGCAGCGTCGATGCGCTCAAGAAGGAACTGGCCACCGCGGCCCTGGGGCAGTTCGGCAGCGGTTGGGCCTGGCTGGTGGCCGATGGTGACAAGCTCAAGGTGGTCAAGACCGGCAATGCCGATTTGCCGGCCGCCGGTCTCAAGCCGCTCCTGACCATTGACGTGTGGGAACACGCCTATTACCTCGACTACCAGAATCGCCGCGCCGATTACGTAAATGCGTTACTCGACAAGCTGATCAACTGGGAATTCGCCCTGAAGAACCTGGGCTGAGCCTGTCTGTTCGTCACCTTCCTGCTGGCTGGTCCTGGCGGGGCCAGCCTAACGCCAGTCGCCCCGCAGCTCTGCCACCTGGAGCTGGAGTGATGGGAGGCTGACCGTTTCCGGAGCCTGGGCTTCACCCGCCACCAGTTCGATACGGCTGAACAGGCCGCGTCGCAGCGGCCGGCTGAGCACAGGACCATCCTTGCGCGAGAACATGCTGCCCCACAATCCGCGCAGAGCCATCGGGACCACCGGTACCGGGTTGGCCTGGAGAATGCGGGTGATGCCCGGACGGAAAGGGCACAGTTCCCCATCGCCGGTGATCCTGCCTTCAGGGAACAGACCTATGAGTTCGCCGGCCGCCAGGGCTTGCGATACTTCCGCGAAGGCGGATTCCATCATGGCCGGATCTTCCTTGGCCGGCGCGATCGGAATCGCCCGGCTGTGGCGGAACACGAAGGACAGTACCGGCCAGCGGAAGATGCGGTGATCCATCACGAAACGGATCGGACGACGGCTGGCGGCGGCAATCACCAGGGCATCCACGAAGCTCACGTGGTTGCACACGATCACGGCAGGCCCCTCTTCGGGGATGTGCTGGAGGCCTTCCGTACGCAGGCGGTATACCGTGTGGACCAGCAGCCAGATGATGAAGCGCAGCAGGAATTCCGGTACCAGCTTGTAGATGTAGATCGCCACGGCGGCATTCATGATCGCCGCCACGCCGAACAACACCGGGATCGACAGCCCTGCGCCGAGCAGGCTGCCCGCGGCCAGGGCGCCAGCCACCATGAACAGCGCGTTGAGGATGTTGTTGGCTGCGATGATGCGTGCCCGCTGGGCCGGCGCGGAGCGGCTCTGCAGCATGGCGTAGAGGGGCACGATGAAAAAGCCGCCGAACACGCCCAACATCATGAGTGCCAGTAATACCCGCAGCATGCCGGGTTGTGTCAGGACCTCACCAATGGCCAGCGGCGCACCTGGCGGCAGCACCGCTGGTGAGGCAAAGGCCAGGTCCAGTCCGAAGAGGGTGAGGCCGATGGAGCCAAAGGGCACCAGACCGATCTCGACGTGGCCGCCGGACAGTTTTTCGCACAACAGGGAGCCCAGCCCGATACCGATCGTGAAGGTGGCCAGGAGCAGGGTGACGGTACCTTCCCCACCGCCCAGAACGCCTTTTGCATAGGCCGGAAACTGGGCCAGGAAGAGGGCGCCGTAGAGCCAGAACCAGGAGATGCCCATGATGGCCAGGAACACCGTCTGGTTCTGTCGGGCGAAACCGATGTTGCGCCAGGTTTCGGTGAAGGGATTGGGATTGATCCGCAAGTCGGGGGCGGGCGCAGGTGCTGGCGGAATGCCGCGGCTGGTGAGGTAGCCGACCACTGCGACGATCAGGCCTCCGCCGGCGATCCACACATCGCCGTTGTCGAGGCCGGCGAGCAGGCCGCCCACCAGGGTGCCGATCAGGATGGCGACAAAGGTGCCGGCCTCCACCAGGGCATTGCCGCCGACCAGTTCTTCCTCGTGCAGGTGCTGGGGCAGCAGCGCGTACTTCACAGGTCCGAACAGCGTCGAATGACAACCCAGCAGGAACAGGGCGCTGAACAGCACGGTCAGGCTGTGCAGCAGGAAGCCGGCCAGCGCGACCAGCATGATGGCCATCTCCAGCACTTTCACCAGGCGGGTCAGCCGGGCCTTGTCGTACTTGTCGGCAAGCTGCCCGGCACTGGCTGAGAAGAGGAAGAAGGGCAGGATGAAGATGCCCGCGGCCAGGTTGGAGAGCAGGGCTGGTGAGAGAGTGGTCCAGCTGGCGGTCTGGAAGGTCAGCAGCACGACCAGTGCGTTCTTGAACAGGTTGTCGTTGAAGGCACCCAGGAACTGGGTCAGGAAGAATGGCCGGAAGCGCCGTTCGCCGAGAAGATGGAATTGGGAGCTCATGCAGGCGTCCGATCAAAGAAGGGGCGGGTTTCGAAGACCCGGTCGGCAAAGCGTGCCGGGCCCGCGCGCAGATGGCGCTTGAGTACGAAGTCGAAGAGCAGCGGATTATGCTCGCGGAGAGTTTCCAGCACCGGTACGGCGGCAGGCGCCAGCAGCCCTTCGCGGACCAGTTGCCGTGGTGAGATCAGGGGCAGGATGCCGGGCAGGGGATAGTCCGTGCCGAAGAGCAGACGGGAATGCCAGTCGTCCCGCTGGATCAAGGTCCGCAGGGTGGATATCTCGCGGTTGCGCAGGGTGATGGCCGAGATATCCCCGAACAGCTTCCCTTCATGGCGGCGCTCTGACATCAGACGCGCGAACAGGCTGAAGCTCGGGACCTTCCTGCCCTGCCGGCCGGCATCTTCGTCCTGGTCCTGGCCCAGGCTGGCGCAATGGGCCACCACCACCCGCACACCCTGGTCGAGGGCCCGGCGCAGACGCAGGGGGTTGCCCCATTCGGGACGCCCGGCCCCATGCACGGCCTTCTCTTCACCGGCATGGGTGATCAGAGGCAGATCAAGTCGGGCCAGAGCGGCATAGAAGCGGTCGCACCGGGGGGATGCCGGATCGATTCCCATAGCCGGCGGCAGCCATTTGACCGCCCGGGCGCCGTCGCGGACCGCTGCCTCCAGGGCATCCACGCAGTCTTCCCGCCAGGGGTGGATCGAGCAGGCCCATTCGAAGAAGGTCGGATGGGCGCGGGCCAGATTGCGCGCGTAGTCGTCGGGTACATGAAAGGCGGTGAGGTCCGGGCGGGGACGACCGTCGCCGTCGTGGGTGCGCTCGAAGGCAAAGAGCAGCAGCTTGAAGCCGCCCTGCATGCCGTCTGCCAGGTTGTGCAGGCGCTCGACGTAGCTCTGGTCTACCTTGCCCGGTGCTTCGTGGGCGCAGCCGGCGTTTAGGTAAAAGAGCCGCTGGAAATACTCGGCCGGATGCAGCGGGCTCAGCATGCGCGGGTTGATCGTGATGCCGCTGCCGCCGTCACCCAGGCCGGCCAGATGGGCATGACAATCCCAGACCTGGGCCGGATCGAGACCTTCCCAGGCGGACCGGATCAGATCATGGCTGGCGATCGGGGGCGGCAGGGAGGCACGGCAGGGATTCCACAGATTGCGCCGGGCCAGGGCCTGGCCGCCGGCGGTGGCGAGCGCAAGGCTGGCAGCCCCGGCCAGGAAGCGGCGCCGGTTCATGATCCGGATAGCCTCCCGGCACGCCGGTAGCGGAGGGCCGCCGCGGTGGCGATGCCCAGCAGGATGCCGCCCAGGTGGGCCTGCCAGGTGGTGGAGATGCCTTCCGGCAGCAAGGGCGAGCTGCCTCCGCGCATGGCATCGAAGCCCAGCTTGGCCAGGTAGGCCAGACCCAGCAGCCGGCCGATGGCACCACCTTCGAGCGCTGCGCCGACGATCAGGGCACCGACCAGTCCGGAGAGGCCCCGGTAATGCGTCAGGGCCGGAGCTGCTGCCAGCAGGAAGAGCGACAGGAGGGGCGCGAGCAGCGGCAGGGCGCTCAGCCAGCGCTGGATCCGTCTTCCGGTGATCAGGGCAATTGCGCCAACTGCTGCCAGGTTGCCGGCCAGATGGAGCGCCGACCAATGGCAGAACTGCCCGGTCCACAAGCGCCACCACTGCCCCTCACCGAAGGCCTCGCGGTTCCACTCCATCGCTTCGCCAGGGAGCAGGTTGGCCGCGGCAAGGAGCACGACCAGTGTTGCCAGCAGCATGCGTTCAACCGGCATGGCGCTTCTTGAGCATGGCCAGCGCGGCAAGCGTCCCGAGCAGGCCCAGGGTAGCCAGGTCGACACTACCGCTGCCCCGGTTGTAGCCCGGTTTCTCGACGATACGGGCGACCTTCTCTTCCTTCACCCGGACCCGGAAGGCTTCCAGCTGAGTATTGAGCCTGGGAATCAGGTCATCGACGGCCTGCCGGTAGCCCTCGCCGCGCGCTTCCCGCGATGCTTCGGCAAACTTCACCAGCGGCGAGCTGCCCTTGATCTGGCTGGTGCCCGGCGCGCGGAACAGCAGGCTGCGGGTCGTCATGTCGAAGACCGCAGCATCGACCAGGGTGTTGACGTCATATTGGCTGCCGTTGATGAAATACCCGCCGACGATGGTCCAGTAGAAGATGGACAGGCGGTTGCTGTCACTGAACTGGACCTGGTCGTAGGAGAGCAGGGCGACCACATCCACATTGAACATGCGGGCGGCCTGCTGCAGGTTGTCGAAGCCGCCCCGCGGGCGCAGGTAGGTGCTGGGGATGACTTCGATGGCGGCGATGTATGGCCGGTTGGCGAAAGCGTCCCGCACCCGCTTCAGCAACAGCTCCCTTTCGGTTTCGGGCAGTTCTCCGAGGGTGTTGTTGCCCGGTACGAAGGCGATGCCGACGCGCAGGGGCAGGCGCAGCTCGGGCACGGTTGGCGTCAGCGTGGGTTGCTCACCCTTCGGGTAAAGGTAGTCGACCACCGAGCCGCGGTGAATCTGCCCGCCCCTGTCGAACCAGGTGGCGCAGCCGCTCAGAACGAGGGTGGCGAGCAGGAGAGTCGTGATCATCTTGCCGTTCATGGGAGGTGCTCCGGCTGTCAGGCCTGTTCGGCCCATTGTTTGAGGGTGACGTAGTCGATCTTGCCGGTGCCGAGCAGCGGCAGCGTTTCTACCAGGATGAGTCGTCGCGGTACTGCAATTTCCGGCCAACCTCCATCGCGTGCTGCGGTTTGCAGCTGTTCGCGACTGAGCTTCGGATCCGTGGTGAACAGCAGGATCGCTTCGCCACGGGTCGGGTCCGCCTGGGTGGAGGCCGCGTGGGCGGCGCCCGGCGAGGCGGCGGCGGCCAGCTTCTCGACGGATTCCAGCGACACCATCTCGCCGGCCACCTTGGCGAAGCGCTTGACCCGGCCGACGATCTTGACGAAGCCCTCGGCGTCGATCTCCACGACGTCGCCGGTTTCGTACCAGCCTTCGCCAGCGGGGGAGACGGGGGGCTGCAGGACGCCGGGGTTTTCGAAACGCAGGTAGCCGGACATCAGGTTGGGGCCCTTCACGTGCAGCATGCCGCCATCCGGAATACCGGGGACCGGGATCAGGCGCGACTCGATGCCGGGCAGGAACTGCCCCACTGTGCCGCTGCGGAAGGCCATGCGGGTGTTCACCGCCAGCACGGGCGCGGTCTCGGTGGCGCCGTAGCCTTCAAAAATACGGATGCCGAACTTCTCGAACCACAGGTCGCGTACCGGTGCGGCCAGCTTCTCGGCCCCGGCGATCACGTAGCGCAGCCGGTAGAAGTCGTAGGGATGGGCGAACTTGGCGTAGTTGCCAAGGAAGGTGCTGGTCCCCAGCAAGACGGTGCAGTTGCGGTCATAGGCCACCTCCGGGATGACCCGGTAGTGGAGCGGAGACGGGTAGAGGAAGACCCGGGCACCGGTGAGGACCGGCAGCAGGCCGCCGGCGGTGAGGCCGAAGGAGTGGAACAGGGGCAGGGCGTTGAGGATCTTGTCGTCGATGGAGAAATCCACCACGGCACGGATCTGCGCCACATTGGCGAGCAGGGCGCGATGGGACAGCACGACGCCCTTGGGCTTGCCTTCCGATCCGGATGTGAACAACACCACCGCCGGATCTTCCGGGGAGGCGCTGGCGGGCAGGGCGAGGCGGGGAAACGGCGAGGCCCACAGCAGCAGCCACAGCTTGTCACCCAGGCCGATCTGCTCGCGCAGATCTTCCAGGTGGAGGATGCGGACGTCGCGCAGCGCAGCCAGCTTGTCGCCGAGCTTGGCCTGGTCGACGAAGGCGCGGGAGGTGATGATGGTGCGGATCTGCGCAGCGGTGCAGGCCGACTGCATGCTGTCGACGCCAGCCGTGTAGTTGAGCATGGCGGCGACGCGGCCATGGGCCGACAGGCCGAAGAGCAATCCCAGGGTTGGCGCCAGGTTGGGCAGCAACAGGCCGACCTTCTCGCCCGGACTGCTCTCGCGGGCGGCCAGGCGACCAAGTGCCAGGGCCATGCGGGTCAGGTCGCGATAGCTGTACTCGATCTGCTTGAGATCCTCCACCAGGCGATGTCCGCTGCCCTGAATCGCAGAGGCTTCGAGGAGGGCACCGAACAGTGTCTGCTCCGGCCGGGTGGCAAAGATCATCTCCTGCATCACGCGGCGCATGCCTTCGCCCGCCAGGCGGCGGCGCTGGCGCGCGGTGGGGGCCTCGGGCATCGGAATCCGGGTCGGCTCCAGGATGGACAGGCTGATCTTCGGGAACAGGCGTCGCGGCACGTGGGAGGCCAGGCGGGAGAAATAGGTGCGCGCGGCACCATCGATGCGGACCGGGAGAACCGTGGCTCCGGTCTTGGCGGCCACGAAGGCCGGCCCCTCGTAGGTCTTCATCAGGCTGCCGGTGGTGGTGATGCGGCCCTCCGGAAAGATCACCACCGGCCGGCCGGCTTCGAGCAGGCGGATCACCTTCTTCATGGCCATCGGGCTGGTCGGGTCCACCGCCAGGTAATCGACCAAGCACAGCAGCAGCCGGAAGGCTGGGTTGGCCGCCACGCCGGTATGCACGACAAACACCGGGTCGAGAGGCAGGAAAAGGCCGAGCAGAAGACCATCCAGAAAGGACTCGTGATTGGCGATGATCAGCAGCCGCTCACCGTCGGAAGGTGTCTGCCCCTTCAGGCGCACACGGAACAGCAGGCGGGTCACGATGCGCAGAAGCGCCTTGAGCAGGGTTCGCATAAATGTGTGAAAGAAACAGGAGATCAGAGATAAGCCGCCAAATAACTGGTGACCCGGCCGAAGGATGTCTCGAGGAAGGTTTTATTGACCCGGAAATAAATTTCCTTTCCTTCCCGTTCGGAAATCAGCACCCCGGCCTCACGCAGGACCTTGAGGTGGTGTGACACTGTGGAGCGGGCCAGGGTGGACACCTCCGCGATCTGGCCCACGTTGAGTCGCTCGCCAGGCTCGAAACTCAGCAGGATGCGTTGCCGGTGTTCATCGCCGAGAGCCGCGAAAATAGCGGAGATGTCGCGCCAGGCTGTCGGAATCGTTCGCGAGTAGTCTTTGTTCATGTCGATAATCATCGACATGTTCGTTGTATGTGTCAAGTTGGAGCACATCCCGAAATGCCCGGAAATCCTGGTGTTGCACCGCGACAATGATTGACTTTCATGCGGTTAACCCCTACCATCCACATGTTTTTCGTACGGCGGACGGCGCACTACCCGACGTGCCACGCAGAGAGCCAATGTTAAAAGCGGTATTCCTGCAGATAGGCGCGACAATACTGGCAGCATTGATTGCCGGATTGATTTTAGGGACGCGCGGTGCGTTGTCGGCGGCGTTGGGAGGCGCAGCCTGTGTTCTTCCCAATTTGTTTTTCGCCCTGCGCCTGAGTTTGGTTTCCAAGCGATCGGCCGCGTCGTACCCGCTTGAGTTTTTTGTTGGCGAGTTTTTCAAGATCGCGTCAACCGTAGGATTGTTGGCGACCGTTCAACTCGTGTATCCAGACGTCCATTGGTTGACGTTGTTCATCGGGTTGGTCGTGGCGCTTAAGGCGAATTTGTTTGCATTTTTGGTGAAGACCTGACCATGAGTACAGAAGCGCACGGCCCTACCGCGGGCGAATACATCGTCCACCACCTGACCCACTTCAACTCCACCGGTCACGCTCAAAGCGCGATCATCGACTGGAGCGTGTGGAACCTCGACACCCTGTTCTTTTCGGTCGGCCTCGGCATCGTCACGCTGCTGATCCTGATCAAGGCTGCAGGCGCCGCCACCTCCGGCGTGCCGGGGCGTTTCCAGGCCGCCATCGAGATCCTCGTCGAAATGGTCGCCGACCAGGCCAAGGGCATCGTGCATAGCGCCGAGTCCCGCAAGTTCGTGGCTCCCGTGGCTCTGACCGTGTTCTTCTGGATCTTCCTGATGAACTCCATGGACTTCCTGCCGGTTGATCTGCTGCCCAAGATCTGGG
This sequence comes from Zoogloea dura, assembly GCF_012927165.1. Taxonomy (GTDB): domain Bacteria; phylum Pseudomonadota; class Gammaproteobacteria; order Burkholderiales; family Rhodocyclaceae; genus Zoogloea; species Zoogloea dura. Next base: position 281,660 of record NZ_JABBGA010000003.1, read on the forward strand.
CCCTGATTTCTGGTGACGAGCACGCCTACCTCCGCGTCGTGCCGACCGCCGACCTGAACGGCACCCTGGGCATGTCCATCGGCGTACTGCTCATCTGTATTTACTACAACATCAAGATCAAGGGCTTCGGTGGCTGGGTGCATGAACTCTTCACCGCCCCCTTCGGTTCCCACCCGCTGCTGTACCCGATCAACTTCCTGATGCAGATGATCGAGTTCCTCGCCAAGACCGTGTCCCACGGCATGCGGTTGTTCGGCAACATGTATGCTGGCGAGCTGGTCTTCATGCTGATCGCCCTGATGGGCGGTACCGCCACCGTCTTCGGTTTCCTCGGCCATGTGGTTGCCGGTTCCATCTGGGCCGTGTTCCACATCCTGATCGTCGCCCTGCAGGCCTTCATCTTCATGATGCTGACCCTGGTGTATATCGGTCAGGCCCACGAGAGCCACTAAGTTTCAGTTTCAAGCAGTCTGTTTCGGTTTCAAGTTTCAATTTAAATCATCTCAACTAAAGGAGTAGTCATGGAACACGTTCTTGGTTTTGTTGCTCTGGCCGCCGGTCTGATCATTGGTCTGGGTGCTATCGGTGCCTGTATCGGTATTGGCATCATGGGTAGCAAGTACCTGGAAGCTTCCGCTCGCCAACCCGAGCTGATGAACGCCCTGCAGACCAAGATGTTCCTGCTGGCCGGTCTGATCGACGCTGCCTTCCTGATCGGTGTCGGTATCGCCATGATGTTTGCGTTCGCCAACCCGTTCAAGATCTGAGTTTCGCGGTTCAACCTGACTAAAGGAAGATTACCGTGAATCTGAACGCAACCCTGGTAGCCCAGCTCGTTGTGTTCTTCATTCTGGCGTGGGTCACGATGAAGTTCGTGTGGCCCCCCATTGTGAAGGCACTCGACGAGCGTGCGAAGAAGATCGCCGACGGGCTGGCGGCTGCGGACAAGGCGAAGAGTGATCTCGCGCATGCCGAGAAGAAGGTCGTCGAAGAACTGCGCAAGGCCCGCGAGTCCGCTACGGACGTGCGTGCCTCTGCTGAAAAGCAGGCTGCAGTGTTCCTCGATGAAGCGCGCGCCGAAGCCGCCCGTATCATTGCCCAGGCCCGTGAAGCCGCTGAAGCCGAAGCCGGCGTCGCAGCCCAACGTGCCAAGGAAGCCCTGCGCGATCAGGTCGCCCAACTCGCTGTCGCCGGTGCCGAGAAGATTCTCCGCAAGGAAATCAACGCTCAGGCCCATGCCGACCTGCTGGCCAACCTGAAACAGGAACTTCAATAAGCCATGGCCGAGAACGTCACCATCGCACGCCCCTATGCTGAAGCGGCATTTCAGCTCGCTTCCGCGGGCAATGCGCTGGGGCCTTGGTCGGAAGCACTTGATCGGCTGGCCGCTGTCGCCACCGATTCGCAAATGAGGGATTGCATCACCGATCCCAAGCTCGCGCCGCAACAGCTGGCCGGGCTTTTCCTCGATGTCGCCGGGACCGGACTTTCTGCCGAACAGCAGAACTATGTCCGCGTCCTGGTCGAGAACGAGCGTCTGCAAGTGCTTCCCGAGATCCGTGACCTGTTCGTTGCCCTCAAGAACGAACATGAAGGCGTCAAGGAGGCCAATATCGCCTCCGCCTTCCCGATGGACGATTCCACGCTGAAGACACTCGTTGGCGACCTTGAAGCCCGCTTCAAGGCCAAGCTCAACGTCACCGTCAGCGTCGACCCCGAACTGATTGGTGGGGTCAAGATCGCCGTTGGGGATGAAGTCATCGACGCCTCGGTCCGCGGCAAGCTCGCGAACATGGCCGCCGCGCTAAAGAACTAGGAGCATAAGCTATGCAACTCAACCCCTCTGAAATCAGTGACCTGATCAAGAGTCGGATTCAGAACCTGCAGCTGTCCGCGAATGCCCGCACCGAGGGTACCGTGGTTTCAGTGACCGACGGTATCTGCCGTATTCACGGCCTCTCCGATGCCATGCAGGGCGAAATGCTGGAATTCCCCGGCAACGTGTTCGGCCTCGCAATGAACCTCGAGCGCGACTCTGTCGGCTCCGTGGTGCTGGGTGAGTACGAAGGCATTTCCGAAGGCGACACCGTCAAGTGCACGGGCCGCATTCTGGAAGTCCCGGTCGGCCCCGAGCTGATCGGCCGCGTTGTCAACTCCCTGGGCCAGCCGATCGACGGCAAGGGTCCGATCAACGCCAAGCTCTCCGAGCCGATCGAAAAGGTCGCTCCGGGCGTGATCTGGCGTAAGTCGGTGTCCCAGCCGGTGCAGACCGGTCTGAAGTCCGTCGATGCCATGGTGCCCGTCGGTCGTGGTCAGCGCGAGCTGATCATCGGCGACCGTCAGACCGGTAAGACTGCCGTTGCGGTTGATGCGATCATCAACCAAAAGGGCGAAAACATGATCTGTATCTACGTTGCGATCGGTCAGAAGGCTTCGACCATTGCCAACGTGGTGCGCAAGCTCGAAGAGCATGGCGCGATGGAATACACCATCGTCGTCGCTGCTACCGCTTCCGAGTCCGCCGCGATGCAGTACATCGCTCCGTACTCTGGTTGCACCATGGGCGAATACTTCCGCGACCGCGGTCAAGATGCCCTGATCGTCTATGACGATCTGACCAAGCAAGCCTGGGCCTACCGTCAGGTTTCCCTGCTGCTGCGTCGTCCTCCCGGCCGTGAAGCCTACCCCGGCGACGTGTTCTACCTGCACTCCCGTCTGCTTGAGCGCGCAGCCCGCGTGTCCGAGGAGTACGTCGAGCAATACACCAAGGGTGAAGTCAAGGGCAAGACCGGTTCGCTGACCGCTCTCCCCGTGATCGAAACCCAGGCCGGCGACGTGTCCGCGTTCGTTCCGACCAACGTGATCTCGATTACCGACGGCCAGATCTTCCTGGAAACCGACCTCTTCAACGCTGGTATCCGTCCCGCCATCAACGCGGGTATCTCGGTGTCCCGCGTGGGTGGTGCTGCCCAGACCAAGATCATCAAGAAGCTCGGCGGCGGTGTGCGTCTGGCCCTTGCCCAGTACCGTGAGCTGGCTGCCTTTGCGCAGTTCGCTTCCGACCTGGACGAAGCCACCCGCAAGCAGCTCGAGCGCGGTCGTCTCGTGACGGAACTGATGAAGCAGCAGCAGTACGCGCCGCTCAAGGTTTCCGAAATGGCGATCACTCTGTTCGCTGTCGAGAAGGGCGCTTTCGACGATGTCGATGTCAAGCGTGCCCTCGCTTGCGAAGCCGCGATGCACCAGTACGTGAAGACCAAGGCTGCCGATCTGGTTGCCAAGATCGAATCGACCAAGGACCTCGACGCCGAAGGCAACAAGCAACTCGCCGCCGTCATCGAAGAGTTCAAGAAGAGCTGGGCTTAACGCGGGCATACGGAGAGCAATATGGCTAGCGGCAAAGAGATCCGTAACAAGATCAAGAGTGTCCAGAACACTAAAAAGATCACCAAGGCCATGGAGATGGTCGCAGCGTCCAAAATGCGCAAGGCGCAGGAACGCATGCGTGCAGCCCGTCCCTATGCCGAGAAGATCCGCCGTCTCGCCGCGAATCTGTCTGCAGCCAACATCACCGACTACAAGCATCCGTTCCTCATCAAGAAGGACAATGCCAAGCGTGTGGGGCTGATCGTCGTCACGACCGACAAGGGTCTGTGCGGCGGCCTCAACACCAACACTCTGCGTGTCGGGTTGAACACGCTCAAGGAATGGGAAAGCAAGGGTGTCTCCGACATCCGCGTGACCGCCATTGGCAACAAGGGGCTGGGTTTCATGCAGCGCCTTGGTGCCAAGGTGGTTTCTCACGTTACCCAGCTCGGGGATACCCCCCATCTGGAAAAGCTGATCGGGCCCGTCAAGGTCATGATCGATGCTTTCCAGAATGGTGAGCTGGATGAAGTGCACATTGTTTATTCCCGCTTCATCAACACGATGAAGCAGGAACCCCAGCTTGAGCAGCTTCTCCCGCTGACCGGCGAGCGTCTCGGTACCCCGGAAGGGAACTGGGACTACCTCTATGAGCCGGATGCGCAGGTGGTGATCGACGAACTCCTGGTGCGCTATGTCGAAGCGCTGGTGTACCAGGCCGTCGCCGAGAACATGGCGTCCGAACAGAGTGCCCGGATGGTGGCGATGAAGGCAGCCTCCGACAATGCAGGGAGCGTGATCGGCGAATTGCAACTGGTCTACAACAAGACCCGTCAGGCCGCGATCACGAAGGAACTGTCCGAAATTGTCGGCGGCGCAGCCGCGGTGTAACGGTTTAACAAGTTTGGGGAAACGACGATGAGTCAAGGAACGATCGTTCAATGCATCGGCGCCGTGGTGGATGTGCAGTTCCCGCGCGACGCGATGCCCAAGATTTACGACGCCCTCGAGTTGGCAGGTTCTGAACTGGTTCTCGAAGTTCAGCAACAGCTCGGTGATGGCGTTGTGCGTACCATTGCGCTGGGGTCTTCGGACGGCCTGCGTCGTGGCATGCAGGTTTCGAACACCGGCAAGGGTATTTCCGTGCCGGTGGGCCATGGCACCCTGGGCCGCATCATGGACGTGCTGGGTCGCCCGATCGACGAAGCCGGCCCGATCCAGTGTGACGAGCGCCGGACCATTCACCAGAAGGCTCCGAAGTTCGACGAGCTCTCTCCCTCCGTGGATCTGCTCGAAACCGGCATCAAGGTTATCGACCTGATCTGTCCGTTCGCAAAGGGCGGCAAGGTGGGTCTGTTCGGTGGTGCCGGTGTGGGCAAGACCGTGAACATGATGGAGCTCATCAACAACATCGCCAAGCAGCACAGCGGTCTGTCGGTGTTCGCCGGCGTGGGCGAGCGTACCCGTGAAGGGAACGACTTCTACCACGAAATGAAGGACTCCAACGTTCTCGACAAGGTTGCGATGGTGTTCGGTCAGATGAACGAACCCCCGGGCAACCGTCTGCGCGTGGCGCTGACCGGTCTGACCATGGCCGAGCGTTTCCGTGACGAAGGCCGGGACATCCTGTTCTTCGTGGATAACATCTACCGCTACACCCTGGCCGGTACCGAAGTGTCCGCGCTGCTGGGCCGTATGCCTTCTGCGGTGGGTTACCAGCCGACGCTGGCCGAAGAAATGGGCCGTCTGCAGGAGCGTATCACCTCCACCAAGGTGGGCTCGATCACCTCCATCCAGGCCGTGTATGTGCCTGCGGATGACTTGACCGACCCGTCCCCGGCGACCACCTTCCTCCACCTCGACTCGACCGTCGTGCTGTCCCGTGACATCGCCTCGCTGGGTATTTACCCCGCGGTCGATCCGCTCGACTCCACGTCCCGTCAGCTCGATCCGCTGGTGGTTGGCGAAGAGCACTACAACACCGCTCGCGGCGTTCAGCAGACCCTTCAGCGTTACAAGGAACTGCGCGACATCATCGCGATTCTGGGTATGGACGAACTGGCTCCGGAAGACAAGCTTCTGGTGTCCCGTGCTCGTAAGATCCAGCGTTTCCTGTCCCAGCCGTTCTTCGTGGCGGAAGTGTTTACCGGTTCCCCCGGCAAGTACGTCCCCCTGAAGGAAACGATCAAGGGCTTCAAGACGATTCTCAGCGGTGAAGTGGACCACCTGCCCGAGCAGGCCTTCTACATGGTCGGCCCGATCGAAGAAGTCTTCGAAAAAGCGAAGACCCTCTGATCAATGCGACCATCGCCCGGCGGCGCTCTAGCGGGCCCGCCGGTTTGAGGAGGAAATAGCTATGGCAATGACTATTCACGTCGACATCGTCAGCGCAGAAGAGCAGATCTTCTCCGGCTTGGCCGAGTTTGTGGCGCTCCCCGGCGAAGCCGGTGAGCTGGGTATCCTGCCCGGCCACATGCCGCTGATGACCCGGATCAAGCCGGGTGCCGTGCGCGTCAAGGTCCAGAACCAGCCCGAAGAAGAACTCGTCTTCGTGGCCGGTGGCCTGCTGGAAGTTCAGCCCAACCTGGTGACGGTTCTGGCGGATACCGCTATCCGTGGCAAGGATCTGGACGAGGCCAAGGCACTCGACGCCAAGCGTATCGCGGAGGAAGCCATGCGTAACCAGGGTTCTGCCCTGGAATATGCAAAAGCCCAGTCCGAGCTGGCATCGGCGCTTGCGCAGATCGCAGCGATCAACAAGCTGAAGAAGCGCGGCCACTGAGCAAGACAGTCGCGGTAGCAAGACAAAAAGGGCAGACCATACGGTCTGCCCTTTTGTCGTTTACCGGACTCCGCTTCAGCGCTTTGCCGATTCCAGTTTTTTCAGGCGCTTGTCGAGGCGGGCGATATCATCCCGCAGGGCGGCAGCTTCGCCACCAAGATCTTCCAGGAGCGTCTTTTTCACGAGAACCGGCTGTTCCTCGCTGAAATACTCGGCCAGGTTATCGATCACGTTGCGGGCCGTCTGGCGCTGCCAGCCGATCACGTTCCTCGCCGTGGCTACGGCCCGGTGGGCGACGATGTCGCCGGTCAGGCGCGACAGGGCTTCCTCGCCATCCCAGCGCAGCTTGCGCAGCACGAAGCCGAGGGCGTCGGCGAGGTCGGCGTTGCCACTGATGCGGATGTCGGACATCAGCGCATCGGCGCCGCCGACCAGCTTGGGTAGGCTGCCGATCGGCAATTCCAGGGATACGTCGGGATCGTCGGTGGCAGACTCGGTGAAATAACCCGCCGCGTCGATGCCCAGGCTGATCTCGACGGGCTTGAGCACCACGCAGGCGCTCCGCCCGGCGAAGGGCATCAGGCGCTCGCGGGCCCAGGGGGCATCCTGCAGCAGGTGATTCAGGCCGTTGATCACGGGTGAGGAAAGCATGACGGCGCCGTTCAGAGTTTGTAGCCGCGGTGCAGGGCGACGACGCCTGCGGTCATGTTGAAATACTCGACGCGGCTCAGTCCTGCCTCTTCCATCAGGGTCTTGAGGGACTCCTGATCGGGATGCATGCGGATGCTCTCGGCCAGGTAACGATAACTGTCGGCATCCCTGGCAACTTTCTCGCCCATCATGGGCAGCAGCTTGAAGGAATAGAAATCGTAAGCCGGGGCAAGGGGCTTCCAGACCTTGGAGAATTCCAGCACAAGCAGACGGCCACCGGGTTTCAGCACACGCCGCATTTCTGCGATGGCCTGGTCCTTGTGGGTCATGTTGCGCAGCCCGAAAGCGACGGTCACGCAATCGAAGTGATTGTCGGGGAAGGGCAGCTTCTCGGCATCGCACTGGGCCACCGGAAGCAGGAAGCCCTTGTCCACCACCCGGTCACGACCGCGTGACAGCATCGCGTGGTTGATATCGGTCAGCCATACTTGGCCGCTCGGCCCGACCTTCTTGGCGAAGGCGAGGGACAGGTCGGCGGTGCCACCGGCCACGTCAAGCACCCGGTCGCCGGCGCGTACTCCGGCTATCTGCACGGTGAAGGCCTTCCAGAGGCGGTGCAGGCCGAAGGACATGAGGTCGTTCATCACGTCGTAGCTGCTGGCGACGGACGAGAACACGCCGCGAACCTTGCTGGCCTTTTCGGACTCGGCGACCTTCTGGAAGCCGAAATGGGTGGTCTTGTCGTTCATGATCTGCTTGCGGGATCGATATCGGTTGGCCGGCCCGGCGGGGCGTCGGCAGGAAATCAGTGGTGATGGCCGCAGCCACCGCCCTTGGGTACGGGAGCGGGCTGATCGGCGGGATCGCGGCTGCCCCCTGCTTCGGCGAGGCGCAGCAGATAGGTCTGCCACAGATCGTCGCGGGTCTCGCCGATCTCGTAGAGGTAATCCCAGGAATACAGGCCGCTGTCGTGCCCGTCCGAAAACACCGGGCGGATCGCGTAATTGCCTACCGGTTCGACCCGGACGATATCCACGTCACGCTTGCCCAACTGCAGCACTTCCTGGCCCGGGCCATGGCCTCGGACTTCGGCGGACGGGGAATACACCCGCAGGAACTCGAAGCTGTATTCAAAGCGCTTGCCGTCGTCGAAACTCACCTCCATGAGGCGTGACAGTTTGTGCAGCTTGATCTCGGTGGGGACGGGATCGTCCTTGCGAAGGCCTGCCATGGATCGCTCCGTATTCTGATTGCGCGAGCCCGAATGATACTCGAAGGCGGCCCGGCTTCCCGATACCGGGCAGGCATTGCAGACCTGTGACCTGTCATCAAAACTTCAACTTGCTGCAATACACTGGCCTGGTTGCCAGCATTCCTTGAGGTTTTCATGCCCGCCACCATCCTCCTCGTCGAAGACGAGCCCGCCATTCAGGAACTGATCGCCGCCAATCTCATGCGGGCCGGGCACCATGTGGTGCGGGCATCCGACGCCGAGACGGCCCAACGCATCGTGCGCGATGCCCTGCCAGACCTGGTCCTGCTGGACTGGATGCTGCCAGGCATGTCCGGTGTCGAATTCGCCCGCCGCCTGCGCGCGGAAGAACGCACCCGGGGCATTCCGCTTATCATGCTCACCGCCCGCGGCGAGGAGCAGGACAAGGTCTCCGGCCTCGAGGCTGGCGCCGATGACTACATCACCAAGCCGTTTTCGCCGCGCGAGCTGGTGGCCCGCATCAAGGCCGTGCTGCGCCGCCGTGCGCCGGAAACCACCGAGGATCCGGTGGAACTGGGCGGTCTGCGGCTTGATCCCTCCACCCACCGCCTGGCGGCTGCCGGTGTGCCGGTGACCCTGGGCCCCACCGAATTCCGCCTGCTGCATTTCCTGATGACCCACCCTGAGCGGGTCCATTCCCGTGCCCAGCTGCTTGATCAGGTGTGGGGCGACCACGTATTCGTCGAGGAGCGCACTGTCGATGTGCACATCCGTCGCCTGCGCTGCGCCCTCGAACCGAGCAACCACGACAACCTCGTGCAGACTGTGCGTGGCAGCGGCTACCGCTTCTCGACCCAGCAGGAATCCCCGGCCCCCGTGCGATAATCGATGACAGTCCAGTCAGTCGAAGGAGTACCGGTCATACGGTCGATCCGTTACATCATTGTCGCGGCTGTCCTGTCGCTGTTCGTGATGGTGCTTGCCGCCCTGGTGGTGTGGGCGGCCTGGGGGCCGCAGGAAGCGCTGCTGGCCTTTGCGGCGGCATCCATACTGCTGGGTGCCCATCACTTTGCCAACATCTACAAGCTTGTCCGCTGGTTGCGCACGCCGGTGGACAACGCCGTGCCCACCCCTCGGGCCATCGGCCTGTGGAATTACGTCTTTGCGGAGATGAACAGCCGGGTGCGCAGCGCCAACCGGCGCCAGCAGCATCTCTCGACCGCCCTCGAGCGCTTCCGCGAAGCCAGCCAGGCCATGCCCCATGGTTTGCTGTTCCTGTCCGACACCCATTCGATCGAGTGGGTCAATCACCAGGGGGAGCAGCATTTCGGGCTGGATCGGGCGCGGGATCAGGGAACGCCGATCACCAACATCGTCCGCCAGCCGGACTTCGTGCGCTACCTCCAGGAGGGCCGTTACGACAAGCCGCTGACCCTGAGCATGGGTCGGCCCATCGGCCGGACCCTGATGGTGCACGTCGTGCCCTTCAGCGAAGACATGCTGCTGCTGATGTCGGAGGACATTACCCAGGGCGAACGCCTGCAGACCATGCGGCGGGACTTTGTCGCCAATGTCTCCCACGAGATGCGCACGCCTCTTACCGTGGTCGCGGGCTTCCTCGAAACCGTCATCGACGGGCTGGATGATCTGGAGAAGGACGACATCTCCCATTATCTCGGCCTGGCCCATGAGCAGGCAGGACGCATGCAGCGCCTGATCCAGGACCTGCTGACGCTATCCGCCCTGGAGTCTGATGCCCCCATCCTCCAGGAGGAGGCCGTGGACGTCGCGTCCTTGCTGAAAGAAGTCCTGCAGGAGGCGCGGGTGGTCTCCGCCGGCCGCCATCGCATCGATCTCGACTGTGCTACCCACGCACGGCTGCTCGGCAATGCCAAGGAGCTCTACAGCGCCATGGCCAACCTGGCGATCAATGCGGTGCGCTACACACCCGAGGGAGGGCGTATCCAGATCAGCTGGCGTCAGCGGGGTTCGGTGGTTGAGTACGCCGTCAAGGACGACGGCATCGGGATTGCACCGGAGCACATTCCCCGCCTGACCGAACGCTTCTACCGGGTGGACCGCGGGCGCTCCCGCGAAACCGGTGGGACTGGGCTGGGACTGGCCATCGTCAAGCATGTGCTGAGCCGCCACCAGGGTGACTTGCTGATCGACAGCGAACCGGGCCGTGGGAGCACCTTTACGGCTTGCTTTCCGGCCCGGCGCCTGGTGGCCTGAGCGAAGGGACGATTGCCGGAGATTCCGGCAATCGTCGTTTCAGGTGGCGACCGACTCGTAGGTTGCCTGATCGAAGTTGGTACCGCGGGCCACCAGGCTGGTGAGTCGGACCTGGCGTGATTCACCTGTGTGCAGCTCGAGGACCCGGTCGGCCTGGAACCAGCCGGCCGGCAGCACGATGCTTGCGGGCGCGCGCATGGCCGCGATCTCCGGCAGCATGAAGCCCTGGATATAGGGCTCGTGCGATGCCACGTTGATGCCCGTGCCGCGGATGGCCACCGAGGATGGCAGCCCGGACAGCAGATGAATGCCTGCCATCAGGGTGCCGTCCGGCTCGTACATCAGCCAGCTGACCTGCCCAAGCAGGTACTGGTTGCCGTCGCCCGGCTTGATGCCCACCAGCTGGTGATGTTCGATCCGCTGCCCCGGGTGTCTGCGCTGCAGGCGGAATCCCGATACCGAATGATCCACCGTGGCCCATTCCTCGATGATGAAGCCACGCCGCCGGGCTTCAGCCTCGGCATCCAGGTCAGGCTGGGTCTCGTCGTCGGCCCGTGCCCCAAAGGTGAGCACGTTCATGTCGTAACGGTTGCTCATCAGCTGGCGCCGGTTGGGGGGCACGAACTCGCGCCCCGAAACCAGCAGTCCGATGGCTTCCCAGTCGGTGCTGATGAAATTGCCACCCCTCTTGCTCCGCCGCGGGAAGCGGCGTCCGGCCGCCGACATGCCCCACGGCCGGTAGAGGGACACCAGCAGGCGGGCGCAGGCGGGCTGGGCGCAATCGTCACCCAGGCCCAGGGAGGCCGGCGTGGTGCCCTGCTTGAACTCCGCCAGCATGGCCTTGATCTGGGCCGCCAGGCGATGCCCGTCAAAGCGGCGCATGCCGGGCCGGGTGCCGATCAGGGCGATCGGGCGCAGGCCATGATCTTCGTTGAGGTCGAGGCCGTAGGCACGGGCATCATCCTTGTCCCACTCGGACTGGAGGATGCAGTAAGGGGCAAAGCGCTGGGCCCAGCGGCAGATCCAGTTGAGTTCGCGCTGATTGCGGCCGTAGGGGTTGGTCAGGTCGATCAGCAGCAGGGCGATATAGGCTTCGTCGGGGCTCTGGGCCTTCCAGGTGTTGTTCAGGGGGTCAATGACCCGGCTGTGGGTGACGCCGGCACGTTCTGCCTCCTGGTAGGCCGCGTGCACCACCTGCCAGGCACCGGGCGGCTCAGCCCGGTGGGCGCGAAAATACTCGATGATGACCTGGCCCAGATACTGGATGCGCCGCTGGGCGAGGAGAGGCCACTGGGCACGGAACTCGTCGCCCGTGCTGCCGCTGTGCTCGGCGAGGCGGGCGTAGGCGGTGCTGAGGGCGGTCCACAGCTTGACCACCTGGCGCAGGGTGGCGTCTTCCGCGCTGTCGGGCGGCAGGGGATGGGCCGCATAGCGCGACGACATCTCGTGCTGCACGAAGGTGATGGTCTGGCGGGCCGACTCCAGGACCTCGAGTTGCTCCTCCGGCCCCAGGGGGCTGGCCAGCAGGCCCTCGAGCATGCGCACCAGCGTGGCGTGGCTTTCCCCTGCATTGAGGGTGTGCAGATTGCGCAGCAGCTTGCGGTACTGGTCCACGCTGCGCAATTCGGTGTAGTTCAGGGGAGTTTCCATGATCGGCGGATCTCCGCGTCAGCCGGCGATCTGCTCGGCGATGGCATTGCGCACGGCCAGTGCCAGGCGCGCATCATCAACTTCGGGTGCCGGGGAGCCCCGGCTCTTGCGCTGGGCCTGCCCCCAGACGGGCTGCGGGTAATGCAGGTCGTCCAGGTAACGGGGAATGACATGCCAGTGCAGGTGTGGAACGACATTGCCGAAACTCGCCAGATTGATCTTGTCGGGCCGGAAGCACTCCCTGACTGCGACTTCCACGGCCATCAGGATATTGAAGCAATGGCGTTGCTCGGCCGGCGTCAGGTCGCTCATCTCGGACACATGATCTTTCCAGATCAGGCGGCAATAACCCGGGTAATCCGCATCAGGAACCCGGATCACACGGCAGCTCGCATCGTGCCAGAGCACGATCTCCTGCTCGGGGAAGCACAGGGGGCAGTCTTTCGGAGCGTTAATCGGCATGAAGGTTTCGACCCGCGTTGGCAATATCCCTTGATTCTAGCCCGGATACCCTGCGATTTCTCATCGCGACCCGGTGTGAGTTTATTCCTTGAAACAAGTGCTTTCGTTGTCATTCGCGGGGGCCGGCGACCCGCATTCGCTGCGCACGAAGGCACAGGTTCCGGCGGGCCCGCAATCCACCGCCTCGCCATCCACAAACAGCATCAGGGTGCCGGGTGCGATGGGGGTCCAGGTCTCGTTGTCGGTGAGCGGCGTCGTCGCCACAACCGCCACCCGGTCGGCCGGCGAGGTCAGCTCCCGGAAGTCGACAGTGATGTCCTGATCCTTCAGGTGGGCCCGGTCGAAGGGAGCCTTTCTCACGATGTAGGCCAGCCGTGATGCGCAGTGGGCAAACAGGCAGGTGCCGTTGGAAAGCAGGAAGTTGAATTCTCCATGGGCGCCGATTTCTGCCGCGATGTCGCGAATGGCCACGAACAGGGTTTCGCGTGGCGGCTCTCCCTCGGGAAACTGGCGGCGCAGGGACTCCATCAGATAGCAGAAGGCCAGTTCGGAATCGGTCTGCCCCACCGGCTGGAAATAGCCCCGCAGTTCCGGTGCAAAGTCCTTCAGGTTGCCGTTGTGGGCAAAGACCCAATAGCGCCCCCACAGCTCCCGCTGGAAGGGGTGGGTGTTTTCAAGGCTGACGAAGCCCTGGGTCGCCTTGCGGATGTGGGCGATCACGTTGAGGGAATGGATGGGATAGCCACGCACCAGCTCGGCCACCGGGGAATGGGCGCTGGCCTTGGGGTCGAGGAAGAGGCGCACGCCGCGGCCCTCGAAGAAGGCAATTCCCCAGCCGTCGCCATGCACATCGGTCAGCCCGCCCCGCGCCTGGAAGCCGGCGAAGGAGAAGCAGATGTCCGTCGGTGTATTGCAGTTCATTCCCAGCAACTGGCACATTTTTGTTTGCGATTCCCGTATGGCTTGAGACCGTCACGCTGGTCCGGATTAAACTCACGGCGCTGCTTGCCGACAGCCTGCGTGCAAGAGCGCCGAATTTTCCCGCAAGGGACTTCCCATGACAAATCACACCTTAGCCGATCACGCGGACCGGATCACTGCCGCAGGTCGCCTGCTATCGACCGCAAGGCGCATCCTCTTCATCACCGGCGCCGGCCTGTCGGCAGACTCCGGCCTGCCCACCTACCGCGGGGTCGGCGGCCTGTATGAAGGCACCCTCACCGACATGGGCCTGCCCATCGAACAGGCCCTGTCGGGTGAAGTGTTCCGCCGTCGTCCCGACATCACCTGGCGCTACCTGGCGCAGATCGAGGCCAGCTGCCGCGATGCCCGCCCCAATGCCGGGCACTACGCCATCGCCCGCCTGGAAGCCCTGCACGGCCACGTGACCGTGCTGACCCAGAACGTGGATGGCTTCCACCTGATGGCCGGCTCGCGGGACGTGATCGAGATGCACGGTACGCTGCGCCGCCTGCGTTGCGTTGATTGCGGTCGTTCCCGCCATGTGGACAACTATGCCGGCCTGACGATCCCGCCCGAGTGCCCCTATTGTGGCGGCACCCTGCGGCCCGACGTGGTGCTGTTCGGCGAAAGCCTGCCCGATCCGGCGATGCACCGCTTCGAGGCGGTGCTGGCGGCCGGGCCCGATCTGGTGCTGTCGGTCGGCACCGGCAGCGCCTTTCCCTATATCGCCGGGCCGGTGCTGTGGGCGATCTCGGCCGGTGTGCCCACCATCGAGATCAACCCGGGTGAAACGCCGCTCAGCGACAAGGTGGACATCCGCCTGCGCCTGCGCGCCGCCGAAGCCCTGCCGGCCATGCTCGATGCCGCCGGCTATTCCCTGGACAGCGGCCGGGACGCCAGCGCCGGATAGAACATCACCGATCCACCGTTTCGCTGCAGCGCCGCAAAGCCTAGAATCGGAGGTTTTCGCCGCCCGGACGCAGGCATGGATCTCCCCCGACTCCTCGCACAGCTCGACGACACCCTGCTGGGAGAACTGTTTTCGGCCAATGCGTTGACGCGCGCCCGGACTTACGTGGGCCGGGTACGCAACATCGAGGTGGCCGGCAACCAGCTGCAAGCCCTGGTGCAGGGGTCGGAAGCCGCGCCCTACCGGGTCAGCGTGCGTCTCGAGCGGCGGGAGTTCTTCGGCAAGAGTTCGGTCGAGCTGGCCACCCGCTGCACCTGCCCGGTGGGCAACCGCTGCAAGCATGCCGCTGCCCTGGTGCTGGCGGCCCGGCGGCCGGGGGCGCTGGCCGACAACAAGCCGCGTGCCGAGGTGCTGGCCTGGGCCCGCGGTCTGCGCGAGCGCATGGACAAGGCCGGCAAGGCGCGCAAGGCGGCGGTGTCCAGGGAAGGCATCTTCTACCTGTGCTCGGTGCTGCATCTGCCCACGGGCGACGAGCTCGAGTTCAGCCTGCTCAAGGCGCGCACCGGCGCCGACGGTGAGCTGACCAGCGTGGCGGCCGAGTGGACCAACTACGAACAAGCCCTGCTGCGCCCGCCCGCCTTTGTGCGCGACGAGGACCTGCATGTCTTCCGCCTGCTGCGCGAGGCCAACCGGCGCACCGGCGGCTATGGCTGGCCCCACCTGGCGGGTGCGGCCGGACTGGCCCTGCTGGAGGCGGCCATGGCCACCAGCCGGTGTTATCTGCAGACCCTGTCCGACGGGCGGGTGCGCCCCCTGAAGGTCGGAACGGCGCGGCCGGCGGCCCTTGAGTGGGTGCCCGGCGAGAACGGCGTGCGCGCCCGGGTGGCCGTGGAGCCGCCGGCCGGCCTGGTGATCCGCACCGAGCCGCTGGCCTACATCGACATGGTGGGCAGCGAGGCGGGCCGCGTGCACATCGATGAGGCGCTGGTGATCGGCGAACTGCTGACTTTGCCGGCCCTCTCGTCTGCCGAACTCCCGGTGATTGCCGAGGCACTCGCCCAGGTGGCACCGGGGTTGCCGTCTCCCCAGGGGCGCGAGTCCGCCGAGCTGCCCCTGGTGGACCTGCCCTGTCAGCCGGTCTTGGGCCTGTCCAGCCTGTTTTGCTGGAGCTGGCGCAAGCATCGGGGCTACGAAGCCGACTTCGGTGGCCGCGAGTACGACGTGGCCACTCCGGTGTTCACCTACGGTGAGGCGCGCTTCGAGCCGGGCTCCACCGGCGACCTGGCCAGCCTCCCCGATGGCCGCGCGGTGCGCGTCAAGCGCGACCCGGCGGCCGAGGCGGCCGCCTGGCAGGCCTTCCTCGAGGTGGGCTTCCAGCCCCTCAAGCGGGGCTGGCTGATCAGCCCGGGAACGGTCACCGAAGGCCTCTACGGCCTCGACAGCGAAGCCCGCTGGGCCCATTTCTTCGGCCTCATCGCGCCCGACCTGCGCAGCGCCGGCTGGCGCATCGACGCCCCCAAGGATTTCCGCCACCGGGTGCTGGTGGCGAGCGGCTGGGAAGTGGCCATCGAGGAGAGCGACGACGGCTGGTTCGAGGTGTCGCTGGGGGTCGAGGTGGAGGGCCGCTGGGTCGACCTGGCGCCGATGCTGCACCTCGTGTTCCGCCAAGACGCCCGCTGGCTCGATCCGAAGCTCATCGATCAGATCCCCGACGAGGCCCAGGTCATCGTGCAGCTCGACGACGGCGACCGGGTGGCCCTCGCCGCCGAACGGGTCAAGCCGATCGCCCGCAACCTGGTGGATCTCTTCGACACCCCGTCGGCCACGCTGCGGGTCTCCCGTTTCGATGCGCCCAGGCTCTCCGAAGTGCTGGGCGAGGGCTGGCGGGCAGAAGGCCTGGCCAGCCTGGAAGACTGGATCAAGCGCATCCGCGGCGCCGGCAAGGTCAAGGCGGTGGCCGAGCCCAAGGGCTTCGGCGTGGCCCTGCGCCCCTACCAGCTGGAAGGCCTGGCCTGGCTGCAGCACCTGCGCCGGCATGGGCTGGCCGGCATCCTGGCCGACGACATGGGCCTCGGCAAGACCGCCCAGACCCTGGCCCACCTGCTCACCGAAAAGCGCGGCCGCCGGCTCGGCAAGCCGGCCCTGGTGGTGCTGCCCACCTCCCTGGTCTTCAACTGGCAGCGCGAGGCCGAACGCTATGCGCCGGACCTGAAGGTGCTGAGCCTGCGCGGCAGCGGCCGTGCCGAGGCGTTTGCGCAGATCCCCGCGCACGACGTCTGCCTCACCACCTACCCCCTGCTGTGGCGCGACCGGGAGCAACTGGCCGCGCACGAATACCACTCCCTCATCCTCGACGAGGCCCAGACCGTCAAGAACGCCGCCAGCCAGGCCGCCCAGGTGGTGCGCACCCTCAAGGCCGAACACCGCCTGTGCCTGACCGGTACCCCGCTCGAAAATCACCTGGGCGAGCTGTGGAGCCAGTTCGACTTCCTGCTGCCGGGCTTTCTGGGCGACACCAAGGACTTCACCACCCGCTGGCGCACGCCCATCGAAAAGCACGGCGACAACGTCCGCCGCGACCTGCTGGCGCGCCGCATCGCACCCTTCGTCCTGCGCCGGCGCAAGAACGAGGTGGCCAAGGAACTGCCACCCAAGACGGTGGTGGTGCGCAGCGTGGAGCTGGAAGGGCGCCAGCGCGACCTCTACGAAACCGTGCGCGCCTCGATGGACCAGCGCGTGCGCGACGAGATCGCCGCCCGCGGTTTCGCGCGCAGCCAGATCGTCATCCTCGATGCCCTGCTCAAGCTGCGCCAGGTGTGTTGCGATCCGCGCCTGCTGAAGACCGACGCCGCCGCCCGGGTCAAGGAAAGGGCCAAGCTCGACCTGTTGATGGACATGCTGCCCGAGCTGGTGGAGGAAGGCCGCAAGGTGCTGCTGTTCTCCCAATTCACCGGCATGCTGGCCCTGATCGCCGCCGAACTGGACACGCGCCGCATCGAATACGTCACCCTCACCGGCGACACCCAGGATAGGGAGGCCCCGATCCGTGCCTTCCAGGATGGCGATGTACCGATCTTCCTGATCAGCCTCAAGGCCGGCGGCGTGGGCCTCAACCTGACCGCCGCCGACACGGTGATCCACTACGACCCCTGGTGGAACCCGGCGGTCGAGAACCAGGCCACCGACCGCGCCCACCGGCTCGGCCAGACCAAGTCGGTCTTTGTTTACAAGCTGGTGGTGGCCGGCTCCATCGAAGAGAAGATCCTCGGCCTGCAGGAGAAGAAGGCCGAGCTGGCCGCCGGCATCCTGGCCGAAGACCATGAAGGCTCGGTCAAGTTTGGCGATGACGATCTGCGCGCCCTGCTCGAACCCCTGCCCGAAGCGGCGGGCGATACCCCTAACGCTCCGAGGAAGCGCGGGCGGGGCTAGGGTCCGTGCAGGGGGAGGCTTCAGCCGCCCGCGAGCTCGGATCAAGCACTGCGTCTGTGCCTTTACTGGGCGGCTTTCCGTTGTTCCGCGTTGAGTTGGCCGGGATTTCGCCCCGGCGGGCGACCCCTTTCTTTCCCCCTTTCTTTGCGTCGCCAAAGAAAGGGGGAAAGAAAGGCGACCCGGCTTCCCCGGTCGTCCGCTGCGCGAACGACTCCCCTGCGCTGCTCGCATCGGGCGGCCGGCGCGGAACTCGTCGGCTGCGCCTCCTCAGACAGCCGCGCCGGACTTCCCCGCCCGCTGCTGCGCTGCTCGGCGGGTCAGAACGGGCTTTCAACAAGCACCGAGCCTCTGCGGAAAATCCGGTGGATGCTAGACGCTGGGGTTTTGCTTGTGCGTTGATCATCACGCCCTGCTTCAGCAAACGCGCGGTGTTTGCGAAAAGCCCGTTCCGACCCGCCGAGCAGCGGAACGGCAGGCGGGGAAGTCCGGCGCGGCTGTTTGAGCCCGAAGGGCGAGTTCCGCGCCGGCCGCCTGGCGTGAGCAGCGCAGGGCAGTCATTCGCGCAGCGAATGACCGGGGAGGCGGGTCGCCTTCTTTGCCTCCTTTCTTGGCGAAGCAAGAAAGGAGGTCGCCCGCCGGGGCGAAATCCCGGCCAATTCAACTCAAAACAACGGAAAGCCGCCCCTGCAGCATGGCAGGCCCTGTCCGCACGTGCCTCGCGAGGGTTGATGGGACAGGCTGCCCCTGTCCCGCAGACCGGCCCACCCACACCTCGGAACCCTGGCGAGACACCTTGAGATCCTCCCGAGCACTTCCGGGATAGGGCCGGCCTGTCCGGGAGAGGGACAAGAGCAGCCCGCGGAATGGGCCGGCCTGTCCGGGAGTGGGAGCGGAGGGCGGCTGGGAGGGTCGCTTCGGTCGCCTGCCAGGGCGGGTCGAGCTGCGAGGGGGGCTGCTCCGTCCCCGCCGCCCTCGTTGCCCCCGCCCTCAGGCCACCCGGTTGCGCGCCTGCCCGGCGACGAAGGCCTCGATGTTGTCGATCAGCTGGTCGGCCAGCACCTGCATGGCCTCCCGGCTGGACCAGGCCACGTGGGGGGTGAGGATGAAGTTGCCCGCCGCGAGCAGGTCGGGGGCCAGCAGGGGGTTGTCCCGCGGGGGTTCCTCGGTCAGCACGTCGAAGCCGGCGCTGATGTGCCCGGCGCGCAGGGCGGTGGCCAGGGCCTGTTCGTCCACCAGCCCGCCCCGGGCCGTGTTGATCAGCAGGGCGCCGGGCTTCATGGCGGCCAGCTCGGCGGCGCCGATCAGGTGCCGGGTGGTTTCGTTGAGGGGGCAGTGCAGGCTGATCACGTCGGCTTCCCGGATCAACTGCGCGAAGGCCACGTAGCCCTCCCGGACCTCCGTCACGCCCTTGCGTTCGCCACGCAGGACCCGCATGCCGAAGGCTTCGGCCAGGCGCGCCACGCCATCGCCGAGCACACCGCTGCCGAGGATGCCCAGGGTGCGCCCGGCCAGGTCGCGGATCGGGTAATCGAAATAGCAGAACTGCTCGCTCTTCTGCCAGCGTCCGGCGGCCACCGACTGATGGAAGGGGCCGATCTGCCGAGCCAGCGCCAGGAGCAGCGCAAAGACATGTTCCGGCACCGTCTCGCGGGCGTAGCCGCGTACGTTGGACACCACGATGCCGCGCGCCCGGCAGGCGTCGAGATCGATGTTGTTGTAGCCGGTGGCGGCGATCGCCACCATGCGCAGCTCGGGCAGGGCCGCGATGGTGTCTGCGTCGAGGCGCAGCTTGTTGACCACCGCGATGCTGGCGCCGGCAAGGCGCTCGGCGACCTCCACCTGGGCCGTGGCGACGTGTTCCGTCCAGGTGTGGGGAAAGGCGGGGCGGCGCAGATCGGCGATGAGGGCGCCGGATTCGAGATAGACGATGCGGTGCATGGGCAGGCCATTCCGTGGACGGAGAGCGGCAGCTTAGCCTGCCCCGGTGCTTCTGCTGAACCGGGGTTTACCGCAGTGGGTTCTCAAGGAAAGGCCGGGCCGTAGCCCGGCCCTGGGGGCGCTTAGAACTCCACCCCCGGCTGGGCGGCGATGCCGGCCTTGAAGGCATGCTTCACCATGCCCATGTCGGTTACCGTGTCGGCGGCTTCGACCAGCGCCTCGGGGGCGCCCCGGCCGGTGATGATGACGTGCTGCAGGGGCGGGCGGGCCTGCAGGTCGGCGATGACTTCCTGCACGTCCAGGTAGGCGTACTTCAGCACGATGTTGAGCTCGTCCAGCACCACCAGGCCGATCGCCGGGTCGCGCAGGAAGGCGCGGGCCTGCTCCCAGCCGGCGCGGGCGCTGGCCATGTCGGCGCTGCGGTCCTGGGTGTCCCAGGTGAAGCCGTCGCCCATGACGTGCCAGCTGACCTCCGGCTGACGGCGGAAGAAGGCCTCTTCGCCGGTATCGGAGCGTCCCTTCACGAACTGCACCACGCCGGCCTGCATGCCATGGCCCAGGGCCCGGGCCAGCACGCCGAAGGCGGCGCTGGACTTGCCCTTGCCGTTGCCGGTGTTGACCAGCAGCAGGCCGCGGGTGTCGGTGGCGGCGGCGATGGCGGCATCGACCACCGCCTTCTTGCGTTCCATGCGGTTCTTGTGGCGGCTGTCGCGGTCGCTGGAGTTCTGGTCGGTCATCTGTTCTTCTCTCTTCTTTCAGGCCGGTATGAACAGGGTCTGTGCCCCGTCTGCAACGGCTCTCAGGGGGTGGCCGAAGGCGCTGGACAGGCGTTCGGTGGTCAGTACGTCATGGGCCGCACCAAAGACATGGCCGCCTGCGCCATCGAGCAGCAGCACATGGCTGGCGTAGCGGGCCGCCAGATTGATGTCGTGGAGCACCATCACGACGCCGGCACCTTCCGCCGCGAGCGCGCCGAAGTGGTCGAGCACGGCGACCTGGTGATGCAGGTCGAGATGGGCCAGGGGTTCGTCCAGCAGGTAAAGGCGCGGCCGCTGTGCCAGCAGCGCGGCAATCGCCAGGCGCTGGCGTTCGCCGCCCGACAAGGTGGGCACCTGGCGTTCGGCAAAGCCCTCCAGGCCCATGCTGGCCAGGGCTGCCAGGGCGATCGCCTCGTCCTCGGGGCTTTCCCAGTCCCAGCGGCCCAGGTAGGGGTGGCGCCCGACCAGGGCGGTCTCCAGCACCGTGGCGCTGAAGAAATCGGGCTGGCTCTGGGCCAGCAGGCCGCGCAGGCAGGCTTCGTGACCCCGCGGCCAGGCCGCGTAGGGTTGGCCGGACAGCAGCACCACGCCGCGGGCGGCGTCGCGCAGGCCGGCGAGGGTGTGCAGCAGGGTGGTCTTGCCGGCACCATTGCGCCCCAGGATCACCAGCGTGTCGCCGGGCTGCACGGTGATGTTCAGCTCCCGCAGCACATCGCGCCGGCCCACATGGACGGTGAGCTGCTCGGCCGCCAGCACGGGGGGGCGCACGTCCATCTTCATCGCGGGTGTCTCGCCAGCAGAAAGAGGAAGACCGGCACGCCGATCAGGGCGGTGAGCACCCCCACCGGCAGCTGGATCGGGGCCACCACGGTGCGCGCCGCGGTGTCGGCGGCGCACAGCAGCACGCCACCGGCCAGGGTGGCGGCAGGCAGCAGCAGGCGCTGGTCATTGCCGATGGCGAGGCGCACCAGGTGGGGCACGATGAGGCCGACAAAGCCGACCGAGCCCACCGTGGTGACCGCCACCGCGGTGAGCAGGGAGCCCAGCCCGTAGACCAGTCCGCGCAGGCGGGTGACCCGCACGCCGAGGGCGCGGGCGGTGATCTCGCCGCGGGCCAGCAGGTTGAGCTCCCGGGCGAAGGGCAGCACGCTGGCCAGGCCCACGACCAGCAGCCCTAGGGCCGGCCACGGGCGGGTGGCGCCGCTGGCGTCGCCCATCAGCCAGAACAGCATGCCCTTGACCCGACCTTCCGGGGCCAGGCTGAGCATCAGGGCCACGGCGGCGCCACAGCCGGCGGCCACGATGACCCCGGTGAGGAGCAGGCGGGTCTGGGTCCACGAACCGTCGCCGCGGGCCAGGCCGAAGACCAGCAGGGTCGCGCCGAGGGCGCCGATGAAGGCGCCACCGTCGATCCACCCCGAGGTGGCGCCGGCCACGATGGCGCCGAGGGCGCCCACCGCCGCACCGCCCGAGATGCCCAGCACGTAGGGGTCGGCCAGGGGGTTGCGGAGCAGCACCTGCATCAGCGCGCCAGCCAGGGCCAGCAGGCCGCCACAGGCAAAGGCCGCCACGGCGCGGGGCAGGCGCAGGCTGCGGATGATGTCCGCCTCCATGCTGCCGTCGCCGCCCTGCAGGGCGCCGAGCAGATCACCGGGGCCGACCGGCAGCGCGCCGGCTGTGAGGGACCACACGAAGGCTGCCAGCGCAGCCAGGACGAGGCCGGCCAGCACCTGTAGGGCACGCCGCCGCTGGACCGGCATGCCGCCCCCCGCGGGGTGTGTTGCGCTGTGGCCGTGGGCCATCGTCCCTCCGTGCATGGCGTCTTATTTCGGAGCGTAGCGTACGCCGAAGAAGACGTTCGCGCCGGCCGTCTGGAAGCCGCGGACGGTCTCGTACTGCTTGTCGAGCAGGTTGTTGGCGCGCGCCTCGAGCGCCCATTCATGCGTGACCGCGTACTTGGCGAAGGCGTTCAGGATGCCGTAGCCACCCATCGGGTTGATCTCGGCGGCCCGGTCGTAGCGGCCACCGGCACCCTGCCATTCGGCGCCCACGGTGAGGGCCTGGAAGCGCCGCGTGACGGCGAGGTTGGCGGTCTTGTTGGCACGCCGCTGGAGGCGCTTGTCGGTGTCCAGGTCCTTGGGGTCGAGGAAGTCGATGCTGCCGTTCAGGTCGAAGCCGGCCAACTGGCCGCCGTAGCCCAGGCTGATGCCTTCCAGGCGCGCATTGGCGATGTTCTGGGGGATGAAGTTCTGGTCGTTGGCGATCAGGTTGCTGATGCGGTTGCGGTAGTAGGTGGCGCTCAGGCTATGCCCGGCCTTCTCCCACAGCAGGCCGATCTCCTTGTTGTAGGCGCTCTCGGGCTTGAGGTTGGGGTTGCCGAAGCCCGGGTAGTAGAGCTCGTTGAAGGTGGGGGCGCGGAAGGCCGAACCGACGCTGCCCTGGACCCGCAGGCTGGGCAGGATCTGGTAGCCATAGCCGGCGTAGCCGGTGGTCTTGCCGCCGTACTGGCTGTTGTCGTCGTGGCGGGCGTTGAGCTGGACCTTGTGGGCGCCGAAGCTGGCCGTCCAGCCCAGCAGGGCCGAGTTGACGGTGCGGCCGACGTCGAAGGTGCCTTCATTGACGGCCTTCTGGTGCAGGTTCTCGAAAGCGGCCAGCAGGGTGCCGACGGGCAGGCCGATGTCGTTCTGCCACATCAGCTGATCCTGGGTGGTCTTGATCGTCGCGCCATTGGGGGCGTAGGACGCGAAGTTCCGGGCGTCGTCGATGGACTGGCCGAAGCGCAGGGTGCTGGTCCAGTTGTCGAGCAGGCGGTTGCGGCTGAAGACGTTCCAGGCGCTGGTGACGTTATTGGCGTAGTTGTCGAAGCCGGCGCCGGAGTCGTAGTGGTTGCGCGACTCGGCATACAGCACGGTGGCGCCCAGCTCGTGGCCGGCGGCCGGGCGGTAGCTCAGGTTGCCCGAGAAGCTGCTGTTGCGGTACGGGTCCTTGTCGCCGTTGTAATAGAAGGGCTGCTTGGCCTTGCTGTAGATGGCGCTGTAGCTCTTGCTCTCGGTGTAGGCGCCACGCAGGCTGTAGGACAGCTTCTCGGTGCCGCCGTACACGCCGGCCGCCACATCCTGGGTGCCGTAGCTGCCGGCGCCGAGGTAGGCGTCCACCTTCGGTGCGCCGCTGCCCTTCTTGGTGAACACCTGGATCACGCCGCCGATGGCGTCGGAGCCATACAGGGCCGAGGCGGGGCCACGCACGATCTCGATGCGTTCGATCTGCGACAGGGGAATGTCCTGCCAGGCCGCGGTGCCGAGGGTGGCGGAGCCGACGCGCATGCCGTCCACCAGCAACAGGCTCTGCTTGCTGCTGGTGCCGCGGATGAAGACGTCGGTGGCCTTGCCCGGGCCGCCACTGTTGCTCATCTGGATGCCCGGCTGGCGGGACAGCAGGTCGGGCAGCGAGAAGCTGGGGCCGGCCCGTTCGATCTGCTCGCGCTCGATCACGGTGATGTCGGCCAGGGCTTCATCGGCGCGTTGGGTCTGACGGGTGGCGGTGACCACCACGGTGGGCTGTTCGGCCGGTGCGGCGAAGGCGGGAAGGGCAAAGCCGAAGGGGAATGCGGCAGCGACCGCAAAGGCGGTGGCGGAAAGGCGGATGGTCATCGAAGGGGTCTCCCTGGCCCGGTGGCGTCCCCGCCGCCGGGTGGATTGCGTATGGAGGCGCCGGGGGAGAGGGGGAGAGAGAGGGAGAAAGGCCTGGAGGACACACCATGACCGCGCTCGTCGCCACCACCCCGTGGCACTTCCGCTTTCGTGTGGTCAAGGCCGGTATCCGGGCTCACAAGCTGTGCCGGTGCGGCAAATGCCGGACCGGACGCGGTGGGTCGCCTTCCCAGGCCTGAGGCCCAGTGGCGGAGTGACTCACCTTGCGCTTGCTTACCGTTGCGGGGGCAGCACAGGTATTGCGGCTTCGAAGACGGAGCACGCTCACCTGTTTCCCGTTTAACTCCTGGGCCGGAAAGCCCGTGGAGCACCTGGAGCACGTTTGCCTGCCGCGAAATGCTCCGCTGGCAGACAGGCTGCGATAATACCACCAAAATCATGGACTTCCATGAATTGGTTAACGTGCACGGAACTTGTGAAAGCCCCTTATGCCTTGTGAATTGATACTGGGCGGCGCCCGTTCGGGCAAGAGCCGTCATGCCGAGAGCCTGGCCGGTGCGGCGGGACTGGCGGTCTGCGTGATCGTCACCGCAGAGCCGCTGGACGAAGAGATGGCGGCCCGCATCGCCCGCCACCAGGCCGATCGTCCTGCCGGCTGGCAGGTGGTCGAGTCGCCCCGGGGGCTGGCCCGGACGCTCGCCCGGGAAGCCCGGGCGGATCGCTGCGTGATCGTGGATTGCCTCACTCTGTGGCTTGCCAATCTGCTGGAGGGCGCCGAGACCCTGCCTCCCGGCGTGGGCGGCGAAGGCCTGCCACAGCTGCTGGAGGAACGTGCGGCCCTGCTCGAGCTGATCCCCTCGCTGCCGGGCCGGGTGATCTTCGTGGCCAACGAGGTCGGCCTCGGTCTGGTACCCGAAACCGCGCTGGGCCGCCTGTTCCGCGACGAGGCGGGGCGGCTCAACCAGGCGGTGGCGGCGGCCTGCCCGCGGGTGACCTTCGTGGCTGCCGGCCTTCCCCTGGTGCTGAAGGGATAGGTTACAGATCGTGTCGTTGGAACTAAATCACATGGACGCCATGGTGTAGTTCATGGCGATGACGGGGCTGGGCGCGGAGGGTGAACGCGAGATACAAAAAGTCAGATTCAGGGAGCCCTACGCATGAACACCCAGCGCCTCGCCAGCCATATCGGCCAGCCTTGCCGGATCGTCCTGCCTGCCACCGCAGGCGCCACCTGGTATATCGATCCGGCTGGTGCGCCGGTGCGGGTCAGCCTCGAGCAGACCGGTGGCACGCGTCGGGACGGCCAGCAGACTTTCGTGCTGGTGGGCGAACTCCCCGGCAATCACGAACTGCATTTCGTCCTCAAGCGCGCCTGGGAGACCCGCGTCCGCAGCAGCCATCGCGTGGTCCTCCACGTTCAGCCGTCAGGGCGCCGGGCCCGCGCCAACTAAGGCTTTCCTCGGTTTCAGGGTGCCCTTTCCGGCGCCCCGCGCAGCCCGGGTGGGCTTGTGTTTGCTGCGTCCGCACCCTAGCATCCGCGGCCTCGACACCGTCTGCAGATGCCCTTTCCCATGTCTTTCGCCATCGCCCGCCCCGATCAGAACCTGGCCGCTGACCTGCAGCGACGCATCGACGCCAAGACCAAGCCGCTCGGCGCGCTCGGCCGTCTCGAGGCCCTGGCGCTGCAGATCGGCCTGGTCCAGCAGAGCCTGTCCCCGACCCTGCAGCAGCCCCACATGCTGGTCTTTGCGGGCGACCACGGGGCGGCGAAGGCGGGTGTGTCGGCCTATCCCCAGGACGTGACCTGGCAGATGGTGGAGAACTTCCTGGCCGGTGGGGCGGCGATCAACGTGTTCGCCCGCCAGATGGGCATGGCCTTGTCGGTGATCGATGCCGGGGTGGTCCATGATTTCGGCGAACGTGCCGGCCTGGTGTCGGCCAAGATCGCCGCCGGGACGGCCAATTACCTCGAAGAGCCGGCCATGGATGCGGCGCAGCGCGACCAGGCCCTGGCCCGCGGGCACGCGCTGGCCAGCGGGCTGGCGCGCCAGGGATGCAATGTGATGGGTTTCGGCGAGATGGGCATAGGCAACACCGCCGCGGCTTCGCTGCTGACCCATTGCCTGAGCGGTGTCGACCTGGACAGCGTGATCGGCCGGGGAACGGGGCTCGACGATGCCGGCCTGGCCCGCAAGCGCGAGCTGCTGGCTCGCGCCGTGGCCCGCGGCGGCCGTCCGGCGGACCCGCTCGAGGCGCTGGCCCAGTACGGGGGCTTCGAGATCGCCATGATGGCGGGGGCCATGATCGGCGCGGCGCAGGCCGGCTGCCTGCTGCTGATCGATGGCTTCATCGTCACCAGCGCGCTGCTGGTGGCCCATGCCCTCAGCCCGGAGATCCTCGACTATTGCGTGTTTGCGCATCGCTCCCACGAGCAGGGTCATGCGGTGCAGCTTGCCCACCTGCGGGCCGAACCGTTGGTCGAGCTCGACCTGCGCCTGGGCGAAGGCACCGGCGCTGCGCTGGTCTATCCCCTGGTCCAGGCCGCGGTGAACTTCCTCAACGAGATGGCCAGCTTCGAGTCGGCCGGCGTCAGCGGCAAGGCCTGAGCGCCCAGGTCGGCGACCTCTACCGTGATCCGTTCCCAGCTCGAGCTCTTCTTCATCGCCCTCGGCTTCTTCAGCCGCCTGCCGGTGCCCGGCTGGGTCGAGTTCAGCCCGGACAAGCTGGGCCGGGCTGCCCGCTTCCTGCCGCTGGTGGGGTGGCTGATTGCGGCCATCGGTGCGGCCGTGTTCTGGCTGATGGTGCAGGTCCTGCCGGTGGAGCTGGCGGTGGTGTTGTCGATGGCTGCCACGATCCGCGCCACCGGTGCCTTCCATGAAGACGGCTGGGCCGACACCTGCGATGGCCTGGGAGGTGGCTGGACCCGGGAGCAGGTGCTGCAGATCATGAAGGACTCGCGCATCGGCAGCTACGGGGCCATCGGCCTGGTGCTGATGCTGCTGGCCAAGTACCTGGTGCTGAGCGCGCTCGGGGCCGACGAGGACTACCCGGTGCTGGCCGCCCTGCTGGTGGCCCATCCTCTCTCCCGCCTCGCGGCGGTGAGCATCATGGCCGTGCTGGACTACGCCCGGACCGACAACAGTGCCAAGTCGGGCCCGGTGGCACGTCGCCCGGATGCCGGCGAGCTCGGCATCGCCACCCTGGCCGGGGTGCTGCCCCTGCTGCTGCTGCCGGGGACTGCGGCGCTGGCCGCCCTGGGGCTGAGCGTGGTGGTCGTGCTGATGGCCCTGCGGACCTTCGCGCGGCGCTTGGGCGGCTACACCGGGGATGCCCTGGGGGCGGTCCAGCAGCTGTCGGAAATCGCCATCTACCTGGGAGTCCTCGCCGCATGGAGCTCTACCTGATCCGTCACCCCCGGCCCGCCGTGGCGCCGGGGATCTGCTACGGCCAGACCGATCTCGGGCTGGCCGAGTCCGCCACGGAGGTCGCCCGGCGCCTGCTGCCGCTGCTGCCTTCCGCCTTCGCCCTGCATGCCAGCCCGCTGACCCGGGCCCGCCTGCTGGCCGAGGCCCTGGGGATACCCCGGCTCGATCCGCGCCTTAAGGAGATCCACTTTGGCGAATGGGAGGGGCGCAGCTTCGAGGACATCGGCCAGACCGCCCTGGATGCCTGGGTGGCCTCGCCCCTGGATTTTTCGCCCCCGGGCGGTGAGTCGCCCCGCGCCATGGCGGCGCGGGTACTGGACTTCGTGGCAACCCTGCGTGACGAGGCGCCCGCCGCGGCCGTGGTGGTGGCCCATGGTGGCCCGCTGCGGGCCATCGCCGGGCACCTGCTGGGCCTGCCGCCGGAGCGCTGGCTTGGGCTCGACTTCGCCTGCGGCGAGGTGTCCCGCCTCGATCTGCACGACTGGGGCACCGTGCTGCGCTGGTTCAACCGGCGGGACGCGGGCAGCGCCGCATCCGGCGCCTGATTGCGGCGCCGGACTCTCCGGTAGACTGCGGGCCTTCAAAGTGATCGGCCCGACACCATGGAGCACTTTCTCGCCGACGATGGCGAAAGAATCCATCTCCGCATCTCCGGCCAGGGGCGGCCCCTGGTGCTGCTGCATGGCTGGACCTCGACCCACCGGGACTGGACTCCCTTCATGCCGGCCCTGGAAGCGGGCTGCCGTGTCTTCCGCTGGGATGCCCGCGGCCACGGCGGCCATGCCCCCCGGAGCGCGGCGGTGCCGACCGTGGCGCGCATGGCCCGCGACCTGCACAACCTCATCCGCCATTACGGGCTGCAGGATGTGGCGATCGCCGGCCATTCGATGGGTGCCCTGACGCTCTGGCAATACCTGCGGGACTGGGGCGAGGAGGGCTTGTCCCACCTGGCCTTCATCGACCAGTCGCCACGCCTGTTGACGGACACTGGCTGGCGGTTCGGCATCTACGGCGATTTCGATGCCCACCGCAATGCCATTTTCATGGACGAGCTGGGGAAGGACCTGGCCGAGGCGGTGCTGCGCCTCGCCGCCTTCGGCAACAATGCCCGGGCCCGCGACAAATACCTGGAGAACGGTGCCGGCATCCAGCTCGCCCGCCAGCGTCTGGGCGCCCTCGATCCGCAGCCGCTGATCGACTGCTGGGCCAGCCTGACGGCGGCGGATTATCGGGATGTGCTGCAAACGATTACCCTTCCGAGTTTTCTCGTCTATGGTGACGAGAGTAATTTCTACTCGGTGGACACGGCGCGCCATGTGGCGGGCCAGATTGCCGGATCCCGGCTGCAGTTATATGCGGGACAGGACCATGCCCCCCATCTGGGCGAGCGCGAACGCTTCATCCGGGAATTGAGTGCATTCCTTGGCCTGTGCGGCGCTGCTGCCGGCCGCCCGTAGAATGGGTCAAGAATCGTGAAGCTCCCCCTGTGTGCAATGTCGAGGTGTTACGGTAATGCTCTCGAAGTGATCAACGATGACTTTCCCGCGGTCGGTCCGGCCGTGGCCGTGCAGGGAGTAAGGAATGGCGGGATTCAACATGGTCCGTTTGCAGCGCGCATTGCTGGGGCTGGGTGCGTTGATTGTGGTCGGTCTATGGACCGCCGAGGAAATCGGCATCCTCCATGTCGCCGCTCCCCAGCAAGGCAGCGCCTCACTGCCGGTGCTGCCGCCTCCGCCGGGGCTGGTATTGCAGGCCACCATCCCGGCCAGCGGTGCGGCGCCGGGCATGGCCATCCTGGCCGATGGCAACCACCCGCCCGTGCTGGTGCCTGAAGGCGCGGCCTTCAACGACGATCTGCGCGTCGACCGGGTGCTCAACGACAGGGTTGTCCTGCGTCATCGTGGGCTGGATGCTCCCATGGTCCTCATCGCCGGCGCCGTGCCGGTACCGGCGATCACGCCTGACGCGGCTCCTCGCCCCTCGCCGGCAGTGCCGGCCGTGCCTCCTGCACGCTGATCCGTCCGGCATCACGGATTTGGAGGCGGGTCGCGCCGATCCGCTTGCGGCGGCGGGCACTGCACCGCACAATTGGCCGTCATCTTCCGGGCCAAGCCATGACCGACCCCGACGCCCATGCGACCCCTCCCGCCGATCTGCTGGCCTGTCACGACTGTGACCTGCTCCAGACCGAACCTGCGCTTGCGCCGGGCGAGACGGCGCGCTGCGCGCGGTGCAACGCAATCCTGGCCCGCAATCCGCCGGACAGCCTGGATCGCACCCTGGCGCTGACCTTCACCGCCGCCGTGCTGTACCTGATCGCCAACCTGTATCCCCTGGTGGGGCTCGAAATGCAGGGGCGGCGGGTCGAGGTGAGCCTGTTCGAGGCCGTCCATATCCTCTGGCGTGACGGCGTGGAGCCCGTGGCCGCGCTGGTCTTCGTGACCGCGCAGCTGTTTCCGGTGCTCGAGCTGAGCATGATCCTCGTCGTGCTGCTGCCACTGCGCCTGGGCCGGGTGTCGCCCCGTCTGGCAACCTTCTTCCGCCTGGTCCGCTCGGTGCAGCCGTGGGGCATGGTCGAGGTCTTCCTGCTGGGCATGCTGGTGTCGCTGGTCAAGCTGTCCCACCTGGCCACCGTCATCCTGGGCACGGCCTTCTGGGCCACCGCCGCCCTCATCGTGGTCCTCACCCTGGCGGCCCGCGCCTTCGATACGCGCCTGCTGTGGCAGCTGGCGCCGGGCGACGAGGGGGCACGGCCTTGACGCGGCAGGTCACCGCCCGTGAAGCGGGCCTGATGAGCTGCCATGTCTGCGGCCAGCTCGCGCGCAGCCCCCACGGGGCCGCGCAGCGTCTGCGCTGTCCGCGCTGCGGCGCGCCGCTGCACCTGCGCAAGCCGGCCAGCATCACCACCACCTGGGCCTTGCTGCTGGCGTCGGCGCTGCTCTACATCCCCGCCAACCTGCTGCCGATGATGACCACCGCGTCCCTGACCGGCAGCCAGGAGGACACCATCCTGAGCGGGGTGGTCTTCCTGTGGGAGTCCGGTTCCTGGCCCCTCGCCCTGGTGGTCTTCTTTGCCAGCGTGATGGTGCCGCTGCTCAAGATCTTCGCCCTGAGCTACCTGACCGCATCGGTGCAGAGCCGGTCCCGCCGCGGCCTCCTGCAGCGGGCGCGGCTCTATCGGCTGGTCGAGTTTGTCGGGCGCTGGTCCATGCTCGACATCTACGTCATCACCATCCTGGTCGCCCTGGTCCAGTTCCAGGGGCTGGCCACCATCCAGGCGGGGCCCGCCGCCGTTGCCTTCGGGGCGGTGGTGGTGCTGACCATGTTTGCGGCCATGAGCTTCGACCCCCGCCTGATCTGGGACCCCCTTTCCGATCCCGTCGACGGCGATCCCGTCGACCCCGCACCCGAACGGCCTGCCCATGACTGATCCCGCTCCGTCCGCCATCCCTGTCGCCACCGTGGAGGCACACCGTCGTTTCCGCATTCCGCTGGTATGGATCATTCCCCTGGTGGCGGCCCTGATCGGGCTCTTCCTGGCGGCGCGCAGTTATTATGAGCAGGGCCCCACCATCAGCATCGTGTTCCGCACCGGGGTCGGCCTCGAGCCGGGCAAGACCCGCATCAAGTACAAGGACGTGGATGTCGGTCAGATCGCCTCGGTGGCGTTGGCCGAAGACGGCAGCCATGTGGTGGCCACCGCCCGCCTGGCCAAGGAGGCGACCCGCCTGCTGGTCGATGACACCCGCTTCTGGGTGGTCAGCGCGCGGGTCTCGGGGAGTTCGGTGTCGGGCCTCGAAACCCTGCTGTCGGGCGCCTACGTGGGCATGGATGCAGGCAAGTCGGAGGAGCCCCGGCGCAGGTTCCTGGCGCTTACGGAGGCGCCGGTGGTGACCTTCGACATACCGGGCCGTCATTTCAGCCTGGAGGCGGAATCCCTGGGGTCGATCGGCGTGGGGACGCCCATCTATTACCGGCGCATCGAGGCGGGCCAGGTCACGGGTTTCAAGCTCGACGAGAAGGGCAAGCACCTGGACATCCGGATCTTCATCAAGGCGCCCTACGACCGTTTCGTGACTGCCGACACCCGCTTCTGGAACGCCAGCGGCGTGGATGTGAAGCTGGGCGCGGAGGGCATCCAGGTCAATACCGAGTCCGTCACCTCGATCCTGGCCGGCGGGCTGGCCTTCCAGACCCCCGACAACAGCGTCGACGAGCCGGCTCCCGCCGAGCACGTGTTCCCGCTGCTGCGCAACCGTGACGAGGCCCTCAAGCAGCCCAGCAGCGTGCGCCAGCTTTACCTGCTGCGCTTCTCGGAGAGCGTGCGCGGGCTGTCGCCCGGTGCGCCGGTGGATTTCCGGGGGATCCAGCTGGGTGAGGTCGTCGCCGTTCATCCCGACATCGGGAGCGGGGCCGGCGATCTGGGCATGGTGGTCGAGGTCGCCATCTTTCCTGGGCGTATGCAGGCGCGTCCGGATGCCGGCAAGCCCACCTTCTTCGGCAAGGATTACCGCGACAAGGACTTCCGCAGTTTCATCGATCGCCTGATCACCCGCGGCATGCGGGCCCAGTTGCGCAACGGCAACCTGGTCACCGGCCAGCTCTACGTGGCCTTCGACTTCTTTCCGGCGGCCAAGGGCGGCAAGGCCGACTGGAACACCCAGCCGCCCAGCCTGCCGACCCAGCGGGGCAGCCTGGACGAGCTGCAGACGGCGCTCCTGCGCATTGTCGAAAAGCTCGACAAGCTGCCCCTCGACGAGATCGGCCAGGACACCCGCAAGGCCATCGTCGGGCTGGGCCGCACCATCGACGAGCTGGAAAGCCTGGTCAAGCGCATCGACAACCTGGTCGGCAGCGATGTCCGCGACACCCTCGGCGGGGTGCGCGAGACCCTCGCCGAGGCCCGCACGGTGATTGCCGACTCACGCAAGCTGGTGGCCAGCGATGCGCCCCTGCAGCAGGATCTGCGGGCGACGCTGCAGGAGGTGTCGCGCACGGCCCAGGCCATGCGCCACCTGGCCGACAGCCTGGACCGCCATCCCGAAGCCCTGCTGCGCGGCAAACCCGAGGACAAGCCATGAGAGCCTTCCCCCTGATCCTGAGCGCCTGCCTGCTGGCGGCCTGCGGCACGACGCCGGCCGTGCGTTACTACACCCTGGGCTCGGAAGGGCCGGCCGGGGCCGCCGCGCCAGCGTCCGGGCCGAGCCTGGTGGTGGGGCCGGTAGGTGTGCCCGCGGCCATCGACCGGCTCCTGATCGTGCGCCAGGTGGATGGGGTGCGGGCCGAGGTGGCGGAGGGCCACCGCTGGGCCGCGCCCCTCAAGACCGAGATTGCCCGCCGGGTCGCTGTCGAGCTGGCCCGCAGCACGGGCAACGGCCGCATCGTCGCGTGGCCCCAGGGCAGCATCGTCGAGCCGGACATGACCCTGCCCATCGACGTGCAGCGCTTCGAGGCCGAGGGCTTCGAGCGGGTCACCCTGGAAGCCGTATGGACGCTGCGCAAGGCGGGGAAGGATCTGGCCAGCGGGCGCTTCGCGGCCACCGAGAGCGTCACCCAGCCCGGCTGGGACGGGCTCGCCGCCGCCCACGGGCGCCTGGTGACGGCCTTGGCGCGGGATGTGGCCCGCGCCATTCCCTAGCGGCGCCGCGCGGCTCAGTACCAGCTGGCGTCGTCGTCGTCGGCCGCTTTGCGGGCGGTGGCCTTCACACGGACGGCTTCTTCCCGCAGGAAGGTGACGATCTGCCAGATCTCCTCCTCGCTGAGGGCCAGGCCGAAGGAGCCCATCTGGGTGTTGGGGCGCCCCTTGGAGATCGTGTCGAACATGAACCTGTCGCTGTTGGGGCCGCCGGGTGCCCACGCGCCGCGTACGAGTTGCGGGCATTTGCCGCCGTGTCCGCGTGTGTTGTGGCACTGCTGGCAGTTGCGGCCGAACAATTCCTCGCCCTTGCGGGCGGCTGCCACGTTGCCGGCGAGGGGGTTGGCCGATGTTGCGGCGGGGCCACCACCGGCGGGTGTCACACCAAAGCCATGGGCGAGGCCGCTCAGTCCGAGGATGAGGCAGGTGCCGATGGCGAGGGCCCGGCGCCGTGCGGCGCGGGGGTGGGAGGAGCAGGGGAGGGTGGGCTCTTTCATGGTCTTCTGGTGAGGCTCTCGTTGGAGGGTTCCGGCAGGTGTCACGGTGCGAGGCCGTGGGTCTGCAGGATGGAGGCAAGGCTGCCGTCGGTCCGCAGGTGGGCCAGGGCGGCGTTGACCCGGGCCAGCAGGGCCGGGTCCTTGCGCGGCAGCGCAAGAACGAAACGGGTCCGGCTGGCGCCAGGCAGCTGAATGCCGTTTGCGGTGGGGGCCTTCCCCTGCAGGCGTGCGCGGGCAAGGGCCGGCTGCCACAGCACGGCGGCATCCACGCTGCCCTCCGCGAGGGCGGCCAGCAGCGCCTCGTTGCTGCCATGGGGTACCCGCCGCAGCTGTTGCTGGAACAGGTAGAGGTCGGCCGGTGTGGCCGTCACCACGCCGATCCGGTTGAGCCGGCGCGCTTCGTCGAGGCTGCGCAGGCTGCCATGGGCGGCGATCAGGACGTAGCCGGTTTCCAGGTAGCCGTCGCTGGCCATCAGGTTTTTTTCGGTGAGGTCCTCATTGGGGCCGCCGCTTTCGGGGATGCCGGCAAACAGGCTGCAGGCGCCGCCGCCGAGCTGCTGTCCGAGGGCCTTGCCGAGACCACCCCGGTTCGGGATGGTCACCCACACCAGGCGGATCTCCCGGCCGAGTTGCCGGCCGATTGCGCGGGCCAGCTCGGCATCGAGGCCGCCATCGGGCAGGCTGCTCGCCGAGAACGGTGGGTTGGCATCGGCGAGGCAGACGGTCAGCGGGCCCTCGGTCTGTTCTGCCGGGAGGGGCGCACTGCCGGCGGGGTGGCTGTGGGCCAGCACCGCCAGCAGCGCGCCGAGAAGGCGCGTACGCGTTGTCATGGGGGAGCTCCACGGGCGCAGCAGCGTGTGCTGGTTGGCTGCCACGCCCGCTGCTAGGGGTCAGCGATACTGGGGGGCGAGGGCGAAGACCATCATGCCGCCGCCCCGGTTCTGGTGCTTGAACAGCTCGCCATACACCAGCGGCCACAGGCTGCCGCCACCGGGGCCGTACACGATCGCCACGTACTGCTGGCCATTCACGTTGAAGGTCGTCGGGTTGCCATGGATGCCGGTGCCCACGTTGAAGCGCCACAGGGTTTCACCCGTGTCGTCGCGCATCGCCGAGAAGTAGCCTTCAGCGTCGCCGGAGAAGACCAGCCCGCCGGCGGTGGCGAGCAGGCCGCTGGTGGCGGGGGTGCTCTGCGGGCGCGTCCACGCCAGCTTGCCGGTGGTGGCATCAAACGCCTTCACGCCACCGGTGTAGGGGTTGGCCTTGAGGACCTTGGATGACAGGAACCACTCACCCTGCTTCCATTCCATCTTTTTGGCCTGGATATCCATCGAGCTGTCGATATAGGGCACGTAGAGCAGCTTGGTCAGCGGGCTGTAGGCAGCCGGGTGCCATTCCTTGCCACCGTCGAGGATGGGCGCCACGTCGGTGGCAACCTTGTCGTAGCCGGGCACCTTGTCCGGATTGACGATCGGGCGACAGTTGCCCTGGAAGCCGGTGACCCAATTCACCCGGGCGATCGGTACCACCCAGTTGCATTTGCCGGTATCCCGGTTGATGGAATAGACATGGCCGTTGCGGTCGGCGTGCAGCCACACCTTGCGCCCCTGTTCGTCGTCTACCAGGATGGTCTCGTTGTTGCCGTCGTAATCCCAGGAGTCGTTGGGGGTGTATTGGAAATGGTGCTTGATCTTGCCGGTGTCGGCGTCGAGGGCCAGCGTGGAGTTGCTGTAGAGGTTGTCGCCGGCGCGTACGCGCGGGTCGAAGTCCGGTGAAGGATTGCCGACGCCCCAGAAGATGGTCTTGGTCCTGGGGTCATAGTTGCCGGTCAGCCAGGCAGAGGCACCACCGGTCTTCCAGGAGTCGTTGGCCCAGGTCCTGGCCACCGGGTCCCTGGCATCGGTGGGGCGGGTGGTGGTCTGCCAGACGATCTTGCCTGTGTCCGGGTTGAGGGCGGTGATCTTGCCGACGTTGCCACCGACATCCGAGCCGGAGTTGCCGACCACGATCATGCCGTTGGCGACCAGCGGCATGGACGTGTAGATCTCGCCGGTGCGGTAGTCGCCGAGCTGTACGTCCCAGACGACGCGGCCGGTCGTGTTGTCGAGGGCGACGACGTGGCTGTCGAGGGTGGCCATGTAGACCATGTTCTTGAACACCGCGACGCCCCGGTTCACCGCCTCGCAGCACAGACGCGGGCCCAGGTCGCCGGGTAGCGGGTGCTCGTACTTCCAGAGCATGCGGCCGCTTTCTCCATCCAGGGAGAAGACCTTGTTCTGGCTGGCCGTCACGTAGACACGGCCGTTGACGACCGTGGTCTGGCTGTCCTGCGCATCATTCACGCCGAAGGACAGGTTCCACTTGGGAACCAGCCGCACTGCGTTGTCCCGGGTGATCTGCCGCAGCTGGCTGAAGCGGGTGGCCTGGTAGTCCTTGCCGTAGTGCAGCCAGTTGTTGGCGTCCTTGTCCGCGTGGATCAGCATGTCTTCGGAAACATAGTTCGGCCGCCACTTGAAACTGGCTTCCAGGACGTCGACACCGAGAGGAGGTTCCGGGTCGGCGGCCGGAGTGTTGTCGGCCGCCAGGGCATTGGTGGCGAACAGGATCGCCAGCAAAGACCCGGAGATGCGCTGGGTTTTCATCATTTTTTTGTCTCCCGCATTGAGCGTGGTGTGGTGGATGTGGTCGTCGGACAGGACAGGGCTGCGTCGGACAGGGCCACACTCACCGCTAGCCATCTTTGTGCCAGACGGGAAAGTTCATTCTAAACAGGGGTTTGTGATCGAACGGCGGGGGGCGGATGAGACAGGTCTCTCAGTCCGGGAGTTTCGATCGAGACGGGCGAGACAGCTGTCTCAATGTGGAATGGCCTCTTCAAGGGAGGCGGAGGGGCGCTGGGGCCGGTTCAGCTTCGGTCGAGGCTGTCCTGGCAGGTTCGCCGGCCAGATCGCCGGGGCCGCGGCATGAGTGGCAGGGCGAGTGCGTCGGGCGTGCGTTGGGGCGTCAGTCCTGCGCCGGCTTTTTGGGGGCCCGGCTGCGCGGGGTCGCCTTGGGGTGTTTGACCCGTCCCAGGCGCCGCCGGATCTCGTCTGAATCCATCCACAGGTCGCTGCCCTGCAGGATGTGGGCAATGTCGGTGGGGCTCAGGAAGGGCGTGCACAGGCGGGTGGTGACCTTTTCGAACCAGGTGCCCAGGGCATGCACCTCCGCCAGCTGCTCGCTGCCCTTGCCGGCGAAGCTGCTCGAATAGGTGTGGAACATCAGCTGGCAGTTGTCATGCACGATCAGCTCGTCGCCCGACAGGAAGATGAAGGCGGCCATCGAGTAGGCCCGGGCTTCGAGCACCGTCACCACCTGGGCATCGGAGGCCAGGATGTTGTTGATGATCTGCAGCCCGGTGTTGAAGTCGCCGCCCGGCGAATTGATGTGCAGGTAGATCAGATCGGTCTCTGCCGCCGTGCGCAGGGTGTAGAAGAGCTCGGTGTAGAACTGGGGCGCCTGGATCTCCCCGCACAGGTAATACGACACCTGGTGGATGGGCATGTGGCGCTCGTAGCGCACCAGCCCGCCGAAGGGCTCCTCCTCGTCTTCTTCCGGTTGCGCGACCCGGCCGAGGCCCGTCTTGTGTTCAACCATGCTGCTCTCCCCGTTCTGCTGCAGACGCGGCCAGTATGCGTCCGGGACGCGCGACGCGGCAAGGCGGGGAGAAGGCCTCATTTCACTTCCACGGGTTGTGCTTTGGAGGCAGCGCCAGCAGCGCAATCCAGAGGGAGAGGGCCGACAGCAGCAGGCCCCAGAAGGACAGCGTCGGTATCGCAGCGATGGGTGCGCCTTGCACGTCGACGATGGCCGTGGCGTCGTCACACAAGCTTGGCGACGCCTGGCTGCAGATACGGTAGGTCACGGTGTAACTGCCCGCTGGTGTGTTGGCGGGCACGGTGAATGCACCCGCCGGGTTGAGTATCAAACCCGTCAGCCCGCCGTTGTTCACGATGCTCAGTGTGACAGCGCCGGCGCTGGCGGGATTGCCGGCCAGCGTGTCGTTGCCCAGCACGCTGGGCGTGGTGCCACCGGCAGGTGAAACGGGTGTTGCGGTGAAGTTGTCGTTGACGGCGTCGATGGCCGGTGTCTGCACCCGGATCAGCACGGTGGCGTTGTCGCACAGCGCCGGTGTTGCTGCATCGCAAATCCGGTAGGTGACGGTGTAGTCGCCCGCCGGCGTGTTGGCGGGCACGGTGAAT
Organism: Zoogloea dura; assembly: GCF_012927165.1. Classification (GTDB taxonomy): domain Bacteria; phylum Pseudomonadota; class Gammaproteobacteria; order Burkholderiales; family Rhodocyclaceae; genus Zoogloea; species Zoogloea dura. The sequence continues at coordinate 319,465 of NZ_JABBGA010000003.1, forward strand.
GTGCCCGCCGGGTTGAGTATCAAACCCGTCATGCCGCCGTTGTTCACGATGCTCAGTGTGACAGCGCCGGCGCTGGCGGGACTGCCGGTCAGCGTGTCGTTGCCCAGCACGCTGGGCGTGGTGCCACCGGCGGGTGAAACGGGTGTTGTGGTGAAGTCGTCGTTGACTGCGTCGATGGCCGGTGTCTGCACGCGGATGATGGCCGTGGCCTCGTCGCAGACGTCCGGCTTGTTCGGATCGGAATCGCAGATCCTGTAGGTGATCGAGTGGTCACCTGCCTGAGCGCCGGCGGGTACCGTGAACGTCCCGTTGCCATTGAGCACCAGGCCGGGGATGCCGCCGTTGTCGAGGAGGCTGGGTGTCACTGTGGACGGGGTGGCCGTGACAGGAGGGCTTGAGCCCAGCGTGTCATTGCTCAGTACGCTGGCAGTGTTGCCGCCAGTTTGCGGTATCACAGCGGCGCTGAAATCGTCGTTGACCGCGTTGATGCTGCAATCGCCGTGAACGAACTGGATGTCCCAACTCCCCGGGGAGGGCGTACGACCGGTGAGCACGACACGACTTATTGCCGTACCCGCCGCCGGCATGACCAGATACGTCGCATCGGGCGTGTCCTGGGTGTCGCCCACTATGGTGATGCTGGTGCCGTTGTTGCTGAGCGTGCCTGATCCGGTCACGGACCGGATCAGCGGGGTGGACCACCCCGCGGTGGACAGCAGATTGTTGGCTGCGTCATAAAACTCAAGGGTGACGACCTCGTTGAGATCCGTGTCCATCACCAGGATGCCATCGTTGGCGCCCAGTGGCGTGGCGAAGTCGTACCGCATGGTGCCAGGCCCGGGGCGCTGGCCGTAATCGACATAATTGATGGTGTTGTTCGACAGCGGCCCGGCGCCTGTAAATGCGTACGATCTGGGGTAGGGGCCAGGTGCATGACCGTAGGCTGCCGCATCACTGAGCATGCTGACGGTGTTGGTGTAGCCGCTGACATTGGTGGTGAATGCAAATGCCTGGCTGAAAATACCGCCAGGGCCGACGCTGTTGAAGCCGGCGCTGACGGCTGGATATGCAACCTGCGCGAAGGCGTCGGCGACGGGGATTCGGCAACTGGCGGCCTGGGCCCCCGCGGCCATGCCCAAAAGAGCCAGGCTTGATGCCACCGTCCTCATTCTCTGGATGAGCGAGTGCTTTCTGCAGACCATTTTCATTTTGGGTTCCTCGTTGATTTTTATGTGATGGTCTTATTCATCGGCATTTCTTGCAATGATTTTCCCCAAAATGGGTTTCTCTGCCGGAAAAAGGCACGGGGGCCCGGTCCGGTCCGCCATGCCGCCACGAGAAAGTCCGCCCCTCCCGACCCTCCTCCCTTGATGCGATAATCGCGACTTTCGTCTTCCGGTGCCTCCTCCCGTGGAGGGCCGTTTCGTCTCCATGCATTTCCCCCTGCCGGACTTTTCCGCCTGCCGTGTGCTCGTCTGCGGTGACGTGATGCTCGATCGCTACTGGCACGGCGCGACGGCGCGCATTTCGCCGGAGGCCCCGGTGCCGGTGGTCACCGTCCGCAATGACGAGTTGCGGGCCGGCGGTGCGGGCAACGTCGCCCTCAACGCCGCATCACTGGGCGCGCAGGCGCGGGTGATCGGGCTTGTGGGCGAGGACGAGGCCGGCCGCCTGCTGGAGGACAGCCTGATGTCGCGGGGCGTCGCCTGCGCCTTCGAGCGCGTCTCCGATGCGCCGACGATCACCAAGCTGCGGGTCATCTCGCGCCACCAGCAGCTGATCCGCCTGGACTTCGAGGAGCGCTTCGACGCCTGCCATGCGGCCCGCGTGGCGGCGGCGCTCGAGGCGCACCTGGAAGGCGTCAGCGTGCTGGTGCTGTCCGATTACGCCAAGGGCACCCTGGCCGACGTGCAGGGCCTGATCCGCGCCGCCCGGGCGCGTGGCGTGCCGGTGGTGGTGGACCCGAAGGGCACGGATTTCAGCCGTTACCGGGGCGCCACCCTGGTCAAGCCCAACCTGTCGGAATTCGAGGCGGTGGTCGGCCCCTGCCCGGACGAGGCCACCCTGATCGCCCGTGGCGAGGCGCTGCGTGCCGAGCTGGACCTGGAGGCGCTGCTGGTCACGCGCAGCGAGCAGGGCGTGACCCTGATCCAGCGTGGCCAGCCGGCACATCACCAGCCGACCCGGGCGCGGGAGGTCTATGACGTGACCGGCGCCGGCGACACCGTGTCGGCGGCGCTGGGCTGCGGCATCGCGGCGGGCCTCAACCTGCGCGAGGCGACGGCCCTGGCCAATCTGGCGGCGGGCGTGGTGGTGGGCAAGCTGGGTACGGCCACGGCCACCCTCGAGGAACTCCGCGACGCCATGGATGCCCACGCCCCGGTGGCCCGCGGCCTGCTCGGTGTGGACGCGGTGCTGTCCGCCTGCCAGCGTGCGCGTGCCGCCGGCGAGCGCCTGGCGGTGCTGCAGGGGCCGGTGGGAGTGCCCGGAGCCGCTTTGCTGGCCCGCCTCGAAGAAGCCGGCCGGCAGGCCGACCGGGTGCTGGTGCTCGAACCCGCGACGGCAGCGCCCGACAGCCTGGCCGTGCTTGCCGCGCTGCGCCCGGTGGATTGGGTGGTGGCCGTCGACGCGGCCGGCCGCGACGATCTGCTCGCCCGGCTGCAACCCGACCTGCTGCTGCAGGCCTGAGGACCCCGCCCGATGATCATGGACATCTCGACCACCAGCGGCCGCGTCCGCGCCTGGCTGGACATGCACCTGGTGGACCACGGGGCGATCCGCGCCGTGTACAACAACTTCTACGACCTGGGCGGCGGAATGTACCGCAGCAGCCAGCCCAGCCCGGCCCAGTTGCGCAAGTACCGCGAGAAGCTCGGCCTGCGTACGGTGATCAACCTGCGCGGCGCGCACGGTTATGGCTCCTACGCCCTCGAGAAGGAAGCCTGCGAACAGCTCGGCATCGTCCTGCACGACATCAAGCTGTACTCCCGCACGCCGCCCGAGGTGGAGGAAGTCCACGCCATGGACGATCTCTTCAAGTCCATTGAGTACCCGGCCCTGCTGCACTGCAAGTCCGGCGCCGACCGGGCCGGCATTGGCGCGGCCCTGTACCGCATCCTGCACCTCGGCCACCGGGTGGAGGACGCGATGAGCGAGCTGGGCTGGAAGTACGGCCACTTCAAGGGCGCCAAGACCGGCGTGCTCGATTTCTTCTTCGCCACCTACGTGGCCCGCAACGCGAAGAGCCCGATCGGCTTCCTGGAGTGGGTCGACACCGAATACAACCGTCTCGAGATCCACCACCGCTTCCGGGAGGAAGGCTGGGCCAGCCTCATCGTGGACAAGGTCCTGCACCGGGAATGAACGACTCCTTCCAGCTCTACAAACGCCTGCTCGGCTCCATCCGTCCCTATGGCCGGGTGGTGGCCCTGTCCATCCTGGCGATGATCGCCGCCGCCTCCCTCGAGCCGGTGCTCCCCAGCCTGCTCAAGCCGCTGGTGGACGACAGCCTGATCAAGAAGAGCCCGGTGGCCCAGTGGCAGGTGCCGCTGTTCCTGATGCTGGCCTTCCTGGCCAAGGGGGTAGCCGAGTACGTGGCCAACGTGTCCAGCCAGTGGATCGCCAACAAGGCCATCACCGACCTGCGCCAGCAGGTCTTCCGCCACCAGATGCACCTGCCCATCCCGGTGCACCAGGCGGAGACCGGCGGGCGCATGCTGTCGCGCATCCTCTACGACATCCCCCAGGTGGGCGCGGCCCTGTCCAACGCCTGGATCATCGTGGTGCGCGACACCCTGATCATCATCGGCCTCACCGGTTACCTGATCTACACCGCCTGGGAACTGACCCTCGTCATCGTCGCCATCGCCCCGGTGGTGGCCTGGCTGATCCGGGTGGCCAGCCGCAAGCTGCGCGGCTCCAACCAGGAGATGCAGGAAACCACCGGCCGCCTCACCGGGATGGTCGAGGAGACCCTCGGCGGGGTGCGCGAGATCAAGCTCTTCGGCACTCACGACCACGAGGACCGGCGCTTCGCCGAGGTGGCCGAGCGCCTGCGCAGCCAGACCATGCGCACGGTGCGCGTGTCGGCGGTGAACGTGCCCCTGGTGCAGGTGCTGGCGGCGGCGGCGGTGGCCACCGTGATCTGGACCGCCAGCTCCCTGTCGGCCCAGGACAAGCTGACCCCGGGCGAGTTCGTCGCCTTCGTCACCGCCATGTCGATGCTCTTCGAGCCGATCCGCCGCCTGACCAATATCAACGCGGTGATCCAGCGCGGCCTGGCCGGCGCCCAGAGCATCTTTGCGCTGCTCGACACCCTGCCCGAGGTGGACACCGCCAGTGGCAGCCGCCCGCGGGCCATCGGCGAGCTGCGCTTCGACGACGTGAGCTTCAGCTACCCGGGCCAGGCCGAGCAGGCCCTGCAGCATTTCAGCCTGGACGTGCATCCCGGCCAGACGGTGGCGCTGGTGGGTGCATCCGGCAGCGGCAAGTCCACCCTGGTCAACCTGATCGCCCGCTTCTACGAGCCGGGCAGCGGCCGCATCCTGCTCGACGGCGCGGCGCTGGACAGCCTGCCCCTGGCCCACCTGCGCGCCCAGCTGGGCTGGGTCGGCCAGCAGGTGGTGCTGTTCGACGACAGCATCGCCGCCAACATCGCCTACGGCCGGCCCGACGTGCCGGAGGCCGACATCGTCGCCGCGGCCCGCGCCGCCCATGCCCTGGAGTTCATCGACACGCTGCCCGACGGTCTCGCCACCCGGGTTGGCGCCAATGGCAGCCAGCTCTCCGGCGGCCAGCGCCAGCGCATCGCCATCGCCCGCGCCTTCCTGCGCGACGCGCCTATCCTGCTTCTCGACGAAGCCACCTCGGCCCTCGACAACGAGTCCGAGCGGGCGGTCAAGGATGCCCTGGTGGAGCTGCGCCGCAACCGTACCGTGATCGTCATCGCCCACCGCCTGTCCACCATCCGCGATGCGGACCTGATCGTGGTGATGGAGCGCGGCCGCATCGTCGAGACCGGCACCCATGACGAACTGGTCGCCCGTGGCCAGGCCTATGCCCGCCTGCTGGCCAGCGGCGAGCAGCTCAAGGACGAGACCTGAGGTGGGCAGTCGGGAGCGTGCCGGGCGGGTTGCCGTCTATTTCGTCGCCTCGCCGCTGCAATACCTGGCCGCGCGGCGCATCGCCGAGAACTTCGAGGCCGGTGCCCGCCAGGTGCTGGTGTGGTACAAGCCCGGCGTAACCCCCATCGTCCGCCAGGAAGATTGGGACGCTGCCGCCTACATGCCGTGGCCCCGCTGGGAGCCGCTGCCCGGCCCCTTCGGCCGGCTGCGCCGGCAGCGCGACAACATCCGCCTGGTGGCCGGCCTGGTGGGGCCCTGCGAGAGTCTGCACATCCACAGCGCAGTCTTCGACACCGAGGCCATCAACTACTTCCTGCGGGCCCTGCCGAAGGCCAGCGGCGCACGCAGGATGCATGCCCGCATCCTGCCCGACGGCATCATCAGCATCCGCCGCTATCCCCTGTCCCTCACCAAGCGCCTGGCCCAGTACGCCCGCAAGTTGCGCCGCCTGCTGGCGCCGGAGCTGGACTACTGGTGCTTCTCCGGCGACCGCATCGGCTCCGACGCGCTCTTCTGCGACCGGGTCTATGTGATTCCCGGTCTGCCCCACGAGTACGCCCTGGACAAGGCCGTGGTCCTGCCGCCGCTGGTCACCCCGCGGGCCGGTAGCCGCGCCGCCTCCGGTGCTGCGCGCAGTGCCCTGGTGATCGGCCAGCCGCTGGTCGGGGCGGGCCTGATGAAGGCGGCCGACCGGGACGCGGTGAGCAGCGCCATCCACACCTGGCTGGCCGCCGAGGGGATCACGCAGGTGTTCTACAAGGGCCATCCCAAGGATCCCGAAAAGGAACTCAACCACCCCGATTACACCGTCGTGACCCTCGATGAGCCGCTTGAGGTGCACCTTGCCAACACCGCCTACGATGCGGTGGTCGGGGTCCGCTCCAGCGCCCTGCTGTTTGCCCGCCAGACCGCTCCTGCCAGCACCCGCGTGGTGGCCTTCGGCTGGGAGCGGGTGCGCTTCAAGTCCGACGATGAACGCCGCCAGATGGAAGAGGCCTTCCGCGCCACCGGTGTCGACCTGCTGTCCGTTCCGTGAATTCATGATGTCCCTTCCCTCCGCCCTTGTCCGGCGTCCCGAATGGGTGGCCGCGCGGCTGTCCTGGGTGTTGCCCCTCTTTTTTGCCGGCCTGGTGGTCTCCGCCGGGCTGGCCAAGGCCTGCGCCATCCTGCTGGCCCTGCTCGGCGTGGTGGCGGCCTGTGCGCCGGGGCGTCACATCGATGCTCTGGATCGCCGTTTCATGCTGGCGGCAGCCATCCTCCCGGCCGCCTACCTGCTCAACATGGCGCTGCTCGGCTGGAACTTCCGGCTGCTCGACCGGCCTGCCCACCTGCTGGCCGGTGTCGCGGTCTATCTGTTGTTCCGGCGCTTCGGCGTGGCACGGGTGTCGGTTCTCCGCGGCCTCGCCATCGCCGGCCTGGGCGGCATGCTGGTGGCACTGGCAGCCCTTGCCTGGGGGGGCGGAGAAGGTCTCCTGGCGCTCAACTCGGGCCGGCCGATGGGGCCGTTCTCGAGCCCCGGGCCCTTCGGCAATTACAGCGCGGTGGTGGCCATGGCGGCCCTGGCCGGAGGGCTGGCGGCGGGCAACGGACGTACCCAGGGTGGCCCGCCGATGCTGGTGCCGCTGGCGATCATCGGGGGGACGGCCGCGGCCATTCTTTCCGAGACGCGTTCGGCCTGGGTGGCGCTGCCCTTGATGGGATTGCTGGCCCTGCAGATGCCGGGGCGCCGGCGTCTGCCGCGCCGTCCGTTGGCGCTGGCCGGCGTACTCTTGCTGCTGGTGGCGGTGCTGATCGGCCAGCGGATCTGGGGGCGGGTGGAAGAAGGGGTTTTCGAGGTGCTGGCCTACCAGGCCGATCCGGCGGCGACGAGTGCCCGCGAAACCTCACTGGGGCTGCGCCTCCTCAGCTGGCAGTGGGGTTGGGAGCAGTTCCTGGCCCATCCGCTGCTGGGCCTTGGCATGGCCAATTTCCGAGGCGCGGTGGCGGCCGGGGTGGCGGCCGGTGTGCTGCCGCCGATCCTGATGAACTTCGGCGGTCTGCACAACCTGTTCATCGATCACCTCACCACCACCGGCCTGGTGGGTCTGCTGGCGATGCTGGCCTTCTGGATCGGGATGCTGGGCTTCTTTGCCTCCCAGCGCCGTGCGGCGGACCCGGACAAGCGCCTGTTTGCCACCTGGGGGCTGATGCTTCTGCTTGGCGAGTTCGTGTTTTCCAATGTGGGCTCGATGTTCGCATCGTCGCTGGGGGCGCTGGCCTTCACGGTGATGCTGGCGGTGTTTGCTGCCGGCGCGCATCCGGCCACGCCGGCCCGCTAGTTCAGTCGTCGCAGTCCTGGCCACGCCAGCGGCGCAGGGCCAGCATGCCGTTCAGTTTGCAGGTGTCGAGCTTCATCGGCAGCGGGCCTTCTCCACGCACCCGCAGGATGTAGCGTGCCGCGGCGTGCCGATTGCTGTGGATCAGGTTCTTCAGCAGGCGTCGGGCGGGCACCGACTTCAGCAGCGCGGGGGGCGCCACAGCCAGCCAGGCATTCAGGGCGTCGTCGGGCAGGGCGCGGTGAAAGTTGAACAGGCCGTGGAAGCCGAAGGTCGGCCCTTGGGGCGTCTCCAGCTCGAAGGCGAAGCGGCGGGCCAGCTCGAGGGGCGCAAAGCGGATCCCGTGACGGGCTTCCAGCAGGCTGCGATAGCGCTCGCAGATGCACGCGTCCTCCGGCAGCAGGTCCTGGATCTCCGGGTCGGACAGGGCCTTGAGCAGGCGCCGCGAGCGCAGGGAGAAGCCACCGTTGCCCACGGGTTGGGCCCGATGCGGCCAGGGCGCGCCGATGTAGTCATAGTCGAGGAAGGCCGGATCCCAGGCGGCGGGATCGAGCAGGAAACCGTCCCATTGCACCACCAGCACGTGGCTGCCCGAACAGAGCTCGCCGAGCTCTTTGACCATGAAGGCCGAGTAGGCATCGCGGCTGTTGATCCGATCGGTGGCGACCACCTCGATGCGCGGATCCGTCGAGCGGAAGCCCGGGCGGGTCAGCAGCTTGGCCTCGCCGAAACAGGCGTGTTGCAGGCAACGCTCCATCGCCTCGACGGCCAGCTCCGGATGGAGGGTGTCGACGCAGGCGAGGCTGACGGTGGATAGATCGAGTTTCAAGGAAAGTGCCGGGAATCAGGTGCTGCTGGGGATCGGCCGGCAGAGTAACCCAATCCCGTCCGGTGGGGTATGGCTCACCTGGCCTGGCACCATGACCTTTACCGCCTGTTACCATTCGCGCCTCTATCTTTACAGAAACATCCCGGCAGCGGGCCGCCCTGCGGGAGATGCTTCTGCCGAACGGCGTTTTTTCATCATGAAGATCTTTGTGCTCAATCTCCCTCGTGCCACGGAGCGTCTGCGGACCATGCGCGAGCGGCTGACCGCGCTCGGGCTGGAGGCAGAGGTCCTGCCTGCGGTCGAGGGCGCACGTCTCGACCGGGCCCGCCTGCCGGCGGGCACCGAGCCCGGCCTGTCTTCGGGGGAGTTGGGCTGTTACCTGTCCCATGTGCGTTTCTGGGAGACCGTGGTGGAGCAGGGGTTGCCGGCCGCCATCATCCTGGAGGACGATGTGCTGCTTGATCCGGCGCTGCTCGAGGTGGCCCAGGCTGCACTGGCTCTAGATTATCCGGTGGATGCGGTGCGTTTGTCGGCCCTGCGCCCGGTCCGTGGCATCACCCTTGGGGCCCTGCCCGGCGGGCGCCGTCTGGTGTTGCCCAACAAGAACCCCAGCGGGACCCAGGGCTACCTGGTGACCCAGGCTGGCGCCCGGCGCCTGCTGGCCACCCTGCCGGTGCCCCGGGCACCCATCGACACCACGCTGGATGCCTACTGGAAGCATGATCTGTATGTGCCGGTGGTCACTCCTGCAGTAGTCGAGGAGGACAGCACCATCGCCAGCAGCATCCAGGGGCGTTTCGGCAGCGGGCGGCGCAAGACCCTGGTGCGTCACCTGGCCCAGGTCACCGAGGCCCAGCGTCGCAAACTGCGGGTCTTCCTGCTGGCGCGCCGCTTGCAGCGACGCAGCCGCGCGGCCGATCAGGCAAAATGACGGATTGACGTGCCCTGGCGTGCCGCCGCTCCCTGTCCCGATGCTCCAACCCCCCTCGTTTCCTCGCACCGTCGTCGTCCACCATCGCAGTGGCATCGGTGATCTGGTCTGGCATATACCCTATCTGCGGGCCATCGCGGCCGTCAGCGCCGGTGGCAAGCTCAGCGTGATCGCCCGTCCGTCGTGTCGCGCGGCGGAGGTTCTGGCGGCCGAGGACTGCATCGAGAAGGTCATCGAGTTTGATCGCAAGCCGCGCAAGAGCGAGCGCCGGGCCGGCCGTCACGACGGCCTGGCGGCTCAGCTGGCTTTCGTCGGCGAGTTGCGGGCAGAGGGGTTCGAGCGCATCTACATCTTCTCGGGCCGCGCCCGCTACGCCCTGCTGGCCCTGCTGGCGGGAATACGGCAGCGGGCGGGTTTCGGTTTCAGCATGGGTGAGCGCCTGCTCCTCAATCTGCCGCCCTACATCCGTCCCTACAGCGGCCCGGGCAACTGGGTCTATCCGGAGGCCACCGCCTTCTGTGTGGCCCACGGGCTGGTCGACGGGCCGGTGGTGCCGCGCATGAAGGTGCTGCCCGATGCCCTGGCGGGCGCCGAGCGTGATCTGGCCGCCTACCCGGCGCCGCGCTACGCCTTCTCCATCGGGACCTCCGAGCCGCGCAAGAACTGGGGGGCCGAACGTTTCGCCGCCCTCGCCAAGGCCATCGCGGAGCGGGGCGGCAGTGTGGTGCTGCTTGGCGGGCCCGCAGAGGCAGAACCCGCCAAGGCCATCCTGCAGGCCTTGATTGAGCCGCTGCGGGCCAGCGTATTTGTCTCCACCCAGCCCTCGGTGCAGCGCTCGGCGGCCTTGTTGCGCCACTGCCAGTACTGTGTCGGCAACGACACCGGCGTGCTCAACATGGCGGTGGCCAACGGCATTCCCGCGCTGGGGCTGTTCGGTGCCACGCCGCCGCTGGCCCATGACCCCCTGCTCCAGGCCCTGGCCGGCGACGGCATGGCCGCCATCACGGTGGAGGCGGTGCTGGCACGCCTGATCGAACTGGATGCGCCCGGCCTGCGAGCTGTTGCGGCGGGAGCGGCCTCCTGATGCGCATCCTGATCGTCCGTACCTCGGCCATCGGCGACGTGGTGTTTGCTTCGGCGCTGCCGGGCGCCATCCGCCGCGCCCATCCCGATGCCCACATCGCCTGGCTGGTCGAGCCGGGGATCCACGAACTGTTGTTGCCTGATCCGGCCATCGACGAGGTCATCACCTGGTCGAAGGGAGAATGGGTGAAGCTCTGGAAATCCGGCCGCAGGCTCGAGCTGCTGGGGCGGGTACGCCAGCTGCGGCGCGAGCTCCGGGCGCGGCGCTTCGACGTAGCGGTGGACCTGCAGGGCCTGCTGAAGAGCGGCTTCCTCACCTGGCTGTCCGGTGCGCCGCGGCGGGTCGGCCTGGGGTCCAAGGAAGGCAGCCAGTGGTTGATGAGTGAAGTCATTCCACGGGGCGGCGAGAAGGCGCGCATCGGTTCCGAATACCAGTACCTGGCGCAGCAGCTGGGTTTTGACGCCGGCGATTTCCTGCCCACCCTCACGGTGGCGCCGGAGACGGAGGCTGCCGTCGCGGCCAAGCTCGAAGCCCATGGGCTGCAGGTGGGACGCTTTGCGGTCTTCGCCCCCTTCACCACGCGCCCCCAGAAACACTGGTTCGAAGACGCCTGGCAGGCCCTGGCGCCGCAACTCATCGAGGCCACCGGCCTGACCCCGGTGATCCTCGGCGGCCCCGCCGACCAGCAGGCTGCTGCCCGCATCGCCGCTGCCGATCCGCGCATCGTCAACCTGGCCGGCCAGACCCGCCTGCCCGAGGCGGCCGCGGTGATCGCCCACGCGGCCCTGCTGATCGGGGTGGATACCGGCCTCACCCACATGGGCACGGCCCTGGCCCGGCCCACCGTGGCGATCTTCGGTTCCACCTGCCCCTATCAGAACACCGGGCGGTCCACCGGCAGCGTGATCTGGTTGGGCATGCCATGCTCCCCGTGCCGGCGCCGTCCCACCTGTGGCGGCAAGTTCACCTGCCTGCGCGACATCACCCCGCAGCGGGTGCTGCAACAAGCCCAGGCCATGCTGGCCGCGGAGCACGCCCGATGAAGATCCTCCACGTGGAATCCGGCAAGCACCTGTATGGCGGCGCCCGCCAGGTGCTCTACATCACCGAAGGCCTGGCCGCCCAGGGGGTCGATAACCTGCTGGCCTGCCCCCTCGGCAGCGAGATGGCCCGCCAGCAGCCTGCCGGCACCCGGGTGCTGGCCATGAAGATGGGCGGTGACGCGGACATCGGCCTGGCCTTCCGGCTGGCCCGCCTGATCCGCGCCGAGAAGCCCGACCTGGTGCACCTCCACAGCCGCCGCGGTGCCGACACCTGGGGCGGGCTGGCGGCCAAGCTGGCCGGCGTGCCCTGCGTGCTGTCGCGGCGGGTGGACAACCCTGAGTCGCGCCTTGTCGTGGCGCTGAAGTACCGCCTGTACGACCACGTCATCACCATCTCCGAGGGTATCCGCCAGGTCCTGCTCGACGAGGGCCTGCCGGCCGGCAAGGTCACCTGCGTGCGCAGTGCGGTCGACCCGGCGCCCTTCCTGCCGGAGGTGGATCCGGAAGCCTTCCGCGCCGAGTTCCGCCTGCCCCGGGACGCCCTGGTGGCCGGGGTGGTGGCCCAGATGATCCCGCGCAAGGGCCACCGTTATCTCTTCGCAGCGCTGCCCGAACTGGTGGAGCGCTATCCCGAGCTGCACGTGCTGGTCTTCGGCCAGGGGCCGCTGCAGGCCGAGCTGCGCGCCGATGTGACGGCCCGCAGGCTGGACGGCAACGTCCATTTCGCCGGCTTCCGACACGATCTGGCCCATTGGATCGGCGGTCTCGACATGCTGGTGCATCCCGCCGAGATGGAAGGCCTGGGCGTCTCCCTGCTGCAGGCGGCGGCGGCCGGCGTGCCGGTGATCACCAGCCGCGCCGGAGGCTTGCCCGAGGCGGTGCTCGATGGTGTCACCGGCATCCTGTGCCCGCCCGGCGATGTGGCCGCCCTGGCCGAAGCCGTGGAACGCCTGGCTGGCGACGCGGATCTGCGCCGCCGCTACGGCGAGGCCGGCCGCGCGCGCATCCTGGCCGAGTTCTCCATCGACGGCATGGTCGAGGGCAACCGGCGCATCTATGAACACGTCCTGGAGAACCACCGATGAAGGTGCTGATGGTCCTGCACAGCCATGACAGCGGCGGTGCCGAGCGCCATGCCCTGCAACTCATGGGCGGCCTGCGCGAGCGCGGCCACGAGCCGGTCTTTGCGGGCCCGATGGACGGCTGGCTGGGTGACCAGGTCAAGGCGGCCGGCCTGCCCCATCACCATATTCCGCTGCATGGGCTGATCGACCTGCCCTCCCTGTGGAGCCTGGCGGCCCTGGCCCGCCGCGAGAAGGCCGACCTGATCCACGGCCACCTGACCCGCGGGGCGTATTACGCCGGCCTGGGCGGCCGCCTGGCCGGTGTGGCCAACGTGGCCACGGCCCACTCCACCAATGCCGGCAAGCACTTCGGCCGGGCCGACCGCATCATCGCGGTGGCCGGGGCGGTGGAGAGCTTCCTGCTCGACCGGGGCTACGAGGCCGAGCGCATCCAGGTGGTGCACAACGGCATCCCCGACGTGGCAGCCCTGCCTCACACCGGGCGCGAGCAGATGCGCCGGGAGCTCGGCCTGGGCGACGAGCCCTGCCTGCTGATGGCCGCGCGCTTCATCCATGCCAAGGGCCACGACACCTTGCTCAAGGCTCTCGCCGGCCTGCGCGAGCGCCCCTGGACCCTGCTGCTGGCCGGTGACAAGGGCAGCGAACTGGGGCAGCGCATGGAAGCCCTGGCCGGGGAACTCGGGCTGGCCGGGCGGGTCCGTTTCCTGGGGCTGCGCGAAGACGTGCCGGCGCTGCTGGGCGCCGCCGACATCCTGGTTGCACCGTCGCGCCGCGAGGCCTTGTCCCTGGCCCTGCTGGAGGCCTCGGCCTTCTCGCTGCCGATTGTCGCCACCTGGGTGGGCGGCACCGGCGAGGTGGTGAAGGAGGGCGACAACGGTTTCCTGGTGCCGCCGGATGATCCCGCGGGGCTGGCCACGGCGCTCGCTCCGCTGCTCGAGGACCCGGCCCTGCGGCGCGACTGCGGCGCCCGGGCGCGGGCCCGCTTCGAGGATGGCTTCACCCTGGAAGCCATGCTGGACAAGACCCTGGTGGTTTACCGCCAGGCCCTGGAGGCCCATTCCAAGTGACGCAAGTTCAGATCCTGATGTACCACCGGGTGGGCCACTTTCCCGGCCGGGTCAAGGCGCATGGTGCGCTCTACTGCCACCTGCCGCGCTTCCGTGCCCAGATGAAGATGTTCCGGGTGATGGGCTACACCGTGATCGGCCTCGACGAGGCGGCGGCCGGCCTGCGCGGCGAGCAGGTCTTGCCCGCCCGGCCCCTGGTGCTGACCTTCGACGACGCCTACGTGGATTTCCTCGAGAACGCCGCGCCGGTGCTCAAGGCCCATGGCTACCCGGCCACCGTGTACGCGGTGAGCAGCCTGGTGGGCGCCACCTCGTCCTGGGTGGCCCCGGAGGGCCTCGAGCCAGCCCCCCTGATGAACGCCGCCCAGCTCCGTGAGATCCAGTCCCTGGGTTTCACGGTGGGCTCCCACACGGTCAGTCATCCGCGCCTGGCCCAGGCCGACGACGGCCGCATCCGCAGCGAGTTGCAGGACAGCAAGGTGGCCCTGGAAGACATCCTCGGCCAGCCGGTGAAGCACTTCTGCTACCCCTACGGCAGCCACGACATCCGCGCCGTGAATGCCGCTGCCGAGGCTGGCTATCTCACCGCCACCACCTGCGTACGCGCCGCCGCCACGCCTGCCGACGACCTGCTGACCCTGCCGCGCAAGGCGGTGTCCCGCGGGGACGATGTCTTCGGCGTGGCGTGGAAGCTGCTGACCAAGAATACCCCCAAGAACCCGCAGCTCCGGCGCTAGCCTAATCCTCCCGTCGCCGGAAGGCCCACCACGCTGCCGCCAGCGTGAAGCTGGCGATGATCGCCACCACGATCCAGAAGCCGTGCTCGTGCTCGGCCAGTGGAATGCCGCCCACGTTCATGCCGAGCAGGCCGGCGATCATGTTGATCGGCAGGGCCAGCACGGTGACCATGGTCAGCACGAAGACGCTGCGGTTGGTTTCCTCGGTGACCCGCGCCGCCACTTCCTCCTGCAGCAGTTTGATGCGTTCCTGCAGGGCCGTCATGTCGCCCAGCACGGCGGAGAACTCTTCGGTGGAATGGCGCAGCTCCTGCACGTCGCGGGTGGCGATCCAGGCCGGTGGCTGGTTGAGCAGGCGGAACAGGGCGCCGGGCTCGGGCGCCAGCAGGCGGCGCAGGCGCACCAGCACGCGGCGCAGCGAGCCCAGGCGGCTCCGGCTCTGATGCACCCGGTCGGCCAGCAGGCTGTCCTCGATCTTGTCCACCCGGGCCGTTGCCGACCGCACAATCTGCACCAGGACGTCGGCCTGGTCGCGCAGCAGATGGGTCAGCAGGGCGGTTGGCGACTCGAAGGTCTCGCCGCCCTTGACGGCTTCGCGCAGGCGGTCGATGGAGCGCAGCGGCTGGAGGCGGGCGCTGAGCAGGGTGCGCTGGTCCACCCACAGCCATTGGGTGGCGATCTGCGAGGGCTCGAAGTCGAACTGGTAATGCACGTCGTTGACCACCGCGATCAGCGCTTCGTGGGCGTACTCGATGCGGGTGGACCGGGAGCCCTCGTGCAGGGCATCGAAGAAGGCCTCGGCCTCACCCAGGTGGTCCCGCAGCCAGCGCTCGGTGACCGCGTTGGCCAGGTTGAAGTGCAGCCAGGCGAAGCTGCCATCCGGCGCGGGGCCGTTGCCCCGCAGCCAGGCGGCCGCGGCCTGGGTGTCCATGGTTTCGCCGCTGGCGCCGGGGCGGAACAGGAAGCCGGAGATCAGGCCCGAGCGGTCGGAGCCATAGGAAGCATCGGAAGGCAGCACGGTGGGGGCGTCGGGGCTGGCGCAGAAAAAGGCTCGGACCGCGAGCCTGAACGATGCACATGACGCGGCCGTGACAATCCATCCATCCTCACCAGTAGGCCGGGTAGCGCCCGGGCCCGCGCAGGTTGTTGTAGACCAGGGCCACCGCCACCAGCACCAGGGCGCCGGCGAGGGTCGGGGTGAGCAGGAAGGCCCAGCCCGGCGTCGCCAGGAAGACGATCACCGGGTTGGAGCCGGCCGGTGGATGCACGCAGCGCAGGGCCATCATGCCCATGATGGCCAGCGCCACGGCCACGGCGGCGGCCCACCAGTGCGGCCCGAACACGGCCAGGCAGGCCAGTCCGGTGAAGCTGCTCAGGACGTGCCCGAAGACCACATTGCGGGGCTGCGAGAAGGGCACGTCGGGAAAGCCGAAGACCAGCACGCAGGAGGCACCGAAGGAGCCCAGCACCAGGGCTTGCGACAAGCCTTCGGCCAGCCCCGCCACCACGGCGATGGCCAGGAAGCCGCCGAGGCCGGAGAGGGCGATGACGCGGGCAGGAGGCACCGGGGGCAGGGCAGCACCCCCGCGCAGGCGGGACAGGAAGGCGGACATGGGAACCTCGTCGCTAGAGTGGTAGACAGATCTGTCTACTCTAACGGTTTGCCGCTGCTTTGCAAGCCTGCCCGGGAGGCGTTATGGTGCGCCCATGCCCCGTCGTCCCGCTGCCCGTCCGCTCTCCGAAACCCCTGTGCGTGTCGATCGCCGTGCCCACCTGGTGGATACCGCCCTGCGCCTGTTTGCCGCCGGGGGCTACCACGGGGTCGGCATCGACACCATCCTGGCCACTGCCGGGGTGGCCAAGAAGACCCTGTACAGCCATTTTCCGTCCAAGACCGAGCTGATCGCCGAAGTGCTGCGGGAGCGCGACCGCCGCTTCCGGGCCAGCCTGGAGGCCGGCGTGGCCGGGCGGGAGGCGCCGCTGGAGCGCCTGCAGGCGGTGTTCGAATGGCATGCCCGCTGGTTCGCCGAACCGGACTTTGCCGGCTGCATGTTCCTCAACGTGGCGGCGGAATTCCATGCCGGGGAGGCCGGCCTGGCGCAGATCGCCCGGGATCACAAGCAGGCCCTGGAGACCTTCCTGGCCGGGCTGCTGGTGCCGCTGACGGGGGCGGAGGCTGCCCTGGCCCGGGCGGCGGAGTTCAACCTGCTGCTCGACGGGGCGATCGGCGTGGCCCTGGTCAGCGGTGACGGTGCCGGGGCGGCGGCGCGCGCCTGGGACATGGCGCGCCGCCTGCTGGCGCCCCTGCCGGCGGCTCAGGGGTAGAGGCCGCGCACCTTGTGGGCCAGCAGTACCCGCTCGCAGCCCAGCACGAAGGCGGCGGTGCGCAGCGGGATGCCCTTGGCCCGGGCGGCGTCCCACACCGCCGTGAAGGCTTCACGCATGATCCGGTCGAGGCGGGCGTTGATCTCGTCCTCGGTCCAGAAGAAGGCGCTGATGTCCTGCACCCACTCGAAGTAGCTCACCGTCACGCCGCCGGCGTTGGCCAGCACGTCGGGGATCACCGTGATGCCGCGCTCCTGCAGGATCAGGTCGGCTTCCGGGGTGGTCGGGCCGTTGGCGCCTTCGACCAGGATGCGCGCATGGATGCGTTCGGCGACGGCCGGGGTGATCTGGTTTTCCATGGCGGCGGCCACCAGGATGTCGGCCTCCACGCTCCAGAAGCGGTCGGCGTCGATGGTCTCGGCGCCTGGGGCACCGCTCAGGCGGCCCTGCTGCTGGCGCCAGGCCTTGGCGGCGTGCACATCGAGACCGGACGGGTTGGCGATCGCGCCCGAGCTGTCCTGCAGGGCCACCACCCTGGCGCCCGCCTCGGCAAACAGGCGGGCCGCCGCCTCGCCGACATTGCCGAAGCCCTGCACCGCCACCCGCGCGCCGTTGATGTCCATGCCCAGGCGTTTGGCGGCTTCCACGGTGCTCACGAAGACGCCGCGCCCGGTGGCATCCTTGCGGCCCAGGCTGCCGCCCAGGCTGATCGGTTTGCCGGTGACCACGCCCATCGAGGTCCGCCCTTCATTCATGGAGTAGGTGTCCATCATCCAGGCCATCACCTGCTCGTTGGTGTTGATGTCCGGCGCCGGAATGTCCTTGTCCTGGCCCAGCAGGATGTGGATCTCGCTGGTGTAGCGGCGGGTCAGGCGCTCCAGCTCGGCCAGGGAGAGCTGCTTGGGATCCACCCGCACGCCGCCCTTGGCGCCGCCGAAGGGCACGTTCACCACGGCGTTCTTCACCGTCATCCAGGCCGACAGGGCCATCACCTCGGCCAGGGTCACGTCCGGGTGGAAGCGGATGCCGCCCTTGCCGGGCCCGCGCGCCAGGTTGTGCTGCACCCGGTAGCCCTCGAAATGGGCCATCTCGCCGTCGTCGAGGCGGATCGGCACATTGACGATCAACGCCCGCATGGGGCGGGTGAGCAGCGGGGTGAGGGGACGCAGCTCGGCGGACAGGTGGGGTTCGACCCGGTCGATCTGGACCAGGAAGGTCTCCCAGGGGCCGAGGTGCTCGGCGGACAGGTAGGACGGGATGTGCGCGACGTTGTTCATGTTGTGCCTCCTCCTTGTGCCGATTGGACGGCTGATGCAGCGATGCGGTTCCGGCCGGGCGTGGCCGTCCGTGTCAGATGACGCGGTCCAGGTCCACCAGGCTGACCAGCCGGTAGCCCTGGCGACCCAGGCCGTCCCGCAGCAGGGCGGCGGTGGCGACCGCCTCGGGGCTGTCGCCATGCACGCAGATGCTGCCGATGGAAGTGGGCCGGCGGACGCCATTGACCGAGATGAGGGCCTGTTCGGCGAGCATGGCCGTCACGTGGGCGAGGGCGGCCTCGGCGCCGTGGATCATGGCGTCGGGCCGGCTGCGCGGCACCAGGTTGCCATCGTCCAGGTAGGCCCGGTCGGCGAAGATCTCCTGCACCACCCGCAGGCCGGCGGACTGGCCGGCGTGGACCAGCTCGGAGCAGGCCGGGGCGAGCAGGATCAGGCCGGGGTCGAAGGCCTTGATCGCACGGGCCACCGTGGCCGCCAGCGCGGCGTCCCGGCAGGCCATGTTGCTGAGGGCGCCGTGGGGCTTGACGTGGGCCATGGCCAGCCCTTCAGCGCGGGCCATGCCGGCCAGGGCTGCCATCTGGTAGAGCAGGATGGCCTCCAGCTCGTCGGCGGGCAAGGTCATGGGCCGGCGGCCGAAGCCCTGCAGGTCGGGGAAGGAGGGGTGGGCACCGATGCCGACGCCGGCGTCGCGGGCCAGGCGCAGGGTGCGCCGCATCACCAGCGGGTCGCCAGCGTGGAAGCCGCAGGCCAGGTTGGCGCTGCCGACGATGGCGAGCAGGGCGGCGTCGCTGCCCATCTCCCAGGCGCCGTAGCTTTCGCCGAGGTCGGCATTGAGATTGATCGTGGCTGTCATGGCTGGGTCTGGAGAGGGTCTTCGTCGCCGCGGACGGCGGCGCCGGCCAGGTTGGCGGCGAGCAGGGCGGCGCTGTCGGTGAGGCCGCCACGCGGCCGGATCGAGGCCTGCCAGGCCTGCAGCCGACTTGCCAGGTCAGCCCGGGCGGCGGCGGCCTGGCGGGCATCCACGGCCGCAAAGCGCAGGCTGTCGCCGGCTTGCAGGTGGGCGATGCGGGGCAGGTCGGCGCGGATCACGGTGGCGATCTTGGGGTAGCCGCCCACGGTCTGGCAATCCGCCAGCAGCAGGATCGGGCGGCCGTCGGCAGGCACCTGGATGGCCCCCGGGGCCACCCCGTCGGAGACGATGTCGGCGCCGAGTTCGCTGTGAGCGAGGGGCGGGCCGTCGAGGCGGATGCCCATGCGGTCGCGCTGCTGTCCGATCCGGTAGGGCTCGGACAGGAAGGTGGCGAGGGCGGAGGGGGTGAAGTGCCCGGCCTGGGGGCCGGGGATCACGCGGATCGGGCCGTCGGGGTGGAGCAAGGAGTCGGCCTGCAGGTCGGGCTGTGCCCTGTCGGTGGCCTGCCGGCAGGGCAGGCGCTGGCCGGCCTGCAGCGGCGGAGGGCCCAGCCCGGCCCGCGGATAGCTGGCGCGGCTGCCCAGGGCGGGCATAACCTGCAGGCCGCCGCTCACCGCCAGGTAGCCCGCGCCCGGGGCGTTGACCAGGTGCAGGGTGTCACCCGCCTGCAGGGTGAGGGCGGACCACGCGGCAACCGGGCGGGGCGGGCCGTCCCGGGGGATCAGGCGGCCAGCCAGGGAACCGCCCAGGGCGATGCGCAGGGGGGCGTCGACGGCCCGCAGCACGGGGCCGGCGAGGAGCACCTCCAGGCCGGCCGCGCCCGCCTCGTTGCCGGCCAGCAGATTGGCGGCGGCGAGGCCCGTCGGATCCAGTGCGCCCGAGAGCGGTACGCCGATGGCCCGATGGCCGCTGCGTCCGGCGTCCTGCACGCTGACCCCGAGCCCGGGCGAGACGATCTCAAGCCAGGCGTTCACCGGACGCCCTCCGCCGCGAGCGCCTCCGGCCCCACCACCTGCCAGCGGATCCGATCGCCGGGGGCGAACAGGGCAGGGCGCTCGGCCCGGCTGGCGTCGAAGAGGCGCAGCGGCGTGCGGCCGAGCAGGCGCCAGCCGCCGGGGCTGTCCCAGGGATAGATGGCCGCCATGCGCCCGGCGATGGCCACCGAGCCGGCCGGGACGCGGCTGCGCGGCGTGGCCAGGCGGGGCATTTCGAGTTCGGCAGGGAGGCCTGAAAGGTAAGGAAAGCCGGGCAGGAAGCCCAGCATGCAGACCGTGAATTCACTGGCCACGAAGCGCTCGATCACCTCTTGCGGATCCAGGCCGCGGGTCGTCGCCACCGTGTCCAGGTCGGGGCCGCAGTCCGGGTCGAAGCACACCGGCACGGTCCACAGGCGGCCCGTGCCGTGATGCCCCCGGGCTTCGCCGGCAAGGCTCAGCAGGCTGGAGGCGAGCGCCCCGGTGTCGGCCAGGTCCGGGTCGAAATGCACGGTGACGCCACAGAAGGTGGGCACCCATTCGATCACCCCCGGCAGGTTTCCGGCAGCCCTGGCGGCCTCCAGCGCCGCCGCAAGGCCGAACACCCGCGCCTGGGTGGCCGGCTCGATCAGCCGGCCGAATTCCACCGTGAAGGCGCAGTCACCCAGCGGCAGCAGGCGGGGATGGCCGGTCACGGGGGCTGCCCGGGCGTCTTACTGGCCGAGCGCCCCGAAGACCTTCTTGGCCAGCCCGCCGGCCGCGCCGACCGGGTCCTTGCGGATGGCCTTCTCTTCCTCGGCGATCATCAGGTAGAGGCCGTCGAGGGCCTTGCGGGTCACGTAGTTCTCGATCTTCAGGTCGTCGCCCTTGGCCAGGCCGAACTGGCCGGCCTTGCTGGCCAGCTTGTTGTACTGGGCCGACAGGGCAAGCTTGTCGGTGGCTTCCTTGACGGTCGGCAGGAAGGATTCGGCCAGCTGGGCGGCGGTCTTGTCCTTGAAATAGCGGGTGGCCGAGTCGTCGCCGCCGGTGAGGATCTTCTTGGCATCGTCCACGCTCATTTTCTTCACCGCTTCGACCAGCAGCGGCTTGGCCTTGGGCACCGCCTGCTCGGCGGCCTTGTTCATGGTGGCGACCAGGGCGTCCAGGTCCTTGCCGCGGCCCATGGTGCGCAGCATGCCTTCCAGCGGGGCGAGGCTGTCGGGCAGGCCGATCTTCACTTTCGGGTTGTTCAGGAAACCGCCCTCGTTGCCCAGTTGTCCAACTGCGCGTTCGGCGCCCTGGGCCAGGGCTTCACGCAGGCCGCCGGAGGCGTCCTTGTCGGTGAGATCGGCCAGGCCGAAGGCCCAGGCATGACTGCAGATGACAAGCAGCAGCAAAGCTCGCAGAATTCCACGCACGGCAAACCCCTTTCCGGTCAAACAAGAATGTTTCCCAAGGCTATCACGCGTCTCCTGGCTGCTGTCTTCCTCCTTGCAGTCCTTAACGCTTGCAGCAAGCCCGCAGCGCCGGATGTGGGCTACACCACCCTCGACGGCCAGGCAGCCCGCCTGTCGGCCCTGCGCGGCAAGGTGGTGCTGGTGAACTTCTGGGCCACCACCTGCACCACCTGCGTGGCCGAGATGCCGGCCCTGGTGGACACCTACAGGCGCTTTTCCGGGCAGGGCTTCGAGACGGTGGCGATTGCCATGAACTACGACCCGGCCGACTACGTGCGCAACTACGCCAGCAAGAACGGCCTGCCCTTCACCGTGGGCCTCGACACCAGCGGCGACGCCGCCAAGGGCTTCGAAGAGGTGCGCCTGACCCCCACCACCTTCCTGATCGACCGCAAAGGCCGCATCGTCCAGAAGTTCCTCGGTGCGCCGGACTTCCCCAAACTCCACGCCGATATCGAAAAGCTGCTGGCGGAATCGGCATGAAGCGCCGCAGCCTGATCGTGGCGCTGGTTGCGGCCGGCGCGCTGGCGGCTGCCGTGCTGTGGCCGCGTGGCCGGACGGTGGATGTGGTGGTGGTGGCCAAGGCGCCCCTCACCCAGTCGGTGGTGGCCACCGGGCGCATTGCGACGCCGGCACGCATCTCCATCGGCAGTCCGATCGCCGTCACCGTACTGGAGGTGACCGTACGCGAGGGTGATGTGGTCAAGGCCGGCCAGGTGCTGGCCCGCCTCCGCGCCGATGATGCCGAGGCCCTGGTGAACCAGGCCGCCGCGGCCCTGGCTGAGGCCGAGGCGCGGCGCGTGCAGATCGACCGGGTGGGCCAACCGGTGGCCGCGCAGCAACTCGTCCAGGCCGAAGCCAACCTGTCGGTGGCCAGTGCCGAGGCCGAGCGGGCCCGCCAGCTGGTCGCCCGGGGTTTCTATTCCCAGTCGAAGGCTGATGACGCGCTGCGTAACCAGGCCACCGCCCGCTCTGCCGTCGACACGGCGCGTGCCCAGCTGGCTGCCCAGGCACCTCATGGCACCGAACGTGAGGCGGCGCAGGCCCGCGTCGAGCAGGCTCGCGCCCAGCTCGCCAACGCCCGCGCCCGGGCGGCGCAGCTGACCCTCACCGCACCGTCGGCGGGGATGGTGCTGACCCGCAAGGCCGAGCCCGGCGACGTGGCGGCGGCCGGCAAGGTGCTGCTGGAGCTGGCCGAGGCGGGCGAGACCCGCGTCTATGCCACGGTGGACGAGAAGAACCTGCGCCTCCTCGACAAGGGCCAGAAAGCCCGTGGCGTGGCCGATGCCTTTCCCGGCCAGCCTTTTGATGCCGAGCTGTACTACCTGGCTCCGGCGGTGGACCCCCAGCGGGGCACCGTGGAGACCCGCTTCCGCGTTGCCTCACCGCCCCCCTTCCTGCGCCCGGACATGACCGTTTCGGTGGAGACCGTGACCGGCCACCGGGACGCCACCCTGGTGCTGCCCGGCGAGGCGGTGCGCGACCTGGACGGCGGCAAGCCGTGGGTCCTGGTGGCCCGTGATGGTGTTGCGGTGAAGGCTGAGGTGGCCGTCGGCCTGTCGGGCATCGGCCGGGTGGAGATCACCCGGGGCCTGTCGGAAGGCGACCTCGTCATCCTGCCGGCCTCCGGTGCCCTGGAGGGCGATGCGCTACGCCTGCGCGAGCCGAAGAAGCACAAGGCCGGCGGACTGCAGGTGCCCCAGGGCATGAGTCGCTGACACCCGTGAAACTGCGTCTTCCCTTCGCCCCCCTGGTGGCCCTGCGCTTCCTGCGGGAGGGGCGCATGCAGACCCTGCTGATCCTGGCCGGCACCACCGGCGGGGTGGCGGTGATCGTCTTCCTGACCCAGCTCATCACCCAGCTCCAGGCCCAGATCGTGGACCGCGTGCTGGGCAGCCAGGCCCACGTGGTGATCCGCCCGACCGAGGAGGCCAACCGCCGCGCCATCGACGATCAGGGCTTCGCGACCCTCGTCGAGCCCCGCGCCCAGCGCCTGCGCTCGGTGGACCAGTGGGAGAACATCGCCCGCCTGGCCGCCGACATGGAGGGCGTCACCGCGGTGTCGCCGGTGGTCACCGGGCCGGCCTTCGCGGTACGCGGCCAGGCCAACAAGTCGGTGGCCCTGATGGGGGTGGACGCCGAACGCTACCGGCGCATCGTGCGCATGGAGGAATACATGGTGGCCGGCCGCTTCGCGGTGGACGGCACCCGCGCGGTGATCGGCTCCGAGCTGGCCAAGGACCTGGGCATCCGCCTGGAGGACAAGCTGCGGGTGGCCCTGCCCAACGGGCGGGACGAGCAGTTGCAGGTGGGCGGCATCTTCGACATCGGCAACAAGGACCTCAACCGCCGCTGGGTCTTCGTGACCCTGCCCCTGGCCCAGAGCCTGCTGGACCTGCCCGGCGGCGTGTCCAACCTCGACCTCACGGTGGCTGACATCTTCGAGGCCCAGGCCGTGGCCGACCGCCTGAAGGGCGCCACCGGCCTGACCGTGGACAGCTGGATGCAGACCAACGCCCAGCTCCTCGCCGCCCTGCGCAACCAGACCGTCTCCAACAACCTGATCCGCAGCTTCGTGGTCATCATCGTGGCCCTGGGCATTGCCAGCGTGCTGGTGGTGAGCGTGGTGCAGAAGCAGAAGGAGATCGGCATCCTGCGGGCCATGGGGGCCAGCCGTTCGATGATCCTGCAGATCTTCCTGATCCAGGGCGCGGTGGTGGGGGCGGTGGGTTCCCTGTTCGGCAGCCTGCTGGCCTTCACCCTGCTCAATGTGTTCTCGTCCATCTACCGCAATGCCGACGGCTCGCCCCTGTTTGCTGCCGAGCTGGAGCCCCGCTTCATCCTGATGGCCGCCCTGGTGGCAACCCTTGTAGGCCTGGCCTCCGCCCTCATCCCGGCCCGCCGCGCAGCGCGCATGGATCCGGTGCAGGCGATCCGCTCATGAGCACCCCGACCATCGCCCCTGTCATAGAACTGGCCGGCCTCACCAAGGCCTACAACATCGGCACCCCGGTGGAGACCGAGGTGCTGCACGGTATCGACCTGAGCCTGGCGGAGGGGGAGTTCGCCGCCCTGATCGGCCCCTCCGGCTCCGGCAAGAGCACCCTGCTCAACATCATCGGCCTGCTCGAGCGGCCCACCGGCGGGCGCCTGTCCATCGGCGGGCGCGACACGGCCCGCCTGAGCGAGGCCGAGATCACCCAGCTGCGCGGGCGCAGCATCGGCTTCGTGTTCCAGTTCCATCACCTGCTGCCGGCCTTCACCGCCGTCGAGAACGTGATGATGCCCACCATCATCGCCCGCGGTGCCGCCGACGACGAAGCCGAGGCCATGGCCCTGTCGCTCCTCGACGCGGTGGGGCTCAAGGCCCATGCCTACAAGAAGCCGTCCGAGCTGTCCGGCGGCCAGCAGCAGCGCGTCGCCATTGCCCGCGCCCTGGGGCTCAAGCCGCGCCTGATCCTGGCCGACGAGCCCACCGGCAACCTGGACACCCACACTGCCGATGACATCTTCGCGCTGCTCCGCGAATTCAACCGCCAGACCCGCTGCGCCTGCCTGATCGTCACCCACGATCCGCGCCTGGCGGAACGCTGCGACCGCATCGTGCGCCTGGTGGACGGGCACATCGCCGGGCCGGTGTGACACGCCTCACTGCCCCGCCACATCGCCCTTCAGGCGGCTTCGGGTGGTGACGATATAATCTGCCACACATATTTGCACTGCGGCAATTCCTCCATCATGAAGGCCAGGACCACCCTCTACGATCTGCTCGGACTCAGCCCCCAGGCCAGCGAGGCCGACATCCATGCGGCCCACATCCGCCTCTTCAACCATTACAAGTCCGGCACCCACGGGTTGCAGCCGATGGATGCGGAGAACCAGATCAAGGTCATCAAGGAGGCCTACTGGATTCTCTCCGACCAGGGCCGCCGCGATGCCTACGACGCCAGCCTGGCCGCGCCGATCCCGCCCGTCGGCGATTTGCCGCCGGCAAGTGGCAGCGCGCCGCTGAAGGTCGAGATCGCCGACGTCAAATGGACGCCGGGCCGCATCATGCTGTCGATCATCGGTGGCCTCATGATCATCGGCATGAGCATCCAGATCTTCTTCTCGGTATTCGCCTTCAAGCAGGCCGGCCGGGTGGCCAGCGGCGAAGCCGCCGCCGAGGCCCAGGAGCGCGTGATGGCCGCCGAGAAGCGCCAGATGTACGGCACCCTGGACGACAAGGAAATCGCTGCCCAGGAGGCCCGCGAAGCCGAGGAGCGGGCCGAATCGCGGCGCCGCGCCGAAGAGCAGCGCCTCGAGTACGCGCGCAAGGAAGAAGAACGCAAGCGCGAGTGGGCGCTGCGGGAGCGCGAGCAATACGCCGACCGGGTCTCCTCCGATCTGGAGCGGGCCGAGCAGTCCGCCCGCCAGAAGGCCGAATGGGAGAAGCGCCAGAAAGAAGAAGCCGCCCGCCGCGCTGACATGGAAGAGGAGCGCCGCATCCAGGAGCGGGTCGCCCGCGAGCGCATGCGCTGGCAGCAGGAGCTGCAGCGCTGAGCCCCCCGCGCATTGCCCTCAACCGACTGTGCAGACGATGACCCAGACCGACACGGCAGCCCTCGCCCCCTACCTGAGCGCCAGCCGCTACATGGATTTCGATCACCCGGCGGTGGCCGCGCAGGCTGCCCGGCTTGCGGAAGGTGCCTGCGACGTGGAGGACATCGCCCGCCGCTGTTTCAGGTTCGTCCGCGACCAGATCCGGCATAGCTGGGATTACCGCCAGAATCCCGTCACCTGCCGTGCCTCCGATGTCCTGCATCACGGGACCGGCTATTGTTATGCCAAGAGCCACCTCCTGGCGGCCCTGCTGCGCGCCAACCGGATTCCCGCCGGCTTGTGCTACCAGCGCCTGCCTATCGGCGACGAAGGCGCGCCGTATTGCCTGCATGGGCTCAATGCCGTGTACCTGCCCGGCCACGGCTGGTACCGCATCGATGCCCGTGGCAACAAGCCCGGGGTGGCCGCCGACTTCTGCCCGCCCCGGGAGGCGCTGGCCTTCCCGGTGGCGGAGCATCATGCCCGGGATCTGCCCGAGATCTGGGCGGAACCGCTGCCAGTGGTCACCGCCGCCCTGGAGCGCCATCTCGATGTGGCCGAGCTGTACGCCAACCTGCCCGACGTTCCGCTGATCGACTGAATTCCTCGCCGCCCCCGTCCCCGGGGGCAAGGCTTGGGTCTGCCGGCCCGATCCCCCATAATCCGGCATGACTTCGCAAACCACCCCGCTGCCGGACGATACTTCCGGCCTCGCCCAGACCCTTTCGCCCGACGCCCTGCCCGACGCCACCTTCGTGCCGCCGCCGGAGGCCTTCACCCCCGAGCCCTTCGAGCGCCTCGAACTGCCCGCCGCCGTGCTGGCCAACCTGGACAGGCTCGGCTACCACACCATGACCCCGATCCAGGCCGCGGCGCTGCCGGTGGCCCTGGGCGGCTACGACCTGATCGCCCAGGCACGCACCGGCAGCGGCAAGACCGCCGCCTTCGGCCTGCCCCTGCTGCAGCGCCTGGATGGACGCCGCTTTGCCGTCCAGGCCCTGGTGCTGTGCCCGACCCGCGAGCTGGCCGAGCAGGTCAGCCAGGAGCTGCGCCGGCTGGCCCGCGCCGAGGACAACATCAAGGTCCTCAGCCTGTGCGGTGGCTCACCGATCCGCCCGCAAGCCGACAGCCTGGCCCACGGCGCCCACGTCGTGGTGGGGACCCCCGGGCGCCTCCTCGACCACCTGGGGCGGGGCACCCTGCAACTCGACACTCTGAGCACCCTGGTGCTGGACGAGGCCGACCGCATGCTCGACATGGGCTTCTTCGACGACATCGCCCAGGTGGTGGCGGCCTGCCCGCGGGGGCGCCAGACCCTGCTCTTCTCGGCCACCTATCCGCCCGGCGTGGTGCGCCTGGCACGCCAGTTCATGCGCCAGCCGCAGGTCATCGCGCTGCCCGAGCAGCACGCCGAGGACACCATCCGCCAGCGCTTCTACGAGGTGGCGGCGGAGCAGCGCCTGCACGCGGTGGGCCTGTTGTTGCGCCATTACCGGCCCGACAGCACGCTGGCCTTCTGCAACACCCGCCAACAATGCCGCGATCTGGTCGAGGCCCTGGCCGCCGACGGCGTGCAGGCCCTGGCCCTGCACGGCGAGCTGGACCAGCGCGAGCGCGACCAGGTGATGGTGCGCTTCGCCAACCGCAGCTGCAGCGTGCTGGTGGCCACCGACGTGGCGGCACGCGGCCTCGACATCGCCGGGCTGGCGGCGGTGATCAACGTGGACCTCAGCCACGACCCGGAGGTGCATGTGCATCGGGTCGGGCGTACCGGCCGCGCCGGCGAGGACGGCTGGGCCCTGAGCCTGGCGACGCCCAACGAAAAGCCGCGGGTGGCGGCGATTGCCGCGGCCCAGGGTTTCGCGCCGGTGTGGGAATCCCTCGCCGACCTGGAAGCGGAGGCGGCCCCGCCCCTGCAGGCGCCGATGGTGACCCTGCAGATCCTCGGCGGCCGCAAGGACAAGATCCGCCCCGGCGACGTGCTGGGCGCCCTCACCGGCGAGGCCGGGCTGGCGGCGGCGCAGATCGGCAAGATCAATGTCAATGACCAGTCCACCTACGTGGCGGTGGCCCGCGAGGTGGCGGCCCGGGCCCTGAAGCGGCTGGGCGACGGCAAGATCAAGGGCCGCAAGGTCCGCGTGCGCCTGCTGGACGAGTAAACTCGCGGTTTCCGCAGCTGGAGCTTTCCCCGCCATGGCCGACCCCATCGACACCTCGCGCAATCGTTTCCCGGACGCCGACGTGGCGGCGGTCTACCGCGTCATCGCGGAGCGTCGCGACATGCGCCACTTCCTCCCCGACCCGGTGGACCCGGCCCTGCTGGGGCGTTTGCTGTGGGCTGCCCACCACGCCCCCAGCGTCGGCTACATGCAGCCCTGGCGCTTCATCCGCATCACCGACCGGGGCCTGCGCGAGCGCATGCACACCCTGGTGGACGCGGAGCGGCGGGCCACTGCGCGGGCCCTCGGGGAACGTGAGGAGGAGTTCATGCACCTCAAGGTGGAGGGCCTGCTGGAGGCCGCCGAGGTGGTGGTGGTAGCCCTCTCCGACGGGCGCGAGAAGCATGTCTTCGGTCGCCGCACGCTGCCGGAGATGGATCTGGCCTCGGTGGCCTGCGCCATCCAGAACATGTGGCTGGCGGCCCGCGCCGAGGGCATTGGGCTGGGCTGGGTGTCGATCTTCGATCCGGTCGCCCTGGCCGAACTGCTGCACATGCCGGCGGGAGCCCGCCCGGTGGCCATCCTGTGCATCGGCCACGTGGAGGCCTTCTACCCGCGGCCGATGCTGGAGATCCACCAGTGGGCCGAGCGCATGCCCCTCGAGACCGTGGTCTTCGAGAACGGCTGGCGCGCTGAGGCGCCGCTGCCCTCAGCCGTGTGAGTCCCGCCGCCGCTCAGTCAGGTAGCGGCGGGCCAGCCAGGTGGCACCCACCAGCAGGATCACGAAACTGGCCAGTTCGAGGGCGTGGATGAACATGGTTTCAAGTCGCAGGTCTTGCCGCAGCAGATCGGGGCCGGCGATGTAAAGCACCGGCAGCGTGATCAGTACCGCCACGCCTGGCGCCGCCCGCCCGTACAGCCAGGCCAGCGGAAAGCAGGCCACGGCCGCGCTCAGGGTGGCCGCCAGAAAGCCCTGGCTGATCAGGATGGGCAGCGCCAGCCGACGGTCTTCCGGCACGGGCATCAATACATCTGCCAGCCCGATCGATTGCCCGTAGAGAATGAAGCCGGCCAGCATCACCGCTGGCAGCAGGACGATGCGCAGCACCTGGCGTGCCACGGTGGGAAGTCTCATCGTCTGCCCCCTCAGCCGGCCAGCGCATCGCCGAGGGCGCCGCTGCTGCGGCCGTTGCCCAGGGGCAGCAGCTTCTGCAGGGCCTGGATGTAGCGCTGCAGGGCATCCAGCCCGGTGGGGGTCAGGGTGTAGCGGGTCTGGGCCCGGCCGGGGCCCTCGCTGCGGCGCAGGGACACGTAGTCGGCCGCGATCAGCTTCTTGAGGTGTGACTCCAGGTTGCCGTCGGAGACGCCGAGATTCTGCTTGAGCTCGCTGAAGCTGGCCTCCCCGGCCCCGGCCAGGAAGGCGGCGAGCTGGGTGCGCAGGGGCTGGTGGAGGAGGGGGTCGAGCGCTTCCATGGGCGGGGTGGCCCGCGTGGTGGCGGGCATCGGTTCTTATTTCAGGTTGAATTCTGCCCGCATCGAGCCCGGATTGCGTCCGTCCTTTTCGCCGGGCACGCGGATTTCGAAGTTGCCGCCCACCACATCGTGGCCGGCTTTCCAGTTCTTGCCGTCGAGGCTGGCCCAGTGCTTGTAGGTGTAGAGGTCCTGGCGGGTGCGCACGGTGAGGGTGCTGCGGGCCTCGCCCTCGAGGAGGCTGCCATGGATGAGGGCCTCTACCGGCAGGGGCGCGCCGGCCGGGTAGAGCAGGATGTAGGGCTGGCCGGCCGGAGCGGCGTCGCCGAAACGTACGACGGGCAGGCGGTCCAGTTCGTCTGCGGTGGGGGCGCCGAAGCTGGCGCAGCCGGCGAGGGTGAGGGTGGCCAGGGCGGCCGTGGCGAGACGCAGGATCATGGTGAAACTCCTTGTGGTGAAAGGGGTGATGCTCACTGGCGGGCGGCCCCGCCCTTGAAGTCCACGACCAGGGCGGATTCCACCTGTGGGCCGTGGGCTGGATCGAGGCTGGCCTTCATCCAGGGGATGGAGATCCAGTGGGTTTCCCGGGCCAGCACCCAGGGGCCGCCGGGGGCGCGTACGTCGCCGGTGGGCTGGCCGTCGCGCAGGAGGATCTCCAGGGGCTGGTCGAGGGTCAGGGGCAGGATGGCGTCGGGCGCGGGCCGGAACAGGTCGCCGGAGACGTCCACCCGGACAGGCACCCGGGTCCCGGCGGGCAGGCTGACGATATGCAGGCCGCCGGTGCTGGCGCCGGCCTGAAAGGCGGCCAGGGAGCTGATCGGCGCCTCCGGCGGTATCAGGCCCGAGGCGTAGCGGTGACCGAGCAGGGGGGCGGCCAGCACTGCCACCGACCACCCGGCCGCCTGGGCCAGGCGCAGCGCGAAGGGGCGCTCGCGGCCATGGTCGAGCAGCAGGGACAGCAGAGGCAGGCCGAGCCCGAACACCGATGCGGCGATCCATTTCATGGTCTCGAAGGGCAGCCGCGCTGCCAGGCCGGCCACCCCGATGGCGATGATGATGCCGCCGGCCCACTCCAGCACTTCTTCCGAGAACAGGCCATGCACGTAGAGGGACAGGCCGATCATCACCAGCCAGACGGTGCACAGCATGTAGGCGCCGCCGAAGAAGAAGGTGGCGAAGGTGAACAGGGTGCCGATGCCCATCAGCAGCCACAGCAGCTTGACCACCTGGCGATGGATGAAGGACCAGGTCTCGTCGCGGGCTGCCTTGACCCGCCGGGTGAGGTGCCAGTCGACCCAGCCGGCCCCCCCCAGCACCAGGCCGATCCAGGCCAGCCAGGCGAGAGCCCGCCGGGTCGTGTCGGGGATCTGTTCGGCGGTCAGGATGAGGTCGCTGGACAGGAACAGGCCGGCACCGGCGAGGCCCCACAACACCAGGCTGTGGCGTTCCATGCGGAGGTTGCGCTGGCCGCGGACGAGCATGGACTGGATGCTGTCGAGCTGGCGGGTGATCGGGTCGGCCATGGTGGACTCATTCCTTCGGCATTTGCTCTGTGATTCAGAGTTTATAACTCTGCATTTCAGAGTGTCAACGTCATGGACATCCGCCGAACGGTCTGGCGCCGCCGCGGCGAGCCGCTACAATGCCGCCTCTTTTCCTTCAGTACGGATTACTCGCCGCCATGTGGTTCCGCAATCTCCAGATCTACCGCCTCCCCGTGAATTGGGGCCTGAGCTTCGAGGCCCTCAACGAAAAGCTCGCCGCGCGGCCTTTCGTGCCCTGTGGCAGCCAGGACATGGCGACCCGGGGCTGGAGCTCGCCGACCAAGGATGACCGCTTCGTGCTGGCGGTGCAGGGCCAGTTTCTGCTCGCCCTGACCGTCGAGCAGAAGCTGCTGCCGTCCTCGGTGGTGAACGAAGTGGCCGCTGACAAGGCCGAGCAGATCGAGGCTCAGCAGGGCTTCAAGCCGGGCCGCAAGCAGATGAAGGAGATCAAGGAGGCAGTGCTGCAGGAGCTGCTGCCCCGCGCCTTCACCCGCCGTCGCAAGGTGTACACCTGGATCGACCCGATCGGCGGCTGGCTGGTGATCGACGCCTCCAGCCCGGCGCGCGCCGAGGAGGTGCTGGACGCCCTGCGCGACACCCTGGACGAACTGCCGGTGAAGATGGTCAAGACCGAGTTGTCGCCGGTGTCGGTGATGACCGGCTGGCTCGTCGCCAACGAGGCCACCGGCAACTTCACCATCGACCTGGATTGCGAGCTGCGCGCGGTGACCGACGAGAAGGCCGCGGTGCGCTACGTGCGCCACGCCCTCGACGGCAAGGACGTGCAGGACCACCTGGCCGCCGGCAAGCTGCCGACCCGCCTGGCCCTGACCTTCGATGACCGGGTCTCCTTCATCCTCACCGAGAAGATGGAGATCAAGCGGGTCGCCTTCCTCGACGTGATCAAGGAAGAGGCCGAGCGTCAGGCCGATGCCGTCGACATGCAGATGCAGGCCGACTTTGCCCTGATGAGCGGCGAACTGGGCCGCTTGATCCCGGCCCTGCTCGAAGTGCTGGGCGGCGAGGTGAAGGACGCGGTGATCTGAGGGGGCGTGCAGGTCCATGCAGGGGCGGCTGAAGCCGCTCCTGCAGGCTCAGGGCAGGAACACCGGATCGGACAGCACCAGGGTGCCGTCGGCGCGCATCATCAGGTTGTAGGGATTCAGGATGTCCGGCTGCACCGGGTATTCCTCGATGAAGTCGGAGAGCGCTGCGATGGCCTGGACCAGGCTTGCGGGGAGCTCCGGCGGGGGCGCCTGGGTGATGTGGTAGAGGGCCAGGCGGCCGCGGTTGACGCCCATGTTGGCCCATTTTTCGCACCCTTCCCAGTAGGCGCCGGAGAGGCGCCGGGCCTGACTTTCGGCCTCACCCGAGACGGGCTGCAGGCGCTCGATCTCGAGCAGGCGGAAGGAATAGCCGGAACTGGATTTGCCGATGACGCCGTGGTCGGCGATCAGGCGGGGAAAGTGAATGCCTTGCGGCCGGTCGTCGGCGGCGAGGTAGTAGTAGTCGGCGGGGGAGCTGACCACCTTGAAGACCCGCTGGCCGTCGCCTGGATCGAGGACGATGGAGGATTCCCCCCGCCCCAGTTCAGGCAGACCGTCCAGCAGGGGATGGGCAGGCACCGGGTCGGCGATACGGGGGGTTTCAGCCCCCTGTTCGAGCCCGGCGCTGCCTCGGTCGATCATCGTGGATCGACGTTCGTCATCCGATGATGTTGTAACCTGCATCCACGAAGTGTACGCCGCCGGACATATTGCGGCCAGCGTCGGAGACGAGGAAGGCGGTGAGAGCGCCGATATCTTCCGGCGTGACCAGGCGGTGCAGCGGGGAGCGGTCCACCGCTGCAGCCATCAGACCGTCGAAACCGGCGATGCCGGAGGCGGCGCGGGTCATCAGCGGGCCCGGGGAGATGGCATTGACGCGGATGTTCTTGGGGCCGAGCTCGAAGGCCATGTAGCGGGTGGCCGCTTCCAGGGCGGCCTTGCACAGACCCATCACGCCGTAGTTGGCGATGACCTTCTCGCTGCCGAGGTAGGTCATGGTGATCAGTGAGCCGCCACCGGCCTTTTCGAACAAGGGCTCGGCCTTGCGGGCCAGGCGCACGAAGGAGTGGGTGGACACGTCCATGGCCAGGGCAAAGCCGTCCGGCGAGGTATCCACCACGCGACCGTGCAGGTCGTCGCGCTTGGCGAAGGCCATGGAGTGGATGGCGAAGTCGAGCTTGCCGTACTTGGCGTCGATCGTGGCAAAGACCTCGTCCATGGTCTCGGGCTTGGTCACGTCCAGCAGCAGTACGTCTTCGACGCCCAGGCGGGAGACGATGGGCTCCAGGAAGGCGAGGGTCTTCTCGTTCTGGTAAGTGATGACAACCTTGGCGCCGGCCTCGATACACGATTCGGCGACCCCGGTGGAAATGGATTTTTCGTTGGCGATGCCGGTGATCAAGCCCACCTTGCCTTCGAGGTTGATGATAGGTTTCATGTATTCACTCCGTTGGATCGAGAAATAGTACTGCGCTGCAACATCGGCTCACCTTAGAATAGTGCAAGGTGACTGTTGCGTAGTCATTATTCGGTTAACGACGAGTTTCCGATATTCCACAGGGCCCGTGTTGCGATGCATCAAAAAACGCCCGAAAATTTGCCGGCCGAGACCGCCGCGATAAGCCCGGTCTATGTCTTCCTCGACTTCGACGGGGTGACCCATCCGTGGGGTGAAGCGGAGGATTTCCGCTGCCTGCCGCTGCTGGAGTCGGTGTTGCGGGAGTATCCGGAGACCCGGGTGGTGATCGCGTCGGACTGGCGGACCCTGTTTTCCCTGACCAAGCTGGCGGCCCGCTTTGCCGAGGACATCCGCCCGCGGGTGGTGGATTGTTCCCCCACCATCTTTCCCCGCAACCCGAACGAGCTCTACGGCCTGCGTGAGCGGGAAGCCCGCCAGTGGCTGGAGCGCCGGGCCCCGGATGCCCAGTGGCTGGCCATCGACGATGCCCCCGGCAACTGGCCGACCCGGCCACGCCTCGTGCTGACCGATTTCAAGCAGGGCTTTACGGACGAGGACGCCGGCCGCCTGCGCCGTATGCTGGACGCCTTCCGCGCCGGGGAAGTCCAGGCCGAGGCGGCCGCAGGCTGAGTACCCGGCAGGGGGGCTGAAGCCACCCCAACAATCCCGGTAGTGCCTCAGAACTGCCGCGTCAGTGGCGACTCGTCCATCAGGGCGACCTGCTCCCGCAGGGCCAGGATCATGTCCTGCCAGTAGCGCGGGCTGTCGAACCAGCTGAAAGCCGCCGGGAAGGCCGGATCGTCCCAGCGCTTGGCGATCCACGCCGCGTAGTGGATCAGGCGCAGGGTGCGGAGGGCTTCCACCAAGTGCAGGCTGGCCGGGTCGAATCCGGCGAACTGCTCATAGCCTTCCAGTACGTGGTCCAGCTGGCGGGCCATCGCCGGCGCATCGCCGGACAGCAGCATCCACAGGTCCTGGATCGCCGGCCCGTTGCGGGCATCGTCAAAATCCACGAAGTGCGGTCCGGCATCGGTCCATAGCACGTTGCCGCCATGCACGTCGCCGTGCAGGCGGATCTGCGGCAGCACGCCGGCCCGTTCGTAGCAGCGCCGCACGCCGTCGAGGGCCTGGTCTGCCACCGATTGCCAGGTGTTGCGCAGATCCGGTGGCAGGAAGGGGCTGCGCAGCAGTTCGTCCCGCGGTTCCTCGCCAAAGCTGCGGAGGGTGAGGTCGGGCCGGTCGACAAATGGGCGGCGGGCGCCCACCGCGTGGATGCGCCCCAGGAAGCGGCCCAGCCAGCCCAGCACCGCCGGGTCGTCCAGTTCGGGGGCGCGTCCACCGCGACGGGTGAACAGGGCCAGGCGGAAGCCTTCGTGGTGGTGCAGGCTGTGTCCGCCGATGTCCAGGGCGGGCACGGCGGGGATCTCCTCCTCCGCCAGCTCGGCCAGGAAGCCGTGCTCCTCGAGGATGGCCTCGTCGCGCCAGCGTTCCGGGCGGTAGAACTTGACCACCAGGGGCGCTGCGTCCTCGATCCCGACCTGGTAGACCCGGTTCTCGTAGCTGTTGAGGGTCTGCAGCCGGCCGTCGCAGCGCAGGCCGGTGGCCTCCACCGCAGTCAGAACGAAATCCGGAGTCAGCGGCCCGAAGGGGGCCGTCACTGCTTGCCGCCCTCGCGTACGTAGGGCTCATGCAGCTTGACCGGCTCGGACTTGGCGGCGTGCTTCGTGCGCATGCGCAGGTTGAGCATTTCCACCAGCACCGAGAAGGCCATCGCGGAGTAGATGTAGCCCTTGGGCACGTGATGGCCGAAGGCGTCGGCAATCAGCACCACGCCGATCACCAGCAGGAAGGACAGGGCCAGCATCTTCACGGTGGGGTGGCGGGAGACGAACTCGCCGATCGGGCCGGAGGCGACCATCATCAGGCCCACCGAGGCGACCACCGCGGCGATCATCACCTGCAGGTTGTTGACCATGCCGATGGCGGTGATGATCGAGTCCAGCGAGAAGACGATGTCGATCAGGATGATCTGCATGATCACCGCGCCGAAGGTGGCCTGCACGGCGCTGGAGGCTTCGCCTTCCTCGCCCTCCATCAGCTGGTGGACCTCCTGGGTGCTCTTCCAGACCAGGAACAGGCCGCCGGCCAGCAGGATCAGGTCGCGGCCGGAGAAGCCGTGGTCGAGCACGGTGACCATGGGCTCGGTGAGTCCGGCCAGCCAGGACAGCACCATCAGCAGGCCGATACGCATGAACATGGCCAGGAACAGGCCGAGGCGGCGGGCGAAGGCGCGTTTTTCCGGTGGCAGTTTATCCACCAGGATCGAGATGAAGATCACGTTGTCGATACCCAGCACCAGCTCCAGCGCGGTGAGGGTGAGGAAGGCGATCAGCAACTGCGGGTCGGTCAGGAATTCCATAGGGGTGTCATCGGTTGTGGCGGAATCGGCGGCCTCGCGGCGCTCCGGTCGCGAATGTTCGCACGAAATGATGACGAAGGCGCACCCCCGTGCCTGCCCGGGCAGGCCGGCCAAGTCGGCGCGGCGGGACCAGGGGGACCGCCGTGCCCGGACAAGTCTCTTCAGCCCGGCTTGCCGTCCGCCCGGGGGCGCAGGTAGATCGGTGCGAGGCGCCAGGCCCAGGGCAGGAAGACGATCAGCCAGCCGATGCCGGCGAGGGCGGCGAAGACTCCGTGGGCGGCCGGCACGACATCGGCCAGCACGCGCAGGGTGGCCACCCCGTGCAGCCCCAGGCCGAGCCGCCAGGTCAGGCCGTCGGCGACCAGGGGGCGTCCCGAGTGTCCCATGCTGACCCGCGACACCATGCCCAGGGTCATGGTGGCAAAGAAGCCGGCCGCCAGCGCATGCAGCGGCGCCAGCCCGAGGGTGTCGATGCCCGCCACATGGAGCAGCCCCTGCAGGCCGGCCAGCAGCCAGGCGATGCCCACCCATAGGAAGCCGAGGTGCAGCATGGCCAGCAGGCGCACCGCGAAACTGCGCCGGAACTGCCATTTCCAGCTCAGCCAGAGCGCGGTGGCGGCGGCGACCAGGTCCACCGGCCACGACCACGCGGCGTGGTCGGCCATGGCGAAGGCGCCGTGGAGCACGCTGGCACCAAGCAGCACGGCGAGCGTCCAGGTGGGTTTGAAGGGCGTGTAGGCGGGCAGCACGGATCCCGAGAAGAAAGGAATCATGCGGTGGCTGACCACCGTGAACAGCGGGGCGAGCAGCCACCACAGGCCGGCCTCGATACCGATCCGGGCCAGCAGCGGGTTGCCCGATGCGGCGAAGCCCGTCCAGGCAAGCAGGCCCAGGGTGCCGGCGGCCAGGGCATACCAGGCGGTGGCGGGGTGCAGGCGCGGTTTGCCGGGGGCGAAGGCCACCGGTTTCAGGGCCACCAGCATCAGCCCCCAGCCGACGGTGACCAGCAGCAGGCCGATGACGCGCAGGGCGGCCAGGTCCAGTGCCAGCCCCGCATAGAAGCCCAGCCAGCCCGCTACCAGAGGCAGCCAGGGGCGCTTCGCGGCGCTGCCGGGGGTGTCGGCCAGCCCTTGCCAGCGCGGCATCGCAGTCAGCAGGAAGCCGAAGACGAAGAAGGGAAAGATGCCATAGGCCGCCACCAGGCCGTGTACCCAGCCCGGCGGCCAGGGCCACACGGGAGCCGGCAGCGGTGTGATGCGGGAGAGCAGCTCCCACACCCAGGGCACGAAGGCCAGCGTGGCCTGAAGCACGCCCGCCAGGAAGAAGGGGCGGTGAGGGGCCGCGAAAAGGATGTTGCTGGGGGGGCCGCTGCGGGCAGGGGAGGCAGGATTATCCATTAGGAGGTAGCTCGCTGACCGGGGGGGTTAGAAGGGGGCCGGAAATCGGCTCAGGGGGAGGGACAGGGTTAGAATCCCGGGTTGCATCCCGCCCGCCCCCTCGTGGGGGCAAGCATACTTGGGGCGGCCCGGCGTTTTTTTGAGGGTTCCAGCATGTCCACCGACAAAATCGACATTCCCGGCCTGTTGAGCCGCATGCCCCTGTTCAGCGCCCTGTCTCCCGAAGATCTGGCCCACATGGCGGCGGCCACCCGGGAAAGGCGTTTGCAGAAAGGCGATCGCCTGTTCCAGCGGGGCGATCAGCCGAAGGGCTTTTTCCTGGTCGTCTGGGGGCAGGTCAAGCTGGCCTTCACCTCCGCCCAGGGTAACGAAAAGGTGGTGGAGATCCTCGGGCCCCTGCAGAGCTTCGGCGAGGCGGTGATGTTCCTTGACCAGCCCTACCCGGTGCTGGGCGAGGCGCTGGCCGACACGCTGGTGCTGCACATCGGTTCCGGTGCGGTGTTCGGCCAGATCGAGCAGGATCCGCGCTTTGCCCGCAAGCTGCTGGCGGGGATGTCGATCCGCCTGCACACCATGGTGCGGGACGTCGAATCCTACGCCCTGCGTTCCTCCACCCAGCGGGTCATCGGCTACCTCCTGCAACTGGCCGAAAGCACCCCCTGTGTGCCCAAGGGCGAGCACGCTGTTGAGTTGCCGACCAGCAAGCAGGTGATCGCCTCCCGCCTGAGCCTGACGCCCGAGACCCTGTCGCGGATCTTCCACGAGCTGTCCGATGCCGGCCTCATTTCGGTGCAGGGCAAGCACATCGTGATCCACGACGCGGCACGCCTGGCCGAGCACGACTAGGCCGGCGGCGGCCTCAGTCGGCGCCGGCGTGGCGGATGTGGATGGCGAATTCGCCATCGCTGTTCACCTCGGTGCGATGCGTGTAGCCATTGCGGCGCAGAACGTCATAAAGCGGTGTCGGCTCCCGGTACAGCAGCAGGATCACCTCGCCGTCGGGAGGCAGGGTGTCGAGGGCTTCCAGCGTCAGGTTGAGGGGTTCCGGCGGCATCAGGCCGCGGGCGTCGATGATCACGGGGTTGGGGGAAGTCGGCACGGATCGGCCCTCCAGGGCGGCAATGGCAGGAAAACGAAGCATAGAGTGGCCCTCGCCGGGCCGCCGGGCCTTGACCCGGCTCAAGGTCGAACATCCGCGGCCCGCGCCGTGGCACCCCGATCCGGGCATCCGGATGCTACATTCCGCGCCATGCCGAATGAGATGAAACCGTGAGGGAAGGTTCCGCCCTCCTTGCCGCCCTGCTGATCGCAACGGGTATCGCCTACTGGTCCGATCATTACCGGGCCCTGGGGCCGCGGCTTCCCGTGCCATCCGATGAGCTGCCGCCGGTCGCGCCGCCGGTCGACGTGCCCCAGCCGGCGCCGGTGGCGGAGCGCCTGGAGGTGAGCAGGAGCCTCGATCCGAAGGCGCATCAAGCCCTCTGCGAAGAGCTGCTCGAGGTGGTCCGCGATGCGGATGCTGCGCTGCAGACACCCCGCGCCCAGGCCACCATCGAGCAGCTTAACGCCCGTCGCCGGCTCTACCAGGCCAAGCGCGCAGACCTGGGCTGTTAGCCGTCCGGCCGCTTCAGTGGCTGGTTCCTTCCGAACGCTGGATCTTGTTGTAGAGGTTGTACTTGCCGATCGGCTTGGAGGCCGGGAGGCGCTTGATCTCCTGGAAAGTGCGGGCATCGAGGAAGAGCAGCGCGCCGTCCTTCTCCATCAGGCTGGCGATCAGGTAGCGGCCATGCCGGTCGAACTCCACGTGGGCGAAGGTCTTGCCCGGCTCGGGGCGGACCCGCGCCACTACCTCGAGGGTCTGCTTGTCGATGACCTGCAGGGTGTCCCGGGCGGTGGGGCTCATCATCGAGTCCACCCAGGCGTAGGGGCTGTTCTCGTGGCTGCGCAGGAAAAAGCCCGGGCCGAGGGTCGGGATGGTGGCCACGGTGCGCCAGTCCTGCAGGTCGATCACGGACACCCGGGCATCCTTGAGGTTGGTGCTGGCCACCACGCGATGGCCGTCGCGCAGCCAGGAGATGCCCGAGCCCAGGTGGGGCATTCCGGGCAGGTCGAGGCGGGTGATGGCCTGCCGCACATCCAGATTGATCACCTGGCCGCGCCCTTCGCGGCTCGCGCCGACGACGTGGGTGTAGTCCTGGGTGAAGAAGAAGTCGTCGAGGACTTCATCGAGCTGGGTGCGGCGCGGATTCAGGAAGCCCGGCGTGGCGATCGCCTCGCCCATCTTGTAGTCATGCACGTAGCCGTCGTGGATGGGCTGGGCGGCGGGGTCGTAGGAGACTTCCCAGATTTCCGGCAGGTCCTTGAGCCCGATGATGAAACTCTTGCGGGGCGCGGCGTCATATACCGCCGACAGGCGGGAGCGCGCATCGCCCTTGAGATTGCGCCCGTCGATGAGTTTGATCAGGCGCAGGTCGGCATCGAAGATGGCCAGGTTGCCGGGCAGGTAGTTGGCCACCGCCACGTAGCGTCCATCGCTGGAGACAGCCGTGTTGCGGGTGTTGAGGCCGGCACGCACCTCGGCCACCACCTTCAGGTTCCAGATGTCGAACTTGCTGACCCAGCCGTCCCGCGAAGCAAAGTACACGTAGCGGCCGTCCGGCGTGAACTTGGGCCCGCCGTGCAGGGCGTAGCGTGACGGGAAGCGGAAGATCCGCTCCATGCGGTCGCCGTCGAGCACGCTGACGTGGTGGTCGCCGGCTTCGACGACGATGAAGAGGTTCATCGGGTCGGCCTTGGCCACCTCGCCCTGGCGGCTGTCGGGCAGGCTGCCGGGCGGGTAGGGTTCGAGCCGCGAGGCGCGGATGTCGGCTTCGCTCCAGGCCGGTGCCGGGCTGGCGGGGGACTGGATCCAGTCGGCCAGGGCCTCAATCTCGTCTGCCGACAGGACGGTGCCGAAGGCCGGCATCTGGGTTGCGGCGCGGCCGTCGCGGATGGTGGCGACGGCGTCCTTGCGCTTCAGGCGCTCCAGGCTCTCGGGCAGCAGGGCCGGCCCCATGCCACCCAGGCGGCCGGCGCCGTGGCAGCTCAGGCAGTGCTGGGTGTACAGCTCGGGGGCGGGGGCCACGGCAGCGGCGGGAGCGGCCCAGGCCAGCACAACGAGGGCGAGGCCGGTGAGCAGGGTTTTCATGCTGCGTTCTTCCGTGGTGAAGAGAGGGGGCGGAGCGCCTTGGGTGTCAGGCTCGGCTTCAGGCGGCCGGGGCGAGGCGGATCCAGGGCTTCACTTCGAGGCGTTCGCCCTCGGCCACGCCGATCTCGGCATTGTCCAAGTAGCAGCCCGGGTCTTCCTGCCAGGGGTCCCCGGTCAGCTGCTGGGCGCGGACCCGGGTGTTGCCGTTGCACATGGTCAGGTAGCGGCAGCCGGCGCAGCGCCCTGTTACCGGCCGTGGCGATTGCTTGAGCCCGGCCAGCAAGGGGTCGGACAGATCGCTCCAAATCTCACCGAAGGGGCGTTCGCGGACGTTGCCCAGGGTGTGGTGCCACCACATGGTGTCCGGGTGCACCAGCCCCAGGTTGTCGATGTTGGCGACATTGACGCCGCTGGAGTTGCCGCCCCATTGCATCAGCTTCGCCTCGATGTGGGTGGCCCTGGTGGGGAAGCGGCGTTGCACCCAGTGCAGGAAGAAGGGCCCGTCGGCGTCGTTGTTGCCGCTGGTGAAGTCCTTGTCGAGGCCGCGTCGCTCGCAGTCCCAGGCTGTATCGAAGAGCCGCTCCATGGCGTCCCGGGTCATCTGGTGGCGGGCGTCGTCGGCGCGGTTCTTGTTGCCCCGGCCGGCGTAATTGAGGTGGGAGAAGTAGAAGCGGTCGATACCTTCGTCCTCGACCAGCTGCAGTACGCCGGGCAGGTCGGCGGCGTTGTCCTGGGTCAGGGTGAAGCGCACCCCGACCTTCACGCCCAGGTCGCGGCAGCGGCGCAGGCCGGCCAGCGACCGGTCG
This sequence comes from Zoogloea dura, assembly GCF_012927165.1. Lineage (GTDB taxonomy): Bacteria > Pseudomonadota > Gammaproteobacteria > Burkholderiales > Rhodocyclaceae > Zoogloea > Zoogloea dura. The sequence goes on from NZ_JABBGA010000003.1 coordinate 360,669, forward strand.
AAGGCGCCGTCGAGGCGGCGGAAGCGGTCGTGGGTCTCGCGGATGCCGTCCAGGCTGATCCCCACGTAGTCGAAGCCGGTGGCCGCAATGGCGTCGATTTTGTGCTCGTCGATCAGGGTGCCGTTGGAGGACAGGCCCACGTAGAAGCCCATGGCCTTGGCCCGGCCGGCGATCTCGAAGATGTCCGGGCGCAGCAGGGGCTCGCCGCCGGACAGGATCAATACGGGGACGCGGAAGGCCTTGAGGTCGTCCATGACGCGGAAGACCTCGGCGGTGTCCAGCTCGCCGGCAAAGTCCTTGTCGGCGGATATCGAATAGCAGTGCTTGCAGGTGAGGTTGCAGCGCCGGATCAGGTTCCAGATCACCACGGGGCCGGGGGGATGGCGGCGTGGCGCGAGGGGCGTGGGGGCGGCGACTTCGCGGATGTAGCTGGATATGCGGAACATGGCCTGACCTTCCGGGGGGTGTGGGGTGATTGTCCGGTGCTCAAAGACCGGGCGGCCTTGATGGGTATCAACCGCGGGGGATATCTTCGCCAGCGAGCATCAGCAGCGCCGGAACGAAAGCGCCGGAGGGCAGTCGATCCGGGTAAGATCACACAGCGTGGCGATCCTATAAATCGATAAAATCATAATAAATTGCCAAATTCGTTGTGTTTCTATTGATGGATGTCCGATGATGGATGAGAAGGACGCTTGTGCCCCGGAGCCCCAGCCCCGCCGCCGCACGATCCTGGTGGTGGATGACGAGCCCATCAACCGTATGGTGCTGAAGGGCATCCTGCCGGGGGATTTGAATGTGCTCATGGCGGGCAGCGGCCTCGAGGCGCTGGAGATGGTTGTCGCCGAGCCCCGTCCGGATCTCGTCCTGCTCGATGTCATGATGCCGGACCTCGATGGTTTCGAAGTGCTGCGCTGCCTCAAGGGGGAGCCCTCGACCGCGGATATCCCCGTCATCATGGTGACGGCCATGATCGACGAGGAGAGCGAGCAGAAGGGCTTCGAGCTGGGGGCCGCGGATTACATCCACAAGCCGGTCCGCGCCGCTATCGTCAATTCACGTGTGCAGGTCCAGCTGCAGGCCAAGGCCGCCCGCGAGATGCTCTTCCGCAACAATCAGCGTCTGCGCCACAAGGTCGAGGATGGCGCCCATGCCCTCGAAAAGGCCCAGATGCAGCTCATGCAGGCCGAGAAGATGGCCTCACTGGGTCAGCTGGCGGCGGGCGTCGCCCACGAGATCAACAACCCGGTTGGCTTTGTCGGATCAAACCTGGGTGCGCTGGAGGGCTACCTCAAGGATCTCTTCGCCATCATCGATGCCTACGCGGACGGGGCTGCGGCCTGCGCCGATGCCGCGCCTTTCGCCAGGGTCGGGGAATTGCGCCGCCAGGCCGATTACGATTTCCTGCGAGAGGATGTGGTTTCGCTGCTCAAGGAGTCCCAGGAGGGTGTCGACCGGGTACGCAAGATCGTCTGCGACCTCAAGGATTATTCCCATATGAGCACGGCGGAATGGCACTGGACCGACCTGCACCAAGGCCTGGAGTCCACCTTGAACATGGCGCGAAACCAGCTCAAGTACCACTGCACGGTGATCAGGGAGTATGGCCAGCTGCCCCAGGTGTATTGCCTCGGCTCCCAGCTCAACCAGGTGTTCATGAACCTGATCGTCAATGCCGCCCAGGCCATCGAGGGCAAGGGCGACATCACCATCCGCACCGGGTGCCGGGGAGACGATCAGGTGTGGGTCAGCATCAGCGATACCGGCCGGGGCATTGCGCCGGATGACCTGCAACGCGTCTTCGAGCCCTTCTACACCACCAAGCCGGTCGGCCAGGGCACCGGGCTGGGCCTATCCCTGTCATGGGGTATCGTCGACCGCCACCATGGGCGCATCGAAGTGAGCAGTGAAGTCGGCAAGGGCACCACATTTACCGTGACCCTGCCCATCGGACAGGTCGGCGCGACGGATTGATCGGCGAGGCGGTGTCAGCGGCTGCCCCACGGCATGACCGGCACGGTGGACAGGCTGTTGGCCGGCGCCCCGTCGATCAGCTTGCGGCTGACCGCCAGATAGACCAAGGTATTGTTGGCCTTGTCCCACAGCCGCAACACACGGGTTTCCTTGAACAGCACCGAGGTGTCCTCCGAGAACACGGTTTCGCTTTCCGGCAGCTTGGCCGGCAGGCTGATCGGGCCGGTCTGGCGGCAGGCCAGCGAGAACTGGGAAGGATCCTGGGCCAGCCCCAGGCTGCCGGCGACGCCCCCGGTGCGGGCCTGGCTCACGTGGCAGGTGACGCCCGGGACCTTCGCATCATGAAAGGCCTCGACGCAGATCTTGTGATTGGCGCCCACCAGCTTCCAGGCGGTCGTGACGCAGCCGACCGTGTCGGCCCGGGTGAGGGGGGCGGTGAGCAGGCTGGCAGCTGCCAGCACGATGGAGAACGAACGCATCGGACGGTATCCTCGAAAACCGGACCCGGCCGGCATGGCCGGGCTCCGCAGGGGCTGACACAATGGCGGGGCCGCAGCTGGTGGCCCTCCACACCAATCCACTCTAACCGAAAGTCATGGCACATATTCATCCCGAAGGCTGGCGGGAGCTGAAGGCGAGCGGTGCCGCACAGCGGGAAATCGAGACGCTGGCCGTGCTGGCCGAAGGCCTCGACGAGCGCTACGCCATCTACCATGGCGTGCATTGGACCCGTATCGCCGAAGGCAACCATGCCTTGGCGGGCGACATCGATTTTGCGGTGGTCGGCCCGACCGGCAAGGTCCTGCTGATCGAGCAGAAGTCCGGCCTGCTGGCCGAGTCCCCGGACGGGCTGGTGACACGCAACGCCCGCAGGGGGCACGGCCTGCAGGTGCAGCTTGCGCATACTGCGTCGGCCCTGGCCGCCCGCCTGCGGGATGCCTGCGCGGGTGAGGAGGTACCGCTCGAGGCGCTGCTCTACTGTCCCGACTACACGGTGCGCAGCCCCGGTACGGCGGGCCTCGATCCGGCACGCATCGTGGATGCGACCCGGCGCGAACACCTGGCCGCCATCGTCCGTTCCATCCTGCCGGTGTCGGGAGAGGCGTTGCCCCGCCGGGAACGCATCCATCGTTTCATGGCGGACCTGCTGCGGCTGGTGCCCGAGGTCGATGCCATCGCCAGCCAGGCCGATGCGCTCACTACCCGCCTTTCCGGTGGTCTGGCCGAATGGGCGCGACGTATCGAATGCACGCCCTTCCGCTTGCGCGTGATCGGCACCGCGGGCTCCGGCAAGACCCAGCTGGCCATGGCCGCGTTCCGGGATGCGCTGGCTGCCGGACGGCGTCCCCTGTACGTGTGCTACAACCGTCCGCTGGCTGATCACATCGCCTTGATCGCCCCGCCTGGCGGTGAGGTTGCCACCTACCACCAGCTCGCCGACCGGGTCAGCCGGGGCCTCGGGCAGGTGCCCGACTTCGGCCAGCCGGATGCGTTCGCCCGCCTGGAGGCGTTGCTGGATGCCCATGCGCCGGCCGTCGCCGACTGCTTCGACGAGATCATCGTAGACGAGGGGCAGGATTTCCAGGCCGGCTGGGCCGACAACCTGCTCCGTTTCCTGCGTCCGGAGGGTCGCGCCTGGTGGCTGGAAGACCCTTTGCAGAATCTCTACGGCAGACCGCCGGCAGTGTTGCCCGGCTGGGTGTGCCTGCGCTCGGAAACCAATTATCGCAGCCCGCGGGACATCCTGGCCCTGCTCAATCCGCTGCTTCCGGTCCCGGTTGTCGCGGGGAGTCCGCTGGCCGGCCCGGAGGTGGATATCCTCACGTATGCTGGGTCGGACGAGCTGGCCCTGATCACGGCCCATGCCGTCACGCGCGCCGTCGGTCTCGGCTTCAAGCGCTCGCAGATCGCGGTGATCACCTATCGGGGGCGCGAGCATTCGGTCCTGACCCCGCTCACCCGCCTTGGGCCGCATGCCCTGCGTGCCCCCACAGGCCGCTACGACCTGCTGGGCAACCCGGTGCTGAGCGCGGGGGATGTGCTCATCGATTCAGTGCTGCGCTTCAAGGGGCGTGCGGCTCCATGCGTGATCTTCACCGAGATCGACTTCGAGCAGCTCGACGAACGGGCCGTGCGCCGCCTCTTTGTCGGTGCCACCCGGGCCACCCTCAAGCTGGTGCTGGTAGTGTCGGCGCGCTCAGCTCCTGCTCTGCAGTTGCGCCTGAAGGGGCAAGAAGGAGATATCTCCGGCGTCAGTGGATAGTGCATGCCGCGACGAGTGCTGGCATCGATGTGAAGGATGTGGTGGCGTGTATATATATGCAGAAGTTCAGCTGGATTTATTTTTCCAATCCCCTTGACGCCATTTGATAGCTGTATATAATTCGGCCTCTTCGCTGCAGCACAAACGGCAACGTAGTGCTGAGGCGGTGAGGGGGTTCCGGATGTGATCTGGAATCTGCGTTGAGCGGTTTTGTTTTTGAGCGGTTTTCTGCTGGAAACAAATGCTTGACAGGGTTTTAAAGCTCTGTAGAATGCGCACCTCTTCGCTGCAGCGCAAACGGAAACGTAGCGCTGGAGTGGTGGAGAGGGGGTCTGGAAGAAGTTTCCGGGTCCTGCGAATCAAGGCTTTGTTGTTCGGCGAAACTCGACGAACTGCTTCGGCAAACAAAGTTCTTGACGGAGACAAAAAGCTCTGTATAATGCGCACCTCTTCGCTGCTGATGCAGCAGTTCTTTAAAAAGATGAACAACCGATAGGTGTGGGTACTCGGTTCTGA